>CAWDBZ010000005.1:0-125944 GCA_963800715.1 uncultured Actinomycetota bacterium | reverse complement strand
AGTGGGCGCCGACCGCCCAGTCGACGTTCCTGGTCAACATCCAGGTCGAGGCGCTGGACCGGGCCCGGCTGCTCGCCGACATCACGATGGTGCTCTCGGACGCGCACGTGAACATCCTCAGCGCCAACCTGCAGACCACCCGCAACCGGGTCGCCAAGAGCCGGTTCACGTTCGAGATGGCCGAGGCCAAGCACCTCGACAACGTGCTCAAGGCCGTCCGCTCGGTCCCGGGCGTCTTCGACGCCTACCGCGTCACCCAGTAGGCGTTTGGTGTGGTGACCCGTCGTTACTGACAGGCAGTAACGACGGCTCGGCGTCGTTTGGAGTGGTGACCCGTCGTTACTGACAGGCAGTAACGACGGCTCGGCTCGTTTGGAGTGGTGACCCGTCGTTACTGACAGGCAGTAACGACGGCTCGGCATCGTTTGGAGTAGCGACCCGTTGCTACTGACGGTCAGTAGCGGCGGCTCGGCGTCGATCAGAGATAGACCCGCGACGGGCGCAGCGCCCGGGCGCGTTCGGCGCCGAGAAGCAGGCGACGCTCCGCATCACGGCGCGGGCCGAAGACGTTGTGCTTGGTGAACACGTCGACCACGAAGCCTGAGCGCTCGATGACCTCAACCCGGCCGGTGTCGTGGACGCACTGTTCGTCGGAGGTGTGGAACTCCTCGCCGTAGTACTCGGCGACGTAGCCGAGGTCCTCGTTGCCGAGGTCGACTCGAGCGACGAGGCTGCCATCGCGCCTGATCTCGAGCTGAGGTTGCGGCCAGGGGAGCCCGACATCGATCCAGTACAGTCGCAGGATCGATTCCGGGGGCGACTCCGCGCGACCGTCGGCCAGCGGGGCGAGCACTCGCAGAGTGGTGACCCAGCGCTCGCCGCGGAACCGCTCGACACCCGCGAGGAAGGCATCGAGAGGAAACCCCGGCAGACGAAGCATCTGGTCCATGGCGCTGATTGCGCGCTCTCTCGACCGGACGCGGCCCAGATCCCAGGCGGTCCGCAGCATGGTCGTCACCGGCAGCCCCATGATTTCAGTGATGTCCTCGGGACGTAGACGGCGCTCACCGCTTTCGGACAGTGGGTTGCGAAGTCGACGACCTGTGGGCAGGTACATCGAGACCGGTAGCACCTCGAGATGCTCGTTCGGTACGAGCACCATCTCAGCGCCGAGCAGCCAGCCGGCATGCCGGTCGCAGATGACCGCGTCGTCGGGTACGACGAGGCTGAGGCATTGCGCGCGCAGCAGCAGAGAGTCGGGGACCTGCGCTGCGACGTACACCCGCCGAACGGGCTGGCGCAGCAGCCCGAACTGGCACCAAAGCGTGAGCAGGGACCGGGGCACCCCTGCAGCCCGCGCCACTGCCGCCGTGAACGGGACATCGAGCGGAAGGTTGCACGAGCTGTCGAGCCACCCGGCATCGGGGACGACGAGTTGAGTCATGACGGATGAACTTGCCAACGCCCTGGACACTTCGCTGGCGCAACGACTGCAGCTGTGGACAACCGCGCGCCGACGCACGTTGTGGACGATTCCGTGTCAGTCCGGGCCGCTCAGCCCAATCGACCCGTCGTTACTGGTGCGCAGTAGCGACGGCTCGTCGCGGGTTGAGGTGGTGACCCGTCGTTACTGATGCGCAGTAGCGACGGCTCGTCGCGGGTTGAGGTGGTGACCCGTCCTTACTGGTGCGCAGTAACGACGGCTCGGCGTGCGTCAGGCGTAGTCGGCGGAGACGCGGCGGGCCATGTCGAGGAAGGCCTGGCGGGAGGCGAGGTTCTCCTCCAGCTCCTTGATCTTCTTCTCGTTGCCGGACTCGCGGGCCTTCGCTAGGTCGGCCTCGACCTGGGCGATGGCGGCCTCGAGCTGGGTGACCATGTCGTCGGCGCGGGCGGACTTCTCCGGGTCGGACTTGCGCCACTGCTCGTCCTCGAGGCTGCGGATGGCCTGCTCGACGACACGCATCCGGCCCTCGAGCTCCTTGATCCGCTCGCGCGGCACCTTGCCGGCGGCCTCCCAGCGGTCGGCGATCTCGCGGAACCCGCGCTTGGCGGCGTCGAGGTCGGTGACCGGCAGCAGCGCCTCGGCCTCGACGAGGATCTTCTCCTTCACCTCCGCGTTGGCGGCGTACTCCGCGTCCAGCGCCGCGTTGGTGGCGTCGCGGGCGCCGAAGAAGGTGTCCTGCGCGGCGCGGAACCGGCGCCACAGCTCGTCGTCGACGTCCTTGGGCGCGGGGCCGGCCGCCTTCCACTGGCGCATCAGCTCGCGGTAGCGGCCCGCGGTCGGGCCCCACTCGGTCGAGTCGGCGAGCGTCTCGGCCTCCTTGACCAGCCGCTCCTTGACCTCCCGCGCGGCGTCCCGCTTCTCGTTCTGCTCCGCGAAGTGCGCCTTGCGGCGCCGGGTGTACGACGTCCGGGCGCCCGAGAACCGGCGCCACAGCGCGTCGTCGGACGCGCGGTCGATGCGGGGGAGTGCCTTCCACTCGTCGAGCAGGGTGCGCAGCCGGTTGGCGCCAGCGCGCCAGTCGCTGCCCTCGGCGATCTTCTCGGCCTCGGCGACCAGCTTCTCCTTGGACACCTTGGCCTCGGCGGTCTTCAGCACCCGCTCGGCCCGGCGGGACTCGCGCTGACCCTCGATCACCGGCCGCAGCGACTCGAGCCGCGTGGTCAGGGAGGCCAGATCACCGACCGCGTTGGCGTCGGTCACCTGCGCTGACACGGTCTTCACCGACTGGAGCGCCTCCTCGGGCGACATCACGCCGGAGCGGATCCGCTGCTCGAGCAGCTCGACCTCGAACGACAGCGCCTCGAACCGCTCGGTGAAGAACGCCAGCGCCTCGTCGGGCGTGCCAGCGGGGTACTGTCCGACGGGCCGCTCGCCATCGGCGGTGCGGACGAAGACATTCCCGTCCCCGTCGACGCGACCCCACTCGTGCACGGACCCCTGGCTCATCACTGCGGCATGGTAGTCAACGCCGATGAGGTGATGCCTTCCCGCCCGCAACCGATGCGGGGCTGTGACCTGCTTTTCGGGGTCCCCGCGTCAGCGCGCGCCGCGCGCAGCGCCCACACCGCGATGTCGTGGGGTGTCTTCTCCACCGATAGGGTTGGCCGGTGCTGATCGCCGGCTTCCCCGCAGGTCCGTGGGGCACCAACTGCTACGTCGTGGCGACGGCTCCCGGCTCCGAGTGCGTGGTCATCGACCCCGGCATGGAGGCCACCGAGGGCGTTGCCCGCGTGGTCGAGGAGCACCGGCTCAAGCCCGTCAGCGTCCTGGTGACGCACGGCCACGTCGACCACATGTTCTGCGTGGCCCCCGTGGCGGGCGGCTACGACGCCACGGCCTGGATCCACCCGAACGACCGGCACCTGCTCACCGATCCGATGGCGGGCATGTCTCCGGAGACGGCCCGGATGATGCTGGGCGGGGACTACACCTGGGACGAGCCGGACGACGTCCGCGAGCTGGGTGACCTGCAGGAGCTCGAGCTGGCCGGCATCAGGTTCGCCGTCGACCACACGCCCGGCCACACCGAGGGCTCGGTGACCTTCCGATCGCCGTACCCCGACGTCGACGAGGTCTCCGAGGTGATGTTCTCGGGCGACCTGCTGTTCGCCGGCTCGATCGGCCGCACAGACCTGCCCGGCGGCGACCACCCCACGATGCTGCACAGCCTCGCCACCAAGGTGCTGACTCTCGCCGACGACATCGTGGTGCTGCCCGGCCACGGCGAGCAGACCACCATCGGCCGGGAGCGCGCCATCAACCCGTACCTTCAAGACCTCCCGACACTCCGCTGATCGCATGACTGACAAGCCCACCCCGCTGAGCGGGTTCCCCGAGCTGCTGCCCGAGCACCGCGCCGTCGAACGACAGGTGATCGCCAGCCTTTCCCACAGCTTCGAGCTGCACGGCTTCGCCAACATCGAGACCCGCGCCGTCGAGCCGATCGACCGGCTGTCCAAGGGCGGCGAGATCGACAAGGAGATCTACGCACTGCGCCGGCTCCATGCCGACGATGCGGCGGGGGACTCGGGGCTGGGCCTGCACTTCGACCTCACGGTGCCGTTCGCGCGCTACGTCCTCGAGCACAGCGGCAAGCTCGAGTTCCCGTTCCGGCGCTACCAGATCCAGCCGGCCTGGCGCGGCGAGCGGCCGCAGGACGGCCGCTACCGCCAGTTCACCCAGGCCGACATCGACGTGGTCGGCCGCGACGAGCTGCCGTTCCACCACGACGTCGAGGTGGTCCGGGTGATGGTCGAGGCGCTCGACGCGCTGCCGCTGCCGAACCTCTCCTTCCAGGTCAACAACCGCAAGCTGATCCAGGGCTTCTACCGCGGCCTGGGCATCCCGGACGTCACGGCCGCGATCCGTCAGATCGACAAGCTCGACAAGCAGCCCGCCGACGCGGTCGCAGCTCTGCTGGTCTCCGAGGCCGGCGCGACCGAGGAACAGGCGCAGCGCTGCCTCGAGCTCGCGACGATCCGGGTCCCGGACACCTCGTTCGTCGAGCGGGTGCGGGGGCTGGGCGTCGAGGACGAGCTGCTCGACGAGGGGCTCACCGAGCTCGCGGCGGTCGTCGACGGTTGCGCCAGCGCCGTGAACGACCACGTCAGCGTCGAGGCGAACCTGCGGATCGCGCGCGGCCTCGACTACTACACCGGCACCGTGCTCGAGGTGTTCATGGAGGGCTACGAGCGGCTGAAGTCGGTCGCAGGCGGCGGCCGGTACGACGCCCTTGCGAGCGACGGCCGCACGACGTACCCCGGCGTGGGCATCAGCTTCGGCGTCTCGCGCACCCTGATCCCACTGTTCGCCGACGGCGCCCTCGAGCCCGGCCCGAAGGTGCCGAGCACGGTGCTGGTCGCGCTCGTCGACGAGGAGTCGCGCAGTGCGAGCGAGAACGTCGCGGCCGCGCTGCGCAGCCGCGGCATCGCCACCGAGGTCGCCGCGAGTGCGCAGAAGTTCGGCAAGCAGATCCGGTACGCCGAGCGCAGGGGCATCCCCTACGTCTGGTTCCCCGACAGCAACGAGGTCAAGGACATCCGCAGCGGCGAGCAGGTCGCCGCGGACCCACACGCATGGACTCCCGAGGAGACAGAGAAGTGATCCGCACCCACGACGCCGGGAGTCTGCGCGCCGACGACGCCGGCCAGATCGTGACGCTCGCCGGGTGGGTCGCCAACCGGCGCGACCACGGCGGCGTGGCGTTCATCGACCTGCGCGAGGCGAGTGGCGTCGTGCAGGTCGTGATCCGGGACGAGGCCGTCGCCCACCAGCTTCGTGCGGAGTACTGCCTCAAGGTCGTCGGGGAGGTGACCCTGCGCAAGGAGGGCAACGAGAACCCCAACCTCGCGACGGGTGCGATCGAGGTCGTCGCCACCGACGTCGAGGTGCTCAGCGCCGCTGCCGCGTTGCCGTTCCCGATCAGCGACCATATTGAGGTCGGCGAAGAGGCCCGGCTCAAGTACCGCTACCTCGACCTCCGTCGTGCGGCGCCCAACCACGCGATCCGGCTGCGCAGCAAGGTCAACAAGGCGGCCCGCGACGTCCTCGACGACCACGGCTTCGTCGAGATCGAGACGCCGACTTTGACCCGGTCGACCCCCGAGGGCGCCCGCGACTTCCTGGTCCCGGCGCGGCTCCGACCGGGCAGCTGGTACGCCCTGCCGCAGAGCCCCCAGCTGTTCAAGCAGCTGCTGATGGTCGCCGGCATGGAGCGCTACTACCAGATCGCGCGCTGTTACCGCGACGAGGACTTCCGCGCCGACCGGCAGCCGGAGTTCACCCAGCTCGACATCGAGATGAGCTTCGTCGAGCAGGACGACGTCCTGAAGGTCGCCGAGGACGTGCTGGCAAAGGTCTGGGCGCTGGTCGGCTACGACCTGCCGCGGCCGCTGCCGCGGATGACGTACGCCGAGGCGATGGCCCGCTTCGGCACCGACAAGCCAGACCTGCGGATGGGCCAGGAGCTCGTCGAGTGCACCGACTACTTCAAGGAGACGCCGTTCCGCGTCTTCCAGGCGCCGTACGTCGGCGCGGTGGTCATGCCCGGCGGTGCGAGCCAGCCGCGCAAGCAGCTCGACGCCTGGCAGGAGTGGGCGAAGCAGCGCGGCGCCAGGGGGCTGGCCTACGTGCTGGTCCAGGACGACGGCGAGCTCGGGGGACCCGTCGCCAAGAACCTGTCCGACGAGGAGAGGGCGGGTCTCGCGGCCCACGTCGGTGCCCAGCCGGGCGACTGTGTCTTCTTCGCGGCGGGGCTGCCCAAGCCCAGCCGGGCCCTGCTCGGTGCCGCGCGGCTGGAGATCGGCCGGCGCGGCGATCTCATCGACGAGGCCGCCTGGAGCTTCCTGTGGGTCGTCGACGCCCCGCTCTTCGAGCCGGCTGACGAGGCCACGGCGGCCGGTGACGTGGCAGTCGGAGGTGGCGCGTGGACCGCGGTCCACCACGCCTTCACCTCCCCGCAGGACCTCGACACCTTCGACAAGGACCCCGGCGACGCGCTCGCCTGGGCCTATGACGTCGTCTGCAACGGCAACGAGATCGGCGGCGGCTCGATCC
This sequence comes from uncultured Actinomycetota bacterium, assembly GCA_963800715.1. Taxonomy (GTDB): domain Bacteria; phylum Actinomycetota; class Actinomycetes; order Propionibacteriales; family Nocardioidaceae; genus Nocardioides. Next base: position 119,385 of record CAWDBZ010000005.1, on the reverse strand, counting down.
GTATCCACCGCGAGGACGTCCAGAAGCGGGTCTTCTCCGTGATGGGCATCGGGGAGGCCGAGGCGCAGGAGAAGTTCGGCTTCCTGCTCGACGCGTTCACCTACGGCGCGCCGCCGCACGGCGGCATCGCGTTCGGCTGGGACCGGATCACCGCGCTCCTCGCGCGCACCGACTCCATCCGCGAGGTGATCGCGTTCCCGAAGTCCGGTGGCGGGGTGGACCCGTTGACCGCTGCCCCGGCACCGATCACCGCCGAGCAGCGCAAGGAAGCCGGTGTGGACGCCGTGCCAACGGAAGATCTGCCGGACGAGACAGATTCCGCCTGAGGAACGCGGGCGGTCTGAGACCCATTTGTTATCGCGCTGCGCCCTAAAGCGCATGTCAACTGGTTTACAGTCAGCGGCGGCGCCCGCCGCGTGACCACGCCGGGTCTGTCTGTCTGGAGGTGGCTGTGTCCCTTGACCCTGGCGGAGTGGTCGACCAGGAGACTGTGCTCGCCCACGACCCATCAGTCGAGGACATCGACCCTAAGACTCCCAAGGAGATCGCGGGCAAGTCGCCCACCCAGATCGCGCTGAGTCGCTTGCGCAAGGACAAGGTCGCGGTGGTCTGCGCGACCATCCTGTTCCTCCTGGTGCTCATCGCCATCATCGGTCCGTTCCTCGTCAAGCAGGCGGGCCTCTACTGGGACATCAAGGACCCCGGCGCACCGCGCACGACCGAGGTGCTCGAGTTCGACGGCTATCCCGCGATCGGTCCGCCGTTCCACTCCTTCACGTGGGACCACCCTCTGGGCGTTGCGCCGCGCGTCGGCTACGACAACCTCGCCTATCTGGTCAATGGGCTGCGCACCTCGCTGGTCGTGGCGCTGGTGGCGACCGTGGTGTCGACCTTCATCGGCATCCTGCTGGGTTTGGTGTCCGGCTTCTCGCGCGGCTGGGCAGACCGGGTCATCTCGTTCTTCACCGACTTCTTCCTGTCATTCCCCTACCTGCTCGGCATGCTCGCCCTGGCGCCGATCGTCACGTCCCGGTTCTCTGACCTGGACACCCTCAAGTGGGCCCAGCTCGCGGCGCTGATCGGCGTGCTGGTGATTTTCGGCTGGATGGGGCTGACCCGCCTGATCCGCGGCCAGGTGCTGTCGCTGCGGGAGCGCGAGTTCATCCTGGCCGCCGAGGTGATTGGCGTCCCCACCAGGCAGATCCTGTCCAAGGAGCTGCTGCCCAACCTGGTCGCGCCCATCGTGGTGTCGATCTCGCTGGGGATGCCGGCGTTCGTGGCTGCCGAGGCCGGGCTGTCCTTCCTCGGCGTGGGCCTGACCGGCACCCCGTCGCTCGGCAAGATGGTCGCGGACGCGACGCCGTTCTATGCCGACTACGGCCTCTACCTCTGGCTGCCGGTCGGCACGATCACTGTGCTGACCCTCTCCCTGAACCTCCTCGGCGACTCGATCCGTGACGCGTTCGACCCGAGGACTCGCCGCTGACGCCTGTCGGCGCGGCTTTTGTATGTGTGCTCCAACAACGAAAGGTGACAAAGGCAATGCGCCTGAAGAGATCGGCGGTGGCCCTGGCCACGGCCAGCCTGCTCACCCTGGCCGCCTGTGGCGGCGGGGGCGACGATGACAGCGGTGCCTCGGATCCAAGGGATTCAGTCGACGCCGAGAACCTCGGCAACACCGGCAGCGGCACAGACCCGGACCGCGAAGGCCCCGTCACGATCGAGGGCGCCACGGAGGGCGGCACCGTCACGGTGCTGACCGAGCTCGGGCTCACCACCCCGCTCGACCCCTCGGACCTCTACTACACCGACACCAACGCGATCATGACCGCGCTGGTGACACGGTCGCTGACCCAGTACTCCTACGACGAGGAGTCGGGCCAGATGATCCTGGTGCCCGACCTGGCCACCGATCTCGGCACCCCCAACGAGGACTTCACCGAGTGGGAGTTCACGCTGCGCGACGGCGTCAAGTGGGAGACCGGCGCTCCGGTCACCGCCGACGAGGTCGCGTTCGGCATCGTCCGCTCGATGGACGGCAAGGTCTTCCCGAACGGCCCTGGCCTCTCCTACAGCAACGCGTTCTTCCTGGGCGGCGAGGACTACAAGGGTCCCTACACCGACCCCGGCGGCTTCGAGGCCCAGCAGGCGGTAACCGTCGAGGGCAACACCATCACCGTCAAGATGTCCAAGCCGTTCCCCGACTTCGCCTACTACGCGAACTTCCCGGCCATCGGTCCCATCCCGACCGACCCGGCCGTCAGCGACCCGGCGACGTACGCCCAGAAGCCCCTTGCGACCGGCCCGTACAAGATCGACCAGTACACCGTCGGCAAGTCGCTCACGCTGGTCCGCAACGACCAGTGGGACCCGGCCACTGACCCGGCGCGCACGGCGTACCCGGACAGCTACGTGTTCAAGGCTGGCCAGTCGGGTGAGCAGATCGACCAGATCCTGCTCAACGACTCCGGTGCGGCCAAGACCACGCTCACCTACGACGACGTGCTCGCCCAGGACTACCGGAAGTTCAACGAGACCGGTCGCCTGGTCACGGGAGGCCAGCCCTGCACCTTCGGCTACTTCCTCGACCAGCGCACGGTGACGGACAAGGCCATCGCCGAGGCGCTGACCTGGGCCGTCCCCTACGAGGACCAGATCGTCGCCGCCGGCCTGATCCCGGACGTCAACGCGGTTGCCACTCAGAACCTCATGCCTCCGGGCGTGCCCGGTCGTGAGCCGTACGACCCGGTCGAGGGTCACGGTCCGTTCGAGACCGACGCGGACAAGGCGAAGCAGATCCTGACGGACAGCGGCAACATCGGCTACGAGCTCAGCTTCTACTTCCGCACGGACAGCGACACCGACGTCGCGTCTGTCGATGCACTGACCAAGGGGCTGGAGGCGGCCGGGTTCACGGTCAAGGCCCTCCCGACCACCATCGCGAACTACGTCGCCGACCGGGACAACCCGGATGCGCCGATCAACCTGCGGTCCTACGGCTGGTGCTCCGACTGGCCGTCGGGCGCGTCATGGGTGCCGCCGATCTTCCAGTCCACGGACGTCGAGAACGTCGGCCTCGGCAGCAACGAGGCGGTGTTCAACCAGCCGGACGTCGACGCGCAGATCGAGGAGATCTACGGGATGCCGGCCGAGGACCAGCCCGCTGCCTGGAACGCCCTCGAGCAGGAGATCATGACGACCTGGCTGCCCGTGGTGCCGCGTTACTACGGCGGGGTCGTGCAGGCGCACGGCTCGCAGATCCAGGGGCACGTGATCGACAACACCCTCGGCATGCCGTCGTTCCGCGACATGTGGGTGAGCGCCGGCTGACCCGGTAGTCCACGCACCACCCAAGTCCCGGCGTCACCGGGGCGGGCCTGCCGGCCCGCCCCGGTGACCCGGATCAACGACCCAGCGACGGAGGCTCGAGGTGTTCGGCTACATCGTGCGGCGGCTCATGTCGGCGTTCCTGGTCGTCGTCCTGACGTCCATGTGCGTGTTCGTGCTGTTCTTCAAGGGGCCCGCCAACCCGGCCCAACCGTTGTGTGACCTCAACGGCAAGTGCACGCCGGAGAAGCTCGCCATCCTGACCGAGCAGCTCGGCTTCAATGACTCGATGGTCAACCAGTACGGCATCTGGGTCGGTGGCCTGTTCCACGACCGGGAGATCGATTTCGGAGCGACCTACCACTGCGACGCACCGTGCCTGGGCATCTCCTACCGCACCCGAGGCGAGGTGACCTCCGAGCTGGTCTCGAAGTTCCCGGCCACCCTCTCGATCGCGGTGGGCGGCGCCGTGATCTACCTAACGCTGGGCGTGCTGCTGGGCACCATTGCCGCCCAGAGACGGGGGACCGCGGTCGACCGCGGGCTGGTCGGCTTCAGCGTCCTCGTCTCGGCGATCCCCTACTACGTGGTGGCGCTGATGGCGTGGATCTACATCTCGCTGAAGTGGAAACTGATCGAAGACACGACGTACCACCCACTGACCCAGGACCCGGTGGCCTGGGCGACCGCCCTGTTACTGCCCTGGGCGGTCATCGGCCTCACCTTCTCCACTTCCTACGCGCGGTACTCGCGCGGCCAGATGATCGAGACGCTGGGCGAGGACTACGTCCGCACCGCGGTGGCGAAAGGGGTCTCGCCGCGCGGCGTGGTGGTGAACCACGCGTTGCGGGCGGCGATCGTGCCCATCATCACGATCTTCGGCCTCGACTTCGCCGCCCTGCTCGGCGGCACCGTCTTCACCGAGCAGATCTTCCAGATCGACGGCATCGGTCGCCTGGCCATCAACGCCATCTTCTCGCCCGCCGACTTCCCGGTCGTCTCCGCGACCGTCCTGTTCGCCGCCACAGTCGTGGTGCTGGCGAACCTGATCGTCGATCTGCTGTACGCCGTCATCGATCCACGGGTGCGGCTCGGATGAGCGCCACGACGTCGTCGAGCGCCTTGGAGTTCGGCCGTCCGGCCGCTGCGGCGGACGACCCCTACCTGGTCGTCGAAAACCTCAACGTCCAGTTCCCGACCCATGACGGCCTGGTCCAGGCGGTATCCGATCTCAGCTACACCGTCCGCAGCGGCCAGACCCTGGGGATCGTGGGGGAGTCCGGATCAGGCAAGTCGGTGTCGTCGATGGCGGTGCTCGGGCTGCATAACCCGCAGTCCACCCGGCTGTCCGGCTCGATCCGGGTCGGCGGCACCGAGGTCATCGGCGCCGACAAGGACACCCTGCGCGGCCTGCGCGGCAACGATGTCGCGATGATCTTCCAGGACCCCCTCACGGCGCTGCACCCGTTCTACTCGGTCGGGAAGCAGATCGTCGAGGCCGTCCGGATGCACAACAACGTGTCCAAGGCCGAAGCACGCCGCCGGGCCATCGAGATGCTGGACCGGGTCGGCATTCCACAGGCCTCTCGCCGGGTCGATGACTTCCCGCACCAGTTCTCCGGCGGGATGCGGCAGCGCGCGATGATCGCGATGGCACTGGTCAACAACCCGCAGCTGCTCATCGCCGACGAGCCGACGACCGCGCTCGACGTGACGGTCCAGGCCCAGATCCTCGACCTGCTCCAGGACCTGCAGCGCGAGTACGGCTCGGCGGTCGTGCTGATCACCCACGACCTCGGCGTGGTCGCCGAGGTCGCCGACGACGTGCTGGTCATGTACGGCGGACGGGCGGTCGAGAGCGGACCGACGAAGTCGATCCTCACGCTCCCCGAGATGCCCTACACGTGGGGGCTCCTGAGCAGCGTTCCCGACATCACCGGCGACACCGGTGCCCGGTTGATCCCGATCCCCGGGACGCCGCCGAGCCTGCTCAACCCGCCCGACGGCTGCGCGTTCAACCCGCGCTGCCTGCACTCCGACAAGGTGCCGGGCGACCTCTGTCGGACCACGCTGCCTGAGCTCGCGCAGGCGAGTGTGCCGGGCCACCTCAAGCGGTGCCACCTGGTCAACCCCGACGAGATCTACCTCAAGGAGGTCCTGCCCGAAGCGTCTCCCGACCTGCTCGACCCCGAGACCGGGGAGCTGATTCCCGAGCTGCAGGAGCAGATCGACGAGATCCAGGGCGAGCAAGCATGATTTCCCCACGAAAGCGCCCGGATAGAGCGCTCCGCGCGGAGGCCGACCGCTTCCGCGGGGACCCCGAAAAAGCATGACGGACATGTCGATCGAACGCCCGAACATCGCGGTCGCCGGCGGTGAGACCCTGCTCGAGGTCCGCAACCTGGTGAAGTACTTCCCGGTCCACTCCTCAGGAATCATCCGCCGGGTCGTGGGCCATGTGCAGGCCGTCGATGGCGTGTCCTTCGCCGTACCGCGGGGAGGCTCACTCGGCCTGGTCGGCGAGTCCGGCTGCGGCAAGTCGACGACGGGCCGGGTGATCACTCGGCTGTACGACCCCTCCGCCGGGGAGATGCTGTTCGAGGGCCAGGACCTGGCCAAGCTCTCCAGGCGCGAGATGTTGCCGCTGCGCAAAGAGATCCAGATGATCTTTCAGGATCCCTACAGCTCGCTGAACCCTCGGCACACCGTCGGCACGATCATCGGCATCCCGCTTCGGGTCCACAAGATGGTCCCTGAGGACAAGGTCCTCGACCGGGTGCGTGAGCTGCTCGAGGTGGTGGGCCTCAACCCCGAGCACTACAACCGCTACCCCAACGAGTTCTCCGGTGGTCAGCGGCAGCGCATCGGCATCGCCCGGGCCCTTGCGCTCCAGCCGAAGCTGCTCGTGGCCGACGAGCCTGTGTCCGCCCTCGACGTGTCGATCCAGGCGCAGGTGGTCAACCTGCTCCAGGACGTGCAGCGCGAGTTCGGCATCGCCTTCCTCTTCATCGCCCACGACCTGTCGGTGGTGCGGCACTTCTGCCCCGAGGTCGCGGTGATGTACCTCGGCAAGATCGTGGAGATCGCCGACCGTGACTCCCTCTACAACCACTCCGCGCACCCCTACACCCAGGCGCTGCTCTCGTCGGTCCCCGACGTCAAGCAGGCCGCCATCGGGGGACGCCGGGAGCGGATCCGGCTCACCGGTGACGTGCCCAGCCCGGTCGACCCGCCCTCGGGCTGCAGGTTCCGCACCCGGTGCGAGCTGGCGCAGGACATCTGCGCCCGGCACGAGCCGCCGCTGATGCAGATCGGCCCCCGGCACAAGGTGGCCTGCCACTTCGCCGGCGAGCTCGGACACCATCCGGCCCAGCCGGTCACTGCCGCGCTGTACGCCGACGAGGACGGCGGGCGCCCGAGCGAAGAGGCCTCCCGACTGACCGAAGTGTCGGACGAGGTCGAGTTCGGCCGGCGGTGGCTCGACCTGACTTCCGGGGCCGTGGTGGGTGGCGACGGGAAGGTCAATGGCGATGGTCCCGGTTCGAGGCAGGATCTCCCTCGCCAGCCCTGAACGACCGAATGATCCAGCGCGTTCGCCTGAGACCAGATCGTTACCGCCTCGCGACTTGCAGTGCGGCTTGGGTCACATAGAGTGCCGAGAGCCGGTGGGGGATGGTCCCACCAGCCCAGCCTGCGGGAGGAGACCAGGTGTCGCTGACCTCGGATCTCGAGGCCCATGGTGACGAGGCCGCTGCTGACGCTTCACTAGAAGGCACGACCAAGGTCACCGGCCGCTCGCCCATGCAGTTGGCGATCGCCCGGTTCCGCAGCGACAAGCTGTCGATGATCTCGTTCGTGGGCTCGACCATCATCGTGCTGTGCGCCATCGCGGCGCCGATCCTCGTCGCGGTCGGAGTGCTCAACCCCAACGAGTTCCACCAGGACCTCTTGTCCGATGACGGTGTCAACCCGGCGGGCAGCTTCGGCGGCATCAGCTGGGATCACCCGCTCGGCGTCGAGCCGTCCACCGGTCGTGACCTGTTGTCCCGGCTGATGCTGGCCATGACCTGGTCGCTCGGCATCGCGCTCACCGCGACGACCTGCACGGTGTTGATCGGTGTGGTGCTCGGCATCGTCTCGGGCTTCTCCGGCGGTTTCATCGACGCCACGGTCGGACGGTTCATCGACCTGACGCTGTCGTTCCCCGTCACGATGATGCTGCTGGCGCTGTCGGCGCCGGCGGTTCTCCTGCTCCGCACTGACGTCGCGAGCCTGCCCGGGCTCGGGCTCCTCTCGGACCGAGATCGGGCGAGCGGGCTCTACGTCATCCTCATCCTGGCGCTGTTCGGCTGGCCGCCGGTGGCCCGCGTGGTGCGTGGCCAGGTCCTGTCCATCCGGGAGCGGGAATACATCGAGGCAGCGAAGCTGATGGGTGCCTCCAAGCTGCGGCTCTACTTCAAGGAAGTCCTGCCCAACGTCTGGGCCCCCATCCTGGTGTTCTTCACCCTGCTGGTCCCGGCCTACATCTCTGCCGAGGCCGCCTTCAGCTTCCTGGGGGTGGGGATCAAGCCACCCACGCCCACGCTCGGCAACATCCTCGCCTACTCGGTGAGCTTCACCAGTGCCGACCCCACCTTCTTCTTCCTCCCAGGCGTACTGCTCGCGCTGACCGTCGTGCTGTTCAACCTGGTCGGCGACGGCGCCCGCGATGCTCTCGATCCGAAAACCCATCGATAAAAGCTCAGCATCCAGCGGCGACTCGCGCGCTGGACGCTGTTGACGCCGGACCACCGGCGCGACCCACCGAAAAGGAGACAGTTGAATGAGGATGAGCAAGAAGCCGTTTGCCGCCTTAGCGGCAGCAGCACTTGCGTTCTCGCTGGCAGCGTGCGGCGGTGACGACAACGGTAACGACGACGACACCACCAACAATGACGACGGAACCAGCGCAGAAGGCGCCAAGGGCGGTACGGCGATCTACTACAACGGTGTGCGCAACACCGAGCACTGGGACCCCCAGCGCATGTACATCGGTCGCGACCTCAACAACTCCGGTCGGCTGTTCTACCGCAGCCTGGTGGCCTTCCCGGCGTCCAACGACCCGGTCGAGGGTGCGACTCCGGTCGCCGACCTCGCCACTGACACCGGCACGACCGAGGACGAAGGCATGTCCTGGTCGTTCACGGTCAGGGACGACGTCAAGTGGGAAGACGGACAGCCCATCACCTGTGAGGACTTCAAGTACGGCGCGTCGCGCAACTTCGCGACCGACGTGATCATCGGTGGGCCTTCCAACTACCTGTTCACCTACCTGGACATCCCGACCGGTGACGACGGGCTGCCTGCCTACAAGGGCCCCTACTCCGGCGAGGGTCAGGAGCTGTTCGACAAGGCCGTCACCTGCGAGGGCCAGACGATCACCTACCACTTCGAGAAGCCGTGGCCGGACTTCCCGCTGTCCATGGCCTCGCTGCGCTACCTCGACCCGTACCGCCAGGACCTCGACAAGGGTGACGCGAACAACTTCGTCATCATCTCCAACGGTCCCTACAAGCTCGAGGGCGGCTGGACCGAGGGCACGGGCGGCACGCTCGTCCGCAACGAGAACTGGGACGAGGCAACCGACCCGATCCGCAAGGCGCTGCCCGACAAGTGGGAGTTCCGCGAGGGTGACGAGGACGAGGCGATCTACGAGCAGATGTTCGCAGACTCCGGTGACGCGCAGTACGGCGTGACCGAGCGCCGCGTCCCGCCGACGTTCTTCGGCCGGATCCCGGAGGCAGAGGACCGCTACACGGAGGTCGTGTCGCCGTTCAACTTCTACCTGCTGCCGAACTTCAACTCGCCGGTCATGTCCGACCCAGCGTGCCGTGAGGCGCTGGCGCTGGCGACAAGCAGGACCGCCTACATCAAGGCCGGCGGTGGAGAGCAGGCGTTCTCACCGGCGGACACGATCGTGAACCCGGCCACGCCAGGCTTCACGCCGAACCCAGCGTTCGCGGACATCCCCGACGAGGGTGACCCGGATGCCGCTGCAGCCGCGCTCGAGGAGTGCTCGGCGCCGAAGCCGGTGAAGATCAAGTACACCTACTCCGGTGGCACGCCGACCTCCGACAACCAGGCCGCTGCGCTGAAGGACGTCTGGGACAAGGCCGGGTTCGAGACTGAGCTCGACCCGCTGGAGGACACCTACTACTCGGTGATCCAGAAGCCCGACGCGGACTTCGACGTCACCCAGGCGGGTTGGGGTGCTGACTGGCCGTCGATCGGGACGGTTATCCCGCCGCTGTTCGACAGCCGTATCAACCTCACGCCGGAGTCGAACCAGAACGACTACGGCAACTACAAGGGCGGTCCCGAGGTCGACAAGCTGATCGACGACGCCTACGCCGAGGCCGACCTCGACGCCGCCAACGAGATCTGGGCACAGCTCGACGCGAAGCTCGGAGAGGATCTCGCGTACATCCCGCTGGCAGTCCAGACCTTCAACTTCCTGCACGGATCGAAGGTCACCGGATACGCCAACAACATCGCAACGAACGGCTACCCCGACCTCGCCACCATCGGCGTGGAGAGCTAGCCAGAACCACGTAGCACAACACACCGACGGCCGGGGTCGCCCAGCGTCCCCGGCCGTCGGTGCCACGTGGGTATAGATTCCGATCGTCAGGGAGGGTCAGCCGTGATCGCCTACATCATCCGCCGGATGGTTGCGGGGGTGCTGCTCATCGTGGTGATGAGCCTGGTCACCTTCGCCCTGTTCTTCGCCTCCCCGATCAACCCCGCCGACTTCTCCTGCGGGAAGAACTGCTCCCTCGAGCAGAAGAAGGAGACCGCGGCCGCGCTTGGCTACGACGACAGCTTCATCGTGCAGTGGGGCAAGTTCGCCAAGGGGTTCTTCGTCGGCCGCGACTACCCCGACGACCCCGCGCTGAAGGAGACCGCGCCCGACACCATCGTCCACTGCGCCGCCCCCTGCCTTGGCTACTCCAAGGAGCGCACCTCGACGGTGACCGACCTGATAAAGGACACGTTGCCGGTCTCAATGTCGATCGCGGTCGTGGCCTTCTTCTTCTGGATCATCGGAGGCGTCGTGCTGGGCGTCACCGCGGCACTCAAACGAGGCACGATCATCGACCGCGGCCTGGTTGGCCTGTCCCTGATCCTCTATGCCTTTCCCACGTTCTTCATAGGCTTGCTGCTCTACAAGTTCGTCGCGATCCAGTGGGGCTGGGTGGACATTCCCCGCTACACCACGATCGAGGATGGCGGCGTCACCGGCTGGCTCTCCAGCCTGCTGCTGCCCGGCATCACGCTCGCCGTCTTCTTCATGGCGGCCTACGTCCGGATGACTCGCGCCTACGTGCTGGAGTCCCTCTCGGAGGACTACGTGCGCACCGCGCGGGCCAAGGGACTTCCCAAGCGGACGGTGACCTACAAGCACGCCCTGCGCGCGGCGCTCACCCCCATCGTGACGATGGCCGGCCTCGACTTTGCCGGCCTGATGGGCGGCGCGATCATCACCGAGTCGGTGTTCAACTACCCCGGGATGGGCAAGTTGGCGGTCGCCGCCAACAACGACTTCGACCTGCCGACCCTGGTGGGGCTGGTGCTGCTGTTGGCCTCCTTCGTCATCATCGCCAACATCATCGTCGACCTGTTGTACGCCGTCATCGACCCGCGCGTGCGGCTGAGCTAGAAGGACTTCCGTGCCGGACTCCCAGACCAACACCGACAGCTTCCTCACCGTCGACGAGCTGAGGGTGCACTTCCCGACCTCGGACGGCATCGTCAAGGCGACCGATGGGCTCAGCTTCACCCTGGCCAAGGGCAAGACGCTGGGCATAGTGGGGGAGTCCGGGTCGGGCAAGTCGGTCTCGAGCTCGGCGATCCTCGGCCTGCACCGCTGGGGAAACGCGCTGGTGAGCGGCCGGATCCTGCTCGACGGGACCGACCTGCTCACTCTCAGCGACGAGGAGATGCGGGTGCGACGCGGCAAGGACGTGTCGATGATCTTCCAGGACCCCCTCTCGGCGATGCACCCCTACTTCACGGTGGGCAACCAGATCGGCGAGGCCTACCGGGTCCACAACAACGTCAGCAAGCGGGCGGCCCGGTCCCGGGCCATCGAGATGCTGGACCGGGTCGGCATCCCCCAGCCGGAGCAGCGCGTGGACGACTACCCGCACCAGTTCTCCGGGGGCATGCGGCAGCGGGCCATGATCGCCATGGGGCTGATCAACAACCCGGGTCTCCTGATTGCCGACGAGCCGACCACGGCACTCGATGTGACCGTGCAGGCCCAGATCCTGGACCTGCTGCAGGACCTGCAGCGCGAGTTCGACTCCGCGATCATCATCATCACCCATGACCTCGGGGTGGTGGCCGAGATGGCTGACGACGTGCTGGTGATGTACGCCGGGCGGGCCGTCGAGTACGGCGCGTGCAAGGAGATCCTCACCCACCCGGAGATGCCGTACACGTGGGGGCTGCTCTCGAGCGTGCCCGACGTGAAGGGGGACACCGGCGCCCGGCTGATCCCCATTCCGGGCAACCCGCCGAGCCTGCTCAGCCCCCCGCCCGGCTGCCCGTTCCATCCGCGCTGCCCTCATCGGGACAAGGTGCCCGGCGACCTGTGCAAGAAGAGTCGACCCGAGCTGCTACCCGGTAATCGCGGCGAGGGGCATCTGAAGGCTTGTCACCTGGCCGATCCCGACGAGATCTTCCGCACGGAAGTGCTCGCCGAGATCGCCCCCGAGCTGGCGCAGGAGCGGTGATGGACCAGCCCACCCAGACCGACCAGGCCGGGACCGGCGAGCCGGCGGAGTCGTCCCTCGGCATCGATCCCGAGGCGGTCTTCGAGCCGCACGCGATGTCGGAGAACCCCGAAGACGCCAAGCCGATCCTCCAGGTGGAGGACCTGCGGAAGTACTTCCCCGTCAAGTCCGGTGGTCTGATCAAGCGCACGGTGGGGCACGTCCAGGCGGTCGACGGCCTCTCGTTCGAGGTCCTCGAGGGTGGCTCCCTCGGGCTGGTCGGCGAGTCCGGCTGCGGCAAGTCGACGACCGGCCGGCTGGTGACGCGACTGCTGACCCCCACGGGCGGGGCGATCCGGTTCGAGGGCCAGGACATCGCCAAGATCTCGGCCCGCGGGCTCAAGCCGCTGCGTCGCGAGATCCAGATGATCTTCCAGGACCCCTACACCTCGCTGAACCCGCGGCACACGGTGGGCGCGATCGTCGGTGCACCCCTGGTGATCCACAAGGTCGTGCCCAAGAAGCAGGTGCTGCCCCGGGTCCAGGAGCTGCTCGAGATCGTCGGCCTCAACCCGGAGCACTACAACCGCTACCCCCACGAGTTCTCCGGCGGACAGCGGCAGCGCATTGGCATCGCCCGGGCGCTGACCCTCCAGCCGAAGCTGTTGGTGGCCGACGAGCCGGTCTCGGCCCTCGACGTCTCGATCCAGGCGCAGGTGGTCAACCTGCTCCAGGACCTGCAGCGCGAGTTCAACATCGCGTTCCTGTTCATCGCTCACGACCTCGCCATCGTTCGCCACTTCTGCCCCGAGGTCGCAGTGATGTACCTCGGCAAGATCGTCGAGATCGGCGACCGCGACAGCATCTACCTGCACGCCCACCATCCCTACACGCAGGCGCTGCTCTCCGCCGTACCCGACGTCAAGCAGGCCGAGGTCGGCGGGCGGCGCGAGCGCATCCGCCTCACCGGCGATGTGCCGAGCCCGATCAACCCACCCTCGGGCTGCCGGTTCCGCACCCGCTGCCCGATCGCGCAGGAGATCTGTGCCAAGGTCGAGCCGCCGCTGCTCCAGATCGGGCCCAAGCAGAAGGTCGCCTGCCACTTCCCGGGCGAGATCGGTCACCACCCCGCAGAGCCAGTCACCGCGCCGCTGCTGGGCGTCGACGCCCAGGGCAACGCCCAGAGCGGGTCGACGACGCTCGGCGACGATGAGCTGAACCACCCCGGGTACGCCGACACCTGGTACGACCTGGACACGAAGTCGTTTGCCCGAGGGTGACGACCAGCTCTTCGATGCCGGCCCGCTGCAGTCGCGGCGTACCTCCGAGGGCGGCGGCGGCGCGCTGAGCTCTGCGGCACACGCCGCCGCGCCGCTCGCGGTGCGGATGCGGCCGCGGACCCTGGAGGAGCTGGTCGGCCAGGACCAGCTCCGCGCGCCCGGCTCGCCGCTGCGCCAGCTGGTGGAGGGCGACCAGTCCATGTCGCTGCTGCTGTGGGGACCACCGGGCACCGGGAAGACCACCATCGCGGCGATCCTGAGCCAGCAGACGGACCGGCGCTTCGTCGAGGTGTCCGCGGTCTCGGCCGGCGTGAAGGAGGTCCGGGCCGCGATCGAGGCCGCGCGGGCCGAGCTGGTCGCGACCGGCAAGGAGACGGTTCTGTTCGTCGACGAGGTGCACCGGTTCAGCAAGGCCCAGCAGGACGCGCTGTTGCCGGGCGTCGAGAACCGCTGGGTCACCCTGGTCGCCGCGACCACCGAGAACCCGTTCTTCTCGGTGATCTCCCCGCTGCTCTCCCGCAGCCTGCTGCTGCGCCTGGAGCCGCTCACCGACGACGACATCCGCGCCGTGCTCGACCGCGCGCTCGCCGACGAGCGAGGGCTGGGCGGTGCCTACGCCGCGGACGAGGAAGCCCTCGACCACGTGGTCCGGCTGGCCGGCGGCGACGCACGCCGTTCGCTCACCTACCTCGAGGCGGCCGCGGGAGCGGCGTATGCGCGGGACAGCACCACCATCGACCTGGAGACGGCCGAGACCGCGGCCGACCGGGCGGCGGTCCGCTACGACCGGGAGGGCGACCAGCACTACGACGTCACCAGCGCGTTCATCAAGTCGCTGCGCGGCTCCGACGTCGACGCGTCACTGCACTACCTGGCGCGGATGATCGAGGCGGGGGAGGACCCCCGGTTCATCGCCCGCCGGCTGGTGATCCTGGCCAGCGAGGACATCGGCCTGGCCGACCCGACCGCGCTGCCCACGGCGGTCGCGGCCGCGCAGGCGGTCCAGCTGATCGGCATGCCCGAGGCCCGGCTCAACCTGGCCCAGGCGACCATCGCGCTGGCCATCGCCCCGAAGTCGAACGCCGTGATCACCGCCATCGAGGCCGCCTCGGCCGACGTCCGGGCCGGCAAGATCGGTCCGGTGCCGGCACATCTGCGCGACGCGCACTACGGAGGCGCGAAGACGCTGGGCCACGGTGCGTCGTACGCCTACAGCCACGATGCGCCGTTCGGCATCGCCGAGCAGCAGTACGCCCCTGACGTGGTCCTGGACGCCGAGTACTACAAGCCGACCTCGCTCGGCGCCGAGGCGGCGATCAAGGAGCGCTGGGAGCGGGTCCGCCGGATCATCCGCGGCAGGTAGGGTCAGTTGCCATGGCGTGGGTGCTCCTGACCGTGACCGGTGTGCTGGCCGTCCTGGTCGGCGTACTGGCGCTGCGCGTGCGCCGTCTGGATGCTCAGGTCGCCCGCCTGCTCGCGTCGAGTGACCCAATTGGCAGGTTTTCCACTGTGGAAAACCTGCAAGATGGGTCACTCGACGAGAACCCGCCGCCACCCGAGTACGTCATCACCCACGTGGGAGAGCCGGAGCCAGAGCCGGTGCCGACGGTGCCGGGGCCGGTCTTCGCCGACCTGCTGCTCAAGGAGACGGTCGTCCAGACGGCCTCCCTGTTCCACGGGCTGCGCCGGGCCCTGTCGCCCGAGACTCGCAACCGGATCCGGTTCCACATGCGCCAGGAGGTCAAGCGCTCCCGCAAGCAGCGGCGCTCCGAGCTGCGGGAGGTCCGCCGCGAGTGGGCGGCGAGGCAGCGAGCCGCGATGGCGGCCGATGAGGTCGCCGAGGGCACTGCAGCATGAAGACACCCCACCAAATTCTGCGCTCCCCCCGCTGCGCTACTTCCGCGCACAATTCCGCGGGGACCCCAAAAGCATGAACCGTGGCCTCTGGTTCGTCGCCGGGGCCGGGGCCGGGATCTACATCGTGATCCGCGGGCGCCGTGCGGCCGAGGCGCTGACGATCGACGGGATCCAGGACCGGCTCAACGGCCTCGCGGTCGGCGTCCGGATGTTCCGCGACGAGGTCGCCGAGGGCAAGGCGGAGGCCGAAACCGGGTTGCGTGAGCGCTTCTCGCTCGCGCCTCATGGACCAGCAGAGCTGACGACACGACAAGAAGAGGAGGGCAGGGGCTGATGGACACCGCAGAGATCAGGCGCAACTTCGTCGCGCACTTCGAGAACGACGCGCGCTGGGGTGCGCACACCGCCGTTCCGTCCGCCTCGCTCCTGCTCGACGACCCCACCCTGCTCTTCATCAATGCCGGCATGGTGCCGTTCAAGCCCTACTTCCTCGGCGACGAGACCCCGCCGTACCCGCGTGCGGTGAGCGTGCAGAAGTGCGTGCGCACCCCCGACATCGAGGACGTCGGCAAGACCACCCGGCACGGCACGTTCTTCGAGATGTGCGGCAACTTCTCCTTCGGCGACTACTTCAAGCAGGGCGCCATCGAGCTGGCCTGGGACCTGGTCACCAAGCCGCGCACCGACGGCGGCTGGGGGCTCGAGGAGAGCAAGCTCTATCCGACCGTCTACACCGACGACCCGGAAGCGGTGGACCTGTGGCGCAAGGTCACCGGCTTCCCTGCTGAGCGGATCCTCAAGCTCGGCAAGAAGGAGAACTACTGGTCGATGGGGGTCCCCGGCCCCGGCGGTCCGTGCTCGGAGATCCTCTACGACCGCGGCTCCAGTCACGGTCCCGACTTCACGCCCGAGGAGCTCGGGCCGGACATGCCGTTCAAGCTCGAGGACCGGCTGCTGGAGATCTGGAACCTGGTCTTCATGCAGGAGGAGCTCAGCGCGGTCCGGTCGAAGGAGGACTTCGACATCGTCGGCCCGCTGCCGAAGCAGAACATCGACACCGGCATGGGGCTCGAGCGCGTCGCGTTCCTGCTCCAGGGCGTCGACAACATGTACGAGATCGACGTGATGTTCCCGGTCATCCAGAAGGCCCAGGAGCTCACCGGACGCACCTACGGCTCAAACCACGGCGACGACGTCCGGTTCCGGGTGGTCGCCGACCACGTGCGCAGCTCGCTGATGCTGATCGGAGACGGGGTCACCCCGGGCAACGAGGGCCGCGGCTACGTGTTGCGCCGGCTGATGCGCCGCGCGATCCGGTCGATGCGGCTGCTCGGCTGTGAGGACCCGGTGCTCCCCGAGCTGTTCCCGGTCAGCCGCGACAAGATGGGTGAGACCTACGACGGGCTGATCCGCGACTGGCAGCGCATCTCGACGGTGGCGTTCGCCGAGGAGGAGGCGTTCCGTCAGACGCTGCGCGCCGGGACCACGATCTTCGACACCGCCGCGGCCGAGGTGAAGCAGGCCGGGGGCACCGAGCTCTCCGCCGACCGGGCCTTCGCGCTGCACGACACCTTCGGCTTCCCCATCGACCTCACCCTCGAGATGGCGTCAGAGCAGGGGCTGGACGTCGACGAGGTCGGCTTCCGCCGGCTGATGCAGGAGCAACGCGACCGCGCCAAGGCGGACGCCCGCGCCAAGAAGGGCGCCCACCGTGACGCCACGGCCTACCGCGCCGTCGCGGACTCCATCGGCGCGCCGGTCGAGTTCACCGGCTACGCCGAGGTGGTCAGCGACGGCGCGGTTCGCGGCCTGGTCACCGCCGACGGGGTGGTCGACAGCGTCAGCGAGGGCGACGAGGTCGAGGTGGTCCTCGACCGCACGCCGTTCTACGCCGAGGGCGGCGGGCAGCTGTCCGACCACGGTGTCATCGAGCTGTCCAACGGCGCCCGGCTGCGGGTCGACGACGTGCAGGCGCCGATCAGCGGGCTGATCGTGCACCGGGCGACGGTGCTCAACGGCGAGGTCACACCGGGGCTCGAGGCGCACTCGCTGGTCGACCTCGAGCGGCGGCTGTCGATCTCTCGCGCGCACACGGCGACGCACATGGTGCACAAGGCGTTCCGCGAGGCGCTGGGGGAGACCGCGACCCAGGCCGGCTCCGAGAACGCGCCGGGGCGGTTCCGGTTCGACTTCTCGGCGGCCGGCGCGGTGCCGGAGTCGGTGATGGTCGACGTCGAGGCGCGGGTCAACGACGTGATCCTCGACGACCTCGCGGTGCACGCCGAGATCATGAGCCAGGCCGAGGCGGTCAAGTCCGGCGCGATGGCGCTGTTCGGCGAGAAGTACGGCGACCAGGTGCGCGTCGTCTCGGTGGGCGAGTGGGCCCGCGAGCTCTGCGGCGGCACCCACGCGGGCAGCTCCGGCAAGCTCGGTGTCATCAAGCTGCTCGGTGAGTCCAGCATCGGCTCCGGCGTACGCCGGGTCGAGGCGCTGGTCGGAGCCGACGCCTACCGGTTCCTGGCCCGCGAGCACGTCCTGGTCGCGCAGCTCTCCGAGGCGCTCAAGGCCCGGCCGGAGGATCTCCCCGAGCGGGTCAACGACATCATCGAGAAGCTGCGGCTGGCGGAGAAGGAGCTCGAGAAGGTCCGGGTGGGCCAGCTGCTGGCCCGGGCCGGCGAGCTGGCGGCCACCGCGGAGCAGGTGGGCGGGGTTGCCCTGGTCGCGACCGCAGCGCCCGGCGCCGGTGGTGGGGACGCGCGCACGCTGGCGCTCGATGTTCGTGGCCGACTGCCGCAAGGCCAGCCCGGCGTCGTCGTGGTGATCGGCGAGGCGGACGGCAAGGTCTCGGTCGTCGCGGCTGTCAACGACGAGGCGCGCGCCCGCGGCGTGAGCGCCAACGAGCTGGTCCGCGCGGTGGGCCCGCTGGTCGGCGGCAAGGGCGGCGGCAAGGACGACGTCGCCCAGGGCGGCGGCACCGATGCCTCCCGCATCGACGAGGCGCTCACCCTGGTCCGCACAGAGGTCGGCAAGGTGGCTGCGTCCTGAGCCGGCGGGGTGGGGATGCGTGAGGCTGGGCGTGCGCCTTGGTCTCGACCCCGGTGACGCCCGGATCGGGGTGGCGCGCAGCGACCCGTCCGGGTTCCTGGCGACCCCGGTGGAGACCGTGCAGCGGGGTCGCGGCGACCTGGCCCGGATCGCGGAGCTGCTCGCCGAGGAGCAGGACGGCGACCCGGAGCGGGTGCTGGAGGTCGTCGTCGGCCTGCCACGATCCCTCTCCGGCGGGGAGGGGCCGGCGGCCGTGAAGGTGCGGGAGTGGGCGGGCCAGCTGGCCTTGTCCGTGGCCCCTGTGCCGGTGCGACTGGCCGACGAGCGTCTGACCACGGTGAGCGCGGAGGCTATGCTGCGCGACCGAGGCCGCTCGGGGGCCAAACGCCGAGCGGTGGTCGACCAGGCTGCCGCCGTGGTGATCCTGCAGCACGTGCTGGACACCGAACGAGCCAGCGGCACCGCGCCGGGAGAGATCATCGAGGGAACGGACTGACCATGACAGACATGGAAGACCTCCTCGGCGAGCAGACGCCGACGCCGGCCGGGGGCCGGCGCGCCGAGCGGAGCCGCCGCCGCGGTCCCGGCTGCCTGATCGCGTTGGTGGTCCTGGCCGTGCTGGCCGGCGCCGCCTACTGGGGTGTCAACACCGGTATCGACAAGATCAAGGACCAGTTCAGCTCGGCCGACGACTATCCCGGGCCCGGCAGCGGTGAGGTCAACTTCGAGGTCAAGCAGGGCGACAGCATCGCCGAGATGGGCCGCGGCCTGAAGGAAGCAGGGGTCGTCGCCTCTGTCGACGCGTTCATCAGCGCGGCCGGAGCCAACCCCGAGGCGGGGAAGATCCAGGCCGGCTTCTACCCGCTGCTGAAGGAGATGAAGGCATCCGACGTCGTTGCCGTCCTCGTCGACCCCGACAAGATCGTCACGACCGATGTGACCATCCCCGAGGGGCTGCGGGTCAAGGACATCGTCGAGCGGCTGGTCGCCGAGACCGGCTTCCCGAAGGAAGACTTCGACAAGGCGCTCCAGGACCCGGCCGCACTCGGGCTCCCGGCGTACGCCGAAGGCAACCCGGAGGGCTACCTGTTCCCGGCGACCTACGACTTCGGCCCGGACATGAAGCCGGCCGACATGCTCAAGGCCATGGTGGTGCGCTGGCAGCAGGCAGCCACCGAGAACGACCTGGAGGCCAGCGCCGAGGCACTGGGCTACTCGCCGCAGGAGATCATGACGATCGCCAGCCTGATCGAGGCCGAGGGCCGGGGGAAGTACCGCGTCAAGATCGCCCGGGTCATCTACAACCGGCTGGAGATCGACCCCAACCCCGCGGCCGGCTACCTGCAGATCGACGCCAGCGTCAACTACGCGCTCGATCGCGTCGGGTCCACGGTCATCACCGACGAGGACAAGGACTCGGTGGCCGACTCGCCGTACAACACCTACACGCAGAAGGGCTTGCCGCCGACGCCCATCGAGGCGCCCGGCGACGAGTCGATCCAGGCCGCGCTGCATCCCGCGGAGGGCCCGTGGTTCTTCTACGTGACGGTCAACCTCAAGACGGGCGAGACCAAGTTCACCGACGACTACGACGAGTTCCTCGAGTTCAAGGGCGAGTACGAGGAGTACTGCGAGACCCAGTCCGAACGGTGCTGAGCATGTCGCGGACCCTCGAGTGAGGTGCGCGGTCCTCGGCGACCCGATCGACCACTCGTTGTCGCCCGTCATCCACCGCGCCGCCTACGCGGCGCTCGGACTCGACGGCTGGCAGTACGACGCGGAGCAGGTGCCGTCCGGCGGGCTGGCCGGCTTCCTCGACGGGCTCGACCCCACGACGTGGCGCGGACTCTCCCTGACCATGCCGCTCAAGCGCGAGGCGGTCCCGCTCCTTGGCTCGTACGACGAGTGGGTGGGCGCCACCGGCGCCTGCAACACGGTGCTGCTCGAGCCGGACGGCAGCCGGCACGGACTCAACACCGACGTGACCGGTGCGCTCATGGCGCTGGGCGAGCACGACGTCCCGATGGAGCGGGCCGTGGTCCTGGGCGGCGGAGCCACCGCCACCTCGGTGCTGCTGGCCCTGGCCGAGCGCGGGATGCGGCACGCCACCATCGTGGTCCGGGACCGCGACCGAGCCGTCGAGACCGTGCACGCGGTGGCGGCGCACCACTCGGCGCCGGCGGTGGAGGTGGCGCTGATCGGCGACGCCGGGGCGCTGGCCGGAGACGTACTGGTGTCGACCGTGCCCGCCTCCGCCCAGGTCCCCGACCTGGTCGCGGCGGTCGCCGACATCCCTCTCGTCTTCGAGGTGCTCTACGAGCCCTGGCCGACCCCGCTGGCCGCCGCGGCCGAGTCGTCCGGCCGGACAGTGCTCAGCGGCCTCGACCTGGTGGTGGCGCAGGCCCTCAACCAGGTGGTCGCCATGACCGGGCGGTTCGACGTGCCGGCGGGCGCGATGCGGCGCGCGGCCGAGGACGCCCTGGCCGCGAGGTCCGCAAGGTGACCGACCTCTATCCCGTCACCGCGGTGGCGTCCGGCGTGCTGGGGCTGGTCGCGGGGACCCTGGTCCCGCGGCTGATCGCCTCGGTCCCCGAGCCCGAGAGGGAGGTGCCGCCGGACGCGCCCGAGCCGGAACAAGCCGAGCCAGACGCAGTCGAACCGGAGGAGCCGAAGGAGCTCTACGCCGACATCGCGGCCAGGCCGGGGATGGTCTGGAAGTGTGCGCTCGCCTCGGCGGTCAGCGCGGCGGCGATGGGGCTGGTCCTCGGCCGGAGCTGGGACCTGCTCGTGGTGCTGCCGCTGGTCCCGGTCGGGGTGGCGCTGGCGGTGGTCGACTGGCGGACCCGGATGCTGCCCACCCGGCTGATCGCGCCGACGTACGCCGTGACCCTCGTGACGATCCTGGTCGCCTGGCTGGCGGACAGCCGGGACCTGGCAGACCTGGGGCGGACCGCCCTGGGGTGGCTGGTCTACGGCGGCATGTTCTTCGTGCTCTGGTTCATCTACCCGCGCGGGCTGGGCTACGGCGACGTTCGACTCTCCGGCGTGCTGGGGCTGGCCCTGGGCTGGGTCGGCTGGTCGGAGCTGCTGCTGGGCATCTGGGACGGCCTGCTGCTCGGCGGCATCATTGGCGGGGTGCTCGCCATGGTGACCCGGCGCCGCGACTATCCGTTCGGCCCGTTCATGCTCGTGGGCGCCCTCTCGGGCGTCGTCCTCGGACAGCCTGTCATGTCCGCCCTCTACGGCTGAGAGAATCTGAAACGTGACCTTGCGCTGGCTGACCGCGGGTGAGTCCCACGGCCAATCCCTCGTCGCGATCCTCGAGGGGCTGCCCGCCCATGTGCGGGTGACCTCGGACGACATCCGCGACGCGTTGGCGCGGCGCCGGCTCGGCTACGGCCGCGGCGCCCGGATGAAGTTCGAGCAGGACCAGCTCACGCTGGTCGGCGGGATCCGCCACGGAGAGACCCAGGGCGGACCGATCGCGATCCAGATCGGCAACACCGAGTGGCCCAAGTGGGAGACGGTGATGTCCGCCGACCCGGTCGACCCGGCGGACCTGGAGGGATCCGCGCGCAACGCGCCCCTGACCCGCCCCCGCCCCGGCCACGCGGACCTCGCGGGGATGCAGAAGTACGCCTTCGACGAGGCCCGCCCGGTCCTCGAGCGCGCCTCGGCCCGTGAGACGGCGGCGCGCGTCGCGCTGGGCCGGGTGGCGTCCAACTTCCTCGAGCAGGCCGTCGGCGCGCGAGTCGTCTCCCACGTGATCGAGCTCGGCGGCGTCCGGGCTCCCGACGGGCTGTGGCCGGAGCCGAACGACGTGGCCCGGCTCGACGACGATCCGGTCCGCTGCCTCGACCCCGACACCGGCAAGCAGATGGTCGAGCGGATCGACCAGGCGCACGAGGACGGCGACACGCTCGGTGGTGTGGTCGAGGTGGTCGTGCACGGCCTGCCGCCCGGGCTCGGGTCGCACGTGCACTGGGACCGGCGGCTGGACTCGCGGCTCGCCGGCGCGCTGATGGGCATCCAGGCGATCAAGGGCGTCGAGGTCGGCGACGGCTTCGCGCTGGCGGCGACCCCGGGCTCTCTCGCGCACGACGAGATGGTGCCGACCGACGAGGGCATCCGGCGGGTCAGCGGTCGCTCCGGCGGCACCGAAGGTGGCATGACCACGGGCGAGGTGCTCCGGGTCCGCGCCGCGATGAAGCCGATTGCTACCGTGCCCCGCGCGCTCCGCACCGTCGACGTGGCGACCGGCGAGAAGGCGATCGCGCACCACCAGCGCTCGGACGTCTGCGCCGTACCCGCCGCCGGCATCGTCGCCGAGGCGATGGTCGCACTGGTGCTCGCCGACGCGGTGCTGGAGAAGTTCGGTGGCGACTCCGTGCAGGAGACCCACCGCAACGCCGAGTCCTACCTCGACACCCTGAGGTTCAAGTGACAGCTCGCGTGGTGCTGGTCGGGCCGATGGGCGCCGGCAAGACCACCGTGGGCGAGCTGCTCGCCGAGGCCTGGGGCGTGGCCGCGCGCGACACCGACGCGGACGTCGAGGTACTCGAGGGACGCACGATCTCCGACATCTTCGTGGAGTCCGGCGAGGCGCACTTCCGCGACCTCGAGCGCAAGGCCGTGGCCGAGGCGCTGGCGACCCACGACGGCGTCCTCGCGCTGGGCGGGGGCGCGGTGCTCGACCCGGATACCCGGGAACTCCTCGCCGGGCAGACCGTGGTCTTCCTCAAGGTGGGCCTCTCCGACGCGGTGAAGCGGGTCGGCCTGGGCAGCGCCCGGCCGTTGCTGCTCGGCAACGTGCGCGGCCAGATCAAGGCGCTGCTCGACGAGCGCACGCCGGTCTACGAGTCGGTCGCCACGCTGGTGGTCGACACCGACGGCCGCACCCCCGACGACGTGGCCGCCGAGATCGTGGCGGCGCTGGCATGACGACCATCCGGGTCGCCGGTCCGGCGCCGTACGACGTCGAGGTGGGGCACGGCGTGCTCGACCGGGTGCCGGCCATGCTGGGCGACGGCGTACGCCGGGTCGCGCTGGTGCACGCGCCGGGCTTCACCGTCGACCTTCCCGGCGTCGAGGTGCTGGACCTCGAGGTGCCCCAGGGCGAGGCCGCCAAGTCCGCCGCGGTGGTCGCGGACTGCTGGGAGCGCCTGGGCGAGGCCGGGTTCACCCGTTCAGACGCCGTGGTGACCGTCGGTGGCGGCGCCACCACCGACCTCGGCGGCTTCGTGGCCGCCACCTGGCTGCGCGGTGTCCGCGTGGTGCACGTGCCCACGTCGCTGCTCGGCATGGTCGACGCGGCGGTCGGCGGCAAGACCGGAATCGACACCGGTGCCGGGAAGAACCTCGTGGGCTCGTTCCACGAGCCGGCCGGTGTCATCTGCGAGCTCGACCTGCTGGCCACCCTGCCCGCGCGCGAGCTGGTCAGCGGCCTGGCCGAGGTGGTGAAGTGCGGCTTCATCGCCGACCCGGAGATCCTCGGTATGGTCGAGAAGGACCCGGAGGCCGCCCTGGATCCGGCCTCCGACGTGCTCGCCGAACTGGTCGAGCGATCGGTGCGGGTCAAGGCCGAGGTCGTCGCAGTCGACCTGCGCGAGACCGGGGGCACCGACGGGCACCCCGGGCGCGAGGCGCTCAACTACGGGCACACGCTCGGCCACGCGGTCGAGAAGTTCACGGGCTACGAGATGAGGCACGGCGAGGCCGTTGCGCTCGGCATGGCCTACGTCGCCGAGCTGGCCCGCCTCGCCGGACGGCTGGACGACGACACCGCCGCACGGCACGCCGCGGTGCTCGGTGCCTTGGGGCTGCCGACGTCGTGGGCGGGTGCGACGTTCGACGAGCTGCTGCCGGCCATGCGGGTGGACAAGAAGGCGCGCGGGGCGACCCTGCGGTTCGTCGTCCTGGACGGGCTGGCCCGGCCGGCCGTGCTGGCCGATCCCGACGAGTCGCTGCTGCGCGCGGCGTACGAGGTGGTGTCGTGAGTGTGGTCCTGGTCCTCAACGGACCCAACCTCGGTCGGCTGGGCCGCCGGCAGCCGGACATCTACGGCACCACCACCCACCGCGAGCTGGCCGCGCTCTGCGAGCAGTGGGCCGAGGCGGTCGGCCTCGAGGCGCGGGTCCGGCAGACCAACCACGAGGGCGAGCTCCTCGACTGGCTCAACGAGGCCGCGGACCAGGCGGTGCCGGTGGTGCTCAACGCTGCCGCATGGACGCACTACTCCTACGCACTCTTCGACGCCTGCGCGCAGCTGACCGCGCCGCTGGTCGAGGTGCACATCTCCGACCCGTCGCAGCGCCCGGAGGAGTTCCGGCACACGTCCCTCGTGTCGCCGCACGCGGTGGCGGTCTTCGCCGGCCACGGCATCGACGGCTACCGGATGGCCATCGAGAAGATCGCGGGAACCCCCATCTCCTGACGCACGTCCGATCCCCAAATTGGATCAGCACAGGGATCGGACGGCGCCCGGAGGTTGTGATGGACAGGAACGTGCAGGTCAGCGTTCGCTCGCTGCTGGTGGTCGGGCTGGTCGCCCTGGCCGTCGTGGCGGCGTACCTCGTCGGAAGGGCGGGACCCGCACCCGCGAGTGCCGAGACCACGGACGGCACCAGCACCGTGACGGTCACCGGCGTCGGCCACGTCGCGGTGGTGCCCGACCAGCTCGCGTTCGACCTCAGCGTCAGCGTGCTGCGCGACGACCTCGACCAGGCGCTCGACGACGGCAACACGGCGATGCAGGCGGTCGTCGACACCCTCAAGGCTTCCGGCGTGGCTGACAAGGACGTGCAGACCACAGACCTGTCGATGTACCCCGAGTACGCCAGGAAGACGAAGGGGCAGCCGCCGGTGCTCACGGGCTACCGGGTCAGCCACAGCGTCTCGGTCACCGTCGAGGACTTCGACAAGGCGAGCGCCATCGTCACCGCGGCGCTGAACGCCGGCGGCTCCGGCGTACGTCTCGACGGGCTCCGCCTCCAGGTGGGCGATCCGGACAGTTCGCTCGAGCCGGCCCGAAGTGACGCGCTGGACCAGGCCCGCGCCAAGGCCGAGGAGTACGCCGCCAACTCGGGCCGCGAGCTCGGCGAGATCGTCAGGATCAGCGAGGTCACCGACGAGCCCTACAGCAACGAACTTGCCTACAGCGCCGCGGACAGGGCCTCCAGCGCGGACTTCCCGATCCAGGCCGGAGAGCAGGACCTGACCGCGAACGTCGTGGTGGTCTACGAGCTGAAGTAGCCGGTCAGGACCGCTACTCGGCGGGTCGCATCGCGGTGGCGACCGCCGCGAGGACTCCCAGCGCGGCACCACGGTCCAGCAGGGCCTCCCACTCGCCGCCGAGCCGCTGCCTGCCGGCCTCCACGGACGGCGCGAGGGCGGCCTCCTGGAACGCCATGCGCGGGACGCCGGCGCCCTCGCGCTCGGCCAGCGCGGCGCCGATCAGCAGGGCGCCGTCCCGGTCGCGGCCCAGGTCGAACATGACGCACGCAAAGTCCTCGCAGCTGGTGAGCACCACGTCGGGGATGTCCTCGGCGAGGATCTCGGGGAGCACCCCGGCGAACTCGTCGTAGGCCTCGTGGTAGCGGCCCAGCTGGCGCAGCGTGCAGGCGCGGTTGTTGCGGACCGCTGTCATTGCCAACCCGTCGCCGAGCCGGTCCGCCATCTCGATCGCGGAGTTCTCGAAGGCCAGCGCGGCCTCGTGGTTGCCGTCGTCGGTGAGGATCAGCGCGTGGTTGACCAGTGACCACAGGTGCGGGATGGAGTCTCCGCCGTGCGACCAGGCGTGGCTCAGCAGCGGCCGGGCCTCGTCGGGCCGGCCCTCCCAGTAGGCCAGCGCGCCCAGGCAGAAGAAGGCGTGGCAGGTGACGGGCGCCAGCGCGTCGACGTCCTCGGGAGAGAGGTCGGGCAGGCGGAGCAGGCCGACGGCCTCGTGCACGAGCTCGGCGGAGCGTTCGGTGCTGCCGGTGACGCGATGGATCTCGGAGAGGTGCAGCATGAGGTCTGCCCGGCGCAGGAGAGACCCGCTCCCGCCGAGGCCCAACGCGCAGTCGCCCCAGGCGCGGGCGTCGTCGTACTCGCCGCGCAGGGTGCCGATCTGGTGCACCACGGCGGTGACCAGCACGAGCTGGTCGTCGACCCAGCCCGGTGACCGGTCGTCCCAGGTCGGCAGCGCCATCAGCTGGTTCATCACTGTCTCGATGTCGCGGTAGTGCGCCTCCACCGCCTTGAGGTAGGCCGCCCGCTCCGCGACGCTGCCGAACCGCCGCGAGTCGAGCACCAGTGCCTGCGCGCGTTCCAGCTCCCCCGTCACCGCGACAGTCAAACCCAGCGCGACGATCGGCGCCATATCCGAAAACGGGGAAAACAGCCCCAAGACACTAGACTCGTCCGCTGGTCCACGGCGACCCACGACAATCTTTGACAACTCGACCCAGAAGGCTGAATCCGGCGACATGGCAACGACGAACGACCTCAAGAACGGCATGGTCCTCAACCTCGACGGCCAGCTCTGGCAGGTCATCTGGTTCCAGCACCACAAGCCCGGCAAGGGCGGCGCGGTCGTGCGCTCCAAGCTGAAGAACGTCGAGTCAGGCAAGACCGTCGACAAGACCTTCAACGCCGACGTCCGGGTCGAGGTCGCGAACGTCGACAAGCGGACGATGCAGTACCTCTACAACGACGGCACGTCGTACGTCTTCATGGACACCTCCACCTTCGACCAGGTCGAGATCACCCCGGAGATCGTGGGCGACGCCTCCAACTTCCTCCTGGAGAACCAGGAGGCCATCGTGGCCAGCAACGACGGCCGGGTCCTCTACATCGAGCTCCCGGCCTCGGTCGAGCTCGAGGTCACCTACACCGAGCCCGGGCTGCAGGGCGACCGCTCCACCGGCGGCACCAAGCCGGCCACGGTCGAGACCGGTGCGACCGTCGCGGTCCCGCTCTTCATCACCACCGGCGAGAAGATCAAGGTCGACACCCGCGACAGCTCCTACCTCGGTCGCGTGCAGTCCTAGTGGCGGTCTCCTAGTGTCAGCCCGCTCCAAGGCGCGCAAGCGTGCGCTCGACGTGCTCTACGCGTCAGAGCTGCGGCGTGAGTCGGCGACCGAGGCCCTCGACCGCGCGATCGAGGAGGGCGAGGGGCCGACCAACGACTACACCTCGGACCTCGTCCGTGGCGTGGTCGACCACCAGCCCCGCATCGACGAGGTGCTCGCGTCGTACTCCGAGGGCTGGGCCCTGGAGCGGATGCCGGCTGTCGACCGCAACGTGCTGCGCCTGGGCATCTACGAGCTGCTCTACGTAGACGACGTCCCCGACGCCGTGGCCGTGAGTGAGGCGATGGCGCTGGTCCGCGACCTCTCCACCGACGAGTCACCGCAGTTCGTCAACGGCGTCCTCGGCGCGGTGCTCCGAAACAAGCCCTCCCTGGTCTGAGCCGCCGGGGTAACGAGTAAGGCCGCAGAGCGCCCTCCTCAACCACCGGACGTCGCTGGTTGAGGAGCTCGCGCTAGCGAGAGTCCCAGCCCCGGGTTGCGAGGTTTCGAGACGGGCCGCAGAGCGCCCTCCTCAACCACCGGACGTCGCTGGTTGAGGAGCTCGCGCTAGCGAGAGTCCCAGCCCCGGGTTGCGAGGTAACCAGTAAGGCCGCAGAGCGCCCTCCTCAACCACCGGACGTCGCTGGTTGAGGAGCTCGCGCTAGCGAGCGTCCCAGCCCCGGGTTGCGAGGTTTCGAGACGGGCCGCAGAGCGCCCTCCTCAACCACCGGACGTCGCTGGTTGAGGAGCTCGCGCTAGCGAGAGTCCCAGCCCCGGGTTGCGAGGTAACCAGTAAGG
The DNA here is from genome assembly GCA_963800715.1 of uncultured Actinomycetota bacterium. Taxonomy (GTDB): domain Bacteria; phylum Actinomycetota; class Actinomycetes; order Propionibacteriales; family Nocardioidaceae; genus Nocardioides. The sequence continues at coordinate 91,272 of CAWDBZ010000005.1, read as the reverse complement.
CCGCAGAGCGCCCTCCTCAACCACCGGACGTCGTGGTTGAGGAGCTCGCGCTAGCGAGAGTCCCAGCCCCGGGTTGCGAGGTAACGAGTAAGGCCGCAGAGCGCCCTCCTCAACCACCGGACGTCGCTGGTTGAGGAGCTCGCGCTAGCGAGAGTCCCAGCCCCGGGTTGCGAGGTAACCAGTAAGGCCGCAGAGCGCCCTCCTCAACCACCGGACGTCGCTGGTTGAGGAGCTCGCGCTAGCGAGCGTCCCAGCCCCGGGTTGCGAGGTTTCGAGACGGGCCGCAGAGCGCCCTCCTCAACCACCGGACGTCGCTGGTTGAGGAGCTCGCGCTAGCGAGAGTCCCAGCCCCGGGTTGCGAGGTAACGAGTAAGGCCGCAGAGCGCCCTCCACAACCACCGGACATCGCTGGTTGAGGAGCTCGCGCTAGCGGGAGTCCCAGCCCCGGGTTGCGAGGTTTCGAGACGGGCCGCAGAGCGCCCTCCTCAACCACCGGGGGCGTGGGGCAGGCTGTGCCCATGGCAGACGTGCAGAAGGCGGATCTGGTGGTCGTCGGGCTGGGGCCCGGGGGAGAGGCGCTGGCGAACGCCACCGCGAAGGCCGGTCTCAGAGTCGTGGCGGTGGACAAGCATCTGGTGGGCGGCGAGTGCCCCTACTACGGCTGCATCCCGACCAAGATGATGGTCCGGGCGGCGGATCTGGTGGAAGAGAGCCGTCGGGCCGACGAGCTTTCTGGTGACGTGTCCTTGACGTCGAGCTGGGCCCCGGTGGCCGAGCGGGTCTCCGTGCAGGCCACCGACCACTGGGACGACCGGGTGGCCGTCGACCGGCTGGTGGACGCCGGCGCGACCGTGATTCACGGCGTGGCCAGCCTGGACGGCCCGGGTCGGGTCGTGGTGATCGTGCCATCGTCCGCCGACCCGATCACCATCGAGGCGGCCAAGGGTGTCGTCCTCAACCCCGGCACCCGGCCGGCAGTGCCGTCGCTGCCCGGGATCGAGGGCACGCCGTTCTGGACCAACCGCGACGCGGTACAGGTCACAACCCTGCCGGGGTCCCTGGTGGTGCTGGGCGGTGGCCCGATCGGCTGTGAGCTGGCGCAGGTCTTCGCCCGGTTCGGCGTCCGGGTCACCGTGGTCCAGCACGGCGACCGGCTGCTCCCGGCCAACGAGCCGGAAGCGTCAGCGCTGATGGCCGACGTGTTCGCTCACGAAGGCATCCAGGTCTTGACGGGTGTCGACGCGAGGCAGGTGGCGTACGCCGACGGCGCGTTCACCCTCACCCTCGGCGACGGCCAGGAGCTAGTTGCCGACAAGCTGCTGCTCGCGGCCGGGCGGAAGCCGAACTTCCAGGACCTGGGGCTGCACACGGTCGGGATCGACCCCAGCGTGCGCACCCTGGACGTCGACGACCGGATGCGGGTCACCGGGGTGGACAAGCTGTGGGCGATCGGAGACGTCACCGGCAAGGGCGCGTTCACGCACGTGGCGATGTACCAGAACGCGATCGCCCGCCGCGACATCCTCGGCGAGGACGGCCCGCCGGCGGCGTACCACGCGCTCCCGCACACCACCTTCACCGACCCCGAGGTCGCCGGTGTCGGGATGACCGAGGCGCAGGCCCGCAAGGCGGGGCTGAACGTCCGGACGGGCAGCACGAAGCTGGAGGAGTCGTCCCGCGGCTTCACCCACGGTCCCGGTGCCCGCGGTCTCATCAAGGTGGTCGAGGACGCCGATCGCGGCGTACTCGTGGGCGCGACGGCGGTCGGCCCGGCCGGCGGCGAGATCCTCGGCTTCCTCGCCGTCGCGGTCCACGCCGCCGTCCCGGTCGCGACCTTGGAGTCGATGATCTACGCCTATCCGACCTTCCACCGGGCCATCGAGAGCGCCCTGGCTGACCTGTCCTGACGACCTCCTGACCGCATGACTCCGCCCCCCTCCGGGTATCGGGTCCGGGGGAAGGGAGACGGGCACATGAGCAGCTTCAGCACACAGGCCGAGCAGGCGGGCCGGGAGGTACATCAGAGCGAGTGGCTCGACCACGCGGCCCGGATCGGCCTGATCGCGTACGGGCTGGTCCACCTGGTTGTCGCCTGGCTGGCCGTCCAGCTCGCGCTCGGTGACAAGGAGGGCTCCGCGGACTCGCAGGGCGCGGTCCAGCAGCTCAACGAGCAGCCCTACGGCCAGGCAATCGTCTGGGCCGTGGCCATCGGGATGTTCCTGCTGGCAATCTGGCAGGCGCTCGAGGCGCTGTTCGGCTATCGCGACGAAGAAGGCTTCACCCAGGTCCGGAAGCGGGTCACCGCGGCGGGCAAGGCCGTGATCTACGTCGTGATCGGCATCTCCGCCGTGCGCGCCGCGACCGGCCCGACGTCATCGAAGAAGAACGGCACCGACTCCACGACCGCCCAGGTCATGCAGTGGCCGGGCGGCCAGGTGATCGTCTCCGCGGTCGGGCTGGCCATCATCGGCATCGGCGGCTACCTGATCTACCGCGCGTTCACCGAGGCTTTCGCCAAGCACATCAACGCCGAGGGGAAGAGCGGCACCACCGGCACGGCGTACCTGTGGTTCGGGAAGATCGGCTACACGGCGAAGGGCGTGGCCTTCGGCATCGTCGGCTCGCTGTTCCTCTACGCCGGGCTGGCGCACGATCCGAAGAAGTCCGGCGGTCTCGACCAGGCCCTGCACAAGGTGCTCCAGCAGCCGTTCGGGCCGTTCCTGCTCGTGCTGATCGCGCTCGGACTGGGGTGCTACGGGCTGTTCTGCTTCGCCCGCGCCCGCCACTTCAACGACTGACCAGGGTTGGTGAGCACTAACCAACCTCGCCAGTTGGTTAGCACCAACCAACCACGCGCGGGATCAGCGCGGCGGCCCGTCCGGAGCCGGCCGGGAGTCGAGTACCTCCACGTGGTCACCCACGCGCAGGGTGGCGCCCGGGGTGAGCGGCACGACGTTCATGCCGAACCAGACGGCACCGTCCCAGCGGCGGTGCTTCGCCAGGGTGTACGTCGGCTCCTTGCCCCGGACGGCGGTGTTCTCGTCGGTGGTCGGGATCGCGCACCGGTCGCAGCCCTTGACGACTCGGAACTCCGCCTCGCCCACCCGCAGCCGGAGCCAGCCGTCCTCGGCCCAGGGGACGCCGCCACCGATCACCAGGTTGGGCCGGAACCGCACCATCGGCAGCGGTCCCTCGTCGGACTTCTCGCCGGCGGCGATCAGGTCGTTGAGCGCGGCCAGCGACGCCTCGGTCGTGACCAGCATCGGGTAGCCGTCGCCGAAGTGCATCGGCACTCCCGGGCCGGCGTACGCCGGGTTGGCCTGGCGCCGGTTCGGGTCATCGGCGAAGACCAGCCGGACCGGCTCGGCCATGACCTTGCTGAACCACGCGTCCGCCTCCTGGCCGGCCGGCGAGGCCCCGAACGGCGCTCGGCCGAAGACCGTCACATCGACCAGCCGGCCGGCCGCGGCGGGCCGGGGCACGACGAGATCGTCGTGGTCCGGCGCACTTACTTCGAGGCCGCCGTCGGCGCGCAGCCGCGGGTGGATCAGCAGCATCTCCCGGTGCTCCCGCACGGTGACGGTCTCACCGGTCTCGTCGACCAGCATCCAGCGGCGGTCGCCGGCCAGCCCCCACGGCTCGACCACGGCGGTCTCGAGCTCCTGCCCGCGGCAGGACTTCACGGGGAAGCGACGGAGCTCGGTGAGGGAGAGCGGCGCCTGGTCGGTCACGTCGCCATCGTCTCAGGCGACAGCTCACACGAGAGAGCTGACCGCCTCGATCGCCTGGTCGACCTGGTCGGGGTTGGTGGCGATGCTCGGCCCGAGCCGGACGTAGGACGTGGCGTACGGCGTCGAGCTGCCCACCACCTGCTGTTCGCGCAGCTTGAAGACGAAGTCCGGCGGCCGCTGACCGGCGACGTCGAAGCAGACGATGCCGGCGGAGAGGTCGGGCGATATCGGAGTCTTGAGGGTGAGGCCGGCGATGCCCGCCAGCCCCTCCTTGAGCCGGGTGGCCTGCTCGGCGGTCCGTGCGACCAGCCGGTCGCGGCCGATCGCAGACATGAACCCGAAGGCATCCTCGAGCGCCCACCGGTGCTCGAAGGAGTGGTAGCCGCCGGGGGTGAGCCGACCGGCGGGGCTGCTGGGGTCGCCGAAGGTCGGGATCACCTCGGTCAGCGCCCCGAAGCTGCGGCCCCACAGGATGCCGGTGCCGCGCGGCCCGAACAGCCACTTGTGGGTGCCCGCGCAGAGCAAGTCGCAGCCGAGGTCGGGCAGGTCCACGTCGACGGCGCTGAACCCGTGCACCCCGTCGATGCAGACGACGTACTGGCTGCGGGGCACCTTGCTCAGCCCGTCCAGGGCGGCGCAGATCTCGGCCACCGGCACCCGGACGCCCGTGGAGGAGTGCACCCAGGTCAGCGCCACCACCTTGGTGCGCGGCGTGATCCCGCCGGCCACGCGCTCGACCATCTGGTCCACGGTGGCCTGCGCCGGGTCGTCGTACAGCGTGACCCGCTGGATGCTCGCGCCGGTGCGCTTCCGGAGCAGCCGCAGGCTGTCCTCGGTCGAGTAGAAGTCATGCGTCGTCGTGAGCACCTCGTCGCCGGGGCCGAGCTCGAGGCCGCCGTACATGAGGCCCAGGCCCATGGTGGTGCTGTCGGTGAGGGCGTACTGCTCCACGATGCCGCCGTGGTACGCCGCGGCGGCGGTGCGCACGGCCGTCTCGCGGTCGAAGCCCGCGAGCAGTGCGCCTTCGGTGTCGACGCCGAGCTCGTCGCGGTAGCCGGTGATCGCGGCCTCAAGGACCTTGGTGTGCGGCGAGAGGACGAACGCCGCGAACTGTGCCAACGCCGGGTCGAGCAGGAACTGCGCCTGCACCGAGTCCCAGTCCTGCGGGTCGAAGTGGGTGGCGGCCGACCCGGTCTCAGTGGTCGGCGAGGCGGACGGGCTGGTGCTCGTGCCGGTGCTCGTGCCAGCGCCCGCGGGCGTGCCGTCGGAGTCGCAGCCGGCGAGCAGCGCGGCCGCGCCGCCGGCCAGACTCGCGCCGAGCACGGCGCGTCGAGACGAGAGGGTCATCCGCCCATCTTGAGGCGGAGTGGTTGGGTGGCGCCATGAGCGCGGGTGGGTCGACACGAGACTGTGACGTGGTGGTGCTGGGGCTCGGTCCGGGCGGCGAGCACGCGGCGCGCAAGCTCGGCGAGGCCGGGCTCGACGTGATCGGTGTCGACGAGGCGCTGGTCGGGGGCGAGTGCCCGTTCTGGGGCTGTACGCCGTCCAAGCTCATGGTCCGGCCCGCGGACCTGATCGCCGAGGTGCGCCGTGCGGACCAGCTCGCCGGCGAGTCCCTGGTGTGGCCGGACTGGTCGCTGGTCGCGGCGCGAATCCGGGAGGCCAACCACGACTGGACCGACGGCCAGCACGTCGAGCCGCTCGAGCACGCCGGCGTCCGGATCGTTCGCGGCCACGGCCGGCTCGACGGGCCCGGCGTGGTCCGGGTCGAGAAGGACGGCGACACGATCGAGCTGCGCGCCTCCCGCGGCGTGCTGCTCAACACCGGCACCGAGCCGCTGCGGCCGCCGATCGACGGGCTGGAGGCCACGCCGTACTGGACCAACCGCGAGACCATGCAGGCCACCGAGGTCCCCGGCCGGCTGATCGTGGTCGGCGGAGGACCCAACGGTCTGGAGCTCGCGCAGGTGTTCGCGCGGTACGGCGCGCAGGTGACGCTGCTCGAGGTGGCCGACCGGATCGCGGCGACCGAGGAGCCGGAGGCCGGCGAGGCGCTGACGACGGTCCTGCGTGAGGAGGGGATCGAGGTGCGGGCGGGCGTCGAGATCGAGCGGGTCGACCACGACGGGGAGTTCCACGTGCGCGTGGGCGGGCAGGTGCTCGACGCCGACGAGCTGCTGGTCGCGGCCGGCCGCAGCCCCAACCTCGCGGACGTCGGCCTCGAGACCGTGGGGCTCGATCCCGAGGCGGACACCGTCGAGATCGACGGGCACATGCGCGCTGCCGAGAGGCTGTGGGCGGTGGGTGACATCACCGGTAAGGGCGCATTCACGCACGTCTCCCGCTACCAGGCCTCCGGCGCGGTCGCGGACATCCTCGGCAAGGACGGGCCGCCGGCGGACTACCGTGCCGTCTCCCGGGTCACGTTCACCGACCCGGAGCTGGCCTCGGTCGGGATGACCGAGCACCAGGCTCGCGAGGCCGGGCTCTCGGTCCGGGTCGGGCTGGCGGACATCGAGCGGTCCGCCCGGGGCTGGCTGCACGGACCGGGCACCACCGGCATCGTCAAGGTGGTCGAGGACGCCGACCGGGGGGTGCTGGTGGGCGCGACCGTCGTGGCGCCGTACGGCGGAGAGGTGATCGGGCTGCTCGTGACCGCGGTGCACGCGGAGGTGCCCGTCGCCCGGCTGCGGACGATGCACTACGCCTACCCGACCTTCCACCGGACCATCGAGGCGGCGCTGAAGCGGCTGGAGTAAGGGGGCCGGCTGCCGGACCAGACCAGTCGGGCTTACGTTAGGAACCGCCGGATCTCGGGTAGGGACGGGGCAGTGGCCGCCGCCCGAGGAGGCCACGAGGAGGAGCCATGTCGCAGCACACGCACCACCTGTCCGACGACACCAGCGACCGGCTCTACACGCCCGAGGAGCTCGAGACGTACGCCGCCGCAGAGGGTCGCCCGGACGGACAGCCGCCCCGACCGGACCCGCTCAGCGACCCGCTCCCCGAGGTCGAGCACACGGTGATCCGGCCGCGGCAGGAGCTGCCCGACGCGCCGCCCCCGCCTCCGGCTACCCCGCCCCGCCAGGTGACACCAGTCGCGGGCCCACCGTCCGGCCCACCGTCCGGCCCACCCGCCGGCCCACCCGCCGGCACACCCGCCGGCCCGCCCTCAGGTCCGCCCTCGGGGCCGCCGAACGGCCCGCCGGCCGCGCCTCCGACCCCGCCGCAGGGAGGCCCTTCCGCCGTACCGCCGCCGTCCGTGCCGCCGACCGGACCCCCTGTGCCCGCGGCCGGCGCGGAGCCGCGCCGCTTCATGACCGCGACCGACTTCCTCGACCGCCGCGCCGATGCAGCGGAGCCAGGCCCGGCCACTTGGGGCTGGCGCGGAAAGGTCCGCCGCTGGAGCGGCGGCTCGATCAAGCCGCGGATGGGGCCGGCCGAGCGGGCCTACGAGCAGGACCGTGCGCTCATCCAGAAGGACTTCGACGGTCCGGTCACCATCGCCTTCATCAACCCGAAGGGTGGCGCTGCCAAGACCACCGGCGTCCTGGCCGCGGGCTACACGTTCGGCACGGTCCGGGGCGGTGGCGTGGTCGCGTGGGACAACAACGAGACCCGCGGCACCCTCGGCATCCGCGGTTCCCGCAGCACCCACACCAAGACCACCAAGGAGCTCCTGGCCGACCTCGGCAAGTTCGCCGACGTCTCCCAGTCGCGGATCGGCGACCTCGGGTCCTACGTGCGCTCGCAGGGCGACGCGCACTTCGACGTGCTGGCCTCCGACGAGAGCGCCAACGTCACCGGCCAGATCCACGCCGACGACTTCAACTCCATCCACCAGCTGCTCACGCGCTTCTACCGCGTCATCCTCGTGGACACGGGGAACAACATGCGGGCCGAGAACTGGCTGGCTGCGGCCGACGCGGCCGACCTGCTCGTGGTCACCTCGACGGTCCGCGAGGACACCGGCTACAGCGGCCTGTGGATGCTCGACGCGCTCCAGGAGGCCGGCTACCAGAACCTGAAGTACAAGACCGTCACCGTGCTGTCCGACCCGTCGTCGACGGTGGACGGCAAGCTGGCGGCGGACCTGGTCGACGTCTACCAGCAGCGGACCCGTGGTGTTTACCGCGTGCCCTACGACCCGGCACTGGTGGCCGGCTCGGTGCTGCCCTACAACCAGCTCTCGCACGGCACCCGGATGAGCTGGCTGCGGGCCTGTGCGGGAATGGCCTCGGCCCTGTAGACACTTGCACTGGCATGCGCGCCGTCGTCTTCACAGAGCCCGGTCCCTCGTCCGTCCTGACCCGGGTCGACCGCGACCTGCCCGAGCCCGGACCGGGTGAGGTGCGGGTCCGGCTGGTCAGGGCCGGGGTCAACCCGACCGACTGGAAGCGCCGGCAGAACCCGCAGGAGTTCCCGGAGGTCACGCCCGGCCAGGACGGGGCCGGCGTGGTCGACGCCGTCGGTGCCGGGGTCGACGGGCTCGCCGTCGGCGACCGGGTCTGGCTCCTGCTCGCCCAGCACGAGAAGGCGCACGGCACCGCGGCGGAGTACACCGTGCAGGCCGCGTCGCACGTCGTACCCCTGCCGGACGGCGCGTCGTACGACCTGGGGGCATCGCTGGGGGTGCCGGCGGTGACAGCGCACCGGGCGCTGACAGCTGCCGAGTTCGGGCCCGACCGGCTCGGCCCCGGTTCGATGGAGGGCCTGACCGTGCTGGTGGCCGGGGGAGCGGGCGCGGTCGGCAACGCGGCGATCCAGCTGGCCCGGTGGGCGGACGCGACCGTGGTGACGACGGTCAGCGGCCCCGAGAAGGCGGCGCTGGCCACCGCCGCCGGAGCGCACCATGTCGTGAACTACCGCGAGGGCGACACCGAGGCCGCGATCCGGGCGGTGGCGCCGGACGGGGTGGACCTGGTGGTCGAGGTCGCGCCGGCGCAGAACAACGATCTCGACGTCGCAGTCACCAAGCTGCACGGCACGATCGCGATCTACGCCAACAACGGCGGCAACGAGCTGACCCTGCAGCTGCGCGAGACGTTCTCGAAGAACCTCCGCTACCAGTTCCTCATCCTCTACACGCTCGATGAGCGGTTCCTGCAGGCCGCGGCCGAGGACGTCTCGGAGGCGGTGCGCGCGGGTGCGCTCCGGGTCGGCGAGGAGGCCGGCGTACCCCTGCACCACTACCCGCTGGATCAGACCGCGGCGGCGCATGACGCGGTCGAGCGGGGGGCGGTCGGCAAAGTGCTTCTCGATATTGCCGCCGACTGACCGCACACTGGTCTCGTGACCGTTGTGACGTCCACCGGGGTGCCGAGGGTCGGCACCTACCGCTGGAGCCGACGCTCCTGGCGGCGGTGGTCGGGACGGCAGTGGGCGGAGGCGACGTACTCGGCGTTCCCGAAGCGGCTGAACCGGCCTCGCGACTGGGAGACCTACCCCGAGCTGCCGGAGCCGCGCCGCGAGCGCCTCCTCGAGATCGCGGTCGACCTCGAGGTTCGCGCCGGCGGCCGGGTGGTCCACCGCAGCTCGGACGGCGTCACGCTCGCCTACCAGCGGTCGGTCACCCACCTCGGCCACTTCGTCCTCACCCTGCTCACCCTCGGCCTGTGGGGCTTCGTCTGGATCGCGGTGATCCTGAGCCGCAGGGAGAACGTCGTCCGCTACGAGGTCGACCCCTGGGGCAACATCTGGCCCGTCGCCACCCCCTGACCCCTGCCGACTCGGCGGCACTTGACACGTGTCAGCCGACACGGATGAATCTGCGCCGTGACGAGCGAGCGCCCGATCAGAGTCGTGCAGTGGGCCACCGGTGGGGTGGGGAAGGCGGCGATCGAGGGAGTGCTCAGCCATCCCGACCTCGAGCTGGTGGGGTGCTGGGTGCACTCGGCGGAGAAGCACGGCCGTGACGTCGGGGAGATCCTCGGCACCGGACCGGTCGGTGTGGCCGCGACCGGCAGCGCCGAGGAGATCCTGGCGCTGGACGCGGAATGCGTCGTCTACAGCCCGCTGATGCCGAACGACGAGGAGGTCGCGGCGCTGCTGCGTTCCGGCAAGAGCGTGGTGACTCCGGTCGGATGGATCTACCCCGACCCGGCCCGGGTCGAGGCAATCGAGGCGGCCTGCGTGGCGGGAGGGTCGACGCTGCACGGCACCGGCATCCACCCGGGCGGGATCACCGAGCGGTTCCCGCTGATGGTCTCCTCGGTCAGCGCCCGAGTCACCCACGTGCGGGCCGAGGAGTTCTCCGACATCCGCACGTACGGCGCCCCCGACGTGATCCGGCACGTCATGGCCTTCGGCGGCACGCCCGAGGAGGCGCTGGCCAGCCCGATGGCGGCACTGCTCGGCGGCGGCTTCCGGGCCTCGGTGCGGATGGTGGTCGCGGAGCTGGGCTTCGACGCCGACCCTCGGATCGAGACCCTCCAGGAGGTGGCCGTGGCGACCGCGCCGATCGACTCGCCGATCGGCGTCATCGAGCCGGGCCTGGTGGCTGCCCGGCGGTTCCACTGGCGGGCACTTGTCGACGGCGTACCGGTCGTGACCGCCACCGTGAACTGGCTGATGGGCGAGGAGCACCTCGACCCGGACTGGAGCTTCGGCCCCGAGGGCGAGCGGTTCGAGGTCGAGGTGACGGGCGACCCGACCGTGAAGCTGACCTTCAAGGGGCTGCAGCCGGAGACGATCGAGGCCGGCCTGGTCCGCAACCCCGGCATCGTCTCGACCGCCAACCACTGCGTCAACGCCATCCCGTACGTCGTCGCCGCCGAGCCGGGCATCAAGACCTACCTCGACCTGCCACTCATCGCCGGACGCGCCGCCCCCCATCTGGGTCTCACACGGGCCAACCCGTCCTGACCATGCCGGATGACCCGGGCGGGCCATGGTGACCCGAGGCCCCGGGGAGTTCCATTTGTGGGGAACAGCCACATCCCCAAGACCACTGGGACCCCCGCATGGCCAACGCACCCACCCACAAGCGCACGACGGAACCCTTCGACGCGGATGGTGCTCCGCACGTGAGCATGCTCCTCGCACTCGTCGCCATCGCCGGCGTGGTCGCACTGCTGCTCGCCACCAGCGCATTGAGCGAGCGCCTGGTCGGCTGACTCCCGAGTCGCGTCCCGAGACGCGCGGAGCGCCAGGTCCGACGAGGTCGGCGACGCCGGGTAGGGTGACGCCCGATCGACATCCTTTAACGAGCCGTCCCGTGAGGCGGAGAAGGAGGTCACGCAGACCTGTGTGTGCCCAGCCATCGCCTGCTCAGCAGGCAGCCCCGTCGGAGACGACGGGCCGCACGGTCCTCGACGACCGTGACATCGCGCGGGCCCTGACCCGCATCTCCCACGAGATCCTCGAGCGCAACAGGGGCGCCGGGGACCTGGTCCTGCTCGGCATCCCCACCCGCGGCGTACCCCTGGCCACCCGGATCGCGGAACGGATCGCTGCCGTCGAGGAGTACGCCGTGCCGGTGGGCTCGCTCGACGTGACGATGTACCGCGACGACCTGCGGCTCAAGCCGGCCCGCACGCTGCTGCCGACCGAGATCCCGCACGGCGGGATCGACGGCAAGGTGGTCGTCCTCGTCGACGACGTGCTCTTCAGTGGCCGCACCATCCGGGCCGCGCTCGACGCGCTCAACGACGTGGGCCGGCCGAGCGCGGTACGGCTGGCGGTCCTGGTCGACCGCGGCCACCGCGAGCTGCCGATCCGAGCCGATTTCGTCGGCAAGAACCTCCCCACCTCCCTGGTGGAGCGAGTCAAGGTCAGCGTCTCCGACATGGACGGCATCGACGCGGTCACGATTGAAGGAGTCGGCGAGTGAAGCGCCATCTGCTCAGCGCCGCCGACCTGACCCGCGACGACGCGGAGCTGGTCCTCACCACCGCCGACGAGATGCGCTCGCTGGCGGACCGGCCGATCAAGAAGCTGCCCGCCCTGCGCGGCCGCACCGTGGTCAACCTGTTCTTCGAGGACTCGACCCGCACCCGCATCTCGTTCGAGGCGGCGGCCAAGCGGCTCAGCGCAGACGTCATCAACTTCTCCGCCAAGGGCTCCAGCCTCAGCAAGGGCGAGAGCCTCAAGGACACCGCGCTCACCCTCGAGGCGATGGGCGCCGACGCGGTCGTCGTGCGCCACGGCTCCAGCGGCGCGCCGCACCGGCTCGCGCACTCTGGCTGGGTCAAGTCCAGCGTGGTCAATGCCGGCGACGGCACCCACGAGCACCCCACCCAGGCGCTGCTCGACGCGTTCACGATGTGGAAGCACCTGGGCGAGTCCAAGCCGGGCGGCCTCGAGGGTCGTCGGGTCGCGATCGTCGGCGACGTGCTGCACAGCCGGGTGGCGCGCTCCAACGCGCTGCTGCTGCGCACCCTCGGCGCCGAGGTGACGCTGGTGGCCCCGCCGACGCTGCTGCCCGTCGGCATCGAGTCGTGGCCGGTCGAGACGTCGTACGACCTCGACGCGGTGATCCCCAAAGCGGACGCCGTGATGATGCTGAGGGTGCAGCGGGAGCGGATGCAGGGCGGCTTCTTCCCGACCCCCCGCGAGTACAGCCGCCGCTACGGCCTCGACGCCCGCCGGATGGGCACCCTCCAGGACCACACGATCGTCATGCACCCGGGCCCGATGGTCCGCGGCATGGAGATCACCGCAGACGTGGCCGACTCGGCCCGCTCGGTGATCGTCGAGCAGGTCACCAACGGCGTCGCCGTGCGGATGGCCGTGCTCTACCTGCTGCTCGGTGGCAGCGAACCGGCCGTCGGAGGAGAAGAGTGACCACTTACCTGATCAAGGGCGCATCGATCTTGGGCGCCGCGCCCACGGACATGGTGCTGAGCGATGGCGTGGTCAGCGAGATCGCTGCGGAGATCTCCACCAGCTCGATCAGCGGCGGCGCCGAGGTCATTGACGCGCAGGGGCTCATCGCCCTGCCGGGCCTGGTCGACCTGCACACGCATCTGCGCGAGCCAGGCCGCGAGGACGCCGAGACCGTCGAGAGCGGTACGTCGGCCGCGGCACTCGGCGGCTTCACCGCCGTCCACGCGATGGCCAACACCGAGCCGGTCGCCGACACCGCCGGCGTCGTCGAGCAGGTCTGGCGGCTGGGCCGCGAGGCCGGCCACTGCGACGTCTACCCGGTCGGCGCTGTGACCGTCGGGCTGCGGGGAGAGCAGTTGGCCGAGCTGGGCGCCATGGCCGACTCCGCCGCGCGGGTCCGGGTCTTCTCCGACGACGGGAAGTGCGTGAGCGACGCGGTGATGATGCGCCGCGCTCTGGAGTACGTGAAGGCGTTCGACGGCGTCATCGCCCAGCACGCCCAGGAGCCGCGGCTCACTGAGCACGCCCAGATGAACGAGGGCGAGCTCTCCGGCCGGCTCGGGCTGGCCGGCTGGCCCGCGGTCGCCGAAGAGGCGATCATCGCCCGCGACTGCCTGCTCGCCGCGCACGTCGGGTCGCGGCTGCACGTCTGCCACGTCTCGACCGCCGGGTCGGTCGACATCGTCCGCGACGCCAAGCGCAAGGGCTGGAACGTCACCGCCGAGGCCTGCCCCCACCACCTGCTGCTCACCGACGACCTCGCCGCGACCTACGACCCGATCTACAAGGTCAACCCGCCGCTGCGCTCCAGCACGGACGTCGAGGCACTCCGCGAGGGACTGGCCGACGGCACCATCGACGTGGTCGCCACCGACCACGCGCCCCACCCGCACGAGGACAAGGACTGCGAGTGGGCCGCGGCCGCGTTCGGGATGCTCGGGCTCGAGACGGCGCTCTCGATCGTCCAGGAGACGATGGTCGACGCGGGGCTGCTCGACTGGGCCGGAGTCGCCGACCGGATGTCCTACGCGCCCGCCCGGATCGGCCGGGTGGCCGACCACGGCCTCCCGCTCGAGGCCGGCCGGCCGGCCAACGTGGTGCTCTACGACCCGGCCGTGCGCCGGGTGGTCGACGCCACCGAGTCGGCCAGCTTGAGCCGCAACACGCCGTACGCCGGCATGGAGCTGCCCGGCCGGGTCGTCGCGACCTTCCTCCGCGGCCGGGCCACGGTGCTCGACGGCAAGCTCCAGTGACCCTCGAGCAGGGCGTGCGGAGGATCCCGATCCAGACGCCGTCCGGAACCTTCGAGGTCTGGACCCGCAAGGTCGGGGACCACCCGAAGGTGAAGGTGCTCATGGTGCACGGCGGCCCGGGCGCCACCCACGAGTACCTCCTGCCGCTCGAGACGACGCTCGCCGAGGCCGGGTTCGAGTTCTACTTCTACGACCAGCTCGGCTCGTTCTTCTCCGACCAGCCCGATGACCAGTCCCTGTGGGAGATCGACCGCTTCGTGGACGAGGTCGAGCAGGTGCGGGTGGCCCTCGGCCTGGACCGGTTCGTCCTCTACGGCCAGTCCTGGGGCGGCATGCTCGGCATCGAGTACGCCCTGGCCCACCCCGAGCCGCTCCAGGGACTGGTCATCTCCAACATGATGTCCAGCATCCCGGCCTACAACGACTACGCCGAGCGCGTGCTCCTGCCGGGCATGGACCAGGACGCCCTGGCCGAGATCAGGCGGCTCGAGGCGGCCGACGAGACCAGCGACCCGGCCTACGAAGGGCTTCTGCTCGAGCACTACTACGTCGATCACGTCTGCCGGATGCCGCTCGAGGAGTGGCCGGCGGAGGTCCTCAGCTCGTTCGAGCACATCAACCACGGCGTCTACGACCTGATGAACGGGCCCAGCGAGCTCGGAGCCATCGGCACGTTCAAGGACTGGGACCGCAGCGGGGACCTCGCGAGCATCGACGTGCCCACCCTGGTGATGGCTGCCGAGCACGACACCATGGACCCCAAGCACCTGCGCTGGATGGCCGAGCAGCTGCCGCGTGGCAGCTTCCACCTCAGCCCGGCGGGCAGCCACCTCGCCCTGGTCGACGACCGCGACGCGTACGCCGCCGGCTTGCTTGGCTGGCTGCGCGTCCTCGAGTGACCGACCTGGCCGAGGCCCTTCGGGAGGTGGCCGAGGCCAGTGACTTCACCGGGGTGGTCCGGGTCGACCGGGCCGGCCAGGAACCGCTCGTCCAGGCTCACGGCCAGGCCGACCGGGCGCACGGTGTCCGCTTCGCCGCCGACACCCGCGTGGGGGTGGCCAGCGGCGCCAAGGGGTTCACCGCCCTGACCGTGATGCGCCTCGTCGAGGACGGCGTGCTCAACCTCGACACCCGGTCGCGCGAGCTGCTCCAAGACGATCTACCCCTCATCGACGACGCCGTGACGGTGGAGCAGCTGCTCGCGCACCGGTCCGGGATCGGCGACTACCTCGACGAGTCCCAGGAGCTCGACCTCGACGCCCACCTGCTCGCGGTGCCGGTGCAGCAGCTCGACACCGCCGAGTCCTACCTGGCGGTGCTCGACGGCTTCCCCCAGGCCTTCGAGCCCGGCACCGACTTCGCCTACTGCAACGGCGGCTACGCCGTACTCGCGCTGCTCGCCGAGCGGGCCGCGAGCGTCCCGTTCCACGACCTGGTCCAGCACCACGTCATCGACCGCGCCGGGCTCAAGCGAACGGCGTACCTCCGTTCCGACGCACTGCCCGGCGATGCCGCGCTCGGCTACCTCCACCCAGAAGGACACGCCGACGAGCTGCGCACCAACGTCCTCCATCTGCCGGTGGTCGGCGGCGGCGACGGGGGCATCTTCACGACGGCTGCCGACCTGGTGACGCTGTGGCAGGCGCTGGACGACGGCCGGGTCGTGGCCCCGCAGACCTGGGCCGAGATGCGCCGGGTCCGCAGCACCGACGGGGACCGCGCCTACGGCCTCGGCTTCTGGCTCGAGGACGAGGCGGCGTACCTCACCGGCTCGGACACCGGGGCGTCGTTCCTGTCCGAGCACCTGGCCGGCACCTTCACCTGGTCGGTGCTCGGCAACACCACCCAGGGCGCCTGGCCGGTGGCGCGGCGCCTCGACGAGCTGTTGCCGGTGTCCGGCGACGCGTCCTACTGACTCGCCGCTCAGTACTGGACGCCGCTCCCCTTGGGGTGCATAGTCCGGCGCATGCGATTCCGTGTGTCCCTGATTGCCGCCCTGATGGGTCTGCTGGCCCTCTTCCTCGCTTCCTGCGGGGGAGATGACGAGGACAGCAGCGCCGACGACCCGGGCGGGAGCGACGAGACGACGGCCGCGGCCACGGGCGACGCGCCCTGCGACGGTGAGGTGGACGGTCTGCTGGCCGAGGTCTGCGAGAAGGGCACGCTGACGGTCTCGACCGACCCGGCGTACCCGCCGCAGTCCTCGCTGAACGAGCAGACCGGCGAGTACGAAGGCTTCGACATCGACGTCGCCACCGAGATCGCGACGCGGCTGGGCGTGGACGTGGCCTGGGAGGACCCCTCCTGGGACATCATCACGGCGGGCAGCTGGAACGGTCGCTGGGACACCACCGTCGGCTCCATGACGCCGACCAACGACCGGCAAGAGGTCCTCTACTTCACCGAGCCCTACAACTTCACCCCTGCCGTGGTCGTTGTCCTGGCCGACAACGAGGACGTCAGCGACCTCAGCACCGACCTCGACGGCAAGAAGATCGGGGTCTGCGCCGGCTGCACCTACGAGCAGTTCCTCAACAAGGAGCTCGCGATCGAGGGCTACGAGTTCGACTTCATCATCGACGACGCCGAGGTCTCCGGCTACGACACCGACACCACAGCGCTGCAGGACCTCGCCAACGGCCGCCTCGACGCGGTCATCACCTCGGTCACCACCGCCCAGGGCTACATCGACGCCGGCAACCCGGTGCAGATCGTCGGCGACCCGGTCTTCTACGAGCCGCTGTCGGTCGGATTCGACAAGAGCGCGGACCCCTCGTCCGAGAGCCTCTACGAGGCCGTGGACGGCATCGTGGCGGAGATGCACGAGGACGGCACGCTGACCGGGTTCTCGGAGGAGTGGTACGGCCTGGACCTCACCACCCAGGAGTGACGCCAACCGATGGGTGACACCTGGGAGCGCATCCAGCTCACGTCGGCTCGGGTGCCGTTCCGGCTCAAGGTCGCGGCCGTGTGGGTGGTGCTGTTTGCGATCCTCGCCTTCCTCGGCAACGCCGCGCAGTTCGACGTCCAGTGGATCCGGGACAACTTCCGCTACATCCTCGGCGGTCTCCGCTACACCATGGTCATCGCGATCAGCGGCATCGTGCTGGCCATCGTCCTGGCCCTGCTCGGAGCCCTCGCCCGGCTCTCGAGCAACCCGGTGGCGTACGCCATCGCCGGCTTCTACGTGTCGTTCTTCCGCGGCACGCCGCTGATCGTGCAGATGTTCCTGCTCTACCTGGCGCTGCCTCCGGTCGGTCGCAACCTCGCGGCGGAGTACGGCTGGCTGCCGGAGGGCTTCGACCAAGCGCTGGTCCTGGACGCCGCCATGGCAGGCACCCTCGCGCTCGGCCTCAACTACGGCGCCTACATGACCGAGATCTTCCGGTCCGGCATCCAGTCCGTGGCGGGCGGGCAGGGCGAGGCGGCCGACGCACTCGGCATGACGTACGGCCAGAAGATGCGCAAGGTGGTCCTGCCGCAGGCGTTCCGGGTCGTCATCCCGCCCACAGGGAACGAGTTCATCGCGATGATGAAGGACACCGCCCTGGTCTCGTTCCTGGGCGTCACCGTCGCCAGCGCAGAGGTCTTCCGCCGGTCCCAGCTCGTGGGCAAGGCCGACTTCAAGAACCTCGAGGCCTACGTGGCCGCCGCGCTCGTCTACTGGGGCCTGACCGTGTTGTTCACGTTCTTCCAGGCGCGCCTCGAGAAGCGGATCGGGCGCGGGTACAACAGGGACCACGTCGCGCGGGCCATGCTCGCGGCCAACGAGCAGGGCCAGCCACACGGTGGCGGCGTGGGCGGTGGAGCATGAGTGCTGATGTGGTCGTCCGCATCGACGGTCTGCACAAGAGCTTCGGACACCTGGAGGTGGTCCGCGGGGTCGACATGGAGGTCCACCGCGGGGAGGTGGTGGTGATCTTCGGGCGTTCCGGCTCCGGCAAGTCGACTGTGCTGCGCTGCGTGAACTTCATCGAGGACCCGACGGCAGGCTCGATCGAGGTCTCCGGCATGCGGCTCGAGGGCGGGCACCGCACCCGGCGCAAGCGGGAGCAGATCCGTCAGCTCCGGCTGCGCGTGGGCATGGTCTTCCAGCAGTTCAACCTGTTCCCCAACATGACGGTGCTCGACAACGTCCTCTGCGCGCCCCGTTGCACCGGAGCGAGCACCGCCGAGGTCACCAAGCGGGCCCAGGACCTCCTCGACCGGGTCGGCCTCGCCGACAAGGCGGGGGAGCACCCCATCCGGCTCTCGGGCGGTCAGCAGCAGCGCGTCGCCATCGCCCGCGCGCTCGCGATGGAGCCGGACGTGATGCTGTTCGACGAGCCGACCTCGGCGCTCGACCCGGAACTCACGGGCGAGGTGCTCTCGGTGATGAAGACGCTCTCCACCGAGCTGCACATGACGATGATGGTGGTCACCCACGAGATGGGCTTCGCGCGTGAGGTCGCCGACCGGATGGCGTTCTTCCACGAGGGCCGGATCCTCGAGCAGGGCACGCCCGAGCAGCTGATCGGCTCACCGGCGAACGCTGAGACGCGCGCCTTCCTGGATGCCGTCCTCTGACCCGTCGTTCCCACCCGTCACATGTTTCACCGGGTACCCGGTGAAACTGGCGGCGGACGCGGACGGCCGGACTCGCCGCCGGACGACGTCTCGGAGGGTGGCGGGCCGCTGATAAGGTCGCGGGCAGTTCCGCATCCTTTAACCACCGTCCTGAGAGGCGGAGAAGGAGAACGGCTTTGCCCACGCTTGCCCCAGCGATCCTGGTCCTCGAGGACGGTCGCACCTTCCACGGCGAGAGCTACGGCGCCGAGGGCGAGGCCTTCGGCGAGGCGGTCTTCAACACCGGTATGACCGGCTACCAGGAGACGCTCACCGACCCGTCGTACCACCGCCAGGTCGTGGTGATGACCGCGCCGCACATCGGCAACACCGGCGTCAACGACGAGGATCAGGAGTCGTCGAGGATCTGGGTGGCCGGCTACGTCGTCCGCGACCCGGCCCGGGTGCCCAGCAACTGGCGGTCGCGGCGCAGCCTCGATGATGAGCTCCAGGCCCAGGGCATCGTCGGCATCTCCGGCATCGACACCCGCGCGCTGACCCGGCATCTGCGCGAGCGCGGGGCGATGCGGGTCGGGATCTCCTCGACCGAGACCGACGCCGAGGCGCTCCTGGGACGGGTCCGGGGCAGCGCCGAGATGGCCGGTGCGGAGCTCGCCGGCGAGGTGTCGACGGGGGAGACCTACGTGGTCCCTGCGGTCGGTCCCAAGACGCTGACCGTGGCCGCCGTAGACCTCGGCATCAAGGCGATGACGCCGCACCGGATGGCCGAGCGCGGCATCGAGGTGCATGTGCTGCCGGCCACCTCGACCATCGACGACGTGCGGGCGGTCGGCGCGGACGGGCTTTTCTTCAGCAACGGTCCGGGCGACCCGGCGGCGACCACCAGCCAGGTCGAGCTGCTGGAGGACGCGCTGGCCGAGGGGATCCCCTACTTCGGGATCTGCTTCGGCAACCAGCTGTTCGGCCGGGCCCTCGGGTTCGGCACCTACAAGCTCAAGTACGGCCACCGCGGCATCAACCAGCCCGTCATGGACCGCACCACCGGCAAGGTCGAGGTGACCGCGCACAACCATGGCTTCGCGGTCGACGCCCCGCTCGACGCGCCTACCCAGACGCCGTACGGCGTGGCGACGGTGAGCCATGTCTGCCTCAACGACGACGTGGTGGAGGGGCTCGAGCTGCGCGACGACGACGGCGCGCTCAAGGCGTTCTCCGTCCAGTACCACCCCGAGGCGGCGGCCGGTCCGCACGACGCGGCGTACCTCTTCGACCGGTTCGTGGAGCTTATGGAGGGCTTCCGGGGTTTCGAGACAGGCGCTAGCGCGCCTTCCTCAACCACCGAAAGCCGACCTCCGCTGGTTGAGGAGGCCATGGGCGAGAAATCTGTGCGCCAGTTGGCGGCGTCTCGAAACCACCCAAGCGGAGAGACCGTCTGATGCCGAAGCGTGACGACATCAAGTCGGTGCTGGTGATCGGCTCGGGGCCGATCATCATCGGCCAGGCGTGCGAGTTCGACTACTCCGGGACCCAGGCCTGTCGGGTGCTGATGGCCGAGGGAATCAGGGTGGTCCTGGTCAACTCCAACCCGGCGACCATCATGACCGACCCCGAGTTCGCGGACGCGACGTACATCGAGCCGATCACCGCCGAGTTCGTCGAGAAGGTGATCGAGAAGGAGCGCCCCGACGCGCTGCTCGCCACCCTCGGCGGGCAGACCGCGCTCAACACCGCGATGGATCTCGACGCCGCCGGCGTCCTGGAGAAGTACGGCGTGGAGCTGATCGGTGCCTCGATCGAGGCGATCGACCGCGGCGAGAACCGGCAGGTGTTCAAGAAGATCGTCGAGGAGCTCGGAGGCGAGGTGGCGCGCAGCGCGATCTGCCACTCGATGGACGACTGCCTTGCAGCCGTCGACGAGCTCGGCTACCCGGTCGTGGTGCGGCCGAGCTTCACGATGGGCGGCACCGGCTCCGGCATGGCGCACAACGAGCGGGACCTGCACCGGATCGCGGGCGCCGGGCTGCAGGCCAGCCCGACCACCGAGGTGCTCCTCGAGGAGTCGATCCTCGGCTGGAAGGAGTACGAGCTCGAGGTCATGCGCGACACCAAGGACAACGTGGTGATCGTGTGCTCGATCGAGAACCTCGACCCGATGGGCGTGCACACCGGCGACTCGATCACGGTCGCGCCGGCGATGACGCTCACCGACCGCGAGTACCAAGCCATGCGCGACCTCTCCATCGGCATCATTCGGTCGGTCGGGGTGGACACCGGCGGCTGCAACATCCAGTTCGCGGTCAACCCACGCGACGGCCGGCTGATCGTCATCGAGATGAACCCGAGGGTGTCGCGCTCGAGCGCGCTCGCGTCGAAGGCGACCGGCTTCCCGATCGCCAAGATCGCGGCCAAGGTCGCGATCGGCTACACGCTCGACGAGATCCCCAACGACATCACCGCCCGAGAAAATGGGCAGAGCACGCCCGCCAGCTTCGAACCAGCACTCGACTACGTCGTGGTGAAGGTGCCGAGGTTCGCCTTCGAGAAGTTCCCCGCGGCCGACCAGCAGCTGACCACGCACATGAAGTCGGTCGGCGAGGCGATGGCGATCGGCCGCAACTTCACCGAGGCGCTGCAGAAGGCGCTCCGCTCGCTCGAGAAGACCGATGCGGTCTTCGACTGGCACCAGGAGTGGGTCGACCTCGACAAGGAGGCGCTGCTCGAGGAGATCAAGGTCCCGCACGACGGCCGGCTCAAGAAGGTCATGGACGCGCTGCGGGCCGGCGCCACCGCCGACGAGGTGTTCGCGGCGACCCACATCGACCCGTGGTTCGTCGACCAGCTGCTGCTGATCAACGAGGTCGCGGCCGAGGTGACCGGGGCCGCCGAGCTGACCCCCGCGATCCTGCGCAAGGCCAAGAGGCACGGCTTCTCCGACGCCCAGATCGGCAAGATCCGCGGGATGACCGCCGACGTGGTCCGCGGCGTCCGGCACGCGCTCGGCATCCGTCCGGTGTTCAAGACCGTCGACACCTGCGCGGCCGAGTTCGCGGCCGCGACGCCCTACCACTACTCGTCGTACGACGAGGAGACCGAGGTGCAGCCGCGGGAGAAGCCGGCCGTGATCATCCTCGGCTCCGGGCCCAACCGGATCGGGCAG
Source organism: uncultured Actinomycetota bacterium (assembly GCA_963800715.1). Classification (GTDB taxonomy): domain Bacteria; phylum Actinomycetota; class Actinomycetes; order Propionibacteriales; family Nocardioidaceae; genus Nocardioides. Next base: position 69,739 of record CAWDBZ010000005.1, on the reverse strand, counting down.
GGCATCGAGTTCGACTACTCGTGCGTGCACGCGTCGATGGCGCTGTCCGAGGCCGGCTACGAGACGGTGATGGTCAACTGCAACCCCGAGACCGTCTCGACCGACTACGACACCTCCGACCGGCTCTACTTCGAGCCGCTGACCCTGGAGGACGTGCTCGAGATCGTGCACGCCGAGGAGCAGGCCGGCCCGATCGCGGGCGTGATCTGCCAGCTCGGCGGCCAGACGCCGCTCGGCCTCGCGCAGGGCCTCGAGGACAACGGCGTGCCGATCGTCGGCACCTCTCCGGGGGCGATCCACCTGGCCGAGGAGCGCGGCGCGTTCGGTCGGGTGCTCGCCGAGGCCGGGCTGCCGGCGCCGAAGCACGGCCTGGCCACGTCGTTCGCCGAGGCCAAGGAGATCGCCGCCGAGATCGGCTACCCGGTGCTGGTCCGGCCGTCGTACGTCCTCGGCGGCCGCGGCATGGAGATCGTGTACGGCGACGACGCGCTCGAGGGCTACATCACCCGGGCCACCCAGGTGAGCCCCGAGCACCCGGTGCTCGTGGACCGGTTCATCGACGACGCGGTCGAGATCGACGTCGACGCGCTCTTCGACGGCGAGGAGCTGTTCCTCGGTGGCGTCATGGAGCACATCGAGGAGGCCGGCATCCACTCCGGCGACTCGTCGTGCGCGCTGCCGCCGATCACCCTGGGCGAGTCGGAGATCCAGCGCATCCGCGAGGCGACCGAGGCGATCGCGCGCGGCGTCGGCGTCCGGGGCCTGCTCAACATCCAGTACGCGCTCGGCGCCGACATCCTCTACGTGCTCGAGGCCAACCCGCGGGCCTCGCGCACGGTGCCGTTCGTCTCCAAGGCGACCGCGACCCCGCTGGCCAAGGCCGCGGCCCGGATCATGCTCGGCGAGACCATCGCGGGGCTGCGCGCCTCCGGCCTGCTGCCCGCGACCGGCGACGGCGGCACGCTGCCGCCCGACCAGCCGATCGCGGTGAAGGAAGCCGTGATGCCGTTCAACCGGTTCCGCACTCCCGACGGCCAGCAGGTCGACACCGTGCTGGGACCGGAGATGAAGTCGACCGGCGAGGTGATGGGGCTCGACGCAAACTTCGGCTCCGCGTTCGCGAAGTCGCAGGCGGCGGCGTACGGCTCGCTCCCACTGCCTGTCCAGAACGATCGGGCGGGCCGGGTCTTCGTCTCCATGGCGAACCGCGACAAGCGCACGATGATCTTCCCGATCAAGGTGCTGTCGGACATGGGCTTCGAGATCCTGGCGACCCAGGGCACCGCCGAGGCGCTGCGCCGCAACGGCGTCGAGGCGACCATCGTCCGCAAGCACTTCGAGGGACCGGGTGAGGGCGACCAGCGCACGACCGTCCAGCGGATCCTCGACGGCGACATCGACCTGGTGGTCAACACTCCGCACGGCTCGACGGGCGGTGGCGCAGCGCGCATCGACGGCTACGAGATCCGCACGGCGGCGGTGATGGCGAACATCCCGTGCATCACCACGGTCCAGGGGCTCGGTGCTGCGGTGCAGGGCATCGAGGCGACCATCAGGGGCTCGATCGGGGTGCGGTCGCTCCAGGACTGGTTTGGATGAGGCGAGCCGGCGCGTGACGGCGTACTCCTTCCTCTTCGACCACGGCTTCACTCGTCTCGACCCCGAGAAGGCGCACCGGCTGGGCTTCCGTGCGGTCCGGGCCGCCCGACCGGTGCTGGCGCGGCGGCGTACGCCGGGCCAGCCCGTCACCACGATGGGGCTGACCTTCCCCAACGTGCTCGGGCTGGCGGCCGGCTTCGACAAGAACGCTGTCGGCATCGACGCGCTCGGGGCCCTTGGCTTCGGTCACGTCGAGGTCGGGACCGTCACCGGGGAGCCGCAGCCGGGCAACGAGAAGCCTCGGCTGTTCCGCCTGACTGCGGACCGGGCCGTGGTGAACCGGATGGGGTTCAACAACGACGGTGCCGAGGCCGTGGCCGCCCGGCTCGCCGCGCGAGGTCGCCGCCGAGTTGCCGACGGGGGCACGGTCCTCGGCGTCAACATCGGGAAGTCGAAGGTCGTGCCGGAGGACGAAGCGGTGCGCGACTACGAGAAGTCGGCGCGGCTGCTCGCCCCGCACGCCGACTATCTCGTGGTGAACGTGAGCTCACCCAACACACCCGGCCTGCGCAACCTGCAGGCCGTCGAGAAGCTGGAGCCGATCCTCCGTGCGGTGCGCGCGGTCGCGGGCGAGGTCCCGTTGCTGGTGAAGATCGCGCCAGACCTCGACGACAACGACGTCCTCGCCGTGGCCGACCTGGCCACGGCGATCGACCTCGACGGGATCATCGCGACGAACACGACCATCTCCCGCGACGGCCTCGCCTCCACCCCTGAGCAGGTCGAGGCCGCCGGTGCCGGAGGACTCTCGGGTAGGCCGTTGAACGAACGTTCGCTCAAGGTGCTGCGGATGCTCCGCAACCAGGTGGGCGACGGGCTCACCCTCATCGGCGTCGGCGGCATCGAGACGGTCGAGGACGCGCGAGCCCGTCTCGACGCCGGTGCCGACCTGCTGCAGGGCTACACGGCGTTCATCTACGAGGGCCCGGGCTGGCCCCGCCGAATCATCAAAGGAGTGACGTGACCTCGTTCGGAGCCCGTTTCGCAGCCGCGCTCGGGGACCGCGGGCCGCTGTGTGCGGGGATCGACCCCCACGCCGGTCTGCTCGCGGAGTGGGGGCTGCCCGACGACGTGTCCGGGCTGGAGCGGTTCGCGCTGACCGCGGTCGAGGGGCTGGCGCCGTACGTCGCGGTAGTGAAGCCGCAGTCGGCCTTCTACGAACGGTTCGGCAGCCGCGGGGTGGCGGTGCTGGAACGCGTGGTCGCGGAGTCGCGCGCCGCGGGGGCGCTGGTGCTCCTGGACGTGAAGCGCGGCGACATCGGCTCGACCACGCAGGCCTACGCCGACGCCTATCTCGACCCGAGCTCGCCGTTGGCGGCCGACGCGATCACCGCGAGCCCCTACCTCGGCTTCGGCTCGCTCGACCCGATGGTCGACACCGCCCGCAGGTACGACGCCGGGCTGTTCGTGCTCGCTCTGACCTCCAACAAGGAGGGACCGGAGGTGCAGCACGCGCGCACCGAGGACGGTCGGCGCGTCGCCGGCCGGATCCTCGACTACCTGCGCGCGCTCAACGCGGGGGAGGAGCCGCTCGGCTCGTTCGGCGCGGTCATCGGCGCCACCATCGGCGACGTGTCCGATCCTGGGGGAGACCTCGACTTCGCCTTCAACGGCCCGATCCTTGCGCCGGGCTTCGGCGCGCAGGGCGGCACCGTCGCCGACATCCGGCGCATCTTCGGCTCGGCCGTGGCGGCGGTGACCCCGAGCTCCTCGCGCGAGCTGCTCCGCCGGGGGCCGTCGGTGGAGGCGATGCGAGACGCGGCGCTGCGGCTCAACGACGAGCTGCGCTCGTGATGCGCGCTGCGGCCGCCGTGCTGGCCATCGCCCTGCTCGCCACGGGCTGCGCGGACCAGAAGGAGAAGTACTGCGACGCCATCGAGGACCACCAGGAGGAGCTCGGGGAAGTGCTCGGTGGCGCGTCGCCGGTCGCGTTGCTCGAGGCGCTGCCGATCTTCGAGGACCTGGCCGACGAGGCGCCCGATGACATCCGCGACGAGTGGAAGACGGTGATCGACGCGCTCGAGGGCCTGCAGCAGGCGCTGGACGACGCGGGCGTGGATCCGGCGACGTACGACAGCCAACCCCCACTGGAGGGACTGAGCCAGGCCGACCAGGACGCCATCGGCGCCGCGGCCAGCCAGCTGACCAGCGACGAGACGGTCACGGCGTTCAATGCCGTCGACCAGCAGGCCAAGGACGTCTGCGGGACTCCACTGCAGATCGGATGACCGGTGTGGGACGGGCCACGAAGCTCGGCCCCGTTGGTCAATTGCCGCGCCTGCGGATACGTGGCTATGTTGAGCCCGACGCTCCCTCCCAACTCGTAGCACTAAGGACCCCGGACCCGTGGCTCTGCCCCCGCTCACTCCCGAACAGCGAAAGGCGGCCCTCGAGAAGGCCGCGGCATCTCGACGGGAACGCGCCGAGGTGAAGAATCGGCTGAAGAACGCCGGCGCCACGATCTCCGACGTTCTCGCCCAGGGCCAGCAGAACGAGGTCATCGGCAAGATGCGGGTCGTCGACCTGCTGCAGTCGATGCCCGGCCTCGGCAAGGTGCGCGCCAGGCAGACGATGGAGCGGCTCGGGATCGCCGAGAGTCGCCGGGTCCGTGGGCTCGGCACCAAGCAAGTGGCCGCTCTTCAAAAGGAGTTCGGTGCCTGACGCTGGGACCCGCCCAGCGCTCATCGAGCTCGTCGAGATGTCCGCAACGTCGGCTCCCAGCGCACGCTGCGGTGGTCTCGACAAGCTCGACCAGCGGTGGTCGGCCGACGTACGCATGCTCGCGTGACTGAGCCGGAGCGCAATCGCCGTCTGGTCGTCCTGGCCGGCCCGACCGCCGTCGGCAAGGGCAGCGTCGCGGCGGACATCCGCGAGCACCACCCCGAGGTCTGGATCTCGGTCTCCGCCACGACTCGGGCACCACGCCCCGGGGAGCTGAACGGCGTCCACTACTGGTTCGTCTCCAACGAGGAGTTCGACCGGATGGTGGCCGAGGACGACCTCCTCGAGTGGGCGGTGGTGCACGGCCAGAACCGCTACGGCACGCCGCGGCAGCCCGTCGACCTGGCCCTGGCCTCCGGGCGGCCCGCGATGCTCGAGATCGACCTCCAGGGGGCCCGGCAGGTGCGGGAGACGATGCCGGAGGCGCTGTTCGTCTTCCTGGAGCCGCCGTCGTGGGAGGAGCTGGTCCGCCGCCTGGTCGGCCGGGGCACCGAGGACGACGTCGAACGGGACCGGCGGCTGGACACGGCGCGCGAAGAACTGGCCGCGCAGACGGAGTTCGACGTGAGCATCGTCAACCGTGAAGTTCACGCTGCCGCGGAGGAGTTGGTAGCCTTGATGGAGCTGGGCCCCGACGAGTGACACTCGTGTGACTCAGCGACGACCGTCCACCGACTGGTCGACCATCGAAACCAACGCCAGCGAGGCTCACGCGTGTCTGCACCCCCCATCGATGCCGAAGGTGTCACCAACCCTTCGATCGACGACCTGCTCACCAAGACGGACAGCAAGTACAAGCTGGTCCTCTACAGCGCCAAGCGCGCCCGGCAGATCAACGCCTACTACTCCCAGCTCGGCGAGGGCCTCCTGGAGTACGTCGGCCCGCTCGTCGACACCCACGTCCAGGAGAAGCCGCTGTCGATCGCGCTCCGCGAGATCAACGACGACCTGCTGACCTGCGAGGACATCGACCCGGCCGAGCTCGCCGCCGAGGAGGCCGCGGCCAAGGCCGCTGCCGCCGACGCGAGCACCGCCTGAGCATCGGGGAACCCACCTGAGCAGCGTCGTTCTCGGGGTCTCCGGAGGCATCGCGGCCTACAAGGCCGCGGAGCTGCTGCGCCGGTTCACCGAGTCCGGCCACGACGTGACCGTCGTACCCACCGCAGCGGCGCTGCACTTCGTGGGCGCCCCGACCTGGGCGGCGCTGTCCGGCAAGCCGGTCGGCACCGAGGTCTGGGACGACGTCCACGAGGTCCCGCACGTCCGGATCGGCCAGTCGGCCGACCTTGTCGTGGTCGCTCCCGCCACCGCTGACCTGCTGGCCAAGGCGGCGCACGGCCTGGCCGACGACCTGCTCACCAACACCCTGCTCACCGCCCGGTGCCCGGTCGTGTTCGCGCCCGCGATGCACACCGAGATGTGGGAGCACGCCGCGACCCAAGCGAACGTCGCGACCCTGCGTGAGCGGGGCTGTCTGGTCATCGAGCCCGCCGAGGGCCGGCTGACCGGCGCCGACTCCGGCAAGGGCCGGCTGCCCGAGCCCGACGAGATCTACGACGTGTGCGTCGACGTGCTCGCGCGGGGCGTGGGCACACTGGACCTCGCCGGCCGCCAGGTGGTGGTCTCGGCCGGCGGCACCCGCGAGTACCTCGACCCGGTCCGCTTCCTCGGCAACCGCTCCTCGGGGCTCCAGGGCTACGCGCTGGCCCGGGCCGCGGCCGCGCGCGGCGCCGAGGTCACCCTGGTCGCCGCGAACACCGCGCTCCCGGACCCCGCCGGCGTCAAGGTGGTCCGCGTCGAGACGACTGAGCAGCTGCGCACCGAGGTGCTGGCCGCGGCCGGATCTGCCGACGCGGTCGTCATGGCCGCCGCGCCCGCCGACTTCCGGCCGACATCGGTCAGCGACGCCAAGATCAAGAAAACCGACGACGGCTCGGCGCCGCCCCTCGAGCTGACCCAGAACCCCGACATCCTCCACGAGCTCAGCACCACCCGCCCGCACGCCGGAGCAGTGATCGTCGGCTTCGCCGCCGAGACCGGCGACGCGACGGGCACCGTCCTCGAGCTGGGCCAGGCCAAGCTGGCCCGCAAGGGCTGCGACCTCCTCGTCGTCAACGACGTCAGCGGGGGAGGAGTCTTCGGCAGCGCGGAAAACGAGGCCGTGGTCCTCGGCGCCGACGGCTCGGCGACGGAGGTCCCGCGTGGCTCCAAGACCGCCCTCGCCCACGTCATTTGGGACGAAGTGGTGGCGAGGCTGCAAGATTGACCCCACCGTCGGTGCTGTGCGGCGTGACGCCGCCCAGAATCGAGCGTTGAGACAGCGATCCCGCACTGCGAGACACCTCTTAGGGTGGGGCCGCCATCAGGAACGAACCAGGAGAGAAACGCCGTGCCAGGACGTCTGTTCACCTCGGAGTCAGTGACCGAGGGTCACCCCGACAAGATCGCGGACCAGATCAGCGACTCGGTCCTCGACGCGATGCTGCGTAACGACCCGCACAGCCGGGTCGCGGTCGAGACCCTGCTCACGACCGGACTGGTCGTCGTGGCCGGCGAGGTGACCACCAGCGGCTACGTCGACGTCAAGGACGTCGTCCGCAAGCGGATCATCGACATCGGCTACGACTCCTCGCTCAAGGGCTTCGACGGCCACTCGTGCGGCGTCATGGTTGCCATCGGCGGCCAGTCCGGCGACATCGCCCAGGGCGTCGACAGCGGCCACGAGGCGCGCACCGGCTCGGTGGACGCGATGGACAAGCAGGGTGCCGGCGACCAGGGGCTGATGTTCGGCTACGCCTGTGACGACACCGACGTGCTGATGCCGCTTCCGATCGTGATGGCCCAGCGACTGGCCGAGAAGCTCACCGAGGTTCGCAAGGACGGCACGCTGCCCTACCTGCGCCCGGACGGGAAAACCCAGGTCACCGTCGAGTACGACGAGGACAACCGCCCGGTCCGCGTCGACACCGTCGTCCTCTCCTCCCAGCACGACGAGGAGACCGACCTCGACACCCTTGAGGCCGACGTCAAGAAGCACGTGATCGACCCGGTGCTGGCCGGCTTCGCGCTGCCCTCCGAGGGCTACCGGCTGCTGGTCAACCCCACCGGCCGCTTCGTGGTCGGAGGCCCGATGGGCGATGCCGGCCTGACCGGACGCAAGATCATCGTCGACACCTACGGCGGCATGGCCCGCCACGGCGGTGGCGCGTTCTCGGGCAAGGACCCGTCGAAGGTGGACCGCTCGGCGGCATACGCCATGCGCTGGGTGGCCAAGAACGTCGTCGCTGCCGGGCTGGCCCGTCGCTGCGAGGTCCAGGTGGCCTACGCGATCGGCAAGGCCCAGCCGGTTGGCGTGTTCGTCGAGACCTTCGGCACCGGCACCGCCCCCGACGAGGCGATCCAGAAGGCAGTGCTCGAGGTCTTCGACCTGCGACCGGCGGCGATCATCCAGGACCTCGACCTGCTCCGCCCGATCTACGCGCAGACCGCGGCGTACGGCCACTTCGGCCGCGAGCTGCCCGACTTCACCTGGGAGCGGACCGACCGCGCCGAGGCGCTCAAGGCGGCCGTCGCCGGCTGACGACGACAGGACACTGGGCCGGCGGGACGCGTGAGCGTCCCGCCGGTCATTCTTGTTTCCCAATAGTTGCAAAGTCCCCCCTTCCCACGCGGCTCACCCGGGCATAGGTTCGAGCGACTCGGACCCATCACCTCGGGAGTTGCCTTGAACCGCGTTCCTCGCCTCTTGTTGTGCGTTGCCGCCTCGGCCGCACTTGCCGCCAGCACGCTGGCCGTCACCGGATCACCAGGCACGGCCGCGGCCGATGCCCAGACAACCGCCTCGTCGCGCCTCGCGGCCGACGCGTCGGGGACTCTGACCTATCGCTCGAGCGGCGGTGTCTTCGACTTCGCGGGCGTGCCTGCCGGCGTCAAGGTCGACGCCCCCGGCGTCTCGTCGTCGACCAGCGTCGTCGACGCGGCCGCCGCCCACCTCGAGCGCTACGGCGCGGCGTTCGGCAGCAAGCAGGCCGGCACCACGCTGACCCGGCTTGGGTCGGCGGCCACCGGCACCGGTGACGTCGTCCGCTACCAGCAGAACGTCGGCGGCCTCCCGGTCATGGGCGGCGAGTTCGTCGTCAGCCTGCGCCCGGACCGCGAGCTGGACTCGATCCTGGCCAAGACCACCCGGGCGACGTCGGTGGCGAGCGCGAAGGTCTCGCAGGCGGACGCCACCGCAACGGCCCAGGAGTTCTTCCAGGGCAGCGCAGGCAAGGGTGCCCCGGCCACGGTCGAGTCCGTCGGCCGCTGGGTCGTCGACCCGGCCCTCATCGGCGCCTCGACGGTGCTGCCGACGCGGACGGCGTGGCGGTTCGAGCTGACTCGAGGCGCCGAGGAGCGACGGATGGTCCTGGTCGACGACCAGCTCGGCGCGGTGCTCATGGACGTGGACCTCATCAACGAGGCCAAGAACCGGATCGTCTGTGACAACAACCAGGTGCTGCATGCGCCGCCGTCGAACAACACCCCCTGCAACAACGCGTCGGCCAACCTGGTGCGCACCGAGGCCGGTGCGCCCGCGGCGCTGCCCGAGGCCGAAACCGCCTTCCAGCTCGGCGGCGCGGTCCACGACAACTACTCGGCCTTCCAGGCCGGCTTCGACCTGACCAACCTGATCGGCGACGACGTCGGCGGCGGGGTCAAGGCGTTGGCCCAGACCGTGCGCTGGTGCTACACCGGCAGCGCCTGCCCCTACGCCAACGCCTTCTGGAACGGCGAGCAGATGTACTACGGCACCAGCTACGCGACGGCTGATGACGTGGTCGGGCACGAGATGACACACGGTGTCACCGAACGCGTCTCGGGGCTGTTCTACTGGAGCCAGTCCGGCGCGATGAACGAGTCGATCTCCGACATCATGGGCGAGATCATCGACCACCGGAACGTCCAGCCAGTGGGCGAGCCGGTCACCTGGACGATGGGTGAGGACCTCCCGATCGGGGCGATCCGCAACGTCCAGAACCCACCGGCGTTCAACGACCCCGACCGGACCGGCAGCGCGCTCTATGTCAAGGAGAACTGCTGCGGCTACCCCGACTCGGACGGCGTGCACTCCAACTCGGGCGTCGGGAACAAGACGTTCTACCTGGCCTCCCAGGGCGGCACCTTCAACGGGCAGACCATCACCGGTATCGACACAGGTGACGCGACCCTCACGAAGTCCGCGAAGCTCTGGCTGCTGGTCGACCAGTCGCTCTCCTCGGGCAGCGACTACGCCGACCTCGGCGTCGTGCTCGACCAGCAGTGCCAGGCGCTCATCGGCGCAGCCGTCATGACCGCCGCCAACTGCACGGCCGTGCACCAAGCCGGGCTGGCCACCGAGCTGCACCTCACTCCGGTGAACAACCCGCAGCCCAGTGACGCGACGATCAGCTGCCCGGCCGGCACCACTCCGCGCGTGCTGCTCGACAGCGAGACCGGCACCCCGACGACGAAGTTCACCGCGGGCACCGCCTGGTCGCGCAACGGAGTCCCTGGCTGGGGCGAGATCGCGCACTCCAACCCGTCCGCGTGGTCGTCGTACGAGGCGACCCCGTCGAACTCCAGCTCGCTGACCGCCGCGGCGCCCATCGCGCTCCCGGCCGGCCAGGCGTCGTACCTGTTCTTCCACCACTGGCGGCTGTTGCAGTACACCGCGGCAAGTGTCTTCAATGACGCCGGCACGGTGGAGCTCAACGGTGCGGATGCCGCGGCGCTGCCGTGGGTGAACGGGCCGGCGCAGACGATCAACGGGACCAGCAACCCGGCCAACGGGAGGCTCGGCTTCGGTGGCGACAGTCGCGGCTACATCGCGAGCCGGGTCGACCTGAGCTCGTTGGCGGGCCAGAACGTCACGCCGCGCTTCACGTACAACAACAACAACAGCGGCCAGACGTTCATCGGCTGGTACGTCGACGACATCAAGGTGTACACCTGCGACGTGGCGGTGCCGCCGAAGGTGGTCGCCGGTGCGCCGAAGATCAAGGGCAAGGCCCGGGTCGGGAAAAAGCTGACCGCGCTCCCGGGGACCTGGGGTCCGGCACCGGTCACGCTGACCTACCAGTGGCTGCGCAACGGCAAGCCGATCGCCGGGGCCACCGGCGTGAAGTACAAGCTGAAGAACAAGGACAAGGGCAAAAAGATCTCGGTGACGGTGACCGGCGCCAAGTCCGGCTACACGTCGGCCAGCGCCACCTCGCCGCAGACCAAGAAGGTCAAGAAGAAGAAGAAGATCCCACCACCGCGTGCTGGTGGGGGCACGCCTGGAGTAGCAAGCGCGCGTCCTGGGGGCGGCGACTGATATCCATGTCGCCGTGCCCGGGACCAGCAACGCCGACGAGCCCCGGGAGCAGCAGGAGCTGCTCCCGGGGCTGGTGCGCTCCCGGGTCCGGCCGACGCGGAAGGCTGCCGCCACGGCCGAGCCGGTGGCCGACGTCGACCCGGTCGCGCGGGTGCTGGTCGACGTCCCGCTGGCCCATCTCGACCGGCTCTTCGACTACGCCGTCCCGGCGTCGATGGCCGACGCGGCGCAGCCCGGCGTGCGGGTCAAGGTGCGGTTCGCGGGCCGCGACGTCGACGGCTTCGTGCTGGAGCGGGTGGCGGACACCGACCACGACGGGTCGCTGACCCCGTTGCGGCGGGTGGTCAGCGCCGAGCCGGTGCTGTCGCCGCAGGTGGCTGCGCTCGCCGCGGAGCTGGCCGAGCGCTACGCCGGCACCCGCTCCGACGTGCTGCGGCTGGCCGTGCCGGGCCGGCACGCGGCCACCGAGAAGAAGGACTCCGTGGCTCCGGTGCCGCCACCGGCCTACGACTCCGGCGCGGCCGAGGTCGCCTGGGCCGCCCATGCTCCCGCGCCCGCGTTCCTCGCCCACCTGGCCGACGGTGCGTCGCCGCGCGCGGTGTGGGGCGCGGCCCCCGGCACCGACTGGCCGACGCTCGTCGCGCACGCCGTCGCAGCCACGACCGCGGGCGGCCGTGGCGCCCTGGTCGTCGTACCCGACGGCAAGGACGTCGCGCAGGTCGACGCCGCGCTGACCGCGCTCCTCGGTCCCGACCAGCACGTCGTGCTCACCGCGGACGCCGGACCCGCGAAGCGCTACCGGGACTTCCTCGCCGTCGGCCGGGGTCGCCGGCGGGTCGTGGTCGGCACCCGCGCCGCGGCGTTCGCGCCGGTCGCAGGCCTCGGTCTCGTGGTGATCTGGGACGACGGCGACGACCTGCACGCCGAGCCGCGGGCGCCCTACCCACACGCCCGCGAGACGCTGCTGCTGCGTGCCGAGCGCGAGGGGGCGGCCGCGCTGGTGGGGGGCTTCGCGATGAGCGTCGAGGCCGAGCAGCTGGTCCGTTCGGGCTGGGCACACCTGCTCGCCGCATCCCGCGAGGAGCTGCGGGCCCGGGTCACCGTGTCTGTCACTGGCGCCGAAGAGCACGCGCTGGCCAGGGATCCCTTCGCCCGGGCCACCCGGGTGCCGACCGAGGTGCACCACGCGATCCGAGATGCTCTGACGACCGGCCCGGTGCTCGTGCAGACCCCGCGCAGCGGCTACGCCGCGGCCCTCGCCTGCGAGCGCTGCCGCAGCCCCGCGCGCTGCCGGGTCTGCACCGGCCCGCTGGCGCTCGGCTCGGCGACCGCGCCACCGACCTGCCGGTGGTGCGGTGCCTCCGACGAGGCCTGGTCCTGCCCCGAGTGCGGCCACCGCGGCCTGCGGGCACCGGTCGTGGGGGAGACCCGCACCGCGGAAGAGCTCGGCCGCTCGTTCGCCGGCACCGTGGTCCGCACGTCGGGTGGTGACCGGGTGCTGGCCTCGGTCGACGACGAGCCGGCGATCGTGGTGGCCACCCCGGGCGCGGAGCCGGTGGCCGCCGGTGGCTACGCCGCCGTCGTCCTGCTCGACACCTGGCTGGTGCTCGGCCTGGCCCACCTGCGGGCCGAGGAGGAGGCGCTGCGGCGCTGGGCCAACGCAGTCGGCCTGGTCCGCCCCGGCGGTCGCGCGGTCGTCGTCGGTGACCCGGCCCACCCGGCGATCCAGGCGCTGGTCCGCTGGGACCAGGCCGGCTTCGCGGCTCGCGAGGCCGCGCAGCGTCGGGAGGCGCACCTGCCGCCCGCCTCCCGGCTCGCGACCATCACGGGCGAGCCCGGCGCCGTCGACGACGCAGTCACCCTGCTCGCGCCGCCGGTCGGCTTCGAGCTGCTCGGTCCGGTGCCGTTCGGCCCCGACGGCGAGTCCCGCGCCGTCCTGCGCGTGCCGCGCAGCCACGGCCTCGACCTCTCCCGCGCGCTCGGCGAGGTGCAGCGGGTCCGCTCGGCCCGCAAGCTCGACGCCGTCCGGATCCAGGTCGACCCGCCGACGCTCTGAGGGCTGCCGCATCAGCCTCGGAAGACCGAATCCGCGCAATTGCGCCGAACAGGTCTTGTTTCACGCGTGGAACAAGACCGAATCGGCGCAATTGCGCCGAACAGGTCGCTGTGGACCGGCGTCCGAACAGATCTCCACCTTCCTAGACTGGTGTACGTGATTCAGCCCATCCGCCTCTTCGGCGACCCGGTGCTGCGCCAGCGCGCGGTCGAGGTGGTCGACTTCGACCAGGAGCTCCGCAAGCTCGTCGAGGACCTCACCGACACGATGCTCGACGCGCCCGGAGCCGGGCTCGCGGCTCCGCAGCTCGGCGTCGGACTGCGGGTGTTCACCTGGCACGTCGAGGACGAGGTCGGCCACCTGGTCAACCCGGTGCTCGACCTGTCCGCGGAGGAGCAGTTCGGGCCGGAGGGGTGTCTCTCGATCCCGGGTCTCAGCTTCGACTGCCACCGCGCGCTGGCGGTGGTTGCGAAGGGGTTCGACATGCACGGCGAACCCGTGACGATCGAGGGCACCGAGCTGCTCGCCCGTGCCCTCCAGCACGAGACGGACCACCTCGACGGCGTGCTCTTCATCGACCGGCTCGACGCCGAGACCCGCAAGGCCGCCAAGAAGGCGATCCGGGAGGCCGAGTGGTTCGGGCTCGAGGCGCCCAGGGTGAAGGTCTCACCGCACCCAACCGGTGGGCTGGGCCTTTGAGGTTGGTGTTCGCTGGTACTCCGGAGGTGGCCCTGCCGAGCCTGCGGGCGATCGCCGACTCCGGCCACGAGCTGGTCGGAGTGGTGACCCGGCCGGACGCGCCGGCCGGCCGCGGCCGCAGGCTCACGCCGAGCCCGGTCGCGTTGGTGGCCGACGAGCTCGGCGTACCCGTGCTCAAGCCGGACCACCCGCGCGAGCCGGACTTCCAGGCTGCGCTGCGCGACCTGCGGCCGGACTGCTGCCCGGTCGTCGCCTACGGCGCCCTGCTGCCGCAGAGTGCGCTGGACATCCCCGAGCACGGCTGGGTCAACCTGCACTTCTCGTGTCTGCCCGCGTGGCGGGGCGCGGCGCCCGTGCAGCACTCGATCTGGGCGGGCGACGAGGTGACCGGGACGACGACGTTCCGGATCGTCAAGGAGATGGACGCCGGGCCGACGTTCGGGGTGATGACCGAGCGGGTCCGCGACACCGACACTGCCGGCGACCTGCTGGCCCGGCTCGCCGAGGGCGGGGCGGGGCTGCTCGTGGCGACCCTCGACGGCATCGAGGACGGCAGCCTGGAGGCCCGGGCACAGCCGAGCGAGGGCACGAGCTACGCGCCCAAGATCACGGTCGACGACGCGCTCGTCGACTGGGCGGACCCCGCGCTGGGCGTCGACCGCCGGATCCGGGCCTGCACGCCCGCGCCGGGCGCCTGGACGACGTACGCCGGCGACCGGGTCAAGTTGGGACCGGTCACGCACACCGACGAGCAGCTGGAGCCGGGTGGACTCCGGGTCACGAAGACCGAGGTGCTGGTCGGCACCGCCACCACCGCGGTCCGGCTCGGCGAGGTGAAGGCGTTCGGCGCGCGGCTGATGCCCGCCGCCGACTGGGCGCGCGGGCTCCGGCTGCCGGCCACCGCCCGCTTCGATTCCGGGGATCCCAAGGCCGGCGTCCAGTAGCGTGGACGCCGTGACCGAGGCTCCCTCCAGGGTCGCGACGCCCGAGGACGTCGACGAGATCTGCTTGGGGCTGCCCGAGGTGGAGCTGGGCACGTCATGGGGCGACAACCCGACCTACAAGGTGCGCGGCAAGGGCTTCCTGATGCACCGCCCCCCGGGGCAGACAGCGGTCAACCCCGAGACCGGCGAGTGGTACGACGACCTGCTCGTCATCCCGGTACCGAGCGAGTCGGAGAAGCGGGCCCTGGTCGACGACGAGCGCCTGCCGTTCTTCACGGTCGACCACTTCAAGGGCTACAACGCGGTGCTCGTGCAGCAGAGCCGACTCGGCGAGATCAGCCGCGACGAGCTGGCCGAGATCATCACGGACGCATGGCTGACCAAGGCGCCCAAAACCCTGGCGAAGGCGTTCCTGGCGGGCGCCGATGGCTGAACCCCGATCTCGGGGTAAGCAGGAAAGCACGCCGCCTGCCGACGCGCCCGCCGCACGCAAGATCGTGCTCGATCCGGCGCGCGCCGCCGCACTCGACGTGCTCAAGGCGGTCCGGGTCGACCGTGCCTACGCCAACCTGGTGCTCCCGGCCGTGATCAGGCACTACAAGCTCGACGCGCGCGACGCGGCGTTCGCCACCGAGCTGGCGTCGGGGACGATCCGGCGACGCGGCACCTACGACGCGATCCTGGCGGCGTGCATCGACCGGCCGCTGTCGAAGGTCGAGTCGAAGGTGCTCGACGCGCTCCGGGTGGGCACCCACCAGCTGGTGTCGATGCGGGTGCCCGACCACGCCGCGATCAGCACCACCGTCGACCTGGTCCGGGCCCGGGTCAACACCGGAGCCGGAAACTTCGTCAATGCGGTGCTCCGCTCGGTGAGCGAGCGCGACTTCGACGAGTGGATCGAGAAGATCACCCCCGACGAGAGAGCGTCGCCGACGCGGTACGCCGCACTCGCCTTCAGCCACCCGGAGTGGGTGGTCGACGAGCTCCGCGAGGCGGTCGGCCGGGACGAGCTGCACGCGCTGCTCGCCGCCGACAACGAGAATCCCCGGGTCACCCTGGTCGCGCGACCCGGCCGCTCCACCCGAGAGGAGCTGCCGGGGGAGCCGACCCCCTACTCGCCGTACGGCGTGGTGTCGGAGGGTGGCGACCCGCGCGGGGTTCCGGCGGTCGCCGAGGGGCGCGCCGGCGTCCAGGACGAGGGGTCGCAGCTGGTCGCCGTGGCGCTGGCCGAGGCACCTCTCGAGGGCCGCGACGAGCTCTGGCTGGACCTGTGCGCCGGGCCCGGCGGCAAGGCCGGACTCCTGGCCGCGCTGGCCTCCGAACGTGGCGCGACGCTCGTCGCCAGCGAGCGGCTGCCGGTGCGCGCCGGGCTGGTGCGTCGGACGCTCGTGGCCGACGGGGACTTCGTCCCGGGAGTGGTCGGCGTGGTCGCTGCGGACGGGACGCTCGCGCCGTACCGCGCCGGCATCTTCGACCGGGTGCTCGTCGACGCGCCCTGCACCGGGCTGGGCGCGCTGCGCCGCCGCCCCGAGGCCCGGTGGCGCCGCAAGCCCGACGACCTGCTCGCGCTGGTGATGCTGCAGCGCCAGCTGGTCCGCGCGGCCCTCGACCTGGTCCGGCCGGGCGGTGTGGTCCTCTACGCGACCTGCTCACCGGTGATCTCGGAGACCTCGAACGTCGTCACCTCGGTGCAGGGCGCCCGCATCGACGCCGCGCTCGAGGACCTCGCCCCGCAGTTCGCCGGCGTGCCTCGCTCGGAGGGGCCCGTCCCCGGCACCGTCCAGCTCTGGCCGCACCGGCACGGCACCGACGCGATGTTCATGGCCCTCTTCCGCCGGTCCTAGCCACGGCTTAGTCGAGTACGTGGCGCAGGTAGCGCCCCGGTGCCTCGAGGTAGGCCTTCCAGTGCTCGACGAGCTCCAGCTCCTCCCACGTCGTACGCCGGTAACCCCAGTCACCCACCTCGAGGATCGTCGCGCCGGGCATGGCGGCGAGCACGGGTGAGTGCGTCGCGCAGAGCACCTGACCGCCGTCGCGGACCACGTCGTGGAGGACGCGGATCAGCCCCAGCGTCGAGCTGAAGGACAGTGCAGCCTCCGGCTCGTCGAGGCAGTAGAAGCCTGACGAGTCGAACCTGGTGAGCAGCACCTCGAGGAACGACTCACCGTGGCTCATCTCGTGGAACCGGGGGTTGTTCCTCCGGCCGGGGTTCTCTTCGAGGTAGGTGTAGAAGCCGTGCATGGTCTCGGCGCGCAGGAAGAACCCCCAGCGCCCCGCGCCGAGGCCGCGCCGAATGGTCAGCGACTGACCCAGCGGTGACTCCGACGGCCGGGTGCCGTGCTGGCTGCCGGTCGAACCGCCCTCCGCGCCCAGGCCGTAGGCCATGGCGACCGCCTCGACGATCGTGGACTTGCCCGAGCCGTTCTCGCCGACCAGGAACGTGACGCCCTTGTCGAGCGTGAGCCCCTCGCGCAGGAGCTGCTCGACCGCGGGGATGGTCCGCGGCCACTCGCCGGGCGGCAGCCCCTCTCTGTCGGCCTGGGACACCCGTACGACGGGTGGCTGGTCGAAGTCCACGCGGTCACGCTACGGGCTGGCCTCGCGGCGTACGGCTAGCGTTCCGTCATGGCCTCGTCGAAGTCGCCCGCGGTGGAGATCGAGGTCGACAACCGGGTGGTGCGGGTCAGCAACCCGGACCGGGTCTACTTCCCGGAGAGCGGCGCGACCAAGCTCGACCTGGTCGAGTACTACCTCGCCGTCGGGCCCGGCATCGTCAACGCGCTGCGCGAGCGGCCGTGCATGCTGCACCGGTTCCCCAAGGGGCTGGCCGAGAAGAAGGTGCACCAGAAGCGGCTGCCGGCCGGCGCGCCGGACTGGGTCGAGACGGTGCAGCTGTACTTCCCGCGCTGGGGCCGGACCGCCGACGAGCTGTGCGTGACCGAGCTCGGCTCGGTGATCTGGGCGGTGCAGATGTCGACCGTCGAGTTCCACCCGTGGAACAGCAGACGCGCCGACACGGAGAAGCCCGACGAGTGGCGGATCGACCTCGACCCGGGCGACGAGTGCGACTACGCCACCGTGAAGCGGGTCGCGCACGTCGCCAACGAGGTCCTGGAAGAGCTCGGCGCGGTTGGCTTCCCGAAGACCTCCGGAGGCAAGGGGATGCACGTCTACGTGCGGATCCACCCCGAGCACGGCTTCAAGGACGTCCGCCGCGGGGCTCTGGCCTTCGCCCGGGAGATCGAGCGGCGTACGCCGGACGACGTCACGACCACGTGGTGGCGCAAGGACCGCGACCCGCGGAAGCTGTTCGTGGACTACAACCAGAACGCCCGCGACCACACCATCGCCGCGGCGTACTCAGTGCGCGGTGTGCCCGACGCCCGGGTCTCGACCCCCATCGACTGGGCAGAGGTCGACGACGCGGACCCGCACGACTTCACGATCTTCACCGTCCCCGAGCGCTTCGCCGCGAAGGGCGACCTGCACGAGGCCATCGACGAGCACGTCTTCGACATCGCCCCGCTCCTGGAGTGGGCCGACCGCGACGAGGCCGAGGGCAAGGAAACCCCCGACGAGCCCGAGACCGACTGAGGCACCTCGGTGGTTGAGGAGCTTGCGCAGCAAGCGTCTCGAAACCTCGCAAGACGGGGCTGGGACCAGTCCCAGCCCAGTCTTAGGAGGTTTCGAGACGGGCGCAGAGCGCCCTCCTCAACCAGCGGTGGTGGTCAGCCTCCGACCTGGGCCTTGAGGCCGTCGAGCATGGTCTGCCAGTGCTGGCTGAACTGCTCTGCCTGCTCCTCGCTCTCGTTGCCGTCCTGGGTCAGATCGAGATGGGTGACCTGGTCATCGGCGGGGCCCGTGCGCGTGAGCGTGTAGACGAGGGTGTGGTAGTTCTCCGGCTCGTCTGGCTGGCCCATCATCGGGCTGTAGTGGGTGACCGACAGGACGTTCGGCTCGTCGTAGGTGAGCACCTCACCCTTGTCCTCGTAGGGCCGGCCCTCGTACTCGCCGGCCCAGGTGATCGGTGTCCCGACCTCCCATGTCGTGGTGACCTTCGAGCCCTCCATGTACGTCGCGATCTGCTCGGGCTCGGTCAGCGCGGCCCACACCCGCTCGGGGGCGGCGGCGACGTCGGTCTGCGCGGTGGCTACGTACCCGGACATGTATGTCAGCTCCTCAGATTTGTATGACTCACTCATACAATAACCAGATGGCCACGTCTGTACACCCCCGGCTGGACAACCTGCTGGCCTCCCTGTCGCTCAACCTCGCCGAGGAGAGCCAGGCGGCCCTGGAGCGCGCCTCCGGGCTGTCCGGGAGTGGAACGGCGGCGCTGCTCGCCCTGGCGGAGTTCCTGGGCGACGCCCATGTGGGCCGGCTCGCCGACGCCCTCGGGCTCACCCACTCGGGCGCCGTACGCCTGGTCAGCCAGCTGGAGCGCGCCGGACTCGCACAGAGGCGTAGCGGCGCGGACCGGCGCCGGGTCGAGGTCCGGCTCACGCCCGCTGGCCGGGTCCGGGCTCGGGAGGCCCGGGCAGCCCGTGACGAGATGGTCGGCCAGGCGACCGCCGGCCTCACCACCGACGAGGCGGCGCTGCTCGAGGGGCTACTGGCCAAGCTGGTCGAGGCGCGGGTCGCGAGCCGCATCGAACGGCGCAAGGCGGGCGATTCCGGCGCGTGGTGGTGTCGCACCTGCGACTTCGCCGCCTGCGGCCGACCCGAGGGCCGCTGCCCGGCCCAGGTCACGGCCGACAAGGCATACAGAACCTAGGCTGCTCCCGTGGGCATCCAGATCACGCCGAGCATCCTCAACGCCGACTTCTCGCGGCTGGGGGACGAGGTCGCGCGGATCGGGAGTGCGGACTGGGTGCACGTCGACGTGATGGACAACCACTTCGTGCCCAACCTGACCTTCGGGCCGACGATGGTCGAGGCGCTGACGCACCGCACCGACGTACCCCTCGATGCGCACCTGATGATCGACGACCCCGACGGCAACGCGATCGAGTACGTCGAGGCGGGCTGCGGCTCGGTCACCTTCCACGTCGAGGCCGCCCGTGCTCCGGTGCGGCTGGCCCGCGAGATCCGGGCCAAGGGCGCGCGAGCCGCGATGGCGCTCAAGCCGGCCACGCCGATCGAGCCCTACGAGGAGCTGCTGGCCGAGCTCGACATGGTGCTCGTGATGACCGTCGAGCCGGGGTTCGGCGGGCAGAAGTTCCTCGACCTGTGCCTGCCCAAGATCCGGACCGCCCGCCAGCTGATCGAGAAGCACGGGGGGGAGACCTGGCTCCAGGTCGACGGCGGCGTCTCGCTGGAGACCATCGAGCGCTGCGCGGAGGCCGGAGCCGACGTCTTCGTGGCCGGCTCAGCGGTCTACTCCGCCGACGACCCCGACCGGATGGTCGCCGAGCTGCGTGCGAAGGCCGAGGCGGCCGCGGGCTAAAGGCCGCGACTCGCGACCGGCCCGCGGGCACACTGTCCCGGTGCTGCTGACCATCTCGACCACCCACCGTCCGGCGACGGACCTCGGGTACCTGCTGCACAAGCACCCCGACCGGGTCCAGGAGTTCAGCCAGTCCTTCGGCACGTCGACGGTGCTCTACCCGGAGGCCGGCGACGAGCGCTGCACCGTGCTGCTGACCCTCGACATCGACCCGATCCGGCTGGCTCGCGCGCGTGGCAAGGGCAGCCCGGACTTCGGCCTGGCGCAGTACGTCAACGACCGCCCGTACGCCGCCTCGAGCCTGCTCGGCGCCGCGATGGCCGACGTGTTCAGCACCGCCCGCGCCGGTCGCTGCGACAGCCGCCAGGACCTGGCCGACGGACCGATCCCGCTCGAGATCGTGATCCCGGTGCTGCCCTGCCGCGGCGGCGTCGGCCTCGCGCTCAAGATCTTCGAACCGCTCGGGTGGCAGGTGGAGGCGACCCAGATCCCGCTGGACGAGCAGTTCCCGGAGTGGGGTGACTCGCGCTACCTGCACCTGACCCTGCGCGGCTCGGTCCGGCTGGCCGACGCGCTCAACCAGCTGTACGTCCTGCTGCCCGTCCTCGACGAGGCCAAGCACTACTGGCAGGCCAGCGACGAGGTCGACAAGCTGCTCCGCTCCGGCGGCGCGTGGCTGACCGGCCACCCGGAGCAGGAGCTGATCGCGCGCCGCTACCTCGGTCGCCGCGGTGCGCTCGCCCGCATCGCACTGGAGCGGCTCGCCGAGCTCGGCGACGACACCGAGGAGGCGGTCGACCCGGACAGCGAGGAGGAGGTCGCCCAGCCCGAGGAGCAGCGGGTCTCGCTCAACGCCCAGCGCCATGCCTCCGTCCTGCAGGTGCTCAAGCAGGCGGGCGTCGGCAGTGTCATCGACCTGGGCTGCGGCCCTGGCCAGTTCCTCCGGGTGCTCCTCGACGAGCCGGCGTTCGGCCGCGTCGCGGGCACCGACGTGTCCACCCGGGCACTCGCCCAGGCCGGTCGCCGGCTCCGGCTCGAGCGGATGGGTGACCGGCAGCGGGAGCGGCTCACGCTGTTCCAGGGTGCGCTCACCTACGAGGACCCGCGGTTCGCCGGGTACGACGCGGCGGTCCTCATGGAGGTCATCGAGCACGTCGACCCGCCGCGTCTCGCCGCGCTCGAGCGCGTGGTCTTCGGGGCCGCGCGGCCAGGAATGGTGGTGGTCACGACCCCCAACGTCGAGTACAACGCGCTCTACGAGGGACTCACGGGGTCCCGGCACGCCGACCACCGGTTCGAGTGGACCCGCGCCGAGTTCGCCGCGTGGGCCGATCGGGTGGCGGCGACGTACGGCTACTCGGTCACGATCGACGGCATCGGTGACCTCGACCGCGCGTTCGGCCAGCCGACGCAGCTCGGTGTCCTGCGTCGAATCGAGGGCCCGTGACCGAGCTGACGATCCCCTCGATGGGGCTGGTCGTCCTGGTGGGCGTCTCCGGCAGCGGCAAGAGCACCTTCGCCGCGCAGCACTTCACGCCCTGGCAGGTCATCTCCAGCGACTACTGCCGCGGCCTGGTGGCCGACGACCCCAACGACCAGTCCGCGACCAAGGACGCCTTCGACGTGCTGCAGTACCTCGTCGGCACCCGGCTGCGCCGCGGGCTGCTCACCGTCGTCGACGCCACCAGCGTCCAGAAGTCGGCCCGCCAGGCACTCGTCGCGCTGGCCCGCGAGCACGACGTGCTGGTCGACGCCATCGTGCTCGACGTACCCGAACAGGTCGCCTCCGAGCGCAACGCCGTCCGGCCGGACCGGCAGTTCGGCGCCCACGTGGTTGCCCGTCAGCACCGCGACCTCAAGAAGTCGCTGCGCGGCATCCGCAAGGAGGGGTTCCGGCGGGTGCACGTGCTCACCGGTGTCGACGAGGTCGCGGCCGCCGCGATCACGACCGAGCGACCCTGGAACGACCGCAGGGACCTGACCGGCCCCTTCGACATCGTCGGCGACGTGCACGGCTGCGCCAGCGAGCTGCGCACCCTTCTCACCGAGCTCGGCTGGGAGCTGGAGTACGACGACGCCGGCCGCGCCGTCGGCGCGAGCCATCCCGCGGGGCGCACCGCGCTGTTCGTCGGCGACCTCGTCGACCGCGGCCCGGACACGCCCGGCGTGCTGCGACTGGTCATGGGCATGGTCGCCGCGGGCACCGCCATGAGCGTCTCCGGCAACCACGAGGCCAAGCTGGTCCGCGCGCTCAAGGGCGCCAACGTCCGCGTCAGCTACGGGCTCGCCGAGTCGCTCGCGCAGCTGGGCGAGGAGAGCGATGAGTTCCGAGCCGAAGCGCTGGCGTTCATGGACGGGCTGATCAGCCACTTCGTGCTCGACGACGGCCGGCTGGTGGTCGCGCACGCCGGTCTCAAGGAGGCCTACCACGGCCGCAGCTCGGGCCGGGTCCGGTCGTTCGCGCTGTACGGCGACACCACCGGCGAGACCGACGAGTACGGCCTCCCGGTCCGCTACCCGTGGGCCCGGGACTACCGCGGCCAGGCCATGGTCGTCTACGGCCACACCCCGGTCCCGGAGGCCGAGTGGATCAACAACACGATCTGCCTCGACACCGGCGTGGTCTTCGGCGGCAAGATCACCGCGCTGCGCTACCCGGAGCGGGAGATCGTCTCGGTGGCGGCCGAGCAGCAGTGGTACGAGCCGGTCCGGCCGCTGGTCGCCGAGCCCCCGGAGCGCCTGCCGACCGCGCTGGCGATCGACGACGTCGCGGGCGAACGCTGGCTCGAGTCGCCGTACGCCGGCAAGGTGAAGATCCCGGCCGAGAACGCCGCGGCCGCGCTCGAGGTGATGAGCCGGTTCGCGGTGGACCCGCGCTGGCTGGTGCACCTGCCGCCGACCATGTCGCCGGCCACCTCGACCCAGTGGGAGGGGCTGCTGGAGCATCCCGACCAGGCCTTCGCCGACTACGCCGCGATGCGGGTGACCGCGGTGGTGTGCGAGGAGAAGCACATGGGCTCCCGCGCTGTCGCGGTCCTGGCCCGCGACGAGGCCGCGGCCGAGCGCCGGTTCGGCGTGGCCGACGGCGGCACCGGCACGGTCTACACGCGCACCGGCCGGCCGTTCTTCGACGACACCGAGGTCATGACCGACCTGGTCGGGCGGCTGCGGGGAGCCGCGGCACCGCTCTTCGAACGGCTGGAGACCGACTGGCTGGTGCTCGACTGCGAGCTGCTGCCGTGGTCGGCCAAGGCGCTCGGCCTGATCCGCGGGCAGTACGCCTCGGTCGGGGCGGCCGCCCGGCACGCCCTTCCCGCCCTCTGCGCTGCCTTGGACACCGCGGCGGCTCGGGGCGTCGAGGTCGCCGAGCTGTCCGCCCGCACGGAGCGGAGGCTCGACCACGCCCGCGCGTTCCGCGACGCGTACGCGGCGTACTGCCGGCCGACGGACGGCCTGGACGGCGTGACCCTGGCGCCGTTCCAGGTGCTGGCCGCGGAGGGCCGGGTGGCTGCGGTCACCGAGACGCACGCGTGGCACCTGGAGCAGCTGGCGCTGCTCGAGGGCGACGTGATCACCCCGACCCGGCACCGGTTCGTCGAGCTCGGCTCTGCAGACCAGCGCGCGGAGGCCGCCGCCTGGTGGGAAGAGCTGACTGCCGGTGGCGGTGAGGGCATGGTCGTGAAGCCGGCGCACCCGGTCGACGGGCGGGTGCAGCCCGGGCTCAAGGTGCGCGGGCGGGAGTACCTCCGGATCATCTACGGCCCGGACTACACCGACTCCCTCGACGTGCTCCGCCAGCGCCACCTCGGCAAGAAGCGCGAGCTGGCCCGGCGCGAGCACGGCCTCGGCCTCGACGCGCTCACGGCGTTCGTGGAGGGTGCGCCGCTGTGGCGGGTGCACCAGCTGGTGTTCGCGATCCTCGCGCTCGAGTCGGAACCGGTCGACCCGCGGCTCTGAGCCCCGTTCCGCGTCGAGATACGGGTAATGGCTGTCGATCCGTGCCGGACACAACCATTACCCGTATCTCGACGGGAGCCGGGCGACCCATGGCCGTGTGGGCGGGATCACGGGCGCTCTTCCTGGATCCCTGTGGCAAACTCTGGTCAACGAGTTGAGAAAGCTCGCGTGCTCTGGGGTCGGTGAAATTCCGAACCGGCGGTGACTGTTCGAAGCTTCTTCGCTTCGCTCAGAAGTCCGCGACCCGGTCACAGCCAGTGACCGGTTGACCAGGTGGAACTCCTGGACCGACGGTCAAAAGTCCGGATGGGAAGCGCACGCAGGCGTTCTGGACGACTCCAGTCGCGGAGTCGAGCCGGTACGTCGTTCAGCCCCGGAGTCCCGTGAGCAGGACACGAGGGGCAATCGAGATGACGTTCACCGCAGCCGAAGAGGCCGCGATGGTGCGCGCCCTCGCGCTGGCGGCCACTCCCGGCGTACCGCTCGGCCCCAACCCGCGGGTCGGCTGCGTGCTGCTCGACGACAGCGGCGCGACGGTGGCGGAGGGACACCACCGCGGTGCCGGCAACCTGCACGCCGAGGCCGACGCGCTGGCGCAGGCTGGGGAGCGGGCCCGCGGTACGACGGCCGTGGTCACTCTCGAGCCGTGCGCGCACACCGGGCGCACCGGCCCGTGCTCGGTCGCGCTCCGCGACGCCGGCGTACGCCGCGTGGTGTTCGCCCAGGGCGACCCGAACCCGGTGGCCGCCGGGGGAGCGGCGCTGCTCCGCGAAGGCGGGGTCGAGGTCGAGCAGGGGCTGATGGTCGACGAGGCCCGGGCCGTCAACCGGGTGTGGACCTTCGCGGTCGAGCACCGCCGGCCGTTCGTGACCTGGAAGTTCGCCACCACCCTCGACGGCCGCAGCGCCGCCACCGACGGCACCAGCCGCTGGGTCTCCGGCCGCGCCGCCCGGCTCGACACGCACCGGCTGCGGGCGCTCTGCGACGTGATGCTGGTCGGCACCAACACGGTTGACGTCGACGACCCGCAGCTCACCGTCCGCAACGAGCAGGACCTGCCGCTGCCCCGCGAGCGCCAGCCGCTGCGCGTCGTCATGGGCGAACGCGACCTGCCCGCGACCAAGCGCGTCTTCGACGACCAGGCAGAGACGCTGCACCTGCGCACCCGCGACCCCGAGACCGCCTTGAAGACGCTGTTCGCACGGGACCGCCAGCACGTCTTCCTCGAGGGCGGTCCGACGCTGGCCGCGGCGTTCCTCACGTCCGGGCTGGTCGACGAGATCGTCGCCTACGTCGCCCCGATGCTGCTCGGCGCCGGCCAGCAGGCCGTGGCCGACCTCGGAATCAGCACCATCGTCGATGCGTTCCGTCCGCTGGTCACCGACGTGACCGTCCTGGACGGTCTGGGCGGCGAGCAGCCGAACGTCCGACTGACCATGACTCCAGAAGGAGACCTAAGGCCATGACTCCCAATCCCTGGCGGCGCCGGACGCCGCCCAGACCACGCGCTGGCTGCGTCGCCGACCCTTCGAAGACGCCCAGTCTGCGTGCGTGCCGGCGTCTGGCCAGCCCGCGCCTGGACGACGCCGGCATCCACCACGAATTGGGAGACATGACCTAGATGTTCACCGGAATCGTCGAGGAGCTCGGAACCGTCGCCGGCGTGGAGGACCAGGGCGATGCCATCCGGCTCACCATCCACGCCGAGCACGTCCTCGCCGATGCGGGCCTGGGTGACTCGATCTCCGTCAACGGCTGCTGCCTGACCGTCGCCGAGCGCGACGGCGACACCTGGACCGCCGACGTCATGCAGGAGACGCTCGACAAGACCAGCCTCGCCGGCGTCCAGCCGGGCGACCGCGTCAACCTCGAGCGCGCGGTCACCCCCACCACCCGGCTCGGCGGCCACATCGTCCAGGGTCACGTCGACGGGGTCGGCACCATCGCCTCCCGCACGCCCAGCGAGCACTGGGAGGTGGTCGACGTGTCGATGCCCCCCGAGCTCGGCCGCTACCTGGTCGACAAGGGCTCGGTCACCGTGGACGGCGTCAGCCTCACCGTCGTGTCGGCCCGCGCCGACGGGTTCAGCGTCAGCCTGATCCCCGAGACCCTGGCCCGCACCACGCTGGGCAGCCGCCGTCCGGGTGACCGGGTCAACCTCGAGGTCGACATCCTCGCCAAGCACGTCGAGAAGCTGCTCGCCGCTCAGGCGGCGGACGGGAAGGACGAGTCATGACCGAGCCGCAACACGTGGGGGTCCGGATGGACTCCGTCGAGCGCGCCATCGCCGACATCGCCGCCGGCAAGGCGGTCGTCGTCGTCGACGACGAGAACCGGGAGAACGAGGGCGACCTGATCTTCGCCGCCAGCAAGGCGACTCCCGACCTGATGGCGTTCACGATCCGCTACAGCAGCGGCGTGATCTGCGTGCCGATGCCCGGCACGATGCTGGACCGGCTCGAGATCCCGCTGATGACGCCACACAACAAGGACAAGATGCGGACGGCGTACACGATCTCCGTCGATGCGCGCGACGGCGTCACCACCGGTATCTCGGCCACCGACCGCGCACACACGGTCCGGGTGCTGGCCGATTCGGCGACTGAGTCGTGGGAGATCACCCGGCCCGGGCACGTCTTCCCGCTGCGCTACCGCGACGGCGGCGTGCTGGCCCGTCGCGGCCACACCGAGGCGGCGGTCGACCTGGCCCGGCTCGCGGGACTCACCCCGGCCGGTGTCCTGGTCGAGCTGGTGAACGACGACGGCTCGATGAAGCGGGCGCCCGAGCTGCGGGAGTTCGCCGACGAGCACGGGCTGGCGATGATCTCGATCGAGGACCTGGTGCGCTGGCGGCGCCGCAACGAGGTGCTGGTCGACCGGGTCGCCGAGACCCGGCTGCCGACCAGTCACGGCGACTTCACGGCGTTCGGCTACCAGATCTCCGTCGACAACTCCGAGCACGTCGCGCTGGTCTACGGCGACATCACAGGAGACGAGCCGGTGCTGACCCGCGTGCACTCCGAGTGCCTCACCGGCGACGTGTTCAACAGCGACCGCTGCGACTGCGGACCCCAGCTCAACGAGGCGATGGACACCATCGTGACCGAGGGCCGGGGCGTGGTGATCTACCTGCGCGGCCACGAGGGTCGGGGGATCGGCCTGGTCGCGAAGCTGCAGGCCTACCAGCTCCAGGACGGCGGCCGCGACACGGTCGACGCCAACCTGGACCTCGGGCTGCCGGCCGACGCCCGCCACTACGGCGCCGCGACCCAGATCCTCAAGGACCTGGGGATCAGCTCTGTCCGGCTGTTGACCAACAACCCGGACAAGGTCACCAACCTGCAGGAGTACGGCATCACGGTGGCCGAGCGCGTCCCGCTCACCCCGCACCCCAACGACCACAACCTCGCCTACCTGCTGACCAAGAGGGACCGGATGGGCCACGTGCTTCCCGACCTGGAGGTCCTCGACCCGGCCGAGGCCCATCAATGAGTGGCGAGGGCGCGGCGGCCGTCGAGCCGTTCGACGCGAGCGGCCTGCGGGTCGCGGTGGTCGCCGCGAGCTGGCACACCCAGGTGATGGACGGCCTGCTCGCCGGCGCGGCCCGCGCCTGCGCCGACCACCGGGTCGAGGCCACCGTGGTCCGGGTCCCGGGCACCTTCGAGCTCCCGGTTGTGGCGTCCGCGCTCGCGCGGCAGGGGTACGACGCCGTCGTGGCGCTGGGCGTGGTCATCCGCGGCGGCACGCCGCACTTCGACTACGTCTGCTCCGCGGCCACCGACGGGCTGACCCGGGTCGCTCTCGACCACACGGTCGCCGTCGGGTTCGGCGTACTGACGTGCGACACCGATCAGCAGGCGCTCGACCGCGCGGGGCTGGAGGGCTCCAAGGAGGACAAGGGCCACGAGGCGACCTCGGCGGCCCTGGCGACGGCGCGGACGCTCCGCGCGCTCACTGAGAGCTGAGCCACTCGTCGCGGAGCAGCGCGTACATCATCCCGTCCAGCCACTCGCCGTTCCGGTGCAGCGAGTCCTGCTTGGTGTGCTGCTCGCGGCGCATGCCGACCCGCTCCATCAGCCGCCACGACGGCTCGTTGTCCGCGAAGCACTGCGCGATCACCCGGCGTACGCCGACCTCCTCGAAGCAGATCCGCAGCTCCTCGCGCACCGCCTCGGTGGCGTAGCCCTTCCCGACGTGCGCCGGGTCGAGGAGATAGCCGATCTCGACCACAGTGCCCGCGGCCTGCTCGCGGACCTCCGCCTGGGACCACGGGTCCTGGACGTGGAGGTAGAGGTCGCCGATCACGACACCGTCCTTCTCGATGATCAGCGTGCTCGCCAGCCGCTCCCCGAAGCCCTCCTCCCACGCAGCCGAGTCCGTGGGCAGGTTGGTCAGCCAGTTCGCGACCTCCGGCTGGCTCCGGATCGCGAATGTCGGAAGTGCATCGCGCTGTTCCGCGGGCCGGAGCGTCAATCGCTCTGTGGTCTTGGGCCAGGTCAGGTCGGCGATACTGCGGGTCACGCAGTCATCCTGTCTCGACGGCGCGCGCACACGCGACCGGTTAGTCGGCAGAGGTGCGCCACTCGTCCCTGAGCAGCGCGTACGTCATCGCGTCGACCCACTCCCCGCTGCGATGCAGCTCCGACTTGACCGAGAGTTCCTCTCGGCGCATGCCGAGCCGCTCCATCAGCCGCCAGGACGGCTCGTTCTCTGCGGAGCACTGGGCGATCACCCGGCGCACCCCCACACCCTCGAACGCGATGCGGAGCAGCGCCTGCCCGGCCTCGGTGGCATAGCCCTGCCCGGCGCACTCCGGGTCGAAGGCGTAGCCGATCTCGGCCATGGTGCCCGCGGCCTGGGCCCTCACCTCGTGCTGCGACCACGGGTCACGGACGTCGAGCTGGAGGTCCCCGATCAACGCACCTTCGCGTTCGACCACCAGCTGGTGGTCCATCCGCCCGGCGAGGTGGCGCTCCCACTCCTGCACGTTCTGCGGCCAGACGGTCAGCCAGTGGGCCACGAGCTGCTGCCCGCGGTAGGCGTACATCGCTGCGGCGTCCGCGGCGCTGGCGGGCCGGATGGAGAGTCGCTGGGTCAGAACGGGCCAGTCCAGGTCGGCGAGGTCGCGCGGCACCGACACATCATGGCGCGGACGCGGGACCGGTCCCGCCGCCAACTAGGCTGACCAGTCGTGAAGACGTTCGAGGAGCTCTGGGCCGAGCTGTCCGAGAAGGCACGCACCCGGCCCGACGGCTCCGGCACGGTGGCGCAGCTCGATGCCGGGGTCCATGCGATC
Source organism: uncultured Actinomycetota bacterium (assembly GCA_963800715.1). Classification (GTDB taxonomy): domain Bacteria; phylum Actinomycetota; class Actinomycetes; order Propionibacteriales; family Nocardioidaceae; genus Nocardioides. The sequence goes on along the minus strand of CAWDBZ010000005.1, from coordinate 40,624 downwards.
GGCAAGAAGCTCGTCGAGGAGGCCGCGGAGTCCTGGATGGCCGCCGAGCACGAGGGCAAGGACCGCGCCGCCGTGGAGATCAGCCAGCTGCTCTACCACGCCCAGGTGCTGATGCTGGCCACGGGCATCGACCTCGACGACGTCTACGCACACCTCTAGAAGGATTCATGTCTCTCCTCCGCATCGCCGTCCCCAACAAGGGGTCGCTGGCCCAGTCCGCGTCCGACATCCTGCGTGAGTCGGGCTACCGGCAGCGCGACGACGCCAAGCAGCTCACGCTCACCGACGAGGAGAACGGCGTCGAGTTCTTCTACCTGCGCCCGCGCGACATCGCGCTCTACGTCGGCGAGGGCACCCTCGACGTCGGGGTCACCGGCCGCGACCTGCTCCGCGACTCCGGGGCGAAGGCCGACGAGGTGCTGCCGCTGGGCTTCGGTCGGAGCCGGTTCCGGTTCGCCGGCCGCGCGGGGCGCTACACCGACCTCGCCGAGCTGGCCGGCGCCCGGATCGCGACGTCGTACGTCGGGGTGGTGAGCGCGTTCCTCGAGGAGCGCGGCATCGAGGCCGAGGTGGTCCGCCTCGACGGCGCCGTCGAGACCTCGATCCAGCTCGGCGTCGCGGACGTCATCGCCGACGTCGTCGAGACCGGCGGCACGCTCCGGGCGGCCGGGCTCGAGGTGTTCGGCGAGACCCTCCTCGAGTCGGAGGCGGTCATCATCACCCGCTCCGGCGACGTACCTCCCGGCTTCGAGATCTTCCGGCGCCGGGTCGAGGGCGTCCTCGTGGCCCGGACCTACGTGATGATGGACTACGACATCGAACAGGCGAACGTCTCCGCGGCCGTCGAGCTGACCCCCGGCATCGAGGGCCCGACGATCGCACCCCTCCATCGGGAGGGCTGGGTCGCCGTTCGCGCGATGGTGCCTCGCGACGGCGCCCAGCGGCTGATGGACGAGCTCTACGAGCTCGGTGCGCGGGGGATCCTGCTCACGGACATCCATGCCTGCCGACTCTGACGCAGGAACCAGCCTGCCCGCCCTGCCGCGCACCTGGCGGCCGCTCGGCCCGCGCGTCGTCGGCATCGCGGTGACCCTCGCGCTGGTCGCCGTGGTCACGGTCGGGTGGTTCAGCTTCGACGCCGAGACCCGCGCCAGGTTCACCTGGTTCCAGCGCGGCACCCTGGCCTTCTTCGGGCTGATCTACCTGACCCTCATGCTGGCGCTCATCCGGTCCCGCGCGGTGGCGTACGCCGACCGGCTGGTGGTGGTCAACGGCTACCGCCGCCACGAGTACGAGTGGCCCCAGATCGTCGCCGCCCGGCTGCCACCGGGCGCCCCGTGGGTGACCCTGGACCTCGCCGACGGCGAGACCGCCTCGGTGCTCGCCATCCAGGGCTCCGACGGCAACCGCGCCCGAATCGCCCTCCGCGAGCTCAAGTCCCTGGTCGCCGCCGCCTCCGCCGCCCCCTGACGCTGACCCGGGACTTTGTGTCGCGCAAATCGCGGTGACCCGGGAGTTCGTGTCGCCTGCGAGCGACACAAAGTCCCGGGTCACCCCAATCTGGCCGACACAATGTCCCGGGTCAGCGGTCAGTCGAGGGCGTGGATGCCCCAGGTGGCGGAGAACTCGGAGCCTGGTTCGCCGGCGGGGGCGAGCATGAGGAGGTCTTCGCCGGAGCGGAAGGCGTCGGCCTGGGCGGTCATCGGCTCGACGGCGACCGCGCGCCGGTGGGCGTCGGTCGAGTCGTCGGCCGTGTAGACCATCAGCCACGGGTGCGCCGCGTCGATCCACAGGGCCACCGCGTCGCCAGACGCCGGGTCGCGGAGCTCGACGGTCGCGCGTCCGGCGGGGTCCCGCACGAGGTCGGTGAACGCGTGGTCGAGCTCGGTCTGGCGCAGCGGCCGGGCCACCCGGAAGTCGAACGCGGTCCCGTCCACCGGCTCCCGGCCGATGGGGAGCTTGCGGTCCGGGTCGGACAGTGAGCGGGTCGCGGCCGGCAGGGTCAGCTCCCAGCCGTCGCAGGGGCCGGGACCGACGGTGAGGTACGGGTGTGCGCCCTGGGCGTACGGCGCGGGGTCGGCCGCCAGGTTCGTCGCGCTCTGCATCACGGTCAGCCCGTCCGCGCTCAGGTCGTAGACGACGTGCAGGTCCAGGGTCCACGGGTAGCCGCTCTGCGCCATCAGCCGGTAGCGCAGCGCCACCGACCGTCCGGTGTGCTCCTCCAGGCTCCATGCGACCCAGCGCACCAGTCCGTGCGAGGCGTTGTGCCGCCCCGGCTCGCTCAACGGCAGCTGCAGCTGCCGGTCGCCGACGGCGTACTGACCGTCCCGGATCCGGTTCGGCCACGGCACCAGCAGCTGTCCCCGGCCGCCGCTGGCCTTGGCGCTCTCGTCGTACCCGTCGACCAGTGGCCGGCCCTCGTGCTCGAGCAGCCGCAGCCCGGCGCCGCTCTCGGTGACCACGGCCCGGTAGCCGCTGCCGGAGATCTCGAACTGCTCGCCGCTGGGTGCCACCACGCGGGTCACCGTATGACGGGAGCGACGCGGCCGGTCCCGTCGACCACCACATCGGCGCGTTCGCGGATGCGCTCGCGGGCGAACAGCTCGCGCTCGTCGAGCATGAACTGGCGCCAGAGCTCCTGCAGCTCGTCGCCGTCGCGCTCGAGCCCGCGGGCCAGCCGGAGGTCGTCGTCGACCTCGACCCACACCAGAACGGTGGTGTACGCCGCGAGCGCGGCGACGCCGCTGCCGACGCCCTCGACGACCAGCCACGGCGCGGGCTGGACCTCGACCGTCCGGTCGTAGCGGTCCTGCAGCCAGTCGTAGTGCTGATAGCTCCCGGTGCCGCCCGCGGCCAGGGCCGAGAAGAGGCCGGCGAGCTGGCGGGCCACGGCATCCAGGCCGCGCCAGCCCGACATCAGGTCGTCGCCGTGGATCAGCTCGGCGCCGGCCCGGGTTGCGAGCTCCTCGCCGAGCGTGGTCTTGCCGGACCCGGCAGGCCCGTCCAGGCAGACCAGCCGACCGTCGCCGAGCGTGGCCGGCCGGGCGGAGGCGAGCGACAGGATCAGCGTTGCGACGTCAGAAGGCGAGCCCGTGGCCACGGTAGGTCCGGACCTCCTCGGTGAACCGGGAGCCGGCGAGCAGCTGGACCGTGTTGGCGTGCTCGAACGGCTCTCCCGACTTGGCGTGCCGGAACCACACGAGGTCACCGACCGCCAGCAGTGCGGCCGGGTGGCCGGTGAGCGGCGTCTGCACCTCGCCGGCGCCCTCGAGCCCGGTCAGGTGCAGCCCGGCGGGCGCCCACGGCGTCGGCAGCCGGTCCTTGCCGGCAGGTCCCGACGCGATCAGGCCACCACCGTGCACGGTGGCGATCTCGGGGGACGGGCGCCGGGTCACGGGCAGCCCGAAGTACGCCGCCGGCCGCGGGTCGAAGGACTGGTAGTGGTCGAACAGGGTCGGCGCCAGCAGTCCGGAGCCCGCGGCCACCTCGGTGACGACCCGGTCGGCGACGGTGGCTTCGACCGAGCCGGTGCCGCCGGCGTTCCAGAACTCGAGCTCGACCCCGTCGGCGCGCAGCGCGTCGAAGACCTCGCGGCGGCGTACCTCCAGCTGGGTCATCGACAGCGACTTGATCCGGCGTACGACGGCGGAGCGGGCGCGCTGCGTGGGCACCTCGTCCTGGACGCCCGCGACCTGGCCCTCGTAGGTCATCGCGCCGACCAGCCGGAACCCGCGCCGGGACCCGATCTCCTTGGCCAGGAGGACCACGTCGTCGGCGTCGTAGAGCGGCGAGCGCTTGGGCCCGACGTGCTGGCGGCCCATCCGCAGGCCGGCGTCGACGTCGATCGCGACCCGGATAGGCACCGCGTGGGAGGCGCGCACGGAGTCGACCACGTCGAGCTGCGCCACGTCGTCGACCATCAGCGTGATGTGCCCGGCCGCCGCCGGCGAGGCGACCAGCCTGGAGAGCGCGCCGCGGTCGACGGTCGGGTAGGCGACCACGATGTCGTCGCAGATTCCCTGCTCCTCGAGCCACAGCGCCTCGGCGAGCGTGTAGCCGAGGACACCGTGGAAGCCGTCGCGGGCCAGCACCCGGCTCAGCAGCGCCGGCACCCGGACCGACTTGGAGGCGACCCGGATGGGCGTACCGCCGGCTCGGCGGACCAGGTCGTCGGCGTTGGCGTCGAACGCGTCGAGGTCGACCACCATCAGCGGCGTGGCGAGTGGCTCGGGATGTGCGGCGACGGCGTCGTTCAGCCGAGCCCAGAGCCGGTTTCGCTCGAGCGTGCCGGAATCTGGATTCATGCTTTTTCGGGATCCCCGCGGAAGTACGCGCGCATCGCGCGCAGCGCCTCTGTCGCGGAGTTTCGTGGGGTGATCACGTGATGCCGCGCTTGCGCAGCAGGGCCTCGATCTCGGCCATCTCGGGGTCGACGTCGGAGAGCACCGGCTCCTTCTTGGTGCCCTTGCCCTTAGAGAGCTCCTTGCGGTCGGGCTTCTTCTCGCTCGGGGGGGCGCCCACGCCGCGCTCGGCCAGGAACCCGGCAGCGACGAAGCAGGTCACCGAGGCCACGGCCAGGATGATCCCGAGCCAGCTGGCCGGGCTGAACGCGAAACCTCCCACCCAGTCGCCGACGGCACTGCCGATCTTCGTCGCCATCTCAAGCGTGTCGGTCAGCAGCAGGGCGACCGGGATGATCGTGAACCCGACGCCGCGCAGTCCCGCGACGAAACCCCGGCTGCGGAAGGCGAACCAGGTGTAGATGCCGCCCAGGACCGTGAGCGAGAGAGTGAGTGCCCCCCAGGCCGCTTCGTCCATGTGCCCAGCGTAGTGAGCGTGTTGAAGCGGCCGGGGGCGCCGGGTCAGGCCGACGCCACCATGGTTTCGAGACGGCTCGCCGTCCCCCCACCGAGCAGGCCCCGGTCGCGCAGGCGGGGCATGACGCCCTCGCCGAACCACCAGGCCTCCTCGACGTGCGGGTAGCCGGAGAGGATGAACTCGTCGATGCCAAGGGCGTGGTACTCGGCCAGCCTGTCGGCCACCTCGTTGTGACTCCCGACCAGCGCGGTGCCGGCGCCACCGCGGACCAGCCCCACCCCGGACCACAGGCCGGGGGAGACCTCGAGCTCGCGGGCATCCTTGTACGTCGTACGGCCGTCGCGCAGCGCCAGCATCCGGGCCTGCCCCGTCGACTCACTGTTGCGGAGCGCGGCCTGCGCGGCCGCGACCCGCTCCGGGTCGAGGCCGTCTAGCAGCCACTGCGCGTGCCGCCACGCGTCCTCGCTGGTGTCGCGGGAGATGGTGTGCACGCGCAGCCCGAAGCGAAGGGTGCGCCCCTGCTCCGCGGCCAGCGACCGCATCCAGTCGAGCTTCTCGGTGACCAGCTCCGGGGGCTCGCCCCAGGTCAGGTAGACGTCGGCGTGCTTGGCCGCGACCGGCCCGGCCGGGCCCGAGGAGCCGCCGAAGTAGATGTCCGGCTGCGGCTTGATCCCACCCCTGACCAGGGCGCCCTCGACCTCGAAGAACCTCCCCTCGAAGTCGAACGGCGCCTGCTCCCACGTGCCGCGCAGCACCGAGAGGAACTCCTCGGTCCGCGCATACCGCGTGGCCTTCGGGTCGGTGTCCCCGAACCGCGCCTGCTCCGTGGGCTGGCCGCCGGTGACGATGTTGAGCAGCAGCCGGCCGTCCGAGATCCGCTGGTACGCCGCGGCCATCTGCGCGGCGAGCACCGGGTTGATCACGCCGGGCCGGAACGCGACCAGGAACTTCAGCTTCTTGGTCTCCCGCAGCAGCGCCGATGTGACCAGCCACGCGTCCTCGCAGAAGGTGCCGGTCGGGGTGAGCACGCCCTCGAAGCCGAGCTTCTCGGCAGTCCGCGCGATGTCGGCGAGGTAGTCGATCGTGGGAGGCCGGAACCCTTCGGTGTCGGATCCGAGCACGCGTTCCGCGTCCCGTCCGGGCGAGCCCTGGCCCGCGCCGACGAGCGAACGGGAGTCGCCCGAGGTGGGCAGGAACCAGTGCAGCTTCAGAGTGTCGGGTGAGATGGCGGTCATGGCGTATGTCTAGTGGATTAGTACAGATAAATCAATCGACGCGAGGAAGGCCGACCTGCGCGTCGGCATGTTGGATCCCGGAAGTCGCACCAGGTCGGGAAGAATCAAGGGCTGACGGAGGGACGCACGTGATCGACTTCAACAGCGACCGCGACGTGGTGCTGATGGGCGACAACCTGGACGTGCTGCCGAAGCTGCCGGACGGGTCCTTCCAGCTCATCTACGTCGACCCGCCGTTCAACACCGGCGGGCGCCAGGAGCGCAAGTCAGTGCGCACGACCCGCACCCCGGAGGGTGGCGACCGGACCGGGTTCGTTGGACGGCGCTACGACACCGTCGAGACCGGTCGCCTGGGCTACCTCGACGCCTTCGACGACTACCTCGGGTTCCTGCACCCCAGGCTCGAGGAGGCGCGGCGCCTGCTCAACGAGAGCGGCACGCTCTACTTCCACATCGACTGGCGGGAGGCCCACTACTGCAAGATCCTGCTCGACCAGGTCTTCGGGCGTGACTGCTTCCTGAACGAGATCATCTGGGCCTACGACTACGGCGGCCGCGGACGTGACCGCTGGCCGGCCAAGCACGACACCATCCTCGTCTACGTCAAGACGCCGAGGAAGCACTTCTTCGACCAGGACCAGATCGAGCGGGTGCCCTACATGGCGCCCAGCCTCGTCACTCCCGAGAAGGCGGCGCGCGGCAAGCTGCCCACCGATGTCTGGTGGCACACGATCGTGCCGACGAATGGCAAGGAGAAGACGGGCTATCCCAACCAGAAGCCCGAGGGAGTGCTCCGCCGCGTCCTCCAGCCGTCGTCCCGACCCGGCGACTGGGTGCTGGACTTCTTCGCCGGGAGCGGCAGCCTCGCCGCAGTCGCCGCCGAGATGCAGCGCCGGTTCGTGATGGTGGACTCGAATCCCGAGGCGATCTCCGTGATGCGCCGGCGGCTGGGCGAGGACACGGTTTCCTACCTCCGGGGTGACGGCGCTCCGCTGACGATCGCCTAGCGTTGCGGCGTGGAACGTGGAGTGTCAGGAGGGCGGCTGCTGACCGCTGCGGGCGCGCCGGACGACACCGGTGCGGTCGACGCGGCGCTGGCCGCCGCGCTCACGGCGTACGCCGCGGACCCGACCCGCGAGCCCGAGGTGCTCGACGCCCTGGCCGAGGCGCGGCTGCTGGTCCCGGTGGTCGCGGTGCTCGGCGAGGCGGAGACCGGGCCGAACGGGCTGGTCCGCGACAAGTCCAGCGACATGGCCGCGGTGCTCATGCGCGGACCCGACGGGCGGCTGGCGCTGCTGGCCTTCACCGGCCTCGAGCCGATGCGGCGCTGGGACCCGGACGCCCGGCCGGTCCCGGTGCCCGCGCGTACGGCGGCGCTCGCGGCCATGCAGGACGGCGCCGAGGCGCTGCTGATCGACCTGGCGGGGCCGGTGCGCTACCTGGTTGAGGTTTCGAGACAGCTCGCGTAGCCCCGCGCTGGCGCGCGTGTCCACGCCGAGCCCCTCAACCTCCTCGCAGGGTCCCGGTCCGAGCAAGCTCGGCCCGGGGCTCGGAATTGGCTCAGCCGCGGAATAGTCGGTTACCATCGACCGTTGACCGATCGGTGCCCTCCGGGGCACTGATCTCCAAGCGGAGACAGCGGCCCTCGGGTTGCCTGGCCTCCCACCCGCATCGGCCGCCCAGCTCCACAGGTCGTCGGGTTCGGTCCTGGTGGCTCGACCACGTGTGCCCAGCAACTTGAGGGGCGCGCGGGACGGGTACGACTGGCCTCCGCTTGCGACGCGGAGGCCTTCTGCATTTTCGCTGCAGTTCCACAGCCTCCGGCCCCATTCACCGAAACGCAGGAGGACACATCAGCACCGAGCTTCGTATCAATGACCGGATCCGGGTACCCGAGGTGCGCCTCGTGGGACCCAACGGCGAGACCGTGGGCATCGTGCCCACGGACCAAGCGCTCAAGCTCGCCCAGGAAGCCGATCTCGACCTCGTCGAGATCGCACCGCAGGGCAAGCCGCCGGTCTGCAAGCTCATGGACTACGGGAAGTTCAAGTACGAGAACGCCCAGAAGGCCCGTGAGGCCCGTCGGAACCAGACGAACGTGATCATCAAGGAGATGAAGCTTCGTCCCAAGATCGACCAGCACGACTACGAGACCAAGAAGGGTCACGTCGTGCGGTTCCTCAAGTCCGGCGACAAGGTCAAGATCACGATCATGTTCCGCGGTCGCGAGCAGCACCGCCCCGAGCTGGGGTTCCGGCTGCTCCAGAGGCTGGCGGAGGACGTCACGGAGCTGGGCTTCGTGGAGTCCGCGCCCAAGCAGGACGGCCGCAACATGATCATGGTGCTCGGCCCGCACAAGAAGAAGGCCGAGGCCAAGGTCGAGCAGCAGCACGCCAAGGAGGAGCGCATGGCAGAACGCGCCGCCGAGGCTGCCGAGGAGGCCGCGGAGCGTGCCAGCGCCCGCGCCGCCGGCCCCGTTGCCCAGAAGAGGGAGCGCGGCCGCTCCGAGAATTTGGACCCAGAGATCGAAGCCTGACCCCAGACCTGACAAGCACCACCACACGCCGTACACGACGGCAGGTACGACGTACGAGGAGAAGCACATGCCCAAGAACAAGACGCACTCGGGTGCCAGCAAGCGGTTCAAGGTGACTGGCGGCGGGAAGATCCTGCGGCTGCAGGCGGGCCGGAAGTCCGGCGCCGCGTTCGCATCCGCGCCCACCACCGGCAGCCGCAAGAAGCACCGCCGCAACGCCGGGATGGTCGAGCTCGAGAAGGCCGACGTCAAGCGCGTGAAGAAGCTGCTGGGTCGCTGACCCGTCCTGACCCGACCATCACAAGGAGCAACAAGACATGGCACGCGTCAAGCGGGCAGTGAACGCCCACAAGAAGCGCCGTACCACCCTCGAGCGCGCCGCCGGCTACCGCGGCCAGCGCTCGCGCCTCTACCGCAAGGCCAAGGAGCAGGTCACCCACTCCCTGGTCTACAGCTACAACGACCGCCGCAAGAACAAGGGCAACTTCCGTCGCCTCTGGATCCAGCGGATCAACGCCGGCGCCCGCGCCCAGGGGATGACCTACAACCGGTTCATCCAGGGGCTCGGCCTGGCCGGTGTCGAGGTTGACCGCAAGATCCTGGCCGACCTGGCCGTCAACGACATCGCGGCGTTCAACGCGCTGGTCGACGTCGCCAAGGCCGCCCTCCCCGAGGACGTCAACGCACCCCGGGCCGAGGCCTCCGCCTGAGCGACCTCTGAAGGCGAGCAACGCCCGCCTCAAAGACATACGCCGGCTCAGCCGCCGCTCGGAACGCTCCGAGCGGCGGCTGTTCCTTGCCGACGGCCCGAACGCCGTCGAGGCCGCGATCGAGGCAGGCTGTGTCGAGGAGGTCTTCGCCCGCGTCGACGTCGAGCTCCCGGGCCTGCCCGACGGGGTCCGGGTGACCCGGGTCGAGGACCGCGCCCTCGAGCTGCTGTCCGACTCGGTGAGCCCGGCCGGTGTCGTGGCGCTGTGCCGGTACGTCGACGTACCGCTCGCGGAGGCGCTGTCGGGCGCCCGGCTGGTGGCGATCTGCGCCGACGTCCGCGACCCCGGCAACGCCGGCACCGTGATCCGCTGCGCCGACGCGGCGGGCGCGGACGGCGTGGTCCTCGCAGGCAGCTCCGTCGACGCCTACAACCCCAAGACGGTCCGGGCCAGCGTCGGCTCGCTCTTCCACCTGCCGCTCGCCGTCGAGGCGTCCGCCGAGGCCGCGGTGCGGGCGGCGAAGGACGCCGGGCTCACGGTGCTCGCAGCGGACGGAGCCGGCGAGGTGGGGCTCTACGACGCCCCGCTGGCCGGCCCCACCGCCTGGCTGTTCGGCAACGAGGCCTGGGGCCTGCCCGCCGAGCTGGCCGCACTGGCCGACCATCGGGTCGCCATCCCGATCCACGGCAGGGCCGAGAGCCTCAACCTCTCGACCGCCGCCGCTCTCTGCCTCTACGAGTCCCGTCGCGCTCAGTAGGGACTCAGTAGGGATACGGGTTCGTCGGGTAGGTCAGCGTCCAGGTGCCCCCGCGCTTGCGGAACAGAGCCTGGTGGTCGCGCCGGCCCTGCAGGATCACGACCGGCGGGTCGACGGTGTTGTCCACGAACGCCCTCCGGCAGGTGTCGCTGGGCCGAGGCGCCCTCGAAACGGTGCGGAACGCGCCGCCCGTCGAGACCTGGACCTGGGTCGGCCAGGTGGCGCCGGGCTTGCTGCGCAGCCGGACCAGCGTGCCCGGCCGGCCGGGGAAGACCACGCCGCAACGCCCGGCGGCGGTGCCCGGGTAGCGGGTCACGCCCTGGCTCGAGACGACGGTGGTGCCGCGAACGCCGGGCAGCGCCACCTGGTCGCCTACCAGGGTCCACGGGTTTCGGCCGAGCCGGCCGACGGTCCAGCTCCGGCCGACGGCGCTCGCCAGCACGGTCTTCTTCTGTCCGCACCGCAGCTCGAAGACATAGAGCTCGCGAGGCTGGTCGGAGAAGTTGCCCGCGTCGCGGCACTTGCGCCCGGAGGCGTAGATCTCCGTCTGCGGCCCCCAGGTCTGGGTCGCCTCGTCGTAGACCTGGGTCAGGACCCGGTGCCGGTCCGGGCTCCCGATCGCGACGAGTGGTCGCTCGGTGTGCACGGTGTCGACGTACGCCGTCGCGATGCGCTTGCGCGAGAAGCCGTACGCGACCAGCCCGGGTGCGTCGCTCGGCCGGATCCGGGTCAGCGTCCATGGCGCCCCGACCGCCGCGCGGGCGAGGGTGAACCGGTCGGCGCGCTCGAAGCCACCGGTCACCGTCAGGGCGTCGACGTTCTCGAGCCCACCCTCGGTGCACCCGGGATCGACACCCTCGACGACCGTGTGCGACTGGACGCCGGCCAGGTCGCGGGTGTGCACGCCGACCACGCAGTCCCCGCCGCGCGGCTCCGGGCCCAGAACCGCCACCGTCCCGGCGTCGTCCACGACCGGCGTCTCGCCGTAGCCGTCGTAGTCGTAGCTCGTCGCCGCCAACGGGGCGAACCCGCCCTGGGCAGACCACTCGACGTAGTCGCCGATCCCGCCCGCCAGCCAGACCGCGAAGCTGCCGGTGGGTGAGATCGCGGGCGACTTGTAGGCCTCGCCGGGCAGCTGTTTCACCGACCAGGCGCGCAGGTCGCGGGAGACCAGGCCGATGCTGTGCGCCGGCGCCTGGTCCTCGTAGTACGGCGTGTCGCACTCGAGCAGCAGCGCGACGCCGCCGGGGGAGGAGCGGCCGTCGATCTCACCGCACGTGACCCCCTTCTTCCGGTACAGCACGGACGGGGAGTCCCACGTGCCGCTCGCGGGGTCGAGGTGCTGGATCTTGACCGTGCGCTTGTTGGGCATGCCGACTGCGATCGAGCCGAGGCCCGCCGCCGTGAACACCTGGGCCTCGAGGTAGCGGTAGTGCTGGATGCCCGCCGCCCGGGCGGGGGAGCCGTCGAGGAGCAGGAGCAGGGGAGCCACCAGGGCCAGGACGGACACGAGCACCGAGACACGTCGCATGTCCGGAGGGTGCCCCGTTCTCGGCCGGAGCGCGCACTCCGGCGAGATCGTTATCCCCTCGAGACAGGTTCCGGCACCGGGCCGAGCATCTCGATGCCGTGCTCCTCGGCGATCTCCACCAACGCAGACATCGAGGGCTCGCCGTTGGCCGCGAGCGCAGCGGCGGCGCGGGAGAAGCCCTCCATGGCCTCGCCGGGGGCGTGCACCATGAAGGCGACCCCGTCGGCGTCCGACTCGTTGCGGATCATGTGTGGCGTACCGCCGGCGAGGGGCATCACGTGGCCGGCCGGGGACCGCGACGCGCACGACGGTGCCGTCGTCGCGACCCACGTGGAAGGCGAACTCGCCCTCGAGCACGTGGTAGATCTCGCCGGGCGCGTGCCGGTGCATGACCGGCGGTCCGCCTCCGGGCGGCGCCCAGATGACCAAGCAGGCGATGTCCGAGCTCGTCGCGCACCTCGAGGGGCACGGGTACGTCGTCCGGGAACCCGACGCGAGCGACCGACGCGCCAAGCTGGTGATCCCCACGAAGCGGGGGCTCGAAGTGTTCGCCGTGGTGCAGGAGCTGATCCCCGAGATCGAGCGCGACATCGACCGCCTGCTGGGCACGAAGCGAGCGAACGCGCTGCGCGCCGACCTCGACCGCCTACGGGGCTCCTAGTCTGTGCCCATGCCCACCCGTCCCGCGCAGGTCGTCGTCGACGCGCTGCCGGACGGCGTGGTGATCGCGGGTCCCGACGGCCGGGTGACCGTGATCTCGGCAGTGGCCGTCCGGATGCTGGGCCTGGGCCGGGACTGCCTGGGCAAGCCGCTCGACCAGGTGCTGGCCCTGCGTGACCAGGACGACAACGCCTGGGTGAGCCACAACCGCCCTTACGAAGGGCTGCAGACCCGCACCGCCGTGCCCGAGCAGTCCTGGCTGCTGGCGAGCGGCGAAGAGGTCCTCGTCGCGGCCAGGATCCACCGGCCGGCGCTGGACCAGCCGGTCTCCGAGGTCGCGGTGACCATCCGCTCCGGGCGCGGCCGGGAGCGGCTGGACCGCGAGCGCTCCGACCTGGTCGCCACGGTCGCCCACGAGCTGCGCTCGCCGCTCACCGGCGTCAAGGGGTTCGTCCAGGCCCTGCTCAACCGCTGGGACCGCCTCAACGACGAGCAGAAGAAGCTGATGCTCGCCACCGTCTCCGCCGACTCCGACCGTCTGAGCCGGCTGATCGCCGAGCTCCTCGACGTGGCCCGCATCGACACCGGCCGGCTCCAGCTGCACCCGCGGCCCTGCGACGTCGGCCTGCTCACCCGCAGGATCGTCGACTCGGTCTCGGCTGGGACGGCGCGCCCGATCACGCTCGACATCGCCGACGACCTGCCCGAGATCCACGCCGACCCCGACAAGTTCACCCAGGTGGTCACCAACCTGGTCGAGAACGCCGTCCGGCACGGCGAGGGCACCGTGTGGGTCACGCTCGAACCACTCGGCCCGGGTGAGCTGGGCGACCAGCCCGGCGTCCGGATCATCGTCGACGACGAGGGTGAGGGCATCCCCCCCGAGATGCGCCTCCGCGTGTTCACGAAGTTCTGGAAGGGCGGGAAGCGCGGCGGCTCCGGTCTCGGCCTCTACATCGTCGGCGGCCTCACCAAGGTGCACGGCGGGACGGTGAGCATCGGGGACAGCCCCGCCGGTGGCGCCCGCATCCAGATTGCCTGGCCCTCGGCGTTCCCTGACCTCTGAGCCCGGCCCAGACGGTTTGGAGGGCGTCTCAAGGCGCTGGTTCAACGGTTTTGGCGCCTCACCTGGTGCATGATGCTGCCGTCGATCAATTGAAAGTCGGTGGTCGCGGTGACAGTTCTCGCGATGCCGGGTTCGCGTCGGCGCCCGGGGGTCTGACCGCATGGACACGCACGAGATTCCCGTAGCAACGAAGAAGCTTGTTCGGGCGCTCACGGTGACGACGGTGCTGCTGTTGGTGGCCAGCGTGATCGCAGGCATGTGGGAGTACGGCTTCGACCAGGACTCTGTCACCACTCTCGTGCACCTCTTCGAGCTCAACGAGGAGCTGAACGTCCCGTCCTTCTTCTCCACGCTCCTGCTTCTCGGGGCGGGGCTCATCCTGGCGTGCGTCACGCAGCTCAAGCGCGCAGGCGGGGACCCGATGGTGTCGAAGTGGGCGACGCTGTCGGTTGGCTTCGTGGTCATGGCCTACGACGAAGCTTTCTCGGTGCACGAAAGGCTCGTCACCCCGATGCGTTCGTTGTTGGGGGGACACGAGCCCGGCGTCCTGTACTACGCATGGGTCGTGCCAGGCATCGTGCTGGTCGTGCTGCTCGGCCTCTACTTCGTCGGCTTCCTGCGGTCATTGCCGACGCAGGTGAGGCGTACGTTCTTGCTGGCCGGCCTGATCTACCTGGTCGCCGCGATCGGTATCGAGATGATCGAGGGCAACTACGCCGACGTGCACGGCGACAAGAATCTCGGGTTCGCGATGCTCACCAACATCGAGGAGTCGATGGAGATGGTGGGCGTGATCATCTTCCTCGACGCGTTGCTGGCCTACATCGGCCGTACCTACGAGGTCGTGCACTTCCGCATTCAGGCGCCGTCACGAGAGAGCGATTCGCACGTCGACGGTCTCTGAAGCGCGGTGCGGTGGACCGTCGCATCCCGCCGCTGAGTTCTGCACAGAACCTTCACGAGTCCCACCCCCATCCTGCGGTGTCGCGCTCTTACGCTCACGACATGGAGAACCGACGGGTCCTCGTGGTCGAGGACGAGCCGGTGATCAACGACGCCGTCGCCGACCGGCTCCGGGCCGAGGGGTTCCACGTCGACCAGGCCTACGACGGGCCGGGTGCCGTTGCGAAGGCCGCCGAGGTCCACCCCGAGCTGGTCGTGCTGGACGTGATGCTGCCCGGCTTCGACGGGCACGAGGTCTGCCGCCGGATCCAGGCGACCAAGCCGGTGCCGGTGCTGATGCTGACCGCGCGGGACGACGAGGCCGACGTGCTGGTCGGGCTCGCGGTCGGTGCCGACGACTACCTCACCAAGCCCTTCCGCATGCGCGAGCTGGTGGCCCGGGTCCGCGCGCTCCTGCGCCGCGTCGACCGCGCCGCCGAGCTCGCCGCCCGGCCCTCGGCCCGCCTCGTCGTGGGTGACCTCATGGTCGACACGGGCACGCGAAGGGTCACCGTGGCCGACGAGGAGGTGCGGCTCACGCCGACCGAGTTCGACCTGCTGACCCGGCTGGCGACCACGCCCGGCGAGGTGCTCACTCGCGAGCACCTGCTGGCCGAGGTGTGGGACTGGCCGGACGCGTCCGGGACCCGCACCGTCGACAGCCACGTCCGTGCGCTGCGCGCCAAGGTCGGTCCCGGCTGGGTGCGCACCGTCCACGGCGTCGGGTACGCACTCGAGGAGCCGGGGCAGGACACATGAGCTCGCCGCTCCAGCCGCTCACCTCCATCAAGGTCAAGCTGGGGCTGCTGGTCACCGCGAGCGTGCTGGTCGCGGCGCTGGTCGGCGCACTCGCCAGCAGTGCCGACGTACCGGTGCTGCTCGCCGTACCCGTGACCGTCGCTCTCGCGCTCGCCGTCACCCAGCTGCTCGCCGTCGGCATGACCTCGCCGCTGCGGGAGATGACCGAGGCCACCCGCCGGATGGCCCGGGGCGACTACCTGGCGCGGGTGCGCGCCGACTCCTCCGACGAGATCGGCGAGCTGTCCCGGGCGTTCAACCAGATGGCAGCCGAGCTCGCGAGCGTCGACAGCGAGCAGCGCAACCTCGTGGCCACGGTCTCCCACGAGCTCCGGACACCGCTCGCCGCGCTCACCGCGACCCTGGAGAACCTCGCTGACGGCGTCCGCCCGGCCGACGCGGAGCACCTCGGCCGCGCCGTGGACCAGGCCCAGCGGATCGGCGACCTGGTCGGTGACCTGCTCGAGCTCTCCCGGGTCGAGGCCGGCGTGGCACCGCTGCGGCTCGGGCCGGTGCGGGTCGGCGCGCTGATCGACGAGGTCGTGGCCGACCTCGTCCCCACCGGGCGGGCCGTGCGGTTCGACGTCGACGTTCCCGAGTCCCTCGAGGTGCAGGCCGACCCCGCCCGGCTGCGCCAGCTGCTGACCAACGTGCTCGACAACGCGGTCCGGCACAGCCCCGAGGGCGGGCGAGTGCGGGTCACGTGCGAGGTGACTCCCGTCCGGTGGCGGCTCGACGTGGCCGACGAGGGGCCGGGGGTGGCACCCGCCGACCGGGAGCGCGCGTTCGAGCGGTTCGGCACGCTGGCCGACCCCGTCGAGGGCGCGGCCACCGGGGGGACGGGCCTGGGCCTGGCCATCGCGCGCTGGGTGGCGACCCTCCACAGCGGCGCCATCCGGTTCGCCGACCCACCACCCGGCACGACCGGCGCGCTGCTCCGCGTCGACCTGCCCTTGAGTCCGCCGGCTCGTCCGTCCGCCCCGACCCACCAGGAGGCCCCGATGACCATGCAGCCCATCCAGCCCACCCAGCCCACGCCGCCCGGCCCGCCACCACCTCCGATCTACCCCGGCCACCCCGGCGCGGCCGTCACGTCCGCCCCGGTCCTCGAGTCGATCTTCGGCCGGTTCTGGCCGGACGTGCCTGGCGGAAGCCGCATCCTTGTCCTCGCCGCGGCTGGGGTGGGCGTCCTGGCCGGGCTGGTGCTGCCGAACCACTCCGCCGGCCTGGCCCTCTTCCTCGTGGTGGTGACGGCCGGGCTCACGGTGGCGTACGCCGCACGACACAAGCGCGAACCGTTCACCCTGACGTGTCTGACCCTCGCCGCGCTGTGCACGCTGCCGGTGCTGCTGCTCGACGCACCGTGGATCGGGGTGCTCTGCCTCCTTGCCGGCGCCACTGCCCTGATCGCCGGGGTCGTCCGGGTGCACCGGATCCCGGAGTTCGTGCTGGCCGGCCTGGCGTGGCCGCTCGCGGGAATTCGGGACCTCCCGTGGCTCGGGCGCAGCCTGCGCGAGCTGACCGGCCAGGCGCGGGCGCCCCGGGTTCTGGTCACCGCGTTCTGGTCGGTGGTCGCGGTGCTGGTCTTCGGCCTGCTGTTCGTCTCGGCCGACGCCATCGTGGAGAGCTGGGTCGATGCCGTGCTCCCCGACATCAGCGTCGACTCGGTGGTGCTGCGCGTCTTCATCGCTGTCGCGATCGCCGGCCCGACCCTCGCCGCGGCGTACCTCGCCCTCAACCCGCCTCGGACGGGCGACTACGGCGCCCTGCCTCGAGCTGCGGTGGGCCACCGGTTCGAGTGGCTGGTCCCGGTGCTGCTGGTGGACGCGGTGTTCGCGGTGTTCGTCGCCGCCCAGCTGAGCGTGTTCTTCGGTGGCCACGGCTACGTCCAGCGCACCACCGGGCTGACCTACGCCGACTACGTCCACCAGGGGTTCGGCCAGCTCACGGTGGCGACGCTGCTCACCTTGCTCGTGGTCTGGGCCGCCTCGCACTGGGCCGGCGACACGTTCGGCGACCGGGTGTGGCTGCGTGCCTCACTCGGCGCGCTCTGCGCCCTGACGCTGGTGGTCGTCGGCTCGGCGCTGTATCGCATGCACCTCTACCAGGAGGCCTACGGATTCACGCAGCTCCGGTTGCTGGTGGACGTCTTCGAGGGCTGGCTCGGCGTCCTGGTGCTCGCGGTGGCCGTCGCCGGTCTGGTGCGCTGGGGTGTCTGGCTGCCGCGGTTCGCGCTGATCAGCGGCGTGGTCGCGCTGCTCGGGGTCGCCGCCATCAACCCGGACGCGTGGATCGCCGAGCGCAACCTCGACCGGTACGCCGACACCGGCCGGGTCGACTGGCACTTCCTGCGCAACCTCTCCGCGGACGCCGTACCCGTCTTCGACGGGCGCTCCGAGACCGAGGTCGTGTGTGGGATGCCCCGCTACTGGTCGCAGGACGAGGACTGGCTGGCCTGGAACCTCGGCCGCAGCCGAGCCTCCGCCACCGTGGACGGCGGTCCGGAGGCGCTGGCCGAGGCGATGACGGTCCAGGACCGGTTCGCGTTCGACGACTGTCCCGCGGCGCAGCCCTGAGGTCCACGCCGCGCAACCCGGTCGCCCGTGGCTCGGCCCGGTTCCTAGACTCGTCCCCGTGTCCGGACCGAACACCGACTTCGACCCCGTGGAGGTGGCCGCGTTGAAGCCCGAGGAGATCGAGGCCGCGCGCGACGCCGCGCTCGCCGCGATCACGGGGGCCGCCGACCTCGACGCGCTGAAGCAGGTCCGGATCGAGCACACCGGCGACCGGTCGCCGCTGGCCCTGGCCAACCGCGAGATCGGGGCGCTGCCGCCGCAGGCGCGCAAGGAGGCCGGCCAGCGCGTCGGCCAGGCGCGCGGGGCCGTGCAGCAGGCGCTCGCGAAGCGGCAGGAGGAGCTCGAGGCCGAGCACGAGCAGCGGATGCTGGTCGAGGAGACCGTCGACGTCACGCTGCCCACCGACCGGGTCCCCGCCGGCGCGCGGCACCCGCTCACCACCGGCTCCGAGCTGATCGCCGACATCTTCGTCGCGATGGGCTGGGAGGTGGCCGAGGGTCCGGTCCTCGAGGCGGAGTGGCTCAACTTCGACGCCCTCAACCTCGGCCCCGACCACCCGGCCCGCTCCATGCAGGACACGTTCTGGACCGACCCCGCCGACGACCACCTGGTGCTGCGCACCCACACGTCGCCGGTCCAGGCCCGCACGATGCTGTCCCAGTCGCCGCCGATCTACGTCATCTGCCCTGGCCGGGTCTTCCGCACCGACGAGTTCGATGCGACGCACAGCCCGGTCTTCCACCAGGTCGAGGGCCTCGTGGTCGACGAGGGCATCTCCATGGCCCACCTCAAGGGCACCCTCGACCACTTCGCCACCGCGATGTTCGGCGAGGGCATCACCACGCGCTTCCGGCCGTCGTACTTCCCGTTCACCGAGCCCAGCGCCGAGGTCGACCTGGTCTGCTTCGTCTGCCGAGGCGTGAACTCGGAGGACTGCCGCACCTGCCGCGGCGAGGGCTGGATCGAGTGGGGCGGCTGCGGTGTGGTCAACCCGCGGGTCCTGCACGCCTGCGGCATCGACTCCGAGAAGTACTCCGGGTTCGCGTTCGGCATGGGCATCGACCGCACCCTGATGTTCCGCCATGGCATCGAGGACCTGCGCGCGCTGTTCGAGGGCGACGTGCGGTTCACGACGGCCTTCGGGACCGAGCTGTGAAGACGCCGGTCTCCTGGATCCGTGACTACGTCGACCTCCCCGCCGAGATCACCACGGAGCAGCTCGCCGCGCGGCTGACCGCGCTCGGCCTCAAGCTCGAGGCGATCGAGAAGCCGGGCGAGCAGATCCGGGGACCGCTCGTGGTCGGCAAGGTGCTGACGATGGAGCCCGAGCCGCAGAAGAACGGCAAGACGATCGAGTGGTGCAGCGTCGATGTCGGAGACGCCAACGGCACGGGTGAGCCGCAGGGCATCGTGTGCGGCGCGCACAACTTCGCGCCGGGCGACCTGGTCGTCGTGATCCTGCCCGGTGGGGTGCTGCCGGGTGACTTCGAGATCTCCGCCCGCAAGACCTACGGCCACGTGAGCGCCGGGATGATCTGCTCCTCCCGCGAGCTCGGGATCGGCGAGGACCACGAGGGGATCATCGTGCTGCCCGAGGGCGCCGGAGAGCCCGGCGCCGACGCCCGCCCCGTGCTCGGTCTCGACCAGGAGGTCATCGAGTTCGAGATCAACCCGGACCGGGCCTACGCCATGAGCCTGCGCGGGGTGGCCCGGGAGGCGGCCCTCGCGTACGACGCTCCGTACACCGACCCGGCGCAACGCGAAGTCCCTGCTCCCAACGGTGACGGCCACCCGGTCGTGATCGACGACCCCGTCGGCTGCCCGGTCTTCGTGGCGCGGGCGGTGAGCGGCATCGACCCCGAGGCCCCGACCCCGGACTGGATGGCGCAGCGGCTCGCGCTCTCGGGCATGCGCCCCATCTCGCTGGCGGTCGACATCACCAACTACGTCATGCTCGAGCTGGGCCGTCCGATCCACGGCTACGACGCCGACAAGCTCCGCGGCCCGATCCGGGTCCGTCGCGCCACCGCGGGCGAGCGACTGACCACTCTCGACGGCGTCGACCGGCCGCTGTCGATCGAGGACCTCGTGGTGACCGACGACTCCGGGATCATCGGCCTCGGCGGCGTGATGGGCGGCGAGACCACCGAGATGTCCCCGACCACGACGCGGGTGCTGG
The DNA here is from genome assembly GCA_963800715.1 of uncultured Actinomycetota bacterium. Lineage (GTDB taxonomy): Bacteria > Actinomycetota > Actinomycetes > Propionibacteriales > Nocardioidaceae > Nocardioides. The sequence goes on along the minus strand of CAWDBZ010000005.1, from coordinate 20,816 downwards.
TCGAGGCGGCGCACTGGGACGCCGTGTCCATGTTCCGCACCGGCAAGAGGCACAAGCTCACCTCCGAGGCCGGCAAGCGCAACGAGCGCGGCGTCGACCCGGTGATCACCCCGGCCGCCGCCGACCGGGTGGTCGAGCTGCTGGTCCAGTACGGCGGCGGCACCGCGGAGCCCGGCGTGACCGTGGTCGGCGAGGCGCCGCACCCCGCCGCGATCCCCATGGCCTCCGACCTGCCGGCCCGCATCTCCGGCATCGACATCGCCGCCGACACCGTGGTCGCCAACCTCGAGAAGGTCGGCTGCCTGGTCGGCGACGGCGCATACACCCCGCCCACCTGGCGCCCGGACCTCACCGACCCCTACGACCTGGTCGAGGAGGTCGTCCGGATCGTCGGCTACGACCAGGTCCCGTCGATCGTGCCCCGTGAGGCGGCCGGCCGCGGGCTCACCCGCGAGCAGCGCCTCCGGCGGAGGATCGGCCGCACCCTGGCCGGCGCCGGCTGTGTCGAGGTGATCAGCTTCCCGTTCGTCGGCCCAGCCGCCTTCGACCAGCTCGGGCTGCCCGCAGACGATGTGCTGCGCAAGACGGTTCGGCTGGCCAACCCGCTCTCGGCCGAGGAGCCGTCGTACACCACGACGCTGCTGCCCGGCCTGCTCCGCGCGGCCGCCCGCAACCTCGGCCGCGGCACCGCGGGCGTCGCGCTGTTCGAGACAGGGACGGTGGCGTTCCCCGCCGACCGCGGCCCCGCCCCGATCTACGGCGTCGACTGGCGGCCCACCGATGGCGAGCTCGCCAAGCTGTTCGAGGCGATCCCCGAGCAGCCGCTGCACCTGGCCGTCGTCCTGGCCGGGGAGCGGGAGCGGGCCGGCTGGTGGGGTGCTGGTCGTACGGCGGGCTGGTCGGACGCGATCGGGCTGGTGCGCCGGCTGGGTGACGAGCTCGGCGTCGAGGTCGAGGTGGTCTCGGCGAGCCGGATGCCGTGGCACCCGGGCCGCTGTGCCCAGGTCCGGCTGGACGGGGTCGAGTTCGGTAACGCCGGCGAGCTGCACCCGCACGCGTGTGCGGCGTTCGGGCTGCCCGCCCGCTCCGCGGCCGTCGAGATCGACCTGGACTTCCTGATGACGCACGCGGTCGACGTGGCGCCGGGGCCCGCGTTCTCGACGTTCCCGGTCGCCAAGGAGGACGTCGCCCTGGTGGTGGCCGACGACGTGACGACCGCGCAGGTCGAGGCGGCCGTGCGCGAGGGTGCGGGGGAGCTCCTGGAGGCGGTCCGGCTCTTCGACGTCTACACCGGCGACCAGGTTGATGCCGGCCACAAGTCGCTGGCCTTCGCGCTGCGGTTCCGCGCGCCCGACCGCACCCTGACCGAGCAGGAGACGGGCGCGGCTCGCGACGCCGCGGTCGCCCTGGCCGCCGAGCGTTGCGGGGCAGTGCAACGCTGATTCCTGTGGACCTGCTGCTGCTCGACGAGGTGTCCTGGCAGGGCACCCCGTTGCCGGGCCGCCGCACCCACGCCCTGCTGGCAGCTCTCGTGGCCGCGGGCAACCAGGTCTCCGAGGAGCGGCTGGTCGACGAGGTGTGGGGATCCGACGACGTGCCGGCCAACCCGGCCAAGGCGCTGCAGGTGGTGGTCTCACGGGTCCGGGCGCAGACCGCGCCCGACATGGTGGTCCGCACCGACCACGGCTACCGGCTCGGACTGGCTCCCGAGGCCGTCGACGCGCTCGTGCTTCGCGACGCGGTGGTGGGCGCCCGTGAAGCGGAGGGCCGCCGCGACCTGATCCGCGCCCGCGACCTGGCCCGCGTCGCCCTCGCGGTGCCTGCTTCGGGCAGCGCCGCGGACGGGGCGTTGGGCGACCTCCGTGCCGCCGCGACCCGGCACCGCGTCGTCGCCACCGCGGTCCTGGGCAGGGCACTGTCAGGCCTGGGAGACCACGACGAGGCGCTCCCGCTGCTTGCCGACGTGCACGCGGACGACGAGGCGTCGGTCGTGGCCCTGCTGCGCTCGACCGCGGCCGTGCACGGGGCGCCGGCTGCGCTCGAGGCCTACGAGCGGCACCGCGCCGACCTGGCCGACCGGCTCGGTGTCGACCCGGGACCGGCGCTCCGGGCGTTGCACGGCGAGCTGCTGGCCGCCGACCGGCCGGTGCGCGAGGGGCTGCGCTTCGAGGCCACGTCGCTGGTCGGCCGCGACGAGGACATCCGGGCCCTGCGTGCCGCGGTCCGCGAGGCACGGGTCACGTCCATCCTCGGTCCGGGCGGCCTCGGCAAGACCCGGCTGGCCCACCTGCTCGGCCGAGGGGCCGAGCAGCCCGTGGTCCACTTCGTCGAGCTCGTCGGCGTCTCCTCACCCGAGGACGTCGTCGGCGAGGTCGGCTCCGCGCTCGGCGTTCGTGACTCGGTCAGCGGCCGCCGGGTGCTCACCGCCGAGCAGCGAAACGACGTCCGCGCCCGGATCGCCCAGGTCGTCGACCAGGCGCCCACGCTCCTGATCCTCGACAACTGCGAGCACGTCGTCGCGGCGGTCGCCGACCTGGTCGCCTACCTGGTCGCCACCTGCAGCCGGCTCCGCGTCGTGACGACCACGCGCGCCCCTCTCGCGATCGCCGCCGAGCGGGTGTTCCCGCTCAGCCAGCTGGCCGAGGGGGCCGCGGCGGACCTGTTCTGCCAGCGCGCCTCAGCGGCCCGCCCGGGAGTGGCTCTCGACGACGACGCCGTACGCCGCGTGGTACGCCGGCTCGACGGGCTGCCGCTGGCCATCGAGCTGGCGGCGGCCAAGGTGCGGGTGATGTCGGTCGAGGACATCGACCGGCGGCTCGACGACCGGTTCGCGCTGCTGCGTGGCCGTGACCGCAGCGCGCCGGACCGGCACCAGACCCTCGTCGCCGTGATCGACTGGTCCTGGAACCTGCTCACCGAGGACGAACGGCGTTCCCTGCGCTGGCTCTCGGTCTTTCACGACGGCTTCACGCTGGCCGGTGCCGATGAGCTGCTGGGCCACGAGGCACTCGACGCGGTGGAGTCGCTGGTCGAACAGTCGCTCCTGGCGGTGATCGACGTGCGGGGCACGGTCCGCTACCGGATGCTCGAGACGATCCGCGAGTTCGGCCGGATGCAGCTGGTCGGCTCCGGGGAGGACGCCGAGGCGCGGGCGGCCCAGCTGGTGTGGGCCTGCCGGTACGCCGCTCGCCACGCCGAGGAGCTGTGGTCCCCGGGCCAGGTCGAGTCGATGCGGGCCCTGCTCGTCGAGGAGAACAACCTGGCCGACTGCCTGCGCGACGCGCTGTCGGTCCCGGACCCGTGGTCGACCGCGCAGCTGGTCGCCGCGCTGGCGACGTTCTGGACGATCAAGGGCGACAACGTGCGGGTGATCGCGCTCGCGGCCGCCATCGACGAGGCACTGACCGGGTGGGAGCCCGAGCCCGGCCAGGTCGACACCGCGCTGGCCGGCGCGGCGATGACCGCGATGAACACCGTGCTCGGCGAGATCGTCGCCGCCCCGGCCTGCCTGGCGCTGCTGGCTCGCTACGGCGGCGCGGTCACCAATCCGCGGGTGCGGGGGCTGGTGCAGGTGCTCGAGGCGCAGGACCTGTCCGACCCGGACGGCATCGTCGCCCGGCTGCACGAGATCGCCACCGGTCCCGACCGGGAAGCGGCGGGCCTGGCCCGGATGTGGGCGGCCCACCACCGAGAGAACGCCGGCGACACGGAGGGGGCGATCTTCGAGGCCGAGCAGGGGCTGACCCTGGTCGGCGTCGAGGACGGGCCGTGGGTCGGTGCGCTGCTGCACACCGTCCTGGCCGGCCTTCACGCGCAGCTCGGCAAGCGGGAGGACGCCGCCACGCACGCGCTGGCGGCGCTGCCCGAGCTCGACCGGCTCGAGGCCGACGACGACTCCATCCAGGTCCGCTCGCTGCTGGCCGTCAGTGCGATGAGCACCGGGGACATCCCGACCGCCGAGCGCTACATCCGGGAGATCGAAGAGCTGAGCGGCCGGCGTACCGGCTTCGGCGGCGCCTTCGTCACCGGGCTCGCCCGGGCCGAGCTGTCCTTCGCCCGCGGAGACGTGGCCGAGGGGCTGCGGCGCTACCGGATCGCGGTCGAGGAGCTGCGCGCGATCGAGTTCCCGGGCATGGGTGCGCTGAGCGGCCTGGAGCCGTGGACGCTGTTCGGCGAGAGCGCCGGTGTGACGGCGTTCGCCGTCCACGGCACCGGTGACGACGGCTGTGACCTCTTCGAGGCGCTCCGGGCCAAGGTCCTCCGGGTGCTCGAGCCGGGGCGTCCGCACATGGACTTCCCGGTCGCCGGGCTGGTCCTGTACGGCCTCGGTGCCTGGGGGCTGCTCAAGGGGGCGCTGCCGGTCGAGGACGCCGTACGCCTGCTGGTCCTGGCGGACCTGTTCTCCTACGCGCGCTACACGCTCACGATGGCGCCCGAGCGCACCAGCGAGGAGGCCGAGCGGCAGGCTCCCGGCCTGATGGCCCGGCTGCGCGCGGAGTACGGGCCGCGCAAGGGCCCGGACCTCCTTCCGGAGGCCCGGGCCGTCGCCGAGCGGATCGCTCAGTAGCTCGCTACATCTTGCGGCTGTAGGAGCGCACCGCGAGTGGCGCGAAGATCGCGACCACGATGGCCAGCCCGATCACGGCGTAGCCGACCTGGGCGGTCACCTGACCTTCGTTGGCCAGGTCACGGATCGCGGAGATCACGTGCGAGACCGGGTTGATGTCGGCGAAGGTCTGCAGCCAGCCGGGCATGGTCTCGGTCGGCACGAACGCGTTGGAGAGGAAGGTCAGCGGGAACATCACCATCAGCGAGATGCCCTGCACGCCCTGCGCGCTGCGGCCGATGGTGCCGAACCACGCGAAGATCCAGGCCAGCGACCAGCCCGCGAAGACCGCGAGCACGATGGCCGCGAGGACGCCGAAGAACCCACCGCCGGGGCGGTAGCCCATCGCGAAGCCGGTTGCGAAGGTCAGCACGGACGCGATCAGGTAGCGCAGCATGTCGGCCACCATCGGGCCGGCCAGCGGCGCGATCCGCGCGATCGGAAGCGACTTGAACCGGTCGAAGACGCCCTTGTCCATGTCCTCACGGATCTGGACGCCGGTCGCGACGCACGCGGTCAGCACGGTCTGGCCGATCAGGCCGGTGATGATGATCGGGAGGTAGCTCTCGACGTCACCGGAGATCGCGCCGCCGAAGATCCCGGCGAACATCGCCGTGAACAGCAGCGGCTGGATCGTGACGTCGAAGAGCTGCTCGAAGTTGCGCTGCATCTTCTTGATCGCCCGCCAGGCCAGGGTCATGGTCTGGCTGAAGGTCTCGGCGACCGAGGGCCGGGCGGGCAGGTCCTGCACGCCGGACAGGGTGGTGGCGGTGACGGTCTCGTCGACCGTGGTGGAGAGCAGGGTCATCGGACCGGCTCCTTCTCTGAGTCTCGGGGGTCGTGGGTGTCGGACTTGTCCTCGGCCGCATGGCCGGTCAGCGCCATGAACACCTCGTCCAGCGTCGGCTTCTGCACCGTCGCCGAGGTGATGAGCAGCTCCTGCTCGCGCAGCCCGATCAGTACGTCGGCGGCGCGGTTCGCGTCGGGCAACGGCACGTTGATGCCGCCCGCCTCGGGGGTGAGCACGGGCTCGTCGCCCACCACGCGGCGTACGACGTCGACGGCCTGCGCCGTTTGTGCCGGGTCGAGCAGCCGGAGCTGCAGGGTCGAGGAGCCGACCTGGCTCTTGAGCTGGTCGGAGGTGCCCTCGGCGACCTTGACGCCGTGGTCGATGACCGCGATCCGGTCGGCGAGCTGGTCGGCCTCGTCGAGGTACTGCGTGGTGAGCAGGACCGTGCAGCCCTGGGACACCAGCTCGCGGATGGTCTCCCACATCTGGCCACGGGTGCGCGGGTCGAGGCCCGTGGTCGGCTCGTCGAGGAAGATCAGCGGCGGCTGGGAGATGAGGCTCGCGGCCAGGTCCAGCCGGCGCCGCATGCCACCGGAGAACTGCGAGATCGGCTTGTCGCCGGCCTCGTCGAGGCCGAACTTGCCCAGCAGCTCCTCGGCGATCGCCCTGGCCTTCCGCGAAGGCAGCCCGAGCAGCCGGCCGAACAGCCAGAGGTTCTCGCGGCCGGTGAGGTTCTCGTCGACCGAGGCGTACTGGCCGGTGACCCCGACCAGCTGGCGCACCACGTGCGGGTGCTGCTTCACGTCGACGCCGAAGATCTGGGCGTCGCCGCCGTCCATCGGCAGCAGGGTCGCGAGCATCTGCAGCATCGTGGTCTTGCCGGCGCCGTTGGGCCCGAGGACGCCGAAGACCTCGCCGCGGCGGACCTCGAGGTCGACGCCGTCGACGGCCCGCAGGTCGCCGAAGGTCTTCACGAGCCCGTGGGCAGCAACCGCCAGCTCGTTGTTGGGGGAGGAGTTCGTGTTCATGCCACGACTGTGCGGGTCGCGGGTTTCAGTGCGGCTTCACCCCGGTTTCACGGCCGGCCGGCCGGTTTCATTCCTCGCTGGACGCCGCCCACAGGTTGATGCCGGAGTCGACGGCGTCCTGGTCGATCGCGTCGAGCTCCTCCTGGCTGATCTCCAGGTTGTCGAGCACGGCCAGGTTGTCGTCGAGCTGCTTGACGCTGCTGGCACCGATCAGGACCGAGGTGACCCGGTCGTCGCGCAGCACCCACGCCAGCGCGAGCTGGGCCAGGGACTGGCCGCGCGCCTGGGCCATCTCGTTGAGCCGCCGGATATGCGCGAGCGCCTCGTCGGTGAGCAGCGACGGGTCCAGCGACTTGCCCTGGGCGGCACGGGAGTCCTCCGGGATGCCGTCGAGGTAGCGGTCGGTGAGCATCCCCTGAGCCAGCGGCGAGAACGCGATGCACCCGACGCCCTCCTCGCCCAGGACGTCCATGAGGGACGGTTCTCCCTCTTCGACCCAGCGGTTGAGCATCGAGTACGACGGCTGGTGGATCAGCAGCGGCACGCCCATCTCGCGCAGCAGCGCGGCGGCCTCGCGGGTCCGCTCGGCGCTGTAGGACGAGATGCCGGCGTACGTCGCCCGACCCGACTGCACCGCCGTCGCGAGCGCGCCCATGGTCTCCTCGAGCGGCGTCTCGGGGTCGAACCGGTGGCTGTAGAAGATGTCGACGTGGTCGAGCCCCATCCGGGCCAGGCTCTGGTCGAGCGAGGCGAGGACGTACTTGCGCGACCCCCACTCGCCGTACGGCCCCGGCCACATGTCGTACCCCGCCTTGGTCGAGATCACCAGCTCGTCGCGGTACGGCCGGAAGTCCTGCGCAAAGATCGCGCCGAAGTTGGTCTCCGCCCCGCCGTACGGCGGCCCGTAGTTGTTGGCCAGGTCGAAGTGCGTCACCCCGCGGTCGAACGCCCGCCGCAGGATGGCCCGCTGGGTCTCGATCGGCTTGTCGTCGCCGAAGTTGTGCCAGAGACCCAGCGAGACCGCTGGCAGCTTCAGCCCGGACCGACCGCAACGGCGGTAGGAGTGGGACTCGTAGCGGTCGTCGGCGGGGAGGTACGGCGGAGGGATCATGCAGCCATGTCTACCGGGCCGGGAGATCAGTTGAGCGGCTGGCCCAGGATCGCCGCGAGCTTCTCGTAGGTGATCCGGTCACCCTCGATGCGGATCCGGTCGCCGTCGTGCCACCCGGGCGACAGCGCCGAGTCGCGCTTCCAGAGCCAGGTGTCGAGATCGGCTGCGGTGCCGATGATCGTGGCGACCGGCTCTGCGCCCTGGTCGACGAGGTCGATGTCGTCCTCGTCCTCGTAGGTCTTGCCGTCCTCCGGATCGGTGCCGGAGAACTTCCCGAGCTCGACCAGCAGGTCGGTGCCGGTGTCGGTCATGCGCACCGCGATCGTCTCCCCGGACCCCGCGAACCTGCCCCACTCCGGCGCACCGCCGTACATCACGCCGAGCGCCTCGGCCACGCCGTCGTCGGCCAGGGCGGTGTCCAGCGGGGTGACGGGCAGGCCGGCGGTCAGCTCGGCGTCGACCCGATGGATCAGCGCCTCGTGCGCCTGCCGGCGGTACGACGTGCCGACCCGGTTGTCACCCGACCAGTGCCACGCGGTGGCCTCCGGGCCGGCCCGCTCGAGCTCGACGGCCAGGGCGTGTGAGTAGTCGTCGAAGGCGTCGAGCAGCTCGGCGTACGACTCCGGCCGCTGGGCGGCGTCCTCCTCGCCGATCTCTGGGTCGTCCGGCGAGGCCGGACGGTGCCGGACCACCTTGGCCCAGAACAGCTGCACCTTCGCCAGGTGCCAGAGCAGGTCGGCGGCATCCCAGTCGGGGCAGGTGGGCACCCGCGCGCTCGGGTCGCAGTCGGCCAGCACTTCGCGGAAGCGGGCGGACTCGGTGCGAATGTGCTCGAGGTAGGTCGGGTACTCAAGTCGGGGCATGGCGGCGACGCTAGTGAGCGACGCCGACGGCCGCACCGCCTTATCGCGGGGATCTCGGCCTATCCCTGACGATCTGGGGTGTTGCAACGGCTGACATCGTCAGGGTTACCCGGGTACCCGGGTAACCCAACGACCGCCCGGTTCGCATGCACATACACAACTCTGTATACTCATGCAGCATGAGCACGAAGGTCGCCGTCGCCGGAGCGAGCGGGTACGCCGGTGGTGAGCTGCTGCGGCTGCTGCTCGCGCACCCCGAGGTCGAGATCGGGGCGCTCACTGCCGGCAGCAACGCCGGCGAGCTCCTCGGCACCCTCCAGCCCCACCTGGTCCCGCTGGCGGACCGGGTCCTGGAGGAGACCAGCGCCGAGACCCTCAAGGACCACGACGTCGTCTTCCTGGCGCTTCCGCACGGCCAGTCCGGCCCGATCGCGGCCGAGCTGGGGGAGCGGGTCGTGGTGATCGACTGCGGCGCCGACTACCGGCTGGCCGACCCGGCGGCCTGGGAGCGGTTCTACGGCGGCAGCCATGCCGGGACCTGGCCCTACGGCCTGCCCGAGCTGCCCGGCCAGCGCGCGAAGCTGGCCGGCGCCACGAGGATCGCGGTCCCCGGCTGCTACCCGACCGTCTCGACGCTCAGCCTCGCGCCGGCCATCGCGGCGCGCCTCGTCGAGCCCGACGTCGTCGTGGTCGCGGCCTCGGGCACCAGCGGCGCCGGTAAGGCCGCGAAGCCGCACCTGCTCGGCAGCGAGGTGATGGGCAGCGTCTCGGCGTACGGCGTCGGCGGCGGCCACCGGCACACCCCCGAGATCACCCAGAACCTCAGCGACCTCGTGGACGGCACCGTGACAGTGAGCTTCACCCCGCTCCTGGTCCCCATGCCCCGCGGCATCCTGGCCACCTGCACCGCCAAGCTGCTCGACGGCGTGACCGCCGACGACGTGCGGGCGGCCTACGAGAAGGCGTACGACGACGAGCCGTTCGTGCACCTGCTGCCCGAGGGGCAGTGGCCACAGACCAAGTCGGTGGCCGGCAGCAACGCCGTGCACCTCCAGGTGACGGTCGACCAGGACGCGCGCCGGCTGGTCGCGGTCGGTGCCGTCGACAACCTCGCCAAGGGCACCGCCGGAGCCGGCGTCCAGTGCATGAACCTCGCGCTCGGCCTCGACGAGGGCACCGGGCTGAGCACCGTGGGGCTGGCGCCGTGAAGCCCGAGTCGTTCAAGCTCAGCCGCTACCCCGAGACCCTCGCCGTCGTCCGGCTCGGTCCGGGCACCGAGGTGCCGAAGTGGGCCGAGTCATCCTCGCTCTTCTCGATCACCGCGACCGCCACCGAGACCTCGATCGTGTGCGCGGCCCGCAGCGTGCCGACCAAGTCCGTGCACCAACGGCCGTTCACGGCCTTCGAGGTCGAAGGCCCCCTGGACTTCGCGCTCACCGGCGTCCTCGCAGCGTTGCTGGCGCCGCTGGCCGCCGCGGAGATCAGCGTCTTCACGCTCTCGACGTTCGACACAGACTGGATCCTCGTCCCGGGCGGCGACGCGGACCGGGCCGCGGAGGAGTGGCGACGAGCCGGGCACGAGGTCACCGCCGCCGTCCCCGCCAAACCCAGGAAGAAGCGCAGATGAGCGTCACCCAGCCCCAGGGCTTCCGCGCCTCCGGCGTGGTCGCCGGACTGAAGAACAGCGGCGGCAAGGACGTCGCCCTGGTCGTCAACGACGGCCCGACCTACGACTCGGCGACCGTGTTCACCGCCAACCGCTGCAAGGCCAACCCGATCCTGTGGAGCCAGGAGGTCGTCAAGGACGGCACCGTGCGCGCCGTCGTCCTCAACTCCGGCGGCGCCAACTGCTACACCGGCCCGGAGGGGTTCCAGACGACGCACGCCGTCGCGGAGCAGGTCGCGGGCCACCTCGGCAGCGGCGCCATCGATGTGGTGGTCTGCTCGACCGGGCTGATCGGGCTCAAGAACGATCGCAGCCAGCTGATCCAGGGCGTCGACGACGCGTACGCCGCGCTGTCCGACACCGGGGGACAGGCAGCGGCCGAGGCGATCATGACCACCGACTCCGTGAGCAAGCAGTCGGTCGTCGAGGGCAGCGGCTGGTCGATCGGCGGCATGGCCAAGGGTGCCGGCATGCTCGCGCCCCAGCTCGCCACCATGCTCGTCGTGATCACCACCGACGCCGTCGTACCTGCCGGCGACCTCGATGAGGCCCTCCGCAAAGCCACCCGGGTGAGCTTCGACCGCCTCGACTCCGACGGCTGCATGTCCACCAACGACACCGTCACCGTCATGGCCAGCGGCGCCAGCGGGATCACCCCGCCGCTGCCGGACTTCACCGAGGCGCTCACCCAGCTCTGCACCGACCTGGCCATGCAGCTGCTCCGCGACGCCGAGGGTGCCGACCACGACATCGCGATCACCACCCTCAACGCCGTCTCCGAGGACGACGCGGTCGAGGTCGGCCGCAGCGTGGCGCGGAGCAACCTGTTCAAGGCCGCGGTCTTCGGGAAGGACCCCAACTGGGGCCGCGTCCTGGCCAGCATCGGCACCACGCAGGCGGCGTTCGACCCGGCTGACCTCGACGTCGCCATGAACGGCGTCTGGGTCTGCAAGAGCTCGGGGCCGCACGCCGACCCCGCCACCGTCGACCTGTCCGACCGCGAGGTGACCGTCACCATCGACCTCAAAGCCGGCGTCGAGCGGGCCACGGTCTGGACCAACGACCTGACCCACGCCTACGTCCACGAGAACAGCGCCTACAGCTCATGACCGACTCTGCAGCAGATCGGGACACCCAGCGCGTCCGGGCCGACGTGCTCGCGGCGGCGCTGCCCTGGCTGAAGCAGTACCACCACAAGATCGTCGTGGTGAAGTACGGCGGCAACGCCATGACCGACGACGTCCTCAAGCGGGCCTTCGCCGAGGACATCGCGTTCCTCCGGTTCGCCGGCTTCAAGCCCGTCATCGTGCACGGCGGCGGCCCCCAGATCTCCCGGATGCTCGACAAGCTCGGCATCGAGTCGGAGTTCCGCGGCGGGCTGCGGGTGACGACGCCGGAGGCGATGGACGTCGTCCGCATGGTGCTCGTCGGCCAGGTGCAGCGCGAGCTGGTCGGCCTGATCAACGAGCACGGCCCGCTCGCGGTCGGCCTGTCCGGCGAGGATGCCGGGCTGTTCACCGCCAGGCAGACCAACACCGTCGTCGACGGCGAGGAGGTCGACCTCGGGCTCGTGGGCGAGGTTGTCGACGTCCGCCCCGAGGCGGTGCTCGACATCATCGAGGCCGGCCGCATCCCGGTGGTCTCGAGCGTCGCCCCCGACGTGCACGGCACTGTGCACAACGTCAACGCCGACTCCGCCGCGGCCGCCCTGGCCGTCGCGCTGGAGGCCGAGAAGCTGCTCGTGCTCACCGACGTCGAGGGGCTCTTCCTCGACTGGCCCAACTCCGAGGACGTGATCGGCGAGATCAGCCCGGAGGCGCTGGCAGAGATCCTCCCGACGCTGGCCAGCGGGATGATCCCGAAGATGAAGGCCTGCCTCGAGGCGGTCAACTCCGGCGTCTCTCGGGCCACCGTCGTCGACGGCCGGGAGCCGCACGCCGTGCTGCTCGAGCTGTTCACCAAGGAGGGGGTCGGCACCCAGGTGCTGCCCGACGTCGAGACCAAGACCCGCAAGGCCCGGGCCGCGCAGGAGGATGCGTCATGATCCACGAGCGGTACGCCGCGAGGTACGCGCAGAGCCTGATGAACACCTTCGGGCCGCCCAAGATGACGCTGGTCCGCGGCGCGGGCAGTCACGTCTGGGACGCCGACGGCAAGGAGTACGTCGACCTCCTCGGCGGCATCGCGGTCAACGCCCTCGGCCACGGGCACCCGGCCCTCGTCGACGCCGTCACGACCCAGCTCCAGACGCTCGGCCACGTCTCGAACTTCTTCGCCACCGAGCCGCAGATCGGGCTCGCCGAGAAGCTGCTCGACCTGCTCGACGCCGGTCCCGGCAAGGTGTTCTTCACCAACAGTGGCGCGGAGGCCAACGAGGCGGCGTTCAAGCTGACCCGCCGCACCGGCCGCACCCACGTCGTCGCCGCCGAGGGCGGCTTCCACGGCCGCACCATGGGCGCGCTGGCGCTGACGTCCAAGGCGGCCTACCGCGAGCCGTTCGAGCCGCTGCCGGGCGACGTCACCTTCGTGCCGTACGGCGACGAGCAGGCGCTCGCCGACGCGGTCACCGACCGCACGGCCGCGATCCTGCTCGAGCCGATCCAGGGCGAGGCCGGAGTCGAGGTCCCGCCCGAGGGCTACCTCGCGGCCGCGCGGCGGATCGCGGACGAGAACGGTGCCCTGCTCTGGCTCGACGAGATCCAGACCGGGATGGGCCGGACCGGCCAGTGGTTCGCGCACCACGGGACGGGCGCCGCTCCCGACATCGTGACGGTGGCCAAGGGGCTGGCCGGTGGCTTCCCCATCGGCGCCTGCGTCGGCCTCGGCGCGGCCGGCGAGCTGCTCCAGCCGGGCAACCACGGCACCACGTTCGGCGGCAACCCGGTCGCCTGCACCGCGGCGCTCGCGGTGATCGGCACCATCGAGACCGAGGGGCTGCTCGAGCACGCCACGGTGCTCGGCCAGAAGCTGCGCGACGGCCTGGCCGCCGACCCACGCGTCACCGAGGTCCGCGGCGCCGGACTGCTGATCGGCCTCGACCTGGCCGAGGAGAAGTCCGCCGAGGTCTTCGCGGCCGCGCTCGACGCAGGCTTCATCATCAACAACCCGACACCCGCACGGATCCGGCTCGCACCTCCGCTGGTCCTCACCGAGGCCGACGCCGCGGCGTTCCTCGAAGCGTGGCCGACCATCCTCACGAAGGCAGGCCTCTCATGACGCTGACCCCCACAATCAAACACTTCCTGGCCGACGACGACCTCAGTCCGGCCGAGCAGGCCGCGGTCCTCGACCTGGCCGCCAATCTCAAGGACGCGCCGTACGAAGCGCGCCCCTACGCCGGACCGCAGTCGGTCGCATTGATCTTCGACAAGCCGACGCTGCGCACCCAGGTGTCCTTCGCCGCCGGTATCGCCGAGCTCGGCGGCAACCCGATGCTGGTCGACGGCAAGCTGGCCGGGATCGGCGTCCGCGAGTCCGTGGAGGACGTGGCGCGGGTGCTGGGCCGCCAGGTCTCGAGCATCGTCTGGCGCACCTTCGCCCAGACCGACCTCGAGCTGATGGCGGAGTACGCCGGTGTCCCGGTCGTCAACGCCCTGACCGACGAGTTCCACCCCTGCCAGCTCCTGGCGGACCTGCTCACCGTGCGCGAGCACAAGGGGGAGCTGGCCGGCCTGACCGCGACCTACATCGGCGACGCCGCCAACAACATGGGCAACTCCTGGCTGCTCGCCGGCGTCACCGCGGGCATGCACGTACGCGTCGCGGGGCCGGACGGCTACCGGCCGAGCGACGCGATGTTCGACCGCGCCAACTCGATCGGCGCGCAGACCGGCGGATCGGCGACGGGCTCCGCGGAGCTGGTGGCGGCGGTCACGGGCGCCGACGTGGTCGTCACCGACACCTGGGTGTCGATGGGCAAGGAGGAGGAGAAGGCCGCGCGGCTGGAGATCTTCGCGCCGTACTCACTGACCTCCGAGCTCCTGGCCCACGCCAAGGACGACGCGATCGTGCTGCACTGCCTGCCGGCCTACCGCGGCAAGGAGATCGCGGCCGAGGTCATCGACGGCCCGCAGAGCGTCGTGTGGGAAGAGGCGGAGAACCGCCGGCACGCCCAGAAGGCCCTCCTCGCGTTCCTCATGGACCAGCCATGACCGAGCACCTCGACACCGCGCTGCGCCCGGCGACCAAGAACGCCCGGCACCAACAGATCATCGACCTCGTCACCCAGCACGAGGTGCGGTCGCAGGGCGAGCTCGCCTCGATGCTGGCCGAGGGGGGCGTCAGCGTGACCCAGGCGACCCTCTCGCGCGACCTGCTCGAGCTCGACGCGGTCAAGATCCGCACCGCCTCCGGCGCGCTGGTGTACGCCGTCCCGGCCGAGGGTGGCGACCGACGACCCGCCGCGCCGGGGGAGACCGCCTCCGGCCAGGCCCGGCTCGAGAAGCTCTGCGCCGAGCTGCTCGTCTCGGCCGACGCCAGCGCCAACCTGGTCGTGCTGCGCACCCCGCCCGGCGCCGCCCAATATCTCGCCTCCGCGTTCGACAAGGCCGAGCTGCACGAGGTCCTCGGCACCATCGCCGGCGACGACACGGTCCTGGTCATCGGCCGCGACCCGGCCGGCGGGGACGACCTCGCCCGCCGCTTCCTCGACTTCGCTGCAACGAACGGACACCCATGAGCAAGGTCCTCACCGCGCTGCCCAAGGGCGAGCGCGTCGGCATCGCCTTCTCCGGCGGCCTCGACACCTCCGTCGCGGTGGCCTGGATGCGCGCCCAGGGCGCGATCCCGTGCACCTACACCGCCGACATCGGGCAGTACGACGAGCCCGACATCTCCGGCGTACCGGCCCGCGCCTTCGACTACGGCGCCGAGATCGCCCGCGCCGTCGACTGCAAGACCCCGCTGGTGGAGGAGGGGCTGGCCGCGCTCGCGTGCGGTGCGTTCCACATCCGCTCCGGGGGGCGCGCGTACTTCAACACGACGCCGCTCGGCCGGGCCGTCACCGGCACCATGCTGGTGCGCGCCATGCACGAGGACGGCGTCGACATCTGGGGCGACGGGTCGACGTTCAAGGGCAACGACATCGAGCGGTTCTACCGCTACGGCCTGCTCGCCAACCCCGAGCTGCGGATCTACAAGCCGTGGCTGGACGCCGACTTCGTGCACGAGCTCGGCGGCCGCGCGGAGATGAGCCAGTGGCTGACCGAGCACGGGCTGCCCTACCGCGACAGCCAGGAGAAGGCCTACTCCACCGACGCCAACATCTGGGGCGCCACCCATGAGGCCAAGACCCTCGAGCACCTCGACGTGTCCCTGGAGGTCGTCCAGCCGATCATGGGCGTGAAGTTCTGGGACCAGGCCGTCGAGATCGCTCCCGAGGACGTGACGATCGCCTTCCGGCAGGGGCGGCCGGTCGCGATCAACGGGACGACGTACGACGACCCGGTGGCCCTCGTGCA
The DNA here is from genome assembly GCA_963800715.1 of uncultured Actinomycetota bacterium. Lineage (GTDB taxonomy): Bacteria > Actinomycetota > Actinomycetes > Propionibacteriales > Nocardioidaceae > Nocardioides. The sequence continues at coordinate 5,293 of CAWDBZ010000005.1, read as the reverse complement.
CGAGGCCAACGCGATCGGGGGCCGGCACGGCCTCGGCATGTCCGACCAGATCGAGAACCGGATCATCGAGGCCAAGTCGCGCGGCGTCTACGAGGCGCCCGGCATGGCGCTGCTCTGGGTCGCCTACGAGCGGCTGCTCAACGCCACCCACAACGAGGACGTCATCGCCAACTACCACGCGGAGGGCCGCCGGCTGGGCCGGCTCCTCTACGAGGGCCGCTGGCTGGACCCGCAGGCGCTGATGCTGCGCGAGTCGCTGCAGCGCTGGGTCGCCTCCGTCGTGACGGGAGAGGTGACCGTGCGGCTACGGCGCGGCGAGGACTACACCGTCGTGCGCACCGACGGGCCGCACTTCTCCTACCACCCCGACAAGCTCTCGATGGAGCGCACCGAGCACGCCGCATTCGGCCCGACGGACCGGATCGGCCAGCTCACCATGCGCAACCTAGACATCGCCGACTCGCGCTCGATGCTCGAGCTGTACGCCACCCAGCCGCTCGACCAGGGGCAGGTGCTTGTCGAGCACGGCATCTTGCTCGGCGAGCTGCCGGCCGGCGGCGGCGACCGCATCTCAGCCAACCCCGCGCGCGAGGGCATCACCGAGGACGAGGCCCTCGACAACGCGGCGATGGAGTCCGGTACCGACTGATGTCCCGCATCCATCGCACCGCCGCTCGGGTCATGCCGGTCAGCCCGCTCGGCGAGGTGCTCCTGCTCCAGGGTCGGGACCCGGCGTACCCCGACGACTGGCACTGGGTCTCCATCGGCGGCGCCGTGGAGGAGGGGGAATCGCTCGAGGAGGGCGCCCTGCGCGAGCTGCGCGAGGAGACCGGGATCGTGGTGTCACCGGTCGCGCTGTCGCCGCCCATCCACGTCGGCACCCACGAGTTCTCCTGGGACGGTACCGACTACCGCAGCCACTCGACGTTCTTCGCGGTCGCCCTGGACCGGGACGTCGAGGTGCGGCTGGACGGCCTCGAGGAGGCGGAGGTCGGTAACGTCACCGGCGCGGCCTGGTGGTTCCCCGACGACCTGGCCGCCGACGGCACGGCGGCAGCGGACGACATGCCCGAGATCATGCGCAGGGCCATCGAAACCGTGAAGGGGGCGGCGTGACATCGAACTCGTCCACCAACACAGGCCAGCTGTGGGGCGGCCGGTTCGCCTCCGGCCCGGCGCCCGAGCTCGAGGCGCTTTCCCGCTCGACGCACTTCGACTGGCGGCTGACGCTCTACGACATCGCCGGCTCCCATGCGCACGCCAAGGCCCTGGGGGCGGCGGGGCTGCTGACGCCCGACGACGAGGCCGCGCTGCACGGCGGGCTGGACGCGCTGACCAGGCGCTTCGAGGCCGGCGAGCTCTTGCCCGACCCCTCCGACGAGGACGTGCACGGCGCACTGGAGCGGCTGCTGCTCGAGGAGGTCGGACCCGAGCTGGGTGGCCGGCTCCGCGCCGGGAGGTCACGCAACGACCAGATCGCCACCCTGCTCCGGATGTACCTGCTCGACCAGTCGCACGGGATCGCGGTCGCGGTGCTCGATCTCGCCGATGCACTGGCCCAGCAGGGCCGCGCCCACCTGGGTGCCGTGATGCCGGGCCGCACGCACCTGCAGCACGCCCAGCCGGTGCTGCTCACCCACCATCTGCTCGCCCACGCATGGCCATTGGTCCGCGACGTCGACCGGTTGGCCGACTGGGTGGCTCGGACGAGCGCGGAGTCGCCGTACGGTGGAGGAGCGTTGGCCGGCAACAGTCTGGGCCTCGACGCCGACCAGGTGGCTCACGAGCTGGGCTTCGGGCGAGGCGCCGGCAACTCGATCGATGCCACCTCGTCCCGAGACTTCGTCGCCGAGTTCGCCTTCGTCTGCGCCCAGGTCGGCGTCGATATCAGCCGCCTCGCCGAGGAGCTGATCCTCTGGTCGACCCGGGAGTTCGGCTTCGTCCGGCTCCACGACTCCTGGTCGACGGGGTCGAGCATCATGCCGCAGAAGAAGAACCCCGACATCGCCGAGCTCGCCCGCGGCAAGGCCGGCCGGCTGATCGGGAACCTCACCGGCCTGCTCGCGACCCTCAAGGCGCTGCCGCTGGCCTACAACCGCGACCTGCAGGAGGACAAGGAGCCGGTCTTCGACTCCGTGGACACCCTGGAGGTGCTGCTGCCTGCGGTGACCGGGATGGTCGCGACGCTGGAGTTCGACACCGATCGGATGGCCGAGCTGGCACCGCAGGGCTTCTCGCTCGCCACCGACGTCGCCGAGTGGCTGGTCCGCGAGGGCGTGCCGTTCCGGGTGGCGCACGAGGTGGCCGGCGCCTGCGTGCGGCGCTGCGAGGAGCTCGGCTGCGAGCTCGACGAGCTCACCGACGAGCAGCTGGCCGAGGTCTCGCCTCAGCTCACTCCGGCCGTGCGCGAGGTGCTCACGGTCGAGGGCTCGGTCGCCTCTCGCGACGGGAGGGGCGGAACGGCGCCCGGACGCGTCGCCGAACAGCTCGACGAGCTCGCCGCCGCGGTCCAGCGGGTGCACGGCCGGCTTGCCTAGTGTCCCGCTCGGGAGGTACTTGGATGCTTGGCGTGTTCAGAGTCTGTGCAGTGCAAGGCGCCGGAGCGAAGCCATGCCGAGTTGTCTCGCGAGTGACGGCAACGCCGCGATGTGCGGGCTATAGGCGCGCGAAGCGCGCAAGGACCTCCCGTGCGGGGCACTAGCCTCCGCGCGCTGCTCTCCGGGCCGGTTCTGGAGGTCGCACCACGGCTGCTGGGCGCGGAGCTCCGGCACGCCAGTGATGTGGGGAGCGTGGCGCTCCGGCTCACCGAGGTCGAGGCGTACGACGGGGCGAACGACGCGGGGTCGCACGCCTACCGTGGCCGCACCTCGCGCAACGCGGTCATGTTCGGGCCGCCCGGGCACCTCTACTGCTACTTCACCTACGGCATGCACGTGTGCTGCAACGTGGTGACCGGCGAGGAGGGCGTTGCCAGCGCCGTGCTGCTGCGGGCGGGGGAGATCACCGAGGGGATCGAGCTCGCGCGGTCCCGGCGCCCGGGCGTCCGTGACCGCGACCTGGCCCGTGGTCCGGCCCGGTTGTGCAAGGCGTTGGGCATCGCCTTGAGCGACAACGGCAACGATCTGGTCACGGGTCCGGTCACTCTCAAGCCCGGCGAGCCGGCATCGGAGGTGTCCACCGGACCCCGCGTAGGCCTGCGCGGAGACCCCGATCGGCCCTGGCGGTTCTGGCTGACGGGGGAGGCCACCGTGTCGACGTACCGTCCGGCGGTGACCCGACCGCGGCCGCCAAAAGGCCTCTGACCTGCGGGTTTGCGTTCTCGGCACCCCCGATTTGGCCCGTGCGCAGGCGTCGTCTAATGTTTGACCTCGCCGCAGGGATGCGGCGGAACCACTCGGGGGCCAATCGGCCCCGAAACGGGAGGATCCGCATGCTCCGGCGGCCGGGTTCACCTCGACTCGCGACCAAGCTTTCAAGTTGACTCGCACGAGGCGGACCGGTAAGTTTTGTTAGGTTGCCCCGGTGCCGGCTGAGAAGCCGGAGCTGGTGCGCGTCTGATCTTTGAGAACTCAACAGTGTGTCATAGTCGACGAATTAGTTTGTAATGCCCTGTCCGTCGATGACTTCGGTCTTCGACGAACAGATTTCTTTGGTGAGACAATGATTCTGACAATTTTGTCAGTGATTTGATCCCGCCAGGAGGCATCTCTTCTTCCGTCATCGGTCTTCGGGCCGGGGCGGTTTTGTTTTTCTACGGAGAGTTTGATCCTGGCTCAGGACGAACGCTGGCGGCGTGCTTAACACATGCAAGTCGAGCGGTAAGGCTCCTTCGGGAGTACACGAGCGGCGAACGGGTGAGTAACACGTGAGTAATCTGCCCTCCACTTCGGGATAAGCGCCGGAAACGGCGTCTAATACCGAATACGACGCACTCTCGCATGAGATACGCGTGGAAAGTTTTATCGGTGGAGGATGTGCTCGCGGCCTATCAGCTTGTTGGTGAGGTAACGGCTCACCAAGGCTTCGACGGGTAGCCGGCCTGAGAGGGTGACCGGCCACACTGGGACTGAGACACGGCCCAGACTCCTACGGGAGGCAGCAGTGGGGAATATTGGACAATGGGCGAAAGCCTGATCCAGCAACGCCGCGTGAGGGATGACGGCCTTCGGGTTGTAAACCTCTTTCAGTACCGACGAAGCGCCAATAACGGTGGTGACGGTAGGTACAGAAGAAGGACCGGCCAACTACGTGCCAGCAGCCGCGGTAATACGTAGGGTCCGAGCGTTGTCCGGAATTATTGGGCGTAAAGGGCTCGTAGGCGGTCTGTTGCGTCGGGAGTGAAAACTTACAGCTTAACTGTGAGCGTGCTTCCGATACGGGCAGACTTGAGGTATTCAGGGGAGAACGGAATTCCTGGTGTAGCGGTGAAATGCGCAGATATCAGGAGGAACACCGGTGGCGAAGGCGGTTCTCTGGGAATATCCTGACGCTGAGGAGCGAAAGTGTGGGGAGCGAACAGGATTAGATACCCTGGTAGTCCACACCGTAAACGTTGGGCGCTAGGTGTGGGGTCCATTCCACGGATTCCGTGCCGCAGCTAACGCATTAAGCGCCCCGCCTGGGGAGTACGGCCGCAAGGCTAAAACTCAAAGGAATTGACGGGGGCCCGCACAAGCGGCGGAGCATGCGGATTAATTCGATGCAACGCGAAGAACCTTACCTGGGTTTGACATATGCCGGAAAGCTCTAGAGATAGAGCCCCTTTTGTCGGTATACAGGTGGTGCATGGCTGTCGTCAGCTCGTGTCGTGAGATGTTGGGTTAAGTCCCGCAACGAGCGCAACCCTCGTCCTATGTTGCCAGCACGTAATGGTGGGGACTCATAGGAGACTGCCGGGGTCAACTCGGAGGAAGGTGGGGATGACGTCAAGTCATCATGCCCCTTATGTCCAGGGCTTCACGCATGCTACAATGGCCGGTACAAAGGGCTGCGATACCGCAAGGTGGAGCGAATCCCAAAAAGCCGGTCTCAGTTCGGATTGGGGTCTGCAACTCGACCCCATGAAGTCGGAGTCGCTAGTAATCGCAGATCAGCAACGCTGCGGTGAATACGTTCCCGGGCCTTGTACACACCGCCCGTCACGTCACGAAAGTCGGCAACACCCGAAGCCGGTGGCCCAACCCTTGTGGAGGGAGCCGTCGAAGGTGGGGCTGGCGATTGGGACGAAGTCGTAACAAGGTAGCCGTACCGGAAGGTGCGGCTGGATCACCTCCTTTCTAAGGAGTATGTGGCC
>CAWDBZ010000004.1:0-217609 GCA_963800715.1 uncultured Actinomycetota bacterium | reverse complement strand
CGGTGCAAGCCTCCAGGCGGAGGAATTCGCCGGGATCGCTCGGTTCTATGACATGCCGGACCTGTCCGGCGCCTGACAACGAAGGCCCAACAGTGATAATCGCGTTTTCCGTAATCCTGGCGATCAGCAGCTGCCTGATGATCGTGCTGGTCCTCATGCACAAGGGCCGTGGCGGGGGCCTCTCCGACATGTTCGGTGGCGGCGTCTCCAGCTCGCTCGGTGGCTCCTCGGTCGCCGAGCGCAACCTCGACCGCATCACGGTCGGTATCGCAGTCGTCTGGGTCGTGTGCATCTTCGCACTCGGCCTGCTCCTGAAGGTGAGTAGCTAGTGGCCGCTGGTGCAATCAGGGGAAGCCGTATCGGCTCGGGCCCCATGGGTGAAGCTGAGCGCGGCGAGGCCGCTCCTCGGCAGTCGGTGACGTTCTTCTGCATCAACGACCACACGACGGTGCTGCAGTTCGCGATCGAGGCGGAGACGCCCGAGACGTGGGACTGCCCGCGCTGTGGCATGCCGGCCGGTATCGATGCCGAGAACCTCCAGCTCGCGCAGAAGATCGCGCCCTACAAGACCCACCTCGCCTACGTGAAGGAGCGGCGCTCCGAGACCGAGGCGGCCGAGATCCTGACCGAGGCGATCGAGCAGCTGCGCAACAAGCGCAAGACCGGCGAAGTCATCTTCTGAGCTCAGTCCGAGCGCGTGACCTGGCGCCCACTCGCGCGCGTCGGTGACGTCACTCATACGCGTCGCGCCGGTTCGCCGTGGCCCGACGGTCGCTCGCGTCAGAGCTGGGAAGCCGCGGCTTCGTCGATCAGCCACAGCGTCTCGTCGATGCCGTGGGCACCGGTGGCTGGCGTGTCGTCGAGGGTGCCGTCGCCGAGTGCACGCGCCACGGCCTCCGCCTTGCCCTCGCCGGCGACCAGGAACCACACGCGCGCGCTGTTGTTGAGCCTCGGGAACGTCATCGAGATGCGCACCGGCGGCGGCTTGGGGGAGTCGAACACCTCGACGACCTGACGCTCGGACTCGTGCAGCTGGGCGAAGCCGGGAAACAGCGACGCGACGTGACCATCGGGTCCGACGCCGAGCAGCACCAGGTCGAAGGGCTCGGGCGGCAGCTCGGCGGCATACTGCGTCGGCCGCCTCAGCGGTGCTGAGGTCACAGCCGTGTGACGGCATCGAGTGGATGCGCTCGTTGGGCACGCCGAGGCGGGTCAGGAACGCGTCGCGGGCCTGCTGGTCGTTGCGATCGGCGTGACCGGCGGGGACGAAGCGCTCATCACCCCAGTAGAAGTCGACCTCGCTCCAGTCGACCGAGCCTGCTGTCAGCGCCTCGTACGTGTCGATCGCGATCGTGCCGCCGGTGAGTACGACGCTGGGTCGCCTGCCGTCGGCCTGGATCTCCTCCAGCAGCTCGGTCAGCCGATGGCGATGGCCGCGGCCAGGGTGTCGCGTCCGGGCAGACTCTCGACGGTCATGATCCTCGAGCATGTGCTTGATCGTGGCCTCGTAGATCTCGTCGGCGTCGAGCCGGCGCAGGTCCTCGGCGAGCAGCTCAGCGAGCGTACGAGCGCCGAGCGGCACCTCGCGGGGTGATGAGCCCGGCACGCTGAAATGGCACGACGTGGTCCGTGATCCGCTCGATCAGCACGTCGCCGTCGTGCGGTGTTGAGCACGACGGACGATCTGCTCGCCCTGTCGCTCTTGCGCGTCGTGATCGTCGACCTTGAGGCGGCTCTCGAGCCAGGCCACGAGCAGCGTGGCGGCCGGGTTGCCCGCTCCGGCGACGACCGTGCCGCCAGTGACCTTGCCGGTCGACTGGTCGAGGGCGGCCGCGAGCAGCGCGCGCCACGGCGTCAGGCGGGTCCAGGACAGGTCTGTGTCGCCCGGTGACGTACTTGCGGGCCACCGCCTTGAGCGAGCGGATCGGCGAGTCGGTCGCCTCTGCGTCGGTCAGCCGGCGCTGCGCCAGCTTGCCGATCGCATCCTCGGACGGATTGGTCGGGGGCTTGCCGGGCCACCACACGACGATGGGGGAGTCGGGCAGCAGCAGCGGGAGTACGACCGACTCGGCGTGCTTGGTGAGCTCGCCGGAGATGCGCAGCAGGATCGACTCGCCGGACGAGTTCTCGCCGACCCTCACCTTCGCGTTGAGCTCGGCGGCGCCGCGGCCGTCGCCGAGGATGACGCCGATGACCCGTGACGGATGCTCGCGCGACAGGGTGGTGGCGGTCTTCAGCGCCTCCGCGACGTTCTCGTCGTCGGTCACGACGAGCAGGGTGAACGCCATGTCCATCGCCGGGCTGCCGGCGGCCACGCGGGCCTTGACGAGCGCGCGAGCGATGCGGGCCGAGTTGGTCTTTTCGAGTGCGATCTCCATCAGGGACGCCTCCAGGTGCGGCCGTCGCGGGCGATCATCGCGTCGGCGGACTCGGGACCCCAGGTCCCGGACGGGTAGGTGTCGATCGACTTCTGCCGGTCCCAGTGCGCGATGACCGGGTCGAGGATCTTCCAGGCCAGCTCGACCTCCTCGTGCTGCGGGAACAGCGGCGGGTCACCGAGCAGGACGTCGAGGATGAGTCGTTCGTACGCCTCGGGGCTGCTCTCGACGAACGCGCCGCCGTAGGCGAAGTCCATGTTGACGTCGCGGATCTCCATCGTGGTGCCGGGGACCTTGGCGCCGAAGCGCAGCGTCACGCCCTCGTCGGGCTGGATCCGCATGACCAGGGCGTTCTGGCCGAGCTCCTCGACGTCGTTCTTGCTGAACGGCTGGTGCGGCGCCCGCTTGAACACGACGGCGAGCTCGGTGACTCGACGGCCCAGCCGCTTGCCGGCACGCAGGTAGAACGGCACGCCCGCCCAGCGGCGGGTCGAGATGTCGATGCGCATCGCCGCGAACGTCTCGGTCTTCGACGACTTGGGGATGCCCTCCTCCTCGAGGTAGCCGAGGACGTGCTCGCCGCCGGCCCAGCCGCCGGCGTACTGCGCGCGGGCGGTGTGCAGGTCCATCCGGGCGGGCGGTCGGGCGTTGGCGAGGATCTTCTGCTTCTCGATGCGCAGGCTCGAGGCGTTGAACGAGACCGGCTCCTCCATCGCGATCAGCGCCATCAGCTGCAGCAGGTGGTTCTGGATCACGTCGCGGGCGGCGCCGATGCCGTCGTAGTAGCCGGCCCGCGATCCGATGCCGATGTCCTCGGCCATCGTGATCTGCACGTGGTCGACGTAGTGGTTGTTCCAGATCGGCTCGAACATCCCGTTGGCGAAGCGGAACGCCAGGAGGTTCTGGACGGTCTCCTTGCCGAGGTAGTGATCGATGCGGAACACCGACTCGCGGGGGAACACCTCGGCGACGATCCGGTTGAGCTCCTTGGCCGAGGCGAGATCGTGCCCGAACGGCTTCTCGATGACGACTCGGCGCCAGCCCTTCGAGGACTCGGCGAGGCCGTGCTTCTTGATCTGCGAGACGACGACAGGGAACAGCCCCGGCGGGATCGACAGGTAGAACGCGTGGTTGCCGCCGGTGCCCTGCTGCTCGTCGAGCTCGGCCATCGTCTTGCCGAGCCGCTCCCATGCGTCGTCGTCGTCGAACTCGCCGGGCACGAACCGGATGCCGGCAGCGAGCTGCTTCCACACGGTCTCGCTCCACGTCGTACGCGCACCGTCCTTGGCGGCCTGCTTGATCATGCCGGCGAACTGCTGGGTGCCGAAGTCGTGCCGTGCGAAGCCGACGATCGCGAAGCCGGGGGGCAGCAGGCCACGGTTGGCGAGGTCGTAGACCGCCGGGATGAGCTTCTTCTTCGCGAGGTCGCCGGTGACTCCGAACAGGATGAGGCTGCACGGCCCGGCGATCCTCGGGAGGCGACGATCGCGTTGGTCGCGCAGTGGGTTGTCGATCACGCGAGAGCCTCTCTGACCTTGGCCAGACCGGCCGGGACGTCCTTCAGGTGCAGCCGGAGCACCGGCCGCTGATGATCACGGAGCACGGCCGCATCACCGGCTGCCTGCGAGTCGATGAACCCGCCGAAGGTGAACTCGCGACCCGGCACGGCGAGGTCCTCGACCGGGTCGCCGGTGATCTGCAGGAAGACACCCGTCGGGGTGCCGCCCTTGTGGAACTGACCGGTCGAGTGCAGGAAGCGAGGCCCCCAGCCGAACGTGACCGGCCGACCGAGGCGCTCGCGCGAGCACCTCGCGGATGCCGGCGAAGTCGGCGAAGGTGTCGCGGTCGAGGTAGGCCTGCACGGCGAGATAGCCGTGCTGCGGATCGACCGTGCCGAACAGCCAGTCGACGGCTTCGGCGACGGTGCTGCCCTCGGGGCTGAAGACGTCGATTCCGTCGACGCTGAAGTCCGGCGTCGGCTTGTCGCCGCCGCCACCCAAGCAGGTCGCGGGCGGCCTGCTTGGCGCTCTCGACATCGGGCTGGTCGAACGGGTTGATGCCGATGATGCGGCCGGCGACCACGACGGCGTACTCCCACAGCAGCATCTGCGGCGCCGAGCGGGGCGTCGATCGCGATGCCCAGCCGGACGCGGGGCTGACGCGGTCGAACATCGAAGCCGGGCCGAACGTCACCAGGACTTCGAGTCGGCGGTGCTGGGGTTGAAGTTGACGGCGTTCGTCGACTGGCACGACGACCGGGAGGATGCCCTTGCCCTGCTTGCCGGTGGACTCTGCGACGAGCTGCTCGATCCAGTCGCCGAGACCCTGATGCCGGTCGACTGTCGGCGATGCACGAGCTTGTCGACGCGATGGCGATGTTGGCGACGCCGAGCAGGGCGCCGAGCCGCAGTCCTGGGTTGTCGGCGTCATCGGCGGCAGCGACGTCTCGATGCCGGACGCCGCTTCGTCGAGCAGCTGCGCCGACATCGGCGCCGGCCAGACCGCTTGGCACGAGCCCGAACGCGGTCAGCGCCGAGTAGCGGCCACCGACGTCGGGATCGGCGTGGAACACGCGATAGCCGGCGGCTCGTCGCTTCCTTGTCGAGCGGCGAGCCTGGATCGGTCACGACGACGATGTGGTCGGTCGGGGTGAGGCCGGCGTCGGTGAACGCCTTTTCGTACGCACGGCGCTGGCTGTCGGTCTCGATCGTGCCGCCGGACTTGCTGGCAACGACCACGATGCTGCGCTCGAGCCGGTCGGCGATCGCCGCGCGCACCATGTCGGGCTGCGACGAGTCGAGGACCGTGATCTGAACGCCGGCGGTGTGGCAGATGACCTCGGGCGCCAGTGACGAGCCGCCCATGCCGCACAGGACGACATGATCGAGCCCTTGGCCGCCAGGTGCTCCGCGCAGCTCGCTCGATCTCGGCGACAGCGGCCGAGACGACTCGGCCAAGACCGTCCAGCTCAGCCGGATCGATGCCTCGGACTCGGCGTCCGGACCCCACTCGGTCGGATCCTGCGCGGCGATGCGCGACGGCGACCGTTGTCGATGGCACCAGCTCTTCGAGCGCCGATCCGTACGTACTCGTCGCTGCCGACGTGAGCGCGGTGCAGGATCGAGCTCGACCACGTGTCAGGCCTTGTCGAGCTCGGTGGACACCGTCTCGACGAGCTCAGCCCACGAGGCGTCGAACTTCTCGCAGTCCCTCGTCCTCCAGCACCTTCGACGACGTCGTCGTAGCTGATGCCTTCGCCTCGAGCGCGGCGATCGCGTCGCGCGACTCTTCGTACGTGTCGTGACCCGTCGCCATGCATCTCGCCGTGGTCAGCGAACGCCTGGAGCGTCTTCTCGGGCATCGTGTTGACCGTGTTGGCGACGACGAGCTCGGTGACGTACATCGTGTCGGAGTAGGCTCGGATCCTTGACGCCGGTCGAGGCCCACAGCGGACGCTGGGTGTTGGCGCCCTTGGCCTCGAGCGCCTTGAACCGGTCGGAGCCGAAGACCTCCTCGTACGCCTCGTAGGCGAGTCGCGCGTTGGCGATGGCGGCCTTGCCACGCAGCGGGCTGTCCTCGGGGAGGCGCTTGTCGACCTCGGAGTCGACCCGGCTGACGAAGAACGACGCGACGGAGTGGATCTGCGAGAGATCCCGGCCGTCGGCGTCGGCCTGCTCGAGGCCGTCAGGTAGGCGTCCATCACGCCGCGGTAGCGATCCAGCGAGAAGATCAGCGTCACGTTGACGCTGATGCCCTCGGCGATCGTCGCGGCGATCGCCGGCAGACCTTCGACGGTCGCGGGGATCTTGATCAGCGTGTTGGGGTGGCCGACCTTGTCCCACAGCTTCTTGGCCATGCTCGATCGTGTCGCGTCGGTGTCGCGGGCAAGGCCCGGCTCGACCTCGATCGAGACCCGGCCGTCGACACCGTTGGTGGCGTCGTAGACGCCCTGCAGGATGTCGCAGCCCTGCTGGACGTCGGTCGTGGTCAGCTCGAAGACGGCCTTGTCGACGTCGGCGCCGGAAGCCTTGAGCTCCTTGATCTGCGTCGACGTACGCTCGCCGTTGGAGAGGGCGCCTGGCGAAGATCGTCGGGTTGGTCGTGACGCCGACGACGCCGGAATCCGTCGACGAGTTCGCGAGGTTGCCTGGACTCGATGCGTTCGCGGGACAGGTCGTCGAGCCAGATGGATACTCCGGCGTCGGCGAGGGCCTGCAAGCGGTCGTTCATGGTGTCTCCTTCGTGAGGATTCAGTTGTACGAGGTCAGTGCGTCTTGGGGCGTCGGCGTTGTCGCCGGGTCCGACTGGTCCGGCCGGCCGCGCGTGGAACGGCGCGGTGGGTGCCGCGCCGGCTGCCGCGATCGAGTCCTTGGCGGCGGCGACGACAGCCTCGGCGGTGATGCCGAACTTCTCGTACAGCGTCTGCGAAGTCGGCCGAGGCGCCGTAGTGCTCGATGCTCACGATGCGACCGGCGTCGCCGACGATGTCGCGCCAGCCGAACGCCACGCCGGCCTCGACCGAGACACGGGCACGCAGGCCGGCCGGGATGATGCTCTCGCGGTATGCCTCGTCCTGCTGCTCGAACCACTCACGGCAGGGCATCGAGACGACTCGCGCCTTGATGCCGTCGGCTGCCGAGCAGCTCGCGTGCCTTGACGGCGATCTGCACCTCCGACCCGGTGCCGACGAGGATCACGTCAGGGTCGCCGTCGGTGTCGAGCAGGTGTAGGCGCCCTTGGCGACCCGGATCAGCGCTCGCGTAGCCGTCGGTGCCGCGCGGGAACGTCGGGAGGTTCTGCCGGCTCAGCGCCAGTGCCGTCGGGACGGTCGGTGATGCCCGAGGACCGCCTTCCACGCGGCGACGTCTCGTTGGCGTCGGCCGGACGGATGACGTCGAGGCCCGGGATGGCACGCAGTGCAGCGAGGTGCTCGATCGGCTGGTGCGTGGGTCCGTCCTCACCGAGACCGATCGAGTCGTGAGTCCAGACGTACGTGACCGGCAGCTCCTGCAGGGCCGCGAGGCGTACGGACGGCGCGCATGTAGTCGCTGAACACGAGGAACGTGCCGCCGTACGGGCCGGGTCGAGCCCGTGCAGGGCCATCCCGTTGAGCACCGCGCCCATCGCGTGCTCGCGGATGCCGAAGTGCAGCACCCGGCCGTACCAGTCGCCCTGGAACGACTTGGTCGAGTGCTCGGGCGGCAGGAACGACGGCTCGCCCTTGGGGGTCGTGTTGTTGGAGCCGGCGAGATCGGCCGAGCCACCCCACAGCTCGGGCAGCTTGGGCGACGGCGGCGGACAGGAACTCACCGGACGCCACGCGGGTGGCGACGCCCTTGTGATCGGCGTCGTACGTCGGCAAGTCGGCGTCCCAGCCATCGGGGAGCTCGCGCTCTGGTGAGCCGCTCGAGCAACGCGGCCCCGTCGGCGTGCTCGGCCTTCCACGCGTCGAACGACTCCTGCCATTCTCCTGCGGCCGGTACCGCGGTCGCGGGCCGCTGCGCGTGCGGCGAGGACGTCGTCGCCGACGATGAACGTCTGCTCCGGATCGAAGCCCGAGGAGCTTCTTGGTGGCCGTGATCTCGTCATCGCCCAGAGCTGACCCGTGCGAGCCGCCGGTGTTCTGCGCGGTCGGAGCCGGCCAGGCGATGATCGTGCGGAGCTGGATGAACTACGGCTTGTCGGTGACAGCAGCGGCTGCCTGGTAGGCGTCCCAGAGCGCCTGGACGTCCTCGACGTACTCGGTGCCGCCGTTGGTCCAGTCGATCGTCTGCACGTGCCAGCCGTACGCCTCGTAGCGCGCGGCGACGTCCTCGCTGAACGCGACGTTGGTGTCGTCCTCGATCGAGATCTTGTTGTCGTCGTAGAGCAGAGTCAGGTTGCCGAGCTTCTGGTGGCCGGCCAGCGAGGACGCCTCCGCGGAGACGCCTTCCTCGAGGTCGCCGTCGGAGCAGATCGCGTAGACGTCGTGGTCGAACGGGCTCTCGCCGGCGGCCGTGGCCGGATCGAGCAGGCCGCGCTCGCGGCGAGCCGCCATCGCGAAACCCACCGCGTTGGCGACGCCCTGTCCCAGCGGGCCGGTCGTGACCTCGACGCCGGGCGTGTGGTTGTACTCGGGGTGACCCGGCGTCTGCGAGCCCCAGGTACGCAAGCGACTTGAGGTCGTCGAGGCGTCATCGGGTAGCCCGCGAGGAAGAGCTGGATGTATTGCGTGAGGCTCGAGTGACCGCACGACAGGACGAACCGGTCGCGGCCGATCCAGTGCGGATCGGAGGGATCGTGGCGCATCAGCTTCTGGTAGATCATGTAGGCCGCGGGGGCGAGGCTCATGGCGGTCCCGGGGTGGCCGTTGCCGACCTTTTGAACGGCGTCGGCGGCCAGCAGACGGACGGTGTCCACGGCCTTCTTGTCGAGGTCAGTCCACTCCAGGGAGGGGGTTCCGGACGTCACAGCTGTGGCTCCTGATCGTCGTGTTCGAATCGGGTTGGAGCGGCTTCTCAGGCCGTCACGTCGAGCCTACTCGCGTCGTTTAGACTGCTGCATGTGACCGCCGTCGACGTGACCTCCGCCCACGGTCCGGGTGTACCCACTTCTCCGTCGTTCAACGACGTCGTCATGTCGTACGTCGCGCTCACCAAGCCGCGCATCATCGAGCTGCTGCTGCTGACCACGGTTCCGGTGATGTTCCTGGCCCAGCAGGGCGTTCCGCCGCTGTGGCTCGTCGTGGCCACGTTCGTCGGCGGCGCGCTCTCGGCGGGCAGCGCCAACGCGCTCAACTGCGTCGTCGACGCCGACATCGACCAGCTGATGCGCCGCACGTCGCGCCGGCCGCTCGCCCGTCACCAGATCCCGACCCGCAACGCCTTGGTGTTCGGACTCGTGCTCGGAGTCGTCTCGACCGCTGGTCCTGGGGCTGTACGTCAACTGGCTCTCGGCCGGTCTCGCCCTGGCCGCCAATGTGTTCTACGTCGTCGGCTACACCATGATCCTCAAGCGCCGCACGACCCAGAACATCGTCTGGGGCGGCGCCGCCGGTTGCTTCCCCGCCATGATCGGCTGGACTGCGGTCACCGATCAGCTGGCCTGGGCGCCATTCGTGCTGTTCCTGGTCGTGTTCTTCTGGACGCCGCCGCACTTCTGGGCGCTCGCGATGCGATATCGCGAGGACTACTCGGCAGCCAAGCGTGCCGATGCTGCCTTCGGTGGTGAGCTCGGCCGAGGTCGCCAAGCAGATCGTGGCCTACTCGTGGCTCATGGTGGCGCACCTCGTTGGCGCTGTGGCCCCTGACGCCGACCGGCTGGTTCTACCCGGCGATCGCGATCACCCTCGGCATCGTCTTCCTGGTCGAGGCGTACGACCTCCAGTCGCGTGCGCGCGAGACCGAGGAGCTCTCGGTGATCAAGCCGATGCGGCTCTTCCACTTCTCGAACGCCTATCTGGCGCTGCTGTTCGTCGGCGGCGGCGATCGACCCGTTCCTGCGGTGATTCCCCGCGAGTGGGAGCCGCACCACCGGCTCGATGACGGTGAGCTGATCGGCTACCTGATCCCGGATGTCGGTGGCCTGGTCGTTCCGTCGACGATCTTCGGCTTTCGGCTCGGCGAGGCGATGGACCGGTTCTCGGCCGAGCAGACCCTCGACGACATCGGCCTGAGCTACCTCGCAGACGTATGGCTGTTGGTGCATGACGACGGCACCGAGCAGCGCGTCGTGCTCGTCGAGTGCAATCCCGACGAGGTCCTGGTGGCCAACGCAGACTTCGCGCTGGTCGTCGGCGCTCCTCGAGACATCGGCGAGCGGCAGGTGCTCCCCGTACCGACCGAACGGCTACGACGTCCATGAGCGTCGAGATCCGTGAGGTGGGACCCGACGACTGGGCCGACTGGCGCCAGCTGCGGCAGCGCTCGCTGAGCGAGGATCCGCAGGCATTCTCCTCGTCGACCGCGATGTGGACCGGCGACAACGACACCGAGGCGCGCTGGCGCGAGCGGCTCGCCGACGGCCCGTGCTTCATCGCCTTCGACGGGGACCGCCCCGTCGGGATGGTCGGCGGGTCGAGTCGTCGAGGAGCACACCGAGCTCATCTCCATGTGGGTTGCCGCAGAGGCCAGGCGACGTGGCATCGGACGTGACCTGATCCAGACCGTGATCCGCTGGGCCGACGGACGGCCGTTGAGGCTGCGGGTCATGGACGGCAACTCCGCAGCGGTCGACGCATACGCCCAGCAGGGCTTCGTCCTGCACGACGGCTGCGACGACGAAGGCTGCCGCCTGATGTGGCTCCGCTGACCTCGTAGGGTGGCCGGATGGGCGCACCGGAATACCGTCTCGTTGCGGCAGCGGACGAGTTCAGCCTCACGGGACGCTTCTTTCGCCGGTTCAGGAAGGTCGGCCTCCGGGGCGTGCTCACGGACCTCAACCGGACTGGCTCCCACACCAGCGTGCCCGGCGAGGCACCGCTCGACGGCATGACGTGGCAGCAGGGTGATCAGGACACCGCACGCTGGTTCCCCCAAGGGATCACGACGTCCGCGGACGCGTACGGCGCCGATCCTTCCGGGGGGATGTTCGAGGGTCACGACGTCGTCATGGTCAGCTGGTACGGCCCCGAGAGGCAGCGCTGGTTCCGTTTCGGCTCACGCATCTCGGTGATCGACTGGACCGACGACGCCGCGCCGCGCTATCGGCATGTGCTGCTCGTGGAGCCGCGTCGATTCCTGTTCCTGTTCCATCGGTTGCTGCCGGTTCGGGTGCACGCCGGTGGCATCGTCTGGTACGGCAAGCACCTCTTCGTCGCGGGCAGCTCGGCCGGGATCCGGGTGTTCCGTCTGGACGACATCGTCAGGGTTCGAAACCGGCTGCGAACCAAGGGCTACCGCTACGTCCTGCCGCAGTTCAGCTCGTATGCCGGGGAGCACGACGAGGGAGCCGCGAAGATGACGTACTCGTTCATGTCCCTGGATCGGGCCGGCGAGGAGGATCATCTCGTCGCCGGCGAGTATGGCGTGAAGGGCGGCAGCCATCGGCTGATCCGCTACCCGATCGACCGCGACACCGAACTGCTGCGGAGCGACGATCGCGGTTGGTCCCTGCCGACAGAGCTGCACGATCGGCAGGTGGCGCGGATGCAGGGCGCCGTCATCGTCGACGGCACGTGGGTCGTCACGTCGAGCAACGGCAAGGGGATCGCCGGCGACCTGTGGGTCGGCAGCCCGGGTCACTTCGTCCGGTACGGCGGGGTGCTCCCGACCGGCCCCGAGGAGATCACGTATCTCCCGCAACGTCGGCAGCTGTGGTCGCTGACCGAGTGGCCCGGGCGCCGCTGGGTATTCCCGATGGACGCCGATCGCTGGCTTGGCCCCGGCACCGACGCTGGCTGACGCACAGCGGGGTCGGGGTACTCTCCGCGGATGACCAGACAGATCATCCACACGGACGATGCGCCGAGCTCACCGCTCTACAGCCAGGGCGTCAAGATCGGCTCGACCGTCCACGTGTCCGGCATGACCGGCACAGACGTCTCGACCGGGACGCTGGCCGGTGCGTCGATCCAGGATCAGACCAGGCAGTCGTTGCGCAACTGTCTGGCGATCGTGGCAGCCGCAGGCGGCGGTATCGCGGACGTCGTGCAGGTGACCGTGCTGCTCGCCAGAGCCGAGGACTTCGCGGGCATGAACGAGGAGTACGCGAAGGTGTTCGTGACCGAACCTCCGGCGCGTGCGGTCGTGAAGTTCGGGGTCGAGCTCCCCGGGATCCTCATCTCAACGATGATGACGGCTCACGTCGAAGACGACTGAGAAGCACGGACGGATCAGTCTCAGCGCGGACGAGCGGCCTGTGCAGCGATCATGGGCTGCCTGGTCGGCGAGACGATCTCGAGAAGCAGGCGCGTGCCGGTGGCGATCAGCGCGGCCGCGCCGACCAGGTGCGCAGCGACGAGGGCGATCGGCAGGTTCGTGAAGTACTGCACGAAACCGATCGTCGCCTGCGCGAACTCCATCGCCAGCATGAGCAGCGCGAGCCGGAACGCCGGCAGCTTGCGGAGCTGCCCAGCACAGCATGATCGTCACGGCGACGAGCGCGTAGACCGCGGCGGCGTGGACGTGGCTCATGACGTGCGGGTCGAGGCCGTTGCGGGGGGCTGGGCGTCGCCAGCGTGCGGACCGCTGCCGGTGACGACCGTGCCGAGGTAGACGACGACCCACAGCAACGACATACATCGAGATGACGCGGCCGGTCTGGGCCCGGATGACGCCACCCGGCGCAAGCCGCGCACCCGGAAGACCAGCAGCATCGAGGTCGCGATCATCACCATCGAGATGATCAGGTGGAGCGACACGACCCACGGGTTGAGGTCGGTCAGCACGCTGATGCCGCCGACGACGGCCTGAAGCGGCACGCCGAGCGCGATCACCAGCGCGAGCCGGCGCATCGCCGGCGTGCTGTGCGACCCAGCGCCGTACGGCGATGTAGGTCGCCGACCACGACGGCGACCAGCACGTACGTCAGCATCCGGTTGCTGAACTCGATGACGCCGTGGGTGCCGAGCGCGCGATGTGGCACGAACGAGTCGTCGGTGCACCGCGGCCAGGTCGGGCAGCCGAGCCCGGAGCCGGTCAGGCGTACGAGTCCGCCGGTGAGCACGATCACGCGTGTTGGCGACGAGCGCAGCCCAGGCCCACCGCTCGACCGCGGCCTGATCGGGCGACCGCAGACGCCAACGCGTTGCTCATTCCCATTTGAACGTCCTTGCCGCCAGCGCCCGGCGACACCGGCCCACACGAGCAGCACGACGACCGGCAACGAGCCCGGGCGACGTGCCGTGGAACGCGTCTCGCAGGCCCTGGCCGAGCGCGCCGGACGGCAACAGCTTGAGGGCGTGCTCAGCGCCGCCGTAGCGACTCAGCGGGACGATCAATCCGCCACCGACGAGCAGCAGCACGTAGACGAGGTTGGCGACCGCGAGAGTCGCCTCGGCGCGCAGTGTGCCGGCGATCAGCAACGCGAGGGAGCCGAACGCCGCCGTGCCGAGCACGGCAAGCAGCGCGAGCCAGCCGAACGCACCGAGCCCGCCGTGCGGGTGCCAGCCGATCAGCTTGGCCGACGACGCAGAGCAGGATCAGCTGGACCGGCCTCCACCAGCACGATCGCGCCGATCTTGCCGAGCATCAGACCCGAGCGCGGCAGCGGTGAGGCGCCGAGCCGCTTGAGCACGCCGTACCGCCGCTCGAACCCGGTGGCGATGGCGAGGGAGGTGAACGATGTCGACAGGATCGCCAGCGCGAGGACGCCCGGGGTGACGATGTCGATCGGTCGACCCGGTGCCGAGGTCGACGATCTTGTCCGAATGCGTGCCGGCGATCAGCAGCATCAGGGGTATGACGAGGGTCAGCAGCAGCTGTTCGCCGTTGCGCAGGAGCAGCCGCAGCTCCATGCCGATCTGCGAGCGCAGCATCGCGGCAGGCGCGGCGGCACCGGGCTTGGGGGAGAGGTCGAGGGTCATCGCAGCGCCTTGCCGGTCAGCTCGAGGAACCGGTCCTCGAGGGTCTGCCGCTCGACCAGCACCGACTCGGTGAGCACGCCCTGCCCGGCGCACCACGCCGAGAGCGTCGCCAGCAGCGCGGGGTCGACGTGCCCGGCGATGACGTACGAGCCGGGGGAGACCTCGTCGACCTTGGTGTCGTCGGGGAGGGCCAGCATCAGGCTCTCGACGTCGAGGCCGGCACGGGCGGCGAAACGTACGGTGTTCTTGGCACCTGACTCAGCTGAGCTCGGCGGCCGTGCCCGACGCGATGAGCTGGCCGTCGTCGACGATGTGGATGTGGTCGGACAGCGTCTCGGCCTCGTCCATGAAGTGCGTCGTCAGCACGGTCGTCACGCCGCTGTCGCGCAGCTCGTCGATGAGCTCCCAGGTGGCGTGCCGTGCCTGCGGGTCGAGCCCGGCGGTCGGCTCGTCGAGGAACACCAGCTCGGGACGACCGACGATCGCCATCGCGAGGCTGAGTCGCTGCTGCTGGCCACCGGAGAGCCGGCGGAAGGTCGTACGTCCGTACGCCTGCATGCCGAGGCGTTCGATCAGCTCGTCGACGTCGAGGGGATGAGCGTGCAGGGACGCGATGTGCCGCAGCATCTCGTGGGCGCGCACTCCCGACCAGGCGCCGCCGGACTGCAGCATGACGCCGACCCGTGGACGCAGGTCCCGGCTGTCGGCGATCGGATCGAGACCGAGCACGCGTACGGAGCCCGACTGCGGGCGCGCGGAATCCCTCGCAGGTCTCGATCGTCGTCGTCTTGCCCGCGCCGTTGGGTCCGAGGATCGCGGTCACGGTGCCCGGGCGCGACGGTCAGGCTCAAGCCGTTGACGGCGGTGATCGGGCCGTATCGCATGACGAGGTCGACGACCTCGACGGCGGGCTGAGTCACCCGCTCATTGTAGGTGTCGCGTTGTCGGCGACCCGTCCTAGGCTGTCGACCATGGACCTACCCGTGATGCCGCCCGTCCAGCCGATGCTCGCCAAGTCGGTCAAGGGGGTGCCGGCACAGGACTCGGTCGACGGCGGGCTGTCCTACGAGCCCAAGTGGGACGGCTTCCGCTGCCTGGTCTTTCGCGACGGTGACGAGGTCGTGCTGGCGAGCCGCTCGACCAAGGAGCTGACCCGCTACTTCCCCGACGTCGTCGACGCCGTCAAGGCCGAGCTGCCGGAGCGTTGCGTCGCTCGACGGCGAGATCTTCCTGGCGATCGACGGCCGGCTCGAGTTCGACGCGCTGTCGCAGCGCATCCATCCGGCCGATTCGCGCGTCCAGATGCTGGCGGAGACGACGCCGGCGTCATTCGTCGCCTTCGACCTGCTGGCGCTCGGCGACGAGTCACTGATGGACGAGCCGTTCTCCGTACGCCGTGCGCAGCTCGAGAAGGCGCTCGAGCCGGCGAAGGCGCCGATCCACGTGACCCGCACGACGACCGATGCCGAGGAGGCCGAGGAGTGGTTCGGCACGTTCGAGGGCGCCGGCCTCGACGGCATCGTCGCCAAGGCGCTGGCCAAGCCCTACGCCCCCAACGGCCGCACGATGCTCAAGATCAAGCACGCCCGCACCGCCGACGTGGTCGTCGCCGGCTACCGGCTGCACAAGACCTCGACCGACGCGCGACCGTTGCTGGGCTCGATGCTGCTCGGCCTCTATGCCGACGACGGCAATCTGCAGCACGTCGGCGTGGCCGCATCGTTCACCGAGGCGCAGGCGGGCCGAGCTGATCGACGAGCTGGCTCCGCTGATCGTGACCGACCTGTCGGACCACCCGTGGGGTCAGTGGCAGGAAGCCGAGCGCTCACGCCGACTCGCGGCTGCCCGGCGGCCAGAGTCGCTGGAGCGGCGGCAAGGACCTGTCGTTCGTACCCCTGCGGCCCGAGCGGGTCGTCGAGGTCGGCTACGAGCACATGGAGGGCGACCGGTTCCGGCACACCGCGCAGTTCAAGCGCTGGCGCCCCGATCGTGAGCCGAAGTCGTGCGGCTACGCCCAGCTCGAAGAGGTCGCGAAGTACGACCTCAAGGACGTGCTCGCCTGACTCAGTTGTGACCGAGCTGGCGCAGCTTCGCCACGAACTCCTCGTCGGGTGACAGGTCATGGTTGTCGGCGAGCTTCGCCTTCAGCTCGGGCGGCAGCTCGCCGGCCGTCCTCACCTCGGTGTGCAGCCGCTGCATGGTGTCATCGAGAGCTCCGGCCGTGTCGGCGGCGTCCTTCAGCCCGTCGAGCAGTGACTGCGGCACGTCCTGGCGATACTTGTAGTGGATCTTGTGCTCGAGGCTGGCCCAGAAGTCCATCGCGATCGTGCGCAGCTGCACCTCGACCAGCACCGGCACCGGCTCCGTCGCTGAGGAAGACCGGCACCTCGACCAGCGCGTGCAGGCTGCGATAGCCATTCGGCTTCGGCGTCTTGATGTAGTCGCGCACGTCCACGACGCGCACGTCGTCCTGACCGGTCAGCAGGTCGAACACCTGATAGACCTCCGACACGAAGCTGCAGGTGACCCGCACTCCGGCAATGTCGGTGATCCGCTCGGCGATCGACTCGAACGTCGGCTCGCACTTCTTGCGGGTCATCTTCTCGATGATGCTCTCGGGGTTCTTGAGCCGCGAGGAGACATTCTCGATCGGGTTGTCATTGTGCAGGTGGGCGAACTCGTCACGCAGGATCGACAGCTTCGTGACGATCTCGTCGATGCCGAACTTGTAGCGCATCATGAACCGGGTGAAGTCCTGGCGGAGCTGCTGCGCATCCTCGGCCGCGAGGTCGCCGCTCGGTTCGATGAGGCGGCCTAGATCCATCCGTGAGGGCGTGGGGTCCACGAGCCCACTCTAGGCAGCCGACCCACGCGCCACCTCTCGACGCACTAGAACACGTTCCAGTTCTGCGGCTAGACTCCCGCGATGAGCCAATGGAGCCGGGACGAGCTGGAGGCAGCATTCGCGCACTACGGCGCCGAGGTCGCGGTGGCTGCCGAGACCGGCGACTGGAACCGCTTCGCCGAGCTGTTCACCGAGGACGCGACCTACGACGAGCACGCGTACGGGACGTTCAACGGCCGTGAGGAGATCCGCGCCTGGATCATCAAGACGATGACCACGATCCCGGGCTGCTGGATGCCGGCGTTCCCCGCGAGCTGGTACGTCATCGACGAGGAGCGCGGGCGCATCGTGTGCGAGATCCTCAACCGGATGCAGGACCCGGGCGACGGCTCGATCCATGAGCCCACGAACATCACGATCCTGACCTATGCCGGCGACAACCAGTTCTCCAAGGAGGAGGACGTCTACAACCCGGCCAAGTTCGCCGTCGCCATCAGCGAGTGGGCCAGGGTCGCCGACGCCCACGGCACGCTGCCGCCCGACGGCGTGTCGTGGATGGACGCGGCGATGCCGGGCTGGCGCCAAGCCGGCTAGTCGCGCACCTTGTTGAGGGTGTCCTTGCTGGGCTGGACGCGCTTGGGCTCGCCCGGCATCTTCGGGTACTCCGGGGGATAGGGCATCTCCGTGGGGTCGGCGTCCCAGAGATCCAGCAGCGGCCGCAGCGAGTGGGCGACGTCGTCGATCTCGGCCCACGGGTCGCCACCGGCACGCCAGCCGCTCCGGGACGGTGTGCAGCGTGAACGCGCGTGGGTCGTCGAGATCTGCCAGCTCGTCCCAGCTCACGGGGGTCGAGACCGTCGCGCCGGGCGCGGGCCGGAGGCTGTAGGCCGAGGCGATCGTACGATCCCGGCAGTTCTGGTTGAAGTCGATGAACACGTTGTCGCCGCGCTCTTCCTTCCACCACGCCGTCGTCACGCCCTCCGTGCGGCGCTCGAGCTCGCGCGCGAAGGCGATGGCGCCGTGGCGTACGTCGGTGAAGGTCCAGGACGGTTCGAGGCGTACGTACACGTGGATGCCGCGTTTGCCGCTGGTCTTGGGGAACGCCCGGATGCCGAGCTCCTCGAACAGCTCACGCGCCACGCCGGCCACGCGTACGGCGTCGGCGAATCCTGCCGAGCCGAACGGGTCGAGGTCGATCCGCAGCTCGTCCGGGCGGTCGTTGTCGTCGCGGCGGGTCGGCCATGGGTGGAACGTGATCGCGCCCATGTGCGCCGCCCACGCAGCGACGGCGATCTCGGTCATGCAGATCTCGTCCGCGACGCCGGCCCGACGGGAACAGGATGCGAGTGCTCTCGACGTAGTCGGGCGCGCCCCGCATCATCCGCTTCTGGTAGAACGCGTCGCCGTGGCTGTCGGCGCGGGTCGACATCACCATTCCCTCGCGTACGCCCTTGGGCCAGCGCTCGAGGGCGACCGGACGGTTCCGCAGTGCCCGCATCAGCCCGTCCTCGACGGCGACGTAGTACTCGGCGACCATCAGCTTGGTGACCTCGGCGGAGAAGTCGGTCGCCTCGTAGATCACCCGGTCCGGGCTCGAGACCCGGACCGTACGCCCGCCGGCCTCGATCTCCACCGCGTCGCTCGCCACGTCCGCCCCTCAGCTCGACAGATCGGCGCCGACAGGGCCTCAGCGAGCGCTGTCGGCGGAGGTCCAGTGGGGATGTACGACGGTCCAGCCGCTGGTCGAGCAAGGCCCGGGCGCGCTCGGCCTGACCGCTGCTGACCAGGCAGAACAGCAATGTCTCCTCCACGATCTCGCGTTGTGCGGCCGAGCCGCCGACCCGAGGAAGCGTTGGCAACACGTCAGCCAGGATCTCGGCGGCAGCCGACCAACGCCCCTCCGCCGAAGCAGTCAGGGCATCGCACACGGCCGCCACGCTCGCGTATGCGGTGGAGTCGCGGGACTCGACGGCACTGCTTGCCGAGCGCCTGCAGCGCGTCGATGTCACCTGTCCCGGCAAGCGCCACAGCAGCGTGAAGGCCACGAATGGCGTCTGCGGACGTGACAAGAGCTCCGGGCCGACGGCTTCGACGACCGGCTCCACCGGTGGTGCGCCGTCTCGCCGGCGAACACCGGCTGGCCGACACCCGTCACTCCCAAGTCGACGGCCCCGTCCCACCCCGACGTGGTGACTCGCCACCGCCACAGCAGCGACGCGGAGTCGACCAGGGCGCGTACCCCGGTCACTGCCGGAGGAGCGAGCTGTGAGTAGTAGCGACGACGTACGGCCTCCGTGTCCCCGATCGCGAGCTCGTGGAGTGCCGCGTGCCAGGAGAAATGGGCTCGATGACTCGCCGATCGTCCGCTCTCGTCGACCCAGTGATCCAGCCACACCCGGCCGGTCTCGTGCTCGCCGGTCTCGTAGAGCACGTGGGTCTGCGCGTGCACGGCGTGTCCCGACGACGGTTCGCACGAGAGGGCGCTCTCGGCGAGCAGCCCGGCCTCCTCGAAGCGTGACTGATCCTGACGGGTGAACGCCAGCAGCGAGATGTACCACCAGTGGTCGCCGTACGCGGGGCCAGCCCCTCGACCAGTTCCCACGCCTCCTGCTGCACGTCGGTGACACCGGAGAACGCGATCGTCGGGACCGCGGCCGACACGGCGAGCACGTCCCGCGGGATAACTGGCGATGTGTGACATCAGCGCGAGCGTGCCCGGTGCGCTTGTACGTCCTTGACGCGCAGCCCGACGACATTGACCAGGCTGCGTTCGCGCGTCGTCACCCTCGCGTCCGGACCGCTCGACGCGCGGCTTCGAGCGAGACGCTCGACGTCGGCCTCCGCCCCGGCTTCGTGACCCAGCATGGCGAGCGCCGCGTGGGCCATCGCGAAGTCCGGGTCGAGCTCAGTGGCCTTGCGCAGGAGCTCTTCACCGCCGGACTGCAGGAGCATGACTCGCTCGAGTCCCGCGTTGTAGGCGGCTGCCGCTTCGGCTGTCGTCGAGATGGGCAGCCCGAGTGGATCGCGAGGGCGGGCGACGGGGTGGTGCCCGCTGACCAGCCGGCCATCTGCCAGGCGACGGGGCAGCGGCGCGACGGCGTCGAGCACGGCGAGTCGCCACGGCCAGCGACTGGGTGCGTATCTCCGGGATCGCCGTGGACTCCCACAGCTCGCCACGTCGCATGCGCCAGGGTCCACAGCGGCGCGTCGCGTGCGTCCCGTCCGCGCCGATGAGCCGACCGTCTTGGTGCGCACGCCCATGCCCGGCGGTGCTGGCGACCGCCAGGCTCGCCCCACCGCGATGGCGAAGCAGGTCGTCGATGAATGGGTCGCCCAGTTCACGCACGTCGGTGAGCGGCCCGGTGCAGTTGACGACCCAGCCAACCTCACGAACCGTGCCGTTGCTAGGTACCCGAAGTCCGCCCCGTGGCAACGAGGAGACTTCAGCGACCGATCCGGAATCGACGGTCATCCGGCCGGCCGTGTGCAGCTCGCGCAACAGCACGGCGCTCGACGGGGCCATCCGGTGTCGGAGGACGTTCCACGCACCTGCGTCCGTGGCTAGGAACTCCTCACGGTCCTCCTCGGTGAGTCGCTCCCAGATCGCGGATGCCTGGAATCGCAACCCATCCATCGCAGGTCGCCAGTTGCCCGTCGCGGTGGCCACGCTCGTCAGGTGCGCGACACGTTCTCGCGGACCTCGGCGAGGCTCGCGCCCCAGTCGGAGATGTCGGGGATCGCCGCCAGCAGGGGATCGTCGGCGTGGCTCTTGGGGAGTCGCCCATTGCGCGAGACCGCGTGGAATGTCGCGGTCCGGACGATTGCCCTCGTCGGTCAGCGACATGGCAACGTCGACCATCGTCAGTCCGGAGCCCACTGCCAGTACGTCGGGCGGTCCCACCTGGTCTCGCCGATGCACTCGAGTGCCCCCGGCGCCCATGGATCCGGTACGAAGAACGCGGACTCGATCAGGTCCTGTGGGCCCATCGGCGAGCTGGCGCGGGCAGACCGGTGGCGATCACGACCGCATCCGCCTCGAACTCGCGACCGTCAGCCGTGGAGACGACCGCACCCGCAGGCGTACGACGGATGCCCACGGCCCGGGCTCGCACCCGCCGCAGGGACATCTCGTCGAACGATGACGCGAGTGCTTCCGACAGCGTCTCCTCCAGATAGCGCGCGAACTGGCGACGCGGCGCGAAGGCGTACGGCTCGGACGGCTCATCGGGGTTGTCGCGACGCCGCCACGTGACGAAGTGTGCTGGATCCTCGGGCAGTGCACTCATACCGGACGCGGGGACATTGAGCAGATGCTGCTCGTCCGCAGTGCCGAAGGCGACCCCTTGCCCGGACCGGTCAGCAGGATCGACCATGATGACGTCGACGCCCGTGGAGCGCCGTCCCCGCCGTGCGAGCCAGGTGCAGCGCGACAAGCGTGCCCGAAGCTTCCAGCGCCCACGATGACGACAGTCGGACGATTCCTGCTCGTGGCCATGCGATCTCCCGAGTGACGGGCTCCTGAGTGGTCACGAGTCTATGGGCCCGAGCAGTGCCTGTCGCGGTGCTCGACACTCTATCTCGCGTCGATCGTCCCTGCCACGTGCCCATTGTCACTAAGGCTCACCTTCGTTGAACGGCTTGGCGAATAAAGGCACACTTGTCTTGTGAAATACACCGGGTCCGAGGAAGCGTCCGTGGTTGACGACGCCCCGACCCGTGAGCGCGTCGCCACCACGATCCTCGAGCAGGGTCCGTTGACCGCGGCCGCACTCGCGGAGCAGCTGCACCTCACGCCCGCCGCGATCCGCCGCCACCTCGACCAGCTGCTGTCCGACGGCGTGCTCGAGACCCGCGATCAGCGCATCATCGGACAGCGGGGACGTGGCCGCCCGGCCAAGGTCTTCGTGATCACCGATTCCGGACGCGACCACTTCAAGCACGCGTACGACCAGCTCGCCGCCGGGGCCATGCGCTACCTCAAGGAGACCGGGGGAGACGACGCCGTCATGGCGTTCGCCCGCCACCGGCTGACCGACCTCGAGGACCGCTATCGCCCGCTGCTGGCCCAGGTCGAGCCCGACGATCGCACCCGCGTGCTCGCCGACGCCCTGAGCGCTGACGGCTACGCCGCATCCGTCGGCAGCACCCCGGCCGGCGAACAGATGTGCCAGCACCACTGCCCGGTCGCCCATGTGGCCGAGGAGTTCCCCCAGATGTGCGAGGCCGAGACCGAGATGTTCGCGCGTCTCCTCGGCACCCACGTCCAACGACTTGCGACGATCGCCCACGGCGACGGCGTCTGCACGACCCACCTTCCCAAGACCACACAAGCAGAGAGGTTGCCCTCATGACGACCACGTCAGAGACCAACGCAGCCAACGCCATCGAAGAGGCCAACCCCGGCCTCAAGGATGTCGGCCGCTACGAGTTCGGCTGGTCCGACAAGAACGACGCCGGCGCCACCTCCAAGCGCGGCCTGAGCGAGGACGTCGTCCGCAACATCTCGGCGCTCAAGAACGAGCCCGAGTGGATGCTCGACCTGCGCCTCAAGGGCCTCAAGCTGTTCGGCCGCAAGCCCATGCCGACCTGGGGCGCCGACCTCGACGGCATCGACTTCGACAACATCAAGTACTTCGTCCGCTCCACCGAGAAGCAGGCCGCCACCTGGGACGACCTGCCCGAGGACATCAAGAACACCTACGACAAGCTCGGCATCCCCGAGGCCGAGAAGCAGCGCCTCGTGTCGGGCGTCGCGGCTCAGTACGAGTCCGAGGTCGTCTACCACTCGATCCGTGAGGACCTCGAGGAGCAGGGCGTCCTGTTCCTCGACACCGACACCGCGCTGCGCGAGCACCCCGAGCTGTTCAAGGAGTACTTCGCGACGATCATCCCGGTCGGCGACAACAAGTTCTCCGCGCTCAACTCCGCGGTCTGGTCCGGCGGCTCGTTCATCTACGTGCCCAAGGGCGTCCACGTCGACATCCCGCTGCAGGCCTACTTCCGCATCAACACCGAGAACATGGGCCAGTTCGAGCGCACGCTGATCATCGTCGACGAGGGCGCCTACGTGCACTACGTCGAGGGCTGCACGGCGCCGATCTACTCCAGCGACTCGCTGCACTCCGCCGTCGTCGAGATCATCGTCAAGAAGGGCGGCCGCTTCCGCTACACGACGATCCAGAACTGGTCCAACAACGTCTACAACCTGGTCACCAAGCGCGCCGTCTGCGAAGAGGGCGCCACGATGGAGTGGGTCGACGGCAACATCGGCTCCAAGGTCACGATGAAGTACCCCGCCGTCTACCTCATGGGTGAGCACGCGCGCGGCGAGACGCTGTCGATCGCCTTCGCCGGCGAGGGCCAGCACCAGGACGCCGGCGCCAAGATGGTGCACGCCGCGCCCAACACGTCCAGCTCGATCCTGACGAAGTCCGTCGCTCGCGGCGGTGGACGTACGTCCTACCGCGGCCTGCTCCAGGTGCTCGAAGGCGCCGAGGGCTCGGCCAGCACGGTCAAGTGCGACGCGCTCCTGGTCGACCAGATCAGCCGCTCCGACACCTACCCGTACGTCGACGTCCGCGAGGACGACGTGACGCTCGGCCACGAGGCGACCGTCTCCAAGCTCAGCGACGACCAGCTCTTCTACTTCATGTCACGCGGCATGGAGGAGGACGAGGCCATGGCGATGATCGTCCGCGGCTTCGTCGAGCCCATCGCGCGCGAGCTGCCGATGGAGTACGCCCTCGAGCTCAACCGCCTGATCGAACTGCAGATGGAAGGTGCGGTCGGTTGAAGCATCGCTGAAGCCCTGGAGCTCTCGCCCGGTCGAGACCCACCTGCACCCGGAGGGGTCCTTCAACGTCGAGGACCACGCCGTCCCCACGGGCATGGAGGAGATCTGGCGGTTCACCCCGCTCAAGCGCCTCCGTGGCCTGCACCAGGACACCCCGCTCGACGGTGACGACTTCAAGGTCGAGGTCGACGCGGCCGAGGGTGTCACCGCAGTCTCCGTCCCGGCCGCCGACTCCGCACGTGGCGCCTCCGGCTACGTGCCGGTCGACCGCGTCTCGGCACGCGCCTGGGACGCCGCCCGCTCGGTCTTCGAGGTGACGATCCCGGCCAATGCCGAGATCGAGGAGCCGACCACGATCCGCCTGCACGGCGGGAGCCTCGACAAGGCCGCCGCCGGGCACCTGCTCGTACGCGCCGGCCAGTTCTCCAAGGCCGTGGTCGTCGTCGACTACGACGGCTCCGCCACGTGGGCCGAGAACATCGAGGTCGTCCTCGAGGACGGCGCCCAGCTGACGTTCGTGACGATCCAGGACTGGAACGACGACAGCGTCCACGTCGTCACCCAGCACGCCCGGGTCGGCCGCGACGCCTCACTGCGCCACATCGCGGTCTCGCTCGGTGGCGACGTCGTACGCGCCAGCACCTCGGCCGACTACATCGGCACCGGCGGCAGCGTCGAGATGCTCGGCGTCTACTTCGCCGACGAGGGCCAGCACATCGAGCACCGGCTGTTCGTCGACCACACCGCACCTCGCACCAAGAGCAACGTCGAGTACAAGGGCGCGCTGCAGGGCAAGGACGCCCACACGGTCTGGATCGGCAACGTGCTGATCCGCAAGGAGGCCGAGGGCATCCTGACCTACGAGAGCAACGACAACCTCGTGCTGACCGACGGCGCCAAGGCCGACTCGGTGCCCAACCTCGAGATCGAGACCGGTGAGATCGAGGGCGCGGGTCACGCGTCCACGACCGGCCGCTTCGACGACGAGCACCTGTTCTACCTGCAGAGCCGCGGCATCGAGGAAGAAGAAGCCCGCCGGCTCGTCGTGCACGGCTTCTTCAACGACATCATCCGCCGCATCGGCGTCCCGGCCCTCCAGGAGCGACTCGTCGCCTCCATCGAGGAGGAGCTGGCCGCGCACGTAGGACGGCTCGGATGACCTACGTCGCCGCGGCAGCACTCGCCGACGTACCCGAGGGGGTGTGCTCGCCGTCGAGATCGACGGCGAGGAGGTCGCCCTGGTTCGCGACGGCGACGACGTCTACGCGCTGCGCGACGAGTGCTCGCACGCGTCGATCCCGCTGTCCGAAGGCGATGTCGAGGGCTGCGAGATCGAGTGCTGGCTGCACGGCTCGCGCTTCGACGTACGCACCGGCAAGCCGGTCAACCTTCCGGCCACCGAGGCCGTACCCACCTACCCCACGCAGATCGAGGGAGACACCGTCATGGTCGATCTCTCACCACAGGAGCTGAACATGTCAACCCTTGAGATCAAGGACCTTCACGTCTCGGTGCACACCGAGGAAGGCGACAAGGAGATCCTCAAGGGCGTCGACCTCACGGTGAAGTCCGGCGAGGTCCACGCCATCATGGGCCCCAACGGCTCCGGCAAGTCCACGCTGGCCTACTCGATCGCCGGCCACCCCAAGTACGCCGTCACCGGCGGATCGGTGACGCTCGACGGCGTCGACATCTTGTCGATGAAGGTCGACGAGCGCGCTCGCGCCGGCCTGTTCCTGGCCATGCAGTATCCCGTCGAGGTGCCCGGCGTCTCGGTCGCCAACTTCCTGCGTACGGCCAAGACCGCGATCGACGGCGAAGCGCCCAAGCTCCGCACCTGGATCAAGGACGTCAACGAGGCCCTCGAGCGGGTGACCCTCGACAAGGACTTCGCCCAGCGCAGCGTCAACGAGGGCTTCTCCGGCGGCGAGAAGAAGCGCCACGAGATCGCCCAGCTCGAGCTGCTCAACCCCAAGTTCGCCGTGCTCGACGAGACCGAC
This sequence comes from uncultured Actinomycetota bacterium, assembly GCA_963800715.1. GTDB lineage: Bacteria > Actinomycetota > Actinomycetes > Propionibacteriales > Nocardioidaceae > Nocardioides. Next base: position 192,090 of record CAWDBZ010000004.1, on the reverse strand, counting down.
TCCGGCCTCGACATCGACGCGCTGCGGGTCGTCTCCGAGGGCGTCAACCGCTACAGCACGCAGGGCGACCGCGGCGTGCTGCTGATCACGCACTACACGCGCATCCTGCAGTACATCAAGCCCGACTTCGTCCACGTGTTCGTCGCCGGACGCGTCGCCGAGCAGGGTGGGCGCGAGCTCGCCGACCAGCTCGAGGCCGAGGGCTACGACAAGTACGTCAAGGCGGCTGCTCAGGCTGACCCTCGTCGAGGAGCCCGACCTACGACGTCGCGACGATCCGCGCCGACTTCCCGATCCTGGGTCGTCGGCTGGCCGGCGACCTCCCGTTGGTCTACCTCGACAGCGCCAACACCTCGCAGAAGCCCGAGAGCGTGATCCACGCGATCGACGAGCACTACCGGCTGCACAACGCCAACGTCGCCCGCGCGATGCACCAGCTCGGAGCGGAGGCCAGCGCGGCATTCGAGCTGGCCCGCGACAAGGTGGCCGGCTTCATCGGCGCTCCGAACCGCGACGAGGTCGTGTTCGCCAAGAACGCGTCCGAGGCGCTCAACCTCGTGGCTCGCGTGCTGGGCGACTCCGGTCGCATCGGCCAGGACCACGAGATCGTCATCACCGAGATGGAGCACCACTCCAACATCGTGCCGTGGCAGCAGCTGTCCCAGCGCACCGGCGCGACGCTGCGCTGGTTCGGCGTCACCGATGAGGGTCGTCTCGATCTCGACGACATCGATCAGCTGATCACCGAGCAGACCGCCGTCGTGTCGCTGACCTGGGTCTCGAACATGCTCGGCACGATCAACCCGCTCGAGACGGTCATCGCCAAGGCGCACTCCGTCGGCGCACTGGTCGTGGTGGACGCCTCTCAGGCCGTCCCGCAGCTGCCGGTCGACGTCGCCGCCCTCGGTGCCGACTTCGTCGCGTTCACCGGCCACAAGATGGTCGGCCCGACCGGCATCGGCGTTCTCTGGGGACGCTACGACCTGCTCGCCGAGCTGCCGCCGTTCCTCGGCGGCGGCGAGATGATCGAGACCGTCACGATGCAGTCGTCGACGTACGCTCCGCCGCCGGCCCGGTTCGAGGCGGGCACGCCGCCGATCGCCCAGGCGGTCGGGCTCGGCGCCGCGGTCGACTACCTCACCTCGATCGGCATGGCCAACGTCGCCGCCCACGAGCAGGCGATCACCGCGTACGCGCTCGGCGCCCTGCAGGAGATCGACGGACTGACCGTCGTCGGCCCCAAGGAAGCCGTCCAGCGCGGGGGAGCGGTCAGCTTCACCCTCGACGGCATCCACCCGCACGATGTGTCACAGCTGCTCGACTCGCGGGGTGTGGCCGTACGCGCCGGCCATCACTGCGCCAAGCCCGCTCACCTGCGCTTCGGCGTGCAGTCGACGACCCGGGCGTCGTTCTACCTCTACACGACGACCGAGGAAATCGATTCGCTCGTCGAGGCGTTGCACCACACGAAGAAATACTTCGGAGGCTGAGGCATGACTGACGCGATGAACGTCGACTCGCTGTACCAGGACATCATCCTGGACCACTACAAGCACCCGCACGGTGCGGGCCTCCGTGAGCCCTTCGAGGCCGAGGTGCACCACGTCAACCCGACCTGCGGGGACGAGGTCACCCTCCGCGTGCACCTCGACGGCGACACCGTCGCCGACGTGTCCTACGCCGCGCAGGGTTGCTCGATCAGCCAGGCGTCGGTGTCGGTGCTCAACGAGCTGATCATCGGCAAGTCCGTCGATGAGGGGATGGCGGTGCTCGACACCTTCACCGAGCTGATGCAGGGCAAGGGCCAGGTCGAGCCGGACGAAGACGTTCTCGAGGACGGCATCGCCTTCGCCGGCGTCGCGAAGTTCCCGGCTCGCGTGAAGTGCGCGTTGCTCGGCTGGATGGCCTGGAAGGACGCCGTCGCACAGGCGCTCGTCACCAACGACTCAACAATGGGGGAGACCCGATGACCACCGATCAGCCAGCAATCACCGACCACAGCGACCTGCCCGACGTCTCGACCGCGGCGACCGGTGCCACGACGGTCGAGGACGTCCTCGAGGCCATGAAGGACGTCGTCGACCCGGAGCTCGGCATCAACGTCGTCGACCTCGGCCTCGTCTACGGCGCCGACGTCGACGAGCACAGCAACACCGTGCTGTCGATGACGCTGACGTCGGCCGCCTGCCCGCTGACCGATGTCATCGAGGACCAGACCCGCGCGGCCCTCGACGGTCTCGTCAACGACTTCCGCATCGAGTGGGTATGGATGCCGCCGTGGGGCCCCGACAAGATCACCGACGACGGCCGCGAGATGCTCCGGGCCCTCGGCTTCAACATCGGCTGACCCGGATCCGGCATGAGGCTCCCGAACTCTGAGCACGAGTCTCGTCCATGGCTCATCCGCGATATCGCGAAGGACTTCACGCTCGAGGACGTATGGGGCCTTTCAGTCAAGGGTGGCGCCGACGAGTTCCCCCAGCTGGTCGACCTCGTTGCCACCTCCGATCCCACGCAGGGGTCGCTTCCCGTCCGTACGGTGTGGGGCGCTCGCGACGTCCTCGGGAAATGGTTCGGTCTCGGCAGGATCTCGGAGCCGACTGACAACAACGACACGAGTGCCCTTGCCATCCCTGGAACGTCCGAGACCTCACTGGTTGGCCGCCTTGCCGCACGAGCTCGTCGGCACTGCGGAACGTGTTGAATTCGGCTCGCTGCCCTTCACACCTCTCTACCTGACCGACAACGAGTTCGCCGCCGAGGTCTCCAACAAGACAGTCCACGGTGTCCTGCACCTGGCGTGGGTCGACCGGGGCGACGGCCACCACGAGGGCCAGATGGCCGTCTACGTGAAGCCTCGCGGACGATTCGGACAGGCATACATGGCGTTCATCAAGCCCTTCCGCTACCTGATCGTCTATCCGGCGCTCACCCGCCAGTTCGAACGACGCTGGCTCGCGCGGGAATCCTGACTGCGACGCACCCCACATCTCAGATGGGATGGAGCGCCACGAATCCCCCGTAGACTGATGACGTGAACTTTCTTCAGCGGGAATGACGTCGGCGCCCGACGCCGCCCATTCGCACACCCTGAACTGAAAGAAATCCCATGCTCACCGTCTCCAATGTGGAGCTGCGCTTCGGCGCGCGTGTCCTGATGTCGGACGTGTCGTTCCGCGTCGACAAGGGCGACAAGATCGGCCTGGTCGGACGCAACGGCGCCGGCAAGACCACCCTGACCCGAATGCTGTCCGGCGATGGCCAGCCGGCCGAAGGGTCGATCACGTCGACCGGCAAGATCGGCTATCTGCCGCAGGACCCGAAATCCGGTGATCTCGAGACGACCGCTCGTGACCGCATCCTGGGCGCCCGTGGACTCGACGAGGCCCTCATCGCCATGCGCAAGGCCGAGCTCGACATGGGCTCACCCGATCCCGACATCGCCGAGAAGGCGATGAAGGCATACACCCGCGCGGACACCACGTTCGGTGCCGGCGGAGGGTATGCCGCAGAGTCCGAAGCCGCGACGATTGCGCATGCCCTCGGCCTTCCGGACCGGGTGCTCGAGCAGCCGTTGTCGACCCTTTCGGGCGGACAACGCCGACGCATCGAGCTTGCCAGGATCCTGTTCTCCGACGCCGACACGCTGTTGCTCGACGAGCCGACCAACCACCTCGACGCCGATTCCGTCGTCTGGCTCCGCGGATTCCTCAAGAGCTTCAGCGGCGGGATCGTGATCATCAGCCACGACGTCGACCTGATCGAGGAGACCGTCAACAAGGTGCTCTACCTCGACGCCAATCGCGCGACGATCGACATCTACAACATGGGCTGGAAGTCCTACGTCAAGCAGCGCGAGGCCGATGAGCACCGTCGCAAGCGCGAGCGGGCGATCGCGGTGAAGAAGGCCGGTGAGCTCACCAGTCAGGCCAACAAGTTCCGCGCCAAGGCTTCGAAGGCGGCCACCGCGCAGCAGATGCTCCGTCGTGCCGAACAGCTGGTCGCCGGGCTCGAGAACGAGCGCGTGCAGGACAAGGTCGCACACATCAAGTTCCCCAAGCCGGCGCCCTGCGGCAAGACGCCGCTCATGGCCGAGGGCCTCTCCAAGTCGTACGGCTCGTTGGAGATCTTCACCGACGTCGACCTGGCGATCGACAAGGGCAGCCGAGTTGTGGTGCTGGGCCTCAACGGCGCGGGCAAGACCACGTTGCTGCGCATCCTCGCAGGGGCGCTCGAGGCCGACACCGGCGACATCCTGCCCGGCCACGGCCTGAAGATCGGCTACTTCGCCCAGGAGCACGAGACCCTCGACACGTCGCGCACCGTTCTGGAGAACATGCAGTCCGCGGCGCCGCAGCTGACCGACACCGAGGCGCGCAGCGTGCTCGGATCATTCCTGTTCAGCGGGGACGACACCTCCAAGCCCGCGGCCGTCCTGTCCGGCGGGGAGAAGACCAGGCTCGCCCTTGCCAGCCTGATCGTCTCGAGCGCCAACGTGCTGCTGCTGGACGAGCCGACCAACAACCTCGATCCGGCGTCGCGCGAAGAGGTCCTGCGCGCGATCCGCACGTACGAAGGTGCGATCGTGCTCGTCTCGCACGACGAAGGTGCGGTGATGGCTCTCGAGCCTGATCGCGTGCTCCTGCTGCCCGACGGCGACGAAGATCTCTGGAGCGACGACTACGCCGACAACGCTGCTTGTAGAAGAAGAAAGCCGACCACGGCCACCACACAGACGCCGTCCCGCAATCACCCCACAGGTCATACGTGGTCACGCCCAGGATGTTGCCGAACAGGGCCGCGTCGAAGTTGCGGGTGAAGCGGCGGTACTGGCTGATCAGCGCGACGCCGAACGCGAAGCTGGCGGTGGTGATGATGCCGATCGCGGCGTCGGCGCCGATCTGGCGGCGCCGGAGTCAGGGCGTTGATCAGCAGCGCCGCCGCGAAGCCCCAGATGCCGGCGCCAACGTAGAAGCTGACGCCCATCACGTACGAGGCGACCGCCCCGCCGAACACGGCGTGCGACAGGCCGTGACCGATGTAGCTCATCCGGCGCAGCACGATGTAGACGCCGACCAGGCCGCAGAGCGCGCCGACCAGCGTCGCGGCGAGCAGGCCGCGCGTGAAGAACTCGTAGCGGAACGGCTCCAGACAGGCATCAGCTCCGCGTGCGAGGGACGTGGGCCGAGCGACCGCCTCGTCAGGTTCAGCGCCGAGTCCAGTACGCCCGGCTCGCCCGAGCGTCGCGAGCGCGTCGCGGCGAGCCGGTCCGAGACCAGGATCAGGTCGCCCTGGCGCACCACGACCATCTCGGCGCCGTAGGTGCGGCCGAGGATCTCCGGGGTGAAGACGTCGTCCGGGGTGCCCTGGGCCACGATCCGCTTGTTCAGGCAGATCACCCACGGCAGGTGCGCCGCCACCGAGTTGAGATCGTGGGTGGTCAGCAGCACGGCGATCCCCTCACGGTTCAGCTCGTGCAGCAGGTGGAGCACCTCGTGGCGCGTCTTGATGTCGGCGCCGGAGGTCGGCTCGTCCAGCAGCAGCAGCTCGGGCGCGCGGATCAGCGCCCGGGCCAGGAAGACGCGCTGCTGCTGCCCGCCCGAGAGGTCGCGGATGTGCCGCTTCGCGCAGTCGCCGATGCCGAGCCGCTCCAGCAGCTCGTGCATGCGCCGGCGGTCCGCTCGCCTGGCCCAGGGGAACGGGCCGGACTCGGCGGCCAGCCCCATCAGCACGACCTGCTCGACGGTGACCGGGAAGCTCCAGTCGATCGTCTCGAGCTGCGGCACGTAGCCGATGCGCGGCCGGCGCCCATCGACGGCCGACGGGAAGCGGACGGCGCCGTGGTACAGCTCGGCCAGCCCGAGGATCGCCCGCAGGACGGTGGTCTTGCCCGAGCCGCTCGGCCCGACGATGCCGGCGAACTGGCCAGGGTAGAGGCTCAGCGCCAGCCGCTCCAGGACCGGCCGCCTCGTAGCCGCAGGCGATGTCGTCCAGCTCGACGAGCGGCCGCTCGAGCTGCTCGAGCGGAGCTGCGCGAATCTGCGGCCGTTCGCGAGATCCGACATCACGGTCTCCCTACGGCTGATAGGTGTTCGACGGATCGAGGCCGTCGATCGGGCGCCGAGTGCCGCCGAGCGCCTCGGCCATCTGCTGGACGTCGTACTGGAGCATGCCGAAGTACGTGTTCTCGGGCGAGCCGGGCTCGCCGGGCGGATCGTCGTCGCGCAGGGTGTCGAAGTAGCGGACGCCGGTCTCGCGGCCGATCTGCTCCAGCACGGTGCTCGGGAAGACCTCGGAGCCGAAGATCGCCGGCACGCCGGTCTCGCCTGATCTGGTCGATCAGCGCGGCGACCTCGCGCGGCGACGGCTCGGCGAAGTCGGACGGCTGGATCGCGCCGATCACCTGTGAAGCCGTAGCGCGGCGCGAAGTACGCGAACGAGTCGTGGTAGGTCAGCAGCTTCCGGTTCTGCTCGGGATCGTCGCGACGGTCGCCATGATCGCCTTGTCGAGCGCGTCGATGCTCGCGCGTGAATCGCTCGGTGTTCTGGCGATAGTAGTCGGCGTTCGGCGGCGTCCATCTCGATGAGGGCGTCGCGCACCATCTCGGCGTACTGAGCGGCGTAGCAGCGGGTTCATCCAGACGTGCGGGTTCGGGTCGCCGTGCTCCTCGGGGAAGCTGAAGTCGAACACCCACTGATCGCGGGTGATCGTGTTCGGGCCGAGCTCGAGGATGCGCGCGCCCGGCTTCATGTTCGCCTGGGCCAGCTCGATGGTGGTGCCTTCGAGCGCCAGGCCGTTGACGACGATCAGGTCGGCACCGGCCAGCTTGCGGCGTCCGAGGGCGACGGCTCGAAGGTGTGCGAGTCGACGCCGGGCGGGATTGAGCCTTCGAGGTCGATGCGGCTCCGCCGACGTTCAGCACGATGTTGGTGATCGGCGCGACGGTCGAGACGACCTTGAGCGGCGAAGTGCGCTGAGCCGAAACATCGCGGGCGGCAACAACAGCAACACCACCGCAAAGACGACGGTCAACCGAGCAAGCATCGTTCGGACACACTCCAGTGCGAATACACCACCTTTGTAACGGGTTTGAGACATTAATGGAGGCAAGCATTGCAACTGGAGGTTTTCGCACTTCCGATGATCCGCGATGGCGAGGGTCCGCATCGTGATTGGCAGATTTCCGGACCGCCGTAAATAGCGGGATCGCCCAGGTGAGTCGCCCGCGCCGAGCGAGATTATCCGGGTGGAGGAACGCGCAAGCCGCACTATGAGCCAAGAGAAGTCAGAGAAGTCGTCGACCAATCCACTTTCCTGGAATAGCGTTCTCTCCCTGTATGTGCCGGGCATGCTGCTCATGCTCGGTAGCAGCATGGTGGCGCCGGTCATACCCGTCTACGCGAAATCGTTTGACGTCTCGCTGAGCACCGCTGCGTGGGTGTTCGTCGCCTGGGCCGCGGGATCGGTTGTCGCGACGTTCCCGGCGGGCTATCTGATGGCAAGATAGGACGCCGTCCGGTGGTCTTGAGCGGGCCGATCATCGCGGCCGTCGCGGCCTTCCTTACCCCCCACGCGGGGACCTTCTATGAGCTTCTCTTCTGGCGATTTCTTTCGGGCGTGGCACAGCAAGTCTGGCAACAGGGCCGCCTGGCGGTCATCACGGACTCCGCGCGTCATCGTGAGCGGGCGCGACTCGTCCAGTGGATGCAAGGCGTCGGTCGCGCGGGCCAGCTGGTTGGCCCAGCCGTGGGCGGCTTCATGGCCGCCGCGTACGGCGTTGCCATCCCCTTCTATCTCTACGGCGCCCTTACTCTGATTGCCGTCCTGCCAAGCTTCAAGCTCATCAAAGAAACGGCACCCGAGCTCAGGAAGCGCAAGAGCGGTGACGAGCCGGCCGTGGACAGTAGCTGGAAGGCCACCTTCTCATATCTGTTTACCTTTCAGATCATGATCTTCCTACTCATCCAGCTCCTGGCCAACATGTCTCGTGGCGGTCAGGAATACGGATCACTCAACCTGTACGCCGTCTACGCCTACGACATGGGTCCACAAACTCTGGGCATTCTGAGCACTATCGCGATTGTGTTCGGCGTCCCCGTGCCGTTCATCAACGGTTATCTAATGGACAGTTTGGACGTCGGTCCGTGATCGTGCCCGGCTTTAGCCTCTTCGCGATCGCCCTGGTGTGCATGTCCTTCACCTCCTTCGCATCGCTGCCCATCGAGTACTTCATGGTCATGTACGTCATCGTGCAGGCGACTCAGGGCGTCACCGGCGGAACGATGCAGGTGCTGGGCGGCGACCTCTCGCCGAACGCTGGCCGGGGCAAGTTCTTCGGAATATGGCGTGGGATCTCGCAGATCGGCGCCATGATCACGCGGCGCTCTTCGCGTTCATGGCTGACAGCTTCGGCTACGGCTCAGGGTTTATCTATCTAGCCCTGTGCGCTGGCGGTGTGGCGCTGGGCGTGGGCCCTCCTCCTCGGCGACACGCTTGCCCGACACGACCGCGAGGACCGCGAGGGGTCAGAGCAGGATGCCAAAGCCAGGGAGGCTACGGCCTGAACCGAGGAGCTCCCTCTCCCCCTGGGAGAGGGTTGGGGTGAGGGCAGCGCAGCGTTAGGTGCTGGCAGCACCCTCACCCCAGCCCTCTCCCAGGGGGAGAGGGAGTTAGCTCAGAGCCACTGCTGCTCGTGCGGCAGCCCGAACAGCGCCTGGCCCACTGTCTCGAGGTGCTCGGAGCGGCCCTGGACCTGCTGGGAGACGGCGTGGATATCGCGGAAGCGCCGCTCAAACGGGTGGTGCGTAAAGATTGCCGTGGCGCCGGCTGCGTGGAAGGTCGTATCCGCCACCTTCATTGCCTGAAGGATCGAGAAGGTCGTGGCCAGTCGGATGGCGATGCGATGGTCGTGGGTGACCGTGCCAGTGCTCAGCACGCAATCCCAGGCTTCCTCCACCGTTTGCCGCAGGTACATCCGGCACGAACGCAGGGTCGCCTCATTCTCGGCGATCCGCGTCTGAATGACCGCGTTGTCCTTTAGCACGCCGGTGATACCGCGTGGTGTCTTCGTTTTCGCGAGCTCCACGAACGCGTCATGCATGGCGCCCGCCAACCCGATAGCCACATGCGAGAACCCAATCGCGTGCACCGGCGTAAAGCCCACGGCCGGCACTTGGTAGAGCGGACCAGACTCGAGCGGCTGGTTATAGGGCATCAGCGCCACCCGATCAGCAGGAATGAACATATCGCTCACGCCGTAAAGATCACTGGCAGTGCCGCGTAAGCCGCTTGTGTGCCAGATGTCCTCAAACTCCGCCTCGCTCTGCTGGAAGTACACGGTGCACGTCTGTGGCTCGCCCTCGTTGCGCATGATCGTGCTACCGTCTGCGCGCTGCATGACGCAGCCACCGGCCAGCCAGGTGGCGTGGCGTGACCCGCTGCCAAAAGGCCACTTACCTGTGGCGCGCCAGCCGCCGTCAGTCTGAATCGCCACGCCAGGAGTTCCAGCACCCGAGGCGATGCGAACACCGGGATCGCCGAAGATCTCCATAGCGGCGGGTAAGAACCCCGAAACAAGCGCCGCAACTGCCCCCTGCGAGCAGCACCAGGCCGTACTGCCGTCGGCGCGAGCGATGGCTTCCATGATCGGGCCGTACTCAGGCAGCGGGATCTCGGAGCCGCCCATGGAGCGCGGCACCAGCACCTTGAACACGCCGATCTCGGATAGCCCCTGGACGATATCGGGCGGGATTCGGCGTCCGGAATCAATGCGCGGGCCCGCTTCTTCGATACGCGGCGCAAAGGCGTGTACCGCCTCCAGGACTTCAGACGCGCTACGAACTTGGGCAACCATGGGGTGGCTCAGTGTACTCCAGGATCAATATCGCGGGACGACCGACGACCGACCACATTGAGGGTCGGGGCGTCCGTCGTCCGTCGGCACAGCCGCTACGCAGCTATGCCGTAGAACTCCGCCGCGTTGGGGCCCAGAATCCGATCCACGATCGCGGGATCCACATCGCCCTTCGTCCGCAGATTGCGCATCGCCTCGATCTCGCTGCTCTGGTCCTGGTGACCGTAGTCCGTGCCGATCATTAGATGACCCGGATTCGCGTAGCGCAGCACCGTGGGCAGATCGTCGTCTGTCTGGGCCGTGACCCAGATGTTGTACGCGCCCAGGACGTCTTCTTCTAGCTCGCGTCCGCGCGTCTCGAGGCGCCGTCGCAAGTCGTGGATGACGTACGGGATCCATTGCGAGCTGGCCTCGATGTAGCCGAAACGCAATTTCGGGAACTTCTTGGGCATGCCCGTGGTCACGAGCTGGTGAAAGCTCGCTACGGAGGACAGGCGGAAGGCGCCAAACGTCCCGCCAATGCCATCCTTGGACATGATCCCGAGAATATTTGAGTTCGAATTACCGATGTGAACCGTGATGGGTATGTTCAGCCGCTGCGCTTCCTCATACACGGGGTAGAAGTGCGGATCCACCAGCAGCCGCTCGTCCTCGATGCTGCGCATGGTCACGCCACAGCAGCCACGCTCAGCCGACCAGTGAAGCTGATTGAGAGCCTCGTCCATCGTCTCGAGTGGCAGGATGCAAGTCCAGCGCAACCGCCCCTTGCTCTCCTGCCAGATGTCAGCCAGCCATCGGTTGTAACTTTTGGCCAGGGCGATCTCCGTCTCAGGGGTATCGCACATCCGATTGATGTACATGGTGGGGTAGAGGATCTGAAGATCGATGCCCAGCTCGTCCATGTGGGCGACACGCCCGGGAATGTCCTCCATGTAGCGCTTGGAGTCGTCCGTCACCATGTTGCGCTTGACGTTCTCCGAGATGCCGCGCGCGCAACCGGCGCCACGCGCCCGACCACGGATCTTGCCGTCAATCAGCCAGTACTTGACCCCGTCCGCGCCGTCGACGACGACCGGCCGATATTTGGCGTCATCAGGGTCCAGGTAATCCCAGGTGTGTTCTGTCTCAACGACATGCGCATCGGCGTCGATGACTGGCATGTGCATAGCCTCCGCGAGAGATCCCGCACGGCAGCTCGATCACCACCGCCGCTGGCAGCCCAGCGGAGGAATCGTAGCGGCAGCATCGGGCCCAGTCAATGAAGATGGGACCGATGGGACTAATAGGACGGATGAAACAACAGCTGGAGACCTCAATGTCGTGTGGATAGCCGTTCCATCCGTCCCATTGGTCCCATTGCTGATTCCCGGCACTGCTAAGCTGCCGGCATGTCTGCTCATTTCAAACTCGTATGGGCGATCGTGGCCGCTGCAGTGATTTCGTTCCCCGGTAGCGGGGCATCGGCCCAGGTCCCGCCATCCACGCAGGAGATTGCCAACTACTCCGGCCTGCACAAGGCCGCTGTTAGCGGCGACCTGACGGCTATACATGAGCTACTGGCCTCAGGAGCCGATCCCGATCCTCGCGATGGCTACGCGCGTACGCCGCTCCATGTAGCTGCCTATCGTGGGCAGCATGACGCCCTGCGCGCTCTCACCGGCTCCGGCGCCGATCCGAACGCCCTCGAGCGTGACTTCTACGACGTGGTCACCATCGCGGCTGTGGCGGATGACGTCGGAACGCTCAGTGTTGCGCTCGAGATCGGCTGCAGTCCGGGCAACGTCACCAGCCGCTATGACGGTACCGCGCTCATTGCCGCGGCGCACCTGGGGCACTGGAAGTGGTGGACGTCCTCATTGCCGCGGGAGCGCCGCTGGACCACGTGAACAATCTCAGATGGACCGCGCTGATCGAATCCATAGTTTTGGGCAATGGCGGCCCGCGCCACTCCGCCACCCTCCACTCACTCGTCAGCGCCGGTGCCGATGTGAACATTCCTGACGGTCGCGGGCAGACACCACTCGCGCTGGCTCGCGCCCGTGGATTCACAGAGATGGCGGAGATTCTCGAAGCAGCGGGAGCCAGGTAAGGAAGACTCCGAACCTCTACGGGCCCTTCAGATCACCGGCGCGTCAGTTCGTCCACCCCGCATGTGCACTATCAGCAACACAATCAGCGCCACCTCGAGCACCTTTGAGATGTAGCCCAGGCCCATGGGGTTGGGCGCGCCTATCTGCAGCCAGCCGACGATTGACAGGGCGGTGTAGACAATCAGCACCACGTCAATCAGCCAGCGCCGAGCACCCAGTACGCCGGCTGCCGTACCAGAAGACGATAGCGAGGACGACGTAACCGACGAAATTGAGCGTGAATAGCTGATTGAGCTGTAGCGGAAACGGGCTGGGAAACTGTTGCGGACCGAAGAAGTTGCCGCGGAAAAGCGCCTGATTGAGCCACAGATGCAGCACGCCGTCGAGCAGAGCGAGAACCACGATCACTATTCGTAGCAGCACAAGAACCCTGACTCCCTGATTCGGATACTCATCACAATACGATCCGCCACTCATGCGCAGATGCCTGTGCGGAAGTTCTACTCTTTCGATGGCGCGGATCTCCGTACCCGCCGGTCCCACCTGCGAGTAAACTGGCATCGAGCCCGGCGTAGCATCGATGCCGGTCGGCTCCCGCGATTAACGTGCCAACCGCACGCCACCAAAACACTGGGAGCACCGGCCATGACCAACGCTGCGCTACGAACCCTGTTGCCGATTGCCGGGCTGGACCGAGGATCGCGCCGGCTCGGTCGAGATCACCGGCGCAGCCGATCCGATCCTGCCAACGTCGTTCCGGATCGGCGAGACCAGCGCGGCCGCCGTCGCCGCCACCGGCCTGGCCGTCTCCGATCTCTGGAAGCTGCGCACCGGCCGCTCGCCAGGACGTGGCCGTTGACGCCCGCCAGGCGACCGCCTCGCTCCGCAGCAGCCACTACCTGCAGATGGACGACGCACCCGTCTCTACCGAGCGCAACACGCATCATGGGCGCCTACCCGGCGAAGAATGGCCGCTGCAGCTACCTTCACTGCAATTTCCCGAACCATCGAGCCGCCGCGCTGAGCGTGCTGGGCGTCTCGAGGATCGCGAGGCCGTCCGCCAGGCCGTGGCGAAGTGGGACGCGCTGGAGCTAGAAGAGGCGATCATCGCGCCAAGGGGCGCGGGCGGGATGGTCCGCACGCATGGACGAGTGGGCGCCAGCATCCGCAGGCGCGCGCGATCGCCACGCTGCCGCTGATGGAGATCGTCAAGATCGGGGACAGCCCGCCCGAGCCGCTGCCTGAAGGCAATCGGCCGCTCTCTGGGATCCGTGTGCTCGATCTGACGCGCGTGCTGGCCGGCCCGACCTGCGCCCGCACCCTGGCCGAGCACGGCGCGGACGTCATGAAGATCACGGCCCCACACCTGCCCAACATCGGCTACCAGGAGTACGACACCGGTCACGGCAAGCTCTCCGCGCAGCTCGATCTACGCCAGCCAGATGATCTGGAGACCCTGCGCGGACTGATCCGCGAGACCGATGTCTTCTCGCAGGGGTATCGGCCTGGCACGCTGGCGGCCGCGGCCTCTCACCCGAGGAGCTGGCCGAGATGCGGCCCGGCATCGTCTACGTCTCGCTGTCCGCGTTCAGCCACGTCGGGCCGTGGGCCTCCCGCCGCGGCTTCGACACGGTCATCCAGACGGTCAGCGGCATCACCAGCCGCCAGGGCGAGCTGTTCCCCGGCAAGGAGCCGGGCCCGCAGTTCTACCCGGTCTCGGCGATCGACTACCTGACCGGCTACCTGATGGCGTTCGGCGCGATGGTGGCGCTCGCCCGGCGGGCCCGGAGGGCGGCAGCTGGCTGGTGCGGATCTCGCTGGCGCAGACCGGGCGCTGGCTCGTGTCGGGCCGGCCAGGTGCCGAGCTGAGCTGAAGGATGTGCCGAAGGAGTTCACCCGGGCTGAGCTCGAGCGCTGGTCGATGACCAGCGACACGCCGGTCGGACGGCTTCGCCATCTTGGCCGGTGGTTGTGCAGCTGTCCGAGACGCCGCCGCGCTGGGATCGGCCCACGGTGCCGCTCGGCCACCACGAGCCAGTCTGGCCCGCGCGCGTCGATTGAAGAGAGTAGTAACGCTCTAGAACGCGCCACTCTTTTCGGCACCCTGGGCCCACTGACCCGAACTAGTCCTACCTCAGACACCTCGAGATATGTGCTATCGGACTTAGCTGGCTCACGAACCTGAAGCCGGCCTGCTGGGCGATTCCGGCCATCGGCTTCGTCGGCACGGTACGCGGCATCGGCCGCGCACTGCAGGATGCACAGAGCGCCCTGCACGGCGATATCTCCGGCGTGACCCTCGGCCTTGGCGTGGCTTTCAACGCCACGCTCGTGGCCCTGATCCTGTGCATCGTCGTGATGTTCTGCCTGCACCAGCTGCAGCAGGTCCAGGATCGCCTCATCCTCAACACGCGCAACTACGTGACGCGCCGGCTGCTGCGCCAGATGCGCGTCCTGCCGTAGCGAGCGCGGGCTCGCTACTTCGGTCGCGCCTCGATCAGCAGCGATTGCGCGAACTGAACGGGCAGCGTCGCGGTCGGCCCCTGCACTTCGCCGAGCTCGCGACCGTGTACGTAATCGCTGACGCGATAGGTTCCCGGCGCCAGCCCGCGTAGCTCGACCTGGCCCTTGAAAGTCTTCGCGAAGAACGCGTAGTTCATGACGCCATCCTTGCGCACCACATGCGTTTCGGGCCGGTCGAAGCCGATGTCGTACAGATTGCCGAGGTACTCGCCCTCCGAGAGCCGCTTCTGCGCGTAGAGCCGCGTCCACTCACCCCAGAGCTTCTCGCGTTTCGGGCTTAGCAGCAGCGTCTTGTCTTTCTCGCCGGGCGCGCCGGGCCAGGCGAAGTTGGTGCCGATGACTCCGCCCACGCCGAAGGTCGAGGCGAAGTCTTCGCCGCCTTCGCTCATCTCTACGTGGTCGCCGAAGTAGGCGATCCGGTCGCCGGTCAGCGCCTTGAGCGTCTTGCCCTTCAAGCGCACCTGCCAGGAGCTCTCCGGGATCGGAAGCCACCGTCATGTTGAGATAGGGCAGCGTGAAGAACGAATAGCCGGTGCCGCACGGGCAGATCTCGACGACGGCACCGGGCTTGGCGGCCTGCGCTGCATCCCAGATCGCCTTGAAGTAATCCGGGCATTCCCTCGGGCGCGTCCTCGGGAGATGCATGCGCATGTGCCGGATTGAAGCAAAGCGGCGCCGCATTCAAATGCTGCCCGTCGATCTTCAGGCCGTCGAAGCCCCAATCCTGCAGCGCCTTGCGCGCGAACTCCGCGGCATCCGCGCGCACGGGGCCTATCGCGGGGCACAGGTATTGCGAATCCCACCAGGTGATCGGGCGAGTCGAGCCATCTGCATTTCTCAGCAGCCAGTCCGGATGCTCCTTCGCTGTGCGCGACGTCGGCATCCGCGCCGAGCGGCGCCCACCAGAGCTGCGCCTTGAGGCCGGCCGCATGGATGCGATCCACCATCGCCTTCATGTCGGCATCGCCCGCCGGAAACTTGTCGGGCCGCGGGCGCCAGTCGCCGAGCGCGATCTGCCAGCCGTCATCGAGCACCGCCCATTTGAATCCGAGCTGTGTGACGACTGGCAGGGTCTCGAATACCTGCGTGGGTGTGAACGTGCGCCCGTAGCCCCACGCGCACCAGATGGGATCGAAAGCTTCCTTCGGCGCCTGCGCAAGCTTCAGGCCCTGCGCCTGCATGACCTCGCTGTAGGCGCGCAGCGAATCGAAGTGATCGCCTCGATGAACGGCGACGAAGCTGCGCAAGGTGACGGTGCTCTCACCGGGCGCCAGCGTCACATGGCGCTCCGCGACGAGGCCGAGCGTCGCCTTGCCGCTCCTCTGGCGCTGCACCGGCAACGACACCTGTTTGGGCACGAGCTCGATGTGGCCCACGGCGATGCCGATGTCGCGACGCCAGACATCGACCAGCGGCGTGCCTCCGCCGTAATCCGAATCGTTCATGCCGAGGAAGTTCCTGCTCGCGTAGCCGGCGGGACCGGCGCTACCCAGTCCGGCCGGCTCTCGTGCGAGCCGCTCTGGTAGGACCAGAACGCCGGCTCGGCGCATCCTTCGCTCGGGCTTGAACTGCGTAGTGATTGCTCGTGTACCCGAGGATCGCACCGGCTCGCGTGCCTTCGTTGGTATAGCGGACGCGGACGAAGAGCCAGTTCGGCCGTTCGCGGTAGGCCGTGATCTCGACCTGCTTGGCGAATGCCGCCGGAGCGTCCGGTCACGTGACCTGCCGGCCACTGCCCGAGCTCATCCGTGACCTCGCCCTGCGATTGATCGACTAGCGCGAATGCGGCGATCTCACCGCGCGCGGTGCGCAGCGTCTCAGATTCGGTGAACGGCCCGAGCGCCTGCTCAGCCCCGATCGTCTGCGACGACTGCGGCTGCGCAGTCTCGCGATCGAACTCCAGGCGCAGGCCCTGCCCCTGTACCAGAGTAGCGCTCTGGGTCGCCGGCCGCGATCAGCAGAGCCGGCGAGCATCGGGGAGCTCTCCAGGCATTACAGCAGGCGTGCGGTCCCCGCGGCTCCCGTGAGATTTGTCCTACAGCAACGCCCGTGGAGGCCGACGGCGCCGCGTTGGACCTCAAGCACGATCATCGCCACACCTCGGCACGAGCTGGAGATTTGGAATGCTTCATTACGCTGTCGTGTTCTTCGTCATCGCACTGATCGCGGCCGTGTTCGGCTTCGGGGGTATTGCCGCCGGCGCCGTGGGCATCGCGAAGGTGCTCTTCTTCGTGTTCCTGATCCTCGCCGCGGTGAGCTTCCTGGTAATCTGACAAGCAGGGCCTGACCTCGTCAGTCTCTTTTTCCCATCTGCGACTGGCAGTAATTCTCGATGCCGATGCGCTCGATGAGATCGAGCTGCGTTTCGAGGAAGTCGATGTGCTCTTCCTCGGACTCGAGAATTTTCTCGAAAAGCTCGCGTGAGAGTAGTCGGCGGTGACCTCACTGCCGGCGATGGCGGTCTTCAGATCGCCATGCGCCGCCAGCTCGAGCCTGAGATCGCACCCGAGGCATTCCTTGACGTTCTCGCCGACCATGAGCTTGCCGAGATCCTGCAGATTGGGCACGCCATCGAGGAAGAGAATGCGCTCGATGAGCTTGTCGGCGTGCTTCATCTCATCGATGGATTCCTCCTTTTCGTCTCCTCGAGCCGCTCGAGTCCCCAGTGCCCGAACATGCGCGCGTGAAGAAAGTACTGGTTGATCGCCGTCAGCTCGTTCTTGAGAACGAGGTTCAGGTGACGCAGGATCTTCGGATCGCCCTTCATGCCGCTCTGCTCCCCGGACAGGCGGCGATCTTGCGCAACTCATGCCGCGAGGGCAAGGCAAGTCGCTTTCGGCCGCTTAAGCGGCAGCGGCCTGCCTGCTGTTCAGCTCTTCCTGTACCACCTCATGCGCGGCATCCGTGCAGCGACCGCAGCATCCCCCGACCGGAAGGCGGCACTGCACGTCCCAGAGCGTGCGGGCGCCGTGGTCCACGGCTTCCCGGATCTGTCGATCGGTGACGGCATGGCACAGGCAGACGTACATCAAAGGCCGCTGCTCGACCTGACCTGACCTATTGCGCCAAAGACTGCCGCCTTCTGCAGGCGCGCGGCGACGCCTTCGGCCTGCTCGAGCGCGCGCAGCACGTTGCCGCCGGCCACCTTCTTGATGTCAGCGTCCGACCAGCCACGGCGGATCAGCTCGGCGAAGAGATTGGGATACATGGACACATCGGAGAGACCCTCCGGCCACTTGTCGTTGCCGTCGAAGTCGGCGCCGATTCCCACGTGGTCGATGCCGGCGACATCGCGGATGTGCTCGATGTGATCGGCCACCATGGAGATCGGTGTCACGGGCAGCCGAGGCTTGCCGTAGATCTCCTTCTCCAGCGCGTCGCGCGTTCGCGCTCGTCTGCGCATCTTTCATCCGCGGTTCATTTCCTCGGAGCGCCGGCTGGGTGACGCGCGCCACCTCGGGATCGATGAAGCCGGCGAAGAAGTCCACCATCACGACGCCGCCGTTGGCGGTGACGCGCTTGCAGCACGTCGTCCGGCACGTTGCGCGGCGGTCGCACAGGGCGCTTGCGCCGAGGAGTGCGAGAAGATCACCGGCGCCTTCGTCACGCGCAGCGCGTCGTGCATCGTCGCCGGCGACGACGTGCGAGAGATCGACCATCATGCCCAGCCGGTTCATCTCGCGCACGACCTCTCTCGCCGAACGGCGAGAGCCCGCCGTGCTGCGGCGGCGTCGGTGCGCCGAGTCGGCCCAGTCGAGTGTGCGCGTTGTGGGTGAGCGTCATGTAGCGCGACGCCGAGGTCGTAGTACAGTCGCGCAGCAGCGCGAGCGAGTCCTCGATCGCGTGGCCGCCTTCGACGCCGATCAGCGAGGCGATCTTGCCCGCCGCGCGATGCGCTCGATATCGTCGGCGGTGAGGGCCAGCTCGAACGTCTCGGGGTAGCGGGCGATCATCCGCCGTGACGAGATCGATCTGCTCGAGCGGGTGTGCGCGTGATCGTCCTGCCGGCTCGCCCGGGATGTAGACGGACCAGAACTGGGCGCCAACGCCGCCTGCGCGCAGCCGCGGAATATCGGTCTGTCCGTCACCGGGCGCGTGCGTGCGCAGCTCGTACGCATTCACATCGAGCGGCGCCGCCTTATTGTTGCGGATCGCCCAGGGCAGGTCGTTATGCCCGTCGAAGACGATGCCTTGTTTGGCGAGCGCGCGCGCATGCGTCATGGCCTTGTCATCTGCGGCATGTGCCGTGAGAACTCCAGAGAGCAGCAGCGCTGCGAGCGCCGCTCAGTAATCGAATCCCATCGGGATTGCACTCCGTGGGGTATTTGGCGGAAGATGGTAGCTGAAATGGCTGAGGCGGGTAGCCGCTAGCGGCGGGCCGGGCGCCTGGATCTTCGTGACGCCGATGGGCGGCGCGGCGGTATCACTTTCACCGAACTTCTCGTGGCCTCGCGTAGATCCTGCTCGCTCGCCGAACAGATTCCAAGAATGCGGCAGGGCCCCTTGCCTCGCGCGAGATAGGCGTGGCCCATCGAGCTGTCGAGGTAGATCGACTCTCCGACGGCCAATACGATCGGCTCATAGAGGCCCGTGTGCACCTCGATCTCACCCTCCAGCACGATGATGAACTCGTCTCCGGAATGCCGCACGAGCTCACCGAATTCCTCGATCGATCGCGCATGCACGTCCGTCAGGATCGGTATGAATTTCTTGCGCGAGACCTCAGTGCTGAGGTAGCGATAGTCGTAGTTGCGAGTCGCTACGAGCTCGCCGTCGCCATTGCGATTGACGCTGCGCCGCCCGGTCACCGCCCCGCCCCCTCCCGCTTCCACCGGCGTAAAGAGCTGACCGATGTCGACCCCGAGTCCCTCGCTCAGGCGGATGAGCTTGTCATAAGAGAGGGACAGCCGGTCGTTCTCCACCTTCGAGAGCGTCGGAACGGAGAATCCGCAGCGCTTGCTGAGCTCCGCGAGCGTCCAGCCGCGCTGCTGACGCAGGTTCCGCAGCGTGCTGCCGAGTCGGGATCGCGCAACGGTTTCTTTCATGGCTTGCGTCCATCATAACGAAGCGCGGAACTGCCCGCATGAGCCGTCGAGCCCGCCGCTGGACGGGCCCGGTGAAAGAAGTTGCCAATTTGGAAAAATGAGGGAAAATAGCCGATCGCAGGCGCCCGCTACGCGGGTGCCAGCTACCAGGGCGCCGGCTTGTAGTCCTTCAAGAACTGTCCCCACACGTGAGTGCCCGTGAGACGGCCGACGAAGATCGGATCGACGATGCGCGCCGCGCCGTCGATGATGTCGAGCGGCGGCGAAAAACCGATCTCGGCTTTGCGCGCGGCATGCACGGCGGGATCCTCATCCGTCACCCAGCCGGTATCGACGGCATTCATATGGATGCCGTCCTTGCACGAAGTCCGGCGCGCTGGTGCGCGTCATCATGTTGAACGCCGCCTTCGCCATGTTGGTGTGGGGATGCTTGTCGGTCTTGATGGCGCGATAGAACTGGCCTTCCATGGCGCTGACGTTGACCATGTGCTTGTGACGCTCCGGGCGTGCGCATCATCAGCGGTTTGAGTCGCGCGTTCAGAATGTACGGCGCGATCGAGTTCACCAGCTGCACTTCCAGCAGTTCGGGCGTTTCGACTTCGTGCAGGCGCAGCCGCCAACTGTTCACCTCACGCAGATCGACCTGTTGGCGATCTTCGTCGTAGCGATGAGGGGGAACAGAGCTTCGCCGTCGCGATAGTCCTCGTCGAGATAACGTCGCTGGGAGAGCGGCGCTGTGACCGAGCCCTCGGCGTGCGCCAGAGTTCCGCTGATGAGCGCGCGGGTGAAACATCCAATCGTGACTCGCAAGGGCGTGATTCGCACACGCTGCCGGCAGACGCATCGACTGCCTCGGCTTCCTGCGAGCACCAGTGCTGAAAGAAGCCCGCCGGCCGGCGCACCGTCTGACACGCGTTGTTGACGATGTGATCGAGGCGGGGCAACCGCTCGAGCAGAAACCGCGTGAACAGCTCCACGCTCGGGGTGTGGCGCAGGTCCAGACCATGAATCTCCAGGCGCTCGCGGAAGAGGCAAAGTCCGGTTCCTGTGAGTACCGCTCCGCTGCATCCACCGGGAAGCGCGTGGTGACGATCACGTGCGCGCCGGCCCGCAACAGCTTGAGCGACGCCTGATAGCCGATTTTGACTCTCGCTCCGGTGACCAGCGCGTACTGTCCGCCGAGGTCGGCCGTTTGCTCGCGCTTCGCGTAGTTGAAGTCGCCGCACGCCTCGCACATGGAGTCGTAGTAGCGATGGACCTTCGTGAAAGACTGTTTGCAAACGTAACACGTGCGTTCCTGGTTCAGTGCCGGTCGCTCGCCGAAGTCCTCGGCACTCGGTGGCTGGAGCCAAAGCGGCGAGTACACGTGCCGCTTTCCGCTGGACGCGCAACCCCGTCTGTTCGATCACCTTGCGATCGTGCTGCCTTGCCGCCGCACGATCGGCGCGTCGAAACGCCTTGGCCATTCTCACCAGGTCATGGCGCTCGGGCTTTGCGACGAGCCCCGCGAGGGTGAGCAGTTCGCGGCGCTGTTCCTGAGTGAGCCGTGTGAGGTGTGAGCGATCAGCCTCGATCGCGCGCAGCACGCGCACGCAAGCGGCACGTCCTCGGCATTCAAGGTTTCGGCGGCACTGCTGTCGGCGGGTTCCATACGCGATTGTATGCCGCGGGCGCCCTCCCCTGCCTCACTGTCGATTACCTGGCCGCCTGCTCATCCGCTCCGAGCGCACGATACAGATCGATCAGGTTCGTGACCCGCGTCAACTGAGTCTCCACAAGCGTACGTTGCGCGGCATACAGCGAGCGTTGCGCATCGAGGCTGGTGAGAAACGTATCGATACCACCGCGGTATCGCGACTCCGCCAGCCGGAAATAATCGGAGGACGCTTCGACCTCCGCAGAGTCAGCGCGCAGCTGCTCATCAATGGTGCCGCGGCGGGCCAGAGCATCGGCGACATCGCGGAATGCGGACTGGATTGCCCGCTCGTAAGTAGCGAGCGCGACGTCCCGTTGCGACTTCGACTCGCGCACTGTCGCACGCGATGCCCCCGCGTCAAAAATGGGAAAGGACCCCACCGCTTCGGTGCTCCAGCTCGAGCCGCCGCCATTGACTAGGCCCCGCAGGGCAGCGCTGGCGACACCCGCAGCTGCGGTGAGCGAGATGCGCGGAAAGAGGGCCGCCCGCGCCGCGCCGATCTGCGCATTCGCGGCCCGCAACAGGAACTCCGCCTGCATCACATCCGGGCGGCGCAGCAATACAGTCGAGTCGAGTCCAGCAGACACCTCGGATGTACTGCTCGCAACCTCATCGACCGACGTGGCAAGCTGCGCCGAATCCACGGCAGTGCCCGTAAGCAACTGGAGCGCGTTGCTGTCCTGTGCCAGCTGCGTCCGCAGTTGCGCTACGTCCGATTGTGCCTGCGCCTGGATTTGCTCAGCCTGGCGCAGGTCGGTTCGGGGAGCGATGCCGCCCTGAAGGCGCGCCCCTGTCAAATCGACGCTGCGCGCAGCGATTTGCGCTGTCTCGCCGGCAATCTTCAACAGGCTGCTGTCCGCGCCGTAGGTCGCCCACGCGGCGGCGACATCGCTGATCAGCGTCAGTCGCGTTGCGCGAGCGGCGGCTTCCGTGGCGAAGTACTGCTGCAGCGCCGCTTCCGAAAGCGAGCGCACGCGGCCAAAAAGATCGAGCTCGAACGACGTAAGACCCACGCTGGCGGAGAGCCGGGTATCCCCCTCATCGGCCGCAATGGTCGATCCACCGTGACTTTTGACTGCCGCCGCCTGCGCTTCGATCAGCGGGGACCGCTCGGCCCGCTGAATCCGGATGCCTTGTGGGCCGTGACGATATTGCCAGCAGCAACGCGCAAGTCGCGATTGTTTTGCAGAGCGATCCCGATGAGCCGTTGCAGACGCTCATCGATGAACACCTGCTGATAGTCGACATTCGGCAATACCCCTTCAGCGTGCTCGAGATACGGGTCCCCCGCAGGCCAGGATGCGGGAACTGGAGGCGCCGGACGCACATATCGCGGTGCGAGCGAGCAGGCGCCAAGCGATGCACAAAGCAATGCCTGCGCGAGGCGAGAGGCGCCGAGCCTCATGAGCTGTCGCCCGGGGACGGAGCCACACGGTGGCCCCGGTGCATGCGGTTGAGGAGTCCCCGAGTCCCGCGCCGCACGAGCACGAAGAACAGCGGCACGAAGAAGATCGCCAGCACGGTGCCCGTGATCATCCCGCCGATCACGGCGGTGCCGATGGCGATGCGGCTCTGCGCGCCCGCGCCCGTGGACACGGCCAGCGGCAGCACGCCGAAGATGAACGCGAGCGAGGTCATCAGAATCGGCCGCAGGCGCAGCCGGGCCGCCTCCAGCGCCGCCTCGCGCGCGCTCTTGCCCTGCTTCTCCGCCTGCTCGGCGAACTCCACGATGAGAATGGCGTTCTTCGCCGCAAGGCCCATCGTCGTCAGCAGGCCGACCTGGAAATACACGTCGTTCTCCAGCCCGCGCAGCCACACGGCGACGGCCGCACCGAGCAATCCCAGCGGCACGACCATGATCACCGAGACCGGGATCGACCAGCTCTCGTACAGCGCGGCGAGGCACAGGAACACCACGAGCAGCGAGATCGCATACAGGATACGGCGCCTGCCCGCTCGACTGCCGCTCCTGAAACGACAGGCCGCTCCACGCGATCGACGTGCCGGGAAGTCTCTGGCGCGCAGCTCTTCCATGCGCGCCATCGCTTCGCCGGTGCTGCGCCCGGGAGCCGCCGCGCCCTCGATCTCGTAAGCGCTCCAGCCGTTGAAGCGGCTCACGGTCGCCGGCGAGCGGCCCCACGACGTGGAGGCGAACGCGGAGAACGGCGCCATCGCGCCCGTGGCCGTCCGCACGTACCAGTCGCGCGAGGTCTTCCGGCCGGCTGCGGAACGGCGCATCGCCCTGCACGTACACGCGCTTCACGCGGCCGCGATCGATGAAGTCGTTGACGTAGTTGCCGCCCCACGCCGCGGAGAGCGTCGAATCCACGTCCGGCTGCGAGAGGCCCAGCGCGCCGACTTTCTCCTGATCGATGTTGACGCTCAGCGTCGGCGTGTCTTCCAGCGTATTCGTGCGCACCGAGGTCAGCACCGGATCGGCGCGCGCGGCGGCGAGCAGCTTGTCGCGCGCGGCCTTGAACTGCGCACGGTCGAGCCCGCCAGTGTTCAGCAGCTCCATCGTGAAGCCGCTCGACTGGCCGAGCCCGCGCACCGGCGGCGGGTTCAGCGCGAAGAACTCGACGTCGCGCAGCCTGCGCCGAGCTCCTGCGGTGGCGCGCCGCGTGATGGCCGAGCGCTTGCGCGTCGCGCCTTCCGCTCATCCCACGGCGCCAGCGCAACGAAGCCGCGGCCCGCGTTCTGCCCGCGCCCCGCCTGCCCCTGGCCGACGACCGTGAACACGACGGGAACGTTCTCGCGCTCCTCGGTCAGGAAGTAGCGCTCGATCTCGCGCACGGCCTGCAGCGTGCGCGACTTCGTCGCGCCCGGCGGCAAGGTGTACTGGAGCTGCGCGCGGCCCTGGTCCTCGACCGGCAGGAAGCTCGTCGGCAGATTGCATGAACACACCACGAGCACCGCGACGAGCACGACATAGACGAGCAACATCGCAGTCGCCCGTGATCCAGCACTGCGCGGACGCCGTCGCGATAGCGGTCGGCCATGCGCTCGAAGCCGCGGCTGAAGCGGTCGCCGCGCGTGAATGCACGCGATTGCACGCGGCTGCGACGCGCTTCGAGCTCCGCGCTCGGCGGCTTGAGCAGCGTCGCCGCGAGCGCGGGCGACAGCACGAGCGCCACGACGACGGACAGCACCATCGCCGCGACCATCGTGATCGAGAACTGCCGGTAGATCTCGCCGACCGAGCCGCCGAAGAACGCCATCGGCAGGAACACCGCGGACAGCACCAGCGCGATGGCGATGAGCGCGGTCTGGATCTCGTCCATCGAGCGCATCGTCGCTTCGCGCGCGGAGATGCCGGGCTCCTCCCGCATCACGCGCTCGACGTTCTCGACGACGACGATCGCGTCGTCCACGAGCAGGCCGATCGCCAGCACCATGCCGAACAGCGTCAGCGTGTTGATGGTGAAGCCGCAGACCGCGAGCACGCCGAACGTTCCCAGCAGCACGACCGGCACGGCGATCGCGGGAATGAGCGTCGCGCGCCAGGTCTGCAGGAACACGAACATCACGATGACGACGAGCATGATGGCTTCGATCAGCGTGATGACCACTTCCTCGATCGACAGCCGCACGAAGTCCGTGCTGTCCAGCGGGAACGCGTACCGATACCCCGGCGGGAACGCCTTCGCCTGACGCGCGACTTCCTCCTTCACCAGCTCCGAGGTGCGCAGCGCATCCGCGCCCGGCGCGAGCTGGACGGCCATGCCCGAGCCGGGATGACCGTTGAGGCGCGCAATGTTGTTGTAGCTCTCGCTGCCGAGCTCCACGCGCGCGACGTCCGACGAGCCGCACCGTCGAGCCGTCGCGCTGGGTCTTCACGATGATGCGCCGAAACTGCTCCGGCGTCGTGAGCCGCGAGCGCGCCGTCACCGTCGCGTTGAGCATCTGCTCGGCGGACGGGCAAGCGCCCGATCTGGCCGGCCGCCACCTGCGTGTTCTGCGCCTCGACCGCCGCGATGATGTCGCGCGGCATGAGCTGGTAGCTCGCGAGCTTCGACGGGATCGAGCCAGATGCGCATCGCGTACTGCGAGCCGAACACGTTCATGTCGCCGACGCCGGGCAGGCGGCCGATCGCATCCTGCAGATTCGAGACGAGGTAGTCCGAGACGTCGCCGCTCTCCGACTTGTCGGACTCGTCGTAGATCGACGATCGACCATGAGGAAGTCCGGATTCGACTTCGTCACGACGAGGCCCTGCTGCTGCACGGCCTGAGGCAGGCGCGGCAGCGCCTGCTGCACCTTGTTCTGCACCTGCACCTGCGCGATGTCGGCGTCGGTGCCCTGCTCGAACGTCACCGTGATCTGCGAGACGCCGGAGGCATTGGACGTGGACGAGAAGTAGATCAGCCCGTCGATGCCGGTGAGCTGCTGCTCGATCACCTGCGTCACGCTCGACTCGAGCGTCTCCGCGGACGCGCCGGGATAGCTCGCGCGGACGTTGATTTGCGGCGGTCAAACCGAAGGGGAATTCCCCGGTCGGCTGGCCGTTCCGGTGGCAAAGCAGCCGGGTCTCGGATCGCTGTGCCCGAGGCAGTGCTACATCACGCGGAGCGTGATGGCAACAGACTGGCATGCTGCTCCGCGTCGTGAAGAAGCGACAGGGACTGTCGCACCACTCTAAAGCTTGACACGGACCGCTTCGTGCGCCTTGAATGACGCCTGCATCGCACTTGAGCACGCGTCGCCGGCGGTCCTGATATGAAGATCAGCTTCATTCGGCCGAATATGACCAATATCCGGTCGTCGGACGCCATGCAGCCCCTCGTGTTCGCGATCCTGGCCTGGCTCACGCCTGAAGACGTCGAGGTGGTGTTGTACGACGACGGCTCGAGCCGATCCCCTTCGATCAGCCGGCGGACCTAGTGGCGATCACCGTCGAGACGTTTACCGCCCGCCGGGCTACCAGATCGCCGCGGAGTTCCGCCGCCGCGGCGTCCGCGTGGTGATGGGAGGCTACCATCCCACGTTTCTCCCGGACGAGGCGCTGGAGCATGCCGACGCGGTCGTCGTGGGGGATGCCGAAGGTCTGTGGCCGCGCGTGGTCGAAGATGCCAGGCAAGGAAACTTGCAACGCATCTATCGCCAGTCGGCCCAGCCGCCGTTGGCGGGCTGCCGCCCGGATCGCGGCGTATTCAAGGGCAAGCGTTAGCCTCGCCGATCAGCCTCGTGCAGTACGGCCGCGGCTGCCGCTATGCCTGCGACTTTTGCTCGATCCACGCCTTTTACGGCACCAGCTTGAGGTATCGGCCGGTCCCCGAGGTGGTCGCCGAGATCGAAGTGATCAACCGCAAGCATGTCTTCTTGGTGGACGACAACTTCTTCGTGGACGTTCCCAAGGCCGAGGAGCTGTTTCCGGGCGTTGGTCCCTTTGCGGATCCGCTGGTCGTGCCAGGTCACATCGACGTCGCTCAGGACGTGCGGCTCCTGGTCGCTGATGGAGCAAAGCGGCTGCCTGACCGCGTTGGTCGGTTTCGAGTCGCTGGACGAACGCAACTTGCAGCAGATGAAGAAGCAGCTGGAATCTCAAGCACCGGCGACTATGCCACCGCCGTCCGCAAGTTCCAGGACCACGGGATCATGATCTACGGGACGTTCGTGTTCGGATACGACCAGGACACGGTCGACTCGTTCGCGTCACCACGAATTTGCCCTGCGATCGAGCTTCTTCCTGGCCAACTTCAATCCGCTGACGCCCACGCCCGGGGCCGGCTGTCCGATGATCGGCTCCGCGGCGAGGGCCGGCTGATCCACGACCGCTGGTGGCTGGACGGCCGTTTCGCTATGGCCAGGCGACGTTCCATCCCCGGAGAATGACCGCGGACCAATTGACCGCCGGGTGCTTTCGATGCCCGCCGCGATTCAATCGCTACCGTTCGATTCTCAAGCGGGCCTGCTCCGCGGACTAACTGCCGGACTCCTATCGCCTGGGGTATACTTGGCGTCGAATCTGATCTCGCGGAGAGAGATCTATCGCAAGCAGGGGCTTTCTTTAGGAGAGGACTCCGTTTTGAACGCAACCCCTGCAGCGGCAGCCACTCAGCCGGCCGTGACATGAAGATCACGCTCATCAAGCCGAACATCGGACGGATGGAGCACAGCCTGTACGTGGATGAAGGGCGGATGGAGCCCTTGCAGTTGGGCGTGATCGCCGGCATGACGCCGCCGGACGTCGACGTGGCGTTGTACGACGACCGGATGGAACAGATCCCGTATGACGAGCCGACGGACCTGGTGGCCATCACCGTGGAGACGTACACCGCGCGGCGGGCCTACGAGATCAGCGCCGAGTTCCGCCGCCGGGGTGTGCCGGTGATCATGGGGGGCATGCAGGCCACGCTGATCCCGGAGGAAGTCGCCGAGCACGCGGACTCCATTTTCCTGGGCGACGCCGAGTTCCTCTGGCAGCAGGTTGTAGACGAACTGCGCCTGCGCACGAGCGGCTGTGCCGGTGACCGCGCGGTGGTCGGCGTGCCGCAGCCCGGCACGGCTACGTGCGCGACCTGTTCAAGGGAAAAGGCTACCTGCCGATCACGCTGTTGCAGTTCAGCCGCGGCTGCCGGTTCGCCTGCACGTTCTGCGCGGTCAGAACCTCCCCCGGAGATCGGATCTTCTTCCTGCAGCTGGCAGACGCGCCCGCTCTGACCATGGACGTCCTCTCGTGGAGCAGGCACTACCGGCTGTTCCCCGGCGAGGGAGCCTTCGACCTGAGGGCGTTCGTCGGCCACGTGCTCGCTGCCGGCTACACCGGGCCGTTGTCCCTGGAAGTCTTCAACGACGTCTTCCGGCAGACAGATGTCCGGCGTACGGCCGACCAGGCCAAGCGCTCACTGACCTGGCTGGAGGACCAGGTCGCACACCTCGGGCCCGGTGCTGCTGGCGGAGCCGGTCGTGTCGACCAGCCCACCCGGCTGCCCGACATCGGACAGCCTGCGGCGATCGACTTCGTCGAGGTGAAGGCCGAGGACACCGGCGAGGCCGACGTCCTCCTGCGCCAGCTCGGCTTCACCTTCCGGGGACATCACCGCACCAAGCCGGTGCGGCTGTGGACCCAGGGGCGGGCCCGGGTCGTGTGCAACGAGGGGCAGGCCCGGAGTGGACGCCGACCCTCGCCGCGGTCGGCTTCGAGGTGACAGATGCAGCAGCCGCGGCCGAACGGGCTCGCCGGCTCGAAGCCCCGACCGTGTTCCGGCGGAGCCACGCCAACGAGGAGCAGCTCGCCGCGTTCCGGGCGCCCGACGGCACCGAGGTCTTCCTCGCCGACGTCGCAGACCAGGACGCTGCCTGGGTGGCGGAGTTCGAGGGCGGCGGCGCGACTGCGGGCGATCTGCACCTGACCGCCATTGACCACGTCAACCTGTCCCACCCGTGGCAGGACTTCGACGAAGCGGTCCTGTTCTACAGCAGCGTCCTGGCGCTGCATCCGACGAGCAGCCAGGACGTCGCGGCCCCGAGTGGACTCGTACGCAGCCAGGTGGTGCGCAGTGACGACGGCGGCGTCCGGCTCGCGCTGAACGTGGCTCCGCTCGCCTTCGACCACCCACACGGCTACCCCCAACACGTCGCCTTCGCCAGCCACGACGCCATGGCAGCCGCCCGAGCGGCCCGGGCGCGCGGACTGCAGCCCCTCGCGATCCCCGCCAACTACTACGACGACCTGATGGCCCGGTTCGAGCTGCCGGCAGCGCTCGTTGCCGAGATGCACGAGCTCGGAGTGCTCTACGACCGGGACGAGACCGGCGACTTCACCCACTTCTACACGCGCACCATCGGCTCGATCTTCTTCGAGGTCGTTCAGCGCGGGGGTGGCTACGACGGCTACGGGGCAGCCAACGCGCCGGTGCGCCTCGCGGCCCAGCACGCGGAGAAGGACTGACTCTCGGTGGCCCTCGTCAGCACGGGCGGATGTAGTACGTCGTCAGGCCGAGCGACGTCGTGCCCTTGGCGGGTGCGGGCTTGGTCGAGGACAGCCGCTGCTTGTTGGCCAGCAGGAACCGGGCCCGCGTGCCGCGGGTCTGGTTGTTGACGTAGGAACGGAACCACCCGTGCGTGATATGGAGCGTGCAGCTCTGCATGCGGTCGAGCATCCCGGTGTAGTCGTCGCCGGTGTAGGTGCAGAACTGGAGGTACTTGCAGCCGTGGATCGTGCCGCGCTGCGAGAGCCGGCTGGCGCCGAGCTCGCGGGCGCGTCGCTCGCCGGGGAGGGGCACGAGCGTGTCGCCGCCCTCCCAGACGACCCGGTTGATGGCGACCTGTACGCCGCCCGTGCGCGTGACCACTCGATCCACCCGGTGCTGCAGGGTGGTGGCCTGGGCGGCAGTGAGGCCGTGCGTGCGGTCGGTGGCCGGTGCGCCGTCGTTGTTTTGAAGTGCGGGCGCAGGGGCGGCAGTGAGCGCCACCAGAGCCCCCGTGATCGCCAGGAAGCCGGTGATTCGCATGTCTTCTCCCGAGTGTCGATGTCGCCGCCGAGGCCGGCGGCAGCTGCTGTCACCACGGGATGCTGCTCGCGGACCCTTACAGCGGGCTGACGCTGCGCTGACCCGGTGTCGCCGGCATCAGCTCGGGATCGTCCGGCCCGCCGCGGCCATCAGCCGCTGGGTGTCGTTGGCGTCGGGGGGTGGTGTGGTCGGTGGCTTGACCAGTCCGATCTCGACGGTGTGCTCGGTGCAGGTCAGCTCCACGACTCCGGTCATCCCGGGGATCCACTCGGGAGGGAACTCGATGGCGCGGCCGACGCTCGCGGAGATGTCCCAGGCATGGGCGGCAGCATCGACAAGGGCGAAGTTGATGACGACCGCGCCGGGCAGGGCACCGAACGGCGTGTCGTGGGACGCGGTCATCACTCCGTCGGTGTGCCACAGCTCCACCACCCGCGCGCTGGCCTCGGCGGCGATCGGAGCCAGGTCGCCTTCGTAGGGCACGGCGGCCATCGCCTCTTCCTGAGGCATGAGGTCGTGACCGGTCACGAGGCCGGCCCAGAAGAGCTGGTTCTTGATCGCGTGGCTGGCGAGGCGGCGTACGGTCCAGGGCGGGCAGTTGCTGACGACGTCCATCTCCGCGCCGGCGAGCCCGCCGATGACGCGGCTCATCTCGTGCTCCGCCTGCGTCAGCAGCGTCAGATCGTCCATCTCCTGGCCCCCCTCGGACCGCGCCAACACTACTCACGCCGGTCCTTGCCAGACTGACGGCGTGAGCCGGACGGTACGCCGAGGCAACCTGCCGAGGTCGGCCACGACCTTGATCGGGCGGGACGGCGTACTGCACGAGATCGCGGGGCTGGTTCGGGCGCACCAGCTGGTGACGCTCAGTGGTGTCGGCGGGGTGGGCAAGACGCGGCTGGCCGTGGTCGCCGCAGGCGAGCTGGTCGACGAGTTCCCGGACGGCGTGTGGCTGGTCGAGCTGGCACCCGTCGGCGATCCCTACGCCGTGCCCGACGCCATCGCCAATGCCCTCGGCATCACCCCACAGGGCGATACCCCCGTCATCGACACCGTCGCCGAGGCGGTGGCCGGTCGGCGCCTGCTCATCGTGATCGACAACTGCGAGCACGTCCTGTCGGCGGCCGTCACGGCCATCGAGCAGATCATCGCCCGCTCTGACACACCACGGATCACGGCTACGTCGCGAGAGCGGTTGCACGTCGCCGGCGAGGCGGTGGTGTCGGTAGCACCGTTGGCACTCGACGGTGGAGTGACGTCGGACGCGGTGACGCTGTTCGTCGAGCGAGCCGGCACCGTCCGGCCCGGCTTCGGGATCTTCGACGAGCAGACCGCGGCAGCGGTGGTCGAGATCTGCGAGACGCTCGACGGTCTGCCCCTCGGCATCGAGCTCGGCGCGGCGCGGATGGCCGCGATGAGTGCGGCCGAGGTGCGGGACCGTCTTGGCGACCGATTCCGGCTGCTGACCGGGCCGGAGCACGGGCCGGATCGCCAGTCGACTCTGCGCAGCACGGTGGCGTGGTCCGTCGACCTGCTGGACGACGCCGAACGAGCCGTGCTGCGGACGGCGTCGGAGTTTGCTGGCGGCTTCGACCTGCCCGCGTTGTGCGCGGTCGCCGAGGCGAGCGACGACGTGGAGACCCTGCGGCTCCTGGACTCGTTGGTGCGCAAGTCCCTCGTCGTCGCTCATCATGGTGCGGCGCGGACCCGCTACAGCATCTTCGAGACCATCCGGACATTCGCTCACGAGACGCTCTCGGAGCCGACCGAACGCGACGCCGTCCGCGATCGCCATGCCGCTCACTTCGGCACCGAAGCCGCCCTGCGATGGGTGCGGTGGAACGGCCCCGGGTGGCATGACGAGGTCGACTGGGTGGAGGTCGAGCTGGCCAACCTGCGGTCTGCCTTCCGGTGGAGCGTCGACCGTGGCCAGGTCGCCGTCGCGACCGATGTCGCCGCCCATGCTGCGCTGATGGGCTTCTCGGTCGAGCTGTTCGAGACGATCGGGTGGGCAGAGGCATTGCTCGAGGAGGCGGCGCGAGCCGATGTCCGACGGCTACCTCGGCTGTACGCCGCGGCAGGGTATGCCTGCTTCGTGGGGCGGGCCGCCGCCGCGACCGCCAACGCCCACCGCGCCACCGAGCTGGAGGCGCGGCCGGGGTATGAGTCCTGCGAGCCCGGCTACGCAACGTTCATCGAGGCCCTTGGACAGGTCTACTGCGGAAATCTGGATCGCTATGTCGAGCTGACCAGTGGAGTGGCGTCGCTGCCCGGGCCGGGGCGGGCGTACGGGATCGCCTCCTACATCGACGGGCTCCAGTCGGCCGACCGGGTCGAGGAGGCGCTCGAGCTCACCGCTGCCGCGGTCGATGCAGCGCGCGACCTCGGCAACCCCTACTGGGTGGCCTACACGTCGTGGATCGTCGGGTTGGCGTGGTCGAAGGCGGACCCGCAGCGAGCTCTTGAGACCTGGGACGAGGCCGTGGCCTACATCGGCGCGCACGACGTGCGGTTCTTCGAGGGGTTCATGGCCCGGGACGCCGCGCTGCTGCACACGTCGGACGGCCAGCTGGAGACGGCCCTGTCGCTGTTCGGCACCTCGATCGAGGCGTTCCTGCGAGCCGGAGCCGTGGCCCAGCTGGTCATCACCCTCGCCAGTCTGCCGGCGCTCTTCGAGCGCCTCGACCGACCGGCCGTGGCGGGCACCCTGCTCGGTGCCATGACCCGGGAACCGGCCAGCTTCCACCATGTTCCCTCGCTCGCCGATCTCGGTCAGCGGCTCCGGGACACGCTGGGCGACGAGAAGCCGGAGCGGTGGACGGCAACCGGAACCGCCATGGATCTCAATGACGCTGCGGCGTACGCGCTCAACCAGATCGACGTGGCCCGGCAGGCCCTCACCGTCGCGGGTGAGCAGGGCGCCCTGGCCGGACTGACCGCCCGGGAGCTGCAGGTGCTGCGGCTGATCGCCGACGGGGAGACCACGCGCGGCATGTCAGAGCGGTTGTTCATCTCGGCAAAGACGGCCGACAACCACATCCAGCACATCTACACGAAGCTCGGCGTGACCAATCGAGCGGCGGCCACGCGCTGGGCGCTCGAGCACGAGGTCGTCAACCAGGATGGGGACCCGGAATGAGGAGGTCTCCTCATGTGCCGGGTGACTCATCGGCGGAGTGTTCCCCCTGATCCAGCCGACCAGTGCTGGCGAGTGAGGGAGAGAACGATGATCTTGGCCACGACGAAGGTGAAGGACGTGGAGCACTTCCTGGAGGTCTACGGCTCGGCGGGCGCGGACAAGCGCGGGTCGCACGGCTCGAAGGGCTCCACCGTCTACCGCGACCCGATCGAGGAGGACCGGGTGTGGGCGGTCTTCGACTGGGACGAGGCGGGCTGGACGGCGTTCGCCACCGACCCGGAGACCCCGGGGATCATGCAGGAGGCCGGTCACCTCGGCCGGCCGTCGCTGGGTGAGTTCCTCGGAGTCTTCCCCGCCTGACAGCGGCTTCGGCCGGCACGATGCGACCGCCTTGCGACGAGGCGGTCGCATCGTCGTTTTCGCCCGGCATTGGGGACGAACGCCGCCTGCGAACCCCCTAAGGTGACCGACGTGAGCGACCGAACCGTGGGGATCGTCGGTGGCGGCATCCTCGGGCTCGCGGTGGCCCGCGAGCTGGTCCGACAACACCCGGGCACGAAGGTGGTCGTCTTCGAGAAGGAGGATCGCTTCGCGGCCCATCAGACCGGCCACAACTCCGGAGTCGTCCACGCCGGCATCTACTACAAGCCCGGCAGTCTGAAGGCCCAGCTGTGCACGCGCGGTCGCGAGCTGCTGCGGGACTACTGCTCCGAGCACGCCCTCCCGTACGACGAGTGCGGCAAGCTCGTGGTGGCAGTGGACCCCGCGGAGCTCGGCCGCTTCGACGCCCTCGAGAAGACCGCCCACCAGAACGGCGTCCCCGGTCTGCGCCGGGTCGAGGCTGCCGAGATCGTCGAGATCGAGCCGCATGCTGCGGGTCTCGTGGCCCTGCACTCGCCGGCCACGGCGATCACCGACTACGTCGCGATCGCCCAGAGCTTCGCGAACGAGGTCGCCGAGGCGGGCGGAGAGCTGCGCCTCTCGACGCCGGTGACCGGGATCGACAGGACCGTCGGCGGTGTCGCGATCGCCTCCGGCACCGCGCGGCACCTCGTCGATCGCGTCGTGGTCTGCGCCGGCCTGCAGGGCGACCGGGTCTCGAACTGGATCGACGGCGAGGACGGCCCGCGGATCGTGCCGTTCCGCGGCGAGTACATGGCGGTCAAGGAGGCGAAGGCCGGCCTGGTGCGCGGGATGGTCTACCCCGTTCCGGATCCGCGCTACCCGTTCCTGGGCGTGCATTTCACCCGGCGCGTTTCTGGTGGTCTCGAGGTCGGTCCGAACGCCGTTCTGGCTCTCGGGCGTGAGGCCTACAAACGGCGCTCCGAGATGGCGATGAGGGACGTGCGCAGCATGGTCACGTGGCCGGGCTTCTGGCGGATGGCGCGGACCCACTGGCGCACCGGTGTCCGCGAGGTGCGCGGGTCCATGTCGCTGCGTGTCTACATGCGCGAGGCGCAGCGCTACGTGCCGGAGATCGGCGCGGCGGACGTCGTGCGCGGGGGCAGCGGGATCCGTGCCCAGGCGGTCGACCGGGACGGAAGCCTGGTCGACGACTTCCGCATCACCGAGTCCGACGGCGTGCTGTGCGTCCGCAACGCGCCCTCACCCGCCGCGACGTCCAGCCTGGCGATTGCCGAACACGTCGCGGCGCTCTGTCGCTAGGCCTTGCCGCCGCCCCGCTGGTGGCCTTAGGTGGTCGGCGTGGACCCCCTGGCCGAATCCGTGCTGCGGCCGCTGTGGCTCGACAACCCGGCCCGGCCGGAGCCTCGCCCGGCCCTCGACGGACCCGTCGACACCGACCTCCTGGTCGTGGGTGGCGGTTTCACGGGACTCTGGACGGCCCTGCGCGCGGTCGAGCGGCAGCCGGACCGGCGGGTGCTGCTCATCGAGGCCGACCGGATCGCCGAGCACGCGACCGGGCGCAATGGTGGCTTCTGCGAGGCGAGCCTGACCCACGGCGAGGCCAACGGCCGGGAGCGATGGCCCGACGACTACGACGCGATGCACGACCTCGGGCTGCGCAACCTCTCCGAGATCGAGCAGACGTTGGAGCGCTACGGCATCGACTGCGGATGGGCACGGGGCGGGCAGCTCACCGTGGCGACGCGCGCGCACGAGGTCGCTGGGTTAGAGCCGGAGGTGGCCGGCTTCCTCGACGCAGCGGCCGTCCAGCAGCTGGTGGCCTCACCGACGTACCTCGCCGGCCGGCTCGACGCGGACGAGGCGGCGATGATCGACCCGGCCCGGCTGGCCTGGGGGCTGGCCGACGCGACCGAGGGGCTAGGGGTGCGCATCGCCGAGGGCACCCGCCTCGAGTCGCTGAAGAAGACAGGCGACGGGGTCGCGGCGACCACCAGCGGCGGAGTGGTGCGGGCGAAGCACGTGGCGCTCGCGACCAACGTCTTTGCCGGGCCGCTGCGCCGCAATGCCTGGCGGGTGGTGCCGGTCTACGACTACGTGCTGGCGACCGAGCCGTTGAGCGAGCAACAGGTGGTGGCACTGCGGTGGGACCCGGGCATCGGGGTCGCGGATTCGGGCAACCAGTTCCACTACTACCGACTCACCCCGGACCGTCGGATCCTGTGGGGCGGCTACGACGCGGTCTACCACTACGGCCGCTCGATCGACGCGGCACACGACGACCGCCCCGAGACCTTCCAGACGCTGGCCCGGAACTTCGCCGCGACGTTCCCGCAGCTGGACGGCATCCGGTTCACGCACCGCTGGTCCGGCGTGATCGACACCTGCACCCGCTTCTGCGCGTTCTACGGCACCGCCCACCGCGGTCGCACGGCGTACGCCGCGGGGTTCACCGGCCTCGGAGTCGGAGCGTCCCGCTTCGCCGCGGACGTGATGCTCGACCTGCTCGCTGGTGAAGAGACCGAGCGAACCCGGCTGGAGATGGTCCGCGAGAAGCCGCTGCCGTTCCCTCCCGAGCCTCTTGCCTGGGCCGGCATCAAGCTCACCACCCGGTCGCTGGCCCGTCACGACCGGACCGGACGCCGCAACCTGTGGCTGCGGACGATGGATCGTGTCGGCCTGGGGTTCGACTCGTGAGCGAGCTGCCCACCGACGCGTCCGTGGTCGTCATCGGCGGTGGCGTCATCGGGCTCAGCGCGGCCTACCACCTGGCCGCATCCGGGGTGAGGGACGTCGTGCTCGTCGAGAAGGACGAGTTCGGCTCCGGGTCGACCTGCAAGGCGGCCGGCGGCGTGCGGGCGCAGTTCTCCGATGCCGTGAACATCGAGCTCGGGCTGCGCAGCCTGCGGACCTTCGAGACGTTCCGCGAGGAGTTCGGGCAGGAGATCGACCTGCACCAGGTCGGCTACCTGTTCCTGCTCGACCGACCGGAGCACGTCGAGCTGTTCGAGAAGAGCGTCTCGCTGCAGAACGAGCTCGGCGTCCCGAGCCGGATGATCGAGGTGGCCGAGGCGAAGCGGCGCTCTCCGCTGATCGACACCGATGGGCTGCTGGCTGCGGCGTACTCACCGACCGACGGCCACTGCACGCCCGAGTCGGTGGTGCTCGGCTACGCAGCTGCCGCTCGGCGGGCCGGCGCCCGGCTGCTGCGCAGCACCGAGGTCGAGGGGATCGAGCTCGACGACGGCACCATCTCCGCTGTCCGTACGACGCGGGGCCCGATCGCGACGGACACCGTCGTCTGTGCGGCCGGCCCCTGGTCGCAGGCGGTCGGCGCGATGGTCGGCGTCGATCTCCCGGTCACGCCGGAGCGCCGGGAGATCGTCGTGACCGAGCCCGTCCCGGGACTCGACCCACGGACGCCGTTCACGATCGACTTCGCGGCCACCTTGTACTTCCACGCCGAGGGGCCGGGGCTGCTGATGGGCATGTCGGACGCGGAGCGGATCCCTGAGGCCGTCGAGAAGCGGGTGCCGAGTCTCTCGGGCGTCGGCGTCGCCGGTGGCTGGGTCGGGCTCTACGAGAACACCCCCGACCACAACGCGCTGATCGGCGAGGCCGACGAGGTCTCCCGCCTGCTCTACGCCACCGGCTTCTCCGGTCACGGTTTCCTGATGGGCCCCGCCGTCGGCGAGGTGGTGCGCGACCTGTATCACGGACACAGGCCGGTCGTGGACGTGAGCGGACTCGACGTCCGCCGGTTCCGCGACAGCGGCGTCCGGCCCGAGCTCAACATCGTCTAGCACCTGAGGAGCCCCCGATGACCCTTCCCAACCGTGACGAGCTCACCACCCTCGCCGAGGACGTGGTCGCGCGGTGCGGCGTCGAGCTGGCCCGCGGCGATCGGACGGCGACCTCACCAGTCAACGGAGAGGTGCTGAGCCAGCTCGCGTGGAGCGACGGTGCCGCCGTGGACGACGCTGTCCAGCGCGCACAGGACGCGTTCCTGGCCTGGCGCAAGGTGCCCGCTCCCGCTCGGGGCGCCCTGGTCAAGCGGTGGGCCGAGCTGCTCGCCGAGCACAAGGACGACCTCGCCACCCTGGTCAGCCTCGAGGTCGGCAAGATCACGTCCGAGGCCCGCGGCGAGATCCAGGAAATGATCGACATCTGCGACTTCGCGGTGGGGCTGTCGCGGCAGCTGTACGGCCGGACCATGCCGTCCGAGCGCCCCGGACACCGGCTGATGGAGACCTGGCACCCCCTCGGCGTCGTGGGCGTGATCAGCGCCTTCAACTTCCCGGCCGCGGTGTGGTCGTGGAACACCGCGGTGGCCCTGGTCTGCGGCGACCCGGTGGTGTGGAAGCCGTCGGAGCTCACGCCGCTGACGTCATTGGCCTGTGCCGCGACCCTGCAGCAGGCCATCGCAGAGCTCGGCGCTCCGTCCGACGTCTCGCAGGTGCTGATCGGCGGCGCCGACGTGGGCCAGGCCCTGGTGGACCATCCCGGAGTCGCGCTGCTAAGCGCCACCGGTTCGACGCGGATGGGCCAGGCCGTGGGGCCGCGCGTCGCCGGCCGGTTCGGCCGCACGCTCCTCGAGCTCGGCGGCAACAACGCGGCCGTGGTCAGCGCCAGCGCCGACCTCGACCTGACCATGCGCGGCATCGTCTTCTCCGCGGCGGGCACGGCCGGCCAGCGCTGCACCACGATGCGCCGTGTCATCGCACACCGATCCGTCATCGACGAGCTCTCCGACCGGCTCTCGGCCGCCTACGAGCGGCTGCCGATCGGCAACCCGATGGCCGATGGCACCCTCGTGGGCCCGCTCATCCGCCGCGCGGCGTACGACGGCATGCAGGCCTCGATCGCCCGGGCCAACGAGGAGGGCGGGAAGGTCGCGACCGGCGGTGGCCGGGTGCTCGAGGAGCAGGCGGCCGACGCCTACTACGTGCAGCCGGCGATCGTGCGCATCGAGACCCAGACGTCGGTGGTGGCGCAGGAGACCTTCGCGCCACTCCTCTACCTGCTGCCCTACGACGACTTCGAGCAGGCGATCGCCATCAACAACGCCGTGCCGCACGGGCTGTCGTCCAGCGTGTTCACCAACGACCAGGCCGAGGCCGAGCTGTTCCTGTCCGACGAGGGGTCCGACTGCGGGATCGTGAACGTCAACATCGGCACGTCCGGCGCCGAGATCGGCGGCGCCTTCGGCGGCGAGAAGGAGACCGGTGGCGGGCGCGAGTCCGGCTCCGACGCGTGGCGGGCCTACATGCGTCGGGCGACGAACACGGTGAACTTCTCCGGCGAGCTGCCCCTCGCGCAGGGCGTGGACTTCACAGTCTGAGGGCCTTGCGGGCGGCCGCGAGGATCTCGTCCTCCTGCAGCAGTACGGCGTCCGCCGCGGGGCCGAGTGGGATGAACGAGTCCGTGCTGGCCACCCGCGAGATCGGCGCCTCGACGCCGGCGTCCACCAGCGTCGCGACCACAGCCTCGGAGACCCCACCGCTGTGCCGGGTCTCATCGACCACCAGGACGACGGCCGCGCGCGTGGCTGCTTCGAGCAGGGCCGCGACGGGGAGCGGCGCCACCCACGCGAGGTCGAGGACGGTGCAGCCGAAGCCGTCGGCACGCAGGGTCGCGGCCACCCGGAGGCTCATGAAGACGCCGTTGCCGAACGTCACCATGAGCAGGTCCCGCCCGGTGCCGTAGCCCACCACGTCGCCGAGGGCGGCTCGTGTCGAGCCGTCGAACGGCGCCAGCCAGCCCTCGTCGCCGTCGAACAGGTCTCGGGTGTGATACCTGGCGATCGGCTC
Organism: uncultured Actinomycetota bacterium; assembly: GCA_963800715.1. Classification (GTDB taxonomy): domain Bacteria; phylum Actinomycetota; class Actinomycetes; order Propionibacteriales; family Nocardioidaceae; genus Nocardioides. Next base: position 153,116 of record CAWDBZ010000004.1, on the reverse strand, counting down.
GACGTATACGCAGACCCGGCCGTCTCGGGCCAGGTCGAGGCAGCCGCGCAGCAGCCCGGGCGCGCTGTGCGGGTGGCTGGCGACGGCCACCGCGATCCCCGGGATGTCGCGCAGCACGGCCAGCGAGTTGTCGTTGTGGAAGTGGCCGCCGAACCCCTTCTGGTAGGCCAGTCCGGGGATCCGGACGACCATGCCGTTGGAGTACTGGCCGTCGGAGAAGAACCGCAGCGAGGCGGCCTCGCCGCGGAGCTGGTCCTCGGCGTTGTGCAGGTAGGCGAGGTACTGGATCTCGGGCACCGGCACGAAGCCCGCGAGGCTGGTGCCCAGGGCCGTGCCGAGGACGGTCTGCTCGTCGAGCAGGGTGTCGAAGACCCGGGTCGACCCGAAGCGGTCCTGCAGTCCGCGCGTGATGCCGTACACCCCGCCCTTGACCGCGACGTCCTCGCCGAAGACGAGCACGTCGGTATGGGCCGCCAGCTCGTCGCCGAGAGTCTGGTTGATGGCCTGCGCGAGGGTCAGCGGCCTCGGGTCGGGCGGACGCGGCGTGGCTCGGGTCGGCGGCCGCGGGTAGGCCAGCGGCGCCATCACCTCGTCGCGGCTCGCGAGTCGCGGCTCCGCGCTGACCTCGACCGCCAGGTGGTGGACCCGCTGCCGGACCTGCTGGTAGCGCGCCAGCACCTCGTCCGCGCTCGAGTTACCACTCTCGACCAGCGCGCGAGCGGTGCCGAGCAGCGGGTCGCGCGCGTAGTCGGACTGGATCGCGGTCGGCGCCCGGTAGGCGATCTCGACGTCCGAGCCGGCGTGGCCCATGAACCGCACGGTGCTGAGATGGAGCACGGCGGGGGACCGGCGGGTGCGTACGGCGGTCAGCGCCTCCTCGGTCGTCTCGAGGAGGGCGACCGGGTCGTGGCCGGGGGCCTGGAAGTACCCGATGCCCGGGAGGTGCTGCAGCACCGCGGCCGCCCAACCCCGTGGCGTACGCGTGCTGATGCCGAGGCCGTTGTCCTCGCAGATGAGCAGCAGCGGGCAGTCGCGGTGAAGGTGCGTGAGGTAGGCCGCGGCGTTGAAGGCGCCTGCCGCCGTCGAGTGGTTGACCGAGGCGTCGCCGAAGCTGGCGACGACCAGTGCGTCCTCCGGCCACGGCGTCTCCCGGCCCAGCACCTTCGCGAGTCCCAGGGCGAAGCCGAGCCCGACCGCGCGCGGCAGGTGCGAGGCGATGGTCGACGTCTGCGGCACCACGTGCAGGCTCGGGTGCCCGAACACCTTGTGTCGGCCGCCCGACATCGGGTCCGCGGCCGAGCCGGTCAGGCTCCTGAGCGTCTCCCGCACCGGGTCGACGGTGCCGTCGAGGTGTGCGCGGGCGGCGTAGAACGCCCCCGAGCGGTAGTGCAGCAGCGCCGGGTCGGTGGTCCGTGACAGCAGTCCGATCGCGGCGTTGGACTCGTGCCCGGCCGAGCCGATCGTGTAGAAGCCAGCACCGCGTTGCTGGAGCCACCGAGCCGCGAAGTCGAGGTGCCGGCTCTCGGCCTGGGCCTCGAAGAGCGCCTCGAGCCGGCCGACAAGGGCGCTGTCGACAGGCCGCGGCTCGTCCGGCGCGGGGAAGGCTTCGACGGTGCGGAGGAAGTGCTCGTCGATGGGCTCCACGGACACTGAGGGTATTCGGCGTCCGACGGGTTACCGGCTCGAAGGGTGAGGATCTCGCGAAGGAGCAGGCGATGCGCAACGAGGCCATGGAGCCGCTGGACGTGCTGGTTGGCTCGTGGCAGGCGACGATGCTGAACGCGTGGTTCCTGGAGTCGCTCGACCAGACGCAGGCAGGTTCGGCGACGGGCGAGTGGATCGGCGACGCGTTCCTGGTCTTCCGCTGGAAGATGGAGGACGACGTCGGGACGGCCACGAGCGACATGGTCCTGGTGCTCGGTCGCAGTGACGCGAACGACAGCTACACGGCGCTCTACCACGACGAACGAGGCGTCTGCCGGGTCTTCGCCATGACCTTCGACGGGTCGCACTGGAACCTGAGTCGCGAGGACCCCGACATGTTTCAGAGGTTCATCGCTGACGTCGGGCCCGACCGGATCGCGGGTCGTTGGGAGGCGTCTGAGGATCAGGGATCAACGTGGCGCAAGGACTTCGACCTCGTCTTCGAGCGGGCGCGACACTAGGCGACCCGGGTCACGAGCCGATAGATCTCCATGCGCAGCGGTGGATCCGTGGTGGGAGCACGGGACCGGTAGCGATGGCCGGTGGGTGTGGTGGTCTCGATGGTGTGGATCGGGCCCGGTCTCGGCCGAGCGCTCCAACCCCAGCCCTCCTTGGCGAGATTGCATGCCTCACACAGACCTTGTCCGTTGTCGGCGTTGGTGGGGCCGCCGTCAGCGTGGCCCTCGGCGTGGTCGACGCTCCGGATGGGCGCCCCACACCAGCTGTTGCGGCAATATCGATCTCTGAGGGTGAGGAACTCTGCGAGCTTCCCCTCGAAGTAGCGACCTCGCTGGTCCATCGCCACGAGCTGACCCGACTTGGGTGACTGGTAGAGCCGTCGCACCCAGTCGCGGACGCTGCGCTCGGCGTTGGCGGCGATCCACTCCCGGAGCAGGTCGCCCGGCACCTCGCCGTACTGCTCGACCCAGCCGCTGCCCCCGCGGTCGCCCAGGAGGACCGTGTCGGGGACGACGACGTTGATCATCAATGGGATCTCGGCGGGGCCAGTCCCGGCCACGTGGGGGCGAAGGATCCGCTCGACCAGCGTGTCGGCCATGATCGCGCCGCGAGACCGGGTGTCGCCGGCTGCCTTGCGGCGGTCGGCCTCATCGAGCAGGGACTTGTGGACCGCCACACCCTGCTTGACCGACAGCAGCGCGCCGAGCCAGGTCATCGTGTCGGGAGCCGGTCGGAGGGTCGTGTGACGGTCGGCCTCGGCGCGCCGCCGGCGCTCGGCGATGGAGGCGGGGTCGAGCTGACAGGCGAGGTCACGCGCGGCCAGCTCGGTCTCGCGGTCGCCCATGGCTTCGAGCCGATCTGCGTCGCCCGCGAGCCGCTCGTCGACCACCCGGCGCTCCTCGAGCGAGAGGCAGCCGGTCTCGCGGGCGAGCACCATGGCCCTCCACTCGGTGATCTTGCCGGCGCGGAGCGCCGCGCCCGTGTGGCGCATCTCGTCGCGCAGCACCCGCGCCAGTCCGACGTGCTGCTCACCCTTGCGGTGCGACTCGCGCCGGGCGAAGGCGATCTGCAGGGCGATGCCGCGCCCCTGCCGCGCGGCGGGAACGCCTGCGGCCGCAGCAGCAGCGCGCTGGGAGGCATCGAAGTCGGCGGTCAGCACCGCTTGAGCTCCCTCAGCCGCACACTTGAGCTGCTCCAGCGCCCTGATCCGATCGATCCGCTCGGCGTCGTCGAGCCCCTCACCCGCACCGGCCAGGCGAGCCGTGAAGGCCTCGATCTCGGCGCGCGACGGCAGCGTGGCCGACGCCGCCGACCCGCCTCCGAGCTCCCCGAGATCCCTCATGCCGACAACGCTAAACGGCACCACCGACACTCGGCCCGGTGCTGATGGGCTGCCTGTGGACAGTCCGCAAGCCACGGGGTGAGCGGCTCCCCTCGGCTCAGTCCAGGGGTCTTCGGCTCGTGCAGTCATGGCTGTCCCTCCCACGCCACGTCGTGGTAGGTCTGGCCCATGCGCCTCTTCGTGCAGGTCGGGATCGGCAGTCTGTGTGCGGTGCTCGCGGCGGGCTCGACCGGGGCGTCCGCGGTATCCGCGACGGAGCCAGGGGCCGGCTCGGGGGCGACCGCGCAGAGTCGCGAGGCGCAGCGGCTGGTGCCGGGCGAGGTCGTGATGCTGGGCGACCTCCATCCCGGCGGGGGCACGTCGATGCCGCCCAGCAACTTCGGCTCCTTCTGGTCCGCGGCCGGCCGCGTCTTCTTCGGAGCCGACGACGGTGTCCACGGCAAGGAGCCATGGGTCACCGACGGAACGCCTGGTGGAACGGTCCTGGTCGGCGACGTCCGGCCGGGACCGGCGGGCTCAAATCCGGCGTACTTCACGCCCTCGGCCAACGGCGTGGTGTTCATGACCGACGACGATCGTGAGGTGGGACAGATCCGGGTGACCACCGCGCGGGGCACCGGCGGTGACGTCGGGGTGACGACGCTGCTGGCGCAGGGGGACGACGTGGTCTCGATCTACGGCGCGTCCCTGGGCGGGCTCGCGCTCCTCGCGACGTCCGACTTCGACCAGAACCCGCAGCTCTGGCGCTCCGACGGGACGATCGCCGGGACGGTGCCGCTCAAACAGCACCTGACCCTGCCGGACTACATCTCCCCGATCGGCGACATCGCACTCTTCGTGGACGCCCAGAATCCGCTCTGGCGTACCGACGGCACCGTCGAGGGGACCCGGATCATCCGCAAGTGGCGCGACGGCCCCAACGGCTCCACCGTCCTCCTGCGAGTGACGACGGTGGGCAAGCGAGTCTTCTTCATCGTCAGCAGCGTCTACGGCGTCGGCGCCGAGCTCTGGGTCAGCGACGGCACGACGCGCGGCACCCGGCTCGTCCGCGACATCCGGCGGGGACCGCGGGACTCCGAGGTGAGCCGTCTGACCCCCGACGGTCGGCGGCTGGTGTTCATCGCCGATGACGGGGTCCACGGCCCGGAGATCTGGCGCACCGACGGCAGACCGCGCGGAACCGTTCGGCTCACCGACCTGCCGCGCGGGAACATCGGGAAGCTGGCGCCGTGCGGGAGGGCGCTGTACTTCACGACCAGCCGCGGCGACGGCGCCGAGCTGTACGTGCGCCAGCACGGCCGGGTGCGCCGGGTCGCCCACGTTGCTGAGGAGCCTCGCGGCCTCACCTGCCTCGGCGACAATCTGGTCTTCACCGCCGAAGACCGCGTGCACGGTCGCGAGCTCTACACGTTGGCGAGCCCCCGGTCCCGCCCGATCCTGCACGACCTCTCGCCCACCGGCTCCTCGAACCCCAGCCGCCTTTTCGTCGCCGACGGTTCCCTCTACTTCGTCGCCAACGACGGGGTGCACGGCGTCGAGCCTTGGCGCCTGGCGGGCTGAGCTCCTCCTCACAAGCTTTCTGCAGCCCAGCGATCCTGGGCGGTGATACCGGACGCGCCATGACCTTGGGTCTTGCTGGTAAAGCGTTGCCCCATGTGCTGTTCTTGCAGCCACTCATACCCATCGATTCAGAGAGGCCGACATGCCAACTATCAAGGTGACGGCGAAAAAGGGTCTCTTGCAGTTCCTCGTCACGAAACCCTTAACGGTGGCGATTGACAAGAAGGAGCAGACCATTCCTTGGGGCAAGACGGTGGAGATCCCAGTTTCGAATGGTGATCACCTCGTCGAAGCACACTTCCCGTACATGGGCCGCCAGTGCGGGAAGGTGTCGAAGTCCGTCAACGTCACGGAGAGCGGGCTCGCACTTGGCTACAAGACGCCGTTTATCGTGACCTCATCCGGACGGCTCGACGCCAAGTCCTGACGGGCGTCACGTCGTGAGCGACGCGTCGTGCGAGGTGAGTTGCGCGACCAGGGACGTGATCGGAAAGTAGGCCCTCAGCTCGGTCACCTTTCCGGCTTCAATCTCGTAGAACACGGAGTACGGCAGGCGTACGTCGGCCCCGGTCGCTCCCACGCCTGCGAACTCGGCAATGTGCTTGCCAACAAACGTGGCTTCCAAGGCTGCCGCACCGTCGTCGCAGACAACTCGTCCGAACTCGGGTGAGGCATCGAACAGCTTGGTGTGCAAGGCCACGATGAAGTCACGCACAGCGTCGCGGCCGCTGATGACATCACCGGTCTCCATCGTGGTCCAACGCACATCGTCGGCAAAGAAGGCTCCGAAGTCACCTCCGCCGCGCAATGCGTCGAGGTATTCGCCGACTACTTGCCTCGTCTCATCCACAGACATGAGTTTCTCCTCAGTCGATGCGCCTTCCCCGAACCGACGCCCAAGCGGCCGGCGATCCCGATGAAGCCGACTGCGCCCGATTCCCACGGTGCGCCTGCAAGCTGACGATGTCGAGAGGCTTGGCGCAGCGCGCGCTCCTGCGCAGGCGAAGTCAGCCTCGCTCGTAGTCCTCGTCGTCATCCGGGACCTCGAGCTCCTGCTCGAGGACGTCGGCCTCGTCGGCCTGGTCGAACGGCGGGTGCTCGCCAGGTAGGAGTTCGTCGTCGGACGGTCCGGTGGTCATACCCTCCTCCTCGCCCCAACGGCCGGAATCCAAACCCGGGCTGAGGCACCGGCTCCTCAGGCCTCCGGCCGCGCCGGGAAGTCGGTGGGCGAGAGTCCCGGGGTCGGCAGGCCGAGGCGGTGCCGGAGCACCATGGCGTTGATGACTGCTGACACCGCGCACTGCATCGCGACGGCGACGTACGTGCCGGCCAGGCCCAGGGCCGCCAGGATCAGACCCGCGGCCGCCCACGACTCGTTCTCGCCGGCGTACTCGTAGTGGATCAGGGCGCCGATGCCACTCAGGAGCAGTGCGCCGACCGCCCAGATCATCCAGGGGAACAGGGCGCGGAGATTGTTGGCCAGGGTGTACTGGAAGGTGTCGCGGACCATTGCGACAGACCTCGCCAGCGCGCGGTGGGGGAGGGCGCCGGTGAGGACGGCGACGGGTAGTGCGTAGACCGAGACCAGCAGCCAGGTGAGGAAGAACGCGAACGAGAGCAGGCCCTCGAGGCCGACCAGCCCGAACACGGCGTCGCTGCCGAGGTTGACCGCGACGCTCAGCGCGACCCAGGCCAGGACTGCGAGCCAGCGGCCGCGGAGCAGTGCCCACGCCTGGCGGCCACGGATCTCGCGCCCATCCGACTGGGCGGAGGCGGCGGCGACCACTGCCGCCGTGCACAGTCCGGAGGCGAGGAGTGCGACCACGGCGGCCAGGTTCTCGGGCGTCGACGGGTAGGTCTCGTCCTCCAGAGCACCAGCCCACAGCGCCCACGTGCCGATACCGCCGACCACCACGGCGCCGATCAGGCCGTTGAGCAGCGCCAGCCCGCACAGCGTCGGGTCGCCGGCGACGCGCTTGCGCGCCTGCACCACCACGGCCTTGCCGTCCGGCTCGCGCAGGACTGGGACGTGCTGGTCGGGGACCCCCGAAGTCAGTGACACCCCGTCAGTCTCCGGACGAGTCCCGTGTCGCGCAGGACTTTGCGCGAACAGGTCGGCCCGCTAGGACCGCACCAGCGCGGCGTACCGGACGGCGATCTCGGCGCCCACCCGAGCGTTCTCGCGGACCAGCGCGATGTTGGCGGTGAGGCTGCGGCCGTCGGTGAGCTCGACGATCCGGCCGAGAAGGTACGGCGTCGCATCCCGCCCGCCGATGCCCTGGGCGTCGAGGTCGGCCAGGGCCTGGGCGATGACCGGGTCCATCTCCGAGGCCGGGATCTCGTCCGCGACGGGGATCGGGTGCGCGACGACCAGGCCGCAGGTGAGCCCCAGCGACCACGCCGCATCCATCGCGCGGGCGATCTCGTCCGGGCCGTCGGCGCGCAGCGGCGCCGCGAAGCCGCTACGGCGCGAGTAGAACGACGGGAACTCGTCGCTGCCGTCGACCAGCACCGGCACCCCGAGGGTCTCGAGCATCTCCAGGGTGAGGCCGATGTCGAGGATGCTCTTCACCCCCGCGCTCACCACGCACACCGGCGTGGTCGACAGCTCGGTGAGGTCGGCGCTGACGTCGAACGACGTCGCGGCACCCCGGTGCACGCCGCCGAGCCCGCCGGTCACGAAGACCCGGATCCCGGCCAGGGAGGCGAGCCGCATGGTCGCGGCGACGGTCGTGGCGCCGTGCCCCTGGCGGGCGATGATCGAGGGCAGGTCGCGGACGCTCGCCTTCACCACCGACGGGTCGCTGGCCAGCAGCTCGAGGTCTTCCGGCGACAGCCCGATCTTCGGTACGCCGCCCAGCACCGCGATGGTCGCCGGCACCGCTCCGTTCTCGCGCACAATGCCCTCGACCTCGGTCGCCATCGCGACGTTCTGCGGGTAGGGCATGCCGTGGCTGATGATCGTGCTCTCCAGGGCGACCACCGGCCGCCCGGCCGCGACCGCCTCGGCCACCTCGTCCGTCAGTTCGATCACGGGGACATCCTGTCGCGCAGGTCGGGGACGACCGTGTGCGGGCTGGTCACGGTGAGGGCGGCGGCCTCGTGGCCGTACGCCGCGGCGTCGGCCAGCGTCGCCCCCTCCATCAAGCGGTGGCAGAACGCCGCCAGCATCGCGTCGCCGGCTCCGGTCACGTCCACGGGAGTCGCTGCCGGCGCCTGGAGCTCCAGCACGCCGTCGGCGGTGCTGAGCCGTGACCCGGCCGCGCCCCGGCGTACCCACACCACCTCGACACCGCGCTGGTGGAGCTGCTCTACGGAGCCCAGCGCCGCGAGCTCGTCCTCGTTGGGCGTGATCGCGTAGACGGGTCGGTTCCCGCTCAGCAGTGGGGAGATCCGTCGCGCCTTGGCGACGCTGACCGGGTCGATGACGACCCGGACGCCAAGGGCGAGCACCGCGTCGACGGTCGTCGCCGGGAGGTTGCCGTCGACCACGACCAGGTCCGCGGACCGGAGCAGGTCGTGGTCGAGGACGTCCGGCCCGAGCGCGTCGGTGGCCGCCATGTCCGAGACGCCGACCACCAGCTCGCCGCCGGCGTCGAGTACGGCGACGTACCGGCCCGTCCGACCGCCGCGGAGGACTGGCGACACGTCCACCCCGGCCGCGGCGGTCTCCTCGAGCAGCCAGTCTCCGTCCGGGTCCGACCCGACCGTCGAGACGAGGGCCACGCGGGAACCGAGCCGGGCGAGGTTCTCCGCGACGTTACGGCCGACACCGCCGGGCGTGCGGACGACGGTGCCGGGGTTGCTCGTGGCGGTCACCAGGGCGTTGGCCGTGCGCGCCTTGACGTCGACGTTCGCGCCGCCGACCACGACGACGAAGGGTGAGCCCGCCACGTCAGGCGCGCGCCACGCGCTCACGCACGGTCGGCGCGAACGGGCTCCACAGGAACCACGTCGGCAGGGCCCGCACGTGGGGCCGCTGCCCGGCCACCTCGATGTCGCCCGCCCGGACGGCGTCGTGCCACGTCCGGAGACCGTTGAAGACCCCGCTGTACGTCGCGGTGGTGGCGCGCAGCACCACGTCGCTGTCGAATCCCGGGTGCTGGTGGCAGACCGACACCTCGCCGTACTCGAGCACCAGCCACACGGTGGTCGGGTCTGGCGCGGTGAACCCGAACTCCAGCACCACGCGGCCGTCCGGGAAGCGCTCCGGGTCGATGCGCCGGTGCATCCACCACATCAGGTGGTACGGGTCGATCTCCTCAGGGTAGAGCCCGTCGAAGAGCCACTCGATGGCCCACCGGCCCATCGCGACGACCACCTGCTCGAGATCCTTGCCGGCCGGGGTGAGCTGGTACTCGGTGCCCCAGCGCTCCAGCACGCCGTGCTTCTCCAGGTGGCGCAGCCGCTGGGTGAGCAGGGTCCGGGAGATGCCCGGCAGACCTCGGGCGATGTCGTTGAACCTGGTGTTCCCGAGGGTCAGCTCGCGGACGATCATCGGCGTCCAGCGGTCGGCGAGCACCTCGGTGGTCAGCGCCACTGGGCAGAAGCGTCCGTAGTCCGGCATGACGACATGGTTCCAGTGGTCGCCGCCCGTGGGTAGTCCAGAAGTTGTACCGGTCAGGTCCAGAAGTTGCACTGGGTACGTGGGGCCGACGTGCGGACTCTTGTCTGTCATGACGACTCTCGAAGACACCCGTACTGACAGCCTCCTCGACCGAGCCGCCACCGTCGCACCGGTGCTGGCCGAGCACGCCGGCCGCCATGACGTCGAAGGCACCTTCGTGTCGGAGGCGCTCGACGCCCTCCGCGACGCCGGCCTGATGGCCGCCGCCGTACCCATCGAGCTGGGCGGCCTCGGCGCGACCCCACGCGAGCTGGCCGACCTGCAGCGCGAGCTGGCGCACCACTGCGGCTCGACCGCGTTGGCGACGTCCATGCACCAGCACGTCGTGTGCTTCACCGCGTGGCGCTACCGGCGCGGGATGCCCGGCGCCGAGGCGACTCTGAGACGGGTGGCCGAGGAGGGGATCCTGCTCGTGTCCACCGGCGGGGGCGACTGGACGCACCCGCGCGGCGAGGCCGTGCGCGTCGACGGCGGCTACCAGGTCACGGCCCACAAGCGGTTCGCCAGCCAGTCCACCGTCGGCACCGTGATGTCGACGATGGCGACGTACGACGACCCGGAGGAGGGCCTTCGGGTTCTCAACCTCGCCGTGCCGTTCGCCTCCGAGGGCGTCCGCGTGCTCGACAACTGGAACACCCTCGGCATGCGTGGGACCGCGAGCAACGACATCGTGCTGGAGAACGTCTTCGTCCCCGACGAGCGGGTCCTTGCCAAGCGTCCACACGGCGTCCTCGACCCGCCGCTCCAAGTGATCGGCAGCATCGCGATGCCGATCATCTCCGGTGCCTACCTCGGCATCGCTGAGGCGGCCTGCGCGGCCGCCGCCGAGCTGGTGCGCAAGCGCGCCGACGACCCGACGATCCGCCGCCAGGTCGGCCTCATGCGGCACCGGCTGCAGGTCGCGCGCTGGGCGCTGGACGGCGTGTTCGACCTCGCCGGTGACGACGTGGCGCCGTCGATGGACACGCTGGTGGCGGCCATGGTCGCCAAGCGCGAGATCGCCCTGGCCGGCATCGAGGTCTGCGACCTGGCCATGGAGGTGGCCGGCGGATCGGCGTTCTTCCGGGGCTCAGTGGTGGAGCGCTGCTACCGGGACATCCGGGCGGCCAAGTTCCACCCCACCACGCCCGAGGAGACGCTGCTGCTCGCCGGCGACCAGGCGCTCACGGCTGGGTCATGACCGGGGCAGCTCCTTCTTCATGACCTTGCCCGACGCGTTCCGCGGCAGCTCGTCGAGGACCACGATGTCGCGTGGCACCTTGTAGTTGGCGAGCTGGTCGCGGACGTGGGTCCGCAGGTGCTGGGCGTTGGTCTTGGCGCCGGGCCTGAGCACGACGTAGCCGAGCAGTCGCTGCCCGAACGACTCGTCCGGTACGCCGATCACGGCGGCCTCGACGACGTCGCGGTGCTGGCCGAGGACGGCCTCGACCTCGGCGGGATAGACGTTCTCGCCGCCGCTGATGATCATGTCGTCGACCCGGCCCTCGACGTTGAGCCGCCCCGCGCGGTCGAGCCGGCCCAGGTCGCCGGTCAGCATGTAGCCGTCGAGGTGGTCCTTGCTCTCGCCCTGCGTGTAGCCCTCGAACGGCGTGGTGTTGAGCACCGCGATCTGGCCGACCTCGCCGACGGGCAGCTCGGTGCCGTCCTCGCCCAGGATCCGCAGCCGGCAGCCGCGCACGGGCCGACCGGCCGAGCGCGGGTCGACGCGCAGGTCCTCTGGCGTCGCCGTCGCGATCATCCCGGCCTCGGTGGCGTTGTAGTTGCTGTAGACGACGTCGCCGAAGGTGTCCATGAACTCGATGAGCGCGGTCGGCTCCATCGCCGACCCGCTCGCGGTCACGAACCGCAGCGCGGGCAGCTGGAAACGGTCCTTCACCGTCGCGGGCAGGCCGACGATCCGCTCGAGCATCACCGGGACGACGGCCATCCCGCCGGCACGGTGCCGCGCGGCCATCGCGAGGGTCTCCTCGGGGTCGAAGTGCCGGCGCATCACCACCGTGTTGGCCATCGTCGCGGCCAGGACCAGGCAACCGAACCCCCAGGCGTGGAACATCGGGGCCGCCACCACCACGGTGTCCTCGGCGCGCCACGGGACCCGCTCGATGATCGCGACCAGGTCGCCGGCGCCGCCCCCGGTGCCGCGTCGGGCGCCCTTGGGTGCGCCGGTCGTGCCGCTGGTGAGCAGCACCACGTGCGGGCTGCCCCTGGTGGCCGGTGGCTTCTGGCCGAGGTGGTCGTCGACCAGCCCGTCGATGCTCAGGCCCCCGGCCGGCTCGTCCTCCCACGCGGTCACGTGCACCGGGCCGCCGTCAGCGACTCCGGGCAGGTCGGCCAGCGCACCGGCGTACTCCTGGTCGTAGATGAGCACGTCCACGTGCTCGCGGCCCAACAGCTCGGCGAGCTGCGGCCCGGAGAAGGCGGTGTTGAGCAGCACCAGGTCGGCGCCGAGCTTGCCGGTCGCCACCAGCGACTCCACGAAGCCACGGTGGTTGCGGGCCAGCAGGCCGATCCGCGCGCTGCTCCCGTCGACGCCCTGCTTGTCGAGGTGGGCCGACAGCGCGGCCGCGAGCGCGCCGGTGCGCGCCTCGAGCTCGCCCCAGGTCAGCGCGCCCCGCTCGTCGACGAGGGCGAGCCCCTCGGGTCGGCGGGCGGCCGCCAGGCTGGTGCCGGACATCGCGGAGAGTCCCTGGCGGCGGATCGCACCGGCCATCTTGAAGTACTTGTCCGGACGCAGCGGTCCGAGCAGCCCGGACCGCGCGATCACCCGCGCGTTGCCGAACTGTTCCTTCATGCGCGCCACCCTAGGGCGCGCGCAGGTGCTCCTGCCTGCCGACCGCGTAGGCCTCCGGCGTGCACGTCCTAGCCTGAGCCCGTGCCGTCCACGGAGCCCGAGATCGTGCGGATCCAGCTGCCGACCGTCGAGCTCTCCTGCCTCGCCTGGGGCCCGGAGGACGGGCCACTGGTGGTGGCACTGCACGGGTTCCCCGACACGGCGTGGACCTGGCGGTACCTCGGGCCGCACCTGGCTGCGCGCGGGCTGCGGGTGGTGGCGCCGTTCCTCCGCGGCTACGCGCCGAGCGGGCTGGCGCGCGACGGCTACCACGTCGGTGCACTGATGGCCGACGCCGTCGCAATGCACGGCGAGCTCGGCGGCGACGAGCGGACGGTGCTGGTCGGCCACGACTGGGGCGCGATCGCGGCCAACGCGCTCGGGGCGCACCCCGACTCGCCGTACCAGCGCATCGTGACCCTCGCGGTGCCGCCGCTGGGGGCGATGCAGGGCGCGCCGGTGCGGCTGACGCCGCGGCAGCTGCGAATGAGCTGGTACACGATGTTCAACCAGCTGCCGCTGTTCCCCGAACGCACCGTCGACCGCTGGCTTCCGAGGCTGTGGCAGGACTGGTCGCCCGGGTACGACGCCGCTGAGGACGTCGCGCTGGTCCGCGCTGCCTGGCCGACCCGGGCCCACGTGGCGGCGGCGGTGGGCTACTACCGGGCGATCCGCGCGCCGTGGGCGGTCCCGGCGGAGTACAAGGCCTGGGCGCGGACCCTCAACGGCATCCCGACCGTGCCGCAGCTCTGCCTGCAGGGCGCCGACGACGGCTGCCTGCAGGCGGCGTACGCCGAGCACGCGGCCACCAACCTGCCGGACACCGCGAGCTTCGAGCTGGTCGCGGGAGCCGGGCACTTCCTGCAGGTCGAGCGGCCGGACGTCGTGAACGAATTGATCGCGGAGTTCATCCGTCCAGCCACCTAGGGTGTCCGGGTGCGGGTGGCGGTGCTTGTCGAGGGGGAGAGCGACCGCGAGGCGGTGCTGGCGCTCGCGGACAAGCGCGGGGTGGGGCTGGCCGAGCGCGGCGTCGACGTGGTCGCGATGGGCGGGGCCACCAACATCGCGCGGTACGTCGCCGAGCTCGGGCCGGCCGGTCGCGGGCTGCGCCTCACTGGGCTGTACGACGAGGGGGAGGAGCGGTTCGTCCGTGGCGGTCTCGAGCGCGGTGGCCTCGGCCCCGCGCCCGGTCGCGAAGGGCTGGCTGCGCTCGGGTTCCACGGCTGCCAGCGCGACCTGGAGGACGAGCTGATCCGCGCCCTCGGGGTGGAGCGGATGCTGGCCGTGGTCGAGGGCCACGGTGAGCTCGACTCGTTCCGGGTGCTCCAGCAGCAGCCGGCCCAGCGCGGGCGGCGCACCGCGGACCAGCTGCACCGGTTCCTCGGCGCCGGGTCGGGACGCAAGGTGCGCTACGGGCGGCTGCTGGTCGAGGCGCTCGACGAGAACGAGGTGCCGGCGCCGCTGACCGCGGTGCTCGCCGACGCGCTTGCGTGATCGTGCGACGATCCGGCTGTGATGCTCCGGACCGTCGTCCTCGCTCTCGCCGCGACCCTGCTCGCCACCCCCGCCGCGCAGGCCCGCGCGGGCGCTCTAGTCGACCAGGCCGATCGGACCGGAGACGTCAACATCTTCGACGGCGGCGGCACCAAGCCGACGACCGGGCAGCGCCGGTCCATCGACCTGGAGCGGTTCATCGTGACCCGGCACGGGGCCGACGTGCGCTTCACGTTCCGGATCGCTCGCATCGTCGCGGGCCGGACCTTCGACCAGGTGGTCGAGGCGCAGTTCCTGAAGCCCGGCCGGGACGGCTTCGAGCTCTCCGTGCTCGCCAACCCGCAGCACAAGAACGGCAGCGCCTACCTGGGCGGCACGCTCTGCATCGCCGACGTGACCACCTCCCGGCGCACCGGCACGGTCCGCGTCGACGTGCCGAGCGAGTGCGTGCCGAAGGGCGCCGGCCTGCTGCGGGTGTCGACGTACACCCAGGAGAAGAACGGCTCCGGCCCGGGCTTCTCCGAGGACACGATGCGCGTCAAAGAAAGAGTGTCGCTGAGCTGATCGAGGGGGGCAGCGAAAAAAGCGACGGCCCCCGAACGCAGCCACCCCCCACCGGGGCTGCGGCGAACATGGGGATGGGAGCCGTCGCCGATCGAGAGACCTCTCGATACGTCGTGAATTCTAGAGCGGGCGAGACCGGGCATCCATACCGACGTTGGGGTACATCGTCCCGCGGGCCACCATCCCTCCGGACTCGTCGTCGGAGACCACCGCGACCGTGATCCCGGCCGTCCGGAGCGCTGCGCTCGTGCCGTCGAGCTGGCTCCGGCCGGTCTCCACCAGCACGTGGCCGCCCAGCCTGAGCCACGCCGGAGCGTCCGCGATCACCCGGCGCTGCACCGCGAGCCCGTCGGGACCGCCGTCCAGCGCGACTCGGTGCTCGTGGTCGCGGGCCTCGCGCGGCATCAGCGCGATCGCGTCGGTCGGGACGTACGGCGCGTTGGCCGCCACCACGTCGACCTCGCCGCGCAGGTCGTCCGGCAGTGCTTCGTAGAGGTCGCCCTCGAAGACCCGCTCAGCGGGCAGGTTGCGCCGGGCACAGGCCACCGCGGCGGGGTCCACGTCGACGGCGTAGACCTCGACGCCGGGGACCCGGGCGAGCACGGCCGCGGCGATCGCTCCGACGCCGCAGCCGAGGTCCACCACGACCGATCCGGGCCGGACCAGCGCCACCACCTCGTCGACCAGCAGAGCGGTGCGCTGCCGCGGTACGAACACTCCCGACGCGACCGCGAGCCGGAGCCCGCAGAACTCCACCCAGCCGAGCAGCGGCTCCAGGGGCTCGCCGGCCGCGCGCCGGGCGGCCAGCGCCTCCAGCTCGTCGACGGACGTCGCCGCCTCGGCGAGCAGCGCCGCCTCCTCCTCGGCGAAGACGCACCCGGCCGCGCGGAGCCGCCGCACGAGGCGGTCGAGGTCGTCAGCAGACAGGCGCACGCTCCGAATCATCGCTGGCATCGTCGCTGGCATCGTCGCTGGCCGCGTCGCGGCGTCGGACCGCGAACACGAACCAGCGCATCGCGCAGTACATGAAGAGCCCCTCGGCTCCACCCGCCGCGACCCGGGCCACCTGGTAGGGCACACCGACCGCCGCCAGCCCCGTCGTCACACCGAGCAGCACGACACCGAAGTTCACGGCCACCGCGCCGGCGTACCGCAGGCTCTCGGGGCCGAGCGGCGCGTGGGAGTGGAAGTTGAGCACCCGGTTGAGGGCGTAGTTGACCGAGAGCGCGACGGCGTAGCCGATCGTGACCGCCACGGGCAGCGGCCAGCCGAGGCCGCTGCGCACGGCCGTGAGCAGCGCGAGGTCGAGCCCGAAGGTGAACGCGCCGATCAGCAGGTAGCGGAACAGCGTGTGGGAGGGCACGCGCGGACGCTAGGGACCCCGGGTGAACGGCGGGACAACGTCACCTGCCTGGATCAAGACGACCCGTCCGCCGCGCCCACACCTCGAAGACGACCGTGCAGAACGGCGGCACCGAGGCGACCAGCGCCAGCAGCGCGGTCGGCAGCGACCAGCGCTGCGACCGCCAGGTGAGCAGGGTGATGACCACGTAGGTGAGGAAGACCGTGCCGTGGATCGGACCGAAGATCTGCACGCCCTGCTCGCCGGCGTCGACGACGTACTTGAAGAACATGCCCGTCAGCAGCCCCAGCCAGCTGAGCGCCTCGGCAAACGCGGCGACCCGGAACGCGGTCGCCGTGCCGCTGCCGACGCGGGCCGGGTCCCGGGTACGCAGCCAGACCAGGCCTGCGACCGGGAGCACCGCCGGCACCAGGCCGTAGTCGAGGCCGTAGTTCGACCACACCGAGGAGTCGGGGAACCAGTCGGGCTCGAGCAGGCTCAGCGTGCCGACGGTCAGTACGCCGGTCAGCTCGATCCACAGCATCCACGACGCCAAGGCGGTGCGACCCTGGGACGCCCGCCGGATCCCGACCCAGCCCAACGCGTAGGTCACCGCGGCGAGCAGCGAGAGCGTGTAGGCGACCGGCGCCTCCCCGGCCTTGGTCGCGAGCTGGACCGCTGACCGGGCGCCGGCGGACAGTGCGAACACCGCGTAGACGGCGAGCAGCACCTGGTGCGCGCCGGAGCGCGAGGTGGCGGTCGGGGCGGGTTCGGCCTCTCCGCGTTCGAGCTGCGTCACAGCGTCATCACGATCCGCACGCTCACCACCGCGACCGTCACCGCGGCGACACCGACCACGCCCAGCGACCAGACGCCGTTGTCGTCCTGCACCGACCGCAGCGCCAGCGGCATGATGCACACCGACGCGACCAGGTAACCGACGTGGGTGCTGACGCTGTCGGGCCGCTCGCCGGACAGCACGACACCGAGCCCGGCCACCGCGCGGAGCGCGAGCAGCGCCTCCAGCATCCAGCCCATCGAGGCCAGCCAGGGCGGCCGCTCGCGCCAGCGGTACGCCGAGTAGCCGGCGACCAGCGCGACGAGGACGGCGTACCCCACCACGACCCAGCTGATCTGGTCGAGGACGGCCACCCGGCCATTGTCCCTACCACCAGAACTGGAACGTGTTCTAGCCTGAGCCGGTGGCACCCGATGTGTTCGCTCCTGCGCGCCTCGGCCCGGTCACGCTGCGCAACCGCACGGTCAAGGCAGCGACCTTCGAGGGCCGGACGCCGGATGGTGAAGTCACCGACGGACTGATCGACTACCACCTCGCGGTGGCGCATGGCGGGGTCGGGTTGACCACCGTGGCCTACCTGGCGATAGCACCGGAGGGACGCACGCACCGCGAGCAGATCGTGGTCGGCCGGGACACGGAGAAGGGGCTGGCCCGGCTCGCGGAGGCCATCCACCAAGCCGGCGCGAAGATCGCTGGCCAGGTCGGCCACGCCGGGCCGGTCGCCAACGGTCGCTCGAACGGCGTCCACGCCCTGAGTGCCAGCCGGATGCCGAGCCCGCTGTCGATGCAGATGATCAGGGCGGCGTCCGAGCACGACCTGACCCGCATCACCGCGGCGTACGTCGACGCCGCGCGCACCCTTTTGCGGGCCGGCTTCGACGTGCTCGAGCTGCACATGGCGCACAGCTACCTGATCTCGTCGTTCCTCGCGCCCGGCCTGAACCGCCGCAAGGACAGGTACGGCGGCACGCTCGACAACCGGGCCCGGCTGGCCCGGCAGGTGGCGCGCGCGGTCCGGGAAGAGGTCGGCTCGTCCGTGGCGGTGACCGCGAAGCTCAGCGTCAGCGACGGCTTCCGCGGCGGCGTGACCACCGACGAGAGCCTGGACGTCGCCGCGATGCTCGAGGCCGACGGCCACCTCGACGCGCTCCAGCTCAGCGGAGGCAGCTCGCTGATGAACCCGATGTACCTCTTCCGCGGCGAGGCGCCGGTCAAGGAGTTCGCCGCCGCGATGCCGCTGCCGGTGCGGCTGGGCATGAGGACACCGATCGGCAAGAGGTTCCTCAAGGAGTACGAGTTCCACGAGGCCTACTTCCTCGACAAGGCGCTCCGCTTCCGCGAGCGGCTCTCGATGCCGCTGATGCTCCTGGGCGGCATCAACCGCCGCGACACCATGGAGAACGCCATGGCGCAGGGCTTCGACTTCGTCGCCATGGGCCGGGCGCTGCTGCGCGAGCCGGGGCTCGTCAACGAGCTGATCGCCGGCCGGCAGGCCGAGGGGGTCTGCATCCACTGCAACCGGTGCATGCCGACGATCTACACGGGCACCCGGTGCGTCGTCCTCGACGATTCGTCTGCGCGCTGACGTGTGATCGCCCGCTCGGCGGCACGGACGAATCGGGGCGGCCTTCCCACAAAATAGAACCTGTTCTAGTCTCCACGCATGGGCCAGGTCATCCCCGAGAAGCCGTTGCGCGTCGTCGTCTGGTCGACGGGCACCATCGGCCGACACGCGATCGCGGGCGTCGACGCCCACCCCGATCTCGAGCTGGTCGGCGTGTGGACGTCGACCGATCTCCAAGGAGGGCAGGGACGCCGGCGAGCTGGCCGGGCTCGGCCGCGAGCTCGGGATCAAGGCCACCACCGACCGCGACGCGCTCATCGCGCTGGCCCCGGACGCGATCGTGCACACCGCGATGGCCGACGACCGGGTCTTCGAGTGCATCGACGACCTGACGTCGTTCGTCGAGGCCGGCATCAACGTGACCAGCAGCGGCCCGGTGCTGCTGCAGTGGCCGGAGGAGATCCTGCCGCCCGAGATGATCGCGAAGATCAACGACGCCTGCGCCCGAGGCAACGCCTCGATGCACATCAACGGCATCGACCCCGGCTTCGCGAACGACGTGCTCCCGCTGGTGCTGACCAGCCTCAGCCAGCGCATCGACGAGGTCCGGGTCATGGAGATCTGCGACTACTCGACCTACTACCAGCCCGTCGTCATGAACGACATCTTCGGCTTCGGCAAGCCGATGGACGAGGTCGGGATGATCTTCCACCCCGGGATCCTCACCATGGCCTGGGGCAGCGTGGTCCGCCAGATCGCCGCCGGCCTCGACGTCACCCTCGACGAGCCGCTCACCGAGGAGGTCGACCGGCGCGCGGCCGAGTGGGACACCGACAGCGTCTCGGGCAACCTCAAGAAGGGCACCATGGGCGCGGTGAAGTTCGCCGTCGTCGGCAAGGTGGACGGCGTCCCGCGGGTGGTGCTCGAGCACATCACCCGCACCGACCCCGAGCAGGTCCCCGAGTGGGAGAAGCCGCCGGAGGGGTCGGACGGCTGCTACCGGATCAAGATCACCGGCGAGCCGATGATGAACGTCGACTTCACTCACCACGGCGAGCACGGCGACCACAACGTCTCCGGGATGATCACCACCGCGCAGCGCATCATCAACGCGCTGCCCGCCGTGGTCGCGGCCGCCCCGGGCATCGTCCGCGCGATCGACCTCCCGCTCGTCACCGGGCGCGGGCTGGTGAGCAGGTGAGCATCCTCGACCGCTTCGCCATCGAGGGACAGGTCGCCATCGTCACCGGCGCCGGTCGCGGACTCGGCGCAGCGACCGCCATCGCGCTTGCGGAGGCGGGCGCCGACGTCGTCATCTCCGCGCGTACGGCGGACCAGCTCGAGCAGGTCGCCACGCAGATCCAGGCCGCCGGTCGCAAGGCGGTCGTCGTGCCCGCCGACCTCAGCGACCTCGACGCGGTCGCCGGTCTCGCGCAGACGGCGTACGACGAGCTCGGCCGGATCGACACCGTGGTCAACAACGTCGGCGGCACCTTCCCGCGCGGCTTCCTGGAGACCAGCCCGCGGTTCCTCACCGAGGCGTTCAGCTTCAACGTCGCCACCGCGCACGCACTCACCCGGGCGGCGGTGCCGCTGATGCTCAAGAGCCCGGACGGCCAGCAGTCGGTCGTCACCATCAGCTCGATGATGGGCCGGACCGCCGACCGCGGCTTCGTCGCCTACGGCACCGCCAAGGCGGCGCTCGCGCACTGGACCAGGATGGCCGCCCGGGACCTCGCGCCCCGGATCCGGGTCAACGGCATCTATGTCGGCTCGATCATGACCAGCGCGCTGGAGTACGTCGCCGGCCAGCCCGAGATGATGAACCAGCTCGAGACCAAGACCCCCCTGGGCCGGGTGGGCGAGCCGGAGGACATCGCGGCCGGCGTGCTCTACCTGGCCTCGAAGGCGGGCCAGTACGTCACCGGCAAGCTGATCGAGATCGACGGCGGCATCCAGCAGCCGACCCTCGACCTGGGCATGCCGGATCTCACATGACCGTTCGCTGCCACGCATGGCAGCGCGGCCTAGGGTCGAATGCGTGACCTCGTCAACCACCCCCACGGCGTACGCCGTCTCGCCGGACTCGGGCGAGCACTGGACCGTCGAGGGCGCCTGGCCGGTCGCCGAGGGAATCCACCGGATCCCGCTGCCGCTGCCGATGGACGGGCTCAAGGCGATCAACGTCTACGTCATCAGCACCGACGACGGGCTGGTCCTGGTCGACGGCGGCTGGGCGATCCCCGAGGCGCGCGAGCTGCTGGACCGGTGCCTTCGCTCGATCGGGTCCGGGTTCGGCGACATCCGCCGGTTCCTGGTCACTCACATCCACCGCGACCACTTCACGATGGCGACCGTGCTGGGCCATGAGCTCGGGGCAGACGTCGCGCTCGGCATCCACGAGAAGCCGGGGCTCGACCTGTTCCACCACGAGTTCGTCGACTCCGAGGAGAACCCGTTCGCCCGGGTGCTGGTCACCGCGGGCGCCCCCGACCTCGCCGAGCTCTGGAGCCAGGGTCGCGCCGACCAGGAGCTCGACCTCTCCCTGTGGCAGTACCCCGACACCTGGCTCGAAGGTGACTTCCCCATCCCGGTGGGCGCCCGCACTCTCGATGCCGTGCACACGCCGGGGCACACACCCGGCCACTACGTCTTCGCCGACCAGGCCGACGGCTTGCTGTTCGCCGGCGACCATGTGCTGCCGACGATCACCCCGTCGATCGGCTTCACGGTGCCGCCGACGCCGGATCCGCTCGGTGACTTCATGGCCTCGCTGACCAAGGTGCGCGCGCTGCCCGACCTCACGATCCTGCCGGCGCACGGACCGGTCGCGCCGTCCTCGCACGCCCGGGTCGACGAGCTGCTGGCCTTCCACGCCCGGCGGCTCGAGAAGTCGCTGGCCGCGCTGGAGGACGGGCCGCTCAACTCGGCCCAGGTCGCCGGCCAGCTCGGGTGGACGCGGCACCAGCACGCGTACGACGAGCTCGACGAGTTCAGTCGCGGCATGGCCGCGATGGAGACCAAGGCACACCTCGAGCTGCTGGTGGCCCGTGGCGAGGCGACCCGGTCAGAGGACGCCGACGGGGTGGTCACCTTCGCACTGGTCAGTCAGGCACCGGCAGGTGATACACCCGGTCCGCGTTGAACGAGCTGACCCACGCCTCGTCGCCGACGAGGGCGAGGTCGAGGTTGGCCCGGTCGGCGAGGGCCCGCTCGGCGCCGAGGACTGTCTCACTCGCGACGGTTGCCGTGGCCGGGTCTACGACCACGAGCGTCGGTCCCTCCTCGGCCACAACGACGAGCCGCCCGTCGGCGGTGGCCGCCACCGAGTCGGGTGAGCCCTCGACCGGCACCGACGCGACCTTCTGCAGGGTGGTGGCGTCGAGCGCGATCAGCTCGTTCGAGAGCGTGCAGGTGACCCACACCTGACCGTCGAGCACCGCCATCGCCTGTGGCCCGTCGCAGACGGCCTCGGAGCTGGTGACCGCGTTCGTCTTCGGGTCGACGCGGAGGACCAGGTCGTCGGCGTAGTGCGCGACGTACATCGCGTCCGGACCCGGCTTCAACAGCCGGGCGCCGACCTCCAGCTTGATCTCGGCGCCGACCGCGTTGGTGGCGGGGTCGACGCGCAGCAGCTTGCCGGCGTCCTGGACGACCACCCAGACCGAGCCGAAGCCGGCCGCCACGCCCTCGGGTCCGGCGCCCGTCCTGATCGAGGCTGCCACCGTGCCGGAGACCGGGTCGACGCGCACCAACCGATTCCCGTCGAACGACGTCACCCACACCGCGCCGTACGCCGCCGTCGTGCGCAGCGGCACTCCCGGCACGTCGACGGTCAGGTCCGGCGCGCTGGCGCCGGTCGGGATCCGGGCCACCGTCTCGTCCCGCGCCGCCACCACCCAGACGCTGCCGTCCTCGGTGGTGGTCAGCCCGACCGGGCCGAAGCCGACCTCGACGTACGGCGCCAGCTCGACCGGCGTTTCGGTCGCGGATGGTTCGGACGCCGATGGTTCGGCCGCCGCCGGGCCCGAGTCCGAGTCGGAGCAGGCGGTGACAGCGAGCAGGGCCAGGAGCGCGACG
This sequence comes from uncultured Actinomycetota bacterium, assembly GCA_963800715.1. Lineage (GTDB taxonomy): Bacteria > Actinomycetota > Actinomycetes > Propionibacteriales > Nocardioidaceae > Nocardioides. The sequence goes on along the minus strand of CAWDBZ010000004.1, from coordinate 130,751 downwards.
CAGACACGGAGCATGGCCGAACGTTAGAGCAGGTGTCGAAATATTTCGACACCCCTACCGCAAGGGGAACGCCTTGGCCGCCTGAGCCAGCTGCTCGAAGCCCTCGGTTCGGAGCCGGTAGACGTTGGCCTCGCCGGCGGTGACGGACAGGTCGATGAGGCCGGCGCCGCGGAGCAGGGCGAGATGGTGGAGCAGTGTCGTCCTGGGCGCATCGAGGATGTCGCACAGCTCGGGAAGCGAGCGTGCGCCGCCCCTGAACAGCTGCAGCATCCGCATCCGGGTGTCGTCGCCGAGCGCCCGTCCGAGGTCCCGCAACCGGACGGACTCGCCGAGGGGCGGATGCACGATCACGGTCCGGTCGGGCTGGCCGAGCTCGACCACGATGGGCGCGACCTGGGGCGAGGTCACGAGCAGGACGTGGTCGAGCACGCCGGGTCCGTAGTGGAGTCCGGGCGCGACCTCGTCGAGCAGCTGCTCGGGTCCTGCTTCGGCGAGCCGGGCGCGGACTGGGGTCAGGACCGGCGCGCGGTCGGCCGGGCCGGTGAGCGCGTCGAGCACGCCGAGACAGGTACGGCGCACGTCGTCGGCACTCGCACGGGCCAGCCACCGTGTGGTCTGGGTCCGGTCGCCCAGCAAGGTGTCCCGCAGCCCGTCGGCCGACAGCGAGGCCGCCTCGTGTCGCAGCGCCTCGACCGACCAGGCGCCGCGGACCCGGGTCAGCGGACCGAGGAGGCGGATCCAGCCGTGCCGGCCGATCCGGCCCGCGTCGCGGACCAGTGACCTGCCGCCCGCGGCCAGCGCTGCGTCGTAGGCCGTCCCGCCGTGGGTGAGCACCGCCCGCCAGTCCGGGTCCGCGACCGCCATCGCCGCCATCAGCCACTCGACGCCGGTGCCGGCGCCGACGCGCACCTTCACTGCGCCGGCCGCACCATCGGCAGGTGCGGGATGCCGTCCTCGAGGAACTCCTCGCCGTCGACCTCGAAGCCGTAGCCGGCGTACCACGCGGCCAGCGGTGTCTGCGCGTCCAGCACGATTTCGCGGTCGGGGCAGACCCGCAGGGCTGTGTGCAGCAACGCGTCGGCCAGCCCCCGGCCACGCGCGGTGCGGTGCAGGGCGACCCGTCCGATCCGCCACCTGGCGCCCTCGTCGAGCACCCGCGCGCAGCCCAGCACCACGCCGTCGTCGTCCTCCATCACGACGTGCCGGGTCTCGGGTGCCAGGTCGAGCCCGTCGAGGTCGGCGTAGGCCGCCTCCTGCTCGACCACGAAGACGTCCTGGCGCAGCTTCCAGAGGCTGTACGCCGTGAGCGGGTCGAGCGCGCCGAACGGGACCGCCGAGATCTTCATCGCAGGGCTCCCCGCTTCAGGAAGGCCAGGGTCTGCTGCCAGGCCCGGTCGGCCTCGGGGAGGAACGGCAGGATCGGGAAGACGTGGATCAGCCCCGGCTCCTCGACGTAGGTGAGCGGCCAGCCGGCCTCCTCGGCCCGGCGGACCAGCAGCTGCCCGCCCGGCCAGAGCGAGTCGCGGGTGCCGAAGAACATCAGCGCCGGTGGCAGCCCGGCCAGGTTGCCGAGCCCGGGGGAGACCTCGGGCCGGCCGAGGTCGTCGGGCGAGCCGGCCCACCACTCGGCGTACGCCTGCATCTTGCCGATGAAGAGCCACGGGTCGCCCTTGGTGACCTCGTAGGTCTCCGGGGTGCTGATCGTCAGGTCGACCCACGGCGAGATCAGCAGCAGGCGGGCGGGCTGCGGACCGCCGCGGTCGCGCAGGGTCAACGCCACGGCCAGCGCGAGGCCGCCGCCGGCCGAGTCGCCTGCGATCGTCACGTCGTCCGACGAGGTGAGCAGCCGTTCGACCAGGTCGACGATCGGCCCGTGCGCGTCGCGCCAGGTGTGCTCCGGCGTCAACGGGTAGTCCGGCATCACCACCCGGGCGTCCAGCTCCGAGGCGAGCCGGGTGGCGTAGCGCACCTGGAAGGGGTCGATCGGCGCCACGAACCCGCCGCCGTGCAGGTAGACGACGGTCCGGCTCGGGGTGCTGCCGCGCCTGGTCAGCGTGTACGCCGGGAAGCCGGCCGGCAGCTCTTCCCGGACCACGGCGTACCGCCGGGCGAACAGCGGCACCGCGGCGGTGGGAAAGGCGCGGTCCAGCGTCGTGTGCCACTGCTCCAGCCGGGCCCGCTCCACCTCGGGGCTCTCGAGCTCGCAGGACTTGCGCAGCTTGGGCACCACGCGCGCCAGCAGCTCGTGGCGGCGAGAAGGCATGCCCGGAGCGTGTCACACACCGACGGCCGCCGGTGTCTCGTGGGCAGACACCGATACGAGTCTCGAGAAAGGCAAGGCGATGGCGAGCACCAGCACGTTCCGGATCCCCAAGGCCGAGATCACCGGCCTCTACGGCGCGATGATGAAGTGGTTCGCGAAGGCGAAGCTGGGAGGCGAGTTCCCGGACGGCGGCTATGTGTACTTCCACCACAAGCCGCTGCTCAAGGCCGTGATGTCCTTCGAGGGCAAGGTCGACAAGTGGGACGAGCTCGACCCGACGCTCAAGTCCTACGCGCAGCTCGCCAGCGCCGGCGTCATCGGCTGCTCGTGGTGCCTCGACTTCGGCTACTTCAAGGCCCACAACGACGGGCTCGACCTCGACAAGGTGCGTGAGGTGCCGCGGTGGCGCGAGTCCGACGTGTTCACGCCGCTGGAGCGCGACGTGCTGGAGTACGCCGAGGCGATGTCCGTCACGCCGCTGACCGTGACCGACGAGATGGTCGCGCACCTGCTCGACGAGCTCGGCGAGGCGGCCGTGGTCGAGCTGACCCAGATGATCGCGCTCGAGAACATGCGGTCGCGGTTCAACTCCGCCGCCGGTCTGAAGAGCCAGGGCTACTCCGACGTGTGCGAGCTGCCCCTCTCGCGGCCCGTAGCCTCGCCTTCATGAGCACGGCCTCCGATGCGACGGACGCCTTCGTCGCCCACCGCAACCTGCTCTTCACGGTTGCCTACGAGATGCTCGGCTCCGCCGCTGATGCCGAGGACGTCCTGCAGGAGACCTGGCTGCGGTGGGCCGACGTCGACCTGGACGAGGTGCGTGACCCCCGCGCGTACCTTGTCCGGATCACCACCCGGCAGTCGCTGAACCGGATTCGGTCGCTGTCCCGCCGCCGCGAGGCGTACGTCGGGCCATGGCTCCCCGAGCCGCTGCTCACCGCGCCCGACGTGGCCGAGGACGTCGAGCTCGCCGACAGCGTGTCGACCGCGATGCTGCTCGTGCTCGAGACGTTGACGCCGACCGAGCGGGCGGTGTTCGTGCTGCGCGAGGTCTTCGACCTGCCCTACGACGAGATCGCGGATGCCGTCGACAAGACCCCTGCCGCCGTACGGCAGATCGCGCACCGCGCCCGCAGCCACGTCGAGTCCCGTCGCCCGCGCGAGATCGTGGGCAGCGCCGAGCGGGACGCGGTGATCGAGCGGTTCATGGCCGCGGTGACGACCGGCGACATCCAGTCGCTGATGGACGTGCTCGCTCCTGACGTCGTCCTCATCACCGACGGTGGCGGCGTGAAGCAGGCTGCCCTGCGCCCCATCCACGGCGCGGACAAGGTGCTGCGCTGGCTGGAAGGGATCTTCGCCCGGACGCCGGGAGTGGCAGGCGTCGAGACGACGACCGTCAACGGCACCGCCGGCCTCCGACTGCTGCTCGACGACGAGCTGGACACCATCGCCACCATGCGCATCGACGGCGACAAGGTCACCGGCCTCTACTTCGTCCGCAACCCGCACAAGCTCGGCCGAGTCGAGGAGGAAGTCCCTCTTTCCCGCTGATGCCCCGGGTTGCGAGGGTTTCGAGACGGGCGCAGGGCGCCCTTCTCGACCACCGGTGGTGGGGTCACCGTATGGTTGACCAAACGACAGGGGAGCGCCCGTAGGCGCTGAGAGTGCGGAACAGCCGCAGACCCTTGAACCTGCTCCGGTTAGCACCGGCGAAGGGAGTCACCATGAGGGTCTTCATTGCGCTGGTCGCGACCGCACTGCTCACCACGTCCTGCTCGCTGGTGGGCGGCGACGACGAGAGCGGCGACGACAGCTCGCGGGTGGTGCTGGTGACCCACGAGTCGTTCGTCATGTCCAAGGAGCTGCAGAAGCAGTTCGAGGACGAGAGCGGCTACGACCTGGTCGTGAAGGCGTCCGGCGACGCCGGCGCGCTCACCAACAAGCTGGTGCTCACCAAGGACGACCCGACCGGTGACGCGGTGTTCGGCATCGACAACACCTTCGGGTCGCGCGCCATCGACGAGGGAGTGCTGGCGGCGTACGCCGCGAAGCTGCCGGACGGCGCGGACGCCTACGCGCTCGAGGGCGACGACGACCACGACCTCACGCCGGTCGACACCGGCAACGTCTGCGTCAACGTAGACGACACCTGGTTCGCCGACAACGGCGTCCCGGAGCCGCAGACCCTCGACGACCTGGTGAAGCCCGACTACAAGGACCTGTTCGTCACGCCGGGCGCGACGACGAGCTCGCCGGGGCTGGCGTTCCTGCTGGCGACCGTCGCGGCGTACGGCGAGGACGGCTGGCAGGACTACTGGACCCAGCTGATGGCGAACGGCGCCAAGCTCACCCAGGGCTGGTCGGACGCCTACGAGGTCGACTTCACCCAGGGCGGCGGTGGCGGCGACCGGCCGATCGTCTTGTCCTACGACTCCTCGCCGGCGTTCACCGTCGACGGCCAGGGCGGCACCACCACGAGCGCGTTGCTCGAGACCTGCTTCCGCCAGGTCGAGTACGCCGGCGTGCTGGCCGGTGGGGAGAACGAGAAGGGCGCCCGGGCGCTCGTGGACTTCCTGGTCAGTCGGCCGTTCCAGGAAGCGCTGCCGGACGCGATGTACGTCTTCCCGGTCGACGCCGGCGCCCCGCTACCGCCGGACTGGGCGCAGTTCGCCCCGCAGCCCGACGACGCCTACACCGTCGACCCGGCCGAGATCGCGGAGCACCGCGACGACTGGCTGCGCGACTGGAGCGACGTCACCAGCCAGTGATGGCCAGATGAAGACACATCGGCTGCTCACCCTCGTCGGCCTGGCACTCGGGCCGGTGCTGGTGCTCGCCGTCTTCTTCGTGCTGCCGGTGAGCGGGATGGTCGGCCGGGGCTTCTTCGTCGACGGCACTTTCGACCCCGCCGGGGTGGCCGAGGTGCTGGCCCGGCCGCGCACCCACCGGGTGCTGTGGTTCACGGTCTGGTCGGCGGGGCTCGCGACGGTGGCGAGCATCGTGCTTGGCCTTCCGGCGGCGTACGTCCTGCACCGGCTGGCGTTCCCCTTCCGCAACGTCATCCGGGCGCTGCTGCTGGTGCCGTTCGTGCTCCCGACCGTCGTCGTCGGCGTCGCCTTCAGGCTGCTGGTGGGGGAGTCGGGACCGCTCGGCTTCCTCGGTCTCGACGGCACGCCGGTCGCGATCATCGCCGGCCTCACCTTCTTCAACGTCGCGGTCGTGATCCGCGCGGTCGGCGCCGCCTGGGAGTCGCTCGACCCGCGTCCGGGCGAGGCCGCGGCCGCACTCGGGGCCGCGCCGGCGCAGGTGTTCCGCACCGTCACCTTCCCCGCCCTGCGCCCCGCGCTGGTGAGCGCGGCGAGTGTGGTCTTCCTGTTCTGCGCGACGTCGTTCGGAGTGGTACTCACCCTCGGCGGGCTGCGCTACTCCTCGGTCGAGACCGAGATCTACCTGCTCACCACCCAACTGCTCGACCTGCAGGCCGCGGCCGCGCTGTCGATCGTCCAGCTGCTCGCGGTCACCGCCCTGCTGGTCATCGCCGGCCGGCTCCGGGCCGTCCCCGACCCGACCGTCGAGCGGCGTACGACGCGGTCCCGGCGGCCGGGTCGCCAGGATGTCGGACAGCTCGCGGTCACCGCGGTCGCGATCGCGCTGGTCGCGGCGCCGGTACTCACGCTGCTGGTCGGCTCGCTGCGGGTCGACGACGCGTGGAGCCTGGCGAACTACCGGCGACTGGACACGGTCGGGAGCGGCAACGCCCTGCTGGTCCCGGTCAGTGACGCGCTTGTCACCTCGCTGCGAACGGCGGTGGACGCGACGTGGATGTCGCTGCTGCTCGGCGGGTCCATCGCGGTCGTGGTCAGCCGCCGCTCGCTGAGCCGGGGGGAGCGCCGGCTCCGCAGCACTCTCGACGGCTTCTTCATGCTGCCGCTCGGTGTCTCCGCCGTCACTCTCGGCTTCGGCTTCCTCATCACCCTCGACCAGCCGCCGTTCGACCTGCGCGACTCGCCCCTGCTGGTGCCGGTGGCGCAGGCGCTGGTCGCGCTGCCGCTGGTGGTACGCACGCTGGTGCCCGTGCTCTCCGGGATCGACGACCGCCAGCGCCAGGCCGCGGCTTCGCTGGGCGCCGGCCCGCTCCGCGGGTTCGTGACCGTCGACCTCCCGGTCGTGTGGCGGCCGCTGCTCGCCGCCGCCGGCTTCGCGTTCGCGGTATCGCTCGGGGAGTTCGGCGCCACGTCGTTCCTCGCCCGCGACGAGCACCCGACCCTGCCGGTGGTGATCTACCAGCTGATCGGGCGTCCCGGCAGCGAGAACTTCGGCATGGCGCTCGCCGCCTCCGTCGTGCTGGCCGCCACCACCGCGCTGGTGGTCCTCGTCGTCGACCGGCTGGGTGTCCGGTCCGTGGGAGCACTGTGATGCTGACGCTCACCGACGTCTCCGTTGCCTACGACGGCACCCCGGCCGTGCGCGACGCGAGCCTCGAGCTGCCCGACGGGCAGGTGCTCGCGGTGCTAGGCCCGTCAGGCTGCGGGAAGTCGACGCTGCTGCGTGCGGTCGCCGGGCTCGAGCCGCTGCTTGCTGGCAGCGTCGCCTGGGACGGCTCCGACCTCGAGCGGGTGCCGACCCACAAGCGCGGCTTCGCGCTGATGTTCCAGGACGGCCAGCTGTTCAACCACCTGACCGTGGAGCGCAACATCGGCTACGCCTTGCGGCTCCGGCGCTCCTCCGGCATCGCGGCCCGGGTCGAGGAGCTGCTGGCCCTGGTCGGCCTGGAGGGGTACGCCGACCGGTTGCCGAACACGCTGTCCGGCGGCGAACGGCAGCGCGTCGCCCTGGCCCGCTGCCTCGCCGTACGCCCCCGGCTGCTGCTGCTCGACGAACCCCTCTCCGCTCTCGACGCCGGGCTCCGTCACCGGCTCGCGACCGACGTGCGCGCGATCCTCACCCAGGAGCGGATCACCGCGCTGATGGTCACCCATGACCACGAGGAGGCGTTCACCGTCGCCGACCGGCTGGCGGTGATGCGCGCGGGCGAGATCGTCCAGCAGGGAGCGATCGACGAGGTGTGGCGCGCACCCGTCGACCCCCAGACTGCGCTCTTCCTCGGCTACGCCCGCGTGCTCGAGGGTCCCGCCGCCGCGATAGTCCGTGACGTTTCGGTTGTGGAACCAGTAGTTCCACAGACACAGATGTCACGGACTATCCCGCCGCTGCGGCTGGCCGTACGCCGTTCGGCGTTTCGCGTCGAGCCGGATGGCGAGCTGAGCGGCACGGTGACGGCGGCGCGGGTCACGCCGGAGCAGGTGCGGCTGGTGGTCGACGTGGACGGCGTCGGCGAGCTCGACGCGGTCGCACCTCTCGACCAGCATCCCGGCATCGGTCAGCCGGTGCGGCTCTCGGTCGACGCCACCCGCACCGCGCCGGTGGGCGGCTGAATGCGCTCGCCACACCCCGGGGCACGCTCCCTACACTGACCTCCGTGTATCGCCGCGCCTGGGTCCTTATGGTCTGCCTGGCCGCGGGCATGGCGGCGTGGGCGATCACCGAGGCGGTCATCCTCGACAAGAGGCTCGTGGACCCCGAGGGCAGCTTCCTCGGCCCGTCGTACATCCGGCTGCCGATCCTGCTGCTCGGCGCGCTGTTGCTAGACCTGCTGCCGCTCGCGGTCTTCGTGAACCTCAGGTCGCCCAAGAAGATCCCGGCCGCCATCCGGCTGCGGTTGCGCACCCACTGGAACAAGGAGCGGATCACCCTCGTTGCGATGGGGATCACCTGCTTCTACGTCGTCTACGTGACCTACCGCAACATCAAGTCGTTCCTGCCGTTCGTCATCGAGACCAAGTACGACCGCGAGCTGCACCTGGTCGACCACGCGCTCCTGTTCGGGCACGACCCGGCCACGCTGCTGCACGGCTTGCTCGGCACGGGCGTCGCGGCCTACGCGCTGTCGTTCGTCTACCTGTGGTTCCTGCCGATGGTGCCCCTGGTCGTCACGGCCTGGGTGGTGTGGGTCCGCAACCTGTCCTACGGCTACTGGTTCGTGACCTCGCAGTGCCTGGCCTGGGTGCTCGGCACCATCTCCTACTACGCGCTGCCCACGCTCGGTCCCGGGTTCCGCTACATCCAGCTCTACACCGACCTGCCGAACACGCCGTCCGAGCGGCTGATGGACTCCCTCGACTTCACCCGTGACTACGTCGTGACCGGCTCGCTGAGCAACGCGGTGCAGTCGGTGGCCGGCTTCGCGAGCCTGCACTGCGGCATCACCATGCTGGTCGCCCTGATGGTGCAGTACACGATCAACATCAGGTGGCTGCGGATCGCGGTCTGGGTCAACTTCTGCATCACCGCGGTCGCCACCATCTACTTCGGCTGGCACTACATCGCCGACGACGTCGCCGGCGTCCTCATCGCCCTGGTCAGCTTCTACATCGGCGGTCTCGCGAGCGGCCAGAAGTTCGAACGCGGGGGGCTGCGCTCGCACCCGACGACCACCACCTCGGCGGTCCCGATCCTCCGGGATTGACGGTCCGAACGAATTACATCGATGTAGTGCGTCAAGGCGACACGCCGATGAATCCGAGAAATCTGCCCGTTTCGGGTTGACGGGGGCTCGGATCGCCCTACGGTTGGTGTTCGTGCGCCGCAAGTGACACATGTGGGATGTGTGACGAGCGGGGCACAACGAGACCGACTCGGGGAAGGAGCCGGTCGAGAGCCGTATGAGGGGTCGAGGCCGTGCGTGCGCGGAGTTTTGCCGCGGGGTTGGTGCTGTCGTGCGCCGCGAGCCTCGCCGTTCCGGCCGCGTGGGCCACCGACGGCACCGACGGGCCTGACGGCCCCGACGGCACGGTCTCCCAGCAGGACGTCGACGCCGCCGAGTCCGCGGTCGTCGCCGCGGCCGCCGACGTCGAGTCGGTCCGGGGCAAGCTCGCCGCGGCCCAGCAGCGGCTGGAGGCCACCCAGGTCGACGCGGCGAAGGCGTCCGAGGCGTTCAACGGCGCACGCTACGAAGCGCAGCAGGCCACCCAGGCCTCCCAGCTCGCCGAGGAGCGCGCCGTGGCAGCGGCCGCGGATCTCGAGCGGCAGCGCGCGGCGTACGCCGATGCCGCGGTCGCGGCCTACGAGTTCTCGCCCCAGCTCACCGCCCTCGGTGCGATCAGCGAGGCCGACGGCATCACCGAGGTGCTCGAGAGCACCGCCGCGCTGCAGAACGCCGAGTCCGCGCTGCAGGGCCGGTACGACGCCTACGACGCCGCCGACACCCTGGCCCAGGCCGCCGACGACCAGGCCGCCGATGCGCTTGCCGATGCCCAGAGCGCGGCCGAGCGGGCCAGGGACTCCCGTGACGCGGCCCGCGACGCCCAGGCCGCGGCGGCCGCCGAAGCCAACACCTACACCGCCGAGCGGGATCGCCTGATCGGCCAGCTGGCGCGGCTCCAGGGCGTCAGCGCCGGCCTCGCCGAGGAGCGGCAGGACGAGCTCGAGGCCCAGGCCGCCGCAGCTGCGGCCGCGGCTGCTGAGCAGCAGGCCGAGGAAGAGCAGCAGGCCGAGGAGGAGCAGCAGGAGCAGACCCCCACAGCTCCGCCCACCCCCACCGCGGCACCGACTCCCACCGCGGCGCCGACACCGACCGCGGCGCCCACGCCTACGGCGGCACCCACGCCTACCGCGGTCCCCACCACGCCGCCGCCGACGCCCACCACTCCGCCGGTCCCGCCGCCTCCGCCGCCCCCGCCTCCCAGCGGCGACGCCGCGGCCGCGATCGCCTTCGCGCGCGCCCAGCTCGGCGAGCCGTACCAGTACGGCGCCTCCGGCCCGAACTCGTGGGACTGCTCGGGCCTCACGATGATGGCGTGGCAGGCCGGCGGGAAGTCGTTGCCGCACTACTCGGTGGCGCAGTACCAGCAGTCGACGCCGATCTCAGCCGCGCAGCTCCAGCCGGGAGACCTGCTGTTCTGGAGCGACGGCGGACCAACCTCGATCTACCACGCTGCGATCTACACGGGGAACGGGATGATGATCCACGCGCCCCGACCGGGCAAGAGGGTCGAGGAGGTGTCCATGTACTACTGGATCACCCCCAACTACTTCGCCCGGCCATGACATCCGCTGGTTGAGGAGTTAGCGCTGGCGAGCGTCTCGAAACCTCACAACCTGCGGTGGCCTCGACAGGCTCGACCAGCAGTGGGCCAGTCCCGCTCCTCGCCGATAGGTAGCCTCGCGTCGTGGCCAGCGACACCACCGCACCTGCGGACGAGCAGCCGGGCGAGGACTCCCAGGACGAGGCGCCCGAGCCCGAGGCGGCCGGCTACGTCCAGCCGACGATCGACGTCGAGGCGCTGACCGCGCTGCTCGACGGCCACTACGCCGAGGTGCGGCAGCTGGTGCGCACCAACCTGGTCGAGTACGCCGCGATCCTCGAGGAGGCCGAGACCCTCGACCGGGCGGAGTTCCGGGAGCGGGTCAGGGAGGTCGTCCTCGAGATGGCCGCCACCGGCCAGACCGGCATGGGCTTCCCGAAGGAGTACGGCGGCGGCGGTGACGTCGGGGCGTCGTTCGCGGCCTTCGAGACCCTGGCCTTCGGCGACCTGTCGGTGCTGGTCAAGGTGGGCGTGCAGTTCGGCCTGTTCGGCGGGGCCATCCTCCAGCTCGGGACGGCACGGCATCACGACAAGTACCTCACCGACCTGGTCACCGGGAAGCTGATGGGCTGCTTCGCGATGACCGAGACCGGCCACGGCTCCAACGTGCAGGCGCTCGGCACGGTCGCGACGTACGACGCCGAGGCCGGCGAGTTCGTCATCACCACGAAGGAGCCCGAGGCCAACAAGGACTACATCGGCAACGCTGCCGACCACGCTGAGATCGCCGTGGTCTTCGCGCAGCTCGAGGTCGCGGGGGAGGGGCACGGCGTGCACGCGTTCGTGGTCCCGATCCGCACTCGAGTTGGATCTGGGGCGGGGCAGCCGGCCCCCGGCGTCCGGATCGAGGACGACGGGCTGAAGATGGGGCTCAACGGCGTCGACAACGGCAAGCTCTGGTTCGACCAGGTCCGGGTGCCGCGCGAGGCGCTGCTCAACCGGTTCGCCGAGGTGTCCGAGGACGGCACCTACTCCAGCGAGATCGAGAACCCGAACCGCCGCTTCTTCACCATGCTCGGCACCCTCGTCCAGGGCCGCGTCTGCGTCGGCGGGGCCGGCATCAACGCCAGCAAGGTCGCGCTCGCCATCGCGGTGCGCTACGCGCTCCGGCGCCGGCAGTTCGAGGCGACGTCGGAGGACCAGGAGGAGCTGCTGCTCGACTACGGCCAGCACCAGCGCCGGCTGTTCCCGCTCCTGGCCCACACCTACGCGCTGCACTTCGCGCAGGAGGTGGTCGCCGGCCAGTGCCACCAGGTGTTCTCGGGAGAGGTGGACGACGAGAAGTTCGTCCGCGAGCTCGAGTCGCGCGCCGCCGGCACCAAGGCGCTCGGCACCTGGCACGCGACCCACACCATCCAGGAGTGCCGCGAGGCGTGCGGCGGCGCCGGCTATCTCGCCGAGAACCGGTTCACCGCGCTCAAGGCGGACACCGACGTCTTCACCACGTTCGAGGGTGACAACACGGTCCTGCTGCAGCTGGTCGCCAAGGGGCTGCTCACCGACTACTCCTCGGGCTTCCAGGACCTCGACCAGCTCGGGATGGTCCGGTTCGTCGCCGGGCTCGCGGTCGAGACCGTGGTCGAGCGGATGAACGTGCACAAGCTCGTGGAGCGGGTCCGCGACCTGCTGCCGGGCGGCGACGAGTGGGACCAGGAGGCCGGGCTGCTCGACCCGCAGTACCAGCTCGCGATGCTGCGTTTCCGCGAGGAGCACATGCTGGCCGGCGTCGCCCGCCGGCTCAAGCGCGGCATCGACGAGGGGATGAACCCGGGCGAGGTGTTCTCCCTGGTCCAGGACCACGTCATCCACGCCGCCCGCGCGCACGTCGAGCGACTGGTGCTGGAGGCGTTCGTCGCGAAGATCGCGACGCTGGAGGACGGCGACAACAAGGTCGCGCTCAACCTGGTCTGCGACCTGCACGCGCTCGCCACCATCGAGGCGGACCGGGCCTGGTTCATGGAGCACGGCCGGCTCACCGGCGCACGATCCAAGGCGATCAGCCGCGAGATCAACGAGCTGTGCCGCAAGCTCCGGCCGCTCGCCCGCGACCTCGTCGACGCGTTCGGCGTCCCGGAGGAGATGCTGCGCAGCAAGGACCTGGTCGGCGAGCGCTGAAAAGTCAGTCCTCGACGGCGGGCTGGTCGTCCTTGAGCCGCTGGAACGACGCGCGCACCTCGGCCTCGGCGTCGGTCCGGCCGACCCACTCGGCACCCTCGACGGACTTGCCGGGCTCGAGGTCCTTGTAGACCTCGAAGAAGTGCTGGATCTCCAGCCGGTCGAACTTCGGCACGTGGTTGATGTCTCGGATGTGCTCGAGCCGCGGGTCGGTCGAGGGCACGCAGAGCACCTTGTCGTCCCCGCCGGCCTCGTCGGTCATCCGGAACATGCCGATGGCACGGCACTTGATCAGGCAGCCCGGGAACGTCGGCTCCTGGAGCAGCACCAGCGCGTCGAGCGGGTCGCCGTCGAGGCCCAGGGTGTTCTCGATGAACCCGTAGTCGGCGGGATACTGCGTCGAGGTGAACAGCGTCCGGTCGAGCCGGATCCGGCCGGACTCGTGGTCGACCTCGTACTTGTTGCGCTGGCCCTTGGGGATCTCCACGAGCACGTCGAAGTCCATGTCAGGCATCCTCCCGCACAATGTCCTCGTCGTATGCACGCACAAGGAGGTTTGGTGCCAGCAGGTGAGCGAGGCCACGGTCTCGTCGGTCGTGCCGTGGTCGCGCTGCTCGTCGTGGCGCTGCTCCTCGGTGGCGTCGCGGCGTGGCGGCTCGACGTCGTCGGCCGCCTCAGCGACGACGACCCGACCGCCGGTACGCCGGCAGCGGGACCGGCAGCGATCGAGCCGCCGCCCGGCTTGGAACTGCCCGCGCTGACCGACCCCGCGCCGGTCAACACCCCGGTGACCCCACCCGGCCGGATCGACCCGGCCCTCGTGCAGGCCGCCGTGGCGCCGTACCTCGCCGACCAGGCGCTCGGCCCGCACGTCGTCGGCGTCGTCGCCGACCTCACCGCGGACCGGCCGGTGGTGCGACTCGGGGACGGCGTGGCCACGATGCCGGCGTCGACGACCAAGCTGCTGACGGCGACGGCGGCGCTGTCGGTGCTCGGACCGGAGACCCGCTTCACGACCCGCGTGGTCGCCGGTGGCAAGAAGCGGATCGTGCTGGTCGGCGGCGGCGACCCGTTCCTGGCCTCGAAGCCGCTGCCCGAGGCGTACCCCGCCCGCGCCGACCTGCGGACCCTCGCCGCCCAGACCGCGACCGCGCTGAAGCAGCAGGGGCGGACCTCGGTGCAGCTCGGCTACGACGACTCCCTCTTCTCCGAACCGTCGTTCAACCCGGCCTGGCCGGCGCACTACCTGCCCGAGCACGTGGTCTCGCGGATCACGGCGCTCTGGGTGGACGAGGGCCGGCCCGCCGTCGGCTCCGGGCGGGTCGACGACCCGTCGCTCTACGCCGCGCAGGCGTTCGCCACCGCCCTGGGCTCCCACGGCATCACCGTGGTCGGGGTGCCGACCCACGGCCTCGCGTCCGGTGGCCGCGAGCTGGCCGCCGTGCAGTCGGCTCCGGTCCGCGAGATCGTCGCGCGGGTCCTCGAGGTGAGCGACAACGAGGGCGCCGAGGTGCTCGCGCACCAGGTCGGGAAGGCCGTGACCGGCAGCGGGACGTTCGCCGACGGGTCCGCGGCGATCACCCAGACCCTCCAGGGCTTGGGGGTCACCGCGGACTTCGACATCTACGACGGCAGCGGCCTGTCCCGCGAGAACCGGATCACGCCGCTGGCGCTGGTGCAGGTGCTCCGGATCGCCCTCGACCCCGGGCACCCCGAGCTGAACGCCGTCGTCACCGCGCTGCCGGTGGCCGGCTTCACCGGCTCGCTCACGAACCGGTTCGACCAGCCGTTCCCCGACTCGCGCGGGCTCGTGAGAGCCAAGACCGGGACGCTCAGCAACGTCAGCAGCCTGGCCGGCATTGCAGTCGACCAGGACGGCCACGAGATGTTGTTCGCCCTGATGGCAGACCGGATCAGCAAGCCGAACGAGACCAAGGCCCAGCGCGCGCTCGACGCAGCGGCCGGCGCGCTGGGCGCGTGCCACTGTGGCGGGTTACCAAACTAGACTTCTTTGGTCGACTAAGATGCCGGCATGACCGTCGACACCCTTCCCCTGCCGACGTACGACGAGGCCACCGTGGTGGTCCCTGCGCCCGACTCGGGCCCCGGCAACTGGTCCGGCGCCGCCTCCGCCGTTCTCGTCGACGGCACCTTCTGGCTGACCTACCGGGTCCGCCGACCGCTGACCGAGGGCCGTGGCGTCGCGGTCGTGGTCGCTCGCTCCGACGACGGGGTGGCCTTCGAGCCGGTGGCCGAGGTGCAGCGCGAGGCGTTCGGCTGCGAGTCGTTCGAGCGTCCCGTGGTGGTCCCCGTGCCCGGCCTGGGCTGGCGGCTCTACCTCTCCTGCGCGACCTACGACTCCAAGCACTGGTGGGTCGACTCGCTCACCGCGCCCACGGTCGAGTCCCTGCCGACCGGGCACCCGCAGGTCGTGCTGCCCGGCGACGAGCGCGTCGCCGTGAAGGACCCGGTCATCCAGCACCCGACCTGCCCCGGCGGGGAGTGGGTGATGTGGCTGTGCTGCCACCCGCTCACCGAGCCCGACCACGAGGACCGGATGACCACCCGACGGCTGACCTCGCCCGATGGCCTCGCGTGGACCGACCACGGCGAGGTGCTGGCCGGTCGACCGGGCCACTGGGACGCACGTGGTGCCCGGGTGGCCGCCGTCCTGAGCGCCGAGCCGCTGACCGTCCTCTACGACGGACGCGCGGACGCCGAGTCCAACTGGCACGAGACCACCGGCGTCGCCCGTTGGGACGCTGGTGTCGTCGGGGGTCGCCTGGTGGCCACCGACGACCCGCCGATCGCCTCGCCCTACTCCGACGGCGCGTTCCGCTACGCCGCCGCGGTCCCGCTCCCCGACGGCCGGACCCGCTTCTATGTCGAGGCCGCCCGCCCCGACGGCGCGCACGATCTGGTGACGATCGTCCGCTGATCTGTGTTTCGAGACATCATGTGCGCATGACGCAGACACCGGCGCCCGGGTGGTTCGTGGACCCGGAGAACGCGACGCAGTTCCGCTACTGGGACGGCTCGGCCTGGACCGAGCACCGCTCGCCGCGCGGGCCGGCGACGACCGACCAGCTCAACCAGGCCGCGAACGACCTGGCCGACGGGCTGTCGCGCGGGTTCTCCGCGATGGGGACCTGGGTCAACCAGAACACCGCGCCACCGCAGGCGGGCGTGCCGACGTTCGCATCGGTGGCGGCGACGTGCCGTGACGAGCCGGCCCGGCAGCCGCTCTCGGTGAAGGCGGAGCTGGTGCTCGCGCCGACCGACCTGGCTGGGGTCGCTGCGGTGTTCGCGCACGCCCAAACCGTCGTCACGGCCGAGGGCGTGACGCTGGACAACGAGCTCTGCCGACTGGTGCCGAACCCGTGGAACCCGGCGACGCCCAACGGCGTGGCCGTCTTCGTCGGGACGACGATGGTGGGCCGGCTGACGCCGGACCTCGAGGCGACGTACTGCCCGCCGCTGGCGCTGCTGACCAGCAAGGGACTGCTGGCGACCGGCGTCGCCGACCTCTGGGCTCAGGGCGGGCCAGGTGTGGTGACCGCGGCGCGGGTGACCGTCGACCTGCCCGAGGTCGCGGCGCTCTCGTGATCCGTCCCCTCGTCGCGGCCCTGCTCGCGGCGGCACTGGCGCTTCCGGCGGCGCCCGCGGAGGCCGGTTACACCCCGGTGCCCTACGACCCGCTGCCCACGTCGTACGACCAGCTGCCGCTCGGGCCACCGACCACGCTGGCGTGGTGGCAGGCGGGCACGCTGCACGCGGGTGGTACGACGATCCGCACCCAGCTGCGCGAGCTCGCCGCGCGCGCCGGCGCGACCGTCATCGGGAGCGGCTGGTCCTACCCCGGCCGCAGGAGCACGGCAGTCGTCGTCCGGGGCGGCACGACCCTGGTGCGGCTCCCCATCGCGGGCCACATCCGCGGTCCGGAGATCTCGGCGGACGGTCACTACATCGCCTGGCTCGACGAGCAGGCGACGCGGATCGGAGAGGAACTCGACCGGGTCCGCTACCGGCTCGTGCTCTACGACGCGACCACCTTCAAGGTGGTGGCCGACCACCGTGAGACCCGCAAGGTCGAGCACTCCGACGGCATCAACGGCGTGTGGCTGATCAGCGTCGCCAACACGGGGCAGGTGCTCTTCACCCGTGGCTCGGCGGGTCCCCACGTGCTGGCGCCGGGGCGGGAACCGGTCAAGGTCAAGGGCAAGCTCGCGCAGCTGCGCGACTGGGACGGCTGGCCGCTCGGCATCACGACGTTCCGCAGCCGCGCGGGCGTCGACCGGGGCACCTTCGGGACCGTCTCGCGCCGCGGCCGCTTCCATCGCGTCGGTACGACGTCCTCGGGGTCCGGCAAGTGGTCGCCCTCAGGGGACGCCTTCGCGTTCGACGTTCAGGGAGTCTTCAAGAACACCTACTGGGTCGACCATGCCGGATCCGGGACCACCGTCCAGCTCGGACTCCCGTCCGACCATGACCAGCTGAGCGTGCTGGGCTGGGACGCTCCCGCGTCGGTGCTCCTGTGGGACGCCGACTTCGAGACGCCGCAGTTCGTGCGCTGCGATGCGGCGACCGGCGCCTGCCAACGCGTCGACGGTGGGCCGGTCCCCGGACCGCGCGTGGTGGTCCCCTGGGCCTAGGAAGCGCCGACCCGCTGCTCGAACGAGCCGCGGCTCTCCTCGGAGATCCCGAGGAACCGGCACACCTCGTCCACGGTCTGTCCCGGTGTCTCGACGAGGTCGCGGTAGCGCACCACGAACACCCGCTGGCGGTCGACGTACCGATACAGGCGCTCGCGCTGCCGGCCGTACAGCCCGAGGTCCTGGTAGCGCCAGAACGGCGCCCAGCCGGCGTCGATCCGCCGTGGCTGCTGGGCGAAGGCCCGCTCGAAGTCGGGCTCTTTCTCGAGGCCGTCGGACCAGAGGTGCATCCAGTTGCTGTACGCGCGGTCGATCGGGTCGCGGATGACGGCGATCAGCTTCACGTCGGGCAGGTGCTCAGCCATCCGGCGGTGCGCCGGGTAGCTCCACAGGTAGAACGGCGTGCTCTCGCCACGGACCTGGTGCTCGGCCGCCGGCCGGAACAGCGCGTCGTAGTCGCGTCGTCGCCAGATCCACTCCTGCTGGGAGTGGGCGTCGCCGGGGCCGATCCAGTGCGGGGGTGGCGCGTCGCCGCACAGCCAGTACTTCGGCTCCTTCGGCGTGGTCGTGAAGACCTCGGGGTGCTGCGCCAGGGCCGAGTGCAGCGCGGTGGTCCCTGCCTTGGGCGCGCCGATGATGATGAAGTCGGGTCGCTCCGGCCGGGCCATGCAAACAAGACTAGGGCAGTTCAGTTACATGGGAAAAGGGCGGGCGCGCTTAGGCCCGGGCTTCTCCGCCCCAGTTCGCGAGCTTGGTGGCGATCGCGCGCAGGTCGGCGCGCCAGACCTCCTCCGGGCCGGGCGGCAGTACGTCGTCCCACTCGATCGTCGGTGAGCCGATCACCCCGGCGAGGCGGGCGGTGCGGCCCACGAACCAGGTGTGCGCGTGCGCGCCGCCGTCTCCGTAGCGAAGCACGTGGCAGCGGGCGACGTTGTCGAGCCCCTCGACGATCCGCACCAGCCGCGTGGAGATCCGCCCGTGCTGCGAGGCGAGCTCGTCGTCGAGCTGGCCGAAGTCGAGGTGCAGGCGCGGTTCCAGGATCAGCACGACCGGCAGCCCGCTCGGCTGCCCGAAGTGCTTGAGCACCCAGGACCCGTCCTCCCACACGATGTTCTCCGGTGGTGTGCCGAAGCACGACGGACACGGCTTGTTCGCCGCCTCACCTGACCGCAGAGGGTCGTCGGCCGGCTCCGGGAGCACCCGCGGCACGATCGCCCCGTCGACCACCTCCCACGGGAAGTTGTCCCATTCGTTGCTCGGTGGCGCGGGAAGGCGGCCGCCGCGTTCGACGGCCTCGCGGATGCGGGCGTGGACCTGTTCGGCTGACTCGGCCATGCCGCAGACCCTGCCAAACGACGTGCGGCCCCCGGACCAGTGGGGGTCACTGGGGCCGTCAGAGGGTGGCGGCGATCTCTCGCGCGAGCTCGATCGCTCGCACCGCCAGCGGTGACAGGCTGCGGTTGCGTGGCCGGTGCAGGTACATCTCGCGCGACAGCGGAGGCTCGAGCGTGTGGAAGTGGAGGTGGTCGTCCACGATGCCTCCCGTCACCGCGAGCTTCGGCAGGATCGCGAAACCGACACCGGCGCGCACCATCGCGACAAGGGCTTCGTTGCTCGCGCTCCGGAACACGATCCGCGGGTGGGCGCCGCTGCGACCCAGGACCTCCTCCATCCGCGGCTGGTCGCAGGTGGCCGGCCACGCAACCATGGCTCCGCCGTCGAGGTCGGCCACCCGGACCGGGTCACCGGAGAAGTCGCCGGGCCGCGCCAGCAGGACGTAGGGGTCGTCCAGGAGCTTCACGGACTCCACGTCGTCGTCGATCGGGCCGTCGTAGAAGAGCATGTCCAGGTCGCCGATCCGGGGATCCTCGGGCTCCTCCTCGGAGAGCCGCACCTCGCAGTCCGGGTGCTCGGCACGCAACCGGCTGACCAGGGTCGGCAGGATCACCGTCGACACGCTCTGGAAGGTCCCGATGTCGATGCGCCCCTCGCCGGCCAGGAACCGCTCGATGGCCGCGCCCAGGTCGTCGGCGCCGCGGAGCAGCAGCCGTCCGCGCCGCAGGACCAGCTCGCCCAGTGCCGTGAGCCGGACCGCTCTCGGACCCCCTGGCCGGTCGAACACCGGAGCGCCGATGGCCCGCTCCAGCGTCGCGATCTGCTGGCTGACCGTCGACTGGGTGTAGCCGAGCCGGCCGGCCGCTCGGCCGAAGGTGCCCTCCTCGGCGATGACCTCCAGCGTCCTGAGGTGCCGCAGCTCCAGGTCCATGGCAGATCATAAGCACGAACGATCATATGATCGAAAACAATCGCTTTTCACGATGCTAATTCCTTCCTACCGTCGGTGCTGAAGAAGCCGTCGAGAGGAAGTCCGAGATGAACGCGCTGATGACAGCCGCGAGACCACAGCCGACCGTGCCGGTCGCCCCCCGACCACTCCTGGTGGCCGCGCTGGGGACCGTCTACGTGGCGTGGGGGTCGACCTACCTCGCCGTCCGGGTGATGGTGGACGAGATGCCGGCCCTGATGGGCTCGGGCACTCGCGCCCTCGCCGCCGGTGTACTCATGGCCGCTGGCCTGACGGTCTGGGGCGGCGTACGGCGACTCCGGGTGACCCGTCCGCAGCTCGTCGGGTGCGTGGTGGTCGGACTCCTGCTGCCGGTCGGCGGGCAGGGTCTGGTGGCGGTCGCGGAAGACCGCGGCGCCCCCTCGGGGCTGACGGCCGTGTTGGTGGCCGCAGTGCCGCTGTGGGTGGGGTGCCTGCGCGGGCTGGTGGGTGACCGCCCGCCCCCGCGGTCGGTCGCGGGGATGGTCGTGGGCTTCGCGGGCGTCGTGGTGCTCATCACCGCTCGGGGCGGGGGCGCTGGCCCGACGTGGCCATTGCTCATCGTCGTGCTCGCAAGCATGTCGTGGGCCCTCGGGACCTGGCTCCAGCCGCGGCTGCAGCTCCCGGCCAGCCCGTTCGTCCTGGTCGTCTACGAGATGCTCGTCGGAGGCACGGTGCTCACCGTCCTCGGCGTCGCTCGAGGTGAGCACTTCGCCCCGGCGTCGTACACGGGGAGGGCGTGGAGCGCGTGGGTCTTCCTGCTGCTCGTCGGATCCATCCTGGCGCTGACCGCCTACAACTGGCTGCTTCGGTCCACCAGCGTCTCGCTGGTCTCGACCTACGCCTACGTGAACCCGACGATCGCCGTGTTCCTCGGTTGGCTCGTCCTCAGCGAGGCCATCACCGCGACCACCCTGCTGGGCACCGCCGTGGTCGTGGCAGGTGTCGTGCTCGTGGTCACCGCCGAGCGGCGGAGGGGTCGAGCATGAGCACCTTCGCACTGATCCACGGAGCCGGCGACGGCGGTTGGTACTGGCACCTCGTCGAGGCCGGGCTGCGGTCCCTGGGCCACCACACCGTGGCGCCCGACCTCCCCGACGACGACTCGGCGAGCCTGGACGACTACGCCGATGTCGTCGTCGACGCGCTCGGTGGCCACGACGACGTCGTGGTCGTGGCGCAGTCGTTCGGAGCGTTCACCGCGCCATTGGTGGCGGTCCGGCGTCCGACGTCCGGGCTGGTCCTCGTCGCCGGCATGGCTCCGCGCCGGGGGGAGCCGCCGGAGAGCTGGTGGGCGCGCACCGGGTACGCCGAGGCCGCTCGCGAGCAGGCCGACGCCGACGGCGGTCTCACGGGCAACGACGACCCTCGCATCTGCTTCTACCACGACGTTCCCGACCACCTAGCCGAAGAAGCGCTCGCTCGCGAGCGCGCGCATCCCTCCATGACCGCCTACACGCAGCCTTGGCCGCTGGACCAGTGGCCGGACGTGCCGACGAGGTTCGTGCTGTGCACCCAGGACCGGATGTTCCCGGCCTGCTTCCTTCGTCGGGTTGCCCTCGACCGGCTGGGCGTCGTGCCCGAGGAGCTGGAGAGCGGCCACTGTCCGGCGCTGAGTCAGCCTCGCCAGCTGGCGGAGCTCCTGCACCTAGGCTGGCCACATGCCCGACGTGAGTCTGTCGCCTGCCCCTGAGATCGCCGGCACGAGGCCTCTCCACTCCGGGAAGGTGCGCGACCTCTACGAGCTCACCGAGGGGCCGCACGAGGGCCGGCTGCTGATGGTGGCCAGCGACCGGATCTCGATCTTCGACTTCGTGCTCGACAGCACCATCCCGGACAAGGGCGAGCTGCTCACCCGGATGTCGCTGTGGTGGTTCGACCAGCTCGCCGACCTGGTGCCGCACCACGTGGTCTCGACCGACGTGCCCGAGCAGGTGCGGGGCCGCGCGGTGATCTGCGAGCGGCTCGGGATGTATCCCGTCGAGTGCGTGGCCCGCGGCTACCTCACCGGGTCCGGGCTGCTCGACTACCAGGCGACCGGCGAGGTCTGCGAGATCCCGCTGCCGGCCGGGCTCGAGGACGGCAGCCGGCTCACCGAGGCGATCTTCACGCCGGCCACCAAGGCCGACCTGGGCGAGCACGACGAGAACGTGTCGTACGCCGCGGTGGTCGAGACCGTCGGCGCCGAACGGGCCGACGAGCTGCGCCGGCTCACCCTCGACGTCTACGCCCGGGCCGAGAGGATCGCCCGCGAGCGCGGGATCATCCTGGCCGACACCAAGCTCGAGTTCGGCTCCCGTGGCGACGGGACCACGGTGCTCGGCGACGAGGTGCTCACCCCCGACTCGTCGCGGTTCTGGCCGGCCGCGGAGTGGCAGCCGGGCCGCGCCCAGCCGTCGTACGACAAGCAGATCGTGCGCAACTGGGCGCTCTCCCCGGAGTCCGGCTGGGACCGCGCCTCGGGCGAGGCTCCGCCGCCGCTGCCGACCGAGGTGGTCGAGCGCACCCGGGCGCGGTACGTCGAGGCCTACGAGCTGCTCACCGGCACCAGCTTCTGATGCGCCGGCTCGGCGGTCGCGTGGAGTTCTCCTGCGACCGCGAGACGGCGTTCGACTACCTCGTCGACCCGCGTCGTCGACCGGAGTGGCAGTCCTCGCTCAGGCGCGTGTCGGAGGTGGACGGCGAGCCGCGGGTCGGCCAGACCTGGGTCGACGAGACGAAGGCCGGGATCAAGCCCCAGATGACGACCACCGAGCTCGACCGACCCTCGCGCTGGAGCGAGTCCGGCACCTGGCGGTTCGTCCGCGCGGACCTGACCCTCGACCTCGCCGAGGCGCCCACCGGCTGCGCCGTGGACTACCGGTTCCGCGTCCATGCGCTCGGCCCGCTCGGTGCCCTGGTCTCCCGAGTCTCGGTGCCCGCCGTCCGGGCCGACCTCAGGCGGGCAGCGCGACTGCTCGCCGCACGGGGCTGAGCAGCGCAACCCCCAGCACGGCGAAGAGCAGCATCCAGCCGCCAATCGCCAGCCGCGCCCCGTCGGTGGGCGTCACGGCCAGCGCGGGGAACATCGGCACGAAGACCCAGACGCCCAGGGCCAGCACGACGCCCCGGCGCCAGCCCTCCCAGACCTGCGCCCGCCAGACCGAGATGCCGGCCAGGGTCAGGCCGACGCCCATGGCGGTGCAGGTGACGCCGTACAGGCCTCCGAGCACCGCCCCGATCCCGCTGTCGACGTCTGAGTCCGCCGCCGCGATGGCGACGACCTCGGTGACGGCGAGGCCGGCCATGCCGACCACGGCGGCGGCCCAGCCCCACCTGGCCGGGCGGGTGTCGGGAAGTACCCCGGCCCAGCGCAGTGCGAGAAGCCCCGCCAACAGGCCGAGGTGGTGCACGCCGAACCAGACCTGGACTGCGGCGAACGAGCCGGCGGAGAGCGGATAGCTGAACCGCTCGACGTCGACCGAGGGCTCGACGACCGCTAGCGCAAGGCCGCTGGCGGCGCCCAGGACGCCGGCGGCGAGGCAGAGGAAGGCGGCTGTGCGGACTCGGTCCATGACATCCCTTTCGCTGTAGTGAGTCACTAGAGTGACACACTAGTGAGTGTGAGCAGTAGCGTGGTCCGGGCAATGCCCGATGTCAAGAGCTCTCGCCGCGAGAAGGCCGCCCTGACCCGGGCGCGCATCGTGGAGGCCGCGCACGCGGAGTTCCTCGATCGCGGCTTCCACGGCGCGACCATCGCCTCGGTGGCCGGTCGTGCGGGGGTGGCGACGCAGACCGTCTACTTCGTCTTCCACACCAAGGCCGAGCTGATCAGTGCCGTCATCGACGCGATGGTCATGGCGCCCGACCCCGACAGCGGTGAGGCACTGCCTCCCGAGCTGACGCCCTGGTGGCTCGAGATGGTCGCGGACCCCGACCCGGTCTCGAGCCTGCAGCGCTTCGTGCGGGGCGCCGCGCCTCTCTACGAGCGCGCTGCGGCCGTCAGCGAGGTGCTGCGCGCGGCCGCTCTGACCGACGACGAGGTCCGCAGCACCCACGAGCACCACATGCGGCTCCAGCGCGAGGCTTTCGGTGGCGTGGTGCGCATGCTCCACGAGAAGGGCGCCCTCCGAGACGGCCTCGACGAGGCCCGGGCGACCGATGTCCTGCTCACGGTCTTCGGCGACAGCACCTACCACCTGCTCCGCACCGAGCACGGGTGGAGCCACGAGGCCGTGGTCGGCTGGTTCGAGAACGTTCTGCCCGACCTGCTCCTCGGCACTACTGGTTGAGCGGGGGGTCGGTGGCTAGGTTGGCCGCGTGACGACGTACAACCTCGCCAGCCTGCTCGAGACCAGCGCCGCGGCCTATCCCGAACGCGAGGCCATCGTCTTCCCGGCCACCGGCCGGCGGCTGACCTACGCCGAGGTCGACACGGTGGCCAACATGGTGGCCAACCTGCTGGTGAGCAAGGGCATCCAGCCCGGCGACAAGGTCGCGCTCAGCTGCCCCAACCTGCCGTACTTCTCCCTCGTCTACTGGGGGATCCTCAAGGCCGGCGGCACGGTGGTGCCGCTCAACGTGCTGCTCAAGGGCCGCGAGGTCGCCTACCACCTCGGCGACTCCGACGCGAAGGCCTACTTCTGCTTCCAGGGCACGCCGGAGCTGCCGATCGGGGAGCAGGGGTACGCCGGGTTCCAGGAGGCCGAGGGCTGCGAGCACTTCTTCGTGATCACCGCCGCCCTCGACGGGGAGTCGCCGTTCGAGGGCGTGCAGACCTTCGGCCAGGCGCTCGGCGGCATGGAGCCGACGTTCGACTCCGTCGAGACCGACGAGGACGACACGGCGGTCATCCTCTACACCTCGGGCACCACCGGGCAGCCCAAGGGCGCCGAGCTGCGGCACCGCAACATGCGTGACAACGCCCTGTTGAGCGAGACGGTCTTCGGCTGCGACCCCGAGAAACCGGAGCGCTACCTGTGCGTGCTGCCGCTCTTCCACTCGTTCGGCCAGACCGTCATCCAGAACGGCGGCGCGTCCACCGGCAGCACCGTCGTGATGCTCCCGCGCTTCGAGGCCGGCCCGGCGTTGCAGCTGATGCAAGACGAGAACATCACGTTCTTCGCCGGCGTGCCGACGATGTACTGGGGTCTGCTCGGCGCGCTGAAGGAAGCCGGTGACTCGGTGGACGTCGCAAAGATCAAGGGGAACCTCCGGGTCGCCGCTGCCGGCGGTGCCGCCCTGCCCGTCGAGGTGCACAAGGAGTTCGAGAAGAAGTTCGGGGTCACCATCCGCGAGGGCTACGGGCTGTCCGAGACCTCGCCCGTCGCCAGCTTCTCCCCGGAGGGCGACGACATCCGGGTCGGCTCGATCGGCATCCCCGCGCCAGGGGTGGAGATGAAGCTGATCGAGCCGGACAGCTGGGACGAGGTCGAGTGGTCGGAGGACGCGATCGGCGAGATCGCGATCAAGGGCCACAACATCATGAAGGGCTACTACGGCCGTCCGGACGCCACCGAGGAGGCGATCAAGGACGGGTGGTTCCGGTCCGGCGACCTCGGCCGCCGCGACGAGGACGGCTGGTACTACATCGTCGACCGGTCCAAGGACATGATCATCCGCGGCGGCTACAACGTGTATCCCCGCGAGATCGAAGAGGTCCTGATGACCCACCCCGACGTCTCGCTGGCCGCCGTGATCGGCGTACCCCACGAGAGCCATGGCGAGGAGATCAAGGCGTTCGTGATCCTCGAGGACGGCGCCACGGTCACCAAGGACGAGCTGGTCACGTGGGGCAAGGAGCAGATGGCGGCGTACAAGTACCCACGCACGGTCGAGTTCGTCCCCAGCCTGCCGATGACCGCCACCGGCAAGATCCTGAAGCGCGAGCTGTCATGACCTTGGGCCGCGCGCTCGGCCTCTCGATCGCCGGCGTGATGGTGCTGGTCGGCGGTCTCTTCACCGGCCAGGGCCTGGGCTGGATCGGTGGCAGCTCGATGACCGGCGACGACACCTGGGCGATCATCGGCCCCATCATCGCCGGCCTCGGGGTGGCCCTGGTGATCACCATCGTCGGCAACGCCCGGGGCCGATAGTCGGATCAGGCGAACGGGTCGGGCAGGCCGCCGGGGAGCTTGGCCAGCAGCTCGCGGGCCTGGGCGGCGGACTTGTGCTCGACCAGCACTTCGTACTTGGTGGCCACGACGGCGGTGACCGAGGAGAAGTCGCGCTGGCCGCGGGCCATCGCGTAGCCGACCAGCGCCCAGACCACTCCGAACAACGCACCGAAGAGCATCGTCGCCAGCACCGTGGCCAGGAAGCTGCTCCCGTCGCTGAACAGCGAGAGCACCAGGCCGACGAAGAGGCCGAGCCACACGCCGGAGACCAGCCCACCGAGGGCGACCCGGCCGGTGGTGAGCCGGCCGGTGATCCGCTCGATCCGCTTCAGGTCGGTGCCGACGATCATGCACTGCTCCACCGGGAACTTGTTGTCGGAGAGGAAGTCGACGGCCTTCTGCGCGGCGGCGTACTCGTCGTAGACGGCCAGCGACTGCGGGAAGTCCAGGCCCAGTGGTGACGCGGTGGCGCGGCCGGCGGAGGGGGTGCCCATGCTCATGGCCACAGTCTGCCCGACCTAGACTCGCCCCGTGCCCAAGGTCGTCGTCGACGTGATGCCCAAGCCGGAGATTCTCGACCCCCAGGGCAAGGCCGTCCTCGGTGCCCTGCCACGGCTCGGCTTCTCCGGCGTGACCGAGGTGCGCCAGGGGAAGCGGTTCGAGCTCGAGCTGTCCGGCGAGGTCACCGACGAGGTGCTCGAGCAGGTCCGGCAGATGGCCGAGACGCTGCTCTCCAACCCGGTGATCGAGAACTTCGCCATCTCCATCGACGGGGCGAGCGTCGAGTCGTGAAGGTCGGCGTCGTCACCTTCCCCGGCTCGCTCGACGACGTCGACGCGCAACGGGCGGTCAGTGTCGGCGGCCACGAGGCGGTCGCCCTCTGGCACGGCGACCACGACCTGCGCGGCGTCGACGCGGTGATCCTGCCGGGTGGGTTCTCGTACGGCGACTACCTGCGCTGCGGCGCGATCTCCCGGTTCGCCCCGGTGATGACCGAGGTGGTCGAGGCCGCGGGACGGGGGATGCCGGTGCTCGGCATCTGCAACGGCTTCCAGATCCTGTGCGAGTCACACCTGCTGCCCGGTGCGCTGATCCGCAACGACCACCGCAAGTTCGTCTGCCGCGACCAGCGGCTGCGGATCGAGAACAACCGCACCGCCTGGACCTCGTCGTACGCCGAGGGTGCCGAGGTCACGATCGTCCTCAAGAACGGCGAGGGTGGCTTCGTCGCCGACGCCGAGACCCTCGACCGGATCGAGGGGGAGGGGCAGGTCGTGGCCCGCTACCTCGAGGACAACCCCAACGGCTCGATGCGCGACATCGCCGGCATCACCAACGACCGCGGCAACGTGGTCGGCCTGATGCCGCACCCAGAGCACGCGGTCGAGGCACTCACCGGCGCCGGCACCGACGGGCTCGGCTTCTTCACCTCGCTGGCCGCCGCGACGTTCGCGTAGGTCTTCGCATGGCCCTGACGCCGGGCGGCGGAACCCCTTCCGCCTGCCCGGTCGTCAGAGCGTTTCCCAAGCTGGCGCAGCTGCGATCCCCCACAGCGGCCAGACGTTCTTCTAGCGGTTCCCCGCCTGGATCGCGGCCCAGGAGGCCGGGCCGAACACGCCGTTCTCGGCGATCCCGTTCTTGGCCTGCCAGGCGATCACCGCAGTCTGGGTGACGGTGTCGAGGCTGCCGCTGACCGGCAGCTTGTACTTGGCCGAGGCGGCGTTCAGCGCGCGCTGGACGCGCCGCACGTCCTCGCCGGACGAGCCCAGGTTGAGGACCGGTGTCGGGCCCGCGCTGAGCAGGGTCATCCAGGCGGACCGCGAGAACATGGCGGTCCGGTTCAGCCCGACCTGCCGCTGCCAGCGCTTCACCGACTTGGTCAGCCGCTTGGTCCACGCACCCTTGACCCGGCCGTGGAAGACGCCCTGCTCCTTGAGGAGGCACTTGAGCGCGGCGACCTGGCCCGGGTTCGGGGTGTGGCTCCTGGACGGAGACTTGAGTCGCGGGTAGTTGTCCAGGTCGACCGGGGTGCCGTGGCAGTGGCTCGCCGCCGCCGGCGGAGGCGCGGTGCCCGAGCTGAGGTCGAGGTAGTTGCGGTCGATGTTGATCGTCACCCCGCCCCACTTCTCGTTGTGCCCGCCCTGGAACTGCTTCATCCGGCCGCCCGGCCGCCAGCCGTCCTCACGGATGTAGGTCGTCGAGGTGTTGGCCTGGCCGTCCCACCGCGCGATCCAGATCTGGTCGGGCAGCGTGAACACTCCCGGCCGCAGCACCCGGGCGTCGTCGAGCGACTTCATGCCAGACCCGGCGCTGGAGTAGACGCCGGAGACGTAGCCCAGCGCGTGCAGCTGCTGCGTCCACGCGCTGAGGAACCACAGCGAGGACTCGCGGCAGGTGGTGTTCTTGACGTCGTACCCCTCGAGGTCGTACCAGAGCGTGCTGCCCGGCACGATCCCGAGCGCCTGCGCCGCGGCGACCGCGGTCGACGCCTCGGTGGTCCCCTGGCGGAACGCCTTGGCGTACTGGCCCTGCGAGTTGAGCTTGCCGCTGATCACCGGGTCGTTGCCGTAGCGCGGGAACCCGGGGTGGCAGTTGGCCTGCGGACCGAGCGTGATCGGCAGCAGGCGCCAGCCGTTCGTCAGCTGGGTGCTGATCCAGGTGGGGGTGAGGTTGGGTTGGTCGCGGCAGCCACGAGAGGCGCCCGAGATGTAGATGCCGACGGCGCGGAACGGCGACGCAGCCAGCCAGGCGTCCATCTTGTACTGCTCGGGGGCGTGGCACTGGTCGAAGCCCAGCCCGGTGTAGTTGCCCGGCGTGACCGGGTTGGTGAACAGCTGCTTGGCAACGCGAGGCGGGCCCGCCGGGGCCGAGGGAGTCGTGCCATCGGCCCCGGCGGGAGCAGGGGTGAGCATGCCGACCGTCAACGCGGCTGCCGTGGCAGCCAGCGCGAGGCGGGTCAGGGTGGTGCGTACCGACGCCTGGGGCGTCCTGTGACGAGGCATTTTTGGTGGCTCCTGGGGGAAGGCGGGGGCCGGGTTGCCCCAGCACCGTAAGTCACACCAGTCACACCCGTCACCGGGTTCGGTCTAACTACAAACTTGTAATTCGATTCCGGGCTAGGGCCACGAGCCCGGCGACACCGGCCAGCGCGGCCATCGTCGCCGAGGTGAGGAAAGCCGCCCGGGCACCGGGGAGGAACGAACCCGGGACCGAGCCCGCGGCGTACACGCTCACGATCACCGCGAGCCCCACGGCGCCGCCGAGCTGCTGGAAGGTCTGCAGCAGGCCGGACGCCGCACCGGCGTGCTCGGGCTCGACGCCACCGAGGACGATCGAGGTGACCGGCATGAACAGCAGGCCGGCCGAGAGGCCGTTGACGAGCATCGGGCCGAACACCCCGCTGGTGTAGTCGTCACCGGCGGTGAGCGTGCTCAGCCAGACGAAGCTGATGGCCAGTCCGATCGCGCCGGTCACGATCATCGGCATCGGTCCGATGGCCGCCATGAGCCGCGGGGTCACCCGGGACATCCCGAAGATTCCGAGCGTCAGCGGCAGGAACGCGAGCCCCGACGCCATCGGCCCGAAGCCGAGCTCGCCCTCGATGAACTGGACGGCGAGGAAGAACATCGACAGCTGCCCGCCGACGACCAGGCCGATCGCGGCCAGGCCACCGACCCGGCGCCGGCTCCTCAGGAGCGCGGGCCGCAGCAGTGGGTGGGCCACGCGGCGTTCGGTGACCGCCAGCAGGGCGATCAGGGCCGCGCCGAGCAGGAAGCCGAGGATCGTGCGGGCCGAGGTCCAGCCGTGCTCGGGCACGCTGATGAGCGTCCAGACGAGCGCGACCGCACCGCCGGTGGCGCTGAGCGCGCCGACGATGTCGAACCGGCCGGGCCGGCGCGGGGTCTCGTCGACGAAGCGTCGCGTCATCGCGAGGATCGCCAGCCCGATCGGCACGTTGATGAACAGCGTCCAACGCCAGGAGCCGAGGTCGGTGACGGCGCCGCCGAGCAGCAGGCCCAGGGACATGCCGCCGGAGGAGACGGCGCCGAAGAGGGCGAGCGCCCGCAGTCGGGCGGGCTCGTCGGGTGCGCTCGTGGTGAGCAGGGCGAGTACGCCGGGCGCGGCCATGGCCGCGCCGACACCCTGCAGGGCGCGGGCGCCGACGAGCCACTCGGGTGTCTGCGCCAGTCCGCCGAGGAGGGAGGCGAGGGTGAAGACGGCGACGCCGCCCAGGAACAGCCGGCGCCGGCCGAACACGTCACCGAGCCGGCCACCGAGCAGCAGCAGGCCGCCGAAGGCCAGGGTGAACGCGCTCAGCACCCAGGAGAGGGAGGCCGGCCCGAAGCCCAGGTCGGTGTCGATCTTGGGCAGCGCGACGTTCACGACCGTCGCGTCCAGGATGAACATGAGCTGCGCGCTCAGGACGATCGCGATGCCCATCGCGGCGCGGCCGGCGTTGTCAGGGAGCGTGTCAGGGAGGGCGGCCGGGCGGGTCGTCGCCTGGTCCAGTGAAGTGTCGGGTGAAGACAGTGTGGAGGTCATGCAGGGAGGTCCTGTTCTGGCCCCGAGGGCCGAGGTACTCTTGATCCGGAGGATGGCTCCGCTTCCTCCACCACGATACGGAGACTGTCTCCGTTTAGCAAGCGAATAGCCAGACTGAGGTGCCAGAAATGCGCGCGGATGCGAAGCGCAACTACGACCGCCTCGTGGAGGCCGCCCGTGCGGTCTTCCGTGAGCAGGGCTACGACGCCTCGCTCGACGAGGTCGCCAAGCGCGCGGGCGTCGGCCCCGGCACGCTCTACCGGCACTTCCCCAACCGGGACGCGCTGCTCGACGCGATCATGCAGAGCTGGGTCGAGAGCGTGGGCCAGGCCGTCGAGAAGACGCTGGCATTCGAGGGGCCGCCGCGTGGCCTCCTCCTGGGGTGGTTCCAGGAGTACGTGCGGCTGATCAGCATGCACAAGGGCGGACCGGCCAAGATCACCTCCGCCATGGGCGACCCCGACTCCCCGATCCACACCAAGTGCCAGGTCCTGCGCGGCGCCAACGACCGGGTGATCGCCGCGCTCCGCGAGCGGGACGCACTGCGCGACGACGTCGAGACCCTGCAGGTCATCCGGCTCGTCGGCGGCGTCGCGACGGTTGCCGACCAGTCCGAGCTCGACGAGTTCGCCGTCCTCCCTTTGCTGGAAGTCGTCGCCGACGGGTTGGTGCGCAAGCCGTAGTTCGGGGTAGAACCGAACGCGTGGTCCCCCCCGACGAGTCCCCTGGCAGCGCGCCCCAGTGGCCGCCGCCGCACACGTCTCCGCCGCTGCCGCCGCCCAGGGAGTACGGCGCCCCGGGGACGCCGCTCGCCTGGCGCCCGTGGCTCTTCGGGCTGCTCGCGGTGCTCGTCGTGGGCGCGCTGGTCACGGTCGGGCTCGTCGTGCTGCTGCCGGGTGACAGCGACGACCGGAACGAGGGGGCCGATGCCGGCCGGCAGCCGTCGCCGTCGCCGTCGACATCGCCGTCCGCGAGCGCTTCGTCGACGCCACCGGCCCCGCCCGCGCCGTACCGCTGCTGGGACGGCGCGGACGCCCAGAGGCTGAACGACTGCTCGCGTCCCACGGGCGTCGAGGGGCTGCAGTGGCTCTTCCCGCACCTGGTCGATCAGAAGTGCGGCAAGCCGACGAAGACCGGTCCGGGCGTGGTGCTGCGCATCCTCTGCTCGGCGCGGCTCTCGGACGGCAGCCGGATCCAGATGGGCTACTACCAGTGGGAGTCGGTCCGCACCGGCGCCGGCTACTACAACGCCCAGCGGCTCACGGGTTCGACCAGCGATGGGTTCCACCGCTGGACCGGCGGATCCAAGGACACCCTCAAGTCGGCTCAGCTGTACGCCGCCGCGCCGTTCAGCCTCACCGTGACCATGCCCGCGAACGCCCAGACCTCGGCCTCCGACGCCGAGCAGCTCGAGCCGCGTCCACCGAAGCAGGTCCGGGGGACACCGGCTGGCTGACTGCGCGGCCCACGCCGGTAGATTGCTGTCGTGCCCGAGGCCGCCGCCCCGACCGTGCCCACCCTCGACACCGTTTCTGTCGCAACGGAGGACGCCCACCGCGACCAGCCGTGGTCCGACCTGGGCCTCAAGGCCGACGAGTACGCGCGGATCCGCGAGATCCTCGGTCGCCGGCCGACCAGCTCCGAGCTCGCGATGTACAGCGTCATGTGGAGCGAGCACTGCTCCTACAAGAGCTCGAAGGTGCACCTCAAGCAGTTCTCCGAGATCCCGCAGGAGACCCCGATCGGGAAGATGCTGGCCGGCATCGGCGAGAACGCCGGCGTGATCGACATCGGCCAGGGCTACGCGGTCACGTTCAAGATCGAGTCGCACAACCATCCGTCGTACGTCGAGCCCTACCAGGGCGCAGCGACCGGCGTCGGCGGCATCGTCCGCGACATCCTCGCCATGGGCGCCCGACCGGTCGCGGTGATGGACCCGCTGCGGTTCGGTCCGCTCGACTCCGACGACACCCACCGGGTGCTGCCCGGGATCGTGGCCGGGGTCGGCGGCTACGGCAACTGCCTCGGCCTGCCCAACATCGGCGGCGAGGCGGTCTTCGACGCCAGCTACCTCGGCAACCCGCTCGTCAATGCGTTGTGCGTCGGAGTGCTGCGCCACGAAGACCTGCACCTGGCCAAGGCCAGCGGGATCGGCAACAAGGTGCTCCTCTACGGCGCCAAGACCGGCGGGGACGGCATCGGCGGCGTCTCGATCCTGGCCAGCGAGACGTTCGAGAGCACTGGACCGGCCAAGCGGCCCAGCGTGCAGGTCGGCGACCCGTTCATGGAGAAGCTGCTCATCGAGTGCACCCTCGAGCTGTTCGCGGCCGGGCTGGTCAGTGGCATCCAGGACCTCGGCGGCGCGGGCCTGTCCTGCGCGACGTCCGAGCTCGCGTCCGCGGGTGACGGCGGCATGCACGTCGAGCTCGACACGGTCCCGCTGCGCGACTCCACGCTCGCGCCGGAGGAGATCCTGATGAGCGAGTCGCAGGAGCGGATGATGGCGGTGGTCGCCCCCTCCGACGTCGACGCGTTCCTCGCGATCTGCTCGAAGTGGGAGGTGGACGCGACCGTCATCGGCGAGGTCACCGACACCGGCCGGCTCCAGATCGACTGGCACGGCGAGCGGGTCGTCGACGTACCGCCGCGGAGCGTGGCGCACGACGGTCCGACGTACCAGCGCCCGTTCGCGCGGCCCGAGGCCCAGGACGCGCTGCAGGCCGACCGGGCCGAGGCGCTGCCCCGCCCGGCCACCGGCGAGGAGCTGCGCGGGACGCTGCTGCGGCTCGCGGGGAGCCCGAACCTCTGCGACAAGTCGTGGATCACCGACCAGTACGACCGCTACGTCCGCGGCAACACCGTGCTCGCCCAGCCGTCCGACAGCGGGATGGTGCGCGTCGACGAGGAGACCGGGCTCGGGGTCGCCGTGGCGACCGACTGCAACGGGCGGTTCGCCGCCCTCGACCCGTACGCCGGCGCGCAGCTCGCGCTGGCCGAGGCCTACCGCAACGTGGCCACCAGCGGTGCGACCCCGCTGGCCATCTCCGACTGCCTCAACTTCGGCTCGCCGGAGGACCCCGGCGTGATGTGGCAGTTCGCCGAGGCCTGCCGGGGTCTCAAGGACGCCTGCGTCGACCTCGGCATTCCCGTCACCGGCGGCAACGTGAGCCTCTACAACCAGACCGGCGAGACGGCGATCCTGCCCACGCCGGTGGTCGCGGTGCTCGGGGTCATCGACGACGTCTCGCGTCGTACGCCGACCGGGTTCGTGGCCGCCGACGAGACGGTGCTGCTGCTGGGGGAGACCCGCGAGGAGCTGTCCGGCTCGGAGTGGGCGCACGTCGTGCACAAGCACCTCGGAGGCTTGCCGCCGGCCGTCGACCTGGCCCGTGAGAAGGCGCTGGCCGAGCTGCTCCGCGAGGCGGTCGGGCTGGTGACTTCTGCGCACGACCTGTCCGACGGCGGCCTGGCCCAGACGCTCGTCGAGTCGGTGCTCCGCAGCGGGGTCGGCGTTCGCGGTGATGCTCGAGGGAGACCCGTTCGTCGCGCTGTTCTCGGAGTCCGCCGGCCGGGTGCTGGTCACCGTGCCGCCCGGCGACGCCGAGCGGCTGACCGCGCTGGCTGGCCGGCACGGCGTACCGGTCGTCGAGCTCGGCCGCACCGGCGGCGAGGTCCTGGCCGTCGACGCCGTCTTCGAGGTCGACCTGCCCCTGTTGCGCGACACCTGGACCCGCACCCTCCCCGACGCGCTGGGCTGAGCCCGGCTCAGGAGACGGAGGTGGTCCCGTCGGGGGTGCGCAGGTAGCGCAGGCCGTGGGGGTCGGTCCACAGGTAGGTGCCGGGCGCGAGCATGAGGTAGCGCCAGCCGGCCACGGTCTTGAGCCGGTGATGATGTCGGCACAACGGTGCAAGGTTGCAGGGACAGGTCACTCCGCCTTCGTCGAACGGGGTGATGTGGTCGCAGTCGCAGAGCCGCGCCGGTCTGGTGCAGTGGGGGTGCACGCAGGTGATGTCGCGGAGCTCGACCCGCTCGCGATCGGTGCGGGTCGGGTCGTGGGTGCAGCGCGCCCGCTCGTCGTGCTCGACGCTCTCCTCCCAGACGGTCTCCGGGCCCTGAATCCGGATCGGCTTGACCACGAGGCGCATGTCGGGACGTCCTGACCACACGCGGATCACCTGCTCGAGATGGGCACGCTGATCGGCGTCGGTGACCACCGGGTCCAGACCGAGCAGGTTCCCCTCGCTGAGGTGGAGAAGGGCCGTCAGATCGCGGCTGCGGGTCGGGCGTGCCTCGGCGTCGCCCTCGAGCAGCGCAACGGCCCGCGCCGGGTCGGCGAGGATGCCCAGCGCGATCGAGCGACGCACGTCGAGCGAGTCGTGCTCGTGGTCGGGCAGCTGCGCGAGCGCGTGAGCGACCTCCGAGACCGTCTCGTCGAAGGCGCCCAAGTCTGCCCAGTCCGCCCGCGCATCCATCTGGCCGATGCCGGTGTGGTTGATCGACGCGGGGTCGATGGTGACGTGGCGGGCGTCCAGTGCCTCGAGCTGCTCGAACTCCCGCTGCTCGGCGTGAAGCCGGAGCATGGCCTCGTCGACCAGCCGGTCGAGGACAACTGGCCCGATCGCCGCACCCTCGACGAGTCGCTCGGCCAGTGCGAGGTCGACGTAGCGGCACACGTCCGCCGGCTGGCCAAGCAGCGCCTGCGCCACCCGCCGGGCCCGCCATGCCGGCACCCTGCCCGCCCGGACCGCTGCCCAGAACGCGGTCGTCCGATGGAAGAGCACAAGGACGTCACGCAGCAGCGCCTTCCCTGCCGTCGTGGACATGTCGTTGGCGGCGGCGAACGCCGCCGGTGCGTCCCATCGCAATGCCGGAATCCCGATCCACTCGCGCTCCTCCTCGCCGAGCAGGTCGGTCTGGTCCTCCAGCCAAGAGGGCGCCTCATCGGGCTGCCAGGACTCCTGCCCGAGCAGCGCCGGGCTGGCATGGGCGAACTCCAGGGCGAGCTCGAGGACGGCAAGCTCGGCGCGGTCGGCCGCTGCGCGCTGCTCCCGCACCTGCAGCAGCAGGTCCCGCGACAGGGGCGCGGTGTCGGGGAGGGCGTCGGCCGTGAGGGTCATCGTGCGGCCAGCCTACTCGAACATATGTTCGAACACAAGGACTGTGCGAAATGACCGCATGCCGACGCTGGGGCGGAGCCCGACCATCAGCGTAAGGCGATCTGCGTCAAGGATCTGGTCGGTGCCTCGTCCGTCGTCTGTCCCTGCATAGCCGTGATCGGGCTGGTGCCCAACAGCGTGTAATCGGGTTGTTCAGACGACGGGCGGGGCTGCCCATGATGGTCGGCGAGGTACCCGAAGGTCCTCAATGCCGCGTAGGGCTCGCCCCGACCGTCAGCTCGGGCGACCGCCTCGTAAGCGAAAGACTCAGGCGGCCAGGGCGACCTTCCTGGGTTTTGCCCCGCCGGTGGCGATCTGTGGGTCCCAGGCCTGGCCGGTGGTGACCACGGCGTGCAGGTGTCGCAGGATCGCCGCGGCGATCACCGTCTGCGCTTGGGTCGGGGTGAGCTTGTTGTGTTCACGTGTCGTGAGGTGTCGGTACCTGGCGGCGTAGACGGTGTTGGTCTGCAGCGATCCCCACACCGCGCGCCAGGCCGCGACCCGTAGTCGTGGTCGGCCTTGGCCGGTGAGCTTGGTTCGTCCGGTGAAGGTGCCTGAGGCCTTCTCTCGTGGTGCGAGGCCGGCGTGCTTGACCATGGCCCGGGCGGTGGCGAACCGGTGCGGGTCACCGGTCTCGGCGAGCATCGCGGCCGCGCCGACCGCGCTGATGCCGTGGATCGAGGTCACCAAGGTGGTGAGCTCGAGCTCGTCGAGGACTGCGACCATGCGGCGCTCGGTCTCGGCGAGCCGGTGCTGGTCGACGGCCCAGTCCTCCAGCACCAGCGCGACCCGCTCGAGGGCCCCTCGACGATGGGCGATGACCCCGGCCGGGTCGGCCAGGGCGGCGAACAGGTTGCGGGCGATCCTCAGCGATGGCTTCTGCCCACCATGCCTGGTGATCTCGCGGCGCACAGCTCGCTCGAACCTCGCCCAGCCCAGCCGTCGGGTGCGGTCCAGGTCGCCGCCATCGCGATCCACGATCACCGTCATCGCGGCCGCCCAAGTCTTGGACTTGAACGGTTGCCGGCGGTCTCGACCGCGGCCGGCCAGACGCACTCGAGCAGGTCGCGGACCTGTTGGACCTGGGCGACGTTGGCGACGATCAGCTCTTCCCGCCGGGCACCTAAGTGACGCAGCCGGCCCCAGGTCTCATCGACCGGCTCGGGGGCATAGCAGCGCAGCTGTGCGGTCAACCTCGCGATCAGCACCGCGTCCTTGTCGTCGGTCTTGTCGAAGGTCAGATCCTCGCTGCGACGAGCCCACGAGGTCTGCATCGGCTGCACGCACACGAACGACATGCCCCGCTCCGCCGCGAGCTCGCCCAGCACCCGCCATCGGTGACCAGTCGGCTCACACGAGACCGTCACCTCGGCGAAGCCCTTGGCTGCGGCCCGCTGCGCGGCCCAGTCCAGAGCGGTCCCGAGGTCCCAGGCCTTGCACCGAAAGGTGCGACGAGCCAGCACCTTCGAGTCGTGGTCAGTGACCACCAGCATCTGCTTCTTGTCGGCCAGGTCGATACCGACGATCGCGTTCTCGAACGGGACCAGCTCCCGCAGCCGGGCCAGCCGCGCGTTGCGGTTCCGGTCACCCCGGGAGACACCACTAACCTTGCCCATGAACGTCCTCCTTCTGCGATGGGACACAAAGCCCTCAAAGCGCATCAGGGGGACGTTCCTACGTCGGCGACCAACACGCAGAACGTGTTTCTATGCCGCTGTCGGCTCCGTCCGACGATGCCGCTGCTCGCGCGGCCGCGCCTAGGGTGCTGGCGTGGACCTCGAGGTCGCCGACGGCTGGGTGATCCCGGCCGCCGAGCTCACCGAGCGGTTCTCACGCTCGTCGGGGCCGGGTGGCCAGGGCGTCAACACCACCGACTCCCGGGTCGAGCTGTCGGTCGACGTGACCCGGCCGGCCGCGGTGCCGGACCGGCTGCGGTCCCGGGTGCTCGACCGGCTGGCCGCGCGGCTCGTCGACGGGGTGCTCACCGTGACCGCGAGCGAGCACCGCGCCCAGCTCGACAACCGCAGGGCGGCGCGGGACCGGCTCGCCGACGTACTGCGCAGGGCGGCCGCGGCACCGCCGCGCAGGCGCCGGCCGACCCGCCCCACCCGTGGCTCCCAGGAGCGCAGGCTGGCCCAGAAGAAGCGGCGCGGGCAGACCAAGCGCGGTCGCCAGGGGCGCTTCGACTGAGACGTGGGAGCGTGAGACCCAACCAACGGGGGAAGAGAACCGTCAATCCTGTGAGCGTCGGCACGTCTCGGTGCGACGCCAAGAAGTGAAGGTGGACCCCATGCCCCTGAAGAAGTTCCTCACCCATCTCCGGCGCAACGTCGTCGCCTACCTCGCCCTCGTGGTCGCGCTCGGCACCAGCACGGCGTACGCCGCGGCCGCGATCCCCAACGGCTCGGTGACCGCGGCCAAGCTGCACACCAACGCGGTGACGTCGACCAAGATCAAGAACGGCAGCATCAAGAAGAAGGACATCAGGAAGCCGACCTACGTGCAGAGCACGAACCTCCAGCTCGGCACCCCGCCCGCCGTGCCGGACGTGGTCAGCATCGCGCCGTACGACTTCACCCTGCCGACCAAGAGCCGGACCAGCGTCACCGTGTTCATCCCGACCATCGGCGGAGACTGCGGCCCCGACCCCCAGCCGACCATCGGTCTCTACATCGACAACGTGCCGGTCCCAGGCACTGCGGCCAACGTGCCGGCATCCGCCAACGACCGGTCGGTGCTGCTCACGGCCACGATCGAGCTCAGCGGCGGCGCGCACACCGGCCGGGTGGGCATCACCTGCGGCGGCGCGCAGCAGCCCAACAACCTCGCCTTCCCGGGCGCGAAGTCCTGGACGATCATCCAGGCCGACTGAGCGCTCGTCTGCTCTCATGGGGTCGTGAGACGCCGCACCCTGCTCGGACTTCCCGGTCTGGGTGCGGCGGTTCTCGCGCTGGCCTCGTGCAGTGGTGAGGATGAGGCCGTGGCCGCAGTGGCGAAGACCATCCCGTACGGCGACGACCCCAGCCAGTTCGTGGAGCTCACGCTCCCCGACGGCACACCGCGTGGGGTCGTCGTGGTGATCCACGGCGGGTTCTGGAAGGCGGCCTACGACCTCTCGCTCGGGCGGCCGCTCGCCGCCGACCTGGTCGAGAAGGGGTGGGCCGCGCTCAACATCGAGTACCGGCGGGTGGGCATCGGCGGCGGCGTGCCGAGCACCCTCGATGACGTGCGTGCGGCGATCGCCACCCTCGACGGGCGGGGCCTCGACCTCTCGCGCGTCGTCACCCTGGGCCACTCAGCGGGCGGGCACCTTGCGGCGTGGGCCGGGCACGCGGTCGACGCGGTCACGCACGTGATCTCGCAGGCCGGCGTCCTCGACCTGGTTGCGGCCGACCGGGCCGGGCTCGGCGGCGGCGCGGTGGCGGCGCTCCTTGGCCACCCGGCCGGCCCGGCCGACGCCGAGGCGGACCCCCGCCAGCAGCTGCCCCTCGGCGTACCGGTCTGGTGCGTGCACGCGACCGACGACGACACCGTGCCGATCAGTCAGTCGCGGGAGTACGTCGCGGCCGCCACCGCTGCCGGCGCGCAGGCAGAGCTGGTCGAGATGGCCGGCGACCACTTCGTCGTCATCGACCCGGCCCACGATGCCTGGCGGCGGACCGTGGAGATCCTCGACGCGATCGGCTGAGCTACACGCCGGGGCTGGCGGGCTCCTCGGCGAGCACGCCCGGTCGCTTGACCGGCTCGCCGGGCGGAAGGTTCGAGATCTTCTGCCAGATCTTGCGGGACAGCCCGACGGTGAGGTTCTCGACGGTGGAGACCGTCTCGAGGATCACCGAGTCGCGCGACTCCTCGGCGCAGAGGGCCGCGGTCTTGCCGACCAGGCTGAGCAGCTCCGAGCAGTAGTCGAGGTAGCGCTCGACCTGGTCCCGGGTCATGTTGAGCTTCGTGCTCTTCGACGTGGGCACGAAGCTGGGCTTGAGCTGCTCCGGGTCCTTGGTCAGCTGGTGCATGTCGATGACGTGGGCGGTCGACCGGAGCTGGTGCAGCAGGTTGAGCAGCCGGCTTCGCTGGAGCCGCTCGGGGAACGACCACAGGAAGAACACCGCGATAGCGGCATACACCAGGTCACTGATCGCGGTCTCGGTGAGGCCGAGGACGTCGACCGAGTTGTCGACGCCCTTTCCGAAGACGGCGTCGCGCACGGCAAACACCAGGGCGACCAGCGTGACGGCGAGCACCATCACCATCACCACCCGCGAGGCGACCCGGGCGATCCGGATCTTGCGTTGGCCGGCGCCGGCCGACGACTCCACCTCCTGGACGAGCAGGATCAGGTCACCGCACACGTCCAGCAGCCCACGCTTCGGAAACCGCGCCTCGATCCGGCCGTACAGCGCCTCGACCGTCTCCCGGACCGCCGGCGCCTCCAGCGGCTCGTGCAGTTCCTCGGTCACGGCGGCAGCCTAGTGTCAGCGCCCCAGCCCGGTGCGGCTCGCTTGGAGGCCGGCCTGGAAGCGGGTCCGGGCTCCGAGCGAGTCGAGCAGCCGCCCGATCCGTCGGCCCAAGGTGCGAACGCTGATGCCGAGCTGGCGGGCGATCGCCTCGTCCTTGAGCCCCGTCGCGAGCAGCGCGAGCAGTTCGTGGTCGATCGGGTCGGCGGGGTCCGGCGTGGCGCTGCGGTCCCAGATCGGCAGCGGCCAGGCCTGCGCCCACAGCAGTTCGAACAGCCGCACCAGCGCCGACACGATCGTCGGCGCCCGGATGACGAGCGCCGAATCCACGACCCCGTCAGTGTCCAGCGGCAGCAACGCCTCCGAGCCGTCCGCGATGGCCAGCTTCATCGGCACGTCGCCATGCACCCGGGCATCCTCCCCGGCCCGCGAGGCAGCCACCGCCTGGGCGTAGGCACTCTCCAGCTCGAACGCCTGCGGCGCATAGATCCCGCGGACAGCGACGCCCTTGCTCAGGACGTCGATCTCCGAGGAGTTGCTCGCCTCGGCGTTCTGCGCGTACGGCGGCCGGTCCAGCACCAGCAGGTCTGTCTGCACCGTTCGGGTGAGCTGGACGAAGCGTGCGGCCACCGCCGATCTCCCGACAACGATCTCGACCAGCTGATCCGGCCGGGCGCGCACCTCCTTGGGAAAGCTGGCCGACAGCAGCTGGGCAGCCTGGGCCGCGTCGGACAGCTCCTCGGTGCGCCGTGCGACCAGTGCGCCCACGGCGACCTCGGGACGCGTCGCGGTCAACCGCGCCGGTGATCCGGGCAGCCGCGCGACGAAGCCCAGCTCCTCAAGCCTGGTCACCGCAGGTCGGACGACGCCAACGCCCCGACCGACCTCCTCGGCCACCTCGCTCGCGGCCATGTGCGGCCGGCCCAGCAGGGCGACGTACACCTGCTCGTCGATCTGACTCAGGCCCAAGGCCTCAAGCATTGACGTCAACCCCCGTCCGATGTCGGCCATGTCGCGTATAGGCCACGCGCCAACCCTTCAAGATCGCACCCGGTACGTCTACACAGTTAGCCATGACTCCTTGGCACCTGCGAGCTCGCGGCCTCGCACTCGGAACAGCCGCGATCACCCTCTGCATCCCCGCGACGACCGCGGACGCCGCACCACCTGCCGGCTGGTCGACACCGGACTGCACGACCGTGAGTGGGGACGGCGCTTTCAGCTTCACCACCGATGACGGCCACACCATCGCCCCGACGACGGTCGGGATCACGCCCCAGGCCTACAGCCATCTCGCGACGCTGGACCGGGCGGACTCCCTCGTCGGCATCACCAAGAACACGATCCAGATCTCGCGGGACGCCGGCTGCAGCTGGGCGGTCGTCGCCAAGCCGGGGGACCTGACGCAGTACGACGTCGTTGCGGCGGGCAAGGACGTCGCCTACGCCTACGGCATCAACGACCAGCCGATCTACCGCGTAGCCGGCACCCGGGTCCAGGTCCGGTCGGGACCCACCGAGAACGCCGGCTTCATCGGCCTCGCTGCCGAGCACAAGCAGCCCAACCACCTCGTCGCCGTGGACAAGAAGGGGCAGGTCTACCGGTCCAGCGACGGGGCGGCGACCTGGAACCCGGTCGGCAAGGTGCCGTCCACCTCCGTCTACGACGCGGCGATCGATCCCGCTGACGTCGACCACATCGTGGTCGGGACTGGCGGCGCGGCGACGTTCACCACCTTCGACGGTGGCCTGCGGTGGACGCAGTCACGCGGCATCGGGACGCGCGCACACGCGAACGCGTTCGCGGTCGCCATCTCGCCCGAGGACCCGATGACGGTCTGGGTCGAGGGCCTCGACCCGAAACAGACCGGCAACGGCGCGCGCCACATCTGGCGGTCGGTCGACGGCGGGTTGCACTTCTGGCCGGTGCTCGACGGCAACGAGGTCATCCTGCGCAACGGCAACACCCTCTGGCCGAGCCCCACCGACGCCGACGTCCTCTACTTCGAGTACGGCGACTACTTCGGCGGCTTCGGCACGAACCTCTACCGCTACGACGACGCGCGCGAGTCCGTCTCCTACACCCACAGCAGCTACGACGGAATCAACTCGCTGTCCTTCAGTCCCGCCGACCCGACGGTGATGTATCTGGGTCTGTCCGAGGTGCAGGTGAGCGAGCAAGGCTGACCCGGGACGTTGTGTCGCTGAAATGCCGCTGACCCGGGAGTTTCTGTCGCCACCAGACGACACAAACTCCCGGGTCAGCGCGATCTGCGCGACACAAAGTCCCAGGTCAGCTGGAGGCGCGCATCGCCCGCAGGCCGACCCAGAGACCGAACGCCGCCACGATCGCGGACGCC
The DNA here is from genome assembly GCA_963800715.1 of uncultured Actinomycetota bacterium. Lineage (GTDB taxonomy): Bacteria > Actinomycetota > Actinomycetes > Propionibacteriales > Nocardioidaceae > Nocardioides. Next base: position 88,644 of record CAWDBZ010000004.1, on the reverse strand, counting down.
AGCGCGCCGTAGCCGACCGTGTCGACCGGGAACGTGCCGGCGAACAGCGCGCGCTCGGCCTCGACGACGTACTTGAGGGGGTTCAGCGAGGATGCGAATCGCAGCCAGCCCGGGGCACCGTCCAGCGGGAGCAGCACGCCGGCCAGCAGCAGCACCGGGAAGATCAGCGTCTGCTGCACCGTCCAGAACAGCCAGTCCTGGTCCTTCGAGACGAGCGCCAGCGCGAAGCTGAGCGCGCCGACACCGATGCTGAATCCGGCCAGCACGACCACGCCCACCAGCACGTGCGCGAGATGCAGGTCGAAGCTGAACGGCGTCACGACGATCACGATGATCGCGGCCTGCATCAGCATCGGCACGATCTCCTTCAGCGCCCGCCCGACGAGCAGCGAGGACCTCGACAGCGGGGAGACCAGCAGCCGCTCGTGGGAGCCGGTGACGATCTCCTGGGTCAGGTTCGCGCCGGTGAACGACGCGCCCATCAGCGCGGTCATCGCGATGATGCCGGGCACGAACCACTGCAGCGCCGACCCGTCCTCGACCTTCGGCAGCAGCGGCGCGAACAGGCCGAGGAACACCAGCGGCTGCACCATGGCGAACAGCACGGACGCCGGCTCGCGGAAGACCGGCCGCAGCTCGCGGACCATGACGTTCCAGGTGTCGGCGAGGACGCCGGGCGCCTTGGGCAGGCTCACCTCGCGGGTGCGGATGATGACAGGGCTCTCGATCGTCGCGGTCATGCTGCCTCTCCTTCGCTCTCGTCGGTGTTCTGCTCGTTCGTCTCGCGCAGGCTGCGGCCGGTCAGCTCGAGGAACACGTCATCGAGAGTCGCGCTCGCGACCTCGACCCGGCGGACGGGTGCCCCGGCAGCCGCGAGGTCGGTGACGAACGTCGCGACCCGGTCAGCCGCTCCCGCGGCTCGCGTGCGGACCGTCGTTCCGGTCCGTTCGACCGAGGCCTTGTCGCCCAGGGCCCACGAGGCGCCCTCGGCGGCCAGCACCGCGGCCGCCTCGTCGGCGAAGCCGAGCGTCACCAGGTCGCCCAGCCCGGACTTGAGCCGGCTCGCGGTGTCGTCCGCGATCACCAGACCGTGGTCGATGACGATGACCCGGTCGGCGATCGCGTCGGCCTCCTCGAGGTAGTGCGTGGTCAGCACGATCGTGGTGCCCTGCTCGCTGTGGAGCCGGCGCACCTGGTCCTGCAGGTTCGCCCGGTTCTGCGGGTCCAGCCCGGTCGACGGCTCGTCGAGGAAGAGCACGTGCGGCGTGTGCACGAGCCCGATCGCGACGTCGAGCCGGCGGCGCTGGCCGCCGGAGAGCGTCGAGACCGGCCGCATCGCGTGCTCGGTCAGGTCGAAGGCGTCGAGCAGCTCCTCGGCCCGGGAGTACGCCGCGGCGCGGGACAGCCCGAAGGCGCGGCCCTGGCTGACCAGCTCGTCGCGGCCGCGCTGGGCATGGCCGGCGGCGTTGCCCTGGCCGACGTAGCCGATGCTGCGCCGGACCTGGCGCCGCTCGCGCACCACGTCGTGGCCGGCGACGTGCGCGGTGCCCGACGTCGGCTCGATCAGCGTGGTAAGCATCCGCAGCGTCGTCGACTTTCCTGCGCCGTTGGGGCCGAGGAAGGCGACGAGCTCGCCGTGGCCGACCTCGAGGTCGAGGCCGCGGACGGCTTCCACTCTGCCTTCTCGCTTGTTCTCACGCCGAAGGGCGGCTCCGCGGCGGGTGAAGTGCCGGGTCAGACCCTGGGTCCGGATCACCGGCTCGAACTGGCGTGTCGTGGTCATGGAAGAAACGCTAGATGGGATTGAGGTCAGTTCCTGTCCTCAATCAGAACTACTCTCGGGGGCATGAACACGAGTGCCCGGATGCTGCGGCTGCTCTCTCTGCTGCAGACCCATCGCTACTGGCCGGGCGGCGAGCTGTCCGAACGGCTCGAGGTCAGCCCGCGCACGTTGCGCCGCGACGTGGACAGGCTCCGCGAGCTCGGCTACGCCGTCGACGCGGTCCGCGGAGTCGCCGGCGGCTACCAGCTGCGGGCCGGCAGCCGGCTCCCGCCGCTGCTGCTCGACGACGAGGAGGCGGTGGCCATCGCGGTCAGCCTCCAGTCCTCGGCCGCCGGCGGGACGCCCGGCATGGAGGAGACGTCGGTCCAGGCCCTGTCCAAGGTGATCTCGCTGATGCCGCCGCGGCTGCGCCGGCAGATGGACGCGCTGCGCTCGCAGACCGAGCGGCTCCCATGGTCCGGCGGGCCGGCCCTGGACCCCGCGCTGCTCAGCACGCTGGCCCAGGCCTGCCGCGACTCGGAGCCGATCCACTTCACCTACACCGCCAGGGGCGCCGAGCCGACCGACCGCTGGGTGGAGCCGCACCGGATGGTGTCGATGGGCCGGCGCTGGTACCTCGTCGCCTACGACCGCGACCGACAGGACTGGCGCTCGTTCCGCGTCGACCGGATCAAGGAGCCGCGCACCAGCGGACACACCTTCCGGCCGCGCGAGCTGCCCGCCGAGGACGCGCTCTCGTTCGTCCAGGCCGGGATCCGCCGGATGCCACAGCGGTACGCCGTCCGCGTGGTCCTCGACGCCGACCCGACGGACGTCACGGCGGTCACGGGTCACTGGGCGACCGTGTCGGGGAAGCCGGGCCGGACCGTCCTGGAGATGAACGTCGACACCCTGGAGTGGCCGATGTTCATGCTCGCGAACATCGACGCCGACTTCGTCGTCGAGTCACCGCCGGAGCTGTCTGACGCGGTCGCCCGGGCGGGTACGCGGTTCGCAAGGTCCGTGCCTCTCTCGTGAACGGCGTTCACCCGAGTACCGTCTGGTGCACACTGATGCTCGGATACCGCATGGGGTATCACGTGTCGTCGATGCAGAGGAGAACTCATGCACGGGACACTCGGGTCCCTCGACTCGCTGAAGGGCGTGCCACTGCACCTGGCGCTGGAGCTCACCGGCGTCGGTCTGGTCGCCTGCGACGCGTCCGGGATGCTGACCCTCATCAGCCCCACGCTCCAGGAGCTGTTCGGCATGACCTACGAGCCGGTGGCCGAGCCGTTCTACGTCGAGCGGTTCCGCCTCTTCCGCGAGGACGGCGAGACGCCGATGGCCACCGACGAGGTGCCGCTCATGCGGGCCCGGCGTGGCGAGTTCGTCCGTGACTCGCCCGTGACCCACCGCCGTCCCGACGGAACCCTGGTGCACCTCAAGTGCAACGCGATGCCGTTGCGAGACGACGACGACAACGGCATCGGCGCGATCGCGCTGGTCCAGGACGTCACGGCCGAGACCCAGGCCGCCCTGCGGGCGGAGGCCCTGCAGAAGCGGCTCGTCGAGACGATCAACCACGAGTTCCGTACGCCGCTCGCCGCGCTGCTCGGGCACGTCGAGCTGATCCGCGACCACCGGGACCGTCGCGAGGACCTCGACCCGGAGCTGGCCGGCTGGCTGGACGCCATCGAGCGGTCCGGCTGGCGGCTGCGCGACCTCGTCCGAGAGGTGGCGGAGCTGGTCAACAGCGACGAGCCCGAGAAGCCCGTCGATCGCCGGCCGCGCCGGATGCGCGCGGTCTGAGCTTCACGCGAGCGCGAGCTCAGCGGCCGGCGTCTCGTCCTCGCCGGTCTTCGCCCACTCCGCAGGACGCGGCACCGCGCGGACCGTCCGGCTCAGCGTCGGGATGAGGGCCACCGCGACCGCCACGCCGATCAGCACGACCATGGTGACCGAGCCGCCGAAGCCGGCCAGCAGCGCGCCTCCCACGACTGGAGCCAGCGGCATCGTGCTCCAGCTCGTCAGCATGCCCACCGACTGCACCCGGCCCACGAGCTCGGGCGGGGTGATCGACATCTTGTAGGAGCCGATGCCGGCGTTGCCCGCCGGGTTGAAGAACAGACCGGCCGAGAGGGAGAGCATCACCACGACCGGGTGGTTCCAGAACACCAGCGGGACCAGGAGCGGCACGAAGCTCCAGGCGACGAGCACCGTGAGCCACCCGGTCGGGACCCGCTCGATGATCCGCGGTGCGGCGATGGCGCCGAGAATGCCGCAGACCCCGGCGGCTGTGGAGACGAGCCCGATCGACCAGGGTGCGAACCCAGCCTGGATCAGCCGCAGATCGGCGGCGACGAAGATCGCGTTCACCACGAGGTTCGAGCACATCCCCCACAACATCAGGGTCCGGAAGAACGGCCGGCTCCACTGGAACCGGAATCCCTCGGCGACCTCGGCGCGGGCGTTGCGACGCTCACCGCTACCGGGTGCGGGGGAGAGGTCGGTGCGGATCCGGCCGAGCAGCACCCACGAGACCGCGAAGGTCACCGCATCGAAGAGGAAGGGGACCCACCGGGTGACCGAGTAGAGCGCGCCGCCCAACGGCCCGCCCAGCAGGTTCCCGACGTGCTGGCGGGCCTGCTGCTGACTCAGTGCGGTGGGCAGCTGATCGCGAGGCACGACCGACCGGACCGCGGACATCTCGGCGGGCGCGAACATGCCCGCGCAGGCACCGCTCAGCAGCGCGACGGCGAACAGGTGCGGCACGGTCAGCTCGCCGAAGACGCCCGCCACGACGAGCGAGGCGTACAGGACGACGCCGGTGCCCGACGCCCAGCGCATCACCAGGCGGCGGTTCACCCGGTCGGCCAGCAGCCCCGCGGGGAGCAGCGCGAGCGCCGTACCGAGCAGCTCCAGCCCGCCGGCGAGCCCGGCCAGGAAGGCCGACCCGGTGACCGCGTAGGTCACCAGCGGGAACGCGAACATGCTCACCGCGGTTCCGAGCTGGCTGATCGTCTGGCCGATCCAGAGGATGGTGAAGTCGTGGTTCTTGCGGAGGTCGCCGAAGCCGCTCATTTACGCAACGTTACGTGCGCAACCTTCAATGCGCAATAGAACGTGCGCAATAAATGGTGCGCAAATTGCTACGATGGTCGCGTGCCCCGTCCCAAGCCGCTGCACGACCCGCAGGTGCTGCGGGCGATCGCGCACCCCGTCCGCAACCGGATCCTCGCCGAGCTCGACGCCCGCGGTTCGCTCCGCGCCGCAGACCTGGCCCGAGAGCTCGACATCCCGGCCAACCAGGCCAGCTTCCACCTCCGGCAGCTGGCCAAGTACGGCCTGATCGAGGAGGACCCCGCCGCCGCCCGCGACAAGCGCGACCGGGTCTGGCGGGTGGTCAACGAGGGCGGCTTCTCGGTCGAGATGCGCGACATGGAGAAGCAGCCGGGTGGCAAGGCGGCCTCGCGGGTCTTTCGCGAGAACCGGCGGACCTGGGGTCGTCTGGTCGTCGACTCGGTCTTCGAGAAGCGGACGAAGGGAACCCACAGCTCGCTGACCGACTCCGCGCTGCTGCTGAACAACGAAGAGGCGGCCGAGCTGTCCGCCGAACTCGGCGACGTGATCGACCGCTGGACGGAGCGGACCCGCGGTGGCGGCTCGGACCGCATCACCTACCTCTACTACGCAGCGCTGCTGCCCTACCCGACTCCCCCCGAGGCGGACTGATGGCGGCCCGGCTTCGGGTGGCCGACCCCGCCGACGTGGCCGCCGCCCTGGCCCGGGTGCGCGGCAAGGCGCCCGACGGCGCCGACCTCCGGCTGCTCACCAAGCACTTCCTCGCCGTGCTGGAGGAGCGCGCTCCCGGCCACTCGGTCGAGGTCCGCGTGCCGCCGTACGCCGCCGTGCAGGTGATCCCCGGCGTCCGGCACACCCGCGGCACGCCACCGGCCGTGGTCGAGACCGACCCTGAGACCTGGATCGCGCTGGCAACCGGGGCGCTGACCTGGCCGGACGCAGAGTCGTCGGGGCGGGTCTCTGCCAGTGGGGAACGCGCCGACCTGACCTCCTACCTTCCCCTCGACTAGGTCTCCCGTGGCCGGCCCCGACCACAAGGTCGGCGCCTCTTCGACGAAACGCCGGACGCGGCGCGGGCCAAGTGGTCTGATGCTGTCGGACAAAACCCCCCGTTTGGTCCATGGATCTCCGCCGCACCCGGTGCCACCCTGTGCGCACCGATGCACCGGCCCCACCTCCCCCAGGCAAGCGATGGATCGGTTTTGAGGAGCGCTCGAGTGAGCACACGGACGGCCCCCCACCACGTCCAGACCAACCACCTACGACGCGCGACCTCCAGCACACTGGCGCTTGCCCTCGCCGTGGTCCTGGCACTCGGCGCCGTCGGCGCGATGCCGCCGACCAACGCGGCCGCCCCTGCAGCAGCCGACAGCGAGTGCTTCGGGAAGGCCGCGACGATCGTCGGCACCCCGGGCGATGACCGCATCCGGGGCACCAACGGTGACGACGTGATCGTGGCCGGGCGCGGTGACGACCGGATCAACGGACGCGGTGGCGACGACCTGATCTGCGGCCGGTCCGGCGACGATCGTATCCGCGGCGGCAGCGGCGATGACAAGGTGCGCGGCTGGCGCGGCGAGGACTCCGTCAAGGGTGGGCCGGGCAACGACCGGCTCCTCGGCGGCCTCCATAACGACACCCTGCGTGGCAACGCCGGCGACGACCACCTCGACGGCGGCGCGGCCCAGGACGACTGCGACGGCGGCCCGGGCGTCAACCACCTCGTAGCGTGCGAGGTCACCCCGAACGAGGCGCCCACCGACCTCACGCTGGCTCCCACCACCGTCTCCGAGAACCAGCCCGCAGGGGCCGTGGTCGGCTCGCTGAGCGCGGTCGACGGCGACGCCGGAGACACCCACGCCTTCACCCTTGTGACCGGCACGGGCGGGGGCGACAACTCCTCGTTCTCGATCAGCGGCTCGTCGCTGCGGACCGCAGCCGTCCTCGACCACGAGACGACGCCGACCAGGTCGATTCGCGTCCGCGCCACTGACTCCGGTGGCCTGTTCGTCGAGAAGCAGCTCACGATCACGGTGACCGACGTCGACGATCCGCCGGTCGCGGTCGACGACACCGAGACCGTCACCGAGGACGCGCCGGCGACGGCGATCGACGTCCTGGCGAACGACATCGATGTCGACGGCGGTCCGATCAGCATCGCGTCGGTGACCCCGCCGGCGCACGGCAACGTTGTCATCTCCGGTGGCGGCACCGGTCTGACGTACGCGCCCGCCGCGAACTACTGCAACACCCCGACCCCGCCGTTCGACACGTTCACCTACACCCTCGCCCCGGGCACCTCGACCGCGACGGTGAGCGTGACCGTCACCTGCGTCGACGACAACCCGGTGGCGGTCGACGACGCGACGACCGTGGCCGAGGACGACCCGGCCAGCCCGATCGACGTGCTCGCGAACGACACAGATGTGGACGCCGGCCCGAAGAGCATCCAGTCCGTCACCCAGCCCACCCATGGGACCGTGCTGATCACGGGTGGGGGGAGCGGGGTGACCTACGCGCCCAACACCAACTACTGCAACACCCCGACCCCGCCGTTCGACACGTTCACCTACACCCTGGCTCCGGGCGGAGACGTGGCGACTGTCGCCGTGACCGTCACGTGCTCCGACGACCCGCCGGTGGCGGTCGACGACAGCGCGACCGTCGCAGAGGACGACGCGGCCACTGCGATCGACGTGCTCGCGAACGACACCGATGGTGGCGACGGAGGCCCGAAGACGGTCCAGTCGGTGACCCAGCCCGCCAACGGCGCGGTCGCCATCGCCGGGGGCGGCAGTGGCCTGACCTACGCGCCGAACGCCAACTACTGCAACACCCCGCCCGGGACCTCGCCAGACACCTTCACCTACACCCTGAACGGCGGGGCCGTCGCGACCGTGTCGGTCGCGGTCACCTGCTCCGATGACGCCCCGGCGGCAGTCAACGACTCAGCGACCGTTGCCGAGGACTCGGGCGCCAGCCCGGTCGACGTGCTCGCCAACGACACCGACGTCGACGGCGGCCCGAAGAGCGTCCAGTCGATCACCCAGCCCGCCAACGGCACGGCGGCGATCACCGGCGGCGGGACCGGCGTCAGCTACACGCCGAACGCGAACTTCTGCGGCGGACCTGACGCGTTCACGTACACCCTCAACGGTGGGTCGACGGCGAGCGTGTCGATGACCGTCACCTGTGCACCAGACGCCCCGGTGCTCAACACCGGTGGCGGCGGTCCACTCGTCTACTCCGAGAACGACCCGGCGACCCCGGTGGCGCCAGCGCTCACCCTCAGCGACGTGGACGCCGGCGGGTCGATCACCGGTGCGACTGTGCAGATCACCGCCAACTACGCGGGTGCTCAGGACGTCCTGGCAATGGGCGGCACGCATCCGGGCATCGCGGCCTCGCAGACCGGCGACACCCTCACGCTGAGCGGCACAGCGAGCCCGGCTGCCTACCAGGCCGCACTTCGCGACGTCACCTACCGCAACAGCTCGGACTCCCCGTCCACGCTGCTCCGGACGCTCACGTTCACCGCGACCGACGACACAGCTCTGTCCGGCTCCGACACCAAGAACATCCAGTTCTCGGCCTCCGACGACTCGCCGGCGGCCGTCAACGACTCGACCACGGTGGGTGAGGACTCGGGCGTGACGCTGATCTTCGTCCTCACCAACGACACGGACGTCGACGGCGGCCCGATCGCGGTCAGCTCGGTCACCCAGCCCGCGAACGGCACGGTGTCCAACAACGGCACCGACGTGAGCTACACGCCGAACGCCAACTACTGCAACAGCCCGCCCGGCACGTCGCCGGACACCTTCACCTACACCCTTACGCCGGGCGGCTCGACCGCGACCGTGTCGGTCACGGTCACCTGCGTTGCCGACCCGCCCAACGTGACGACCAGCGGCGGGCAGCTCGCCTACACCGAGAACGACCCGGCGACGCCCATCGACCCCGGCCTGACCGTCACCGACCCAGACGCGGGCGCGACGGTCACGGGCGCGACGGTGGCCATCACGGCCAACTTCGCCGGCGCCCAGGACGACCTCGCGCTGGCGGGCGTGCATCCCGGCATCTCGGCGGGGCCGCAGGTCGGCAACACCCTCACGCTGACGGGCACCGCGTCGCCCGCCGCCTACCAGGCGGCGCTGCGCGACGTGACCTACGCCAACAGCTCCGAAGGCCCGTCGACGCTGTTGCGCACCGTGACGTTCACCGTCACCGACGACACGGCGTTGTCCGACTCGGCGACGCGCGGCATCTCGGTCGCCGGCGTCAACGACCCGCCGACTGCGGTCGACGACACAGGCACGACCGACGAGGACACCACCCTCAACGTGGCCGCGCCCGGCGTGCTGGCCAACGACACCGACGTCGACCCGGGCGACACCAAGACGGTGGTCGCCCTGAACGGCACTGGGACGTTGACCCAGACACTCCCTTCGGGTGCCTCGGTGACGATCAACGCCAACGGCTCCTACAGCTACAACCCGCTGTCCGCCTTCCAGGGCTTGTCGACCGGCCAGACGGCTACCGACTCGTTCACCTACACGATGCAGGACGGCGCCGGGGCGCAGGACACCGCGACCGTGAACCTCACGATCAACGGCATCTCGGACGCCCCGACGGCCGTCGCGGACTCCTTCGACGCGATCGGCAACACCGGCCTCTTCGTCGGTACGTCGCGCCCGGCCACCCAGGCCGGCAAGGAGATCAGCGGGTCGGTCCTGGCCAACGACACCGACCCGGACACCCCGCAGGCGAACCTGGTCGTCGAGCCCGTGACCAACGCGCCGACGACCCTCGGCGGCACCATCACGATCCAGTCCGACGGCAACTTCACCTACCACCCCGACGACGTGGACACCGGAGTCACCGACACCTTCACCTACCGGGTCTGCGACGCGTCCCCCTGCAACTCGGGCACCGTCGCCAACGCGGTCGGCACGCTCAGCCTGCCGATCGCGGGCCAGGTCTGGTACGTGCGCAACAACGAGCCGGCCGGCGGCGACGGCACTTCCGACACGCCGTTCGACACCCTCGCTGAGGCCGAGGCGGCCAGCGGCACCGGCGACACCGTCTTCGTCTTCGACGGCTCCAACACGACCACCAACCTCGACACCGGCTACGCGATGAACGCCAACGAGCGGCTGATCGGCGAGAGCCGACCGCTCTCGCTCGACCCGGACGGCGGCGGCACGTTGCCGAACAGCCCACTGTTCCCGGGCACGTCCGGTGCCCAGCCGACGCTGACCGCGTCCAACGAGGACGTCGTCGTCCTGGCGAGCAACGTCCTGGTCGACGGCGTCGACGTGGATCCGTCCGGCACCGGCGGTGGCATCAGCGGTGGCGCCGGGGTCGACGCCGTGACCGTCCAGAACGCCAACGTGACAGACACCGGCACGGCCGGCACCCAGCCCGGCATCGAGATGGACGGGACGACCGGCGTCAACCGGTTCACCGGCGTCACGGTGACCAACGGCGGAAGCGCCACGGCGATCGGCGTACGGATCAACAACGCTGACCGGGTGCTGTTCGCCAACACGGCGACCAACACCATCGCCACCACAGGCGCCAAGGCCCTCGATGCCGCGAGCACCAGCCTGCTCACCAGCCGGTGGAACGACATCACGGTCACCGGCTCGGGCACGGGCGCGATCCGGCTCAACTCGGTCACCGGCCAAGCGGTGCTCGGTGACGGTGCAGGGACCGACCTCTCGCTGCAGACGACCTCCGGGGCGACCGCGGCGCTCGACATCGCCAGCAGCAACACGCTGACCGTCGACAGCGCCGGCACGGACACCATCAGCGCGACCGGTGGGCCGGCGGCCGACATCCGCAACTCCAACGGCTCGCAGTTCTTCTTCGACTCGGCCAGCTCGACGAACAGCGCGGGCGACGGGATCAACCTCGACACCAACCTGACCGCACCGGTCGTCATCAACGCGGGCACGATCGCGGGCGCAACCGGTATCGCGTTCGACGTAAACGGAGGCGGCGTCGGAGGTGGCGGCGTGGTCTACGACGGCGCGATCAACGACGGGCCCGGCCAGTCGGTCGAGGTCACCGGCCGCGACGGTGGCGGCGTCACCTTCAGCGGCAACATCGCCGACGGCGCGGACGCCGGCGGCGGCATCGTCGTCAGCGGCAACAGCGCGGGATCGACGAGCTTCTCCGGGGCGTCCAAGGTGCTCAACACCGGGGCAAGCGCCGCCGTCGCGCTCAGCGCCAACGGCAATCCCGCCGGCGGGCACCTCGTGTCGTTCACGAACGGCGGCCTGGACATCGACACCGCGGGCGGCGCGGGGTTGAGCGCGAGCAACGGAACGCTGACGGTGGGCGGCACCGGAAACTCGATCACCACGGGCACCGGCACGGGTCTGAACGTCGACACGGCTGGGATCACCGTTGGCAACCTGAACTTCGACTCGATCTCGTCCAACGGCGCCACCAACGGCATTCGTCTCAACACGACGGGCACGGCGGGTGGGTTGAACGTCACCGGCACCGGTGGCGCCTGCGCCACCACGGCGGACGCGTGCACCGGTGGCACCATCCAGGACACGACCCAAGACGCGGTTTCGCTGACCTCGGCGCAGGCGATCACGTTGCAGCGGATGAAGATCCGCAACAGCCTGGGCAACGGCGTCCGCGGCTCGAGCGTCACCAACTTCGCGCTCCGCGACTCGGTCGTCGACAACAACGGTGACAACGCCGCGACCGACGAGGCCGGCCTGCACTTCACGAACCTCGCCGGGAACTCGGAGTTCACCCGCACCCTCGTCGCGAACTCGCCCGAGGACAACGCGCGGGTCGTGAACTCCTCGGGCACGTTGTCGCAGCTCAACGTCACCGACAGCACGTTCCGCGACACTGACACGGTCTCGCCCGGCAACAACGGGCTGCTCCTCCAGGCCGACGGCGGCTCGATCACCGCCGACGTGCTCGGCAACACGTTCCTGCGCAACCGGGCCAACGGCCTGCAGGTCATCACCAACGGGACCGGCTCGATGGACGTCGAGGTCGACGACAGTGGGACGGCTCAGAGCACGTTCGACGACAACAACATCGGCGTGAGCATTGCCCACAACTCCTCGGGCACGTTCTCGTTCGGCGTGCGGGACCTGACCATCGACGGGCTCAACGTCGCACCGGGCACGGGTGGCAGCGCGTCGCCCATCAACATCAACCTGGCCTCGGCGGCGACCACCCCGATGGTCGGGCGGGTCACCGGCAACACGGTGACCAACAGCAACTCGACGACAGGTCCCGGGATCCGGATGACCGGCAACGGCTCCGCGACGATGACAGCGCTCGTGGACGCCAACACCATCAGCCAAGTCGCCAACCGCGGTATCGAGGTGATCGCGCGCGACGGCAGCAACCGGATCAACGCGACGATCAGCAACAACTCGGTGACGCTGAACAACGCCCTCTCCGCCGACGCGATCCGGGTCGACGCCGGCACCGTCAGCACGGACACCACTACGATCTGCGCCGACATCCGTGGCAACACGGCGTCCACGACGGCCGTCGGACTGTTCGGGATCCGGGTGCGCCAGCGGTTCGCCGGGACGTCCTACATCCTGGAGGACTACGCCGGCGCCCCGACCGACGACGCCGCCGTCCAGGCGTTCCTGTCCGCCACCAACAACGGCTCGACCACGAGTGCCGACCACGGGGGCGCCGGGTTCACGTCGATCGCCGACTGCCCCAACGCGCCGTGACCTGAGGGTCCACGAAAGGAACACGAATGGCTGAACCATTCCTTGGAGAGATCAGGCTCTTCACCTACTCCCAAGTGCCTACGGGTGACGGCTGGGCGCAGTGCAACGGCCAGCTGCTGCCGATCGCCCAGAACCAGGCGCTCTTCTCGCTACTGGGCACGACATTCGGGGGGAACGGCCAGACCACCTTCGCACTACCAGACCTACGCGCGCGGGTGCCTATCCATGTGGGCTCCGGGCACACCCTCGGTGAACGTGGTGGCGAGCAGGCGCACACCCTGACCATCGCCGAGCTCCCGCAGCACACGCACGTGATGCACGCGACGTCGGCGACCGGGGACACGCCGGTGGCACCGGGGAACCTGCTGGCCGACTCACCCAGCCAGCTCTACGCCGCGCCGGGCATCCCGACGGCGCTCTCACCGACGAGCGTGACGAACGTGGGTGGCAGCCAGGCGCACCTGAACATGCAGCCCTTCCTGACCCTGAACTTCGGGATCGCCCTCATCGGCATCTTCCCGTCGCCCACCTGAGCCGAGGAGCCCGAAGCAATGGCACAACCTTTCGTCGGAGAGATCAGGATGTTCGCCGGCAACTTTCAGATCGCCGGATGGGCCTTCTGCGACGGCCGGCTCATGCCCATCAGCGAGAACGAGGTGCTCTTCACGCTCATCGGCACGACGTACGGCGGCGACGGCGAGTCGACGTTCGCGCTGCCGGACCTGCGCGGGCGGGTCCCGATCCACAACGGCAACGGCTTCATCCTCGCGGAGACGGGCGGCGCCGAGCAGGTCACCCTGACCGTCAACCAGATCGCCGCGCACACGCACTCGCTGCTCGCGACGACCGCGGTCGCGAACCAGTCCTCGCCGGCCAACAACGTGCTCGCCCAGTCGACGGCCGCCGACCTCTACATCGAGGACACCGCCACGGCCGGGCTGGCGCCCAGCGCGGTGAGCGCGATCGGCGGAAGCCAGCCGCACACCAACTTCCAGCCGTACCTCGGGATCAACTACATCATCTCGCTGTTCGGGATCTTCCCCCGATTCTCCTAAGGAACCGCCATGGACCCGTTCGTCGCCGAGATCCGCATCTTCCCGTTCAACTTCGCGCCCAAGGGCTGGGCGTGGTGCAACGGTCAGCTCTTGCCGCTGTCGCAGAACACGGCGCTGTTCTCACTCCTGGGCACGACCTACGGCGGCGACGGCAAGTCCAACTTCGCGCTGCCGGACCTCGAGGGCCGGGCCGCGATGCACCCCGACCAGGGGCCGGGGCTGAGCCTCCACAGCCTCGGGGAGACCGGCGGGTCGGAGACCGTGACGCTGCTCGAGTCGGAGATCCCCAACCACACACACACGCTGCGCGCCAACCCCGACATCGCCGACGTGCAGACCCCGTCGTCGGCGCGGTCCATCGCCCGCTCCCAGAACGCCAACGCCTACAGGGCGCCGGCCGGGCAGCCGGTGGTCCAGATGTCCCCGCAGGCGCTGGCGCCTGGTGGCGGGGACCAGCCGCACAACAACATGCAGCCCTACCTGACCTTCTACTTCAACATCGCGCTCCAGGGCGTCTTCCCGCCGCGCACGTGAGTCACGGCGACACCGCCGAGGTCACCATCCGCCCGGCGACCGACAAGGACCGCGAGCACCTGCTCGCCGTCTACGGCGCCTCGCGCGCCGAGGAGCTGGACCAGGTCGAGTGGGCGCCGGGGCAGCGAGAGTGGTTCCTGCGCATGCAGTTCGAGGCCCAGGACACGGAGTACCGCCGGGCCAACCCCGAGGGCTCCTTCGACGTGATCGAGGTCGGCGGTCGTCCCGCCGGGCGCCTGTACGTCGACCAGCGGCCGGGTGACCTGCGGATCGTCGACATCGCGCTGCTGCCGGAGTTCCAGAGCCGCGGCATCGGCGCCGAGCTGGTCGCCGGGCTGGGGGGCGAGGCCGCCGCGGAGGGTCGGATCGTCAGCATCCACGTCGAGGCCCACAACCGCGCGGCCCGGTTCTACGAGCGGCTCGGCTTCGAGGTCGTCGAGGACCTGGGTGTCTACCGGCGGATGGAGTGGACCCCGTGATCGCCGTACCGTCAGGCGAACGCAGCCTGGTAGCGCATCGCGTCTCCCGCCGGGCCGATCGGCACCAGGAACAGGTCGAGGTGGCCGAGGGCGTCGTGGTCGAGGCCGTAGATCGCCTGCGGCAGCACAGGCTCGGAAGGCCCACGGAACACCAGCGAGAACTGCAGCCGCTGCCGTCCGTCGGGTCCGGCCCCGCCCGCGTTGGTGCTCTCGGTGGCCTCCGCGAGCTCCATCGGGATCGGTGGTGTGCCCTCCCCGCTCACCACGAACCGTTCACCGACGCGGCCCTCGAAAAGGTCGAAGGTCAGCCATCTCGGTTCGCTCACCCGGCGATGCTATTCGCCCTAGAATCGTCCCCGAACCGGAGGACCAGATGACCAGTGCCACCCGTCGTACTCTGCTCGCCGCGTCGGCGCTGGGAGCCGTGCTCGCGCCGGTCCTCCTCGCGCCCGACGTCTACGCCGCCACGACCACCCGTCGCGACCTCTACACGCGCAGCCGCTTCTGGGCGTTGCGCCGCAAGACGTTCCGCCTCGACGGGGCCGGCCGGCACTGGCGGGTGAAGCTGACCAAGGTCGGCAACCTGCCCAACAGCAAGAAGAGGAACCCGCACGCGTTCAGCCTGACGTTCCGCACCGGTGCGAAGGGGCCCGAGCAGGGCAGCTACGTGCTGCGTCGCCCGGGGTTCAAGGCGACGACGCTGTTCGTGGTGCCGAGCGACCGCGACCGGCGTACCTACGAGGCCGTGATCTTCCGCAAGCCCTGACCGATCTAGTGTCGTCCTCATGAGCGACGACCTCCGCGCAAAGCTGCGCGACCTGATGCCCGCCCTCCGCTCCGACCTCGAGGACCTGGTCCGGATCCAGTCGGTCAGCGCCGACCCGGCCCGCACCGGTGAGGTGTGGCGGAGCGCGGACGCAGTGGCCGACCTGCTGCGCGCGGAGGGGTGCGAGCCCGTCGACATCGTGAGCGCCGACGGCGGAGCCCCCGCGGTGATCGCACGCAAGGCCGGCCCCGAGGGGGCGCCAACGGTGCTCCTCTACGCGCACCACGACGTACAGCCCGAGAACGACCCGGTCGACTGGGACTCGCCGCCGTGGGAGCCGACCGAGCGCGACGGCCGGCTCTACGGTCGCGGCGCCGCCGACGACAAGGCCGGGATCATCACCCACCTCGCTGCGCTCCGGGCGTACGGCGACGACCTGCCGGTGAACGTCGTGTTCTTCATCGAGGGGGAGGAGGAGGTCGGCTCCGACACCCTGCCCGCGCTGCTCAAGGAGCACCACGACGAGCTGCGCGCCGACGTGATCGTGATCGCCGACTCCGGCAACTGGGACATCGGCGAGCCGGCGCTGACGACGTCGCTGCGCGGCCTGGTGCGCGCCGACATCGAGGTGCGGACCCTCGGCCACGGCGTCCACTCCGGCATGTGGGGCGGCCTGGTGCCCGACGCGATCATGACGCTGAGCCGGGTGATCTCGAGCCTCTACGACGACACCGGCAACGTCGCCGTGGCCGGGCTCTTCCAGGGCCCGGCCGCCGAGGTCGAGTACCCCGAGGAGCGGCTGCGCGCCGAGTCGAGCGCCCACGGGTCGGTCGAGTGGATCGGCGACGGGTCGGTCGTCGAGCGACTCTGGACCCGGCCGGCGCTGACCGTCACCGGACTCGACGCCCCGAAGGTGGACGGCGCCAGCAACACCCTGGTCCCGGTCGCTCGCGCCAAGCTCAGCCTCCGCATCGCTCCCGGCGACACGACCGCGAACGCCGTCGAATGCCTGCGCAAGCACTGTGAGGCGAACGTGCCCTGGGGCGCCCAGCTCACCTTCACCGTGGTCGACACCGGCGAGCCCACCCAGATCGACGCGACCGGTCCGGCGTACGACGCCGCGCGGGCGGCGTTCCAGGAGGCCTGGGACGGCGTCGCCCCCGTCGACATGGGCGTGGGCGGCTCGATCCCGTTCATCGCCGAGTTCCTCCTGGCCTTCCCGGAGGCCAGCGTCCTGGTCACCGGCGTCGAGGACCCCGACACCCGCGCCCACGGCGCCAACGAGGGCCTCCACCTCGCCGAGTTCGAGCGCGTCGTGCTCGCCGAGGCGCTGCTGCTACGCAACCTCGCGGCGGGATAGTCCGTCACCTTTTGGCTGGTGTTCTGTCCACAACCACTCGCCAACAGTGACGGACTACACCGCCGTGCGAGCCGTTGTGCATAAACAGGAGTGACCTACTACAGTTAGCGGATGCTTCAGCCCGAGGTCCACGACGCCGTCACTCCAGCTGGGCCGGTGTCCGATGCGTTGTCGGCCCGCAGCGACGTGGCGGTCGTCGGTGGCGGGGCGAGCGGGACGCTGACCGCCATCCACCTGATGGCGTCTCGGTCACACGACCTGACCGTCACGCTGCACGACGCGAGCGGCGAGCTCGGCAAGGGGCTGGCCTACGCCACCACCGACCGGCGACACCTGCTCAACGTCCGGTCCCGGCACATGAGCGCCTTCCCCGACATTCCCGGCGACCTGGTCGAGTGGGCCCGGCGGACCGGTCGGGAGTGCGACGCGCAGGCGTTCCTGCCCCGGCGCGACTATGCGGTCTATCTCGGCGAGACCCTGGACCGGCTGCGCGACGAGCGGTTCTCGTTCCGGTCCGAGCGGGTGCTCGACGTGGTGCCGGCCCAGGGTGGCTTCGAGCTGCACGGTTCGGGTGGCGGCGTGACCCGGGCGGCCACGGTGGTGCTGGCGCACGGCAACCAGCGCCCGGCGCCGCTGACCGTCGACGGCGTACCGCTGCCGGAGGCGCGCTGGCACCTGCCCGACCCGTGGGACCTCGAGCTGCTGACCGCGCTCGCGCCCGACGCCGTGGTCGTCCTCGTCGGCACCGGGCTCACCGCGGTCGACGCCGCGATCACGCTGCTGGACGACGCCCCCGACCGGCGGGTGGTGATGGTGAGCCGGCACGGGCTGCTGCCCACTGCCCACATCGAGCAGAGCTCCACCGCCTGGCTGAGCCCGGTCCCGACCGGGCCGGTCACGGCCGACCAGCTCGCCGACCTCCTGCGCGACCAGATCGCGGCGGCCCGGCGGCAGGGTGTCGACTGGCGCCCCGTCGTCGACGGGCTCCGGGCACCGACCCAGGGGCTCTGGCAGCGGCTCGACCTCGACGAGCGGCGGCGGTTCCTCGCGTCGTACGCCCGCGAGTGGGAGGTACGCCGGCACCGCATGGCCACCGAGGTCGCGGCCCGGCTGGACGGCTACCGCGATGAGGCGCGGCTGACCGTGCTCGGGGGCGGCGTGACGAACGTGACCGACCACGGTCCGCGCTGCGAGGTCGAGCTGCCCGCAATGCCGGACACCCTCTTCGCGGACGCTGTGGTCAACTGCACCGGCCCGATGACCGACGTCTCGCGCAGCAGCGACCCGCTGCTCAAGGCCCTGGTCGCCCGCGGCGTGGTCGTCCCCGACCCGCTCCAGCTGGGCGTCGCCTGCACACCCGAGGGCGAGGTGCTCGACGTCTCGGGGCAGGTCGTCCCCGGCCTGTTCGTCGTCGGCCCGCCCCGCAAGGGCACGCTGTGGGAGACCACCGCCGTCCCCGAGATCCGCGGCCAGGCCGCCGCGCTCGCCCAGCGGCTGCCCGAGCGCGTGCGGGGCCGCCTGCACGCGTGATCAGATGAGTCCGTGCGCCTCGCGATCTTCCTCGGCTCGTCGCCCGGGACCGAGCGGCACCAGGAGGTCGTGACCGAGCTCGCGGACGCCCTGGTCGCGCGCGGCATCGGCATCGTGTACGGCGGCGCGCAGGTCGGGCTGATGGGGCTGCTCGCCGACCGGGCGATGGCCGCGGGCGGCGAGGTCATCGGCGTGATCCCTCGGGCCGTGTTCGCCCGCGAGGTGCCGCACACCGGGGTCCAGCACCTCATCGAGGTCGACTCGATGCACGAGCGCAAGGCCCGGATGGCCGAGCTGGCCGACGCGTTCGTCGCCCTGCCCGGCGGGGTCGGGACGCTCGAGGAGCTGTTCGAGGTGTTCACCTGGCAGCTGCTCGGACTGCACGACAAGCCGGTCACGCTGCTGGACCCCGACGGCTTCTACGACCCACTGGTCGACCAGCTCGACCGGATCGTCGCGCAGGGCTACCTCAGCGCCGACAAGCGCGCCGCCCTCGGGCGGGTGCGCAGCGTCGACGAGCTGCTGGCGTCGTACGACGGGCAGCCCTGACGCCTCAGGGCCCGAAGTTCGCCGTGCAGGCCTTGTCCGCGACAGGGCTGGCGAACGTCATGACGTTCGCCGCGGCCGTGCCGTCGCACGTGGCACCGGCCCAGTTCGCGAACGGCAGCACCCCCAGCGGCGGCAGCGCTGTCGCGGTGAGCTGCACGGTTCCCACGCCGGCACTCACCACGCATGAGCCGCCTCCGGTCAGCGGGTCGGTGGTGCAGGTGCCGTTGCTGGCCACGCCGGACACCGAGCCCACCAGGACCACCGGCAGGGGGGAGACGCTGAAGCTGATAGTCACCTGCTTCGGCGGCCCGGTGGTCGTGATCGTCACCGTGCCCTTCGAGCCCTTGCAGTTGTTGGTCTCCTTGCGCTCCTTGACCGCCCGGCCCGAGTCCGCGCACACCACTACGTGGTAGGTGCCGGCGGTCACGGAGGCCGGCACCGTGAAGAGCCCGCTCACCTGCTTGAACTTCTTCGGCTTGATCTTGCCGACCGGTGCGGTGCCGAGCGCCTTGTCGCCGCTGCTCTGCTTGGTGTCGGTGGACAGGTAGAACGTCGCCACGCTGGCCTTGGCCTTCTTGTTTCCCTTGTTCTTCACGAACGCGCCCGCAGAGACCTTGCCGGAGCCGTACTTCGCGACGGGCTGCTTGATCACCAGCTCGGCCTTCGGCTTGGGCGGCTTGGCGTGGGTGCGGGCCGCGACGACGGCTGTGGGAATGGCGGTCGCGAGGGCTGCGACGAGGACCAGGCTCAGCTTGCGCATGAGAGGGAAGGTACTCGCAAGCAGACGTGGTCAGACACTGGGCAGGAACACCCGGAACGTGCTGCCCTTGCCCAGTGTCGAGTCGATCTCGATGCGACCCAGGTGCCGGGTCACGATCCGGTCGACGATGGTCAACCCGAGCCCGGTGCCGGGCTGGGCCTTGACCTCGGGCAGCTCCGAGCGGAAGAACTCGCGGAACAGCTGTCGACGGTCCGCGGGTGCGATCCCGATGCCGCGGTCCTGGCAGCTCAGCACGATCCACTCCTCGTCGCGCGACAGGGTGAGCGTGACGGTGGATTCGGAGTACTTCGTCGCGTTGCTGAGCAGGTTGCTGAACATGATCTCCAGCTCGGCCGGGTCGCCGGCCGCGACGAACTGGTCGTGTTCGCCCTCGAGGGAGACCCTGACCCGGCGCTGGTCGGCGATCGAGGCGAGGTTCACGACGTCGTCCACCAGGTCCGGCAGGCTCACCGCACGCGTGAGCAGCGGCAGGTGCGGGTCGCCGACCTTGGCGAGCAGCAGCAGGTCCTCGACCACGCGGACCAGCCGGATGGCGCCGCGGTCCACCGCCGCGAGCACCGCGATCGCCCCGGTGTCGAGCTCCACGGTCTCCTGGAGGAACTCGATGTTCGCCAGCATCGCCGCCAGCGGGCTCTTGAGCTCGTGCGACAGCGTCGCGATCAGCTTGCTCTTGTAGTCGTCGAGCGCCTTGAGCTCGCGGACCAGCTCGCGCTCCCGGTCGAGCGCGCGGGCGTTGAGCACTGCCCGGCCCAGGTCGCGTCCGACCTCGAGCGCCGCGTCGACCTCGGCGGGGGTCCACTCCGCATCGCCGAGCGCCCGGGTCAGCACCAGGCTGCCCAGGCACTCCCGGCCGGCCCCCACCGGCACGAACAGCAGCGAGCCGACGCCGATCCCCTCGAGGAAGCCCAGGATCTCCTGGAACTCCGGCTCGGACACGTTCGAGACGAGCGGGTTGTGGGCGAGGTGCCGCGACACCAGTCCGACTGTCTGGGCGCGCCACGAGTCCGCGGCGGCGCGCTCGGCGATCGCCACCAGCTCGAGCGGCATCTCCACCCGCGCTCCGTCGCCGGAGTAGATCGCACCGGCACCGTGGCCGTCCTCGTCGAAGGTGTGGATCCAGCTGCCGAGGGA
Source organism: uncultured Actinomycetota bacterium (assembly GCA_963800715.1). Taxonomy (GTDB): domain Bacteria; phylum Actinomycetota; class Actinomycetes; order Propionibacteriales; family Nocardioidaceae; genus Nocardioides. Next base: position 67,880 of record CAWDBZ010000004.1, on the reverse strand, counting down.
GCGGAACCCGGCGATCAGGCTGGGCTGGATCTTGTCCAGCATCACGCCGATGTTGCGCTCCCGGGCGGCGTTGCGCACCACGTCGCGGGTCGCCGAGAGCACCCGGACCTGCTCGGCGAACGCCTCGCGCTCGACGGCGATGTAGAGCGCCCGGCCCGCCTGCTCGGCGTACCGGTTCAGGATGCGCCGGTGCGCCTCGTCGGGCCGACGACCGTCCGACGGGCAGTCGATCGACAGGGTGCCGCGCAGCTCGCCGTTGGGGCCGTAGAGCGGGGCCACCAGCAGGTCCATCGGATGCCAGGCGTCGGGCCCGGAGACCGGCTCAAGGTCGGGCACCCAGCCCCAGCTCTCGGACTCGGGGTCGAGGCTCTCGTGGGGGACGAACTGGAACATCCCCCAGTCCTCGGCGTGCTCCAGCTCTTCCATCAACCGGGTGATCGGCGTGTAGGTGCCCAGGAGGATGTCGCGCGCCTCGTCGTTGCCCGCGACGGCCATCACCTGCATGTGCTGGGAGTCGCGCACGACGCTCACCGCCGCCACGTCGAAGCCGGCCAGCTGGGTGATCCCTTCGGCGATGACCAGCAGGGCCTCGTGGGTGGTGCCGTCCGCCCAGCTCGTCGACTCGTCCGGGGGCATGACCGCGGCCACCGGCTCGGTGCGGACCACAGCGTCCATCACCACGTCGTCGACCACCTCGGCGGCGGGGTCGAGCGCCGCCGCTGCACGGGGGTCGATGGACATGAGGATCCTCGGTCGGGGGACGTGCGGGCGCACGATCAGGTTATGACGTGGCCAAACCCCCTGTCCGCCGAATGCGGGAGGCACTGAGGGGGCGCGGAGAGGCGACCGGAGGGCTCCGGTCCACACCCGCCCGTCGATGCACGCCCGGGGGTCGCGCGCCCGTACGATGAGGCCGTGCCCTACCTCAGCACCGGCGGCCACTCACAACCGAGCCGACGTGGGGGCGACGGTCGTCTCAACCACGACCTCGACCCCCAGGAAAAGGGCCCTCGCGACGCCTGCGGAGTGTTCGGTGTCTGGGCTCCCGGCGAGGACGTCGCCAAGCTGACCTACTTCGGCCTCTACGCGCTGCAGCACCGTGGCCAGGAGTCGGCCGGCATCGCGGTCAGCAACGGCCGCCAGATCCTGGTCTACAAGGACATGGGGCTCGTCTCGCAGGTCTTCGACGAGACCACGCTCGACTCGCTCAAGGGCCACCTGGCGATCGGCCACTGCCGCTACTCGACCACCGGGGCCAGCACCTGGCAGAACGCGCAGCCGACGTTCCGCCCCACCGCCGACGGCTCGATCGCGCTCGGCCACAACGGCAACCTGATCAACGCCCACGAGCTGCAGCAGCTGGTGGAGGACCTGCCCGACCCCGAGGGTGAGCTGCCGCTGCACGCCCGCGACGTCGAGACGTCGACCAACGACACCGGGCTGGTCACCGCACTGCTCGCCCACCACCCCGACACCTCGCTGGAGCAGCGGGCACTCGAGGTGCTGCCGCTGCTGCGCGGGGCGTTCTCGTTCGTCTGGATGAACGAGGACACCCTGTACGCCGCGCGAGACCCCCAGGGCATCCGTCCCCTGGTGCTGGGCCGGCTCGACCGCGGCTGGGTGGTGGCCTCCGAGCACGCCGCACTCGCCACGATCGGCGCCAGCGTGGTGCGCGAGATCGAGCCCGGCGAGCTGGTCGCCATCGACGAGCACGGGCTGCGTACGCACCACTTCGCGGAGCCGGAGCGCAAGGGCTGCGTCTTCGAGTACGTCTACCTCGCCCGCCCGGACGCCACGATCGCCGGCCAGTCCGTGCACGCGGCTCGGGTCGAGATGGGCCGCGAGCTGGCCCGCCAGTTCCCGGTCGACGCCGATCTGGTGATGCCGGTCCCCGAGTCGGGCACTCCGGCGGCCGCCGGCTACGCCGAGGAGAGCGGCATCCCCTTCGGCCAGGGCTTCGTCAAGAACGCGTACGTCGGCCGCACGTTCATCCAGCCGAGCCAGACCCTGCGCCAGCTCGGCATCCGGCTCAAGCTCAACGCCCTCGAGCACATGGTCCGCGGCAAGAAGCTGGTCGTCGTCGATGACTCGATCGTGCGCGGCAACACCCAGCGCGCGCAGGTCCGGATGCTCCGTGAGGCCGGCGCCCTCGAGGTGCACGTGCGGATCTCCTCTCCGCCGGTGAAGTGGCCGTGCTTCTACGGCATCGACTTCGCCACCCGTGCCGAGCTGATCGCCAACGGCCTCGACGACGAGGAGATCCGCTCCAGCATCGGCGCGGACAGCATCGGCTACATCTCGCTCGAGGGGATGGTCGAGGCGACCCGGCAGCCGGCCGACCAGCTCTGCACGGCCTGCTTCACGGGCGCGTACCCGATCCCGCTGCCCGACGAGAGCCTGCTCGGCAAGCACCTGCTGGAGGCGACGCTGGCGTCGCCGATGCACAGCGAGGCGCTACCCGTGCTCAACAACCCGTAGGAGCTACGTTGACCGACGCCTACGCCCAGGCCGGGGTCTCGATCGAGTCCGCCGACAAGGCCGTCGAGCTGATGAAGGTCTGGATCGACAAGGCCCGGCGCCCCGAGATGATCGGCGGCATCGGGGGCTTCGCCGGGCTCTTCGACGCGTCCGCGCTGACGTCGTACAAGCGCCCGTTGCTGGCCACCTCGACCGACGGCGTCGGCACCAAGGTCGCGATCGCGCAGGCCATGGACGTCCACGACACGATCGGCTTCGACCTGGTCGGGATGGTCGTCGACGACCTCGTCGTGTGCGGGGCCGAACCGCTGTTCATGACCGACTACATCGCCTGCGGCCGCGTCGTCCCCGAGCGGATCGCGGCGATCGTCAAGGGCATCGCCGAGGCATGTGTGGAGGCCGGCTGCGCGCTGGTCGGCGGGGAGACCGCGGAGCACCCGGGGCTGCTCGGCCCCGACGACTACGACGTCGCGGGTGCCACCACCGGCGTGGTCGAGGCCGACGACCTGCTCGGCCCGGCACGGGTCCGCCCGGGTGACGCGGTGCTCGCGATGGCCTCGAGCGGCCTGCACTCCAACGGCTACTCGCTGGTGCGGCACGTGATCGCGAAGGCGGGCTGGGCCTACGACCGCGACGTCCCCGAGCTCGGCCGCACCCTCGGGGAGGAGCTGCTCGAGCCGACCCGGATCTACGCCAAGGCCTGCCTGGCGCTCGCCGCTCGCGAGGGGACGCACGCCATGGCGCACGTGACCGGCGGGGGCCTGGCCGCCAACCTCGCCCGGGTCCTGCCGGAGGAGCTGCACGCCACGCTCGAGCGCGGCACCTGGACCCCGGCGCCGATCTTCGACCTGGTCCGCCGGCTCGGCGACGTACCCCAGCCGGACCTGGAGGCCACCCTCAACTGCGGGGTCGGCATGGTCGCCCTGCTCGATCCCACCCAGGTTGACGGGGCGATCTCGCTGCTGGACGGCTACGGGATCCACGCCTGGGTGGCCGGTCAGCTGGCGGCCGCTTCCGGCCCCGGAGGCACCGTCGAAATGGTCGGCCAGCACCCCGGTTGGTAACGACCGTGGCCCGCTGAGGGGTATTTCATACGGTTTTACCAGTATTTCAGGGCACGGGTGTGCGGGAACACCCAGTCAGCAGGTAGCGTTGTAAGCACGAGAACTCATTGAGACAGCCCGGGAGCCACAGTTGCCCCGGCCGAGTGTGCGAGGGGGCTGACCCTATGGGGCGCGGCCGAGCAAAAGCCAAGCAGACGAAGGTCGCTCGCGACCTGAAGTACCGCACTCACGAGACGGACTTCGGTGCGTTGGCCAGTGAGCTCCACAAGGAGAACGGCGACTCCACGGAGGACGTCGATCCTGAGGTGCTCGAGAAGTGGTCGGACTACGCCGGCCCCTCGCGCGACTGATCTCTAGTTCCTGAGCACGACTCCGCCGGGCCTCCGGCGTGCTGCGTGCTGTCCACCCGTCGTCGGTTTCCCCGGGTAACCGGGTATCCCTGACGATCTGGGGTGTTGCAACGCCTGAGATCGTCAGGCTTCCCCGGGTACCCGGGGAAACCTGCAACCCGGGCACCCCAGGCTCAGCCCAGCCAGATCCCGCGCAGCCGGCCGACGTCGTGCATCCGGCGCTCGGCCAGCCGGTCGGCGGCGATGGCGGGCGGGACGCCGTCGTGGCGGGCCAGCTCGAAGACGGAGTACGTCGTGTCGTAGATGCCGGCGGCACGCTGCTGGGCGCGGTCGAAGCTGAAGCCGACCGGGTCGAGCTCGTCGGCGACCTGGATCAGCCCGCCGGAGTTGACGCAGTAATCGGGCGCGTAGAGGATGCCGCGCTCCTCGAGTGCCTTCTCGATCCCCGGGTGGGCGAGCTGGTTGTTGGCCGCGCCGCAGACGATCTTGGCGCTCAGCACCTCGACGACCTCGTCGGTGAGCGCGCCGCCCATGGCGCAGGGCGCGTAGACGTCGAGCGGGCTCGCGACCAGCTCGGCCGCGCTGGTGACGACGCGGACCGCGGGCTGCTGGTCGCGGACCCGGTCGAGCGCGGCGGTGTTGACGTCGGTGACCACGACGCTGGCGCCGTCCTCGAGCAGGTGGGTGACCAGGTGGTGCCCGACCTTCCCGACCCCGGCGACGCCGACCGTCCTGCCCTCGAGGCTCGGCGAGCCCCAGGTGAACTGGGCGGCGGCGCGCATGCCCTGGAACACGCCGTACGCCGTGAGCACCGAGCTGTCACCGGCGCCACCGTGGGCGACCGTCCGGCCGGTGACGTAGTCGCACTCGCGGGCGATGTCGTCCATGTCGGGGGAGAAGGTGCCGACGTCGCAGGCGGTGTAGTAGCGGCCACCGAGGGACTGCACGAACCGGCCGTATGAGCGGAACAGCGACTCCGCGCCGCCGCTGGCCCGCACCTGGGCGGGGTCGCCGATGATCACGGCCTTGCCGCCACCGAGGTCGAGCCCGGCGAGGGCCGCCTTGTAGGACATGCCGCGGGAGAGGTCGAGGACGTCGGCGAGCGCGTCGCCGGTGGAGGGGTACGGGAAGAAGCGGGTGCCGCCGAGCGCGGGGCCGAGGGCGGTCGAGTGGATCGCGATGATCGCGCGAAGTCCGGAGGCCGGGTCGTTGGCGAAGACGACCTGCTCGTGGTCGTGCCCGGCGTCGAATACATCAAGACTGTCATGCAGCGACATGGGTGGTCCGCTCTTTCGTCTGTAGCCACGGGGGTGGTGTGGCGTCCTGTGATGGTGACCCGCAGGGGTGGCGCGGGCTCGCACCTAATGTAGAGCGCGTGACGCCGGCCCGCCGAATGTGGACCCTTTTCGAGCCGCTGCACGCCGTCACCTACTTCGCTCCCGAGGGCCGTACGGCGTTCGAGGCCGCCGGGCTGCGTGGCTTCTGGCGCGGCTACTTCGCGTCGCGCTCGGCGCCGCTCGGTCGCGCCCCCGCTGCCGTCAGCACCGCGCTGTACGCCAACTTCGCCCCACGGATGGTCGAGCGCGCCATCCCTTCGGTGTGGGAGCTCGCTTCACCCGACGAGGCCCTGGCCGCCCGGCTCGAAGGCTCGGTCGCAGCGCTCTCGCGACTGCTCGACGGGCAGGACGTCGACGAAGCGGCCACGCTGCTCCAGTCGGTCGCCGCCTCCGCGGCCACTTCAGGCCGCGCCCTCGGCGCCGCCAACGCCGCCCTCCCATGGCCCGGCGAACCGCTGGCAGCCCTCTGGCAGGCCGCCACGGTCCTCCGCGAGCTCCGCGGCGACGGCCACGTCCTCGCGCAGCTGTCGGTCGGCCTCGACGGACTCTCGACCATGGTGCTGCGGGCCGGCCACGACCTCGACCGCGAGGCACTCCAGCCCAATCGTGGCTGGACCGACGACGAATGGGCGGCCTCCGCCGAGTCACTCACCGCCCGAGGGCTGCTCGGCCCGGACGGGCGGATCACCCCAGCGGGCGTCGACCTCCTCGACCGCGCCGAGGCGCTCACCGACGAGCTGGCCCAGGAGCCCTGGACCCTTGCCGGCGTCAAGGTGGCCGAGCGCTGCATCGAGCTCGCCACGCCACTGTCCGCGGCCGCGCGTACGGCGCTGCCGCCGGTCAACCCGATCGGGTTGCCGGGGCGATGACCGACTCCTACGTCGAGCGGCTGCCGGCTCCCGAGCTCACGGGCGTGGTCCGCACCGTGTGGATCCAGCGGACCGGCTCGTCGTCGTACCTCCAACGGCACCTGCCGACCGGGGGCGTCGAGCTGCACCTCCCGATCGGCTTCGACCCCCAGCTCGTGGGTCCCCTGACCGGTCCGATCGTCGAGGTCATCGCGCCGCACACGACGCTCCTGGGCGTGCGCTTCTTTCCCGGCGCGGCGCCGCCCCTCCCCGAGGACCTCGACTCCCTCGTCGACCTGCGCCTGGACCTCAAGGAGCTCTGGGGCAGCCTCGCTGACCGGCTGATGGACGACGTGATGGCGGCGCCGAGCCCCGAGCTGGCGCTCGACCGCATCCAGGCCCACCTGGTCCGGGCCTATCGGCGCGCCGGGGGAGGAGATCCTATGGTGCGGGAGGCCGTCCGGCGCCTGATGCCGTGGGATCCGGTCCAGATCTCCGCCCTCGCCGACCAACTGTCCATCTCGGCCCCGCAGCTGCGCCGACGCTGCGTGCGCACCCTGGGCGTGACACCCAAGGCGCTCCAGCGGACCCTGCGGCTCCAGGGGTTCCTGGCGCTGGCCCAGGCCGGTGCGGCCCCCACCGGTCGGCGGAACGCCGACGGGCTCTCGGGGCTGGCCATCGACGTCGGGTACGCCGACCAGGCCCACCTCACCCGCGAGTGCATGCGGCTGACCGGCCAGACGCCGCGTGAGCTGCTGCACGGTGAGTCCGACCACTGCGCGTGCGGCCATGACCACGCCGCGTCGTACCGACCCTTCCTCGCGACGCGCGATTCGTTCAAGCACGTCCGCGACACCCACATCTAGCGTCGTCCCGTGCTGGAGGGGATCGACGGAGCGCTTCTGACGCCGGGTTCGCCGGCGTACGACGCAGCACGCCGACCCGAGAACCGGGCCTACGGCGACGTCCGCCCCGCGCTGGTGCTCCGGTGCTGCTCCGACGCCGATGTCGTGCAGGGGCTCACGTTCGCGCGGGAGACCGGCATGCCCGTCGTACCCAGGGGTGGCGGGCACTGCTTCGCGGGACGGTCGTCGACCGACGGGCTCCTTCTCGACCTGTCTGGGCTGAGCGACGTCGCAGTCGACGGGACCTCGGCCACGATCGGTGCCGGCGCTCGGCTCGGCGGGGTGTATGCCGCGCTGCACCGGGTCGGCCGCACCCTGCCCGCCGGATGCGGCGAGACGGTGGGCATCGCCGGGCTCACGATGGGCGGCGGCATCGGGCTGCTCGGCCGCCGGCACGGGCTGACGTGCGACAGCCTGGTCGCCGCCCGGGTCGTGCTCGCCGACGGTCGGGTCGTCGACTGCGGGCCGGACGCCGAGCCCGACCTGTTCTGGGCGCTGCGGGGTGCGGGCGGCGGCCAGTTCGGCGTGGTGACCTCGCTGACCTTCGACACCGTCGCCGAACCGCTGACCGCCCAGTTCGAGCTGCGCTGGGCTCCCGCCGCCACGACCGAGATCGTCGCGGCGTGGCAGGAGTGGGCGCCGACGGCACCCGACGAGCTGACGGCGAACCTCACGCTGGTGGCCGAGCCGGGCCGGGCCGACCACGAGGTCGTGCTGTTCGGGGCCTCGTTGCTGGACGACGCGACGACCCGGCGGCTCCTGGCCGAGTTCGGCACGTCGGTCGCCCCGCCCCTCCGCGCCGACGTACGCGTCGCGGCGCCGTACAGCCAGGTGAAGCGCGGCTTCGCTGACCTGGACCCGCGCGAGGACCCGGACGTGACACCACGGAGCCGCTCGGAGTTCTTCGAGGCGCCGATGCGGGCCGCGACGCTCGCGTCGCTGCTCTCGACGTTCGCGGACCGGCCGCCGTCCGAAGGTCGACAGCTCACGTTCCTGGCGATGGGCGGCGCCTACCGCCGCGTCCCCGTCGACGCCACGGCCTTCGCCCACCGGAACGCATCGTTCTGCCTCGAGCACCTCGGCTCGAGGTCCACAGCATGGGTCGACCGGTCCTGGGAGATCGCCCACGCCGACGGCTCCGGGGGCGTCTACACCAACTTCCCCGACCCGGACCTGATCGACTGGGCCCGGGCCTACCACGGCGACAACCACCGCCGCCTGGCTCGCATCAAGCGCGGCTACGACCCCGACCGGCTCTTCGACTTCCCGCAGTGCATCGAACCCGACACCCAGGAGGACCCGTGACCATTCGGCTGTACATGTCGATGTCCCTGGACGGCTACATCGCCGGCCCCGACGACCGTGAGGGACAAGAGCTCGGCCGCGGCGGCGGGCGGCTCTTCAACTGGCTCGACGAACGCAACGGTCCCGGCATCAACGGGCAGGTGTACACCGAAGCCCTGGCGACCGGCGCCATCATCTCCGGACGGCGTACCTTCGAGCTCGCCGGCCGCTGGAACGGCGACCACCACGATGACGTGCCGATCCTCATCCTGACCCACGAGCCCGAGCCACCCAGCGGCAACGTCCGCTTCTTCGACGACGTGCGAGCGTGTGCTGCCGAGGCCCGGCGCCTTTCGCCCGACAGGCCGATCATGGTGCACGGCGCCGGCGCCGCCCAGGCCCTGCTCGCCGCGGGCGAGATGGACGAGCTGGAGATCCACCTGGTGCCCGTGCTGCTCGGGGGCGGGCGGCCGCTGTTCGGGTCGCTCCCCGACCACGTCGAGCTTGAGCTGACACGTCGACTCGAGGGCAACAACGCCACCCATCTGCGCTTCCGGGTGGTTACCGCGTCTCCCACTCCCGCCTGAGCAGCCCGTACACCCACGAGTCCGACACGTCGCCGTTCACGACGCAGTCCTCCCGCAGCGTCCCTTCACGCACGAATCCGAGCTTCTCGAGCACGCGAGCAGATGCCACGTTGCGGGTATCGGTCTCGGCCTGGACTCGATTCAGGTCGAGAGTGTCGAACGCCCACGTCAGCAAGGCGCGCGCGGCCTCCGTCGCGTAGCCGTGACCCCAAGCCGCATCGCCGAGGCAGTAGCCCAACGCCGCGCTGCGGTAGTCCGGGTTCCACCGGGTCAGGCTGCACCAGCCGATGAACGCCCCGTCGGAGACCCGGTCCATGGCCAGCCGCGCACCAGTGCCGTCCTCCGCCATCTGTCCGCAAGCCGCGATGAAGCGCTCGGCGCGCGCACGCTCGATCCACGGCGGCGAGTCCCAGTAGCGCAGCACGTGGTCGCTGCTGTGCAGCTCCCAGAGGGCGTCCGCGTCCGCGCTGGTGACGGGACGCAACCGCAAGCGAGCCGTCTGCAGTGTGGGGGAGGGCAGGGACATGCGCGCCATGGTGCCGTACGACGAGGGGGGTGCGGGTCGTGTGCCTCAGGTCGCGCCATGGCCCGTCCTCAGGCACACGACTCGGTGGTCGACCCCTGAGCTACGAGCCCGCGCGCTGGCGGTGCGCCCGCACCCGCGTCCGGTTGCCGCAGCTGAGGTCGGTGCACCAGCGGCGCCGGCCGGTGTGGTCGAGGAAGATGCTCGAGCAGGTGTCGTCGCCGCAGGCGCGGAGCGTCCCGGCACCCCGTCCGGAGAGGTCGACGACCGCCTGCCGGGCCAGCCGGGCGAAGGCGTCGTCCACCGAGCCGGGCCGGCGCGGACGCAGGCCCGTCTCGTCGGAGGAGACCTGCAGGCCTTCGTCGCGGCCCAGCGCGGCGTTGAGGCGGCGTACGTCGGCGACCGCGGGCAGAACGTTCCTGACCGCGGCCACGGCCAGGCGATGCAGGGCCTCGCGGGTCTGGGCAGCGTGCGCGACGTCGTCCGACGTCACGGCACCGGCCGGTGCGAGGTCGAACTCGCGCAGCCAGGCCCGCAGCGTCTCGGGCGTGTCGATCCCGTCGACCTGCTCGTCGCGATAGCGGCCGGCCAACGTCGAGAGCAGGTCCAGCCAGGCTGCGCCGTTGCCGCTGCGGAACCGGTCCATGGTGCAAGTGTAACGGGTTGACTCATTACGGTGAAGATGTGAGGCTGTAATGCATGAAGGCATTACGACTCGATGCCCTGGGCACCGCGTTCATCCTGGTGTGGAGCAGCGGCTACCTCGTCGGGGCGATAGCGACCCGGACCATGGCGCCGCTCGCCGTGACGATGTGGCGGTTCGCGATCGCGGCGGCCCTGCTGGCGGTTGTCGCGGTGGTCCGCCGCGAGCGCTGGCCGCGGGGACGGCAGGCTCTGGCGCTGCTCGGGGTCGGCGTTCCGATGTTCGCGGTCCAGTTCGGTGCGCTCTACACCGCGATGGCCGACGGGCTGACCGCCGGGACCGCCTCGCTCATCGCCTGTTCGTCACCGCTGGTGGTCGCCGCGATCGGGGCGGCGTCTGGATGGGAGCGGCTGCGCCCGCTGCAGTGGCTCGGTATCGGTCTGGGCGTCCTCGGCGTCCTGGTCACGCTCGCGGACCGCGTCGGCCGCCCGCCCAACGCAGCGTCCCTGGTCTGGGCGCTGATCGGCCTCGCGGGCCTCGCTGTCGGCACCACCCTCCAGTCCCGCGTGGGCACCGAGGCGGGGGCCGCCGCGATCGCGTCCGTGGAGGTCGCCGCCGGGTTCGCCGTGCTTGCGGTCTGGGCACCGCTCGACGGCGACGTCACCATTCCGCTGACCGGGTCCGGTCTGGCGTCGTTCGCGTGGCTCGTCGTGGTCGCGGGTCTTGGTGCGCCGCTGCTTCTCTTCGCGCTCGTCCGCCGTCGTGGGGCGACCGGTGCCAGCAGCCACCTGTTCGTCGTACCTGCCATCACTGCGTTGGCCGCGTGGCCACTGCTGGGCACGCGCCCCGGTCCCCTGACCGTGGTGGGCCTGGCGATCGTGGTGGTGGCCCTGATGCTGACCACCGGCCGGCTCAGGCCTGCGGCTCGAGCAACACCAGAGGGATCTCCCGCTCGGTCCTGGTCTGGTAGTCCGCGTAGTTCTTGTGGTCGGCAGTCACCAGGGGCCAGAGCCGGGCGCGCTCCTCGGCCGAGGCCACCCGCGCGTGCATCGGCACCGCGGGAGCGCCTTGGAAGCTGACGTCGACCGCGGGGTCGGCGCAGAGGTTCAGGTACCACAAAGGTGCCGTGTCGTCCCCACCGCGCGAGGCCACCACGACGAGCGTGGAGCCCTCCTGGAGGGGCGAGGTGAGCATGACGGTCCGGGGCTGACCACTTCGCCGGCCGGTGGTCGTCAGCTCCAGCGCAGGCATGTTCAAGACCGTCCAGCCGATGCGCCCACCGGTGACCTTGAGAGCGGCCCGGTGCACAGCATTCATGGCCTTGAGGGTCAGGTCGGTCGGCATGGCCCGAACCTAGCTCAGCTCAGCAGGGTGGTGACGGCGTACGCCGCACCAAACGCCGCCGCGAACACCAGCAGGCAGAGCAGCGTGAGCAGCACGGGAGGCCGGCGTTGCGCACGCGCCGACGGCAGCGGCGCGTACGTCGTGTCCGGGGTCTGGTAGCGCGTGACCGACGGTGCAGGCCGGGTGACGGTGACCGGAAGGGCCGCGCGGAAGGCGTCGACGAAGGACTCGATGGAGGAGTAGCGCGCGTCGGGGGCCGGGTCCAGCGAGCGCAGCAGCACCTCGTCGACCTCGGCAGGTAGCGACGGGTCGATGCGGGAGGGCGCCAGCGGCAGCGAGGCGTGGGCCAGCTCGGCGATCGAGCCGTCGCGGGCGAGCCGGCCGGTGAGCATCTGGTAGGCGACAGCGGCCAGGGCGTGGACGTCTGCACGGGCGTCGATGGCGTCCCCGGTGGCCTGCTCGGGAGCCATGTAGGCCGGGGTTCCGACCACCTGTGTCAGCCCGGACGCGTGCAGCATCGCCTTGGCGACGCCGAGGTCGGCGACCAGCAGCTTGTCGCCCGCGGAGCCGCCACTGCGCAGCAGCAGGTTCTGCGGCTTGATGTCGCGGTGCACGACTCCGTGTTCGTGGAGCACCGCCAGGCCGGCCCCTGCCTGGCTGACCAGGTCGACGACCCGGGGGACGGGCAGGGGCAGGCCGGGCTCCAGCTGGCGGGCCAACGAGCCCAGGTCGGCGTACGTCATCACGAAGTACGGCGTGCCGTCGACCTCACCGATGTCGTAGACCCGCACGATGTGGTCGGAGTCGGCCCGGCGCAGGATCCGCGCCTCCTCCAGGAACCGCTCTCTCACATCCAGGCGCTGCGCCCAGTTCTCGGCCAGCGCCTTGACCGCGACGTCCGAGTCGAGCTCGGCGTCGTGGTAGAGCCAGACCGTGGCGAAGCCGCCCGAGCCGAGACGGTCGACACGCTCCAGCCGACCGAGACGGGTGGGCAGGGACACGGCGCCATGCTTTCACGCTGACCTGCGAACGGACGGGGAACGAGCGGGCCGCGCCTGACGAGGCGGCGCGGCCCGCGTGACCGGTCCGGGGAAGAGGACTGGTCACCCCCAGGTCAGGTCGGCTGCCCGTTCTTGAACAGCTTCACGTAGACGTACTGGGTGGCCGAGACGGTCACGCCGGCCTGACCCGTGTTGCCGCCCGTGAAGGAGCCGGTGATCACGATCGGCGTGTCGTTGGCGGTGATCTTGATGGTGCCGTGGAACGCCGTCTGGGCGGCGTTCGCTCCGCCGTCCGGGACGTCGGCGCTGAAGTTGGTGCCGAAGCCGTCCTGGAAGCCGGGGATCGTCACTACCCCGTAGTCCGGGGCGGCCACCGGGGCCGGACCGATGTGCCAGAACTGGGCGACGCCGTTGATCTGCCACGTGCCCTTGTCGAGCACCAGCGTCGCGAGCCCGGTCTGGGTGTTGGCGGGCACGGCGACCACGCGGTTGCCCGCGAACGACGGGTCGGTGCTCACCGGAGTCGCCGCGTTGACGACCTTCTCGGTGGCGGTGAACCTGGCGAAGTTGTTCTTGGTCAGGTCACCGGTCTGGATGGTGCCGTCCTTGATCTGTGCCGAGGTGATCTGGCCGGCGGCGACGGACGCCCCGGTGCCGGCGATGGCGGCGATGGCGGCTACGGCCGCGACCGTACCGACCTTGCCGCGGGCCGTGTTCCGTACCCAGCTGCTGAGCTTCATGGTTCCTCCGTGGGTCTAGGTGCTCTCACCTCTCTGACGGGACCCGCAGCCGATGGGTTGGGTGCCGGGGCGCCTAGGGTGAAAGCGTGGAGGCGGACGAGCTCGACGAGCTGGCCATGCGGGCCGCCGGCGGCGACCGACCTGCGCTCGAGGAGCTGCTGGCCGAGATCCAGCCGCGAGTACGCCGGATCTGCGGACGGATGCTGCTCTTCCCCGAGGACGCCGAGGAGGCGGCCCAGGACGCGTTGTTGCTGGTCGCCACGAAGGTGCACACCTTCGGCGGCCGCAGCCGGTTCACCACCTGGCTGCACGCGGTGGCGTCCAACAGCGCCCGGTCGACCTACCGCACCCTGAAGCGGCGCGCCGCCGAGCGGCTCACCGACCAGATGCCCGTGCACGCCGACCCGCGCACCACCAGCGTGATCGCCGGCAGCCGGCTCGACCTGCTCGACGCGCTCGAGGTCGTCGGCACCGACCACCCCGAGCTGGTGGAGCCGCTGGTGCTGCGCGACGTACAGGAGCTCGACTACAACGAGATCGCGGCCCTGCTCAATGTCCCGCTCGGCACCGTGAAGTCGCGGATCCACGCCGCCCGCAACGCGGTCCGGCCGCTGCTCAAGGTCACTGACTGATCAGGGGCTGGCTCGCTCGCCTGGACCGGTTCGGCGCAATTGCACGGATCCGGTCTTGTTTCACGCGTGAAACAGAGCCGAATCAGCGCAATTGCGCTGGATTGGTCTCTGGGGACGCGGGCCGGCCGCGCTGGATCACCACCTCGCCGTGGCTGCCGTAGCCGACCAGCCGGCCGCCGTAGGCCGCGCCGTTGAACCCGATCAGCAGGCTCTGTCCTTCCAGAGCAACGAGGGTGGGCCACGGGATGTTGGTGGGGTACGCCGCGTCGATGGTCCCGACGTCGCGCAGGTCGAGATCGAGCACCGCATAGGACTGGCGGCGCTTGTCGCTGGCCAGCACCCGCAGCTGGCCGTCCAGCCGCGCGATGGTGGTGCCCTCGGTCTGCCGGTGGTCGGTCGCGACCGCCCGGAGCGCCATCGTGTCGAGAGTGGGGCCGGCGGCCAGGGCTGGGTGGAAGGAGAAGTACTTCCTCGCGCTCACGTAGCCCAGCAGCCAGCCGTCGTCGGTCCGCACCAGGTGCGGGTCCCAGACGCCGACCGACCGGAAGCCCTCGGTCGGCAGCGCGAGCGGCCGAGCGTCGACGACGTGCACGCCGCGGGTCAGGTCCGCGGTCGACTCGGCCAGCGTCACCGAGACCGGCCGGTGGTGGCGGTCGAAGTCGCCCCAGGTGCTGGCGGCCAGCAGCCAGCGGTCGCCGTCGCGGAGCAGGTGCGCCGCGTGGTCGCCGTACACCCCGCCCGGCGCCCGGCGCTGGAACAGGTCCGCCCGGTGCTCCAGCTCGAGGGTGTCGGGGTCGAGCGACCACACCGAGCAGTGCCCGGTCGGGAAGCCGCCGGGACCCGCGCTCGTGGCGGTGAGCAGCACCCGCCCGTCCCGGACGTACGGCGACCCGTCGGCGTCACTGACCACCCGCAGGTCCCGCAGCCCGAGCTGGCCGAACAGTCCCGTCTCGTCACCCGACGTGGTCAGCCCGCCCAGCCAGTCCTCGTCGTGCACGTCGTGCCGGTCTGTGAGGTCGTAGCGCGCCCGCGCCACCCACTCCCCGGCCTCCTGCGTGAACGCGGTGACCTGCGGGCCGGTGAGCGCCAGCGCCACCGCCTCGACCGCCGCCTCCGGCCGGCCGCTGCGTCTGCTCCGGTGCGTGGTCGTCCGGCCGCCGGTGCTGACGTGCAGCGCCACCCGCTCGTCGTACGTCGCGGTGAGGGTGACGTCACCGCTCGCCAGCGTGAGCTCACGCGGCTCCGGTGCCGACGTCGCCAGGCAGGGCGCCCGCACCGGGCCGCCGTCCGGCGCCACCAGCCGCACCGGGCGCCGCCGCGCGACGACCTCGAACCGTGGCAGCACCCCGCCAGTCTGTCAGCGCCTTGTGTCAGCGCAGCCGGGTCAGATAGCCGGCCGCCCGACGCACGTCACGCACCCGCGCCTCCCAGGTGATGCCCGACGTGATGAGGACGACGCCGGCGGCGCCGATGATCATCCACTGCGGCGCCTGTTCGGCGTACGGCGCAACCTCGCGCAGCACGAGAACCGCACCACCCAGCCAGCCCACGAGCACGGGTGCGGTCCAGCGCAGCGCGGAGCCGCCGACCAGCAGGACCAGGAAGACCAGGCCGATCACGACGGCACGGGGAGACAACGGGTCGACCAGTGCCCACAGCAGCGTCGGGACGGTGGCAAGGGCGAGGCCGGGGAGAAGGGTGGTCGTCGTGTCGGCGTCGAAGTCGTGGTGCAACCGGTACAGGCCCACCAGGACCAGCGCGACGGCGGTGGGCAGGGTGTATGCCTCGGGCGCCTGGACGCCGACGTCGTACAGCCGCACCCAGGTGGCCGCCGCGAGCAGCAGCCCGCCGAGCCAGGCCAGCGGCCGGTGGTCCCGGTGCACCAGCGAGCTCACCGTGATCAGGGCCCCGGCCAGGGTCAGGTGCACGGCCAGCGATACCGAGTGGTCGGCCGCGAACGGGATCCCGCTCAAGGCGCCGACGAGGACCGTCAAGGCGGCGACCAGCTCCACCTCGAACCGGGGCACGGCCAGCGCGAGCAGGCCCAGCACCAGCAGGGTGACCAGTGAGCAGCGGTCGTACGGCACGTCGAGCAGGTGGCCGCCCGTCCACAGGAAGCCGGCCAGGGCCGCCGGCAGCACCAGCCCGGCGAGCGACGCGGCCTGGCCGGTGCGGCGCACCATGACGTACGCCGCCAGGAGGGTGATCTCGCCCAGCACCAGCAGGGTGAGCACGGCGCTGGGGAAGGCGAGCACCAGGCCGAAGGGTCCGAGCACGGCGACGAAGGCAACGAGCGGGAGCGGGTACAGCGCCGCGGTCAGCAGGGCCGTGAGTCCGGCGATGCCGAGAACGGCGTAGCGGATGCGCGGCGGGCGAGGGATCGTCAACGCCACGGCCAGGCCGACCACGGCGACCGCCAGCGGCAGCAGCAGCGGGTTCGCCGGGTGCGGCGCCGGGTCCAGCCGGACCAGCCAGTCGGCGGTGAACGGGTCAGCGACGTTGAACAGGTTCGCGACCGCGGTGGCGCCCAGGATCGCCGGCACCGGCACGAGCACCAGCAGCGAGCCGAGCAGGGGCACCCTGGGGACGGCGTACCAACGCGGCGGAGCCGCGCCGGCCGCGACCGCCCAGGCCACCGAGCCCGCCGCCGCGGTGAGCGTGATCGCGGTGGCGCCCTCGTCGAAGACCGGGAGGGCCGCAGTGAAGGTGAGCACCGAGGCGGAGCCGGCGCAGACCAGCTGCCGCAGGTCGTCGTGGCCGCGAACCAGCGCCCACGGGAGCAGCACGAGGGCGGCGACCGCGAGCAGGCCGATGCCGTGACCCTCGAGCCACAGGCCCCGCAGCGTGAGGTGCTCGGCCGCGTCCACCAGGGCTGATCCGATCAGGGCGGTCATCGCAAGCCCCGCGCCGGCCACCGAGGTCCAGGGCAGCACCAGCGCGCCGAGCGCCCGGCCACCGACCGCGAGCCCCGTGAAGCAGAGCACGGCGATCGACGCCACGACCTGGTCGTGGACGCTCGCACCGGCGGCCCCGAGCGCCGCCATGGCGAGGCCGAGCGGCGCGGCCACCTGAGGTGCGAAGAGGCGCCGGACCGGGAGACACAACCCGAGCGAGACCGCCAGGAGCGAGGCGCCGACAATGACGAGGAACGACTCGTCGCTCGGCGTCCCCAGCCAGCCGGCGTTCTCGGCGCCGAACACGTCCAGCACGACCAGGCCCAGCGCCACGGTGGTGAGCGCCTCGGCAGCGACGCCCAGGTCGCGGCGGGCCAGCCACTGGCCAGCCAGCGCGGTCGAGACGGTCAGCCCGACCAGCACGGCGGTCCGGCCGCCGACGCCGAGCCACGACCAGGCCACGGCCAGGAAGATCACGGCGGCGACGAGCAGGCAGGTCGCGCCGAGCCCGAGCAGGATCTTGGGCACCGAGGCGGCGCTTAGGCCGGCGGAGGTCGGCTGCGGAGGAGGCGGCGGCGCGGGGAAGGGTGCCGCGTACGAGAGGACCGGGGGCGGAGGCGGGGCTGCGGGCGGGGCGGGCTGGTCGAGGACGTAGCCACAGCGGGGGCAGCAGTCGGTGAGCGTCGCGATCATGTCCCCCATTGGGCCCGTGCTCGGCGGGGTCGGACAGCCATCGGGCGCTCAGCGGGTTTGAGCCTGCGTACTCAACTGCTGTGGCACGCTCGAAGGATGAGCCGTGGCAGTGGGCAGGACCGTGACCTCGCGGAGTGCTTCATCTCCGTCGACGTGGAGACCGGCGGCGCGACTCCGGCCGACTACGCGCTGCTCTCGATCGGGGCCTGCCTGGTCGACGACCCGGAGACCACGTTCTACGTCGAGCTCAAGCCCGAGGACAAGCGGTCGACCCAGGAGGCCCTGGAGGTCAGCAAGCTGTCGCTGGACATCCTGGCGACGATGGGGGAGCCGCCCGCCGAGGCGATGCAGCGCTTCGCGGACTGGGTCGGTGACGTGGTCCCGGAGGGCTACCGGCCGATCTTCGTCGGCTTCAACGCGCCGTTCGACTGGATGTTCGTGGCCGACTACTTCGAGCGCTACGTGGGGCGGAACCCGTTCGGCTTCGCCGCGCTGGACATCAAGGCGCTCGCGATGGGCCGGCTCGGTTGCACGTGGGGGGAGACCAGCATGAGCGTGCTCGGCCCGAAGTACTTGTCAGGACGACCGCTCGCGCATCACGCTCTTTCCGACGCGCAGGACCAGGCCGCCCTGTTCCGGGCGATCTACGCCGAGCCGGCGCACCCTCGAGAGGACACTCCATGACCGACTCCACTGCCGCCGGCTCGGGCGACGACGTCTCGCGTCTCGTCGAGTCGGCGCGGCGGCTCGGCATCGAGCTCGACGAGGCCGACACCCTCCGCTGGATGGCCGCGATCGCCGCCGAGGCATCCGCCCAGGTCGGCGCCGACATCGGTGTCGACGCCACCCACGGGGTCTTCGGCCACAAGATCGCGATGCTCGACTTCAGCCCCAACGTGCTGGCCCGGTTCCGACGCCAGGGCGAGCTGGTCGAGGTCCGCGGCCCGGAGGGCGTTGTCGAGAGCGCTCTCGCGCTGTCCGGGTCGTCCGCGCAGTCAAAGATCCAGGCACACCCCGGCGACGGCGACTTCTTCCAGCGGCTCAACATCAAGGCCGACACCCGGGAGGAGGCGTGCTCGATCCTGGCCGGGCTGATGCGCCAGAACCCGATCGAGCGGGCCAGCGGGCCGACGTACCAGTTCATGGAGGCCAAGTGGAGCGTCTACCCGTTCGACTGCGTCAACGACGGCGAGCCGCAGAAGAAGGGTGGCCCGATCAGCTGGAAGCCGGCCGAGGTCTTCGCCGGTGAGCTGTACGTCGAGAAGGACGGCGAGCGGGTCCGACTGGTCTGGGAGGACCTGGCCGCCGAGCCGGGCTGGTGCAAGCTCGACTGGGTCACCGTCGACTCCGACACCGGCGGGCTGGCCAACGCGAGCAACGTGATCGACCCGACCTGGGAGTCGCCGGACGGCGACATCGTGCCGCTCGACGGCTACCTGGACGCGTACTTCCAGGAGGTCTACCTCGACGCCGGAGACCTGCCGACGTTCACCAAGGTCGTCTCGCACGTGTCGGGTGACGCGCTCGACAACTACGTCGACCAGCTCGAGCACGAGGTGCAGAAGTACCTCGCCCACCCCAACTACGGCAAGGCCGCCAAGCGGATGTACAACGTCTTCCGCTACAGCGGGAAGTACCCCGAGGCCGCCTTCGTCCGCGAGCTCTTCGACGAGCCCGCCACGTTGCTCTACCAGGTCTGGTCGCTGATCTGGACGCTGGAGAACGCGTCTCAGCCCGGGTCGAGCATCCCCGAGGAGAACGTCCGGGCCCAGGCCGACGACCTGGTGATGAGCGTCGTGCAGGCGCTGGACGGGGTGGAAGAGGCCGAGACCGTTGACGCGCTGCTCCGGCTGCGCACCGCACTCGAGGCCGCCGACGACACCCAGGCCGATCCCGAGGTCGTCGCGGACGAGATCGAGGCGGCCAAGACGCAGCTGGTCAATGTGGTCAACAACTTCTTCCGCGACCGGCTCAGCGCGGTGCCGTCGATCAAGGACTACATGGACTCGCTGGCGACGCCGTAGCCGCTGCGGTCCCGAGGATCAGGCCGACGGCTCCGGGCAGGTGACGTGAGGGTTGAGCCCCTGGTAGTTGAGCGGCCCGGCGGCGACGGTCGCGGCGATGGTGGCCCCCGAGTCGCACGACGTCACGCCGGATCCGAAGTAGTTGCGCTGCTGCGCGGCGAATGCACCGCTCACCAGCCAGACGGCGCACACGACGCCGATGGCGAACTTCATTTTGGCTCCCCCAAAGAGCCGGCCCCCGCGATCCCCCACAGATCGCCCCCAAGTGCCAGCACCGACATCGTGCGGTACCGGGGAAGCGATGTCACCGGAGGCTCGCCGGTGTCCAGACCAGCTGGGGTCCCCAGTAGCCCCTCCGGGTGAGGACGGCGTCGCTTCGTACGACGGGTCTTGGGCGGCTCAGGTCGAGGGCAGTGGCACTTCGCAGTCGACCTTGGGGTTCACGCCGATGTAGTTGAGCGGGCCGGCCAGGATCGTCAGCCCGGTGTCGGCTCCCGTCTTGCAGCTGACGGCCTCGTCGTGGCCGGTGCCGAAGTACCCGCGCTGGAGGGACGCGGCGACACCGAGCACGAGCCAGACAGTTATGACGATCCCGATGATCAGCTTCATCTCGCACCCCTCCGAGGAGTGTCACAAGTGAGGACCCAAGAGTGACAGCGCCGACAACATCCCGGGCCGAAATGGGCGAACGCTGGAGGATGGTCTGAACAGGCCAGTCAGCCCGTAATGCTGAACGACGTCGCGCCGGTGGGCTCGACCTCGGTGACCGCGACGTCCTCCACGCGGGCGGCGGGCGGGCCCTGCCGGCACCAGGCGACGAGCTCGTCGACCTGGTCGGCCGGCCCCTCGGCGTGGGCCCGGACCGAGCCGTCGGGCTCGTTGCGGACCCAGCCGGCCAGGTCGAGCCGGGTGGCCTCGCGGGCGGCGTACCAGCGGAAGGAGACGCCCTGCACCCGACCGGTGACGTGCAGGTCGACGGAGCGGTCGACGGCGCGGGTCACGAGCGCAGCGGTACCCGGATCAGGGTGACCGAGCTGGCCGGGAGGGTGAGCCGGAGGGCGTGGTGGCGGAGCCGGACGCCGCCGACGTTGCGGATGCCGCCGCCGGCGTACTGCCAGGCCCTGGCGTTGCCTGCCCCGCGCGCGTGCTTGAGCTTGACCGCCGTCCGCAGCGCGGTGGTCGCCTTGTTCACGACCATGATCGTCAGCGGGCCCTTCTTCCCGACCCGCGCGGCGTAGACCGACACCCGGCGCTGGTCCGAGCTGGCCGCCGAGACGCCGAAGTTGCCGAAGCCGTGGTGCTTGCCGTCGTAGTTGCGGAACATCCGGAACGCCGCGGCCGGGACCGGCGAGCTGCCGTCGGGCCAGAACGTCGCGAGGTCGAGCCCCTCGCGGCCGAAGATGCCGAGTGCGTCGGCCTCGATGACGTTCTGCAGCCGCTCGTCCGAGGTGACGCCGAGGCCCAGGTTGTACTCGGTGACGGCGAGCTTCGTGCCGGGGTAGTTGCCGCGCACCCACGACCGCATGCGGGGGAGCAGCCCGATCTTCGCGTTGATCCACGAGGGGTCGGTGTACGACTTGTCCCACAGCGGGCGGGTCACGTCGGTGACGGTGGAGTACTGGCCCTGCGGGTAGTAGTGCAGGTCGAAGTAGTCGAGCAGCCGCCGGCCGGTCTGCTGCTCGTAGGCCGCGAACTGCTGCAGGTACCACGACGACAGGTCGGTGCCGCCGTGCGCGGCGCGGTCCGGCGAGGTCGGGAAGCAGCCCTGGTCGACGTTGTCGGCGGCCGAGCAGAAGTAGTTGGGCCAGCCCCACTCGGCCGGGCCGAGCGTCGCCGCACCCGGGTCGGCGTCCTTGACCGCCAGCGCGAGGTCGCGCGACTTGGTCCAGAGCTCGTCGTAGGTCGTCGGCTGCGGGTGGAAGCCGTGGTGGGTGTCGTCCCAGAGGTTCGGCTCGTTGCCGAGTGCGTAGATGGGGACGCCGCCGTGTCGGGCGTCGCCGAACTTCGCCTTCAGCGCCGCGATCCACTGCGCCGAGAACGCCGGCCCGACCTGCACGCCGGCCGTGGCCGGGTCGGCGGTCAGCCACTGGCCGTTGCGCCGCCCGTTGCCACAGGTCGAGTGGTAGGGGTCGTGGTCGTCCTGCGGGTTGTACGACGCGGGATAGCTGCACGGGTGGTTGCCGGCGTACGACACCCCGTTGGCGACCCATCCCAGCAGCGGCAGGGTCAGCAGCGTCGCGGTCTTCGTGGCCCGGTCCTGCTGCACCTGCGCATCCGCCGCGCTGAAGTCCTGGCCACGCTGGCAGTAGTCGAACGCCTCGGACCAGCAGTCGGCGAAGTTGGTGAAGTACCAGTCCTGCCCGTGGTTGCTGCCCCGGATCTGCCAGTTGTAGGTCTCGGAGCTGTTGCCGCCCCAGCGGTTGACCGGCAGGTCGACGGACTTGGCGAAGCGCTTGTCAGCGAAGTTCACGCCGTAGATCAGCGGCGAGATCCGGTGCTTGCTCTTCTTCAGGTCGACGACCAGTCGGGGGGCCTTGGCGGCGCGAGCCACGGGCTCGGGCAGGTGTGGTTCGGCACCGGCCGGCGCCGCCGGCGCGGGCGTCGCTGGGACCGTGAGAAGGGCGGCCACCAGGGCCGCGGCCAGCGTCGTGGGCCACCGCATCCCTTGATCCTGCCAGCGAGTGACTCTTGACGGCACCGCTCCTCGCGAGCCAGCGTTCCGTCATGCAGCGCGTCCCACACGAGAATGCCGCGACCGTCCTGGTCGACCCGCGCGTGCTGCGTGACCTCGAGGTGCACCTGATGACCCAGGACCTCCGGCTGTGGCCGGTGGCGACGGCGCCGATCTGCTCCGACGGCCCGCGGACGGCGTTCCAGATCCGTCGCCGGATGCTCACCTCCCGCCGCGGCGAGTGGGACGACGCAGCGGAGTGGGTGCCGGTCTGGATCGCCTTCGGCGAGAGCTGGCGGCGCGGCGCGGAGCCGCTGCCGTGGTCGGCGCACCAGTCGCTCTATCGCACGCTGGACAGGTACGACGGCCACGTCCACTACCGGCGCGGTCTCGGTGGGATCCCGCGACTCGACGTGCCTCGGGAGCTTGTGAGCTGACCGCCGTGGCAGGCTGTCGGGGTGAAGGTCGATCTGACCGTCCTGGCGGTCCCGGCGTACTTCGCCGCGATCGGCGCGGAGTATGCCTGGCAGCGGGCCCATCCCGTCGCGCCGGGGACGCGGGCCGGCGACTACCAGCGAGCAGACACCCTGGCGAGCCTGGCCATGGGCACCGGGAGCCTCGTTGCGCCGTACCTCGCCAGGAAGGTGCTGAACCCGCTCACTCCCGGTCGGGGGAAGTACGGCCGGGCGCTGCTCGCCGTCGGTGCCACCGCGGCTCTCCTCACGACCGTGGGTGACGTCGTACGACGGCGGGTGCGCGACGGCCGGCTGCCGGACCCGCAGACCGTTCCCGACCACGTCCGTGAGGTGCAGGAGGAGCTCGCCGGGCTGCGTCAGGCGCCCGCGGTGCCGCCGGAGGCGCGGCCGGCTCCGTCGCTGCCGCGGAAGCTCCACGGCGGTCTCGCCGTGGCCGCGGTCGCCGGGGCCGCGCTCACCGTCTCTACGATCTGGGCGGCCCGGACCTCGGCCGAGTCGTTCTTCGTCCGCGGCCGGCTCGATCTCGGTGCGACGTGGCCGGCCTGGGCGGTCGCGATCCTGGGCTGGGACTTCATCTACTACTGGAACCACCGGTTCATGCACGAGTCGCGCTGGCTGTGGGCGGTGCACGTCGCCCACCACTCCAGCGAGCGCTACAACCTGTCGACCGCGCTCCGCCAGCCGGTCGCGGAGTCGATCACGATCGCGGTGCCGTACTCGCTGCTCGCGCTCGTCGGCGTACGCCCGCCGATGATCGAGCAGGCGCGGGCCCTCAACCTGATCTACCAGTTCTGGATCCACACCGAGGCGATCCGCAGCACCGGCCCGCTCGAGCGGGTGCTGAACACGCCGTCACACCACCGGGTCCACCACGGCTCCAACCGTCAGTACCTCGACCGCAACCACGGCAGCATCCTGATCGTCTGGGACAAGCTGTTCGGCACCTTCGAGCCGGAAGCGGAGCCCGTGGTCTACGGCCTGACCCGCAACATCGACTCCTACAACCCGGTGGTCATCGGCACCCACGAGATCGTCGACATCGCCCGCGACGTCGCCGGCGCCGAGACCTGGCGGGACCGGCTCTCCTTCCTGCTGCGCGGTCCGGGCTGGGCCTACGAGCATCGCGACGGCACCGCTCCCGTACCCGCCGGGGTCGCCTGAACCGCCTGAACCGCCGACTCGAAGCGGTCGCCGTAGTCGCAGCATCCCCTCCTTCGGGGTGAGTTCGTGGCCCCGTGCGGCGGGTACCCCGCCGATGGAGAGCGCCGGCCACGGCGTCCCGATGAGGGAGACATCGGGCAGAGGGAGGGAACAGAGTCATGCCCGAAAAGGTCAAGCCCACGCGCCGGGTCCGGCGCATTTCCAAGGCACTGGGGGCGGGCGTCAAGGACCTGCCCACCAACGCCACCTGGCTGCTGTCCAAGGCGGTGAGTCCTCTGGACCCGCGGTCGGTCGGCGCGCAACGCCCCAGCGCGACGGGGCTGCTCGACATGGCGCGCAGCGCTGGTGCCACGGTGATGGACGCGCTGCCGGGCGGTGACTCCGTCGAGCTGCGGCTGCAGCGCGCCCGGGCCGCCGTCGCGGAGGCCAAGGAAGCCGAGGAGCGTGCCGTCCAGGAGTCCCTCGAAGCCGAGGGAGAGACCCAGGCCGCGGAGGAGGTCGCCGAGCGCTGCCGTGAATACGTCCGCGACGTCGAGGCCGAGCAGGAGCGCCTGGTCGAGGCCCGGGTCGACGAGGCCCGACGTGAGGCCGAGGCCCGCATCGATGAGGCGCGTCGGGAGGCGCAAGCCGACGCCGAGCAGGTCGTGGAAGGCGCCCGGCAGGAGGCGGAGGGCCGCGCCGAGCAGGCAGGCCGGGAGGCGGAGGCGGCGCACGAAAGGGCACGTGACCGGCTCGAGGCAGCACGGGACAAGCTGCTCGAGGCCCGTCAGCTGTCCGAGGAGGCCATCGAGGCCACCCGCGCGGCGGCCGAGGAGGCGCACCGCCAGTCGCTCCAGGTGGCCGCAGATGCCGAGCGTGAGGCGCGCAGCGCGCAGGAGCGGGTCAACGAGGCGGAGGAGGCCAGGGCCCGCACCACAAGCACGGCCGGTGAGCTGACCCGCCAGCTAAACGGGGTCGGCCCCACGTCGAGCCTGAAGACGATGACCAAGCAGGAGCTGCTCGACCTCGCGGCGGCGCAGGACGTCGAGGGTCGCTCTGCCATGACCAAGGACCAGCTGGTGACCGCCCTCAACCGGGGGGCACGCAAGGGCGGGAACCGGACGAAGCAGGCCAGCGCTTCGCGCTGACCGACTCGCAAGGGAGGAACGACATGAAGTTCTTGAGCAGGAAGAGTCGGTGGCAACGGCTCGTGGAGCCCGTAGCAGGCGCCGCGCCGAGTCGAGGTGTGGTCAAGTCGGGTCTCATCACGGCCGGGACGATGGCCGGCCTCACGGTCGTGAGCGCTGTGGTCTCGGCGATGCGGCACTCCAGGGACGATTGATGAGGCTGCGGAGCCTCGTGGTCTTCGGCGCCGGCTACGTGCTCGGGACACGGGCGGGTCGGGAGCGATACGCGCAGATCGCGGCGGCCGCAAGCAAGGCCGCGGAGCGACTGGGCCGGATCGATCCGGTCCCGGGCGCGGCCGAGCCCACGGTCCGGCTGGACGACTACCTGCAGGATGCGTCAGCAAATGGCGCACGCCGATCGTAGGAGCCTCGCCGGCGGGGCCGTCGTCGAGACGAGGCTGTGCGCGCGGCTGCTCGGCATCAAGCTGCTCGTCGTCGACGGCACGGTCACCTTGGTGCCGGGCACACCAGTGGCACCGAGTGACCAGGTCGTCGTACCCGTGTCGTGGGTCGCGGTGGAGGCGGTGACCCAGAGCGGTGTCGGCGCCCGGCTGGACGCCTGCACCCAGCGGCTCGAAGCCAGCGCGCTTCGACTTCAGGAGCTGCGCGCGCCGCGATGAGCCTGCCCGGAGGCTCGCGGGCTCAGCGCGAGATAGGCAGGCTGACCCGGAACACCGTCTCGTCGCCGACCCGCGTCACCGAGATGTCGCCGCCATGTCTGTCGTCGATGATCCGACGCGAGATGTCGAGACCCAGGCCCGTGCCCCGCCCCACGTCCTTGGTGGTGAAGAAGGGCTCGAAGACATGCGGGAGCACGTCAGCGGGGACTCCGGGTCCGGAGTCGGCGATCTCGATGACCACGTCCCGGTCGGTGGCCGAGGTCGAGATGCGGAGGGTGCCGGAGCCGTCCATGGCGTCGATCGCGTTGTCGATCAGGTTGGTCCACACCTGGTTGAGCTCGCCCGGAATGGCTTCGATCTCGGGGACGTCGCCGAGCTCGCGGACCACGGTGATCCCGGAGAGCTTGTGGGTGAGCACGGTCAGCGTGCTCCGCAGCCCCTCCGTGACGTCGGTGCGCTGGACCGAGGCGCGGTCGAGCTGGGAGTAGGAGCGGACCGCCGCCACCAGGTTGGAGACCCGCTGGGTCGACTCCTTAATCTCGCCCAGGAGCGCTGCCGCCGACAACGAGTTCGATACCCATTGCAGCGCCGCGTCCAATGCGGTCGGGCCGACCACGTCCTCAAGGCGCTGGCACCACTCGGGGTCGGCGCCTCCGGCGGCCAGCGCCGGGGCGACCAGCCAGTCCTCGGCCACGTCGCGCTCGGCGAGCCACTCGGAGAGCTCGTCCTCGCGATCGGCCCGGTCCAGCGGGCTCTCGGAGAGCGACGCGGGCTGCAACGACTGCCGCAGCGCGTCGAGCTCGACGTACGTCTCCGCGGAGATGCCGGCCTCGGCGAGGTGGCGCAGCGAGGTGAGCAGGGCGTCGGCGGTGCCCTGCAGCGCGTCGACGGCGCGCGTCGACGCCGAGGCCGGGTTGTTGATCTCGTGCGCCAGTCCGGCCGCCAGGGTGCCGAGCGCCACCAGGGCTTCGCGCTGCCGGGCGGTCGACTCGATGTTGCGCACCGTCTGGACGAGCCCCTTGATGAGGTGGACGCCGAACGGGAACCACGACTGGGCCATCGTGCCGAGCGCGTCCGCCGGCACCCGCAGCATCCGGCCCGAGGACACGGCCCTCCCGGTCGCCATGTAGACGCCGTGCGGGTCCCAGGCCCGGAATCCGCCGGCCCACTGCCCCGGCGTGCTCATGGCGCCCAGCACGGTGTCCTCGTTGCCGACCCGCCGGACCAGCTCGAGGCTCCCGTCGAGCAGCAACCACCAGAACTCGGCCGGCTGGCCGCCGCGGAACACCTCGTCGCCGGGCTCGAAGGGCACCTCGTCGCCGGCCCCGGCGAGCTCCGCGAGCTGGCGCTCGTCGAGTCCCGTCAGCAGCGGAAGCCCCCGCAGCTCGTCGACGATCATCAGACAGTCGCCAGGTAGCGGTGTACGGCGTGGACCGCCATCGCGCCCTCGCCGACGGCCGAGGCCACCCGCTTCATCGAGTCGACCCGCACGTCACCAGCCGCGAAGACCCCAGGCACGTTGGTCTCGAGGACGAACGGCGGCCGCTCGAGCGGCCAGCTCAGGCCGGCGGCCAGCAGCTCCTGCCCGGTCAGGAGGAAGCCCTTGTCGTCACGGGCGACCAGGTCACCGAGCCAGTCGGTGCGCGGCGCGGCACCGATGAAGACGAACAGCCAGCCGGTGGCCACCTCTTCGACAGTGTCGTGGGCCTCGTCGCACAGCTGCAGCTGCTGCAGGTGGCCGTCGCCGCTCGCGCCCACCACCGTGGTGCGGAGCCGCACCTCGACGTTGTCCGCGGCATGGATCCGCTCGACCAGGTAGTGGGACATGGAGTCCTCGAGCCGCTCGCCACGGACCAGCAGCACCACCTTCTTCGCGAAGCGGGCGAGGTTGAGCACGGCCTGGCCGGCGGAGTTGGCGGCGCCCACGACGTAGACCTCCTCGCCCTGGCACTGCGCGGCCTCGCTCGCCGTGGCGCCGTAGTTGACACCGCGGGAGCCGAGCAGGGCCAGCCCCTCGGCCTCGAGGCGGCGGTAGGAGACGCCGGTGGTGATCAGCAGCGCCCGGGCCTCGATCTCGCCACCGCCCTCGAGCAGGACGGCCCGCACCGGGCCGCGCTGCTCGAACCCGACGACGTCGCGGGCGAGCACCATCTCGGCGCCGAACCGGGACGCCTGCGCCACCGCTCGGCGGGTCAGGTCGGCGCCGGACAGCCCCTTGGGGAAGCCGAGGTAGTTCTCGATCGAGGCGCTAGTCCCTGCCTGGCCTCCGGGTGCGTCGCGCTCGACCACCACGGTCCGCAGCCCCTCGGACGCGGCGTAGACCGCTGCGGCGAGGCCGGCGGGTCCGGCGCCGACGATGGCCAGGTCGTAGAGGGGTTGCTCCGGCCGGGTCCTCAACCCGAGCGCCTCGGCCAGCTGCATCGAGGAGGGTGCCCGCAAGGTCTCGCCGTCGGGGATCAGGACCAGCGGCAGCTCGCTCGGCTCCGCGCCGGCGAGGGCGACGAGCTGACGGGCCTCGTCGTCGCGCTCGACGTCGAGCCAGCGGTACGGCACGTGGTTGCGGGCCAGGAACGTCTTGGTGTCAGCGGTCTGGTCCGACCACGGGTGGCCGACCACACGGACCATCGAGTCCCGATCGGGGTGATCGTCGCTCCAGTCGCTGAGCAGGTCGTCGATGACGGGGTAGAGCCGGTCCTCCGGTGGGTCCCACGGCTTGAGCAGGTAGTAGTCGAGACCGATCTGGTTGATCGCCTCGATCGCGACGTCGGTGTCGGCGTACGCCGTGAGCAGGAGGAGCTTGGTGGCCGGTGACTGGCGGCGTACCTCGGCGAGCACCTCGATCCCGGTCATTCGCGGCATCCGTTGGTCTGAGGCCACCAGAGCGATCGGGCGCTCGCGCAGGGCAAGCTCGGCGAGGATCTGAAGCGCCTCGTCCCCGGACGTCGCGCTGAGCACGCGGTAGTCGCCGCCGTAGCGGGCGCGGAGGTCGCGCGTCACCGCCCGGGAGACGACCGGATCGTCGTCCACCGCCAGGATCGTCGGCTTGGCCGCCACGCACCTCCCCCTCGCCCGTGAGGGGCACGACGGTACCGGCGGGGACCCGGCCGCGACAGTCTCGACGTGGCGTCGGGAGACCCTCGCGCGTTTGCCGGCGAGGGACTTTTCCGCCCGCCTCTACGGCACGTGACCAGGGTCGGGGGCCGCCAGCGCTGGGCGCCGGCTCTCGCGACGGCTCGACGGGCTCCGGTGCCCGCACGTCCTCGGTCTCCCTCATGTGCTTGTCGAAGGCGTCCCGCGCGGGCTGGTCGGCCATCGACCAGAAGTCGCGCTCGTCCGGGAGTGCGTCCCAGCCCTCGAAGACCTCGTGGACGTCGTCGAACCACGGCTGGTAGTGGGCCGCCCAGACGTCCTGGGTGGGGCCCTGGAGGACGCCGGGGGCCTGGTACTCCTTGTACTCCACGACGATCTGCCGTGGTCCGGCGCCACTGCGGTCGACCGGCGGGTAGCGGTAGTGGTACAGCGGATGCCTGGACGCATCCATGTGGTCGTTCGGCAGGTGGTCCACCGAGAACTCGAAGCCCCCCGCGGCGCTTCCCGAGAGGCAGTAGGTGCCGTCCTTCGCCTGCTGGTAGACCCAGTACTCAATCGCCCGGACGGCGATGTCGTGCTTCATGGCTGCGAAGCCTTCGGGGGTTTAGCTCCTGCGACCCACGGCACGTTCCTCTCCTTGGCGGACACCTGTCGCCCAGACTCGGCCGGTGGGCTGACAGGGCCCTGACACGCGGCTGACAGGAAGCCCGGTGGTCGTGCTCCTCCGACGCATGGCGGGCACCGTGCTCGACAGGTGACGCGCGCCACCGGCAGAGTGGGGGCGATGCGACGAGTTCCGGGCGGATCGCTGCTGCACGTGGCTGCGGCCACGGTGCTGCTGCTCGCCATGACGTCCTGCGGGGTCACCCGCGGTGAGGACAGCCGCGACCTCTTGATGATCATCCCCAACAGCCCCGGTGGCGGCTATGACCAGACGGGCCGCGCGGCGGTGAAGGTGATGGAGGCGGATGACATCACGGGCGGCTCGTTCACGGTCGACAACGTGATCGGCGCCGGCGGCGCCGGCGCGATGACCACGCTGATCGGCAAGGCCGGCGACGAGCACACCATGATGACGGTCGGGCTGGGAGTCGTCGGCTCGACGTACTCCTTCGGCAGCGAGTACCAGCTGCAGGACGCCACCCCCCTGGCTCAGCTGATGAGCGAGCCGGAGGGGATCCTGGTGGCGGCCGACTCGCCGTACGAGACCCTCGACGACCTGGTGCAGGACTGGACCGATGACCCCGGTTCGGTCAGCGTGGGCGGTGGGTCGTCGCCGGGCGGGCCGGACCACCTCTTCCCCATG
The DNA here is from genome assembly GCA_963800715.1 of uncultured Actinomycetota bacterium. Classification (GTDB taxonomy): domain Bacteria; phylum Actinomycetota; class Actinomycetes; order Propionibacteriales; family Nocardioidaceae; genus Nocardioides. Next base: position 38,043 of record CAWDBZ010000004.1, on the reverse strand, counting down.
CAGCTTGCCGACGAGATCGGCATCGACGCCAACGACGTCAACTACGTGTCGTACGACGGCGGCGGACCGCTGAAGAGCGCGCTGCTCGGCGAGAAGCTCGACGTGGGCTTCTCCGGGCTGGCGGAGTTCGTCGGTGACGTGGAGTCCGGCGAGCTGCGGGTGCTCGCGGTCTCCGGTGAGGAGCGCTATCCCGACGGTCCGTTCGCCGAGGTGCCGACCCTGACCGAGTCCGACGTCGACCTGGTCTTCCTCAACTGGCGCGGGGTGCTCGCCCCGCCGGAGATCAGCGAGGAGCGCACCGAGGAGCTGATCGGCTACCTCCAGGAGATGCACGACAGCCAGGGCTGGCAGGACCAGCTCGCGACGTACGGCTGGACCGACGACTTCAAGACCGGCGACGACTTCGCCGAGTTCATCGACGAGCAGGACGAGCGCGTGTCCGGGACCCTCGAGGAGCTGGGATTGCTGTGAGCGAGCCTGCCAACGACACTGCGACCCGTCGGCCGGGGACCGTCGACAAGGCGCAGTACGGCCTCGCGGCAGTCCTCCTCCTGGTTGGCGTCTACACGATCATCGACGCCCGTGGCCTGACCGTGGGCTTCGGTGATCCTGTCGGCCCGCGGGTGTTCCCCTACCTGATCGGCACCGGGATGATCGTGCTGTCGGTGCTGCTGGCGGTGGCCACCTCGCGCGGCGACGTCGCGGAGGCTGAGGCCGGCGAGGACATCGACCTGACCACGCCGCCGGACTGGCTCACGGTCGGCAAGCTGATCGGCATCCTGGTGCTCAACCTGCTGCTGGTGAACATCCTGGGCTGGGCGATCACCGGGGCGGTGCTCTTCGCCGGCTGCGCCTGGGCCCTGGGCAGCCGCACGCTCGTCCGCGACGTCATTGTCGGGGCGGTCCTTTCGGTGAGCAGCTGGTACTTCTTCTATTCCGGCCTCGGCGTCCCGCTCCCTCCAGGCATCCTCGACGGGATCCTGTGATGGACTCCCTCGACCTGCTCCTGGACGGGTTCCAGAACGCGCTGACGCTCGAGAACCTGCTGTACGCCGCGATCGGCGTCCTCCTCGGCACCTTCATCGGCGTGCTTCCGGGCATCGGCCCCGCGATGGCCGTGGCGCTTTTGCTGCCCGTGACCTACGGCCTCGACGTCACCCAGTCGCTCATCATGTTCGCCGGCATCTACTACGGCGGGATGTACGGCGGCTCGACGACCTCGATCCTGCTCAACACCCCAGGCGAGTCCGCATCGGTGATGACCGCCATCGAGGGCAACAAGATGGCCAAGAAGGGGCGCGCCGCGCAGGCGCTGGCGACGGCGGCGATCGGTTCGTTCATCGCGGGCACCATCGGCACGCTGCTGGTCGCCTTCTTCATGCCGTCCATCGCCGAGCAGGCGGTGAAGATCGGGGCGCCGTCGTACTTCGCGATCATGCTGTTCTCCCTTGTTCTGGTCACCAGCGTGCTGGGCAGCTCGAAGATCCGTGGCTTCATCGGCCTGTTCATGGGCCTGACCATCGGCCTTGTTGGGCTCGACCTCTCCACGGGGCAAGCGCGACTGACGGGCGGCCTGCTCGAGCTCGCGGACGGCATCAGCATCGTGGTCGTCGCGGTCGGTGTCTTCGCCATGGGCGAGGCGTTCTGGACCGCCGCCCACCTGCGACGCAAGCCGATCGACGTGATCCCCGTCGGGCAGCCATTCATGGGCCGCGACGACTGGCGACGCTCCTGGGCGCCGTGGCTGCGCGGCACCGCGCTGGGCTTCCCGTTCGGAGCCCTGCCCGCCGGCGGCGCAGAGACACCGACCTTCCTGTCCTACATCACCGAGCGCAAGCTCGCGGCCCGCAGGGGGAGCGCCGACGAGTTCGGTGAGGGCGCGATCGAAGGCGTCGCGGGTCCCGAGGCGGCCAACAACGCCAGCGCCGCGGGCATGTTCGTGCCTCTCCTGGCACTGGGACTCCCGGTGACCGCCACCGCGGCCGTGCTGATCGGGGCGATGCAGACCTACGGGATCCAGCCCGGTCCGACCCTGCTGTCCGAGCAGCCGGACCTGGTGTGGACGCTGCTGGCCAGCCTGCTCATCGGCAACACCCTGCTGCTGGTCATCAACCTGCCGCTCGCCCCGCTGTGGGCCAAGCTCCTGCAGATCCCGCGCCCGCAGCTGTACGCCGGCATCCTCTTCTTCGCCACGCTCGGCGCCTACAGCGTCAACCAGGACCCGTTCGACATCGGGCTGCTGCTGTTCTTCGGTGCCGTCGGTTTCGCGATCCGCCGGTTCGGCATCCCGGTGCTGCCGCTGATCCTCGGGGTCATTCTCGGGCCGTTGATGGAGCTCAAGATGCGGGAGGCGCTCGACCTCTCCAACGGCGACCTCAGCGGGCTGTTCAACGAGGGACTCGCGATCTTCGTCTACGTGCTCATCGTGCTGGCCATCGTGATCCCGGTCGTCCTCGGCCGGCTGCGGGGCAGTCCCCACGCAGTTCTGCAGCAGCACTCGGACGAGGAGGTCAAGCGATGACCGTCGTGGTCGGCTACATCCCGGACCAGTACGGCGAGGCGGCCCTCACCGCCGGCATCGAGGAGGCGCAGCGCCGCGGCACCGGCCTCGTCGTGGTGAACGCGACCAAGGGTGACGCCCTGGTGGACCGGCGCTACGTCGGCGAGGCCGGACTCGCCGGCCTCGAGGAACGGCTCGTCGCGCTCGGCCTGACCTACGAGGTGCGCCAGGCCATCAGCCCGGACGTGGCGGAGGAGATCCTCCGGGTCGCCACGGACACCGACGCGGACGTGGTCGTGATCGGACTGCGGCACCGCACCCCGGTCGGCAAGATGATCATGGGCAGTGTCGCCCAGCAGGTGCTGTTGGACGCGCACTGCCCCGTGCTCGCCGTCAAGCCCGCCGTCGCCGCGAGGTAGCGAAGCCGCGGTCGCCAGAGGCGATCCGCGGCTTCGTGCTCGTGGGCAGGGGCGGGGTCGAACCGCCGACCTTCCACTTTTCAGGCGGACGCTCGTACCAACTGAGCTACCTGCCCGAGCGGCGCTCACCATACCGGAGTCGAATCGCAGCGTCCGAATCGCGTCCTCTACCCTTGTGGCCGCACCTGGCCCCCATCGTCTAGCGGCCCAGGACCCCGCCCTTTCACGGCGGTAGCACGGGTTCGAATCCCGTTGGGGGTACGAACCAAGGAGCCGTTCCGCGATTGGGAGCGGCCCCGCCCGGTAAGTTAGAGTCGCACCGCTTCACGGCCGGAAGGTCGGGAGCAACCTGGCCCCGTAGCGCAGTTGGTTAGCGCGCCGCCCTGTCACGGCGGAGGCCGCGGGTTCGAGTCCCGTCGGGGTCGCCACACCTTCACGATTGACCTATGAGGAGCCGGTTCTCAGCCGGCTCCTTCGTCGTTCTGCGGCAGCTCGGGTGGCACCAGGTGCGCGCCGAGCTGGATCGCCTTGCCGAACCGGTCGGACAGGGAGCGCAGCGACACGATGCGGTCGCCCTCGACGCGGAAGAAGTGCGCACCGACCCACTCGACCTGACGGCCGGTCGACGGCACCTGGCCCCATGGGCCCACATGGGTCGAGGTTGCGCGCCAGAGCAGCGCAACCGCGTCGTCGGAGCCGACGCACTCGATGACCGAGAACGCCGTCCCGGCCCATGTGGCCTTGTCGTCCCGGTGCCAGGCGCGCAGCTCGTCGACCGTGCTCGGGCGCCCGTCGTGCTCGAAGGACGGCGCGTAGTAGTCGTCGAGCGCGTCGAGGTCGCCGCCGTTCCACACGCGCTCGACCATGTCCAGCACGAGGGAGACAGGCGTCATGGGCGCCACCGTAGGCGCAAGGGTTGTCCCAGGGCGAGACAATGGCGGTGTGCCGATCGACATGGAGCCGGAGCGGTTCGACCTCCTCGTCGACCAGGCCCTCGACGGCATCCCCGACGAGCTGGCGCGGCTCGTCCGGAATGTGGTTGTCCTCGTGGAGGACGAGCCACCCGACGACGAGCCCGACGACCTGCTCGGCCTCTACGACGGAGTGGCGCTCACCGAGCGCGACAGCACCATCGCCATGCAGATGCCCGACCGGATCTTCATCTTCCGCGGTCCGCTGCTCGACTTCTGCGACACCGAGGCGCAGCTCGTCGAGGAGGTGCGGATCACCGTCGTGCACGAGATCGCCCACCACTTCGGGATCGACGACCGCCGGCTGCACGAGCTCGGCTACGGCTGACCGATCACGACGCCGGTCGCGCACGCGGCGAGTGAGAGGCCGATCGTCAGGCCGGCGTACGCCGCGCCGCGCCGCGGGCCGAGCCGGTGCGTCTGCACGGCGAACGCGGAGTACGTCGTGAAGCCGCCGCAGAACCCGGTGCCGAGCAGAGCCAGCCAGTGACCGGCAGCGCCGGCCTCGACGAACAGGCCGAGAAGGAACGAGCCGACCACGTTGACGAGCAGGGTGCCGCGCGGGAACCGCTCCGTGTCCAGCGCCGTGGCCATCGCGTAGCGCAGCGGGGCGCCGATCGCCGCGCCCAGCGCGACCAGCAGCAGGGTCACTCGTCGCCGCCCTCGGCTGCGAACTCGTCGCCGGCGGCCGGTGGGTACAGCCGGCTCACCGCGGCGACCGCGACCAGGCAGGCTGCGAGGGTGCCGAGCAGGTAGCACAGTGCGGTGATGGTCTGCCCGTCAGCCAGCAGGGCCCTGGTCTGCTCGGAGTACGCCGAGAGCGTCGTGTAGCCGCCCAGCAGACCCGGACCCAGCGCGGCGGTCAGCAGCCGGCTGCGGCGTACGGCGCCGAAGACCGGCAGCCACGCGAGCACCAGCGAGCCGGTGACGTTGATGACGAACGTCGTCCACGGGAAGCCGGCCCCGTCGGGCACCGCGTCGCCGAGCGCCCAACGAAGCACGGCACCCAGCGCGCCGCCCACGGCGACCGCGAGGTAGATCACGCGCAGAGGCTAGGCGTTGAGGTTAGGTGACGACGTTGGCGTGGCCGTTGGTCTTGGCCTCGAGCCACGACAGCGGCGGGTCGCCGTTGGCCTGCCGCACGAACTCGGTCAGGAACCAGGCCTGGAACTTCCGCTGCTCCGCGCTGCGGGCCAGGGACAGCAGCCGCTCGGCGCGGCAGAACTCGTCGGCCAGCTCGAGCAGCTCGACGAAGCGCACCAGCGTCGTGGCCGTCGCCCGCGGCATGTGCACGACCAGGTCGGTCGACTCGCTCCCCGCCGCCAGGGCCGCATCGATCTGCTCGACGCCGATGCCGTCGCGCAGCTGCCGGTCCAGCGAGCCGAACAGGTCGGACAGGCTCTTGGCCAAGGGGTAGTCGGACTCGTGCGCGAGCGCCAGCAGCCGCACCTCGCGGCGCAGCTCGCGGAAGTGCTGCTGGAACCCGACGAAGAGGGCCAGGGGCACGTCGAGGATGTGGATGCGCACCCGGTCGTGGGTCGGCGTCGCCTTGAGCCGGGAGTGGTCTACACCGGTGATGACGCCGGGGACGCCCTTGCCGTCCGCGAACTCGGCCGTCGGCGCGAACCAGACGACCTTGCCGTCCTCCTCGATCTCCGCACCCCAAGCCTCGCCGCACCGGGCGACGATGCTGAGTCCGCGCCCGAAGGTGAGCAGCAGCCCGTCGGTCTCGGGCCGGTCGAGAGGCTCGTTCGGCAGGATCGGCGCCTCGACCGAGGAGTCGCGCACCTCGACCCGAGGGTGCTCGGCGGTGCCGCGCATCCGGACCGTGATCGGCGGCTCGCCGTGCAGCAGGGCGTTGGTGACCAGCTCGGACACCCCCAGCTGGGCGCACTCCGCCAGCTCCGGCCTGCCGATCTCCGCGCACAGGTCTCCGACCCAGCGGCGTGCGTCCTGCACGCCGCGGGCGCCCCGGCCAAGGGCCAGGGGAGGCCGGTTGAGAGGCACGGGGTCTCCAGCTGGATTGATGTCGACAGGTCGCTGCGCTGAACAGTTGAACTGCGCTGAACAGTTGAAAAGGGGTCTACCCGGTCCGGGGCCGACCAAACCTCCGAGTAGGAACGGCTCTGCCACGATTTCCGTTGCCAGAACAGCGTATCCGCACGATATCCGTCGTGTCTCGCACCACACCGAACGCCGGATGAGTTGCCGTCCCGGTGTGGTTACACCTGTAGAGGCCCCGAACGGGACCCCCAGAACGCCGGGCAGCGGCCCACGACACAATGGACGCCCTGGCCCCAAGGAGTGACTGAGGCGATGACCGACACCGCGCCGACCACGACCGCACCAGCGCGCGCGGGCCGTCCCGAGGAGCGCCGACACCAGGTCGTGGTGATCGGCTCGGGCTTCGGAGGCCTGTTCGGCGCCAAGGCGCTCAAGCGGTCGGACGTGGACGTCACGATGGTCGCCAAGACGACCCACCACCTGTTCCAGCCGCTGCTCTACCAGGTCGCGACGGGCATCCTCTCCGAGGGCGAGATCGCCCCGCCGACCCGGGAGGTCCTGGCCAAGCAGAAGAACGCCAAGGTGCTGCTGGGCGAGGTCACCGACATCGACCTCCGAGCCCAGACGATCACCTCACACGTGCTCGGTCGCGAGACGGTGACGCCCTACGACTCCCTTGTCGTCGCGGCCGGCTCTAGCCAGTCCTACTTCGGGAACGACAGGTTCGCCGAGTTCGCGCCGGGCATGAAGAGCATCGACGACGCGCTCGAGCTGCGGGGACGGATCTTCGGCGCCTTCGAGCTCGCCGAGCTCGGTGCGATGCGCGGGGAGGACGTCGACGCGCTGCTCACCTTCGTGGTGGTGGGCGCCGGCCCGACCGGCGTCGAGATGGCCGGCCAGATCGCCGAGCTGTCGCGCCGTACCCTCAGCCGCGACTTCCGAGCCATCAACTCTCGCCACGCCCGGGTCGTCCTCGTCGACGCCGTCGGCCAGGTGCTGCCGCCGTTCGGGGCCAAGCTGGGGGTCAAGACGAAGCGCGCGCTCGAGAAGCTCGGTGTCGAGGTGCGGCTCGGCGCGATGGTCACCGACCTCGACGAGGGCGGCCTCGAGGTCACGCTCAAGGACGGCAGCGTCGAGCGGATCGAGTCCGTCACCAAGATCTGGGCCGCCGGAGTCCAGGCCAGCTCGCTGACCGCGACCCTCTCCGAGCAGACCGGCGCCCCGCTCGACCGCGCCGGCCGGATCGGCGTCAACTCCGACCTCACCCTGCCCGGTCATCCCGAGGTGTTCGTCATCGGCGACATGATCGACCTCGACCACCTGCCCGGCGTCGCGCAGGTCGCCATCCAGGGCGCGAAGTACGCCGCGAAGGCGATCGACCGCAGGCTGACGGGCAAGCCGCCGCAGAAGCCGTTCAAGTACTTCGACAAGGGCTCGCTGGCCACGATCAGCCGGTTCCGCGCGGTGGCCCTGATCGGCCGGTTCCGGCTCACCGGCGTGCTGGCGTGGTTCCTCTGGCTGGGCGTCCACCTGCTCTACCTGACCGGGTTCAAGAACAGGGTCTCCGCGGTGCTGCACTGGGCGGTCTCCTTCGTGGGTCGGGGCCGGCAGGAGCGGACCGCGACCGAGCAGCAGATCTTCGGCCGGATGGCGCTGAGCCGGCTCGACCACGGCGCGGCCGACCTGGTCTCGCCGCCCTCGCCCGACCAGACCGCCAAGGCTCAGCACGCACGGCGGGCCGAGCTCGAGGCGATCGCGGCCGAGGAGGCCCGGCTCACCGACGCCGGCGTGCGCGGCGTCAAGGTCGACGTCGACGGAATCGCCTGACCCTGCGCCGCTGGTTGAGGAAGGCGCGCTAGCGCCTGTCTCGAAACCACCCGACCGTGTGGCAGGCTCCAGCCTCGGCTTGCGTGGTTTCGAGACGGCTCGCGCAACCCCTCGCTGGCGCTCGGGTTGCGCCGAGCCTCCTCAACTTCGCCGCTGGTCGCCTCGCTCGCGAGCTCGCGAAGCGGCGGCTCATTCGAAGAACTGCGGCGAGGGCGTGCTCGAGTCGCCGTTCGCCATCGCCTCGCGCGCCCACCTCGGCAGGATGAAGAGCCCCTCGGCCTCGACCGTGACGCCGTCCGCGCTGCGGATCTCGCCGCGGGCCCAGGTCTTGACGCCGTCGGACCGCTCGATCCAGGCCTCGCTGGTGAGGTCGCCGAGCGCGGTGCGCTGCTTGTAGGTGAGGGTGAGGGTGGCGGTCATCCCGGGCTTGCCGCCGGCGCCCGCCGCCTCTCCGAGCAGCTGGTCGAGGATCAGCGCCAGCACGCCGCCGTGCACGCTGCCCGGCGGTCCTTCGTAGGCGGCGCCCAGTGTGAAGGACGACCGCACGCCGCGCCCCTCCTGCTCGACCGTCAGTGGGGGTGCGATCGCATTGCGCAGGCCGACCACCGCGTTGCCCCAGGCCCGGCCCCGGCCGTCGGTGCGCAGGTCGACGCCGTACGTCGTCCGCATCGGCGCACTGCGCAGCCGCTCGGTGATCGCCTCGATCTCGGCGTGGGCGCGGCGGATCTCGTCCTCGGGGACCGTCGTGCGGATGGCGGCGTCGACCAGGCCGCGGAGCGACTCGGTGAACGGGCCGTAGAGGTCGCGCTCGGCCTGGACCTCCTCGCGGCTCAGCTCGTCCATCCGGTAGTCCACGCCCGCACTCTAGAACACGTTCCAGTTCTTCCGAGAGCTGGGAATCCGTTGGCAGTCCCGCTGTGCACGTGGGTGAAATGAGCCATGACCGCGCTGGCCCGCCCCGACGTCCGCCTGCACCACAGCTGGGCGGCGACGATCACGGAGTTCGGTTCGGAGACGGTCCACGGCTCAGGGGTGTGGCACGGCGACGGCGGCCAGGTCGACCTCACCGAGGCCGGCTGCGCCGAGTTCGTCGCCACGGTTCTGTCGTACGCCGACCCGGCCCACGAGCTCCCCGAGGACCGGGTGCACTGCGACTACTACTGGATCACCGACGGCACCGGACCCGACGAGGAGGTCGTCGGGTTCCTGGCGTTGCGTCACTCGCTGACTGCGTGGCTGCTCGAGGAGGGTGGTCACATCGGTTTCTCGGTGCGTCCCTCGAGGCGCGCGCAGGGCCATGCCTCGCGGGCGGTCGCGCTCGCCGTACGCCGCTGCGTCGAGCTCGGCCTCGATCGGGTGCTACTGACCTGCGACGAGGACAACGTCGCCTCGGCGCGCACCATCGAGCGCAACCAGGGGGTCTACGAGGACACCCGCAACGGCAAGCGCCGCTACTGGATCAATACGCGGGTCAGTGGTGCACGAGCTGCGGGCGGAAGAACCGCAACACCCGCATGAAGTCGTCCGGGTCGACCATCGACGCGTCGACCGTGAACGGCGCCATGCCGCGGCGCGGGAACAGCACCTTCCAGCCACGATGGCCGGGCTCACCGTGCACCTCGAACCTCGTGTACTGGCTGGACAGGTCGAAGATGAAGCGGCCGCCCTGCTGGATCACCTGGAGCTGACCCTGGTGCACCTCCAGCATCGTGACACTGGCTCCGCTCCGGATCGCCCACACCATCACGGTCGCCAGGGCCACGATCGCCGCGAGACCGATGGCCGGGGTTTCCTTGATCTCGACCGCCGCGCGCACGAAGTAGGCCGTCGCGATGAGCCCGATCAGGAGCGCGATCGTCAGCAGGCGTCGCGAGGTCCGCTTCGCAGCGAACTTGTAGACACCAGGCATCTCCGTGGCGACCTCGTCGTGCTTGGAGACCTTCACGTGCTCGGCTTCGGGCTCCGGCGGAGCCTCAACGGCGACCGCGGACGACTGGACGGCCGGCTGGGCGACGGGTTCGGCGACCGAGCCCGTGGCCCGCGCGCGAGCCTTGGCCGCGACCAGGTCGCGGGCCGCGTCGCCCGTGTGGTGCCGGTCCTCGCGTGGCTTGGGCTCCTTGGGCTGGCGCTTGGGCAGCGAGAGGAAGGAGCGTTTCGCGGGCCGGTCCTCGGTGGGCTCGGTGGGCTCCGCAAGCTCAGTGGGCTCGACCTCGATCGTGGCCGCCACGACCGGCGCGGACGCGACGGCGGGCTCGATGGCGGGTTCGATGGCGGGTTCGATGACGACGGTCTCGATGACGGGCTCCGTGACGGGCTCGATGGCGACGGGCTCGATGACCGACTCGATCACAGGCTCGATGACGGGGGCTGGCTCGGCGAGCGCGACCGGCTCCGGCTCCTTGGGCTGGCGCTTGGGCAGCGACAGGAAGGAGCGTTTGGCGGGCTGGTCCTCGGTGGGCGCAGTGGGCTCCGCAGGCTTGGTGGGCTCGACCTCGATCGTGGCGGCCACGACCGGCGCAGGTGCGACGACGGCCTCGACGATGGGCTCGACGATGGGCTCGACGACCGGCTCGGCGACGGCCTCGATCACCGGCTCGATGACCGGCTGGACGACCGGCTCGGCGACGGCCTCGATGACCGGCTCGATGACCGGCTCGATGACCGGCTCGGCGACGGGCTCGGCGACGGGAGCGACGACAGCGGCCGGCTCGGCCTGTACGACCCTCGACTTGGAAAGGAATGAGAACTGGGGCTGATCCTCGGTGGGCCCTGCGGGCTTGGTGGGCTCGAGCTCGATGATGGCGGCCACGACCGACTCGGCGAACGCCAGCGGCTCCGGCTCGGCCTCCGCGACCACGGACTCGGCCACCGCCTCGGGCTCAGCGACGACCGGCTCCGGCGCGACGTACGGCTCGGGTTCGACCGCGACCGGCCCGGGTTCTGGCGCGGTGACTGGTGCGGCGTCGATGAACGCACGGACCGGCCTCGGCGCTGCGACGTCGTCCGGCTCGACCTGCCGGGCGACCGGGGCGGCCTGCTCGACGGGTAGCGCGACCTGGGGCTGGGTCTGCCGGCCGGAGTGCCGGGCCTCGTGGGGTTCCACGGGTTGCTCGACCGTTCGCTCGGCGGGCGTCTCATCGGCGCGCGGTTCGGAATGCCGGGCGACAGGTCGCTCGACGGTCGGTACCGCGGCGCGAATCGTCTCCTCGAGGGAGCGCGCAGCCGGCGCCGCGGGTGCGTCGGGACCGGCCGTCGCGGGGGCGGGCGTCGGCTTGGGCCTGGCGACGGGGAGCGGGACGGAGCGGGCCACGGGAGGGGTGAGCGGGGTCTCGACCTCGACCTCGACCTCGGGCTCGGGCGCGTCGACCAGTCGGGCCTTGAGCCGCTGCAGGCGGCTGCGCCTGTCGACGGGCTTGGGAGCCTGCTTGGCCTCCGTCTTCTCCGTCTTCTTGCGGATCGAGCGCATGACGATGGGCTCCCAGCCCGGCGGCGGCTCACGGTCCAGGTCGTTGCCGGACTTCTGCGGAGCGTTCGCTGCGGACTTGCGGACGCCGAAGGTCGAGGGCGGTGCGATCCGCGATCCGATCAGCGGGTCCCGCTCGACCGCGGAGGAGGCGACGGCGGCCGCCGGCAACCGGCGCGACGCACGCGACGACGAAGGAGTCTCCGAAGTGTCCTCGGCCGACTCCGTGTGCTCTCCCGCCTCGCCGGCCTGCTGCTCGTTGTGGTGCGCGAGCCAGCGGCCGAACAGGTCGTTCGACGAAGCCTCATGGTGCTGGGGGTCGGCAGCCATGCCAAAACGGTACGGCGATACCAGACCCCGCGTGACCGCTTTGGCGAAGGTCGTCCGCGGCGCGTGCAACCGCGAACTGTTGACCCGGTGTGATGTGATGTGTGGCGGGTGAGACTGAAGTGACTTCTGACGACGACTCGGGCGCGCCGCGTCCCCGACGCCGACAAGTGCTGCGTGCCGCCACGGTGACCGTTCTCGGCGCCGGGGTGGTCACGGGGACCGGCGCCGGGATCCTGCGCGCCCTCAACTCCGAGGACGGCAGCGGCGATGGCCGGCTGCTGCTCCAGACGGACGCCACCTCCGGGGTCGGGATCCTCGAGAAGCCGCTCACGGACCTCGGGCTGGCCAAGGCCGGCACCGACCTCTGGCAGACGCCCGTCCTCGACACGGCGCTGGTCACGATGGTCGGCTTCACGTGGCGCGACGGCGTGCGGGTCCCGAAGATCCTGGTCCGGTTCCGCACCAAGGGCGGCTGGTCCCCGTGGCGGCCCGCGCCGCTGCTCAGCGACCTGCCCGACCCGTCGACCGGCGAGGGCATCGGCAAGGCCGGCACCTCACCCCTGGTCGTGGAGCCGTCCGACGGCGTCCAGGTCCAGGTGTCCGGCTCGGTCCCGCCCGAGCTCAGCATCACCCTCATCCACGCCGAGGCGATCGCCGGTGATGCGCGGCTCGTGGCCGGCTCCACCTCCCGATCGCTGCCTCGGGCGGCCGCGCTGGGCGTCGCCATACCCAGCATCTACACGCGCGCCCAGTGGGGCGCCAACGAGAGCTGGCGCGACGGACCGCCTCGCTACAACAGCACCATCCTGCAGACCCACATTCACCACAGCGCCTCCGGCAACGGCTACTCGCAGGCCGACGTACCAGCGCTGATCAGGAGTTTTTACAAGTACCACACGCACAGCCTCGGCTGGTCAGACATCGCCTACAACTTCCTCGTCGACTCGTTCGGGACGATCTGGGAGGGCCGCTACGGCGGGATGGAGCTGCCCGTTCGCGGCGCGCACACCCTGGGCTTCAACAACAACTCGACCGGGTTCTGTGTCATCGGAAACTTCGAGAGCGTCCTGCCCACCCAGCCGACCCTGGACTCGCTCGCGAGGCTGGCGGCCTGGAAGCTGTCCCTCTACGGCCGGGACCCGCTGGGCTGGACCGCGGTCAAGTCCGAGGGCAGCGACAAGTTCCCCAAGGGCCAGGTCGTGACGCTGCCGGTGGTCGACGGACACCGCGACACCAACGACACCGCGTGCCCGGGCGGCAACCTCTACGGCCAGATCGGCGCCGTGCGGGCCGCGGCCGCCGGAGTCATCACGGCGGCGACGCTGAAGCTGAAGAAGTCGTACGCCGTGAAGGGCCGCACCATCATCGGCCACACGCTCACGGTCGGCGAAGGCAAGTTCAAGCCGAGCACGGCCGCGGTGACCTATCAGTGGGTGCGCGACGGCATCGCCATCACGGGCGCCACCGCGGCGACGTACGTCCTCACCACCGAGGACGTCGCCCACCAGATGGGCGTCGTCGTCACCGGCAGCCTGCCCAACGTCACCCCGATCAGCCAGGGCGTCGGCGTCGAGACCCCGGTCCGCTCGATCCCGGACTGCACCACCCGCACCCAGCGCAAGAAGGGTGGCAAGGTGATCGTGCACTTCGAGGTCACCGCACCCGGCGTCGTCGCGCCGGACGGCACCGTCCTCATCAAGGTCGGCAGCCGCGAGCGCACGGTCACGGTGAAGAAGGGCAAGGCCGTGGCGCGGTTCGTGGGCGTCGACCCCGGCCGCTACCGGGTCCGCTGTCAGTACGCCGGCGGCACCCTCGTCGAGCCGGGCCGCGCCCGCGGCTGGGTGCGGGTCCCGGGCAAGGGCCCCTTCGCGAGGAGCTGACCCGCACGAGGGCGACCGCGCACCTGGCTCCGGACACAGAAGAGCCCGCTGGGCGTATCCCTGAGGACGTCCGGCGGGCTTCTGTTGTGGGCGGCGCCGACATCAACCCCCTGATGACGGTGAGCCAGCTTCCACAAGGAGTCGATCACCCCGCGGGACCGTCTCCGAGGACGAACGTAGGGGGCGTCAGGGCACGCTTCACCCTCTGCAGTTCCACGAAGAGGTAACAGTCTGAGGTGCAGCCGTCAGGGCGCGTCGGGGTCCTCGGGATGGCGGTGGCGCTGGTCGAGGTCGCGGAGGAACTCGTCATCGTCGTCGGGGGCGACGGGACGCTGCTGGGGCCGCGGCTCAGAGCGGCGGCGTACGGGGCGCGCCACGCCACGACGCTCGATCACGCGGATCAGGTAGTACGTCGCCACGGCGAACAGCACCACCACCAGCAGGACTTTCAGCACGAGACCATCGTAGGGCTCCCTTGGTGAAATCGGGCCGAGAGTGAGTCCGTAGGCTGGAGCGATGAGGGAGTTCGCCGTCTACACGGGTCTTCGACTGCTGATGTTCGCCGCGACCTTCGGAGTCATCGTCGGTGTCTGGCTGCTGGTCACCGGGGAGGCGAACATCTTCGTGGCCGTCGTCATCGCCTTCATCGTCAGCGGCGTCGGCTCCTACTTCCTGCTGAACGGGCAGCGCGAGGCGCTGGCAAAGCGCGTCGAGGTGCGTGCCGAACGCGCCTCCAAGGCCTTCGAGGAGCGGAAGGCCAAGGAGGACGTGGACTAGCGCTTGCGGTTGATCTGCCGGATCCGCGACTCGGACTGGCCGAGCAGCTTCGCCAGCAGTGGCACCCGCATGCGCCACACGACGACCCCGGCGATCACGATCGCCAGGATGATCAGGAAGGTCAGCATGCGGCGAGCCTACGTCGCGGATGGTCGTCCCTGGTCCGATTCGTCTGCGTCCGCACGGAGCGAACTACACGCGAGACCGCAGACGAATCGTCAACCGGTGACGACCAGTGGGGCGGCCACGAGCAGCGCCCATACGAGCTCGGCCAGGCCGGTGGACTGCAGCACCGGCACCAGCGCCGGGCCGACCGCGCCGGACAGGACGGTGCGCACACCGCGGACGGCGGGCAGGAAGAAGCCGAGGCCGAGCAGGGCCCACCAGGTGGTGGAGACGGCGACCGCGACGCACGCGACGCCAGCGGCCAGCACGAGCAGCAGGTAGAGGCCTCGCGTGCGGTCGGCGCCGAGGACGACCGCGAGGGTGCGCTTGCCGGCGAGGGTGTCGGTCGGGATGTCGCGCAGGTTGTTGACCACGAGGATCGCGCAGGCGAGCGCGCCGACACCGACCGCGGCGTAGAGGGCAGGGAGCTCGAAGGTCTCGGTCTGGACGTACGTCGTGCCGACCACGGCGACCAGGCCGAAGAAGACGAACACCATCACCTCGCCGAGGCCGAGGTAGCCGTAGGGGCGGGAGCCGCCGGTGTAGAACCACGCCGCGAGCACCGACACGAGTCCGACGGCGACCAGCCACCAGGCGGTGGAGGCCGCGAGCACCAGCCCGGCGACACCGGCGACGCCGAAAGCCAGGAACGCCGCGCGCTTCACCGCGCCTGGCGTGGCGACGCCGGAGCCGACCAGCCGCATCGGGCCGACCCGGTCGGCGTCGGTGCCGCGGATGCCGTCGGAGTAGTCGTTCGCGTAGTTGACCGCCACCTGGAGCGCCAGACTCACGACGAGCGCGAGCAGCGCCTTCCACCAAACCGCGTCGTCGACGTACGCCGCGACGCCGGTGCCGGCGAGCACCGGTGAGATGGCTGCGGGAAGGGTCCGCGGCCGTGCGCCGGCGAGCCACTGGGCGGGGGTAGCCACGAGGGACG
The DNA here is from genome assembly GCA_963800715.1 of uncultured Actinomycetota bacterium. Lineage (GTDB taxonomy): Bacteria > Actinomycetota > Actinomycetes > Propionibacteriales > Nocardioidaceae > Nocardioides. The sequence continues at coordinate 22,770 of CAWDBZ010000004.1, read as the reverse complement.
ATTCAAGCAGGCCGGACGGGCGCTAGCGTGCGTCGGGTGGAGCTGCGCGGGACGACGGCTGAGGTCGTCAGTGCCCTGTCCGAGTGGATTCGAGCCTCGGACGACGAGCCGCTGGTCATCGAGACGTCCGGCTCGACGGGTACGCCGAAGCGGGTGGTCCTGTCCCGGCGCGCGGTGCTCGCGTCGGTGACCGCGACCGCGCGCCGGCTCGGCGGCGAGGGGCGCTGGTTGCTCGCGCTCCCGGCGTCGTACGTCGCCGGAGCGCAGGTGATCTGCCGTTCGGTCACGGCCGGTGAGCCGCCGGTGCTGCTCGACGACCACCCCTCGCTGGCCGATGCGGTCGAGGCCGGCCGGCCGGCGTACGCCTCCCTGGTCCCGACCCAGCTGCACCGCATGCTCGACTCGTCGGACGACGTCGACGCACTGCGCTCGCTGCGCACGGTGCTGCTCGGCGGCGGCCCGATCGACCCGGCGCTGCGCGGCCGCGCAGCCGATGCGGGGGTGAGCGTGGTCGCGACGTACGGCTCGGCGGAGACGGCCGGCGGCTGCGTCTACGACGGGGTGGCGCTCGACGGCGTGGGGTTGGCCACCGAGCCGGACGGGCGGCTGCGCATCCAGGGACCCATGCTGTTCGACGGGTACGACGGCGACCCGGAGCTCACCGCGCGGGTGCTCGTCGACGGCTGGTTCCGGACCGAGGATGCGGCCCGGACGGACGAGGACGGCCGGCTCCAGGTCCTCGGCCGGCTCGACGACATGGTGGTCAGCGGTGGCGTCAACGTCCCGGCGCCGGCGGTCGCGCGGAGGCTGCGCGAGCACCCCGCGGTCCGCGCGGCAGAGGTGCTCGGCACTCCGGATGCCGAGTGGGGGATGCGGCTGGTGGCCTTCGTGGTGGGCGAGCTGCCGCTCGACGAGGCCCGGGCCTGGGTGGCCGAGTCGCACCCGCGGTCGTGGGCCCCGCGCCAGCTGATCGTGATGGACGCGTTGCCCCTGCTGGCGAACGGGAAGGTGGACCGGGTTCAGCTCGCGGCCGCGGCCGCTTCGAGGTGAACGAGTGCGGTCGCCACGGACACCACGATCGCGTCGTGGGTGGCGATCACCACGGCGCGGTCGCTCGGCAGTGACGTCAGCGCGTCGAGCACCAGCCGGGTGTGGTCGCCGTCCTGGTGCGCGGTCGGCTCGTCGAGGATGGTGACGGGGGCGCTCGCGTGGAGCGCGCGGGCCAGGCCGACCCGCTGCCGCTCACCGAGCGAGATCTCTCCGGGGAAGCGGTCCAGCAGGTGGTCGACCGCCAGCGAGGCGGCCAGCGCGGGCAGCTCCGCGGCGCGGTCCGCGTCGGCGAGGGCGATGTTGTCGTGCACGGTCAGTGTGTCGAGGAGAGCAAGCCGCTGCGGCACGAAGACGGTGCGGGCCGGCCGCTCGACGGTGCCGGAGCTGGGTCGGTCCCACCCGGCCAGGATCGAGACCAGCGTGCTCTTGCCGGTGCCGGACGGTCCTGTCACTGCCCACACGTCCGCCGCGTGCACGGTCAGGCTGGTCGGGCGCAGCGCGAGCACGTCGTGGCCGCGGACGTCGTACGAGCGGCTGACGTCCGTCGCGACGAGGAGTGGCTCACTCATCGGTCGACTCTGCCTGATCGTCCGGGGGAGGATGCAGGACGACCCGGCCGTCCTCGATCTCTATCGCGACCCTGCTCGTCGGGAACAGCGCCCGCGCCTCGGCCGGCAGCTGCACCCGGCCGCTCGCGTCGATGACGCCCAGCCTGGTTGCCGCGCGGACGTCGTGCTCGGTCGTGAGCACGCCGTGGTCGAGGTGGAGCAGCCGGTCGGCCTCCTCGGTGATCCGCGGGTCGTGTGTTGTGTAGACGACGGTCGTGCCGTCGTCCTCGGCGGCGCGGCGCAGCCGGTCGAGCACCTGGCGCGCGCGCTCGTCGTCGAGGTGTGCGGTCGGCTCGTCGGCGACGAGCAAGGAGCGGCCGGTCATCGCCGCCAGCAGCGCGAGCCGCTGCTGCTCCCCGCCGGAGAGCTGGTCCACCCGGTGCCGGGCCTGCTCGGCGAGTCCCAGCGAGGCGAGCACGTCGTCGGTGCTCTGCCGATCGTGGGGGCCGCCGACCAAGCGGAGGTTCTGGGCCGCGGTGAAGTGCTCGACCAGGTTGCTGCGCGGCCGCTGGTGCACGAACGCGACGTTCCGTCGCCGCCATCTCCGCAGCCGCGAGGAGCTGAGGTCGGTCAGCACCGTCGAGCCGTGGGAGACGGTCCCGGCCGAGGGCCGGTCCAGCCCCGCGAGCAGCCGGATCAGCGTGCTCTTGCCGCTGCCGGAGGGGCCGAGCACGGCCGTGAGACTGCCCGGCTCGAGGACCAGGTCGACCCCACGGACCGCCTGCACCTCCTCGGTCAGGCCCCGGTAGACCTTCACCAGCTGGATGGCTACGACGGTGCCGTTCATCGGCTCACTCATCGTGCAGCAGCTCGTTGACGGACCGGGACCTGCCCAGCCACTGTTCGGCGGCCGCACTGCCCAGGGTGAGGACGACCGCAGCCGCCCCGAACGCGACAGCGGCGACCAGCAGCGGTCCGGTCCCGGTCACCACGAGGGCCGGCTGGAGGGTCGGCTCCGGGTCGAGCCGGGTGGCGAGCGATGCAGTGACGGCGTACGCCGCGACACCGCCCGCGGCCGCGCCCAACAGGGCCACGATCGACAGCGCGGCGCCGGCGGCCCGCGACGCCAGCCGCCGGGTGTGGCCGAGATCGGCCAGCGTCCGGTCCTGGAGCCGGCGCTGCTCGCGGTCTCGCCGCTGCAGCCCGGCGAGGACGAGCAGGCCTAGCACCAGTGCCAGCGCCATGAACGCCTGGAGGTAGCTGGTCACCCACGACCTGGCCACGAGGGTGGAGTGTTCCGCACGGACCCCGTCGGCGGTGGCCTCGAGCGAGACGGTGAGCCCGGCGGCGCGGGCTGCGCGGGCGAGCGTGTCGGCATCCTCGGCGCTCCACACCTCGGCCTCGAGCACGTCGATGGACCCGGGTGGAGCCAGGCCGAGCAGCACGTCCTGGTCCACCACCATGACGGTCTGCCACGGGCCCGAACCGGCGAAGCCAGAGATCCGGTCCACCACGCGGTAGGGCACCTCGAAGTTGTCGCCGCGGGCGAGCGTGCCCGATGCCGGGACGTTCGCGCCGCTGCCGGCGAGCACGACGGGGACGGCGTCGACGTCCGGCCCTCCGCTGAGCTCGTCGAGGACGTCGGACAGCTCACGCCCCGCGAACCGCGGCGACCAGAGCGCCGCCTGGGCGAAGGTGGCCGGGTCCACGGCGAACAGCCGGTCGCCGGTGAAGCCGTTGATCCTGGGGATCGTGCGGAGCACCACGGTCGACCGGCCGGTGTCGGCGGCGAGAGCCTCGGCAGCGACGGGGTCGTTGACACCGAAGACGCTGTTGGCGCCGACGGCGGTCGCGATCTTGTCCGTCGTCGCGTCCTCGGCGGAGGCGTGGACGAGCAGGCCGTAGCCGGCCGCCCCGAACGCCACCGTGGCCGCGAGGAAGGCGGCGGCCGACGCCGGGTCCCGCGCCAGGCGGGACATGGCGAGCCGGGGCCCGAGCCGGCGCGGCAGCCATCGTCGGACGAGTCGTCCCAGGAGTGCGGTGGCCACCGTCGAGACCACGATCGCCGCGGCGCCCACCGCCGCGAGGGGGAACGCCGCCGTGACAGCGTCGAACTCCGTGCCCCCGCGATACGCGCTGATCGCCCCGGCGCCGGCCACCGCCAGGACGGCGCTGCGCCAGGGGACCCGGCTGGCCGAGATCACGGTCCTGCCCGACGTGCGGCGGTGCCGGGCGAGGGCATCGGCGGCGGAAGCCACCCCCACCGTGGCGAGCACGATGCCGCCCAGGAGGACGGCGTCGAGCGCTCGTGGGCCCACTCCGCCATCGCCCACGATGGCGGACACGAAGGGCGGACTGGCCCACCATCCCGCGAGCAGCCCCACCGCGATCGGGAGCGCGGCCTCGACGAGGCTGAGCGCGGTGAGCTCCAGCGAGGAGCGGCCCTGCTCGACCAGCACCTGGCGCTCGCCGCGCCGACGTACGAGCAGCGCGACCGCAGCGAGGGCGATGACCAGCCAGGACAGCCCCGCGGCGAGGATGCGCACGGCGGCGACGCCCTGGTCCGCGGCCTGCAGCCCGGCGCGGCTCTCCACGACCATCAGCAGCAGCCCCGTGTCGAAGCTGACCGGGTTGGACCCCCGACGCTGGACCTGCTCGGCGAGGTCGGACGACGGATTCTGCAGCTCCTTGCGAAGGGCGTCGGCGGAGTCGTAGAGCCGCGCGAGGTCGGCGATGCGCGGTTGGTGCGCGGCGGGCGCGACGTCCCATGTCACGAGCGAGAGCTCGTGCATGCCGGCGATCAGGGCCCGGTAGGTGCCGGTGTCCGCGACCAGCAGGGGCAGCTTCGGCGTCGTCGGCACCACGTGGTCGGGCCAGCGGGGCAGCTCGTCGGCCAGGCGGCTCCAGAGGCCGGTCCGGTCCTCGGGCGCACCCTCGGGATCGGTCACGTAGACGCCGGTCACCGTCGCCAGAGCCGGAGTCGGATCAAGACCCGGCGGAGCCAGCTGGAGACCGACCGGGTCGCCGGCCTCGAGATGCAGCCTCGTGGCCACGCTGTCCGGCAGCCACAGGCCGGGGGCGCCCGGCTCCGGCGACCCCGCCGCGGGGACCAGTGCCTCGAGGGCGCCGGTCGCGTCGAAGACCACGCCGGGGGTGCGTTCGCCGGTGGCCGGGTTGACGACGTACGGCGCGGCCTTGTCTCGCGGGTTGAGGAACCCGACCGGCTGCCGGATCACCTGCGTGGGACCGCCGCCCTCCAGCCCGGCCATCGCCGCGGTGACCGCGTCCTCGACGCGCGGCGGGGACCGGTCCGACACCGAGGCCCGGACCCGTCCCTGCTCGTCCGCGGCAGAGGTCGTGGGCACGGCGTCGAGCTGGCCCCGGACCAGCGCCACGTCGGCGGCGTCGATGAACGTGCGACCCGAGAGCACCGAGACGGCCAGCGCTGCGGAGCCGAACGCGATGGCCACGGCGTAGGCCGGGTAGTGCCGCAGCAGCACCACGAGGCTGCCCCGCCAGACGGGGTCCCGGAACAGCCTCACCGGGGGATCATCGCTCAGCGGCGTCTCCGGGGCACTTAGGTTGGGCCCATGGCCGAGACCCGGGTGAGTGAGACTTGGGTGTTTGGGATCCCGCTGCACCACCGGTTCCGGGGCATCACCATCCGTGAGGGGATGCTGCTGCGCGGCGAGGCCGGGTGGGGCGAGTGGAGCCCGTTCCTGGAGTACGAGCCCGCGGTCGCAGAGCCGTGGCTGCGCTGTGCCGAGGAAGCTGCCGCGGGCGACTGGCCTTCCCCTGTGCGCGACGTCGTGCCGGTCAACGTCACGGTGCCTGCGGTAGGCCCCGACGAGGCGCACAAGATCGTGAGCGACGGCGGCTGCGCCACGGCCAAGGTGAAGGTCGCCGAGCGGGGCCAGTCGCTGGCCGAGGACCAGGCGCGGGTCGAGGCCGTCCGCGACGCCCTGGGTTCGTCGGGGCGGGTGCGCGTCGACGCGAACGGCGCGTGGTCGGTCGACGACGCGGTGAGCGCGATCGGCGCGCTGGACAAGGCCGCCGGTGGGCTCGAGTACGTCGAGCAGCCCTGCGCGACGGTCGAGGAGCTGGCGACCGTGCGCCGCGCGGTCGACGTACCGATCGCGGCGGACGAGTCGATCCGCCGGGCCTCCGACCCCTACCTGGTTCGCGACCTCGAGGCCGCCGACATCGCGGTGCTCAAGGTGCAGCCGCTCGGGGGGGTGCGCGCCTGCCTGCGGATCGCCGAGGAGATCGGGCTGCCGGTCGTCGTGTCATCGGCGCTGGAGACGTCGGTCGGGATCGCGGCCGGCCTCGCGCTGGCCGGCGCGCTGCCGTCGCTGCCCTACGCGTGCGGGCTGGCGACCGTGCAGCTCTTGACCGCGGACGTGGTGGGCGAGCCGCTCATCCCCGTCGGCGGCAACCTGCCGGTGCCCACCCGAGCGCAGAGCCCGAAGGTCGACCCGCACGCGCTCGACCTGCTGTCGGCCACCGACGACCGGATGGCGTGGTGGGAGGCCCGGCTGGCCGAGGTGCGGTCACTGTGAATGACATGGTGAGCGCCACCGACGTCGCTCGCTCGGTCGTCTCCGCGCTGGTCGCGGACGGCGTCCGCGAGGTGGTGCTGGCGCCGGGCTCGCGGAACGCACCGCTCGCGTTCGCGGCCTACGACGCGGCCGAGGCGGGACTGCTCCGGCTGCACACCCGAATCGACGAGCGGACCGCCGGGTTCCTCGCCCTCGGTCTGACCAAGGGCGGATCGCGGGCAGCGGTGATGTGTACGTCGGGCACCGCGGTGGCGAACCTGCACCCGGCGGTGCTGGAGGCCCACCACGCGGGGGTGCCGATGGTCGTCGTGACCGCCGACCGGCCGCTGCGGCTGCGCGGCACCGACGCCAACCAGACCACCGACCAGGTAGGCATCTTCGGCCCGCAGGTCGCCACGGTCGACGGGTCCGCTGTCGTCGACCCGATCGGGCCCGGGCTCGTTCACCTCAACGTGCAGCTGGACGACCCGCTGATGCCGGCCGGCCGCTGGGTTTCTGAGGCACCTCCGGTGGTTGAGGAGGGCGCTCTGCGCCCGTCACGAAACCCCGGAACCGTGGTCGAACTCGGGCCACGGACGGTGGTCGTGACAGGCGACGACGCCGGACCTCGCGCTCGCTCCTTGGCGGCCGACGCCGGGTGGCCGCTGCTCGCCGAGCCGTCCAGCGGGGCGCGGACCGGGCCGGCGCTGCGCACCTATCGGCTACTCCTGGACACCGAACTCGCGGAGCGGGTCGAACGAGTCGTTGTGTTCGGCCACCCGACCCTGTCCCGGCCGGTGCAGAGGCTTCTGTCGCGTGACGGTGTCGAGGTGCTCGACGCAGACCCGGCCTGGACCCGGCCCTACGCCGTCACCCCGATCACGGACCCGGCCGTGGACGGCACCGACGATCCCGCCTGGCTCGCCGCCTGGCAGGAGGCCGACGCGTCGGTGTCGCGCCAGCTCGACGCCCTCGTCGACGCGGCCGGGTTCACGGCGTACCACGTCGCGGGCGCGGTCAGCCGCGCGCTGCCACCCGGCGGCCACCTCGTCGTCGGCGCGTCGAACCCGATCCGCGACCTCGACCTGATGGCCACGGCGTACGACGTCGGCAGCCGGCGCAAGGTCATCGCCAACCGCGGGCTGTCCGGCATCGACGGCACCGTCTCCACCGCCATCGGCGCGTCCCTCGCTCGGAAGGCCGAGAGCCGCAATCTTGCGCTGATGGGGGACGTGACCTTCCTGCACGACGCCAACGGGCTGGTCATCGGGCCGGACGAGCCGCGACCGGACCTCACGATCGTGGTGGCCAACGACGACGGCGGCTCGATCTTCGCCACCCTCGAGCAGGGCGCCGAGGACTACGCGCACGCCTACGAGCGGCTCTTCGGTACCCCGCACCACGTCGACCTCGCCGCGCTCTGCCAGGCCACCCGCACTCCACACTGGCGCGTCGACTCCGCGGCCGAGCTCGACCACGCACTCGGAAGCCCGAACGGCGGCATCGAGGTCGTCGAGGCGGTCGTCGACCGGAGCCGGCGCCGCGAGCTGGACCAGGCGATCCGCGCGCTCAGGCCGTGATCACGAGGTAGGAGTCGCTACCCACACCATCGGGTCGCCCCAGCCGAGCTCCTCCACGCCGTGCTTCGAGAGCGCGAGCGCTACGAGGGTGCGGCGGTGCGCGGCGAAGGTGAGCACATGGGCGATCATCCCGCCGTAGGTGAAGACCGCGGCGGGCTCACAGGTCGCGTCCACGAAGGTGTCGTCCAGCCGCTCCTGCTCGACCACCTCGCGGACCTGAGTCAGGAACGTCGGCCCCTCGCTGGCCAGCCGCGCGCGCATCGAGCCGAGCGACTCGTGCTCCTCGACCGACCAGTCGTAGTCGCGCATGGCGACCGCGGCGTTCCACATGCCCATCTGCCCGACCAGTCGGGACAGCAGGGAGCGAATCGTCTGCGGGTCGTCATCGACATCGAGCTCGATCGTCTGGTCGAGCTGCTCGTCGGTCAGGCGTGCGGCGAGCCGCACCATCTCGCCGGTCAGCCAGATGTGGTGCTCGACCATGCGGGTCATGAGGTCCATCGGGGTCACCTTGTCTCGTGCGGGCAGCCGGAGGCTCCCGGGCGGGTGGAAGTGGACGTCGCTCGGCGCCGGGATGCGGATCCGGCCGGGGGAGCGCCGCCAAGTGGCGGGTGGGACGTCGTAGGCCCGGGTGAACGCGCGGGTGAACGCCTCGTGTGAGCCGTAGCCCGCCTCCACAGCAATGTCGATCAGGGGCGCCTTCGTCGTCAGCATGCGGTACGCCGCACGCTCCAGCAGGATCCGGCGCCGGAACGCCTGCGGCGGCTCGCCGGCGACGCTCCGGATCATCCGGTCGAAGTGGAAGCGCGAGAAGTGGAACTGCGCCGCCAGCTCGTCGCCGGACAGCTCCGGCTCGTCACCGGCCCCCGCACTGGACTGTTGAGGATTGGCGAGCGCCTCGGAGAGGTGGTCGACGAAGTCGGCGAAGGTGTCGGCAGCCACCGACTGGCCCACCGGCTCACTGGGTGTCACGGGATGATCCTGCGCCACGGGCGCGTATTCCCGCTTGATCCACATTGCGCGCTCAGCGGAACGGCTAGGTATCCGCGCCGGCCATCGGGAGAATGTCCGTCGTGGAGGTCACCCTGCTGCTCTGCGGCCTGGCGGTGGGGGTGATCGCTTGCACGTGGGTGGCCGGGCAGCTGGACTTCCCGGCGCCGTTCCTGTTGATCGCCGTCGGGGTCGTGGCGTCGTACGTCTCGTTCGTGCCAGACGTCGAGCTGTCCGAGGACGTCGTGCTGTTCGGGCTGCTGCCGCCCCTGCTCTACGCCGCGGCGCAGGGCACCTCCCTGGTCGACTTCAAGGCCAACCGGCGGCCGATCCTGCTGCTCTCGGTCGGGCTGGTGGCGTTCACGACGTTCGGGGTCGGGCTGGTGGCGCACCTGCTGCTGCCCAGCGTCACGTGGGCGATCGCCCTCGCGATCGGTGCCGTCGTCGCCCCTCCGGACGCCGTGGCCGCGACCGCGATCGGCCGTCGGATCGGGCTGCCCCGGCGGATCGTGACGATCCTCGAGGGCGAGTCGCTGCTCAACGACGCGACCGCGCTGGTGGCGCTCGGCACTGCGCTCGCGGTCGCCGAGGGCAGCGGGTTCGAGCCCGTCGACGTCGGCCTGGACTTCCTGCTGGCGGCCGGCGGCGGCGTGGTGGTCGGTTTCGTCTTCTTCCTCGTCATCGCGAAGCTGCGTCGGCACCTGACCGACCCGGTGCTCGACAGCGGCCTCTCGCTGGTGGTCCCGTTCGCGGCGTACGTCGCCGCCGAGCAAGTGCACGCGTCGGGCGTGATCGCCGTCGTCGTGGCCGGCCTGCTGCTGGGTCACAAGGCGCCGATCCTCCAGACCGCACAGTCGCGCATTGCCGAGCGGCTGAACTGGCGGACGATCGCGTTCGTCCTGGAGAACACCGTCTTCCTGCTCATCGGCCTGCAAGCCAGCACGATCATCGAGGGCGCCGGCGAGGGCGACCTGTCGTGGGGCCGGATCATCGGCGTCTGCGCGGCCACGCTGGCCGCCTGCGTCGTGCTCCGGCTGGTGTGGGTGTTCCCGGCGCGCTACCTCATCGTCCGGCCCGGGCCAGATCCGGCGACCGGCCGCACGCCACCGTGGACCTACACCTTCATGCTGGGCTGGGCCGGGATGCGCGGCGTGGTCACCCTCGCCGCGGCGTTCGTCATTCCCGAGGACACTCCACACCGCGAGGTGCTGCTGCTGATGGCGTTCACGGTGGTGGCCGGGACGCTGTTCATCCAGGGCATGTCGCTGCCGTGGCTGGCCAAGCGGCTGCGGGTGCCGGGCCCCGACCCGGCCGAGGACGCACTGGCCCGCGCCACTCTGCTCCAGCAGGCGTCGAAGGCGGCCCTGCACCGGCTCGACGAGCTGGAGTACGACGACTCCCAAGGCGTCGTGGAGCTGATCCGGCAGCGGCTCGACCAGCGGAACTTCGCGGCCTGGGAGCGGCTCGCCACCAATTCGGAGCAGGAGTCGCCCAGCGACCTCTACGCCCGGGTCCGGCTGGAGATGCTCGAGGCCGAGCGGGAGCGGGTGCTGGAGATCCGAAGCGCCGGCACCGTCGCCTCCGAGGTGGTCGCCGACGTCCTGGCGCTGCTCGACGTCGAGGAGTCCATGCTCGACATCGCGACCGAGGAGCGTCGCAACGAACGGGAGACCGCGTCGGCCCGGCGCACCGGTGGCAGTTGCCCGGACCTCGAGCGCTTCCCGGCGGTCGAGACCGCCGAGGACCCGGTCTGCCAGCGCTGCCTCGACGACGGGCATCGGTGGGTGTCGCTGCGCCAGTGCCTCGAGTGCGGCAACGTCGCCTGCTGCGACTCCTCGGTGGCGCAGCACGCCACCAAGCACTTCCACGACACCACGCACCCGGTGATGGAGTCCGCCGAGCCCGCCGAGGACTGGCGCTGGTGCTTCGTGCACCACAAGACCGCCTGAGCGCGCCCGTTTCGCGTCGAGATACGGAAATTGGCTGTCCGCAAACGGTTGCGAACAGCCAATTTCCGTCACTCGACGCGAGTGGCCGGGCGGAAGCGGATGGGGAACGACACCGCACCGGTGTTGCCTGACACCGGCAACCACTGACCCGGGCCGTCGCGTTCCGCGTCCGGCATCCGCTGCGCCAGCAGCGGCAGCGCGACCGCCATGTCGGTGCGGGCGACGAAGTGTCCGAGGCAGTGGTGGATGCCGGCGCCGAAGCCGTGGTGCGGCGGCCGCTGCTGGGTGATGTCGAACGACGGGTCGGGGACCGCGCGCGGGTCGGTGCCGGCCGAGTGCGACAGCATCTGCACGATGCCGCCCTTCGGGATCTGCAGGCCCTGGAACTCGACATCCTCGAGCGCCTCGCGCGTCACCCAGGTGACCGTCGGGTTGACCCGCATCACCTCCTCGACCGCGTTGCCGCCGAGCTCGGGCCGCTCGCCGAGCAGCGCCCACTGGTCCGGGTGCTGGAGCAGCGTCTGCAGGGCCAGCCCGAGCTGGTTGCGGGTGGTCTCCATCCCGGCGAAGGCGAGGAACACCAGAGCCACCGAGAGCTCGCGGTCGGTGAGCGTCCCCTCCGAATCACGAGTCCGCACCAGCGTCGTGACCAGGTCGTCGCGCGGCGCGGCTCGCCGGTCGGCGACCACCTCCTCGACGTAGCCCGCCAGCCCGGTCAGCGCGGTCTCGATCTTCGGCACCTGGTTGCCGACGTCGATGGAGAACGACGCCCCGAGGTCGTCGGCCCAGCCCGCCACCTGCGGCCAGTGGTCCTGCGGCAGCCCGAGGAGCAGGCAGATGATCCGGGCGGCGTACGGCTCGGCGAACTCGTGCACGAACTCGACCCGTCCCCGCGGCGCGAACGCGTCGATCAGCTCGTTGGCGATCGCCTGGAAGGTCGGCCGCATCTCCGCGATGACGCGGTTCTTGAACGCCGGCACCATCAGCTTCCGGATCCGGGCATGGTCGTCACCCTCCAGCGAGAGCAGCGTCTCCTGCCACCACTCCGAGAAGAGACCGGAGTGGATGCCGTTCTGCGCAGGCCAGCGCGCGTTGCCCTGCCGGAACCGGCGATCGCGCAGCAGCGCGCTCACTTCGGCGTACCGCAGCACCGCCCAGCCCCACGTGGTCTCGACGTACCAGTCCTCCTCGCGGGCCTCGTGCACCACCTCCGAGGTGACGTCGAAGCCGGGGTCGCCGAGGTCCCAGTGCCGACGCTTCAAGTGTTCGGTCATGTGCCGGCCCGCACCATCCGGACGTGCCGCCCCTCGTCCAGCTCGTCCTCGGTGCCGTCGAGCCGGAATCCCTGCCGCTCGTAGAACCCGATCGCGCGGATGTTGTCGGCCAGCACCCAGAGGTACGCCGCTTGGTCGCCGACCGCGATCTCGAACAGCGCGTAGCCGACACCGGTGCCCCAGTACGACGCGCGCACATACAGCGCGTAGAGCTCGAGGGTGTCGTCCATGTCGTTGTCGCGGGCCGGACCCGTGGAGGCGAACCCGATCAGCCCGTCGGAGTCCTCGGCCACCCACGTCGGCTCGCGGCCGCTGAGGATCCCGCGCCACTTGTCGACCCGCTCGGCCACCTTGTCGCGCCGGTCGTCGAGGATCCCCTGCGGCATCAGCCCGGTGTAGGCGTCGTCCCACACGTCGACGTGCAGGTGCGCCAGCGGTTCGGCGTCCGCGACCACGGCCTGACGGATCGAGACGTCGTGGGGCGTGGCCATGGGCCGAGCCTAGGCAGTGCGCGGGAGCGCGCGGACTGAAGGCTCTGCCTAGGCTCGGAACCATGCGGATCACGAAGTTCGGCCACGCCTGCGTCCGGATCGAGCACGACGGTCACGTGGTGGTCCTCGACCCGGGCGTCTTCACCGAGCCCGAGGCGGTGGCCGGTGCCACGGCGGTGCTGGTGACGCACCTGCACCCCGACCACCTGCACCCCGACAACCTGCGAGCCACCGACGCACCGGTCTTCACGGTCGGCCAGGTCGCCGAGCAGCTTGCGACCGACGCGCCCGACGTCGCGGAGCGCACCACGACGGTGCCTGCCGGCGCGGCATTCTCAGTTGGGGGACGGGCCGGCGTGCCCGTACGCGCGGTCGGCGAGCTGCACAACGTGATCCACCCGGAGCTGCCCCAGCCCTACAACTCCGGCTACCTGATGACCTTCGGCGACCAGGTCGTCTACCACCCCGGCGACGCGCTGGCGCTGCCCGAGGTGCCGGTCGACGTACTGCTCTGCCCGTCGTCCGCGCCCTGGCTGCGCAGCGAGATGGCGATCGAGTTCGTGCGAGCCGTCGGCGCGCCCCGGAACCTCGCGATCCACGACCGCGTCTACACCGAGGCCGCCCACGGGATGCTCGCGACCCAGATGGAGACGCTGGTCGGTCCGAGGGGGCAGGAGTGGCTCCGGATCGCTGACGGCGCCGACCTCTGACTGGAGTACGTTCGGCTCGCCGACGCGAAGGAACAGACATGACCCAGACGCCACCGCCCCCGGATCCCGCCAGCGCTTCAGGGAAGGTCTCCGACCTCGAGAAGCAGCTCGCGGACGCCGCGGCCCACGTCGCCAAGGTCCAGGCCGAGCTGAGCGCGGCCCGCGCCGCGGACCCGAACCACCCGCAGATCGCGGTGCCCTACTCCGGCAACGCACCGGTGGTCATGATCAACGGTCAGCAGGTGCCGGCGGGGCAGGCCATCGACCTCAGCGCCATGCTCGGCGGCATCTTCGGCAGTGCGGGTGCCGCCGGTGCGGCGGCGGGTGGGCAGGGCGTCCAGATCCCGCCCGTCGTGTCGCTCAACGGGCAGGTCGTGTCCGGAGGGCAGCAGCCGATGGACCTCTCCGCGATCCTCGGAGCCGAGGGCGCCGCCCACGTGCGCAGCTCGCTCGAGCAGCTCGGCCTCGGTGGCCAGTTCGCGGGCCTCTTCGGAGCGGCGTCACCGACCATGTCGGCGAGCGCGCCCCCGTCGTTCGCCCAACCGGGTGCGGCTCAGGCGCTGCCCTACACCAGCACCCCGGGTGAGATCACGAGCAGCGGCAGCAAGGCGCTGATGTGGTTCGCGGCGCTCCTCGTGATCGGGCTGATCGGTGTGGTCGCGTTCCTGCTGATCGCTGACTAGCGCCCGGCGGGATGGCGCCCGACGCAACCGACTGTGGGCGGAACTACACCCGGACTCTCAGCTCCCGGAGCGCGTCGAACGCCGGCCGGCAGGCCTCGGCGACCGCAGCGTCGTGCGGCGAGAGGTCGACCTCGCGGGGTCGGTACGGCGCGAAGCCGGTCGAGGCGAGCACGGCGTCGTACCAGTACGGCGCCCACACGCCGTCGGAGTCGCGCGGGCCGGGCGGCCAGGCCAGCATCCGGTCGGTGAAGTCGATGCCGAGCCAGTCGCACAGCCAGCGCAGGTGGGACTCCGGGTCCTGGAGGAAGTCGGCGGCGTCGATGACCGGCACGTCGAGGCCGGCCGCGTCCCAGCGCGCCATCAGCCACTGCTGCTGGAGCAGTCCGATGTCGTCGGGCTCGCAGGCCTCGCGCGAGCGGACGTAGGAGGCGACCACCTCAGCCGGGTCCCGGATCAGCTGGACGTTGCGGAACGCCTCGGTCCAACCGGCGTCCTCGGCGGAGTCCAGGTGGTGGGCCATGTGCTTGGCGTAGTGGACGGTGGCGCCCTGCGGCAGCGGCGCGCGCAGCTCGGCCACGGCCTCGTCCAGCGAGTTCGGCTGGGCCGCCAGCACCTCGTCGCGGCCCGGATGGTCGAGGCCGGTCCGGGAGAGGTACGCCGCATAGAGCGGCTCGTCGACCACGACCGTGTCCGGCCGGTTCTCCCAGGCCCGCATCATCGCGGTCGAGATGTTGCGCGGGCCCGACCACATGGCGACGCGCACCTCTCCGGGCCCGGTCATGGCGCCGTCCGCGCCGCCACGTCGGCGGCCACCCAGTCGCCGTACAGCTCCTGGAGCCGGGCCACCACCGGGCCGCGCTCGCCCGAGCCGATGGTGCGTCCGTCGACCGACCGGACCGGCGCGACCCCGGCGAACGTCCCGGTCACGAACGCCTCCTGGGCGCTGTAGACGTCGGTGAGGCTGAAGGTCTTCTCGAGCGCGGTGATGTTGTTTGCGCGGCACATCGCCAGCACGTTGCCGCGGGTGATCCCGCCGAGGCAGAACCGCCCGTCCGACGTCCACACCTCGGGCTGGTCCGGCGTCCCCTTGACGATGAAGAAGTGCGTGCTGTTGCAGGTCGCGACGAACCCGTGCGGGTCGAGCATCAGCGCCTCGTCGGCGCCCGCCTGGTAGGCCTGGATGCAGGCGAGGATGTCGTTGAGCTTGCTGTGCGCGTTGAGCTTCGGGTCGAGCGTGTCCGGCGTCGCGCGGCGCACGTGTGTGGTGAACAGCGCCAGCCCCTGCTCGACCGTCTCCGGCGTGGGCAGCTTGTGCTCGGCGATGATCACGATCGTCGCGGGGCCGACGGTGACCCGCGGGTCCTGGTAGGGCGTCGACTTCACACCCCGCGTGCACATCAGCCGCACGTGCACGCCGTCCGTCATGCCGTTGGCCGCCAGGGTGTCGTAGACCGCGCGGGTCAGCTCCTCGCGGCTCAGCCCGAGGTCGATCATCAGCGCCGCCGCGCCCTCCCAGAGCCGGTCGAAGTGCTGCTCGAGGAACGCCGGGTGGCCGTCGTGGATCCGCAGGCCTTCCCAGATCCCGTCACCGAGCACGAAGCCAGAGTCGAACACCGAGACCGTCGCGTCGGCGCGTGGCTTCAGCTCGCCGTTGACCCAGATCACGATCTCGTCGTTGCGCGGGTCGTGTGCGTGGTCGTGCGCGCCTGAGGGCATGCGCCCAAACTAAGGCGGTCGCGAAATGTCCCTAGCCTTGGGGATGCTTCCGGCGAGCCGTCGTCGTTCTCTGGTCTGGACCACTGAAAGCCAGACTCGGGGAGGACGGCTGTGAGTCGAGTATTCGTCAGTAGCGCATACCGGGACCGCGCGATCGGGGATCGGGTCAGCGGCGTCCTGCACAGCCTGGGCGACGAGCCCGTCGACGACCGCGACGACAAGCGCGGCACCGCGTGGTGGAACGAGGTGGTCGGCCGGATCGAGGACTGCGAGGTCTTCGTGGCGCTCGTGTCGCCGGCGTACGCCGATGCGCACGCGTGCCGGCTCGCGGTCAAGCACGCGGCGGCCTCCGGCCTGCCCGTGGTCCGCCTCGACCTCGGCGACAACCCGCCGACCAAGGGCCTGCACCCCATCGTGATGATGGCCCGCCCGGTGCGGTTCGACCCCGACGACCCCGCTGCGCCGGCCGTGCTCGACCAGGCCCTCGACGTGGCTCTGTTCCCGGATCAGCCAGCCGCGGCCCAGCCTCAGGAGGTGCTACCTGCGCCACCGGCTGCCCCACCGGCCGCCCCACCGGCCGCCCCACCGCCCCCCTCACCGCCTGTGTCCGCCTCCCTCCGCAGGCTGAGCGGGCCCGAGCTCGCGATCGCCTTCGTCATGGTGCTGAGCGCGTTGGGGCTCCAGTACCTCCTGCTGAACTTCCTTGGCGGGTCGGTGCCGTCGCTGAACGCGACACCGGAACCGACGGGGGTGGCCGCATCCGTCCAGCCCTCGGCGGCCGCCGCGCCCCCCCAGCCGTCGGTCAGCCCGGCGGTCAGCTCGGCGGACAGCCCGGCGGACAGCCCATCGGACAGTCCGGCGGGGAGCCCGGAAGCGAGCCCGGAAGGGAGCCCGGCCGCGCAGGTGCTGTCGCTGCTCTCGGTCGCGGACGCAGACGGGTTGCCGCCCTCCGCGTGCGCCGCCGGTGACGGCCAGGTCACCTGCCGCACCCCTGCCTCGAACGTCCAGGTGGCCGTCCTGACGCCGTACTCCTCGCCGGAGAAGCTGTACGACGCCTACACCGACGCAGTACGGGCGCTTTCCGGCGACCCGGTGCCGGAGAACACCGGCGACTGCAGCGGTCGGGAGTTCGAGGGCGAGCTCAGCTGGGACCTCAACCGCGCCCGCGGCCAGGACATCTCGATCGACGACCAGGCGGCCGGCGGCCTCGACCCCGCCACGGAGGCGGCCGGGCGGGTCTTCTGCACCGAGTCGAGCGACGTCATCAACCTGGTCTGGACCCAGGACCCCGGGCTGCTGGTGACAGCGACCGGTCAGCCGGCCAAGCTCATCATCAGCTGGTGGCAGGACGTGCACGTGGATCTCGCCTGCGCAGCCGGCCAGCAGGGGAGTGGCTGCTCCTAGGCGAGCGAGTCGCGCACGGGGACGAACTTGCCCTGCGTCTCGGCCAGCTCGGCCTCGGGGTCGGAGTCGGCGACGATGCCGCAGCCGGCGTACAGCCGGACCGTGTTGCCCGAGATGGTGGCGGACCGGAGCGCGATGCCCCACTCGCCGTCGCCGTCGGCGTCCATCCAGCCGACCGGGCCGGCGTAGCGGCCCCGCTCCATCCCCTCGATCTGGGCGATCAGGTCGGTCGCGACCGAGGTGGGCGTGCCGCCGACCGCGGCGGAGGGGTGCAGCGCCGCGACGAGCTCGAGCGAGGTCACGGTCGCGGAGTCGTGGACGACGCCGGTCACGTCGGTGGCCAGGTGCATGACGTTGGGGAGGTGCAGGACGAACGGCGCCTCGGGCACGTTCATCGACGAGCAGTGCGGTGCCAGTGACTCGGCGACCGAGCGCACGGCGTACTCGTGCTCCTCGAGGTCCTTCGACGACCGCGCCAGCCGGGCCGCGAGGCTGAGGTCGCTGGCATCGTCGCCGGTACGCCGGATGGTGCCGGCCAGGACCCGCGAGGTGACCAGGCCCAGCTCGCGGCGCACGTACAGCTCCGGTGTCGCGCCGAAGATCCCGTCGACGTGGAAGGTCCAGCACGTGGGGTACTGCTCAGCCAGCTTGCGCAGCGGCCAGCGCACGTCGATCGGCTCGGCGGCGGTGGCCACCAGGTCGCGGGCCAGCACCACCTTCTCGAGGTCGCCGGCGTTGATCCGGTTGACCGCCTCAGCGACGACGCCCATCCACTTCTCGCCGTTCAGCGCGCCGTCGGTGAAGCTCACGTCGACCGGAGCCAGCGGGGTGGTGGCCAGCTCGAGCCGGCGGTCCAGCTGATCGAGGCCGCCGACGGAGGAGACGGTGGTCAGCCATGCCGTGTCGCCCCGACGGCCGAGGATCACCTCGGGGACGATGAGCGCGGAGTCGCCGGGCTCGTCTGCGAACGCGAAGGTGCCGAACGCCACCAGGCCGCTGCCGGGCTCGTCCACGTCGCTGCGGACGATCGCCCGCGCCGTGAGCGCTCGCCACCACTCGTTGGCCTCGGCGAACCGGCCCGCGCCGGACGTGCGGAACTCGGCAGCGACGCCGCAGCCGACCAGACCGTCGCCGCGGCGCAGCCAGGTGACCGGATGGTCCTCGGGCAGCATGTCGATGAGCGAGGCCTCGGCGGGGATCTCGAGCTCGACGGTGCGGACGACGAGGGGCGCGGTGGACGTCTCCGTCGAGACGTCGATGGATGGGCCACTCGTCACAAGGGTCGAGCGTACCCACGAGTGGCCGCGACCACCGACTCCGGAGGCTGACTAGCTCCAGTAGACGACGACCTCGTCACCGACCTCGACCTGGTCGTAGAGCCAGGCGACCGCGTCGTGGTCACGCACGTTGACGCAGCCGTGCGAGGCGCCGCCGTAGCCGACGGCCGCGAAGTCCGGCGAGTAGTGCACCGCCTGGCCGCCGGAGAAGAACATCGCGAACGGCATCGACGTGTCGTAGAGCCGGGACCAGTGGTCGCGGCTCTTGAGGTAGACCGAGTAGGCGCCCTCGCGGGTCGGGGTGGACGACGAGCCGAACCGGACGTCGACGGTCTTGAGCACCTTCCCGTCGACCACCCAGCGCAGCGTCTGGCTGGACTTGTCGATGCACAGCACCCGGCCGGTCTGGCAGCGCTCGTCCAGCGGGCCGGGCACGTTGTGGAGCCCCATCGCGTCGCGGGACGGTTCGGAGGTCATGTCGTGCAGCCGGTCCAGGGTCCGCTGGTCGACCTCGCCGGTGACCGGGATCTGCCGCTTCTCCTGGAAGCCGCGGACCGCCTCGACGGTCGCGGCGTCGTAGGTGCCGGTGCCGCGACTGAAGAACCACGCCAGCGCGGCCAGGCGGGCCTGCAGGTCGCGCACCTTCGTCCCGGTGTCGCCCTTGGAGAGCAGGACGGCGCCGGGCTCCATCGTGTGCATGGGGCGCTTCTGCGAGCGCGGCGGATAGACGCGGCTGGGCGGCTCGGCGACCGGCTCCACGACCGGCTCGGCCGCGGGCTGCACCGGAGCGTCCTGCGCGACCGGCCTGGCCTGCACCGTCGAGCCACCGTCGATGTCGGGGCCGGTGGACCTCTGCATCGCGAAGCCGACGGCCGCCGCCGACACGGCGAGCAGCATCACCACGAGCAGGCCGAGGCCCGCGCGGCGGAACGATGTCATGGAGGCTCCCGACGGGGCGGTGTAGTGGGGAAGGGGGAGTCTGGTCATCACAGTGACGCTTGGCGGCGGCTTCGGGTTGCCGACACGCCGCCCTAGGCTTCGCGGGTGACCCGTGCCGACCTCGACAAGCAGCCCGCCGACGTACGGCGGATGTTCGACGCGGTCGCCCAGCGCTACGACCTGACCAACGACGTCCTGTCCCTCGGCCAGGACCGGCGCTGGCGCCAGGAGGTCATCGACGCGGTGGACCCCGGCCCCGGCGAACGGGTGCTCGACCTGGCCGCCGGCACCGGTACGTCGAGCCAGCCGTTCGCCGACCGCGATGCGGTCGTGGTGCCGTGCGACTTCTCCCTCGGCATGCTCCAGGTGGGCAAGAAGGCCAGGCCGGCGCTGCCGTTCACCGCCGGCGACGGCACCAGGCTGCCGTTCGCCGACGACACCTTCGACGCGGTCACGATCTCCTTCGGCCTGCGCAACATCGTCGACCCACTGGCCGGGCTGCGCGAGATGCTCCGCGTCACCCGCCCGGGCGGCCGGCTGGTCGTCTGCGAGTTCAGCCATCCGACCTGGGCGCCGTTCCGCACCGTCTACGTCGAGTACCTCATGAAGGCGCTCCCGCCGATCGCCCGCGCGGTCTCGTCCTCACCGGACGCCTACGTCTACCTCGCCGAGTCGATCCGGGCCTGGCCCGACCAGCGGGGCCTCGCGGACCTGATCGCCGAGGCCGGCTGGCAGCACCCGGAGTGGCGCAACCTCTCGGGCGGGATCGTCACCCTGCATCGCGCCTCCGCTGCTTGAGGAAGGCGGCCTCGCGCCACCCGTTGGTTGAGGAGGGCGCTCTGCGCCCGTCTCGAAACCTGGTGAGCCGGGGCTGGGGGCTGAAGCCCCGTCCGCACGGGTCGGCTCCCAGCCTTCGCTGCGGGGGTTTCGAGACGGTTGCTGGGCAACCTCCTCAACCAGCGAGCGAGGCCAGCACCCACCGCTGGTTGAGGAGGGCTGGGGCTGAAGCCCCGTCCGGACGGGTCGGCTCCCAGCCTTCGCTGCGGGGGTTTCGAGACGGTTGCTGGGCAACCTCCTCAACCAGCGAGCGAGGCCAGCACCCCCGCTGGTTGAGGAGGGCGCTCTGCGCCCGTCTCGAAACCTGGTGAGTCGGGGCTGGGGGCTGAAGCCCCGTCCGGACGGGTCGGTTCCCAGCCTTCGCTGCGGGGGTTTCGAGACGGTTGCTGGGCAACCTCCTCAACCAGCGAGCGAGGCCAGCACCCACCGCTGGTTGAGGAGGGCGCTCTGCGCCCGTCTCGAAACCTGGTGAGTCGGGGCTGGGGGCTGAAGCCCCGTCCGGACGGGTCGGCTCCCAGCCTTCGCTGCGGGGGTTTCGAGACGGTTGCTGCGCAACCTCCTCAACCAGCGGATGGCCGGCAAGCGGGTGGCCTCGAGACATCCACAGTGATCGACGGCACTCGACCTATCCACAGCCGGCCGGCGGACCCGTCCGGTGTGTCGTCCACCGCGGGCAGCCTGCGCCCATGGCCTGGGTCTACATCCTCGAGTGCGCCGACGGTTCGTTCTACGTCGGCAGCACCGTCAACCTCGACGCTCGCATCAGTCAGCACAACGCCGGCGAGGGCGCGGCGTACACCCGACGTCGCGGCCGCCGTCCGGTGAAGCTCGTGTGGGCGGCGGACTTCGCGCGTGAATCGCACTGGGTTTGCTGGAGGCTCCATCGTTTGGGAACGAGGATGGAGTTATGCCGAGGGACATCACGCCTGGGAAGCCGAGCACTCGGCGGTATAGCCAGGAGGAGAAGGACGCGGCGGTGCGGATGGTTCGCACTCTGCGGGCGGAGTTGGGCACCGATATCGGCACGATCGCGCGGGTGGCGCGGCAGCTGGGCTACGGGCTCGAGTCGGTGCGGGCCTGGGTGCGTCAGGCCGAGATCGACGAGGGTCGCTTGCGCCGGGTCTGTCCACCGATGAACCTGGTCGAGTCGAGGCGTTGGAGCTGAAGCCCCGTGAGCGGCGTCGGGCCAACCAGATCCTTCGCGCGGGCAGCGCTTTCTTGAGACGGTTGCTCGAACCGCCTAACCAGCCGTGAGCGAGGAGTTCCTGGACGCCAACCGCTGCTTGAGGTCTTCGAGGGACGTGCTCTGGGTCGAGCCCGTCTGTCGAGACCTGCGTCAGGCGGGGCTGCAGGTGAAGCCCCCAGCGTCTACTACGCGGCCGAGTCGTGCGCCCTCGGCCTGTCGCGGCGCGACGCGGTGCTGGGTCCGGTGATCCGGCGTTGTGGGAGGACAACTACCGGGTCTATGGCGCCCACAAGGTGTGGAAAGCTGCGCGCCGCGCCCGTCTCGACACCTGCCGTGATCGTCGCCCGGCTGATGCGGGCCGAGCCCGATCGAACGGGTGCGGCGCCCAGGGGTGCGGACCTCTCGCCGACCCGGGGGTGCCGAGACATCCCGATCTGGTCGAACGTGACTTCGCAGCCACCTCCCCCAACCAGCGGTGGGTCACCGATCTGACCTACGTGCCGACCTGGGCCGGGGTGGCCTACGTCTGCTTCATCATCGACGCCTACTCCCGACCTATCCGCCGGCCGGCGGGCCGCGTCCGGTATGCGTCACCGCATGGGCCTTGACGCCATCAGATGGCCCGCTGGTCACGCGGGACCCGGCTCGAGGGCTGCGGTGTCACAGCGATGCCGGCTCGCATTCACCTCCATCCGCACCGTCGAACGCTCGACGAGATAGGTGCAGTTCCCTCGCATCGGGACCGTCGCGACAGCTACACAACGCCCGGCTGAGGCCGTGAACGGCTACTACAGCCGAACTCGTCCGCGGCCCGCCGTGGCCGGCCCTGAAGCTCGTTGTGGGCGGCGGGCTTCGCCACCCTGTCCTGGGTCCACTGCACAACCACCAGCGACTCCACGGCTATCTCGACGACGTTCCGCCAGCGCAGTTCGAGGAGACGTTCTACGCTCAACCACGGACCGACCAGACCCTGGTCGGAATCCAATAGTCCGAGCCTCTACAAAACCCAGTGCGATTCACGGGTCGACGAGGCGTACGCCTTCGAGAAGATGGTCCAGGGCTGGGGCCGCAAAAAGCGGATCGCGCTCATCGAAGGGCGCTGGGAAGACCTTTCCGCGTTGGCCAGCCGCGCGTGGAGAAATCGCAATGCCATCTGATCGACCCACCGCTGGTTGAGGAGGGCGTTCTGCGCCCGTCTCGACAACTGGCTCCCAGACTTCGCTGCGGGGGTTTCGAGACGGTTGCTGCGCAACCTCCTCAACCATCGAGCGAGGCCAGCACCTCTCGCTGGTTGAGGAGGGCGCTCTGCGCCCGTCTCGAAACCTGGTGAGTCGGGGCTGGGGCTGAAGCCCCGTCCGGACGGGTCGGCTCCCAGCCTTCGCTGCGGGGGTTTCGAGACGGTTGCTGCGCAACCTCCTCAACCACCGACGGGGGCACCTCCTCAACCACCGACGGGGCCACGATTTAGGACACGTTTCCGTCACGTATTTCCGCAGGTCAGAGGCCGAAACCCCCCGGCTTCACGGCTCGGATCGGGAGTGGCAGTATGAGCGACGCGCCACTTAGTGATTGCGTTCACAAGTTCACTAGTGCGACCT
>CAWDBZ010000003.1:0-335566 GCA_963800715.1 uncultured Actinomycetota bacterium | reverse complement strand
CTCGGTCGCGGCGGCCTACATGGTCGCCAACGCGGTCGTCGCCCTGCCCCTGGGCCGCCTCGTGGACGCGCGGGGGCAGGGCCAGGTGCTCGCGCTCGGCAGCCTGGTGTTCGGGTCGGCCATGGTCGCGCTCGTCGTGACGGTGGAGGCCGACTGGCCGCTCTGGACGACGTACGTCGCGGCGGCCGTGGCCGGTGCCACCCTGCCGCCGATCGACGCCTGCGTCCGCACCCGCTGGGCCCACGTCCTCGACAAGCCCGCCGAGGTGGAGACCGCCTACGCGTTCGAGGCGGTCGTCGACGAGTCCGTCTTCATGATCGGGCCCATCCTCGTCACCCTGCTGGCCACCCTCGTCGACCCGGTCGCCGGCATCGCTGCCACCGTGGTGTCCGGTGTCGGCGGGAGCCTGTCGTTCGCCGCCCAGCGCGGCACGGAGCCACCGGCCCACCCGCGCGACCCGGCCGCCGGGTCCCGGGTGCCGCTGCCGTGGCGGACCCTGGGGCCGCTGACGGTCGTCTGTGTCGCGCTGGGCCTGATGTTCGGGGCCGCCGAGGTCATCACCGTCGCGTTCGCGGACGAGCACGGCAGCAAGTCGGCGTCGGGGCTGCTCCTGGCCCTGTGGGCGCTCGGCAGCCTGACTGCCGGCGCGATCACGGGCGCGGTGACCTTCCGTCGCGGGCTCACCCAGCGGGTCCGATGGGGAGCCCTGGGGCTGGTGGCGGCCATGGCGCCACTGGCGCTGGTCGACTCGAGGGCGGTGATGGCCGCGTTGATGCTGGTCGGGGGCTTCGCTATCGCGCCGACGCTGATAGCGACCACGGCCATGATCGAGCAGGTCACTCCCGCGGCCCGGCTCACGGAGGGGATGGCGCTGCTGCAGACCGGGCTGGTCGCCGGGGTCGCCCCGGGCGCCGCCCTGGCGGGCATCGTCGTCGACCACGGCGGCGCGTCCCCGGCCTACCTCATCCCCCTCGGGGCCGCGGTGCTGACGGTCGCGGCCACACGTGCGTTGCCCACGCAGAGGGCACCGGCCGATATGGAGTTGGGGGCGGTCCCTCCGCGGGCCTAGTGTCCGGAGGGCCATGCCCGTGCTCTCCGCCTACCGCCAGGTCCTGTCCAAGCCGGGCGCGGTCGCGTTCTCCGCGAGCGGGTTCCTGGCCCGGCTGCCGATCTCGATGGTCACCCTCGGCATCGTGCTGCTGATCTCGGCGCGCACGGACTCCTACGGGCTGGCGGGTGGCATCTCGGCGGCGCTGGTCATCGCGTCCTGCCTGGCCGCACTGCTCCAGGGTCGGCTGATCGACCGCCTCGGGCAGGCCAGGGTGCTGCTGCCCGCCGTCCTCATCTGCACGGCCAGCCTCTCGCTCCTGGTGTGGGCGGTCGAGGTCGGCTACCGGGTCCCGCTCCCCCACATCTTCGCCGCGCTGGCCGGGGCGACCATGCCCGCGGTCGGTGCCGCGGTCCGGGCGCGCTGGACCCATGTCCTCGAGGCCCCGGCAGAGCGCCAGACCGCGTTCGCCCTCGAGGCGGTCGTCGACGAGACCGTCTTCCTGACCGGGCCCCCGCTCGCCACCGTGCTCGCCACCACAGTCGACCCGGCCGCGGGGCTGATCGCCGCGATCCTCGCCGGGTTGATCGGCACCCTCGTCTTCTGCTCCCTCCGCAGCACCGAACCACCCGCGCACCCCGCTCACGACGACGAAGGGGTCAAGGTCGCGATGCCGTGGCGGCTGATGGTGCCGGTGGCGCTGATCAGCTTCGCGCTGGGTGGCCTGTTCGGCTCCACCGAGGTGGTCACCGTCGCCTTCGCCGACTCGGTCGGCAACAAGGCGATCGCCGGCGTGCTGCTGGCCATCTGGGCGCTCGGCTCGCTGCTGGCTGGGGTCGTCACCGGCGCGATCTCCTGGCGCGTCGGCCCGGCGATGCGGATGCGCATCGGCGTCGTGGCGCTGACCGCGCTGATGGCCCCGACACCGCTGATCGGCAGCACGGTAGCGATGGGCGTCCTGCTGTTCCTGGCCGGCTTCGCGATCGCGCCGACCCTGATCGGCGCGGTCTCGTTCATCGAGCAGACCGTGCCCCCGGGCCGGCTCACCGAGGGCATCGCCATCCTGCACACGACCATGGCCGCGGGCATCGCGCCGGGTGCCGCCGTCGCCGGTGTGGTCGTGGACGCGCACGGCGCCCACGCGGCGTACCTCGTCCCGTTGTGCTCCGGGCTCATCGGCGTCGTGGCCGCCATCGGGGCCCGCGGAGGCAGGTCAATAGGCTCGCCGAGTGAGCACCTGGACGAACTGGTCCCGTCTGGAGACGGCCCGCCCGACGCGTGAGGCCACCCCGGCCGACGCGGGCGACGTCGTCGCGGAGGTACGCCGCGCGCTCGAGACCGCGAGCACGGTCAAGATGGTCGGCACCGGCCACAGCTTCACCGCGATCTCGGCGCCCGAGGCGACCATGCTCAGGCCCGAGGGCCTCACCGGCATCGTCGCCGTCGACCACGACGCGCTGACGGTCACCGCACGGGCCGGCACCTCGCTGAAGGTGCTCAACGCGGAGCTCGAAGGGCTCGGCCTGAGCCTGCACAACATGGGCGACATCGCCGAGCAGACGCTGGCCGGTGCGATCTCCACCGGCACCCACGGCACCGGCGGGACCGCGGCCGGGCTGGCCGCGCAGGTGGTCGGCCTCGAGCTGGTCACCGGCACCGGCGACCTGCTCCGGGCCACTCCGGAGGAGAACGCCGATGTCCTCGACGTGGCCCGCGTCGGGCTCGGCGCGCTCGGGATCCTGACCACCATCACGTTCCGCGTCGAGCCGATCTTCGTGCTGGAGGCACAGGAGCAGCCGATGTCGTGGGACGAGGCACTCGACGGCCTCGACGACATGACCGCGGCGGCCGACCACGTGGACATGTACTGGTTCCCCCACACCGACCGGATGCTGACCAAGCACAACACCCGCCGCGGGACCGACCTGTCGATCACGAAGCCGCTGTCCCGCCGCCGGGCATGGTTCGACGACGAGTTCCTGCAGAACACCGCCTTCGGCGTCCTCACCGCCGGCGCCAACCGGGTGCCCGGCGTGATCCCGCGGATGAACCGGATGAGCGCGGCACTGCTCAGCCAGCGCACCTACTCCGACGTCCCGCACCGGGTCTTCACCGCGTCGCGGCGGGTGGTCTTCCGGGAGATGGAGTACGCCGTCCCGCGAACGGCCGGCCTCGACGCGCTGCGCGAGTGCCGTCGGGCACTCGACGCCTCGGACCTGCGGATCAGCTTCCCCGTCGAGATCCGCCTGGCCCCCGCCGACGACATCCCGCTCTCCACCGCCGGGGGCCGGGACTCCTTCTACCTGGCCTTCCACACCCACCGCGCCGCCGAGCACCGCGACTACTTCGCGCTGATGGAGCCGATCCTGCGCGCACACGACGGCCGCCCGCACTGGGGCAAGGTGCACACCCGCACCGCGGCCGATCTCGCGCCGGCGTACCCCCGCTTCGAGGAGTTCCTCGCGATGCGCGACCGGCTGGACCCGCAACGGGTCTTCGCCAACGACTACCTGCGGCGGGTGCTGGGCGGCTGACCTGCGACGACGATCACGCCGATCCCGGCGTGGCGCACGCTCACGGTCCCGCTGGCAGGCGCCCCGCTGACGTAGGCTCGCCGCATCCGGACAGAGGACCATGACGAGGAATGTCGGCACCCCAAAGCGCAGCTAGCCAGCGCACTCCCAGCCCACCGCTGGTCGGAGCGCGCCCTGAGAGCCCGGCCGGCCAGTACCTCACGCTGCTCGGAGTGACCGAGGACGGTCGTCGGCTCCGGCTGTCCGACCCGCACGACCCTGCCGGACAAGAGTTCACGCTCGAGATCGATGCCCGCCTGCGGGCGGCCCTCGGCGTACACCCCGCGACCCGACCCGAGAATCCGGTGCCCAAGGTGGAGACCCAGATGGAAAGCATGCTGCGACCCCGTGACATCCAGGCCAGGATCCGCGCCGGGGAGACCCCCGAGTCGGTCGCGGCCGCCGCCAAGACCACCGTCGAGAAGGTCATGCCCTACGCCGCCCCGGTGCTCGCCGAGCGCGAGCACGTCGCCGAGCGCGCCCAGCGGTCTTCCATCCGCCGCCCTGCCGGCGAGACGCCGCACGGCGGGCGCACCCTCAGCGAGGCGATCACCGGCCACCTCCACGAGCGCAACATCGACCCCGAGGTGATCGCCTGGGACGCCTGGCGCCGCGAGGACGGCCGGTGGGCGCTGACCGGCCGGTTCACCATCCAGGGTCGCGACGGCCTCGCCGAGCTCACCTTCGACCAGCCCGGCAACTTCGTGGTCCTCGACAACGACGACGCCCGCTGGCTGGTCGGCGACGTCCCCGACCCGGTCGCCGAGCTGGAGCCCGAGCCGGGCGTCCGCCGGCTCGCGGCCGTCCCCGCCGAGGACACCGACCAGCTCACGCTCGGTGACGACGTGCTCGGCATCACCGACGAGCCGATCGAGGCGTTCCTCGACGACCAGCCCGGCGTCGACGAGAGCGAGCTGGTCGAGGAGGCCGCCGACGCGGTGGCCCTCGACGAGGACCAGGACGAGGGCCAGGACGAGGGCCAGAACGAGGACGTTGCGCCGGAGCCGTCGCGCCGCCCGGTCAAGAAGACTCGGGGCCGCGCCTCGGTCCCGAGCTGGGACGAGATCATGTTCGGCGGCAGTCCGGGCAACAGCGACGGCACATAGCGCTGCCGGAGCCCGGCCGGAGCGACACGGGGTTGTCCCGACCTCAGTTGTGATGCTGGCCCTGATGCGCCGAGCTGTCTGGCGCTGCATTCTGGAGGGATGATCCGGCCGGACGGTCACGCTCCGCTGGTGGTCGGCGGCGTCGCCGGGCTCGCTTGGGCCTGCGCCCTCCGGGGCTGGATGCAGCAGTTCGCGGGCACCGACTCGCGCTTCACGTGGTGGAGCCTCGCGTTGATCCTCGCGCCGGCGACGGTCGCCGGGGCGCTGCTGGTCCGCGCCCTGGCGCATTCCCTGGCAGGAGCGGTTCCCGACCGACGGCTTGCGCTGGCGCCGCTGCTGATGCTGGCCGCGCTCATCGAGCCGGCGATCTCGACCATCTCGACAGGGCTCGCCCAGGGACCCACCTCCGGCGTCCGGGACCTGTGGGTCGGGCTGCTCCTGACCTCCCTCGCGGCAGTCTTCGCCATGGCCGCGTCGTGGCTGTGGCGGGCTCCCGGCCCGCTCCGGCCGCGCGCCACGGTCGCGTTCGGCGCAGTCGCCGGCCTGGCCTGGGCGGCTTCGCTGCGCGCCTTCATGTCCGACATCAGCCACCACGAGACGGCCTTCACCTGGGTCGGCACCTACCTCTGGATCCTGCTCCCCGGCACCGTGGTCGGCGCGCTGCTGGCGTACGCCGGCACGCCGGACGCCCGACACCGCGGCTGGATCGTGGCCAGCCCCCTGCTGTTCGCCTCGGTCCTGGTCACCGGCATCTTCGACCCCAGCGGATTCCTTGATGGAGGCGTCGGCGCGGGCACGATCGGGGTGCCCCTGATCTGCATGGCCGGCGGCGCCGCAGTCGCCGGCCGCGGACCGCTCACACTGCGCGTCCTGGCCGCCCTGGTGCTGGCCTCGACGGTCCCGATCTGGGCGCTGACCGCGACCGGGGTCGGCGGAGAACGGTTCGGCCTGGGCACGCCGCACGGGCAGTGGGCCGCGCTCCTCTACTGGTCGCTGCTGGCGACGTTCAGCCTGGCCGCCTCGATCCCGCAGCGGCCGGCCCAGCACTCACCGGTCAAGCATCCGGAGCCCTCGCCGCAGAGGTGACCAGCCGGTAACCTCCGCCCCATGGCGTACTTCGTGACCGGCTCCACGGGGTTCATCGGCCGGCACCTCGTCCAGGAGCTCGTCGACCACCGCGACGGCACGATCTTCGTGCTCTGCCGCGCGGCGTCTCTTCCCCGGATGGAGTCGCTCATCCAGTCCTGGGGCTCCAACCGGGTGGTCCCCGTGATCGGGGACCTCGCGGCGGACCGGCTCGGCGTCGACGACGACTGGATCAGCGAGCACCGCGCCGGCGACGGACCGGGCATCGACCACTTCTTCCACCTCGCGGCGATCTACGACATGACCGCCGACGACGCGACCAACGAGGAGCTGAACGTCGGCGGCACCAGGCACGCCCTCGAGCTCGCCGACGCGCTCCAGGTCGGCCTCTTCCACCAGGTGTCGTCGGTGGCCGTGGCCGGTGACTACCACGGCACCTTCGACGAGTCGATGTTCGACGAGGGACAGCACCTGCCCTCGCCGTACCACCGGACGAAGTACGAGTCCGAGAAGATCGTCCGCACCGAGGCAACGGTGCCGTGGCGGGTGTATCGGCCCGCGATCGTGGTCGGCCACTCCGAGACCGGCGCCATGGACAAGGTGGACGGCCCCTACTACCTCTTCCCGCTGTTGAAGCGGATGCGCGACAACCTCCCCGGCTGGCTCCCCATGGTCGGCGTCGACCTCGGCGACACCAATGTGGTGCCGGTCGACTACGTCGCGAAGGCGATGGACCACCTCGGACACCTGCCGGACCGCGACGGCGAGGCGTTCCACCTGGTCAATCCCGACCCGCAGCCGGTCGTCGACATGGTCAACGCGTTCTGCAAGGCCGCCGGCGCACCGACGTTCGCGACGCCGGTGGACCGGCGGAACACTGGGGCCCTCGGGCTCCTCCCCCGCGCGCTCCGTCCCTCGACCCTGATCAACGGCATCGTGAGGTCGGCGCCCGGGCAGGCGATGCTCGACCTGACCGTCGGGCGGCTCGGCCTGCCGGCCGAGGTGCTGGCGCACACGTCGTTCGCCTCCGTCTTCGACTCGCGACGCACCGAGAAGGCGCTGTCCGGCTCCGGCATCGCGGTGCCCGACCTCGAGGGGTACGCGCGGACCCTCTGGGGCTACTGGGAGGAGAACCTCGACGAGGCAACCGGCCGCGACTCGGGCAACCGCGACGCACTCAAGGGCAAGTACGTCGTCATCACCGGCGCGTCCTCGGGCATCGGTCAGGTCACCGCGCTCAAGGTCGCCCAGTGCGGCGGCATCCCGGTCCTGGTCGCCCGCGGCAAGGACAAGCTCGAGGAGACTCGGGCCACGATCGAGCGGCGCGGCGGCAGGGCCCACGTCTTCCCGTGCGACCTGTCGGACCTCGAGGCGATCGACACGCTCTGCGAGCAGATCACGACCGAGCTGCCGGCGATCGACTTCGTCGTCAACAACGCCGGCCGGTCGATCCGCCGCTCGATCAAGCTGTCGCACGACCGGTTCCACGACTTCGAGCGCACCATGCAGCTCAACTACTTCGGGGCGATCCGGCTGGTCATGGGGTTGATCCCCGCGATGCGCAAGCAGAAGCGGGGCCACATCGTGAACATCAGCTCGATCGGCGTGCAGACCAACCCGCCCCGGTTCTCGGCGTACGTCGCGTCGAAGGCGGCGCTCGACTCGTGGTCCAACGTCGTCGCGTCGGAGCTGGTCGGCGACGGCATCACCTTCACCGGCATCCACATGCCGCTGGTGCGGACGCCGATGATCGCCCCGACCAAGATCTACGACAAGTTCCCGACCATCTCACCCGCGCAGGCGGCCGACCTGGTCATCAAGGCCATGGTCGAGCGCCCCCACGAGATCAACACGCTGCTCGGCAACGTGGGCGCGGTCGCGCACACGGTGGCGCCGAAGCTCGCCTTCCGGGTGCTCAACATGGCCTACCACGTCTTCCCCGACTCGGCCGCCGCCAAGGGCGAGCAGGGCTCCACCGGCACCCGCGAGTCGGAGCAGATCATGCTGGCCAAGGTGTTCAAGGGCATCCACTGGTAGCTCGCCCGGTCAGCCGCCGACCGGGCCTTCGTAGCCGCGGAGGGTGTCGACCTCGCGGAACCCGACGTCAGCGTTGATGCGTCGCATCGCGGCGTTGTCCTGCTCGCAGTAGGTCTGGACGCTGCGACGGGGTCCGAGCAGCGCGCCGCCGTCGTGGTCCTGCAGCTGGCGCAGGTTGGCCACCTTCAGTCGCATCCCGAGCCGGCGCCCGCGGTGCGCCTGGTCTACCCACGTGTCGTCCTGCACCACGACGTCGCGGTCGTGCTCGGAGACGAACAGCTCGGTGTAGCCGCGACCGGTGCCGTCGCGGTCGAGGGCCATGCTCCGGACCTTGGTCCAGCCCTGCTCGGCCATCCTGCGGTCGGAGTCCCGGATCCGCTGGGCGTCCATCTGACGGGCGGTGATCGTCAGCTCCCCGGTCGGCACGTCCTGGTTCATCTGCGTCCGCATCCGCGCCCACTGGTCGAGGTACCGCTCGGGGCAGCTGCCCACGAAGGAGACGATCACGTCATCCTGCGAGGCGCCCTCCTCGGCCCCGGCCGCCAGATCGTCGAGCCGCTCGTCGGGCACGGGCACGTCGAGCAGGAAGCGGTGCTCGACGGTGGCACACCGCAGACCGTGCCGCTCCGCGAAGCGGGCTCCGGGCCACTGGTGGGGGCCGAGGTCGGCGGGGACGAACACCTCGGCCTGCAGCACGTGACGATCCTCGCGGGTGGCCACCTCCCGGACCGCGGACAGGAGCGCGTCACCTACGCCTCGGCCGCGCGTGTCCGGCAGGACACCCAGCTCGACCGACATCGTCTCCAGGTCGGCGTCTAGCGGCAGGCTCAGTTCGGCGCCGCCCACAACGCTGCCGTCCAGGCTTGCCACCAGGGCGACGTGGCGCGTCTGGGCGCTGGCCCGAGCGAAGTAGATCCGCGTCGCCGCGAGCGACTCCCACCAGCCCGGCTCCCGCCCGTGTGCGTAGGAGCGCACGATCGCAGCGTGCCACTCGGCGAACCTCGGGTCCTCGGGGCCGATGGCCTCGATGCGCACGCCTTCCATCCGCGGGAGTCAAGCAGGTCACTCTCCGACCTGGATGACGACCTTCCCGAAGTTGCGGCCGGCCAGCATGCCGTTGAACGCCTCGACCGTGTTCTCGAGTCCGACGGTGACGTCCTCGCGGTAGCGGACCTGTCCGTCCCTGACCCACGCGGACATCTCCTCGAGGAACTGCGCGTGGTGCTCGCGCTCGAACTCGGTCTGGATGAAGCCCCGGATGGTGAGGCTCTTGGTCAGCACCCGGCGCATGAAGCCGTCGAGCCGGTCCGGCCCCTCGGCCGCCGCGGTGGCGTTGTAGCCCGCGACCAGGCCGCAGACCGGGATCCGCGCGTACAGGTTCAGGTGCCGCTGCACGGCGCGGGCCACCGCACCTCCGACATTCTCGAAGTAGACGTCGATCCCGGCGGGCACCGCGTCGGCCAGCCGGTCGCGGAAGTCGTCCGCCCGGTGGTCCACCGCCGCGTCGAACCCGAACTCCTCGATCACCGCCCGGCACTTCTCGGGTCCGCCGGCGATCCCGA
Source organism: uncultured Actinomycetota bacterium (assembly GCA_963800715.1). Classification (GTDB taxonomy): domain Bacteria; phylum Actinomycetota; class Actinomycetes; order Propionibacteriales; family Nocardioidaceae; genus Nocardioides. The sequence continues at coordinate 326,154 of CAWDBZ010000003.1, read as the reverse complement.
CCGCTCGGGCACCCTTGATCTTCGCGATCTGCCCGACCGCGGACCCGACCGGTCCGGTGGCCGCGGCGACCACGACCGTCTCGCCCGGAGCCGGCTTGCCGAGCAGGAGCAGCCCGGCGTACGCCGTGAACCCCGGCATGCCCAGCACCCCGAGCGCCGTCGACACCGGCGCGGCGTCCGGGTCCAGGCTCCGCATCGCCCGCGCGTCCGCGACGGCATGGGTCTGCCAGCCGGAGAACGACAGCACCAGGTCGCCAACCGCACGACGGTCGGACCGCGACTCGACCACCTCGCACACCGTGGCGCCCAGCATCACGTCGCCGATGCTGACCGGGTCGGCGTACGACTCGGCCGCGCTCATCCGGCCCCGCATGTAGGGGTCGAGCGAGAGGTAGCGGACGCGCAGCAGCACCTGCCCGTCCTCGAGTGGTGGGAGGTCGACGGTGACGGTCCCGAAGTCTGCGGCCGTGGGCTCGCCGTCGGGTCGGGCGGCCAGCACGATCTGGGTGGACTGCATGGTCCCCTTCCTAACAGCCGCTAGTCGGTCTCGACCGGGCGGTCGGGGTCGGTGATCCAGCCGGACCACGAGCCCGGGTAGAGCGCCGCGTGCACGCCGAGCAGCTCGAGGGCGATCAGGTCGTGGATGGACGTGACGCCCGAGCCGCAGTAGACGGCGACCTCCTGCGACCCGTCGGTCGGTACGCCGGCGGCCTCGTAGAGCGCGCGGAGCTGGTCGGGGCTGCGGAACCTGCCGTCGACGCCGAGGTTGGCGCTGGTCGGGAGATTGACCGCACCCGGGATCCGGCCGGCCACCGGGTCGATGGGCTCGGTCTCGCCGCGGTAGCGCTCGGGCGCCCGGGCGTCGACCAGCACGGGTACGTCGAGCACCCGATCGGCGTCGACGACCGGCAGCACGCCCGGGCCGGGCCGGAAGTCGCCCTCGGCCACTTCGGGCGTGCCGGTCTCCACCTGGCCACCCTCGGCCAGCCAGACCGACCAGCCGCCGTCCAGCACCCGGACGTCGGGGTGTCCGTGGTGGCGCAGCAGCCACCAGCACCGCCCGGCCGCGTAGCCGCCCCAGTCGTCGTACACGACCACGGGGCGATCGACGGAGACACCGGCCTTCCGCATGGCGGCCCCGAACACCTCGGGGTCGGGCAGCGGGTGCCGGCCGCCCGCGCCGGGTGGCGCGGCGAGGGCGGTGCCCATGTCGACGTACGCCGCGCCGGGGACGTGCCCCGCGGCGTACTCGGGCGGGCCGGGCGGCCCGCCCGTCCGGTAGCGCACGTCGAGCACCGTCACCTCGCCGAGGCGGGACCGGAGCTCGTCGGCCGAGATCAGCGGGGAGGTCACCCGGACATCCTCACCGATGAGTCGGACTGCGCCGCGAGGTCTGCACGTCATGAGCTACAACGCCACGATTGCCATGCCCACGGAGGACCGAGGCCGGGCCCACGCGTTCGCGCGAGCCCTCGGGTTCGAAACCCCTGGCGAGCTTGCCGACGACGGAGTTCCCGAGCCGCTGCGCGTGGTGCTCAACGAGCGGACGACGGTGATGTACATCCCCACCGGCGGCTTCGGGTGGGTGACCGCGGGACGCACGACGGCCGAGCGCGGCACGGTGGAGTGCCTGCTCAGCGTCCAGGTCGAGACGAACGCCGAGGTCGACCACCTCGTGGCGCGAGCAACGGGCGCCGGCGGGGAGGTCGCATCGGCCCCGGAGCAGCAGGAGTGGGGCTACAGCGGGGCGTTCGCCGACCCGGACGGCCACCTGTGGCAGGTCCTGGTGCCGGCGACCGGCGGTCCGTTCTAGGCGGCGCTCCTGAACGCGCCCGGGGTGGTCCCGAGCAACGCCCGGAAGTGCCGGGTCAGGTGCGACTGGTCATGGAAGCCGGTCACCGTCGCGACCTCGGCGATCGGCATGTCGGCGAGCAGCAGCGAGCGGGCCTGGTCGAGGCGCCGGCCGACGACGTAGCGGTGTGGCGGGAGGCCGTACTCACGGCCGAAGACCCGCACCAGGTGCGAGGGGTGCGTGCCGAGCTCGCGGGCGAGCCGCTCGAGGCTCGGTGCGTCGTTGTCCAGCCGGTCCCGCACCAGCCGCGCGAGGCCCGCGTCGCGACCGTCGCGTTCGGTCGGGGCGATCGGGTCGAGGTGCTCGGTGATCCGCTGGGCGACCAGCGCCAGCCGGGACTCGGCCTCGAGCTCGTCCCCCGGCGAGTCGAGCACCTCGTGCAGCTCCGAGACCGCCCGGGCGAGGGCCGGGTCGGCGAGCGTCGGCGACCGGAGCGCCGCCCCGGTGAGCCGCTCGGGCAGCCAGCGGTCGTCGACGTACAGCACCCGCTTGTCGAAGCCGCCGGGGCTGGCCGCGCGTCCGTCGTGGCAGACGTACGGCGGCAGCACGGTCACCCGCCCGGCGACCGCCTGCTGCCGGGTGCGGTCCAGCGTGTAGTCCACCCCGCCGCTGTCGACCAGCAGCACCGTCCAGTGATCGTGCACGTGCGCCGGGTAGGTGTGGTCGGTGAAGTGCGCGTGCAACACCTCCGAGACACCGGCGACTGCCGGCCGCCACGCTCGCACCCGGTCCACGTCAGGAACGTACAAGACCGCACCACGCCGGGCCCGCGACTCTGGACGCATGGACGCTGGCGACCTGGGAGAACCGATCCGCTTCGACACCAAGATCGCGGTCCTGGTCCGCGACGACCTCGAGAGCTGGCAGCGGCTCAACGTGACCGCCTTCCTGGTCAGCGGGATCGTCGCTGCGACTCCCCAGCTGATCGGGGAGCCCTACGAGGACGCGGACGGGACGCCGTACCTCCCGCTGCTCCGGCAGCCGGTCGTGGTCCTCGAGGCCGACGCCGTCACCGTCAAGGCCGCGCACGCCCGAGCACTGGGTCGCGACCTGGCGATGAGCGTCTACACCCGGGAGATGTTCTCCACCGGCAACGACCTGGCCAACCGCGCGGTGGTGCGGGCGGTGGCCCGCGACGAGCTCGACCTCGTGGGCATCGCGGTGCACGGCCCCAAGAACGGCGTCGACAAGACGGTCAAGGGGTCGCGCCTGCACCCGTGACCCGGGCGCGGCTCATTAGGGTGTCCGCGTGGCCGAGCTCCAGTTCTTCACCGGGACGATGGACTCCGGGAAGAGCACGCTGGCGCTCCAGACCAACCACAACCGGGTCCAGCGCGGCCTGGTCGGCAGGATCTTCACCAGCCGCGACCGCGCGGGCACCTCGATGCTGTCCAGCCGCCTCGGCCTCCAGCACGACGCGATCGAGGTGGACCAGGACTTCCACTTCTGGCGGTACGTCGTGGACGAGCTCACCCGCGGCGCCCGGGTCGACTACCTGATCTGCGACGAGGCGCAGTTCTACACCCGCGACCAGATCGACCAGCTGGCCAAGGTGGTCGACGAGCTCCAGCTCGACGTGTTCGTGTTCGGGATCCTCACCGACTTCCGCAGCGAGCTGTTCCCGGGCAGTGCCCGGCTGGTCGAGCTGGCCGACCGGACCCACGTCCTGCAGGTGGAGGCACTGTGCTGGTGCGGCAAGCGCGCCACCCACAACGCGCGCACCGAGGACGGCGTGATGGTCGTCGAGGGCGAGGTGATCGTGGTCGGCGACGTCGAGCAGGCCGGCAGCCAGGAGGCGGCTCCAGAGGTCGCCTACGAGGTGCTCTGCCGCCAGCACCACCGCCGCCGGATGACCGCGGCTCGCGCGCACGCCGTGGCGCTGGGCGCCGAGCCGCTGCCATTCGGTTGATTCGTCAAGCAGATCTAGTCACAACCTGGCCCGGCAAAACCATTGCCCGGCGCGCCGTCACGGCGGATGCTCTTGCCTCAGTGAAACTGACACCGCATCTACAGGGGGGTTCCTGTGAAGGCTTACCGATTCCTGGCGTTGACCATCGCCGTACTCGTCGTCGTCCAGGCGGGTGCGATCGCGTGGGGGTTCTTCGGCGTGACCAACTTCGTCAACGACGGCGGCGTCGTCGACGAGGAGTTCCTCGACTGCACCGAGGACTGTGAGTCGTTCGGCGGGGAGATCGGCTTCGCCATCCACATGTTCTTCGTCGGGGTCGTCCTGATCCCGTTGACCTCGCTGGTGCTGCTGATCGTCTCCTTCTTCGCCAAGGTCCCACAGGGCGTCATGATGGCCGCGATCATCGTCGTCCTGGTGATCCTGCAGGTGTTCGTGCTGCCCCCGCTCTCGCGTGAGTTCGGCTCGGGCTTCGGAGCGCTGCACGGCATCAACGCGCTGCTGATCATGGGTGCCGCAGGCGGAGCGGCACAACGCGCCAGGAAGAGTGCGGACACCATGGCGGCGCCGGCGGCCGCCGGCACGGTCTGACGGGTGCCGCTGCCCGACCGTCTTGCGAGCCTGCGCGCCCGGACCTGGGCTGTTCTGAAGGCCCGGCCGCGCACCTGGGTCGCCATCGCGGCGACCCTTGCGCTGCTGCTGCCGCTGGGCTGGATGTGGCAGTCGAGCCTGCTGCCAGACAGCTACGACATGGCGGAGATGGGGTACGTCGACTGGGGCGGCGGCCCCGTCGACGAGCACCACGGCATGGGGCACGGGACCCCGGTCAAGGACCTGGTCGCCGATCCGGCCCGGCCCGCCGACGTACGCGAGACCCTGACCGTCCACGTCGAGGACGACCACTACACCGTCAACGGCACCTCCCCCGGACCCACGGTGGAGGCCACGGTCGGCGACCTGGTCGAGGTGACCCTGGTCAACGACAACGTCGACGACGGCATCACGCTGCACTGGCACGGCGTCGACGTCCCGAACGCCGAGGACGGCGTCGCGGGCGTCACCCAGAACGCGGTGCTCGAGGGCGAGGAGCACGTCTACCGCTTCGTGGCCGAGGACGCGGGCACCTTCTGGTACCACTCGCACCAGATCTCCCACGAGCAGGTGCGCCGCGGTCTCCTCGGTGCCCTGGTGATCCATCCCGAGGCTCCGGACCCGGACACCCAGGAGGCGCTCGCCGTCCTGCACCGGTACGCCGACGGGGCGACGCTCAACGGCGAGGAGGGTACGACGACCGTCGACGCCGACCCCGGCCAGGCCGTCCGGCTCCGCGTCGTGAACACCGACAACGGCCTGACGTCGCTGTGGGTGACCGGGGCGCCGTACCAGGTCCTCGCCGTCGACGGCAGGGAGGTGAACCAGCCCGGCGAGATCGACGACGAGAAGTACGGCGTGCCGGCCGGCGGCCGCGTCGACCTCGGGTTCGTGGTGCCGGAGGACGGGATCCGGGTCGACTTCGGCGGCTCCACTGCCCTCGTGTTCGGCGACGACCCCAGCTCGGGCGACGCGCCGCGGGCGCCGAGGGAGGCCGTGGACCTGCTGACCTACGGCGAGCCGACCGAGATCGGCTTCGACGCCGGCGAGCCGGACCGGCGGTTCGACTACCGGATCGGCAGGCGCCCGGGCTTCCTCGACGGACGGCCCGGCCTGTTCTGGACGGTGAACGGCCACCTGTTCCCCGACGTCCCGATGTACATGGTCAGCGAAGGCGACATCGTCGTGTTCGAGATCGACAACAGCAGCGGTGAGAACCATCCGATGCACCTGCACGGGCATCATGCGGTCGTGCTCTCGCGCGACGGCGTCGCGGCCACGGGCAGCCCCTGGTGGGTGGACTCCCTGGAGGTCAAGGACGGCGAGACGTTCGAGATCGCGTTCGTGGCCGACAACCCCGGCATCTGGATGGACCACTGCCACCAGCTGGTGCACGCGGCGGAGGGGCTGGTCGCCCACCTGATGTACACCGGCGTCGAGTCGTCGTTCCTGGTCGGCGGCGAGCACGGCAACCAGCCGGAGTGAGGAGTCAGCCGACGAGACTCAGCCGATCAGGATGGGGATCAGCATCTCGTCCGAGGTCAGTGAGCCGTGCAGTCCGACCAGGCTCATCTCGTAGCCGAAGTCCTTGCTCGAGAACATCGCCAGGTCCTCGCGAGCCGCGACCATGACGTCGCCCAGCCGCGGCAGGACCAGCTCGGTGACCGGGCCGAACCAGCCGCGGGCGATGGCTTCCTCGCGGAGCAGCACCTCGGCGCGGTCCCCCAGCAGTTCGGCCCAGCAGCCGGCGACCGACGACGCCGCCCCGTCCGCGCAGTAGAGGTGCCGGAACCGCGCCTCTCCGCCGAGCAGCACGATCCCGTCGCGCAGCTCGTCGTGCTGGTCGACGTCCATCCGGCTGGCCGCCGTCGAGTCGACCATGCCGTGGTCTGCGACCACGACCAGCCGCACCTCGTCGGGGAGGGCCTCACGCAGCTGCACCGTCTCGGCGTCGATGGCAGCGAGCTGCTGGAGCCACTGCGGGGAGTCGACGCCGTACTTGTGGCCGGTCCAGTCGAGGTCACCGTCGTAGATGTAGGTCAGCGAGGGACGGTGCATGGACCCGACGACGGCGCCGGCGATCCGCTCACCGATCCGGTCCGCTCCGATGTAGCCGGCGCCGCGCTGCGCTGCGATGGTCAGCCCGCTGCGGTCGAACTCCCGTTTGTTGACCACGTCCACCCGCACGCCGGCGTCGGTGAGCCGCGAGAAGGCGGTCTGGTGAGGCTGCCACTCCAGCGGGTCCACGGCCTTGTCCCAGAACAGCGCGTTGAGCAGCCGGTCGGTGCCCGGTATCCGGCTGGTGAAGCCGACCAGGCCGTGCGTGCCGGGCGTGAGCCCGGTGCCGAGCGAGGTCAGACTGGTCGCGGTCGTCGACGGCACGCCAGCGGTGCCGGGCGCGGAGGCGGCCAGCAGCGAGGAGAGATAAGGCGCCGTGGCGGCGTACCTCTCGAGCAACCGCGATCCGAGGCCGTCGACGAGGAACAGGACGTACGCCGGCGCGTCGGGCAGCACCAGGCCGCTGGGCGCCGCGAGGACGTCGCTTCCGAGCGCGCATGCGATCGCCGGTACGACGTCCCCGAGTCCGCGATGGCCGTAGGCGGGCTCGGTGAAGGGCTCGCTCAAGTCGAGTGGGTCCGGGCCGAGAGCTGCTCGGCAAACGACAGGAGACGCGGCACGGCGTCCTGGCCGTCCGCCGCGGCCGAGACGCGCAGCGAGAAGTCGTCGGAGGCCAGCACGCCGGTGTAGCCGTGGTCGGCCTCGCACTGGGGGTCCTCGCAGCCGGCCGGCTCCAGGTCGACGCGGCTGACCCCGCCCCAGCCGAGCGTGATGACGGCCTCGGCCGGCGTGGTCGGCCCCTTGGTCGGGTTCGCGACCATGCGGGTCACCACCACGGAGGTGACCGAGCTGAGCCGGATCGCCTCGGAGGACGTGGACGTGTAGGGCTCGGGCAGCAGGTCGTCCCCGGCGTGCTCGTCGGTGTGCACGATGATCAGCCGGCTCGGGGTCAGCACCATGACCGACAGGTGGCGGCGCACCTCGTCGCGGTCGAAGGTCGGCTCGTGGTGGACGTAGAACGACACCACGCGCTCGCCCGCCACCGCCGCGGCGACGCTGTCGACGACCACCTCGGGGTAGTAGCCGGTGCGATCGATCGCCTCCCGCAGCTCGACGCTGCGGTCCTGGTCGTCGGTGGTGCGGAGAGACATGAGGTGGAGTCTCGCACGGAGTCGAAAAACTCAGCCCGGAATGGTGTCGCCCGGGACCGCGGGCATCCGGCGTACGAACCAGTCAGAGCGCGGGTCGATGACCGGCTCGACCCGGGCCGCGGCCGTCAGCACGGTCGCGCCGTGGGCGCCGGCCAGCACCAGCGAGAGCTCGAGGGTGCGGACCTGGGGCAGGTCGTTCTGCAGCTGGGCCACGCGCTGGATGAGCCGCTCCACCTCGTCGATGTCGACCACCTCGCTGCCGCGGTAGCCGAAGAGCATCGGCGAGGAGCGGATCTCGCGGACCATCGACGCCGCGTCGTGCGCGAAGATCGGCGGGATCCGGTAGGACACGTCCGAGAGCAGCTCGATGATCGGCCCGGAGATGCCGAACGAGACCACCGGTCCGAAGAGCGGGTCCTCGAGGCTCCGGATCGCGATCGGTACGCCGGGCGCCGAGTTCTTCTGGACGACGTAGCCGGCCTCCTCGGACTCGCCGACGACCTCGAGCAGGTTCTCCCAGGCGTCGCGCATCTCCGCGGACGAGTCGATGTTGCGCCACACGTGCGCCTGGTCCGGCCGCTCGCGGACGCGCTCGGTGGTGGCCTTGAGGATGACGTTCCAGCCCAGCTCCCGGCCGGCCTTCTGGGCCTCGCGCAGCGACGAGACGGGCCGGGCCTCCGACAGCTCGATCTCGTACGCCGCGAGCAGCTCGGTGAGCGCCTCCTCGTCGAGGTCGACGCCGTCGGGGCTCGCCGCGAGCGCCCGGCCGATCACCTTCTGGGCCGTGGCCGGGTCCACGGCGGTGGAGTCCGGCGCCGCGCCGTCCGGGGTGCGCAGCCAGACGGCGTACTCGACCACCCGGGCCAGCGCGCGGACGGCGGCCTCGACCGCGGGGTAGGACGGCACGGAGCCGCGGCCCGCGGTGGAGCCGGCGACGTCGGGGACGCGGAGCAGCTCGGGAATGCCCTCGGTGCCGAGGAACGTCGAGACGAGCGGTTTGTCGGACTGCTCCCCCACTGCGGCCAGCACGTTGGCGATGGGTTCTCCGGCCACGCTGAGCGGCGGGATGTAGACCACCACGACCGCGTCGACGTCAGGGTCGTCGATGGCATCGTCGAGGGCGTCCTCGAAGTCCTCGGGCGACGGCTCGGCGCTCAGCGCAATCTGCTTGTTCACCACCAGCCCGACCGCGGACGCCGCGTCCGCGGCCAGCAGCCCGAGGGCGTCGGAGTTGCCCACGATCGCGACCCTGCGGCCTCGTGGCAGCGGCTGGTGCGCCGCGAGCTGGGCGACGTCGAACATGTCCTCGAGGGTGTCCACCTGGATCACGCCCGCCTGCCGGAACATCGCGTCGACGGCCTGCGGCGGCGCCGCGATCTTGCGGACTGCGTGGCCCATCGGGACGCCCTGGGTGGTGCGGCCGGAGCGCACCGCGATGATCGGCTTGCGCAGGCTCACCCGGCGCGCGACCCGGGAGAACTTGCGCGGGTTTCCGATCGACTCGAGGTACATCATCACGACCTCGGTCGACTCGTCCTCCTCCCAGTACTGCAGCAGGTCGTTGCCGGACACGTCGGCGCGGTTGCCGGCACTGACGAAGGTCGAGAGGCCGAGGCCGCGGTTGCGGACCTTCTCGAGGATCGCCGACCCGAGCGCGCCCGACTGGCAGAAGAAGCCGGCCCGGCCCCGCGGCGGCATCACCCCGGCCAGCGACGCGTTGATGGACACGGCCGGGTCGGTGTTGATGATGCCCAGCGCGTTGGGGCCGATCAGCCGGACGCCGTACGAGCGGGACAGCCCGACCAGCCGGCGCTGCCGCTGCCGCCCCTCCTCGCCGGTCTCGGCGAAGCCGGACGAGATCACGACCAGACCGTGCACGCCCTTGGCGGCGCAGTCGAGCACGACGTCCTCGACCGACTCGGCCGGCACCGCGACGATCGCGACGTCGACGTCGTCCTGGATGTCGGTGACGTTCTTGTACGTCGGCAGCCCGGACACCGCCCGGGCGCTGGGGTTGACGGCGTAGACGCGTCCGGTGAAGTCGCCGGTCACCAGGTTGCGGACCAGCGCCTGGCCGATGGTGTCCTGGCGCCGGCTGGCCCCGATCACCGCGACCGACGCGGGGTTGAAGAACCGGTGGATCGACGCCGCCTCGGCCACGTGCTCGCGGCCCTGCATGATCCCGATCGCGGTGTCGGTCGGCTCGATCGGGAACTCCAGCTGGAGCACGCCCTCGTCGTAGGCGCTGACGACCCGGTAGCCGGCGTCGCGGAAGGTCTGGATCATCCGCTGGTTGTCGGGCAGCACCTCGGCGACGAACCGCTCGATGCCGCGCTCGCGGGCGGCCTGGGCGAGGTGCTCCAGGAGGATCTGGGCGATCCCCCGGCCCTGGTGCTGGTCCTCCACGAGGAAGGCGACCTCGGCCTCGCCGGGCTCCACCACGTCGTACCGCCCGACCGCGATCATCTGGCCCTGCAGCGTCATCACGAACGCCACTCGCTGGTCGTGGTCGACCTGGGTGAACCGGGCCACGTCGCGGTCGGACAGGTGCGGCATCGGAGAGAAGAACCGGTAGTACTTCGACCGGTCCGAGACCCGCTCGTAGAACTCGACCAGCAGCTCGCCGTCCTCCGGCCGGATCGGCCGGACGTGCGCCGTCTTGCCGTCGCGCAGGATGACGTCGGCCTCCCAGTGGCGCGGCGGCTGGCCGGCCAGGGTGGCCGTGCCCACCTGCTCCGGCCCGCTCACTCCACCACCGTATCCGGGGACCGCCCTTGGGTTGACCCGTATGGACGGGGCTGGAACACCACCCCGCTGGTTGAGGAGGGCGCCCCGCAACCGGGGGCTGGAACACCACCACCGCTCATCGAGCCTGTCGAGATGCCCGCAGGGTCGCCTCCCAGCGCAGGCTCAACCACCGCTGGTTGAGGAGGGCGCTCTGGCGCCCGTCTCGAAACCACCCAAGCCGGCTCGCGAGCTGAACCACCGCTCATCGAGCCTGTCGAGATGCCCGCAGGGTCGCCTCCCAGCCCACGCTCAACCACCGCTGGTTGAGGAGGGCGCCCTGGCGCCCGTCTCGAAACCCCGCAACCCCGGGCTGGGACAGCACCACCGCTCATCGAGCCTGTCGAGATGCCCGCAGGATCGGCTCCCAGTGCAGGCGGCGAGCGAAGCGAGCGCGCCCCGCGATCGGCCCGGTGGCCACGACGACTGCGAAGCCCGCGAAGCGGAGCGAGCGTCGTCGTGGGCCCGGGTCGAAACTCGCGGGGGTAGACAACCGGCGTGCCCCGTGAGGTTCGGTCGGCACCGCGGGAGAGGATGGGGCCATGGCACGGCGAACCACCAAGCAGGACCTCCCCGACGACTTCGAGGAGCACATCCTCGACATCGACGTGGGCGACGAGATGCGCTCGTCGTTCCTGGAGTACGCCTACTCGGTCATCTACTCCCGCGCCCTCCCCGACGCCCGCGACGGCCTCAAGCCGGTGCAGCGCCGGATCCTCTACACGATGAACGACGAGATGCGGCTCCTCCCCGACCGCGGGCACGTGAAGAGCGCCCGGGTGGTCGGCGAGGTGATGGGCCGGCTGCACCCGCACGGTGACGGCGCCATCTACGACGCCCTGGTCCGCATGGCCCAGCCGTGGTCGTTGCGGCTGCCGATGGTCGACGGGCACGGCAACTTCGGGTCTCCCGGCGGCGACGACCCGCCGGCGGCCATGCGCTACACCGAGTGCCGGATGGCGCCCGCAGCAGTCGCGATGACGGCCTCGATCGACGAGAACACCGTCGACTTCAAGCCCAACTACGACAGCCGAGAGCTCGAGCCCGTCGTCCTTCCGTCGGCGATCCCCAACCTCGTGGTCAACGGCAGCACCGGCATCGCGGTCGGCATGGCCACCAACATGGCGCCGCACAACCTGGTCGAGGTGATCCAGGCGCTGCGCCACCTGGTTGCGCACCCCAACACCGACATCGACGGGCTGATGCGGTTCATTCCGGGGCCCGACCTGCCGACCGGCGGCAAGATCATCGGCCTCGACGGCATCCGCGACGCCTACGAGACGGGCCGCGGCAGCTTCCGGATGCGGGCGACCGCCCGCATCGAGACGGTCGGGCGGCGCAAGGGCATCGTCGTCACCGAGATGCCGTACGCCGTCGGGCTGGAGAAGGTGGTCGAGCGGATCAAGGTGCTCGTCCAGGGCAAGAAGCTTCAGGGCATCGCCGACGTCAAGGACCTCACCGACATGGCCAACGGCATGCGCCTGGTCATCGAGGTCAAGAACGGCTTCGTCCCCGAGGCGATCCTCGAGCAGCTCTACAAGCAGACCCCGATGGAGGAGTCCTTCGGCATCAACAACGTCTGCCTCGTCGACGGGCAGCCCCGCACCCTTGGCCTCAAGGAGCTGCTCGAGGTCTTCCTGAAGCACCGCTACGACGTCGTACGCCGCCGGACGCAGTTCCGCCGCGACAAGAAGGCCGACCGGCTGCACCTGGTGGATGGCCTGCTCATCGCGCTCCTCGACATCGACGAGGTCATCCAGGTGATCCGCACCAGCGACGACCGCCCCGCCGCGCGCGAGCGGCTGAGGTCGGTCTTCGACCTCTCCGTGGCGCAGGCCGACTACATCCTCGACATGCAGCTGGGCCGGCTGACCAGGTTCAGCCGGATGGAGCTCGAGAAGGAGCAGGAGACGCTGCGCCTCGAGATCGAGGAGCTCGAGGCGATCCTGGCCGACGAGGCGCTGCTCAAGAAGGTCGTCTCCGACGAGCTGGCCGAGGTCGCCAAGACCTACGGCACCCCTCGCCGCACCGTCCTGCTCGAGTCCGCGGGCACCACCGTCACGCCGATGACGGCCGCTCCGCTCGAAGTCGCCGACGACCCCTGCTTCGCGTTCCTGTCCGCAAGCGGCCTGCTCGCCCGCACGTCGAGCGACGAGCCGGTCGGCGAGGGCGGCGGTCGCGCCAACCACGACGTCGTGGTCTCCGCGGTGCCCACCACGGCCCGCGGCGAGGTCGGCCTGGTCACCAGCCGCGGCCGGCTGCTCAAGCTGTCCGTGCTCGACCTGCCCGGGCTGCCTGCCTCCGCCAACGACCCGAACCTCCAGGGCGGCTACCCGGTCAGCGAGCTGGCCTCGCTGGAGCCCGGTGAGCGGGCGCTCGCGCTGAGCCGGCTCACCACCGACGGGCCCGGTCTCGCGATCGGCACCCGCAACGGCACCGTCAAGCGGGTCAACCCCGAGGTCCTGGGCAGGGACGAGTGGGACGTGATCCGGCTCGACGACGGCGACGAGGTGGTCGGCGCTGTCGAGCTGGCCACCGGCACCGAGACGCTCTGCTTCATCACCACCGACGCCCAGCTGCTGCACTTCGGTGCCGAGACGGTCCGGCCGCAGGGCCGCACCGGCGGTGGCATCGCCGGCATCCGGGTCTCCGCCACCGAACGGGTCGCCTGGTTCGGTGCACTGTCCGGCGACGGCCCCGGTGCCGACAGCGTCGTGGTCACCGCGTCCGGCTCCTCGACCGCCCTGCCCGGCACCGAGCCGGGTGCGGTCAAGGTGACGCCGTTCAGCGAGTACCCCGCGAAAGGCCGGGCCACCGGCGGCGTACGTTGCCACCGCTTCCTCAAGGGCGAAGACATGCTGGTGACCGCGTGGGCCGGCGACGCGCCGGCCCGGGCCGCGGCCGCGAGCGGCGCCCCGATCGACCTGCCCGAGCCCATCGGCAAGCGCGACGGGTCCGGTACGCCGGGCAGCCAGCCGATCGCCGCCGTAGCGGGTCCCGTCGGCCTCCGCCTCGCACGCTTTGTGCAAGGCTGACCACATGCTCAGACGGCTGTCGGCGCTCCTCCTCGTCGCGGCGGTCATGTTCAGTGGGTGCAGCGACGACGAGAAGAAGTCCGGCGGCACCTCGGCGACGCCCGAGGAGGTCATCGCGGCCGCCAAGACCAAGCTGGACGAGACCAGCGGCGTCAAGGTCTCGCTGAAGACCGACGAACTGCCCGACGGCATCACCGCGATCCGTGTGGCCACCGGTGTGGGCGTCCACCCGTCGGCGTTCGAGGGCGACCTCGACCTGACCTACCAGGGCCTCCCGACCAGCGCCGAGGTCATCGCCGTCGACGGCACCACGTACATCAAGAACGCCCTGCTGTTCCCCGACTGGACCGAGTTCGACCCGGCCGAGTTCAAGACACCCGACCCGGCCACCCTGATGGAGCCGGACGCCGGGTTCTCGGCCCTGCTGTCGGCGACCACGTCGCTGAAGGAGGACGACCGGACCAGGTGCAGCGCGGACAACACAGAGGAGGCGTCCGTCTACAGCGGCACGCTTCCGGGCGAGGCCATGGCCGGCCTGATCCCCGGCTCCGAAGGCTCGTTCGACGTCGTCTACAAGGTCAACGACGGCGGCGAGCTGTGCAGCGCCGAGCTCGAGGGGGCGTTCTACGGTGAGGACAACGGCAAGCTCACCTACCTGCTGACCCTCGACGACTACGGCACGGAGAAGGAGATCACCGCCCCGTGATGAGTGGCCGGTGACTGGGCAGCTGACGCGGTCCCCCCGCATCCTGCTGAGCCTGGCCGCCGTCGCCGTGGCCTTCGCGGCGGCCGACACCTACGTCGTCGTCCTCGCCCTGCCCGAGATGATGGGCAGCACCGGCATCCCCGTCGACGAGCTCCAGCGGGCGGCACCGATCGTCTCGGGCTTCCTGCTCGGGTACGTCGCGATGCTGCCGCTGATCGGCCGGATCGCAGACCTGCGGGGACGGATGCCCGTCCTGGTGGCGGCTCTCGTCATCTTCTCCGTGGGCTCGCTGGTCACGGCCCTCGCCTACGACCTGCCCTCGATGGTCGCCGGCCGGTTCCTCCAGGGAGTCGGCGGCGGTGGGCTCGTCCCCGCCACCCTCGCGCTGGTCGCCGACCTCTACCCGGTCGAGCGGCGCGGTGTGCCGCTCGGCATCGTCTCCGCGGTCCAGGAGCTCGGCTCGGTGATCGGGCCGCTCTTCGGCGCGGTCGTGCTGTCGGTCTCCGACTGGCGAACCATCTTCCTGATCAACCTGGCAGTCGGCTTGGTGCTGGTCGCGGCGCTGAGGGTCCTCGACCGGTCAGAGACGCGTCCGCCGCGAACTCGATGGCCCCGCTGGGACCTCGTCGGCGCTCTCCTGCTGATCGTCACGCTCGCCTTCGGAGCCCTGGTCTTCTTGCAGCCCAACGAGCTGGTCACCGACCTGACTTGGGGCGACTACTTCATCCCGTTCACCGGCGAGAGCCGGTGGCTCACCCCGGTCGGCGTCGTGGCGATCGTGGCGTTCCTGCTCTTCCTGGTGCGCTGCGCCACCGCGAGGCGGCCGCTGGTCGACCTGCTCCGCTGGGGTCGCAGCGCGCGGGAGGCCGACCTCACCGGAGCCCTGTTCCTCGCGATCGCGCTGGGCGGCGTGATCCTGGCCTTCGCAACGGCCGACCCCGAGGTGCAGGTCTTCTCGGACCAGGGGCTCTGGTACCTCCTCGGCTCGGCGATCGCGACCGTGGCCTTCGTCCTCCACCTGCGTCGGGCCGAAGCGCCGCTGCTCCCCCGCGGCGCGCTCCGGCGTACGCCGGCCTGGGGCGCAGTCGTCGTGAGCTTCTTCGTCGGTGCCGCCCTGATCGCGGCACTCATCGACATCCCGATCTTCGCCCGGACCACCACCTACCCGAAGTCGCAGCTGCTGGCCGCCCTGGTGCTCCTGCGCTTTCTGGTCGCCCTGCCCGTCGGAGCGGTCGTCGGCGGCTACCTGATCCGGACCCGCAGCGCCGGGCTGGTCACCGCGGTCGGCATGGCCATGTCGGCGGGCGGGTTCGCGATCATGTCGCAATGGGACCTGGACACGCTCGACAGCCATGTCTCGTCGACCGCGACGCTGGTCCTGTGCGGCTTCGGCTTCGGCCTTGCACTGGCGCCCGTGAACGCCGCGATCCTCGCCTCGACCGACCCCGACGTGCACGGCGTCTCAACCGCGATGGTGGTGGTCGCCCGGATGGTCGGGATGCTGGTCGGCATCTCGGCGCTGACCACGATCGGGCTGCACCGCTACTACGCGAAGCAGGACACCCTCCAGTCCGTCACGGAGGTCTGCGGTGAGCCGAAGGTGTGCAAGGAGTTCCGCACGCTGCAGAAGCTCGCCGGCGTCGCCCAGGAGCAGACCGTCTTCATGGGCGCCGTGTTCTGCGCGCTGGCTGCCGCCGTACTGGCGCTGCTGCTCTTCCGCGGCGTCGCGACGCGCTCCATCGACGTCGCGGAGGCACTCCGCTCCGTGGGCTGATCCCGCGACGCCCCGGCGAACCCGCTAGCGTTCCGGCCCGTGGGCGACTTCGACGACCTCCTGGCGGCCAACCGCGAGTACGCCGACGACTTCGACATGGCCGGCTTCGACGGCATCGCCCACGCCGGTGTCGCGATCGTCACGTGCATGGACTCCCGGCTCGCCCCGCTGGCCATGGTCGGCCTCAAGCCGGGCGACGCGAAGATCTTCCGCAACCCAGGGGGCCGCGTGACCGAGCAGGCCCTCGAGGCGCTCGTGCTCGGCGTCCACCTGCTCAACGTCAGGCGGATCCTGGTGATCCCGCACACGCGGTGCGCCATGGCGGCGAGCTCCGAGCGCGAGCTGCGCGAGCAGGTCGCGGCCTCGGCCGGCCAGGAGGTCGCGTGGCAGATGGTCAGCGTCGTCACCGACCAGCTCGCCGCGCTCGAGCACGACGTCCAGGCGGTTCGCACCCACCCGCTGATCCCCAAGACGGTGGCCGTCGGCGGGTTCATGTACGACGTGGACACGGGGCTGCTCGACGAGCTGTTCTGAGCGGGCCCTGCCTAGTCTTGCCAGCGTGAGACGAATGCTGGTGGCGCCGGGGCTGACGGCCGCGCTGGCCGTCGGCACGCTCTCCGCGTGCACCGACGACTCCGACCAGACGTCGGGCGGTCAGTCAGGGACGCCCGTCGCCTCCGCCGCGCCGTCCGACGCGGCCACGCCCGACGTCGCCGGCCAGGGCAAGGGCCAGGGCCGGCCGGTCGCCGTACGCCCCGGCACCGCGAAGCAGGCGCTCGCCGCCCTGGTCGCCGCCGAGGCCGCGATCGCCGATCCGTCGACCCGGCCCAAGGAGCTCGTGCGCGCCGCGCGCGTGCAGCAGCTCGTCTACCGCACGCTCGGGGCCAGCCCGGGGTGGGACGAGAAGGTGCGGGCCGGGCTGCCGCGGTCACTGCGCAGCGTGGTCCGCGACAACGTCGCCTCACGGCGGGAGTTCCGTGCGATGCACACCGTGCTCGCCGACACCTTGCCGGCCTGGCGGATCGAGGCGCCGGCGCCCGCCGAGGACCTGTTGCGCTACTACAAGCGCGGCGAGCGCGCGTTCGGCATCGGCTGGGAGTACCTCGCGGCGATCAACCTCGTCGAGACCGGGATGGGCCGGATCCGCGGTACGTCGGTCGCGGGCGCGCAGGGGCCGATGCAGTTCCTGCCGACGACGTGGGCCAGGTGGGGCCGCGGCGACATCCAGGACCCGGCCGACTCGATCATGGCCGCCGCCCGCTACCTGGCGCACAACGGTGGCGCGCGGCCGGCACGCCTGGACGACGCGCTGTTCCGCTACAACAACGACACCCGCTACGTCCGTGGAGTGACCCTGCTGGCCAAGGTCATGGAACGACGGCCGCGGGCCTACTACGGCTACTACCACTGGGACATCTACTACCTGACCGCCCGCGGCGACGTACGCCTGCCGGTCGGCTACGACCGCGACCGGCCGGTGCCGGTCGACCGTTGGCTGGCCGCGCACCCCCAGCCGTAGCCACGGGCACGCGCTAGGAACGGCACGGAGCGGCCGCCTGCTGCGCTGCCGCGGCTGTGGCCTGCGCCGACTTCAGCGCAGCCTTCGCCTTCTTCAGCTTCGCCTTGGCCTTCTTGATCTTGGCGGGCTTGCCGGACTTCTTGGCATTCTTCAGGGCCTTCTTCGCCTTGGCCACCTTGGTCTGGGCGGCCGTGACCTGGCCCGCGGCGGACTGCGCGGCCGCGTTGAGGGTCGCGCAGTCGTAGGCGGTGAAGGTCACCGACGCCGGGCTGGCATCGGTGTTGCCCGCGCCGTCCGTGGCCTTGACGGTGAAGGTGTGCGGACCGGACGCGACGGTCAGCGGCTGGGAGCTGATGCAGCTCCCGAACGCGCCGGAGTCGAGCATGCACTGGAACGTCGAGCCCGCCTCCGTCGAGGTGAAGGCGATCGGAACGGAAAGCGACTTCGCCACTCCACCCGGGAAGGTGGTCGTGATGGTCGTGTTCGGCGCGACGCTGTCACTGGTGTACGACACCGAGGTGGCGGAGCACGCCGAGTCGAGCTGGCCGGCCTTCGACGCCTGGGCGCGAATGGTCGTCGTCGTGTTCGCCGGGACCGTCGCCGTGATGCCGCTGCCCTGGAAGTCGGCTGCGGTGCCGCTGCCGAGCGCGCTGCCCGTGCACGTGCTGTTGCCGTACAGGGTCACGGTGGAGCCGGACTCTGCGGTGCCGGTGATCGTCGTGGTGGTCGAGCTCGACGGGCCGGCCGGACTGGCTGCCGTGACCGTCGGCGTCCCGGTGGTCGGCAGGACTCCCGCGTCCTGGACCGCGAGGTCGGCCATGACGAAGCCGGACCCGCAGTCGGTCGCAGGCACCGGCGTCTCGCAGGCCTGTGCATTGGCCGGGTCGGTCATGATGGCGGCCACCGCGTCGTTGGTCAGCGGCGGGTTGCCGGAGCGGATCAGCGTGGCGATGCCCGCCGCGCTGGGGGTCGACGCGCTGGTGCCGAAGAACGTGAGCAGGGCCGGCACGGTCGTCGACACCCCGTCAGCGGCATCCAGGGCTGGCTTCGCGCGCACGATCGGAGCCGTGGGCCCGCCCGCGGCGGTGAAGAGCCGGGTGATCGCCGGACCCCGCGAGCTGAACGCCTCGGGCGTCGTCGGCGTCGACCACTGGCTGGCGGCCACGGCCAGCGAGCCGGCCGCGGACGCCGCGTCGGGGTTGATGGCGTTGGAGTTGGTGGCGAACTCGGCGACCGTGAAGGTCGGCGTGCCGCCGACGATGTACTTCATGAACGGCGTACCGGCGCCGGCCACCCGCCGGATCCCGATGCCGAGCGTGTGCGTGCCCGAGATGGTGATCCCCTCGAACTCGTTCGGGATGCCCGAGGTGATGTTGTTGGTGTCGGGCTGGCCCGGGACCAGGACGCCGTCGACGTAGAAGTCGAGCGCCAGGTCCGTGGTCGCGCTCCCCCACGGCTCGGCCCACTGCAGCGAGATGAACGGCGATCGGTTGGTGAACGTGCCGAGCGTCTGGACCGTGTCCTCGCCGGCGCCGGGGTCGAAGTCCTCGTTGACCCCGGAGAGCGACAGGGTGCCCTCCCAGCTCTGCTTGGCACGGTTGCCGGCCGAGGCGAAGTAGTTGACCCCCGCCGCCTCCGCGGCGTCGACGGCCTGGGCGACCTGACCGTCCTGGAACATCGGCTCGTCGAGATAGAAGATGTCGTCGGCGATGACCTTGACGCCCTGGGCGACCAGGTTGTTGATGCTGGCCGCCTTGCCCGCCGCGCTGACGGTGCCGGTCGAGAAGTACATCTGGGTGAGACCCGGCGCCTCGTCGTAGATGATCTCGGCCATCGCCCGGCCCTCGTCGATGACCCCGAGCTGGGTGTCGTCCGCCAGGACGGTCACGCCGCTGGGCAGGTCGCCGGTCGCCTGGCTGCCGGCGAGTCCGGTCCCCACCTGGTTCATCGAGTCGGAGATGACGCCGACCTTGACACCGGCGCCGGTCGTGCCGAGCGCTCGCGCCTGCGGGCCGTGGTGGGCGGCGTCGCCCTGGGAGAGCACGCTGCCGGTGTCGGTGCCGTCCGCCGCATCCAGCCCTGCGTGCACGGCCCGCACGGCGCGCGCGCCGCTGACTGCCGTGGCGTCGAGCAGCTTGCCCGCGGGCAGCCAGCCGGAGACCAGCCGCTGCGGCGCGCGGTCGTTGGTCGCCGTGACCCGCATGCCCAGGGCCTCGAGCGCCGCGACCGCGTCGGTGAGGGACCCGTCGACGTACACGTCGACGAGCACGTCACCGTCGACGACTCGCGCCCCGCCGGTGACCGTGGCCGAACCGTCGGCCGTTGACGCACCGGTCTGGGCAGTGACCGGTCCTCCGGCTGCGGCGGCCTCTGCAAGCAGCTGAAGTCCGCCATCGAGCTTGGCGACAACGGGACCAGGAGAGTTCGAGGAGCCGGCAGCGGGTGCCGGTTGAAGGCCGAAAGCGAGGAGTCCGGCGCTGAGCAGGGCAACGGGTATGAGGCCACGAGTCATCACCGAGCGACCGTAAGCACGCGACCTGTCGAGGCGCCATGGCCCACAAGGGTCAAGCGTCGAGCGTGGCCGCGTCGATCTCGTAGGCGCCCTGGACCAGGAACTCCTTGCGCGGCGCGACTTCGGATCCCATCAGCAGCTCGAAGACCTTCGCCGCCTCGTCGGCGTCGTCGACGGTGAGCTTGCGCAGGGTGCGCCGGCGCGGGTCCATCGTGGTCTCGGCCAGCTGGTCGGCGTCCATCTCGCCGAGCCCCTTGTAGCGCTGGACCGGGTCCTTCCAGGACACGCCCTTCTTGGACAGCTCGGCCAGCTTCCGCTGCAGCTCGTCGTCGGAGTAGGTGTAGACGTACTTGTCCATCCCCTTCTTGGGGTTGGAGATCGCGATCCGGTGCAGTGGTGGCACGGCGGTGAAGACCCGGCCCTGCTGCACGAGCTCGGGCATGTACTTGAAGAACAGCGTGGCCAGCAGGCACCGGATGTGCGCGCCGTCGGAGTCGGCGTCCGCCATGAAGATGATCTTCTGGTAGCGCGTCGCCTCGATGTCGAAGGTGCGGCCGGAGCCGGCGCCCACCACCTGGATGATCGAGCTGCACTCGGCGTTGTTGAGCATGTCGCCGACCGATGCCTTCTGGACGTTGAGGATCTTGCCGCGGATCGGCAGCAGCGCCTGGAACTCCGAGTTGCGGGCCAGCTTGGCGGTGCCCAGCGCCGAGTCCCCCTCGACGATGAACAGCTCTGTGCGCTCGTCGGTGGCGCGGCAGTCGGCCAGCTTGGCCGGCAGGGCCGAGGACTCCAGGGCGTTCTTGCGGCGCTGGGTCTCACGATGCTGACGGGCCGCGATCCGGGTCTTGGCGGCGCCGGCGACCTTCTCCATGACGAGCCGGGCCTGGGCCTTCTCGGCGCGCTTGGTCGAGGTGAGGAACTTCTTCAGCTCCGCCGAGACGACCTTGCGTACGGCGGCGCGCACCTGGGGGGTGCCGAGGATCTCCTTGGTCTGGCCCTCGAACTGCGGCTCGGCCAGTCGGACCGTCACCACGGCGGTCAGGCCCTCGAGGACGTCGTCCTTGGTGACGGCGTCGTCGTTGACCTTGAGCACCTTGGCGGCCCTCATCGCGTCGTTGAAGGTGCCGAGCAGGCCCTGCTCGAAGCCGCTGACGTGGGTGCCGGCCTTGGGCGTGGCAATGACGTTGACGAAGGACCGCAGCTCGGTGTCGTAGCCGGTCCCCCAGCGCACCGCGATGTCGACGTCGAGCTCGCGCTCGACCTCCTGCGGGCTCATGTGACCCTTCTCGTCGAGGACCGGCACGGTCTCGGTGAAGGTGTCCTTGCCCTGCAGCCGCCGGATGTCGGTGACCGGCTCGTCGTGGGCCAGGAACTCGGCGAACTCGGCGATTCCGCCCTCGTGGCGGAACTTCTCCTCGCGCATCTCCGGCCCGCGCAGGTCGCGGATGACCAGCTCCAGGCCGGGCACGATGAACGCCGTCTGCTGGGCCCGGCCGAGCAGCCCCTCGAACTCGAACGTCGCGTCCTTGGTGAAGACCTGACGGTCCGGCCAGAAGCGGATGCGAGTGCCGGACCTGGTCTTGGCGACCCGGCCGCCCTTGCGGGTCAGGCCGGACTTCGCCGTGAACGTCGCCCGGGGGCCCTCGCCGTCGAAGATGCCCGGCGTGCCGTGCTTGAACGAGATGCCCTGCTGGGACGGCGCCCGGTCGACATCGATGTCCATCCGGGCCGAGAGCGCGTTGACCACCGACAGTCCGACGCCGTGCAGGCCGCCGGTGGCGACGTAGGAGCCGCCGCCGAACTTGCCACCGGCGTGCAGCTTGGTGGCGACCACCTCGACGCCGGGCAGGCCGGTGCGCGGCTCCTTGTCGGTCGGGATGCCGCGGCCGTCGTCATGGACCTCGACCGAGTCGTCGGGGTGCAGGGTCACCTCGACGTGGTGCGCGGCGCCGGCCAGCGCCTCGTCCACGCCGTTGTCGATGATCTCCCACAGGCAGTGCATGAGGCCGCGGGTGTCGGTGGACCCGATGTACATGCCGGGCCGCTTGCGGACCGCCTCGAGGCCCTCGAGAACCAGGAGGTGTACGGCGTTGTAGGCGGTGTCGATCTGGACTCCTCGGTCGTGCGGTCACACTGGGGGCTCAGGGTGGGCAGCCAGCAGGCCCATCCGGGTACTGGTCTGAGTACGAATCTACCCACGACACGCCGGAGCGGCTTGATGCCACGCCTGCCGGAACCAGGTCTACCGTGACGAGAAACGCACCACCCGCAAGGAATTCTGCATAACGAACCGATCGGCTTCACCGTTCGCACCACACGAGCGTCTCCCAGGCCACACACTTGGTCTGGGATTGGGCGCCACGTGGGTGGTTACACCTTCCGTGGTTGGATTGGGATGTCAGGGGGAAGGCGTCGATGGGGAATCTTTGGGGACCCCGTCTACGTTGCACCCACGACACCAGAAGAGAAATGAGGCCGTCGTGAACACTGCACTTGCACCCAGTTCGCCGCTGACCGCAGCGGACCGCTGCGACCGGTGCGGCGCCCAGGCCTACCTTCGCGTGGAGCTCCAGTCCGGCGGTGAGCTCCTGTTCTGCGCGCACCACGCTCGTGAGCACGGTGACAAGCTCAAGCAGATCGCGGTCACGCTCGTCGACGAGACCGGCAAGCTGACCGACACCAAGACCTCCGCCGGCTCCGCGTCCGACGCAGGGGCCTGACCCGCCGTTCCACCGACTTCGAAGGCCCCGGATCCCAAGGATCCGGGGCCTTCTGCTGTGTGAAAGGGTCGCTGCGTGTCCGGCGTGGAGGTCCTGGTCGCCCTGGCCATCGCGGTCGGGCTGGTCGGCATCCTGGTGCCGATCCTGCCCGGCTCGGTCCTGGTGCTGGCCGCGATCCTGGTCTGGGCCTGGGAGGTCGGCGGCGCCACGGCGTGGGCGGTCTTCGGGGTCGCCGCCGTGGTGCTCGTCGCGGGTGGCGTGGTGAAGTTCCTCGTCCCCAACCGGCGGCTCAAGGACGCCGGCATCCCCGGCTCCACCCAGTGGATCGGCGCCGCCTTCGGCGTGGTCGGCTTCTTCGTCGTTCCCGTCGTCGGGCTGTTCGCCGGGTTCGTGCTGGGTGTCTACCTGGCCGAGTACCGCCGCCTCGGCGCGAACGCCGCCTGGCCGTCGACCAAGCACGCGCTCAAGGCGGTCGGGCTGAGCATCCTGATCGAGCTCGTCGCCGGGGTGGTGGCGACCTTCATCTGGATCGCCGGCGTGGTCGTCACGTGACGGTGCTGTTGTCGCTGCTGGCCGCGGCGTCGTACGGGTTGTCGGACTTCAATGGCGGCTGGGTGTCGAAGCGGGTGAGCGCCTGGACGGTTGCCCTGGTCTCGCAGTTCGGCGGCGTGGTGGCCACCCTGGCGATCGCGCTGCCGGCCGATGCGCGTCCGTCCGGCGTCGACCTGGCGTGGGCGCTGCTGGCCGGACTGGGCAACGGGTTCGGTACCGCGTTTCTCTACCGAGGCCTCTCGGCCGGCCGGATGGGCGTGGTGGCGCCGATCTCTGGCGTCGGTGCGGCGTTCGTTCCGGTCGTGACGGGCGTGCTGATCGGGGAACGGCCCGGGCAGATCGTCTGGCTCGGCATCGCGCTGGCGTTCCCCGCGATCTGGTTCGTGGCCCGCGAGCCGTCGGCTCCCGGGGCGGCGAAGTCGGCGGGCTTCCTGGACGGCGTTCTGGCGGGACTCGGCTTCGGCACCCTCTTCGTGGCGCTCTCGCGGGTCTCCGAAGACGCCGGTCTGCTCCCCCTGGCTCTCAACCAGGCTTGCGGCGGCGTGGTCATCGTCGCGGTCGCCGTTGCACTGCGGCAGCCGTGGTTGCCGCGCGAGCGCCGCGCAGCGCTGGGTCTGAGCAGCGGTGTGCTCGCGGCGCTGGCGACCTGGTTGTTCATGGTCGCCAGCCGAGGCGACCACCTGACGGTGGCCTCGGTGGTCGTCTCGCTGTATCCGGCGTTCACGGTGCTGCTGGCCGCACTGCTGCTGCGCGAGCGCGTGCACGGCGCCCAGGCCCTCGGCCTTGCCATGTGCGCCGTCTCGGTCGCACTGGTCGCCGCCGGCTGAACCGGGTCGCTCAACGCCGGTACGCGACGGCGAGCCTGCGGTAAGGTGCGACAACACTGCCAGCCACCCCGTCCGGGGCCTGACCGTGGGGCCGAAGGGGGCGCTCGTGAGTGTGGAAACAGCCGGCTCGTTGCGTGATCTCCTCACGGAGGTAGTGCTGGCTCGGGGCGCGTTGCTCCGGCAGCGGCGCCGTACGCCGGTCGTGCGTCTAGACCTCGGCACCGCCCAGTCCCGTCTCGCCGAAGCGCTGCGCGCCTACCAGGACGCCCTGGACTCGGACGGTGCACCGATTCCCTACCGGCTCCGCGACGAGCTCCGGCTGCTCGAGGCCCTCGGCGAGCCCGGCGTCGGTCCCTGACCGACGGTCCCGGGCTCAGCCCTCCTCGGCCAGCCGCTTGATCCGCGCCAGCCTGCTGTCCCACCGTCGCCCGATCCGTTCGAGCTCGCGCGCGACATCGCTGAGCCGGCCCCCGAGGGCGCGGTGCACGATCTCGCGGCCGACCCGCTCCGACTCGACCAGCCCGGCGGCGCTGAGGAGCTCGAGGTGCTTGACGATCGCCTGCCTGCTGATCGGGAACTCGCGGGCCAGTGCCGACGCCGACGCCGGTGCTTCGCCCAGCCGGGCCAGGATCGCCCAGCGGGTGTCGTCTCCGAGCGCGGCGAACACCGGCGTCAGCGTCGCGGCCGTCACGCAGCGCTCCCCGGATCCCCCAGCACGAACCGCTTGGCCGCCTCCAGCTCCATCTCCCAGCCGTGGCTGTTCTCCTTGATCTGGTTGTCGATGGCCGCCCGGTCCTTTTTGAGGCTGGCGAAGCCGCTCTCCACGACCCTCAGCCGGACGCCGCCGGCGCGGTCCTCGATCCAGAAGGCCACCGTCGTACCGGCCTCGGGGGCGACGTTGTCGACCCAGTGGTAGGTGATGTGCCGGGGCTCGTCGCGCTCGAGGGTGAGGAACTTGAAGGTGCCGTGCTTCGGGTGCACGACCACGTCGTACTCACCCTCCTGACGGGTCTCCGGTTCCGGGTCCACGTCTCCTTCGTTGATCCACCAGCCGGGCCGGGTGATCAGCGACCACACCTTCTCCGCGCTGGCGTCGATGTCGATGCTGCGCTCGATCCGGTCGAGCTCTGCGCCGGTCTGTCCGTCGGTCTGTCCGTCGGTCTGGGTCATGTCCTGTCCTCTCGTCGATGTGCAATAACACAGTTGCACATCACGGCCAGAGTTGCAACCCGCAAGTTGCGGGTCAGGCGAACCGGTCGCGCACGTACGCCGCCACCATGCGCGCCAGCTCGTCGACCGCGAGCTGGCGGCCGGCCGGGTCCACCGGCGCCCGCACCAGGGCATGCCGGACCGTCTCCACGCACAGAGCGACCACCCGGCGCACCTCCGCCTCGGGCTCCCCCACCCCGGCCGAGCGGAGTGCGCCGGCGAAGAGGTCGACGATCTGCTCGCGAACCTGGTGCGCCGGGGAGTCGCCCTGCTCGGGTGGGAGCTCCTCGGTGAGCCGGTAGTAGCCGGGGTGCGCGAGCTGGAGCTCCGCGGCCTGGCGGACCAGCGTGGTGACCACGCTGGCAAGGTCGGCACCGGGGGCGACGTCGGCCACGGTGCCGGCGTAGGCCGGCATCAGGTCGGCGAGGTAGCGCCGGGCCAGCGCGTCGGCGATCGCCTCCTTGTCCGGGAAGAAGCGATAGAGCGCTCCGACCGACAGGCCGGCGCGAGCCGCGATCCCGCGGGTCCCGGCCGCCGCGAGCCCCAGCCTGCCGATGTCGTGCTCGGCGGCCGCGAGGATCCGCTCCACGGTCTCCCGGGAGCGCCCCTGCCTGGGCTCGCGTGCGGTGCGGGCGGTGCTCACGGGACGGTCACTCCACCTGGATCGCGCCCGACGGCGTCCGGGTGCACGTCAGCAGGGCGCCGCCCTGTGTCCAGGCGCCGGTGAGGCACTGGCCGAGCGCCTGGTGGCCCGCCGCGCTCGGGTGCCACGACTCCTGGCAGGTCTGGTAGTAGTCCGAACAGGTGTCGGTGACCCGCTTGATGTCCAGCTTGTCGAAGGGCGTGAAGCTCTCCACGAACACCCCGGTCGGGCCGTCCATCACCCGCAGCGGCGTCGGCAGCGCGTTGCCGGGGCTCCCAGCGTTCTCGCAGAGCCGGGCGCCGTCGAAGGCGTGCTGCACGTTGAGATGGGTGATGTCCTCGCCCGGGCGCTCTGCGCGCAGTGTGTCGGCGACGCCGCCCACCAACGTGCCCAGCCCCTGGGAGAACCGGTGCGCAGGGCCGAGGCTGGCAACGTCGGCCGGGCAGCCGGCGGCGTACCGCTCGTCGACGAGGGCTCGGTACTTGTCCCGCTCGTCGTCACGGCCGGACTCGGTGAGGTACTGCTCGGCGTACGCCTCCGGCAGTGGGTTGGTGTAGTCCTGGAGCACGACCCGGTGCTGTCCGTCGGCGTCGACCTCGTCGAGCGCGTCGAGGACCTGGCGCAGCGCGGCGGTGGTGTCGGCCTGTGCGCCCGCGAACTGCTCGGGGCCGGCCAGGTCGGCGTCGGTGCACGGGTTCTCGTTGAGCTCCTGCCCAGTGATCCAGTTGATGAGGTGTATCCAGACCTCCCACCAGCCGGTGTAGCCGTCGCCGACGAAGCGACCGGCGCACTCGGCGGCCACGGTCCCGAACGTGAAGTGACTGTTGTTGGAGCCGAGCCCGATCAGCACCAGGTCGATGTCGTGGGTCGTCGCGACCTCGCGGAGCTGGTCGATCTGGCTCGCGACGGTGCGACCGCCCTCCCGCGCGCTCGACGGGTTGGCCATGTCGGCAGGCTGGGCGCCCGAGCAGGCGATGTTGACCCGGTCGGTGACGCCGGGCAGGTCGGCGACCGAGATGCTCGCGTTCGGCGAGCGGTGGCAGAAGTAGGCGTTGTGGTTGTCGGCGGCCCATCCGGGGAACCCCTGGCTGGCACCGCTCTGGTCGACGACGGCGCTGTAGGCGCCGGCGCCCTCACCGCTGATGAACGAGTCGCCCATCGCGACCGCGGTCGGTGGCAGCGGGTCCGCATGTGCTGGTGACGGGCCGGCGCTCAGCGACAGCGCGCCGAGCCCGAGCACCACACCGCAGGCAGCGGCGGTACGACGAATGGACATCTGTGACCTCCCGAGAACGACGCCCACAGAACGCGAACATCTGTTCGCATACTTCGCTCGCTCGCTGAGCGCGTCAAGTGGGCAGCCGCTGGAAGGTTCCGGGGAACCACGAACGCCCTTCCCGTGACGGGAAGGGCGTCCGCGTCGCGAACGCGGTCTCCATGGATCCCCCAAGTCGAGCCGCGCGCGATGCCTGGCAGCCGGCAGCCGCGCCTCAGCCGAGCTGGGCCGCCTCGCACGCAGCCAGCCGATCCTCCGCCTTGGCGAGCCGCTGCAGCTGCGCCTTCTTGTCCTTCTTCGCGTGCTGCTTCTGAGCCAGCGCCTTGTCGAGCCTGGCCTGGATCTTGGCCTGCTCCTCCGGCGTGGTCGCCGCGGCCAGCTTCTCCTGGAGCCGCTCGACCTTGGTCTGCTGGTGCGCGAAGACGGCAGTCACGCGCGCCAGCGCCGCCTCGGCCTTGGTCACCTGCTGCTCCTGCTTCGCGCAGGGCTCGCCGCCGGGCTTGTCGGCGTTGGCGAGGGGCGTGGCCCCCAAGGACAGGACCGCCGTGGCGGTCGCGACGGCGAATGTGCGGAGGTACGGCATCGGAGACTCCTTCTCCTGGTGGACAGGTCCACGCTCCACCTGTCGCCCAGAGCCCAGAGCGTTACAACGCGCGAGGCCTGGCGGAACCGTTCTAGACAATCGAGACGCGTGTCACGCGTAACCCGCGTAACCGTGAGCGCATAGAACACGTTCTACCTGTGGAGCCGGATCGAGCTTCAACCACGACTCTCGGGAGTACGGGTGAAGAACAAGACCGACGAACAGACGCGACTCCTCGTCCACGTGAGGTACGCCGCAGCGGCCATGGAGGAGTGCGCGCGCAGCCTGCACCAGGCCGTCGAGCGAGCCCGCGCGGCCGGAGCCACCTGGTCGCAGATCGGCGAGCTCCTGAAGACCTCAGAGCAGCAGGCCGAAGACGAGTTCGGTAGAGGTGGGAACGCCGAAAGACGTTGACGGCCCGTCCAGAACGCCCTGGCCAGGTTCCGGACCCACCGTCCCCACCACGTGAGCAAAGCCCCCACCACGTGAGTGACGATGGTCCACGACTCGTGATCCCCCGGATTGCGAGTCGTGACGTCTGTTATACCCGACTCGGCGCGCGCACGCCCGAGTCGAGGTGTCGCGCTCGGCCGCGCGACTACGAGCGCGGCGTGGACACCAACCGACCCCGTCCGTGACGAACGCCCCCCGCACATCAAATGCGGAGGGCGTTTGCTTGTCCTCGCTCCGAGGGCCGATCCCCCAAAAGGTCCCCGTTGCGACCCGCCGAGCATAGACCAGCGCGCAGGCGCCGTCGCCGGTGGCCTGGAGTAAACTGCTCGATGCCGCTCATTGATCCCCCTAGCGGTCGCCACCCGCCTGGACCCGGACCCAGTCGACGGGTGCGCGCGGCCCCCAAACGGGCCCGCGGCCAACCCGGGATGGCCTTCGCCTCACTTGGGGTCAAGACGAAGGCCCCCAGCCCCGTCCCGGGGGATCAATGAACGAGGCCACCCTCAACCTAGGTCGACAGAGGGAGATTCGCATCCGATTGCCCAAGTGTCGGCACACAAACGCCCTCCGCAAGTCGCGCGGAGGGCGTTTGCGTTGGCCGGCGCAAGCTCAGATCCTCGGAGGCCCCCATCACCGACCGTGTCGACTCCCCCAAGCAGCCGACGACTCATCAAACAGCAGGGCTCCCCGTTGCCAGAAGTACTTGCCGAACGTTTCCTAGACCGCTCCAGTGGCGGCCGCATACGGCTGTTGGCGCGTCGCGAAAATGGAGGCAGCATCACGACCGCGGAGCCCCGGCCGCCGCCGATCTCTCCTGAACAAGCACGGACGCCCTCCGCAGCTGAGCTGCGGAGGGCGTTCGGTGTCCAGCACGGTTCGGATCCCCCACGAATCCCCCCATACCGAACCGACTCAACGCTAGGTCGGCCCCATGCACGGCTCGGTAAAGCCTCTAGGCCAGTTG
Organism: uncultured Actinomycetota bacterium; assembly: GCA_963800715.1. Lineage (GTDB taxonomy): Bacteria > Actinomycetota > Actinomycetes > Propionibacteriales > Nocardioidaceae > Nocardioides. Next base: position 297,036 of record CAWDBZ010000003.1, on the reverse strand, counting down.
GCAACGCCGGTGGGCAAGCCCTGGCAAGCCACCGACGTGGACACCCCTCGGGCTATGGGGAGAGCCAGAGGGGTGCACTCGGAAGTTACCTACCCCGGGTTCGTGCGACGTCGTCGGATCGACGGGTTCATCAAAATCAGGGCGGGCGATCACGGCCGAGCAGCGGTCCATGGAGAACGGCGGCTGCTTGGGGTCCGCCGCTCATCCGCGTCGTAGTCTGCGAGCCCGGGAAGGGCCGGCACGCGGCCCTCGAGCTCACCACGGCGAGGCGCTCATCCTGGTTCGTCACCAGGTGACGATGGTCGACAGGCTGGAGACCTGACCCGTCACGAACAAACGAATGCCCTCCGCAGAGACAATGCGGAGGGCATTCGCTTACGCAGGTTGGTGCCTCACCAGATCCCCCCGGAACAGCGAGACACGTCCCCCCGGATCGTTTCGGAGCAGCACGTGCAATCGGATTTGGCTACATCCGACCAGCGAGCATCAGCCAGGTCGTGCCGCCCTCTCGATCCACGGTGTCCGCACGTACCCGCGAGGCCGGGAACGTGTCCAGGTGGTGGCAGATCGGCCTCAGTCGAGGTAGTCGCGCAGGACCTGCGAGCGGCTCGGGTGGCGCAGCTTGGACATGGTCTTCGACTCGATCTGGCGGATCCGCTCGCGGGTCACGCCGTAGACCTTGCCGATCTCGTCCAGGGTCTTCGGCTGGCCGTCGGTGAGGCCGAACCGCATGCTGACCACGCCCGCCTCGCGCTCCGAGAGGGTGTCGAGGACGGCGTGCAGCTGCTCCTGCAGGAGCGTGAAGCTGACAGCGTCGGCCGGGACGATCGCCTCGGAGTCCTCGATCAGGTCGCCGAACTCGGAGTCGCCGTCCTCGCCGAGCGGGGTGTGCAGCGAGATGGGCTCGCGACCGTACTTCTGGACCTCGATGACCTTCTCGGGGGTCATGTCGAGCTCCTTGGCGAGCTCCTCCGGGGTCGGCTCGCGGCCGAGGTCCTGGAGCATCTGGCGCTGCACGCGGGCCAGCTTGTTGATGACCTCGACCATGTGCACCGGGATTCGGATGGTGCGGGCCTGGTCGGCCATGGCGCGGGTGATCGCCTGCCGGATCCACCAGGTGGCGTAGGTCGAGAACTTGTAGCCCTTGGTGTAGTCGAACTTCTCGACCGCGCGGATCAGACCGAGGTTGCCCTCCTGGATCAGGTCGAGGAAGAGCATGCCGCGGCCGGTGTAGCGCTTGGCCAGCGAGACGACGAGGCGGAGGTTCGCCTCCAGCAGGTGGTTCTTGGCGCGGCGGCCGTCCTCGGCGATCCACTCGAGCTCCTCGAGCAGCTTCGCGCTGATCTTGCCGCCCTTGCCGAGCTTCTCCTCCGAGAACAGACCGGCCTCGATCCGCTTGGCGAGCTCGACCTCCATCTCGGCGTTGAGGAGCGGCACCTTGCCGATCTGCTTGAGGTAGTCCTTGACCGGGTCGGCGGTCGCGCCAGCGACCATGACCTGCTGCTCGGGCTCGCCGGTGTCGTCGGCGTCGGAGACGACGAAGGTGGCAGAGGCTTCCTTCTCGTCCTCCTCGATCGTGGGGTCGACCTTGACGTCCTTCTCGAACTGCTCGTCCGGCACGTCCGGAAGCACCTTCTTGCCGTCGGGACCGATCACGACCTCCACCACGACGTCCTCGGCGGCGGGCTCGCCCTTGGCCGCGGCTTTCTTCGCCGGGGCGACCTTCTTGGCGGGAGCGGCCTTCTTCGCCGGCGCCGGCTTGGTCGTGCCGTTGGGAGCCTCCTGCTTGGCGGCGGCCTTCTTCGTCGTCGCGGTCGCGGTCTTCTTCGTGGTCGTCGCGGCCGCAACGCGGGCGCCCGTCACGTCGATGTGGACCGAGATGCCGAGGGCGCTCAGGTGCTCGAGCAGCCCCTTGAGGTGCCGGGGCTCGACCTGGGCGTCTTCGCTCGCCCGACGCACGTCCTCGGGACTGACCTTCCCCCGGGCACCCTTGTCGAACAATGCGACGACGGCCGGGTGGGTGAGCACGTGCTCAGGGACCTTGCGCGCGTTCGAGGAAGACACGAACACCTCTTCAATCGTGACTGGTGGATCAGGTCGGGGCCGAGCCCGAGATCAGGCTCAGGGCGCGGCACGACCCGCTGTCGTCAAGAGCCGCGATGTTCATTCTGCCACGCAGGCAAAGGGGTTCCCGCATTGGCGCCACCGGTGGACGTACGTGTCGCACCACGTTCCGGTGTCGCGTCAGGGATCGACGATGTACGTCGCCGGGCCCGCCGGCGCGGTGCGGGTGCTGAAGGTCAGGTGCCAGTCCTCCTGGGTCACGCCGTCGATGTCCAGCACCCACTCGTAGCGCTGGCCGGGCTGCAGGGGCAGCGGACCGATCTGGAAGGCCAGTGGGAAATCGAGGTCGGCACCGGGCACGACTCCGGACGGCCGGCCGACCTCGACGTCGCCGTTGATCTCGACGGGCTGCGGCCCCTCGGCACCCGGGAGGCTGACCGGCTCGCCGTCCTGGCCGATCAGCCGCAGCCGCAGGTGCAGCTGCGCGTTGGCGCGGTCCCAGGGCACGTCCAGCTTCATCGCGATGGCCGAGGGCGCCCCCGGACTGGTGACGCTCCACCCACCGCCGCTGACGTACAGCTTCCCGTCGGCCACTACCGCGTAGTCGGCGAGCAGCATCGTGGCGCGCACCTCAGCCGGCCTGGGCCTGGGCCTTGGCCTCGGCCTTCTTGGCCTTCTTGAAGTCGCGCACCTTCTGCAGTGACGCCGGATCGGTGACGTCGGCGACGGAGCGGTAGCCGTCTTCGGCGTAGGCACCGACGGCCTGTTCCCAGCCCTCCGGGCGGACGCCGAGCTGCTTGGCCAGCAGCGCCACGAAGATCTGGGACTTCTGCTTGCCGAACCCGGGCAGCGCCTGCACGCGGTCGAGGAGATCGTTGCCGGTGGTCGCCTCGGTCCAGATGCGCGACGCATCCCCGTGGAACTCGTGCTCGACCAGAGCGGCGAGGGTCTGCAGCCGCGCGGCCATCGAGCGGCCGTAGCGGTGGATCGCCGGCGGGGTGGAGCAGAGCGTCGCGAACTCCTCCGGGTCGGCGGCCGCGATCGCGCTCGGCTCGATCGACCCGAACCGGGTCAGCACCTTGTGCGGTCCGCGGAACGCGTGCTCCATCGGATACTGCTGGTCGAGCATCATCCCGACCAGCAGCGCGAACGGGCTGTCGGTGAGCACCTGGTCGGCGTCGGCGTCACCGGTGATGTGGATGGCCATAGTGGTCATCCTGACCCATCGCCGGTCGAGGACTCATCGGTCCGTGGCCTTCAGAGGGCAGTGCCCGGATCTGGTGGCTGCGGCTCGAGGTGGGCCGGGCGGTCCTTCTCTGGACGGCGGCGAGTCTGGGTCAGCGGACGGAGCCGCCCTTCGAAGTAGGCGATCGAGGCGAACGCGGTCACGTGGTTGTGCGTGATCCGCTGCCCGGTCATCGGCAGCGGGTAGTCAGGGTCCTCGTACGTCGCCGCAATGCGCTGTATGCAGGCCAGGTCCTCGTCTGACATCAGGATCGCGCGTTCAGCGAGGGCCTCCTCCGCGTAGTCCCAGAGGCTCGCCGCCGCCATGCTGCGGGAGAAGATGAACTGGAACTGGTCGCGGCCGCGCATCGCCTTCCGGACGTCTCGCGACCACCGGCGCACCGTCGGACCCAGTCGAACTCGGCCGGACTCAGTCGGACTTGACCGCTAGGACCGGACAGTGCGCGTCGAGAAGGATGCGCTGGGCGTTGCTGCCGAGGATCAGCTTGCCGACGGGGGTACGCCGCCGCAGACCGATGACGATCAGCTCGGCGCCGACCTCCTCGGCGATGGCGAGGAGGTCCTCGGATGCCTCGAGACCGGCCTCGGGGTGGCGGACGTCGACGACGACGCCGGCAGCCTCGACGCGGGCCCGCACGTCGTCGAGCTCGGACTCGCCGCTGGACTCGGTGTCTCCGCGGTGGGCCCGGTGGGCGTTGACGACGACCAGGTCGGCCTGGCGGAGCCGAGCCTCGGAGATCGAGGCGACCAGGGCGGCCTCACCCTCGGGCTTGGGGACGTACCCCAGCACAACAGTCGGCATGGAATCTCCTCCTCCTGCGGGTCCGGGTACCCACTGGCAACGCTCAGCACGCTACCGGGTGTCGTTCGAGACGACGACCTGTGGAGAGCCTGCGTGGACCCACGCCGTCGTGGGGAGGTCACAGGCGTGGACGGGCTGAGCGAACCAATCTTGCGGCACACCCACGTGCTGCTGCGCCGGGCGGTCCTCGAGCACGCGACCTGCGAACGACGTCGCGCCTACCCCCCGGTGCTGCATGTCGGGGTCCCCGGCGGGAGCGTTGCCTCGCTGTCGGTCGGCACGGCCGAGCCCACCGACCCCGGGCTGCGCACCGACATCGTGGCCGCACTCCGGGTGCGCGCGGGCGTCCACCCCGACCAGCTGGTCTGGCTCACCCGCACCGGTGGACTCGAGCTGCAGGACGTCGACGCTCGGTGGCTCGCGGCCACCCGCGCGGCGTACGTCGAGGCCAGCGCCCCGCTGGCGTTCGTCGTCGTCAACCGCCGGGGCTGGCGCGACCCGCGCAGCGGGCTGTCCCGGACGTGGGTGCGGCTCCGCGCGTAGGGCGCGCCCTGCAGCGGCTAGTCCCAGGTGTGGACCGGCTCGTTGGCGTGCATCCGCTCGCGGTACTCCAGCAGCGTCGCTCGCAGCGCGTCGAACCGCTCCATGTCGGTGCGCTGCTGCATCCGCTGCACGAACCACTCGGCGCCGTTCGTCCCGAGCAGGCAGCGCTGCTCGATGATCCCGAGCAGTCGGTCGCTGGTGGCGCTTTCGACGCCCCATTCGGCGAGGCCCTTGCGGGCCAGCGGCAGCAGGCGGCGCAGGGTCAGCTCGGTGGCCGACACCTGGCCGACGCCGGGCCAGTAGACCTGCGCGTCGATGCCGTGCTGGGCGGCCACGTGGAAGTTCTCCTCGGCCGCGCTGAACGACATCTGCGACCACAGCGGCCGCTCGCTCTCGGCCAGCGCCCGCACCAGCCCGAAGTAGAAGGCGGCGTTGGCGACCGTGTCGACCACCGTCGGGCCGGCCGCCAGGACGCGGTTCTCGACCCGCAGGTGTGGCACTCCCCCGGCGATGTCGTAGACCGGCCGGTTCCAGCGGTAGATCGTCCCGTTGTGCAGCCGCAGCTCCGAGAGCAGCGGCACTCCGCCGTCCTCCAGCACGGCGAGCGGGTCTTCTTCGTCGGTGATCGGGAGCAGCGCCGGGAAGTAGCGGACGTTCTCCTCGAACAGGTCGAAGACCGTGGTGATCCACCGCTCGCCGAACCACACCCGCGGCCGCACGCCCTGGGCCTTGAGCTCCTCGGCCCGGGTGTCGGTGGACTGCTCGAAGAGCGGGATCCGGGTCTCGCGCCACAGCTCGTGGCCGAGGAGGTAGGGCGAGTTGGCGCAGAGCGCGAGCTGGATCGCGCTGATCGCCTGGGACGCGTTCCAGTATTCGGCGAAGGTGTCCGGCGAGGTCTGCACGTGGAACTGCGTGCTGGTGCAGGCCGCCTCGGGCACGATCGAGTCGGTGGTGGTCTCCAGCTTGTCCAGGTTGCCGATACCGGCGATCTGGATCGAGATGTCCTCACCTCGGGCGTTGAGGATCTGCTCGCCGAGAAGCTTGTAGCGAGGGTTGGGACTGATGCTCTCCGCGGTCATGTGGTCGGCGGCCAGCGTGGGCAGGATCCCGATCATGACCAGGTGTGCGCCGACCTCGGCCGACGCGGCCTCCGCGCCGTTGAGGTCACGGCGCAGCAGCTCCTCGAACTTCTCGAGGCCACCCTCGCGCAGCTTGACCGGTGGCACGTTGATCTCGATGTTGAACAGGCCGAGCTCGGTCTGGAAGGCGGGATCGGCGATGGCCGCCAGCGCCTCGATGCTCTTCAGCGCCGGGTCACCGTGCTCGTCGACCAGGTTGAGCTCGACCTCGAGCCCGGTCATCGGGTCGTCGGTGTCGAACCGCGCTTCGCGCAGCATGCGGGCGAACACGTCGAGGCAGCGTCTGACCTTCTCGCGGTAGCGCGTCCGGTCGGCCCGGGTGAACTCGTGTGCCTCCACCTCTTCGCCCATGTCGGGACCCTAGGCCCGATCAGCGGGGTTCGGGGAGGCCCACGAGTCCGCAGTCCGGGCGAGTACGTCGTCCACGACGCCCTCCAGCGAGCCGGTGCGCTCGTAGGCCGCCCGCTGACGGGTCGCCCCGGTGGCTCCCAGCACGCGGTCCACGCCGCTCTCCACGCGCCCGGTGTCGCCGTTGGCGTCCAGCCGTCCCGAGACCTGCTCGACCAGTCGCGACAGCACCTCTCTGGCCGGCCGCAAGGCGTGCGTCACCGGGTCGAGCAGGTGGTCGGCCAGCCCGTAGCGGGATGCCCGCCACCGCGCGGCCCTCAGCTCTTCGGCTCGCCAGACCGGGTGGTCCTCGGGCCACTTGTCGGCCGCGGTCTCGACCAGTGCCCGGACCAGGGCGGCGAGCATTCCGACGTCCTGCGGGTCGGTGGCTGCGTCGAGGATGCGGACCTCCAACGTTGGATGGTCCACGGACAGGCGCGCGTCGAAGTAGAGCATCCCGGGATCGCGCGCCGCGCCGCTGGCGATCATCCGCTCGCACGCGCGGCGGTAGCCGGCCAGTGAGCCGAAGGCCTCGGTCGGTCCGGCGCTGGGCCACGTGGACCACAGCTCGGTTCGCCACGAGGCGTAGCCGGTGTCCCGCCCCTCGTCGTAGGGCGAGTTGGCGCTGACGGCGAGCAGGATCGGCAACCACGGCGAGATCCGGTCGATGCAGCGGACTCCCTCATCAGGTGACTCGATGGCCACGTGGACGTGCATCCCGCACGTGGTCCCGCGCCGCGCGATCTGACCGAACTTCTCCGCCATGTCGCGGTAGCGCTCGTTGTCCGAGATCACCGCCTCGTCCATGGCGAGGGGCACCGACGCGCAGACGGCGACCGCCATGCCCAGCGCAGCTGCCGCCTCTCCAGCCGTCCGCCGACCAGCCACGACCTCATCGACGATGACGTCGACTTCGTGCGTGGGGTCCGTGCGGATCTCGAGCTGGTGACGGAACAGCTCCTTGTCCAGCTCGTCGCTCGCGCGACCGGTCGGGCTGCTGCGGCGCTGGGCGTACTCCCTGAGCACCTCAGGAGCGCGCGAGGTCACGGCCCGCGTCGCCGGGTCGACGACCAGCAGCTCCTCCTCGACGCCGACGGTCCGGGTGTCCATGGGCGGGCGGTACCCACGGCGTCCGGACCGGTGGGCGTCCTCATGACGCCGCCTGCGACCAGGCGGACGGCGCCACCGCGTTGGTGAGCAGGTCGGCGACCAGCTGGGCGAGGGTGTTGCCGGGTTCGACGGCCTGGGACCGGTCGACGGCGCACCATGCCAGCGCACCGTGGCCCGACAGCCAGGCGGCCAGCCCCAGCACGGCGGCCGGCGCGGCGACCAGGTCGTCGGGGGCGCGCTGGACGGCGTCGGTCCACAGGCGCACGTGTCGCTCCGCGTCATTGCGGGACATGGCGGCCCAGGCGGCGTCGCGCCCCTCGGCGTCGAGCAACCCCAGCAGCACCCGGGCCAGCTCGACCGCCCTGAACCGCCCCGCCTCGAGCCGGAGGTCGACCAGGTCGGCGATCTCGCCCGGCGGGCTCGGCACGGCCCGGCGCACCGCGCGCGCCACCTCGTCGACCGCGTCGGGGCTGGGCCGCAGCGAGGCCTCGAGCTCGGCGCGCGAGCCGTGCACGACGATCCCGTCGACCACCGCCTCGGCGCGGAACAGATGGCCGCTGACGTCGTAGGGCACCCCGGCCGCGGGCGCACCGCGCCGGCCGAGCGCGAACCACCGCCCGTCGTGGACGCGGAACGTCTCGACCACGTCGATGCCGGCCCGGCGGAAGGCGAGACGCAGCCGCTCCAGCACCGCGCGGGCAGCCGGCCCCTCGTCGGCGTAGACGACGAACACGACGCGGGTCACGCGATGTCGGAGTGCTGGGCCGAGCAACTGCTCGACGGCCTCGTCGGCCTTCGGCGGCGGTGGCAGGTCGACCCGTGCGTGGAAGGTCTCGACGCCCCCGAAGGTGAGCATGACGACCGACTCGAGCGGTTCGAAGCCGAGCACGACCGGCACTGCGGCCAGGACGTCCTCAGGCGTGCGGGTGGTGAGCTTGGCGCGGGGCGCCGGATTGGCGGGACTGGTCATGAGGTCGACGCTTCCCAGCGGCGCCGACGGTGCCACGACCGCACGAGGCGCCCTGTGGACGACGCCAGCCAGCGACGCGACTGTGGACGCGAAGTGGTCAGCTGTGCAGATCGGCGGGCCGGCCGGCGGCGTCCGCGGTGAGGGGTACGTTGCGGCCGTGCGCGCCCAAGCCTCGGTCCTCCACCTGGACCTGGACGCCTTCTTCGCGGCGGTCGAGCAGCGCGACAAGCCCTCGCTGCGAGGCAAGCCGGTCGTGGTCGGCGGCGTCGGCGGCCGCGGGGTGGTCGCCACGGCGTCCTACGAGGCCCGCAAGTACGGCGTGCGCTCCGCGATGTCGACCCGCGAGGCCCGGTCGCGGTGCCCGCACGCGGCGTTCCTGACGGGCCGGTTCCACGCCTACCGCGACGCCAGCACGATCGTGATGGGGCTGCTCCGCGCGGCCTCGCCGCTGGTCGAGCCACTGAGCCTGGACGAGGCGTTCGTCGACCTCGCGGCCGCGCAGCTCGACGACCTCGAGGTGCCGACCGTGACGGCGTTCGCCGAGGAGCTCCGCGCGAGGGTGGCCGAGGCGACCGGTGGGCTCACCGCGTCGGTCGGGATCGGGAGCTCGAAGTTCATCGCCAAGGTGGCCAGCGACCTGGACAAGCCGGACGGGCTGGTCGTCGTACCACCCGGCACTGAGCTGGAGCTGCTCCGTCCGATGCACGTCACCGTCATCCCCGGCGTGGGGCCGGCGACGGCGGAGCGGCTGCGCCGGGTCGGCATCCACACGGTGGCCGAGCTCGAGTCGGTCAGCCTCGACGAGCTGGTCCGGCTGGTCGGAAAGGCCCACGGCGCGGGCCTCTACTCGCTGGCCCGCGCCGACGACGACCGGCCCGTCGAGCCCGACCGGGAGACCAAGTCCGTCAGCTCCGAGGGGACCTACGACACCGACCTGACCGACCGTTCGCTCATGGAGCACCTGCTCACCCGGCAGGCCGCCGACGTCGCGACCCGGCTGCGCAAGCACGGCCTCTCCGGGCGGACCGTGACCATCAAGGTGAGGCTGCACGACTTCACGACGCTCAACCGCTCGACCACGCTGGCCTCACCCACCGACAGCGGCGCCACCGTGGCCCGGCTCGCGCGCGGGCTGCTGGCCGACCTCGACACCTCCGGCGGGGTCCGCCTGCTCGGGGTCGGCGTCTCCGGGCTGGCGGACTGGATCCAGGAGGACCTGTTCGGCGAGACCGAGGAGGAGGCCGAGCCCGACGTGCCCGAGATCGAGGTGACCCGGGCCCGCGACAAGCCAGGTTGGTCGCCCGGGATGGATGTCGTCCACGACGAGCTGGGCAGGGGTTGGGTCTGGGGCTCGGGGCGCGGGGTGGTGACGGTCCGGTTCGAGACGGCCGACACCCCTGCCGGCCCGGTCCGGTCGTACGCCGTCGACGACCCCGCGCTGCAGCCGTGGCGGCCCGCGGGAGCTCCGGGCGACGAGACCTGAGCTCACGTCCCCTGGGCGGCCAGCACCCGCTGGAGAGCGGCCAACCCTCGCGATGAGTGGCTCTTGACGGTGCCGGCGCTGATCCCGAGCTCGCTGGCGGTCTCCTCGACGGAGAGGGACAGCCAGTGCCGCAGCAGCACGGTCTTGCGCTGCATCTCCGGCAGCGCCTGAAGCGCGTCGAAGAGAGCGGAGCGCTCCTCGACGGGCAGGCCGCCGGACGCGGCCCCGTCGTGCCCGTCGAGGCCGGACCGCTCGCGGCGCCACGGCCGCCGACGCTCGTCGATGTGGGCGCGCACGATGATGCGCCGCACGTAGGCGTCCGGCTCGACGTCCGCCCGCAGCCGGGGCCAGGCGACGTAGAGCTTGGTCAGCGCCGTCTGCAGTACGTCGTCGGCGCGGTGCCAGTCGCCGCAGACCGCGTAGGCGATCCGGCGCAGGTGAGCCTGACGGGCGGCGACGTAGTCGACGTACGCCGCGTCCCGGTCGTCCGGCGCTCGGGTCATCGCACTCCCTCGCCCGAGTCGGCCTGGCTCGTCAGGTGGTCGACCAGGGCCGCGAAGGTCGGGGCGGACAGGACCTCGGCGTCGACGGGGATGACTTCTGCCTGCGGCCCGTGCCCGCGGACGACGACGAACCAGGTCCTGCCGTCGCGCCGCACTTCGGCCAGCCGGTCACCGTCGGTCGTGTAGTCCTCGATCACGGGCGCCGGCCGGGTCTCGACCAGCGTGACGCCAGGTCCGGGTTCGAGCCGATCTGCGCTGTCGACGTTCACCAGTGGCGGGGTGGGTGCACCTCCGTTGAGCTCGACCATGCTGACCAGCCAGTCCTCGAACCTGCTGAAGCCCTTGCCCGGGTCGTCGGCGCTGGAGCTGGAGTCGAGCTCGTTGGTCGGGTTGCCGCGGCCATCCGTGACGCGGTTGCGCACGAGCAGCATCCAGCGCGTGTCCACGCCGTTGCTGACCACCACGCCGAGTGAGGCCTCTGGGGGCTGGTAGCCGACAGGCTCCTCGACCCGCTGGGTGACCTGCCACCCGTCCTTCACGATGAGCTGGCTGTCCAGACCCAGCGCCGCCGGGAACTGGTTGCTGACGAGCGCCTGCTCCAGGACGTGCGCCTGCTGTTGACTCTCCTGCTTCAGACGCTCCAGGGCCTCCCGTTCCTTGTCCCCAGCCGTGGCGGACGCGGACGGAGTCCCGCTGGTCCCGCTGGTCGCGAGCGGGGGCAGCGGCCCATCGGCGTCCGAAGCGCCGCCCACGGCCCCGGAGAGCGCAGCACCCAGCCCGAGGACGGCGACGACCGCCACCGTCGTACCGGCGAGGCCCGCCCGGCGCCGCCTGCGCAGCGCCTGCTGACCTGTGGCGAGCCGTTCGGACGGCGTCGGGAGGCCGTCGGGTCCGGCCCCGAAGCTGCTGTCGAGCAGCTCCGCGAGCTGGAGGTCGCCGTCGTCTTCTCTCATGCCACCTGTACGGAGTGTCCGCCGGATCGGTTGTCATGCGGTCCGACTTCCCAGTAAATCCTTCGCGGAGGGTGCCCGTCACGGCCTACCGTCGTCGGTTGTGGACATTGTGGAGCTCGACGCCGCCGCCCTCGCCGACGACGCGGTGATGCGGGACTACTACGACCTGTCCCGCCGCGCCGAGCTCCTCGGCCGCGAGCAGGCGCCGTTCTGGACCTTCGAGGAGCTCGTCGGCGCGTTCCGGTCCGAGGACAGCGGCGAGCGGCAGCAGCTCTTCGCGGCCTACGACGGCGACCGGATGATCGCCTGCGCCGTGCTCTACTCGTTCCTCCTCGACAACACCGACAAGGCGTGGTTCAGGCTCGATGTCGACCTGCCCGACCGCCGCAAGGGAGTCGGCCGCGCGATGCTGGCGCGGATCGAGCAGGTTGCCAAGGCCGACAACCGCGCGCTGCTGCTCACCGACACCAAGCTTCCCTTCGAGCAGCGTGAGACGCACGGCTACCGACAGTTCGCCGAAGCGTGCGGCTACCAGCTGTCCAACTACGAGGTGGTCCGGCACCTGCCGCTGCCCGTGCCGGACGACCTGATCCAGGAGTGGATCGACGAGGCCGCGGCGCGTCACGAGGGCTACACGATCGAGACCTTCGTCGACGAGGTGCCCGACGACCTCGTCGAGTCGCTCTGCGTGCTGCTCGGCCAGCTCGCGGTCGACGCGCCCACCGGTGCCGTCGACTTCGACGAGGAGACCATGACGCCCCAGCGGTACGCCGAGATGATCGCCACGACGAAGGCGATGGGCCGGGCCCGCTACGAGACGCTCGCCCTCACGCCCGACCGGCTGGTGGTCGCGCAGTCGACCCTCGCCGCGCCCCTGACCGGCAGCACGACCGTCTTCCAGTGGGGCACGTTCGTGCACCGCGAGCACCGCGGGCACGGCCTGGGCCTCGCGACGAAGGCCGTGAACCTGCGTGCGGTCCAGGCCTCGCGCGACGACCTCACCCTCGTGACCACCCAGAACGGCGAGACCAACGGCTACATGGTGTCCATCAACGAGCGGATGGGATTCGCGCCGGTCGAGGTGTCCACGGAGTTCGTCAAGCACCTCTAGATGCTCTGACGAACCGAAGCTGCTCGCCCGGCCGCGTCTGCCCGCACTGCCACAGGTCGTCGGGGTGGACGACGGCGAGCACCGGGTAGCCGCCGGTCGGCGGGTGGTCGGCGAGGAACACCACCGGCCGCCCGCCCGGAGGCACCTGGACGGCGCCGAGCACCATCCCCTCACTCGGCAGCTCGTCGTCGCGGACCCGCACGGGTGGCTCGCCCTCGAGGCGGAGGCCGACCCGGTTGGAGGCCGCACCCACGGAGTACGGCGCGGCGCAGAGCCGGTCGAGCGCGTCGGCGGCGAACCAGTCCGCGCGCGGCCCGGGCGTGACCCGCAGCGGGCCCGGTAAGGGTGGCCTCGGCGTGTCCAGCGGCGCGGGCGGACCCCCCGGCGTACCGACCGGGAGCGCGGTGCCGTCCTCGACGCGCGGCGGACCCACCCAGGCCAGGGTGTCGGTCGACCGAGAGCCGAGAACGGGCGCGACGTCGACACCGCCGGCCACCGCGACGTAGGACCGCACCCCCCTGGCCGGCGGCCCGAGCCGGAGCCGGCCACCGGCCGGCACCCACTCGGCCCGGTCGAAGCCGCGCTCGACGCCGTCCACCTCGATCGGTGTCGGCGCCCCCGTCACTGCCACCCAGACGCCGGCGTCGGAGGTCAGCTCGAGCCCACCCCAGGTCACTTCGAGGAGCGCATCGTCGGGACCGTTGCCGACCAGCCGGTTGGCGAGCATGGCGGCCGGCCGGTCCAGCGGACCGGCCCGAGGTACGCCGAGGTGCGCGAGGCCGGTGCGGCCCCGGTCCTGGACGGTGGTGAGCGCACCGGCGCTCTCGACGGTCAGGGCCATGCGGGGACGAACCTGACCCGGGTGCCTGGCGCAAGCAGGGCCGGCTCGCTGCGGTCGGCGTCCCAGAGGGTGAGCTCGGTGTGGCCCAGCAGCCGCCAGCCACCCGGGGACTCCGACGGGTAGACACCGCACCACGACCCCGCCAGGCCGACCGAGCCGACCGGGACGCGACTGCGCGGGCTGTCGAGCCGCGGCACGGCGTACTCCTCCGGCAGCCCGGCCAGGTAGGCGAACCCCGGCGCGAAACCGCAGAACGCCGACACGAACTCGATCCCGCCGTGGCGCGCGACCACCTCATCGACGTCGGTGCCCCATCGAGCCGCGATGTCCTCGAGATCGGCGCCGTCGTAGATGACAGGCACCTCCACGAGCGCGCCCGGCTCGTTGCCGACGTCCGGCGTCCAGCCGGCGAGCAGCGCGCCCAGCGCGTCCACGTCCGCAATGCCGTCGAACAGCACCGTCCGGGCGCCCGGGACCACCTCATCGGCGGCCACGCGCGCGGCCCGGGCGTACGCCGCGAGGGAGCCTGCCGCCGCGCTGTCCGCGACCTCGGCCAGCACCGCGCGCCGCCCGACCGGCCGCAGCTCCAGGAGGTCCACGGGCCCAGTCTGGCGCCCAGGGTCGCTCGGAGCCCGCCGTGAGACATCGACCACAACGTTCACCGGGAGATGGGCCGCCGTTCGCCGTCCCGGTTTGCGACGGCCTCGCGGACTGTCCAGAGTCAGGTCAGGTCGGGGCGAGTCCCTGCCGATCACCCGAAACGGGTGAGGGCCCTCTTTGATGGTATGAGCATCAAAGAGGGCCCTCGGGTTTGAGGCGGAAGTGGTGACGCCCACCTCGACCGAACCGGCTCTCCGACCCCGCCGTCCCCGTCACCGGGCCGACGCCGCGAGTTGCCTCGTGGTGTGGATCTTCGTTCCTGTCCGGCCCCGATCTCCCACCGGCAAGCCGGTGGTCGATCGGAGTTTTGAAGGTCACCTGGTGGTATGAGCACCAAGAGGCCCTTCGGTCGAGGTGGTGATGACGCCCACCCCGTCCGGTCAGCTCCTCCGTCTCCCGCCGTCCCCGTCATCGGGCCGACGCCGCGAGTTGCCCCGCGGGGGGGATCTTTCGGATGCTGTCCGGGTCCCTTTCCACCTCCGGCATGCCAGCTGTGGTCCGGATCCGCATCACCTCCGGCCGAAGCCTTCGATGACCCGGGTCCCATGCCGCTTCCGGCGAACCGGCTGCGACCTGGGCCCGATCCGCTGCCGGCGCCGGCTGCGTCTCGGTCCCCGCCCCGGAACCGGCAGGGCCGATTCCAAAGCGGAAGCAGGGGTGAGGGCCTCTCGATGGTATGAGCACCAAGAGGCCCTCGAGCGAGGAGGCTGGGTGACGCCCCCCTCGACCCGGCAGACTCTCCGACCCCGCCGACCCCGTCACCGGGCCAACGCCACGAGTTGCCTCGTGGTGCGGATCTTCGCTCCTGCCTGATCCCCGATCTCCGTTTCGGCCAAGGCCGCTGGTTGATCGGTGGGAGAGTTCTATGCCCTGCCCGAAGACGTGCGCAAGGGGTTCGTCAAAGAAACTTCGACATTCTTCTGGTCCCACAGATTGCTCCACAGGAGTTCGGGGTAGCTCCACAGATTCCGGGGTTTCTCCACATGTGGAATCCACTGCCTGTGGACGAGCGTCCACCCGGCCCGGACTGCGAAAAAGGGCCCGGAGGTCGGTAGGTTCCGACCTGTGCAGCACTCCGCCGAAGTCGCGACCGACCGCACCGCGCAACCGCCCGTCGTTCCCCCGCCGGCGGCAGAGCGGCGCCCCGTCACCACCGAGCACCACGGCCGGACCCGCGTCGACGACTACGAATGGCTGCGCGCCAAGGGGACGCCGGAGGTGACGGCCCACCTCGAGGCGGAGAACGAGTACACGCAGGCGCAGACCGCGCACCTCGCAGACCTGCGCCAGACGATCTTCGACGAGATCAAGGCGCGGACCCGCGAGACCGACCTGTCCGTGCCGACCCGCAACCGCGGCCACTGGTACTACGGCCGCTCCTTCGAGGGGAAGGAGTACGGCGCCAGCTGCCGGGTCCCGGTCACCGACCCCGACGACTGGACGCCGCCGAAGCCCGCCGAGGACACCGCGCCCGACCAGCCCGCGCTGCCCGGTGAGGAGCTGCTGCTCGACGTGGACGCCCTCGCCGAGGGTCACGAGTTCTTCTCCCTCGGCGGCTCGAGCGTCAGCCCCGACGGCACCCTGCTCGCCTACTCCACAGATGTCGTCGGCGACGAGCGGTACACGATCCGGGTCCTCGACATCGCCAGCCGCGAGCACCGTCCCGACGAGATCGTCGGGGCCGTCGGCGGCGCCACGTGGGACCCCTCGGGGCGGCATCTCTACTACACGACCGTCGACGACTCGTGGCGCTCGGACAAGATCTGGCGGCACGCGCTCGGCACCGCCCAGGCGGACGACGAGCTCGTCCACCACGAGGAGGACGGCCGGTTCTTCGTGGGCGTGGGCCGCAGCCGCAGCGACCGGTTCGTCATCATCGCCGCCGGGTCCAAGATCACCTCGGAGTACCGCTTCCTCGACTCCCGGGACCCCGACGCCGGATTCCAGGTCTTCAGCCCGCGTCGGGAGGGACTGGAGTACTCCCTCGACCACGCGATCATCGGCGGCGAGGACGTCTTCCTCGTGCTGCACAACCACACCGGCCCGGACTTCGAGATGGGCACCGCGCCCACCGCGCCCACCGCGCCCGAGAACTGGACGCCGCTGGTCCCGCACGACCCGGAGGTCCGGCTCGAGGACGTCGACGCGTTCGCCGGCCATCTCGTCGTACACCAGCGCAGCCAGGGGCTGACCCAGCTCCGCATCCTCGAGCTCGGTGACGCGGGGGTGCGCGACGACTACCTCGTCGAGTTCGACCACGAGGTCTACACCGTCGGCTCGGGCGGGAACCCGAACTTCGCCCAGCCCACGGTCCGGCTCGGCTACACGACGATGGCGGTGCCGTCGTCGGTCTACGACTACGACGTACGCACCCGTGAGCTGACGCTGCTGCGCCGGGCTCCCGTGCTCGGCGGCTACGAGCCCGACGACTACGAGGAGCACCGGCTCTGGGCCACCGCCGAGGACGGAGAGCGGGTCCCGATCTCGATCGTGTGCCGACGCGGCGCCCGGAGCGCCGGCCCGATCCCGACGCTGCTCTACGGCTACGGCGCCTACGAGACCTCCATCGACCCGTACTTCTCGGTGGCCCGGCTCTCGCTGCTCGACCGGGGCGCGGCCTTCGCGATCGCGCACGTCCGGGGCGGCGGCGAGATGGGTCGCCGGTGGTACGACGACGGGAAGCTGCTCACCAAGCAGCACACCTTCTCGGACTTCATCGCCTGCGGCCGGCACCTCGTCGACTCCGGCTGGTCGACGCCGCAGACGCTGCTCGCGGAAGGTGCCAGCGCCGGCGGGCTGCTGGTGGGAGCGGTCGCCAACCAGGCACCGGAGCTGTTCGGCGGGATCGTGGCCGGCGTGCCGTTCGTCGACAACCTGACCACGATGCTCGACGCCACACTGCCGCTGACGGTGACGGAGTACGACGAGTGGGGCAATCCGGAGGCGGACCCGGACGTCTTCGACTACATCGCGTCGTACGCGCCGTACGACAACGTGACCGCGACGACGTACCCGCCCATCCTCGCGGAGACCTCGCTCAACGACACCCGGGTGCTCTATGTCGAGCCCGCCAAGTGGGTCGCGAAGCTCCGGGCCGTGGCCGAGAACGGTGCCGACGTGCTGCTCCGGACCGAGATGTCGGCCGGCCACGGAGGTGTCTCCGGGAGGTACAAGTCCTGGCACGACCGGGCCTTCGCGCTGGCCTGGATGCTGGACCGGATGGGGCTCGCGGAAGCACACTGACCGGGTGCTGCAGCACCGGTGGTTCGTGGCCATGGTCGTGCCGTGTCTCGTGGCCTGTGGCGAGGACGGCGGTTCGGGCGAGGGCGACGAGCCGGCCCCGGCGTACTACCGGCAGCTCGCTGACATCACCGCCGAGGTGGACGAGGCCAACACCGCTGCGGACCAGGAGCTGAACGACGCCGTCGCGACCACCGACCCCGCAGAACTGGGGAACCTCTTCAGCGACGCGACCCTCGCGTCCGCGGACCGGCTGGAGGACAGCCTGGCCGAGATGGTTGCCCTCACCCCGCCTGACGATGCGGCCCCGGCACACGACGAGCTGACCGCTGCGACCGGCGCCGAGCTGGAGCAGTCCCGGGCCCTGGCCGCCGGCCTGGCGGGGCTGGACCAGGCCGGCCTCGAGGCCTACCAGCCGCCCGCGGAGCTGGCGGCGGCCGAGACGCGTACCGACGCCGCCTGCGTCGCCGTCCAGGAGCTCGCGGACGCGGCCGGGGCCGATTTCGAGCTGTGTGTCGGCCTGTTCGCGGAGCCCGCGGGGGGCTGATCCGGGTCCGAGTCGCCCCCATCCAGGGGCGCCGCGGCAACGAACGCCTGACTGAGATCCCTCATGGCTTCGGCCGGGGAGCCCTGAGAAGTCCCTGAGAGTTCTCTCACCGTGCAACTACGCGGGTACCTCACACGTCTGTCAGTACGAAGGATCCACGTTACCTCGGGAATCCTGAGGGCACCGTGGACGTTGTCAACTACATGCGACGACTGCGACGTCACATGAACTGAAGGAGGGATCCCATGGCGACTCGTACCACGGGTACCACGCGCGAGATCGAGGGACGCGACAGCGTTGGCCTCTACCTCGACGAGATCGCCCGCAATGCCCTCCTCGACGCTGCGGCCGAGGTCGAGCTGAGCAAGACCATCGAGGCCGGCCTGATGGCCGAGCACCTGCTCCGGGAAGGCCGGGTGGGCCGCAAGAAGGGCGGCGCGCCCATGAACGCCAACCTGGAGGAGCTCGAGTGGCTCGCCGAAGAGGGGCGCAAGGCGGTCGACACGTTCATCACGGCCAACCTGCGGCTGGTGGTCTCCATCGCCCGCAAGTACGGCCGCGCCCAGATGCCGATGCTCGACCTGATCCAGGAGGGCAACACCGGCCTGATCCGTGCGGTCGAGAAGTTCGACTACACGAAGGGCTACAAGTTCTCGACGTACGCCACCTGGTGGGTCCGCCAGGCCATCACCCGCGGCATCGCCCAGCAGGCGCGCGTGGTTCGTCTCCCCGTGCACGTGGTCGAAGAGCTCAACCAGGTCGGCGGTGCCCGCCGCACGCTGGAGCGCCAGCTGGGCCGCGACCCGGAGCCGGCGGAGATCGCGGTCGAGCTCGACATGGACCTCGACCGGGTCCTCGACCTGATGGCATGGGGTCGTGAGCACGTCAGCCTCGACTCCCCCGTCGACGAGGACGGCGACACCTCGCTGGGCGACCTGATGGCCCAGGAGACCTCGCCGGGCCCAGACCTGACCGTGCTCGACGTCGAGTCCCGCGACCGGCTCAACACGCTGGTCCAGCACCTCGACGATCGAGCCGCCGACATCATCCGTTCCCGCTACGGCCTCACCGACGGCCGGCAGCACAAGCTGGCCGACATCGGCGCCAAGCACGGCATCTCGGCTGAGCGGGTGCGCCAGCTCGAGCGAGAGGCGCTGCAGAAGCTGCGCCGCATCGCCGACCCAGACCTGGCCGCCTGAGCGCGGCCGGACCGGGCTGCTGAGACCCGAGACTCAGCGGTCCCACGAGAGACGAGAGCCTCCGCCACGAGCTGGCGGGGGCTCTCGTCTTGCTTCAACGCACGCCGAGTCGGCGTACTGCGCATCAGTAACGCCGACTCGGCGTTGCAGGGTGCCGATCTCGGCGATGCGGTCGCCGTTGGTCGGACAGACCCACCAGGCCGCGTCGTCGATCACCCGGGCCTCCATCGGATGCTGATGGCCCGGGCATGGCGGGAGCGGCTCGCCCCAGGCGTCGGGGAGCCAGAAGTTGGCGTCGTTCTGGAACGCGTACGCCGTGCCGACCAGCAGGTGCGCCGGGTCAGGCGGCTCGATGCTGGTGGAGTGCCGGCTCCCGTCGGGGAAGGTGAACGCCACCAGGCCGTCCTCGGTGAGGCCGACCCGGACCCGCGCGTCCGGGTGGCCGAGGTCTCCGAGCACTGCCCCGACGGCCTCGACCAACGGGCTGGTGCGCAGCAGCTCGGCGTGGACGGTTTCGACCTGCGCCCGGAGGTCGTCGAGGGACTCTGTGTTGTCGACGACGTACGTCGCGATGGCCAGCCGGTCCTCGCGGGAGGCCTGGGCGGCGATGCGGGCCTCGGCGTCCTCTCGGGTCCAGCCGCGGTCGCGCATCATCCGCTCGACCTGGAGCTCAGGGGGCACGTCCACCACGATGACCTCGTCGAAGGTGGCGGCCCGCTCCGGTCCCGCCTCCGCCAGCAGCGGGATGTCGTGGACGACGACCGCGTCGGGAGGCGCTGCGGCCTCGAGCTCGGCGTACCGCTCGAAGATCAGGGGGTGCGTGATCGCCTCGAGGCGACGCCGCGCGGATTCGTCGGAGAAGACGATTCGGCCCAGGGCCGGCCGGTCGAGGTCACCCTCCGGGGTCAGCAGCTCCTCGCCGAACTCCTCGACCACCTGCGCCAGCCCGTGCGTCCCTCGGGCGACCACCTCGCGGGCCAGCGCGTCGCCGTCGATCAGGACCGCACCGAGCTCGACGAGCATCTCGGCGACGGTGCTCTTGCCGGAGGCGATACCTCCTGTCAGACCGACGCGCACGGCCCTAGTGTCACAGGGTGGAGTTCGACACGTTCACCGTGAGCCTGCTGGTGCTGCGCGACGACGCGCCCGACTGGGACGACGAGACGGCGAGCGCGATGCAGGACGCGCACCTCGACCATCTGGCCAACCTGCACGAGCAAGGTCACCTGCTGGCGGCAGGACCGCTCGGTCACGACAAGTTCCGTGGTCTGTCGATCCTGCGCGTCCCTCCCGACGAGGCGCGCGCCCTCAAGGAGGCGGACCCGGCAGTGCAGGCCGGCCGGTTCGAGGTGGTCGTCGTGCCGTGGCAGGTGCCGGCCGGCGCGATGCAGTTCACGCCGACCGCCTTCCCGCACTCGGTCGCCGACGTCGAGGGCTGACTCAGGCCGCCCGCAGCGCGTTCTCCGCGGTCGCCCGGCACACCTCGTCCCAGGGCGTCGGCGCGAGACCGAACGCCTTCTCGATGTCCGAGGAGTCGAGGACGTACGGCGCGACGAACTGGTATTCGGTCTCCCGCAGCTCGCGCAGCACGGGCACCACGGCTCCCCCGACCGACAGCAGCAGGTGCGGCATCGACCTCACCTTGCCGATGGTGCGGCCCACGGAGGCGGCGACGTCCTGGAGCACCTCGGTCTGGGTCTTGGCGGGGTTGGTCGGCGCGTGCCAGACCCGTCCCCACGCGCTCGGCTCGCCGGCGACCCGGACCAGCGCGCGAGCCATGTCGCGGACGTCGGTGAACGAGTGCGGTTGGTCGGGGTTCCCGAAGACCCGGACGGTCTTGCCCTGCAGCGCGGCCGGGGCGACTCGGGCGATGTGTCCCGTCGCGGTGGAGACGCGCGGACCCATGTAGTCCGAGCCGCGCACCTCGACCGCCCTGATCCGGCCCGCGTCGTGCAGCTCCTTCGCGTCGGCCCACATCCCGGCCCGGATCAGGGCCTTCTTGGTCGTCGCGGCGTCCGGGAGGCCCTCCACCATGGCGCCGTCGACGGGGCCGTAGGGGTACAGCGCGGCGGCGGTGACCAGCACCGCGCCCGTCCGCTCGGCTGCCTCGAGGAACGCCGCGGCGACCGGCGGCCAGAACTCCGGCCACACCGTGTACGACGGCGGGTTGACGCAGTTGTAGACGGCGACCGCGCCCTGGGCCAGCTCGACCAATCTGGCAGCGTCGGCGACGTCGGCCGCCTCACGCCGCAGCGTGCCGATCTCATGGCCAGCGATCTCCGGCCCGGTGCCGGAGCGGCTGACCAGAACGACGTCCTTGCCCTGCTCGACCAGCAGCTCCGCCGTCGCCAGCCCGACCGGGCCGGCTCCCACCACCACGTGACGCTCGTTCATCTCGACTCCTCAAGTCTGGGTTTCCAAAACGAGAGCACCGCTCTCGTTCTGCGACGATAGAGCATCCAGGAGGAAGAATCAAGAGCACTGCTCACATTTGTATGCACCGCTCTCGTTTCGTGCCAGAATGGCCGCCATGCCGTCCGCACCGCGCACCGCCCGCGCCCTCGCCCGCGCCGAGCTGACCCGGGCGATCCTGGACCGAGCGAGCGTCCAGCTGGGTGAGGTCGGGCCGGCCGCGCTGTCCGTGCGGCAGATCGCCCGCGACCTCGAGATGGCCTCTTCCGCGGTCTATCGCTACTTCCCCAGCCGCGACGCCCTGCTCACCGCGCTGCTCATCCAGGCCTTCGACGACCTCGGTCAGGCGGTCGAGGACGGCGATGCCGGCGCGGCCCGCGACGACTTCCGCGGTCGCTGGACGGGTCTCGCACTGGGACTCCGCGGCTGGGCGGTGGCGCACCCCCACGAGTACGCCCTCACCTACGGCTCACCGGTCCCCGGGTACGCCGCCCCGCAGGACACCGTCGCCTCGGCAGCACGCGTCGCGACGGTCCTACTGAGCCTGTTGAGCGATGCCCACGACGCCGGCCGCTCCCCCGCCGCGTCGACGCGGCCGGCGACGAAGGCCGAGCTGGCCTCGATCGCACCGGTCCGGTCGTTCGTCGGCGAGGAGCTGGACGAGGCCTACTCGATCCGCGGGCTGATGGCCTGGGCGACGCTGTTCGGCAACATCTCGCTGGAGCTGTTCGGCCACATGTGGCGGGGCGTCCTCGACTACGAGGCGCACTACGCGACGCTGGTCGAGCAGCTCGCGGACGACCTCGGTCTCTGACTCTTCAGCAGCCGTGGTTGGCCTGGGCGCAGGTGTCCTCGCCCCACGCCAGCGTGTACTCCTTCTGGACGCCGGACAGCGACATGGTCACCGTGATCTCGGGCTTCTGCATCTCGTTGCCACCGCCGTCGTCGTAGGTGTAGATCATCCGCCACCAGGTCCGGCCCTGGTCGTCGGTCGACTTCGTGCCGTGCTCGGTGTGGCCGTCCGGGAAGGTGTAGGCCACGTCGAAGACCTCCTCGGCACCCGCCGGCACGATGCCGCCGGCGGACCGGGTGACCTTCCCATCGAGGAGGTCGGTGCTCACGGCGTACGTCGACACCTCGTCGCGCGGGACGAGCGGCAGGGCCCGGTGGACCGTCGTGCGGCCGTCGAGCTCGTCGCAGAGCACGAACTTCTCGCCCTTGACCCAGAACGACGAGGTCTCGTCGACCTGCAGGGCGAGGGTCGCGCCCTTGAGGACGTTCTCCATCTCCTCCTCGCAGGACCGGGTGCCCACCTGGACGGTCTCGGCCGGCTCGGGGGGCCTCGGCGTGGCGGTGGCCTCGGTCGACGGCAGCGGCGCCGAGGGTTCGGGGGTCGCCGGGGCGCTCGACGACCCAGGGCCCGTGATCGGCAGGCCATCGGTCTCGGAGCCGCCCGGGCTGATCGCCCAGTAGCTGAGGCCGGCGACCAGCGCGACGGCGGCCGCCGCTCCGGCCGGCACCACCCAGCGCGGCGTGGCGGAGCGGTGCTCGTCGGCATGGGCGAGCAGGTCCGCGCGGATCCGGGCGCGAGCCTCAGCGGACAGCGGGCGCTCGGGGGGCGGGGTGGGCTCAGTCATGGGGGTGCTCCTCGGTCAGGTCGGTGAGCCGGGCGCGGGCCCGGGAGAGTCGGGACCGGACGGTGCCGACGGGTACGTCGAGGGCGGCGGCGGCCTGCTCGTAGGTCAGGCCGGCCCACGCGACGAGGCCGAGCACCTCGCGCTCACGCTCCGGCAGCGCCTCGACCCGGGCGAGCACCGCGCGCATCCGGGACTCGGAGCCGAGTCGGTCGGTCACCTGCTCGGAGTGGTCGGGCTCGGTAGCAGGCTCTGGAAGTGACGCCACCGCCCGGAGGTAGCGGCGCCGCGACCGGCCGGCGTTGCGGCAGACGTTGGTCGCGACGCCGTACAGCCAGGGCAGCGCGGAGCCGTCGTGGAGCTGCACCCGCCGCCGGTGCCGCCAGACCTCGAGGAACACCGACGAGGTGGCGTCCTCGGCGTCGGCCCAGTCGGCGAGCCGGCGGAAGCAGTGGTTGTAGATCCGGTCGCCGTAGCGGTCGAACAGCGCCGCGAGCGCCCCCGGGTCGTCCTGGTGCAGCCCGTCGACGAGCTCCCGCTCGTCACTGACCACGGCCACCGCTCCTCCTGTTGTCACACCCTCACATGTCCGGTCGACCCGGCGAGTTCCCTACTGTTTCCCGATGCGCAAGGGACTACGCGAGGGCGACCGGGTCGCGCTGCTCGTGTCGCCGTCGCTGGAGTACCTCGATGTGGTCATCGGGCTGCTCGCGTCGGGCGTCGTACCGATCCCGCTGGACCCCCGGCTCACGGCGTTCGAACGAGAACGGATCCTCGCCGGCCTCTCCCCCACCCGCCAGGTCACGACCACCGAGCAGCTCGGGGAGCTGCGCGCGGCCTACCCGGATCACCGGGGGCTGCCGCGCGCCCGACCGATGCACTGCACGAGCGGCACCACCGGGACGCCCAAGGGCGTGTGGAGCGGGCCGCTGTCCGACGCCGACGCCGCCGCGCTCGTGGAGGAGGAGCGGTCGCTCTGGGGCTTCGCCGCCAGCGATGTGAACCTGGCGCTCTCACCGCTCTACCACTCGGCGCCGCTGAGGTTCGCCATGGGTACGGCGCTGGCGGGCGGCCGGGTTGTCGTGCCCGGCGCCTTTGACCCGGCCCTGGTCACGGAGGCGATCGAGCGCGAACGGCCGACGTCCATGTTCTGCGTGCCGACGCACCTGCAGCGGCTGTTCGCGCACTGGGACGACGTCGGCACACCCGACCTGTCGTCGTTCCGGCTCGTCGCGCACGCGGGGGCGCCGTGCCCGGACGCCGTGAAGCGGCGACTGGTCGAGGTCTTCCCCGAGGGATCCACGTGGGAGTTCTACGGCTCGACCGAGGGGCAGTTCACCGCCTGCCGCTCCGACGAATGGCTCGAGCGGCCGGGAACGGTCGGCCGGGCGCGGCCGGGCAGGGTGCTGTCCACCGACGACGACGGCACCATCTGGTGCGCGGTGCCGCCGTTCGCCCGGTTCTCCTACTACGGCGATCCCGAGAAGAGCGCCGCCGCGTGGCGGGAGACCCCTGATGGGCCGGCCTTCAGCGTGGGCGACCTCGGCCGGCTCGACGACGACGGCTACCTGTTCCTCGACGGCCGCCGCGAGGACCTCGTCATCAGCGGCGGCGTGAACGTCTACCCGCTCGAGGTCGAGCAGGCCCTCCTCGAGCACCCTGGTGTCGACGACGTGGCCGTCTACGGCGTCCCCGACGACCAGTGGGGACAGCGCGTGTGTGCGGCGTACGTCGGCGCGGCGACCCCGGCCGATCTCGACGCGTTCGTCCGCGACCGGCTCGCCCCGCCCAAGCGGCCCAAGACCTGGCATCCGCTGCCCGACCTGCCCCGCACGCTCACCGGGAAGGTGCTGCGCACCGAGCTGCCGCGCTGACGTTCCCCCTCACAGCAGCCGCGCCGACGGCCAGAGCTCGGCCAGGTCGAGGTCCGGGAAGCGTTGCTGAACGGCGGCGTAGACGGGGGCGAAGTGCCGGGCGATGGTTCGGCGGGTGTCCTCCGGCAGGGCGGCGCCCTGGGACTTCGGAGACACGTTGACCTGCCGGGTGCTGTCCGGCTCGTGGAAGTCGATGCCGAGGAAGTCGCACAGGGGCGCCAGCGTCTCGGACGTGAAGAGCCGCTCGTAGAAGCCGTAGAAGACGTCCTCGCGCCGGAACGCCTGCTCGAGGGCGTCCATGGTGAGGTCGTAGCGGGTGCGGTCGGCGTACATCGGGTGCTTGTACATGTGGCTGACCCGGGTCTCCGGGTCCTCGGGCGCCTCCTCGCCGCGGCGGCGCATGTCCATCCGCGATGCCGACCAGACGCGCTCGACCGGGTCGCGGAGGAGGTAGACCGCGGCCGGGCGTACGCCGCGCGAGCCGAAGCCGTCCTTGATCATCGCCAGCCGCTCGGCCGAGAGCGCGGCGTACCCCGGAGTGATGTCGGCGGTGAGCCGGATCTCGGGCGGCTCGAGGAGGCCCGAGAAGTAGTCGAAGTAGCGGGCCGGCTCGTGGAGGAACGCCGCCCGCTGCCCGCCCTGTTTCTCGATCCGCTCGCGGGCCAGCTTCCCCGCAGGGAGATCGAGGGCGTCCCAGACGTGGTACTCCTTGCGGAACCCGGGGTCACACTGCGGCGACGCCTCCAGGTAGCGGTGCAGCCAGGCGGTGCCGCCCTTCTGGCAGCCGACGCCGAGGAGGAAGGTGCCGGCCACGGGCAGCAACCCTAGGCGACCCCGGGCCGGAAGGAGCGGCGGTACTGCTGCGGGCTCACGCCACGCGAGCGGGTGAAGTGGTGACGCAGCGTGGCCGCGTTGCCGAAGCCCACGTCGGAGGCGATCCACTCCACCGAGCGGTCGGTCTGCTCGAGCAGCTCCTCGGCGCGCAGCACCCGCTGCTGGGTCACCCACGAGTGCGGGGTGGCACCGGTCTCGGCGCGGAAGCGGCGCGCGAAGGTGCGTGGTGACATCAGCGACTTGCGGGCCAGGGTGTCGACGTCGAGGTCTTCTTCGAGATGGCCGATGATCCACTGGAGGAGCGGTCCGAACGTCTCGCTGTCGTAGTCGGGGACGGCGCGCTCGATGAACTGCGCCTGGCCGCCGTCGCGGTGCGGGGGTACGACGATCCGGCGGGCCGTCGTTGCTGCTACGCGAGCGCCGTAGAGGTCCCGCATCAGGTGCAGCGACGCGTCGATGCCGGCCGCCGAGCCGGCGCCGGTGAGGATGTTGCCGTCGTGGCAGTAGAGGACGTCCGGCTTCACTTTGGCCTCGGGGTACATCTCCTCCATGAGGCCGGTGTAGCGCCAGTGCGTCGTGCACTCGCGGCCGTCGAGCAGACCTGCCGCGCCGAGCGCGAAGCTTGCCGAGCAGTGCGCGTAGAGGATCGCACCGCGGTCGTTGGCCGCCCGGAGCACGTCGAGCACGGCGTCGTCGTGCTCGAGGAAGTTGAAGTGCGGCGAGACGCAGACCAGGTCGGCGTCGGCCACGGCCTCGAGGCCGCGCTCGACGTACATGTCGAAGTCCGAGCGGCCCTTGACCCGACCCGGACGCGGAGTGCAGATCCGGAAGTCGAAGACGGGCGTCTCGTCCTCGGGGTGCTCCGGCTCGCCCCACACCTCGATGAGTGAGCCCAGCCCGAACGGCTCGGCGCCGTCCTGGACGATCACAGCGACGGTGTGCACGGGGCCTATCGGGGACGCGATCTGCGGCATGGACCCATGGTGACCCATTGTTGGCAGAAAATCAATGTAGTGTGGCATTCCTGCCACTCGTGGCAGGAATCGTTCGGCGGCATGATTACTGCCATGACCTTCCTACTGATCCTTCTGGCGGTCGCCGTGCTTCTCAGCGCGGACACCGTGCGCCGTGTCATCACCGACGGCCGGGGCCCTTCGCGTCCTCCGGTCTCCCACTTCGAGGACCCCAGCTTCATCGCGCCGATCGCGCGGTGAGCGGGTCCACTCCTTCACCGCAACCACAACCACGAAGACCCGGCAGGGGCAACCCGCCGGGTCTTCGTGTGTCCGGAGCAGCTCAGCGCAGCCGCAGGCAGTCCGTCGACGATGGGCCGAGATCGCCGTCCACGCCGCCCCTGACCGCGACCCAGCGTGCCCACACCGCTCGGGCGTCGAGCCGGAAGCGCTTCGCAGGCCGGGACAGGCCCGCCGCGACCACGTGGAAGGCCCGGGCCTTGGGCCGATGGCCACACGACGCCGCGGGTGCTGCCAGCAAGGTGTACGACGTCGCGAACGCCACGTGCCGGGCGGTCGCCTTGAGCCGGCCGCTGGCTGCCCGCCAGAGGCGCGCACCGGTCACCGCCGCGAGAGACGGCACCAGGACCGTTGTCTCGACTGACCAGTCGCCTGCCAGCGTGCCGTTCTCGGCACGCACCCGGAACGCGTAGCCGACCCGGTTGGTCAGTCCGCCAAGGGTCGCCGAGGCACCGGTCGAGATCACCGTCCCGAGCCAGGCACCGGGCCGGTCGACGCGGCGCCACTGCACGGCGTACGACGCTGCGTTGGTCACCGGCGCCCACGCCGCCCTCGCGGCGCCGCCGGCGGTCGCGGTCACGGACGGGGCCGGCCGGTCGAGGTGGCCGCCGAGGACCTGGACCTGCACGACGCTGGACCACGCATCGGGCTGGGCGATCCAGATCCCCTTGTAGGGCCTGGTCTGGAACTGCACCTGGTGCCACTCCGTCAGGCCGGCCACGGTGGCGGTGAGCGCGAAGCTGTCAGGTGGGACGCGGTGCCAGACCTCGCCGGTGGTGAGGTCCCGCTGCCAGATCTCGGACTTCTGCGAGCCGGGCGAGCGCACCCAGTCGAGCCTGACGGCCCGCAGCTGAGCGGTCGCCGTGAGCACGGGCGGGATCCGCGGTCCGAGCGGGACCGTGGGGATCGGATCGGCGACCGGAAAGGCACCGTTGACCTGGTGGAGGGCGTTCTCGAACGCCGCTGCGATCTTGAGCTCGCCGCGAGCGTTCGGGTGCGCACCGTCCCAGGTGTCCTGCAGATCGTCGTACCCGGCAGCGGTGGTCGCGACCAGCACCCGCTCGGAGGGCGTGTCGAGGGCGGCGGCCCGGGCATCGATCTCGGTGTTCAGCGCCGGAGCGTTCGGCTGGGTGTGCGGCCGCGGGTCGTGGCCCAGCACCACGTCGATGCCCGGCTGGGCCGCGCGCGCGTCGTCGACGAAGTCCTCGAGCAGGGCGCCGACCTGGGAGGGCGACGTGCCGGCGCTGAGGTCGTTGTCGCCGAGCATCGCGAGCACCACGTCGGGGTGGTACGACGACACCAGGGTGCCGATGGAGACCTCGAGGTCGGCGAGCCTCATCCCCCACCTGGCGGAGTGGACCTGGTCGAAGGCGGAATCGACGTAGGCGTGCGACCCCCATACCCCCGCCACGTTGTCGTAGAGGTCGTCTCGATGGCCGACGAGGTCGAAGGAGACCCCGTGAGTCGTCAGGTGCCTCGAAAGCCGGTAGCGCCAGGTCCAGTCACCTGCCGAACCCTGGGTCATCGAGTCGCCGATGATCAGGATCTTGACCGGATCAGCCGCTTCCGCCGGCGCAGCGGCAGGCACAGCGACAGGCGCCGCCGCGAGGCCGGCCAGCACCAGCCCGGCCACGCTCCCCAGCGCCGTACGACGTCGCACTGGCAGATCGTCGCACCCGGGTGTCCGACATTGCCGGAAATGCCCAGACGGTTTCTCCCGACCACGAGGCGGGCAGGACGGTGCCATGCGCCGATCTG
Source organism: uncultured Actinomycetota bacterium (assembly GCA_963800715.1). Classification (GTDB taxonomy): domain Bacteria; phylum Actinomycetota; class Actinomycetes; order Propionibacteriales; family Nocardioidaceae; genus Nocardioides. The sequence continues at coordinate 268,474 of CAWDBZ010000003.1, read as the reverse complement.
CTCGCCTCGTTGTGCCCGCTGTCCTGATCCTGGCGCTGACGGCGTGCTCGGACGAGGCGCCCGACGACAGCGGCGTCGACGCCGACGGCTCCTCCAGCAGCAGTCCGGCCACCGAGGACAGCGAGTCGTCCAGCGAGTCCAGCAGCCCCGACCCCAACGCGACCCCCGGCGCGACCCCCAGCACGCCTCCCGGGCCAGAGGTGCTCGACCCCTGCCAGATGGTCCCCGAGCAGACCTGGCAGAAGCTCGTGCCGGCGAAAAGACGTTCGCACGTGGTGCTCGAGCGCATCTTCGCCACCACCAGCGGCATCCTCATCTCGGACTCGAGGGTCCGGTACGCATGTGCCGTCACCTTCAACGACAACGACGACACCGCGATGATCTGGGGCTACTACCCCGGGAAGTTCACTGCCGACGACCTGGAGAAGCTCCTCGATGCGGCCGGTGGCACGGACATCTCGGACCAGCTCGGCTTCCCGGCAGTGACCAGCGGCGACTTCAGCTCGAGCGACGCCTACGGCATCGTCGGCACCACCGGCCTGTTCGTGACGATCTCGGAGAACGTCGACTCGGTCCTCACCGGCGACCGCACCAAGCAGCGGGTGACGATCGACATGCTCCGTTCGCTGGGCGGGCAGGTGGAGCCCACCGAACCGCAGCCCGAGGTGCTGCTGCCCGAGTTCTGTCCCGCCGTCGACTCACCCGAGCTCTCGGCCGTCCGCGGCCGGGTCGACTTCGCGCGTGGTGGGGACGACGGCAGCGGCCACCAGTGGTGCGTGTACCGCGACGTGCGGGGCGGCGCCGACCTGCGGGTGGAGGCCTACCACTTCACCGACGAGTACTTCCAGGCGTTCTACGACCAGACCAAGACCAATCCCAACGACGTGGACATGTTCGACGGTCCTCCCGGGATGATCCGCATGATCAGCATTGGGGACGACGGCAGCGCCGACTCCATCATCCTCGACCCCGACCACCACTACTACCTCGACGCGAGCCTCCAGTACGTGCAGGCCAAGCGCCGGAAGCTCGACCGGCAGGCGTTCATCGAGCTGGCCGGCACGGCCTATGCCTCGGTCCTGGCCGCGATCGGCGACGACTGACAGCGCCGTGGGCCGCGAACGGATAGCGTTCGCGGGTGCTCCGTCTGATCAGACCCCTGAGACACACGACCGTCGCCGCCGTTGTCGTCGCGCTGGCGGTCGTGGCGCCCGTCGTGCCGGCGGCCGGGTCGCATGCCACGACGGCCCTGGCCGCAGCGCCCACCAGGTCGGTGACCGTCGCCGGGGCCGGGGTGAGCACGTTCCCTGCGTACGACGAGGCGATCGCCCGGTTCGCCATTCGCACGACCGGGCTGACCAATGGCGCCGTCCAGGTCACCGCCACGAGCTCGGACCCCGCGGGGGTGGTCCGGCTGAACGGACGGCCCGTGGTCATGGGCTCGCCTGCCGCCGTCACCGGCCTCGTGGCCGGCGACGAGGTCAGCGTGCAGATCACCGACGCCGGCGGGACCTCGAACCAGTCGTTCATCTACCTGCCGGCCGGCTTCCCGACCCTCACCGCAGCCAGCAGCGGGGCGGGTCCCACCCCTGGCATGACGTTCCTGTCCCTCAGCACCTTCGGCAACGACCCCAAGTACGAAGCAATCGTCGACACGAACGGAGTGCCGTCGTACGCCCGGTCCACGCTGCTGTCCCACGACCTCAAGCGACAGCCCAACGGTCACTACTCGGTGGCCCGCTCGGAGGACCTGGACACCAACTACGACATCGTGGAGCTCGACGCCCAGCTGAACCCGATCGGGGAGTTCACCTCGCAGGGACACACCAACACCGACTTCCACGACTCGATCCTGTTCCCGAGCGGCGGACGCATCCTGATGTCGTACGAGCCGAACCCGACCACCCTGCTCGTCGACTCCCTCGTGCAGGAGGTGGGGCCGGGTGGCCAGGTGCTCCTCGACTGGAACAGCGCGGAGCACATGGACCCGGCCGTCGACGGTCTGAGCGGCATGGCCGACTACGCCCACCTCAACTCGGTCGAGGTCATGGCCGACGGCAACCTCCTGCTGTCCTTCCGGCACACCAGCCAGGTCATGAAGATCGACCGGACCACGGGCGACGTCATCTGGCGGCTCGGCGGGGTCAACAGCGACTTCACCTTCCCCGACGACGAGGAGGGTGGTCCCTGTGCCCAGCACACAGCCACCGAGCTCGCGAACGGCGACATCCAGATCTGGGACAACGGTTCGGTCGCCGGAGTCGGTCAGAACAAGCTGTGCCCGGACCCGTCGGATCCCGACGGCCCGCGCATCGACCGCCCCTTCTCGCGGGTGACCGTTTATCACCTCGACGATCCCAGTGGGCCGACGCCCGAGGCCCACCTCGTCCAGTCCTACCTGCCCGACGAGTACAGCCCGTTCGCGGGCTCGGTCTACCGGCTCGGCGGTCGCGACCTCACGGACAACCTGTTCATCGGCACCGCCCTGGGCAGCCGTCCCGACCTGAGCCAGCCCCCGATCGCCCTCGAGGTGACGGCGGCAGGCCAGACGGTGTGGACCCTCGACGCCGCGGGTGGCTACTTCAGCTACCGCTCCCACAAGGCCCCTGCTCCGGACGCCATCAAGCCGGTGGTGACCGTCACGAACCCTGTCGCGGGCGCGGTGTACGACGAAGGCGACGTCGTGACCGCGGACTTAGGCTGCACCGACCGCGGTGGGTCCAACCTGGTGAGCTGCGGAGGCCCGGTGATGTCGGGCGGCCGCCTCGACACCTCTCCCGGTACGCACAGCCTCGTGGTCACGGCCGCCGACGCAGCCGGCAACACGCACCAGGTCAGCGTCCCGTACACGGTGCGGGCGGCGTACCAACCCGACGCCGAGGTGCGAGCCCCCAAGGGTGAGTGGACCGGCGCCGGGGTGCTCGGCGGCCACGCCACGCAGACGGGCAGCCTCCGGAACGGGTCGCACGCGGCCAAGAAGTTCCAGGTGCGGGTGGTGAACCGAGGCGTGCGAAGCGACCAGCTGAGCCTCTCCGGGCGACGCGGCAACCGCAAGTTCGACGTCCGCTACCTCGTGGCCGGCCGGGACGTGACCCGACAGGTCGTAGCCGGGACCTACCGGTCCCTGGCGCTCGCACCGGGTGCGAGCTTGGAGATGACGGTACGGATCAAGCGGCTGCGTACGGCACCCTTGCGCTCACAGTTCACGACCCAGGTCGCCGTCGGCTCGGTCGCCAACCCGTCGAGGACCGACGTCGTCGCAGCTCAGCTGCGCCCAGCCCGGCGCTGACCGAGCGACCGCTCCGCTCGCCCAAATGGGACGAGCGCGGCCGGCACTGGGCCGGCCGCGCTCGTGTGCAGCGTGTTGCGGTGCGTCAGCTGGCGCCGCCCGTGAGCTTCTCGCGGAGGGCCTGCAGGGCCTCGTCGGAGGCCAGCGAGCCGGCGGTCTCGGGCTCGTCACCCTCCTCGGTCTCCGTGTCGCTGGAGTAGGACGTGGCCTCGCTGGCCTCGACCTCGGCCTTGGCGGCCTCCTCCTGCTGCTTGACGTGGGCCTCCCAGCGCGCGTGCGCCTTGGCGTACTGGTCCTCCCAGACCGCGCGCTGGTCGTCGTAGCCCTCGAGCCACTCGCCCGTCTCGGGGTCGAAGCCGTCGGGGTAGACGTAGTTGCCCTGCTCGTCGTAGGTGGCAGCCATGCCGTAGAGCGTCGGGTCGAAGTCCTCGACCTCGGCCGCGGCGGCGGTCTCGTTGGCCTGCTTGAGCGACAGCGAGATCCGGCGACGCTCGAGGTCGATGTCGATGATCTTGACCATCACGTCGTCGTTGACCTGGACGACCTGCTCGGGGATCTCCACGTGGCGCTCGGCCAGCTCGGAGATGTGCACCAGGCCCTCGATGCCTTCCTCGACGCGGACGAACGAGCCGAACGGCACCAGCTTGGTGACCTTGCCCGGCACGATCTGGCCGATCTGGTGGGTGCGGGCGAAGTGCTGCCAGGGGTCTTCCTGCGTCGCCTTGAGCGACAGCGAGACCCGCTCGCGGTCCATGTCGACGTCGAGCACCTCGACGGTGACCTCGTCACCGACGGTCACGACCTCCGAGGGGTGGTCGATGTGCTTCCACGACAGCTCGGAGACGTGCACCAGGCCGTCGACGCCGCCGAGGTCCACGAACGCACCGAAGTTGACGATCGAGGAGACGACGCCCTTGCGGATCTGGCCCTTCTGGAGCTGGGTCAGGAAGCCGTGGCGCACCTCGGACTGGGTCTGCTCGAGCCACGCGCGGCGCGAGAGGACGACGTTGTTGCGGTTCTTGTCGAGCTCGATGATCTTGGCCTCGAGCGTCTGGCCGACGTACGGCTGCAGGTCGCGGACGCGGCGCATCTCCACCAGCGAGGCGGGCAGGAAGCCGCGCAGGCCGATGTCGAGGATGAGCCCGCCCTTGACGACCTCGATGACGGTGCCCTCGACGACGCCGTCCTCCTCCTTGACCTGCTCGATCGTGCCCCAGGCGCGTTCGTACTGGGCGCGCTTCTTGGAGAGGATCAGCCGGCCTTCCTTGTCCTCCTTCTGGAGAACCAGGGCCTCGACCTTGTCGCCCACCGCGACGACCTCGTTGGGGTCGACGTCGTGCTTGATCGACAGCTCGCGCGAGGGGATGACGCCCTCGGTCTTGTAGCCGATGTCGAGCAGGACCTCGTCGCGGTCCACCTTGACGATGGTGCCTTCCACGATGTCGCCGTCGTTGAAGTACTTGATGGTCGCGTCGATGGCGGCGAGGAAGTCTTCTTCCGACCCGATGTCGTTGACGGCCACCTGGGGCGCGTCGTAGTCCGGAAGAATGGAAATCGTGGCTGTCATAAGGGAGGTGTTTCCTTGGGTGGGCAGATGTTGTGTGGGCGCGCGAGAGGCCGTTTTCACTACCGACTGGTTGCTGCGCCCGTTCCTGTGAAAGAGACTGGCGTCAATAGCGAGCTGTGAGTCCACTCCGTACGGGACGCAGGCAGACCTTTACGCAATAGAACAGCCTACGCGGCGAGTCCGGTTCCAGCCAACTTGCGCAGGCTCGTTCCGAGCCTGTTCCCGCCGCCGGTCACGCGGGGGCGGGCACGCCCGGATCGCGCTCGCGGACGATCGCTCGGAGCAACCGGTCCGCACGAGCGGCCACCGGATTGGCCGTACGCCGCGCCGCGAGGTCCACGAGCGCCCACAGGTCCGCGGCCCGCGCCAGGCCCAGCGCCTCCTCCGGCGGCGTGCCGCGGCGCTCGGCGTACGCGGCCAGCACGGCCTCCTCGAACACCGGAGAGCGATCGAAGCGCAGCAGGTTTCCGAGGTCGGTGAACGGGTGGCCGGCGTGCGCGAACTCCCAGTCCAGGACGCCGGTCAGGGCCAGCGTGTCGGGGTCGAGCAGCAGGTTCTTCGGGTTGACGTCGCTGTGCACGAGGCAGGCCCGGGGCACCGAGTCGAGCAGCACCTGCGCGTCCAGCGCGACCTCGCGCAGCCCGGCGATCTCGTCCGGCGACAGGTGCCCGAGCTCGGGCAGCCTGGTCTCGACGTACTCGGGGAGCCCGTCGAGGCCGAAGTCGCCGATCGCCAGCTGCGGGTCGACGAAGGGCCCGGTCCGGAGCATCGGCATCCCGCCGAGGGCGGCGACGAGGCCACCCAGCGTGGCGCCGACCTCCGCCAGACCAGCGGCGTCGAGGGTCGGCAGCAGCTCGTCGCCGCGGATGCCCGGAAGGAAGGAGGTGACCAGGAGCCCCGGCTGGTCGGCCTCGGGCCGGGCCGGTCGGACCTCGAGCACCTCCGGCACCGGCACCAGCCCGCGCACCAGCCGCAGCACCGCCGCGTCGATCTCGGCCGCGGCCTCGCCGCGTCCGCCGGGTGGGTAAAGGCGGACCACGCTGCGCTCGCCCGCGGCTTCGGCCAGGAACGTCTGCCCGGACCAGCCGCCCTCGAGCGGGGTCAACGAGGAGAAGTCCACATCCACCAGTCTTCCCTGCGTGTTCGCCGGCGCGTCACCTACGGGTCACCGACAACCCGGCGATCGGGGCCGGGGTCGTCAGCTGAGCTTTCCATGGGCCGGTCTGGGACGATCGGCCCATGGGCACGCCGTACGACCGCCCGGTCCGCGTAGAGCGCCGGGCCGTCGACGAGCGGGAGTCGCGCGCGGCCAACGGACCCGACTGGGACCGCTACGCCGACGAGTACCAGGCCACCCACGGCAGCTACCTCGGCGACGCCGGCTTCCTGTGGGGACCCGAGGGCCTGACCGAGAACGACGCGGGGATCCTCGGCGACGTCACGGGCAAGGACGTGCTCGAGGTCGGCTCCGGCGCGGGCCAGTGCTCGCGCTGGGTCCGCGGCCACGGCGGGCGCGGTGTCGGTGTCGATCTGTCGTTCCGCCAGCTCCAGCACTCCCGGCGCATCGACGACGAGACCGGGGTCGCAGTGCCGGCGGTCCTCGGCACCGCGACTGCGCTGCCGTTCGGCGATGACAGCTTCGACGTCGTGTTCTGCTCGTTCGGGGCGCTGCAGTTCGTGGCGGACATCGGCGACGCCCTGGCCGAGACCGCCCGGGTGCTGCGCCGCGGCGGCCGCTTCGCGTTCTCGATCACGCACCCGACGCGGTGGATGTTCCCCGACGACCCGGGCCCGGACGGGCTGACCGCCTCACAGTCCTACTGGGACCGCACGCCGTACGTCGAGGTGGAGGACCGCACCGGCACGGTCGCCTACGTCGAGCACCATCGGACCCTGGGCGACTGGGTCGCGCTGCTCGCCGGCCACGGCTTCCGGATCACCGACCTGGTCGAGCCGGAGTGGCCCGAGGGCCACGACCGGGTCTGGGGAGGCTGGTCGGAGACCCGCGGCCGGCTGACCCCAGGCACCGCGCTGTTCGGCGCGGACTGGCAGCCCCGCTGACCTACTTGGTCAGCTCGACCTTCTCCTTCTGGGCCACGCGCTGTCCGCTGCTCTCCTCACGACGGCGCAGCAGCAAGAACCCGCCGAGGATGCAGAGCGCACCGCCGATGAACCCGACGATCGGGAGGACGGTGAGCAGCAGGTTGAGCATCGTGCCGTTGGTCTCGGCCTCGTCGACGGCGTCCTTGACCGTGTCATCGGTGCCGATGACCTGGATGTCCAGCACCGGCGTGCCGTCGTCGAGGAACCGCTGCTGGTCCTGACCGGACCTGACGATCGACCCCGTCGTCGGGTCCACGTTGACCGTGATGGTGTTGGTGTAAGTGCCGTCGACGCCCTCGGCGACCTCGATCGGCTCGTCGGTCACCGTGTAGGTGAAGCGGTAGGTGTCGAGACCGAACAGCTCCTCGGTCCCGTCGTACTCGATCTCGACGGCGCGACCGATGGTGCCGTCCCAGAACGGGTAGGCCTTCTTGGCCACATCGAAGGGGAACTTGTTCACGAGTCCCTCTGCGGGGATCGCGTCGTCAGGCAGGTTCTTGTCGTCGACCGCGAGCGCCGTCTCGCGGTCGGTAGCGAAGATGTCGATGCTCGCCGTGATCAGGTCGGGGTCGTTGCCGTTGACGCACTCCCGAGCCCCGCCGGTGTCGAAGACCGCGCAGCTGGTCTCCACGAACAGGACATGGTTGTCGCTGGACTTCCCCGAGTCGGCCTTGGTGCGCGTGATCGCATAGACGGGGTTCATGTCGAAAGCGCCCGTTGCGGTGTCGATCTTGGCCGCCTCGCCCGCGTAGACCGTCGTCGTGTCGACGTCCAACGGCGTCTTCTTGACCACCCCGGGTGCCCAGGCCAGGGCGAGAACGGCCACGGCGAGCAGCAGGCCCCCCAACCCGATCAACACAGTTCCGATGCTTCTACGCACAGCAGGCCCCTCCCAGATACCGACGGTCGCCGAACGTTAGCGCATAAGTAACCGCCGAGTAAGTATGGTCTGGCGGCTCAGATTCGGCGTAGCACGAGGACCAGGTTCCAGGTGACGAGCTCGCGCAGCAGCGGTACGCGCAGGAGCCACCAGGACCAGCCCGGGTTGTAGCGCGGGTGGATTCCAACCACCTCCACGATCTCCTGGTTTCGGGCCCACGCCAGCCCATCACGGACGGTCACGGCGAACAGCGACTCCCCGAACCGGTTCTTGGGTTCGCGCCCGTGGCGGCGCCGGTAGCGGCGTCTGGCGCGCGCGCCGCCGAGATAGTGCCAGGGCGCGGTCTCGTGACCACCCCATGGTCCCCACCAGACCGTCCAGCTGAGATAGACGAGACCGCCGGGGCGCGTCACCCGAACCATCTCCGCGGCCATCCGCCACGGTTCCGGGACGTGCTCAAGGACGTTGGAGGAATAGCAGACGTCGAAGGAACCATCCGCGAAGGGCAGCTGCATGCCGCTTCCGATGACGGTGCCCTGGGGAATCTCACCCAGCCCGGAGAGCTCCCCGACGTCGGCGTCGAGGCCGACGTAGCCGGCGCCGGCGGCGCTGAACACGTCGCGGAAGTAGCCGGGGCCGCCTCCCACGTCGAGCAGGGTGGCGCCGTCGAGATCGACGTACGCGCTCAGCTGGTCGACGGAGTCCTCGGCCAGGAAGGTGTAGAACCGCTCTGGGTCTGGCTGTTCGTGGCGAAACTCGCGGAACAGGCGTAGGGCGCGCCGCAGCGTCGCGCGACGCCGAGCCGTCGCGACACCCCGCGCGGGCGCGGCCGTGGGCGGCGCTGGAGTCAGTTGTTCGAGCCGTACTCGACGATCGGCTCGTTGACGCTGGCTGGCGACTGGCTGGGCGGGCTGGTCTCGCTGTTCACCACACCCACCAAAGTGGCCGTACCGATGCCTCCGCCGACGACCAGCGCCGCGATGAGGCTCACCAATCCTGAAATTCCCACGCTTCACACCCTCCCTGTGCGCAGGAACGATAGCAGTGACCGCGGAGCTAGCCCGTCCCCCCTTGCCGTTGCCCCGAGTCAGGGTCGCGGACGGCCGCGCCACGCCCTCCGGGCGCCGACGGTGATCGCCAGGAGGACCAGACCACCGAAGGCGGACCAGGCCAGGCTCATGGCGACCACCCAGCCGTCGGGCCACGGCCTCGGCCGTGCTCCGTCGAGCGTGACCACCCTGAGCCACTGTCCGTCGAGCGGCCGGGCACCGTCGACCTCGGGCACGTGGCCGGGCGCGGTCCGGTCGATGAGTACGGCGCCGAAGCCAAGGCCCTTCAACCGGGACGCGCGCAGCTCGGGCGTCGCCGCGGCGAGGGCGTCCCGGGACTCCTGCACGCGGGGGTCCTCACCGGCCAGGACGGTGCCGGAGACGACCAGCTCGTCGCTGGTCACGAAGTTACGTGTTTGGGAGCGGCCGGCCGGGTCGAGCACCTTGAGACCGTGGTTCCACGCCGGGCGCCGGTAGCTGGTCAGCGGCAGCACCAAGACGTCCCCCGGAGGGCCGGCGCGGATGGCCTCGCGGGCTGCTGCGTAGTCGGCAGGCAGGTCGACCGGGCGCAGCTGTCCTCGCAGTCCCCAGGCGGCGTCGCTCATCAGCAGCAGCGGGCAGAGCACGAGCGCCACGGCCAACAGCCCTCGTACCGCTGGGTCGTCGAGGAGATCGGTGAGCCGGGCGAGGGCGGCCGCGACGAGCAGGGCGACGAGCGGCGCGCAGAGGACCAGGAGCCTCGACCCGTCGCGAAGAACCGCGGCCCCGGGCACGTGCTCCCCGGACCAGGCCAGTGCCTCCGGGAACAGCCACGTCGCCACGGCGAGCGCGTACCCGACCGCCCAGCAGCCCGCGAGGGTCGCGGCGTTGCGTCGACCCAGCCTCCGCCAGAGGGTCCGGGCGCCCACGACGATCAACAACGCCAGCACACCCAGGGCCATCCAGCCCAGGAGCCCGGTGCGAGACGTCGGCACCACCTCGCGGTTCCAGACTCCGCCCAGCGTGAGGGCGGCCAGCGGCGCGGGAACCGGACCCTCGCCGGACAGGGCGAACACCTCGGCGCCGCGCGGGTCGACCCGGCTGTTCCCTGCATGCAGGAGACCGGCTACCACCCACGGGGCGTTGGCCGCAGCGGCCAGTGCCAGTCCGCAGAGCAAGCGGCGTACGGGTGCGCCCACCAACGTTGCCAGCAGGGCGATGGCGGTCGCGACGCCAGCGCTGGCGCTCAGGGAGCCCGCGACCAACAGCAGGGGCAGCGCGGCGGGGAGCTGTCCCTCCTCTCGCCACCGGTTGGTGGCGTGCAGCACCCAGGGCAACGTCGCGTAGCAGAGCAGCATCGGCCAGTGGCCGAGCAGCAACCGCTCGGCGACGTACGGGCTCCATGCGTACGCCGCGACGGCCGCCAGCCTGGCCGGCAGTCGGGCCCCGAGCCAGTCCCGGGCCAGCCGATCGATGCCCAGCCCAGCCCCCGCCAGGGAGCCGAACAGGACGGCCTTCTGAAGGACAGCTCCGGGCAGCACGTCGTCCACCAGCGAGACCACCACGTCGGAAGGGACCGCGCGGGGAAGGCTCGACCCAAGACCCCAGAAGTCTGGCCGCAGGGTCAGGTCGGGCACCCACACCATGTCGTAGCTGAGCACCAGCCCCGGTCCGAGTGCAGGGCCGAGCATGAGCCCGGCGAGCAGGGCCGCCCAGACCATCGGGAGCACCCGCGACCATGCGCCGGACGTGCCTTCCGCGGGGCTCGGTGGCTGCGACATCGGGGCGATCCAACCACGTGCTGACAGGGCGGACTGCTCGTCTAGTCTGGCGCGGTGCCCCCGACCACCAGCAAGCTGCGGTCGCGCGTGCGGGACCGGGGGGCAGTGATCGCCATCGCGATCAGCGTGATGAACGTGGCGACGTACGCCTACCAGATCGTCACCGCCCGGATGCTCGGACCGCAGGACTTCGGCGCCTTCGCGGCGCTGATGAACCTGCTGCTCGTGGTCAGTGTCGTCTCGCTGGGCACCCAGGCAACCGCGGCGAGGCGGATCGCCGCCAACCCCGGGCACGTCGTCGAGATCGAGCGGTCGGTGCTCCAGGTCTCCTACCGCATGGCGCTGATCCTCGGCCTGGCGCTCTTCGCGCTTTCACCCGTCATCAACATCGCGCTGCGGCTGGAGAGCCTTGCGAGCGCCGCCCTGGTCGGCATCACCGCGATCCCGATGACGATGATGGGCGCCCAGGCCGGGGTGCTGCAGGGCGAGCGCCGCTGGGGGCCGCTGGCCCTGGTCTACCTGGCCGGTGGCGTCCCCCGCCTCGTGATCGGCACCGCCCTCATCGTGTGGGAGCCCTCCGAGGTCATGGCCGTGTTGGGCGTCACCCTGGGCGCGGTCGTCCCGGTGGTCGTGGGATTCGTGGCGCTGCGCCGGCCCCGCACCAAGATCCCCGACCGGACTGGCCTCAGTGCCGGCCCGCTGTTGGGTGAGGTGATGCGCGGCTCCCAGGCGCTCCTGGCGTTCTTCGCGCTCAGCAACGTTGACGTGATGGTGGCGCGCAACGTCCTCAGCGGTCACGATGCAGGTCTGTACGCCGCTGGGCTGATCATGACGAAGGCGGTGCTGTTCCTTCCGCAGTTCATCGTGGTCGTGGCCTTCCCGTCGATGTCCAGCGAGGAGCAGCGCGGGCGCACGGTCTGGCTGGCCACCACCATCATCGCGGCGCTCGGCGCCACGGCCGTGCTCGGTGCGTGGCTGTTCCCGGGGATCGCGATGATCTTCGTCGGCGGGGACAAGTACGCCGACGTCGAGTCGCTCCTGTGGCTCTTCGCCTTCTTGGGCACGGCGCTGTCGGTCCTTCAGCTGCTGGTCTACGCCGTCCTGGCCCGCCAGGGCCGCAAGTCGATCTACGCGACCTGGCTCGCAGTGGTGGCAGTGGTTGGACTCGGCGCCCTGTCCGACAGCCTGCAGCAACTGCTCACCGTGGTCGTATGCGTGGACACTGCACTTCTCGTCGGCCTGGTCGCGGCGACGGTCCACCGCCAGCGCGTGCCCGCGACAGCCACGTGACGCCTACTGACTGGTAGTGTCCCCTCACTGTGCGTTCAGGGAGGGGCGGACACGTGGCTTCATCTGCGTCCCGCGAGGGATGGATGCTGCGGCGCGCGCGGCGTGACCGACGCTCGGGCGACCGTCTCGGCCATGTCGTCATCCTCAACTGGCGCGACTCCTGGCACCCCGAGGGCGGCGGCTCTGAGACCTACGTCCGCGAAGTCGCGACTCGGCTGCTCGAGCGCGGAGACGGCGTCACGATCTTCACCGCCCGCTACCCAGGTGCGGCCCGCTCCGAGGTCCGCGACGGCATCCGCTACGTGCGCCGCGGCGGCCATCTGACCGTCTACCTGTGGGCAGCGCTCCACCTGCTCGCTGGTCGGTTCGGTGCCCTCGGGGAAGTACACCGCGTCCTCGAGGTGCAGAACGGCATGCCGTTCTGCGCACGGTTGTTCGCGCGCACCGAGGTCGCGATCCTCGTTCACCACGTCCACCGCGAGCAGTGGTCGATCCTCGGCCCAGTGCTCGCCCGGGTCGGTTGGTTCATGGAGTCGCGGGTGGCCGTCCGTGTGAACCAGGGACTCCGCTACATCGCGGTCAGCGACGTCACCCGCTCTGAGCTGGTCGACCTGGGCGTTCGCCCCCAGGACATCGTCATCGCATTGAACGGTCTCCCTCCCGCACCCCCGCACGACGTGCTCCCCCCGGACCCGGACCCGCACCTCGTCGTGGTCTCGCGGCTCGTGCCACACAAGCGGATAGAGCACGCCATGGACGCCGTGGCGGCGCTCCGGCACCGCCACCCGAGGCTGCACCTCACCATCATGGGCTCGGGCTGGTGGGAGCCGGAGCTGCGCACGCACTGCGCGACACTCGGGCTGGAGGACGCCGTCACCTTCCTCGGGCACGTGCCCGACCGCACGAAGTTCGAGGTCCTGTCAACGGCTTGGGTCCATCTGTTGCCCTCGGTGAAGGAGGGCTGGGGACTCTCGATCGTCGAGGCCGCCCATGTCGGGGTCGCCTCGATCGCCTACCGCGACGCCGGCGGTGTCCGCGAGTCGATCCTGGACGGGGTAACCGGGCAGCTCGCCGCCGACGAGGCCGACCTGATCGCCCAGGTCGACCGGCTGCTCTCAGACGACGCGCTGCGAAACGGCCTCGGAGCCAAGGCCCGGGTCCGGTCGGGACAGTTCACCTGGGATGCGACCGCGGCCATCGTGGCCCGGGCGCTGTCGCCAGACCACTGAACGTTCTTGTCACGGCCGCGCGGCAGGTACGCCGCGCTGCAGCTCGGTGAGGCAGACCCCGCCGCTCTTCTGCTCGATCCAGGCGCGCACGTGCCCACTCTGGCCGGTGATCATGAAGTACAGCGTGCCCAGCCCGGCCGGGTAGACGACAGCCTGCTCGTGGGCGCCCACGGCCAGGTGCAGGACGCCGGCCCCACCGCTCACGAACCCGAGGCGGAGCAGCTGCTGCCCCACGCCGGGGTCCGGGAGGAAGGTGAGCTGCCGCGGGTCGGTGCCCACCAGCCAGCCGCAGTCTGGGGTCGGGCCGTCGACGTCCACATCGAAGCCCACCGCGTCGGCGGCGACGAGACGCCCGGTCGGGGCCACGAGCTGCACGCTGGTCCCTGGCCGGTCGAGGGCCTGCTGGCGATCCATGGCGCGCAGGACGGCCGGCAACTCGGCCGAGGTCACGTCGAACGGCACCGGAGAGAGCAGCACCGACGCGCCGGGCGTCAGTCGGAGTTCCGAGGTGAGGTTGTCGACGTAGTCCTCCGACTGCCGGTGCTGGACCGCCTCGGCCATGTGCGTGGTGGTCACCAGCCCGCTGACCGTGACCGCGCCGGTGGCGAGCAACGCCACGAGCGTCCCCGGCCGACGGGCCGACCTGGTTGATCTCGGCCGGGTGGCGGCGCTCCGGGACGGGCCGGCGAAGGCCGCACACACGCCGATGACGAGGATCGGCAGCGCGTCGGTGAGGTAGCGCGGGTCGCGGGCCACGAGGCCGAGGTAGTCACCGCGTCCCGCAACGAGCAGCGCGGTGTCCGCGGCCAGGTAGCCGACGCACAACAGCCATCCGGCGCACGCGGCCGGGCCGCGCCGGACCAGGCTGGCGGCCACCAGGACGGCTGTGAGGACAGCGAACAGGACCTGCAGCGATGCAGTGGTATTGGGGAACACGGTGTTCAGGGCCCCGGTGCCCGACCACGGCCCGCCGAACAGGCCGGGGAGAAGCGTGCGGAGGTAAAGGTCGTGCAACGTGGCGTCGAGACCTCGGTCGGTCCGGACGACCCGCGAGTCGGTCACCGTGAGGTAGAGGGCCAGGTAACAGGCCAGCACCGCGACCTGGGCCGCCCAGAACCAGCGCCGGTCCCAGAGGCGCTCCCACCGTCGGCGGACAGTCAGGCCCTGGGACAACACCAGCACGGCGATGGCGAGCAGGACGGGCAGGATCAGGACCGCCTTCTCCCAGAACGCCAGCCCCAGGACATGGGCAGCCACGGAGAGGACCAGCCAGCGCGCGTGCCCGGTCGTCTCGAACCGCACCAGACCCAGCAGAGCGGTGAGCAGGGCGATCTGGAGGGGATAGGCCTGCAGCCCGGCGGCGAACCAGCTTCCGGTGGCCAGGCCCAGCGGGGTGAACAGGTACGCCGCGAACGGCACCAGCAGCCAAGGGCTGCGCCCGAAGAGCTGTACGAGCACGACGAACAACAACAGCGAGGCGAGTGCCTGGAGGACGACGAGCGTCACCGCGGCCGGGACGAACGACCCCGGGTCGATGTGTCCGACGAGCCAGACGACGAAGTACTGGCCCGGTTCGAGGTGTCCGTGATAGTCGCGCACCAAGAAGTCCTGGGACAGCCCCAGTCGACGCGCGCTGTCCAGATGGATGAAGTCGTCCTGCCACCACCACGAGCCCGCCACGACCAGGCTGCGGACGACGGCCTGCCCGACGATGAGCCCCACGGCCGCGACGATCACCCAGTTCCGGGCCAGGGCGTGCACGGCCCGGTGCCACGCCGCGGCGGCTGACCACGCCGCGCGGGCGCGGTGCGCCTCCACCCGCCCCGGCAGGAGCGCGGAGCCGAGCAGTAGGCCGACCCCCGATGCGGTCAAGGCATCGGCCAGGTAGCCGGGCCGGCCGGCGTTCGTGCCATCGGACAGCGCGGCGACCAGACCCGAGCCGGCGATCAGCAGCCCTCCCGAGGCCACGGCCATCCGACGCACCGAGGGCAGCGCGGACGCGACGTACCCCAGGAAAGCCACCGGACCGCCGAGGACGAGGAGCGCCAGTCCCGCGGTGGCCCGGGTCGGCCAGCCCGCTGAAGTCGTGGTGAGGAACACCGCTCCGGACGGTGGCGGCGGCGGTTCGGTGCGGCGGCGGCGCTCCCAGAGCTGCCCAACCGCCGCTGCGAGCACGAGCAGGAGCGCCAGCGCCCCACCGATCAGGAGCCCCGCGCGGTAGGTCGCGTCCGGGACGTACGTGAGCGTCACTCGACCGCCTTGGCCGGCGGGGATGCGATAGCCCTGCTGCCAGCCGTCCAGCGTCACCGGCTCGAGTGCTCGCCCGTCCAGCCGGGCCCGCCAGCCGTCGTTCACGTTCTCGGCCACCCGCAGCACCGCTGCCTCACCCGCCCCCACCTCGACGCGGCGGAGAGTGCTCCCCCACTCCCGGACGTCCAGGCTGCGATCAGACCCCGGCGGCACGGGCGCGTGGGCCGGAAGGGTCGCCGGTCGCCAGGCCAGCTCGACCGGCGTGAACCTGTTCGTGGGCTCGACGGTGACGCGATGCCGGCCGCCGGAGAGCCGCACTGGCCCGTCGCAGACCCACCAGGTGAGCGGTCGCCCGAGCCGTACGTCGTCGAGGGTGCCCGTGACCGCGGTCTCGTGAGGGGTGCCATCCACCTCCACCACCGGTCCGAAGCCGCAGTCGGCCCCGGTTCTCGCCGTCATGTCGATCCCGGTGGGCAGGCTCTCCAGCCCCTGGATGTCGACCTCCGCGATGCCCATCGGCTGCTGGGCCGTGCCAGGACGCACCGGCCGCTCGAACACGATCTTGAGGTGGCCGTCCGCCACGAACGGCTCGAACGACGTCTGGAAGTCGAGGTCCACCACCCGGGTGGAGTCGCCGGACTTGATGCGAGCGACACCGGGCGTCACCGCCGTCCCACCACTCCCCGCGACCGACAGCCCGCCGATCTCCAGCTCACCCTGCCAGCGGATCCGCAGGACCGCTCGCTCGACGCCGGCCCCGGTCAGCCATGAGGTGCCGGGGTTCGCGTCGAACGCGAAGGCACCGGCGACGGCGGGGTCACCGGCGAGCACCGAGTCGGCGTGCACCCGGACCCTGGACAGCGTGGGGGCGATCAGCCGTGAGCTGTCCAGCCCGGCCGCCACCACGGTGCCGGCCAGGCTCCAGGTGCCGGGACCGTCAAGGTCGAAGGTGCGGTCGAGCCGTCCACGTGACTCCGCGTTCCGGGCCTGTCCCTCCTGGCAGTGCGGTCCGAGGCCAAGGTCGACGCAGGCTCGGCGCGGGGGGTCGAGGCGCATCACGAGGTGGTCAGTCGCGGTGACCGGCTGGGGCAGCACGAGCGAGGTACCGAGCGCACCGTCCGGCAGGGATATCTCGGAGACGCTGACCTGACCCGACCCGTTGGCCTCGACGACCTCGACCCGCACCCGCCGGACCGGACCTCCGGGCAGCGGCGCCAGGAGGAGACCGGTGGGCCCCACCCCGAAGACGTCGGTCTGCTCTCCGGCGTCGTTCCACGACCGCACCCGGACCCGGGTCACCCGAGTCTCCTGCACCTCGTCAAAGCGGATACCGATCACGCCGCCCGAGGGAGCAGCCTCGTCCATCCGGAGCTCGAGCCACTGGTCGTCGGGAGCGGTGAAGATGGCACTGCGCCACTGCGTCGCGGGATCCCCGTCCACGGCCGACTTGGGACCGAACTCCGGCCGCACGGCACCGATCTCGTCTGCGTACCCCTGCGAGCTGGAAGCGACGACGGTGAGCGCCGGGCTGTCGCCCCGGAGGACCTCGAAGGTCAGCCGCTCGATGCCGGGCACTCCGGGATAGTCGGTCTCGCGGCGTCCGGTGATGGACGGCTCCGCCGCCCCCTTGACCGCGCTGATCCCGTCGTGGACGCGCCCGAACTGGCGCTCGACGCTGCGGTACTGGTCTCCCACGACGCGGCCCCGCGGGTCCGGCAGCGCGCTGATCTCGACGGGCGCGTCCGGTGACAGAACCCCACCCTCGATCGCCGTGAGCAGGTCGTCCGGCGCCCCGCGCAGGGACTGCACGGCGTCGGCGGACACGAGCGACACGGCGGGGACCGGGTCGGCCACGGCGTAGACGTCGATCAGCGCCTGGTCACCGAAGCCACTGCGCCCGAAGCCGGCGACGCGGGTGAGACCGGGTGCGTTGACCAGGGCGAGCTCCGCCCGGTCGGACGGCACCGTCTCCGCGACGAACGGGTCCAGGTCGCGGCGCAGGACGACGTGGGTGACCCCGCCTCGGGCCAGCATCGCGGCCAGCCCCGCGCCGCCCTCGCCGGAGGCGATCCGGCGTTCCACGGTGTCGAGGTAGCGGGCGGTCGGTCCCGGCACGAGAGGTACCTGGCTGCGGGTGACCCAGGCCGAGTCGGCCACCCCCTGCATCGGCTCGTCGATGGTCCAGCCCCACGTCTGCAACCCGAAGCCGCTTCCGGGCAGCAGCAGAGCCCGGCTGCCGGGCTCGTCGTCGAGGAAGTCCGCCGTCTGCTGCCAGGCGGACGGGATGCGGTCGAAGCCAGGCATCCGCATCGAGTCCGTCGCCAGGGGCGCACCACCGACGAGGACCGCGGCGACAACGAGGAGCACCGACCACGCGCGGAGGTCGGGCACGCGCTGCATCCGCCGGGCCAGCGTGCCCACCGCGTGGCCGAGCCCCAGGGCCAGGGGCAGACGCACGAGGGGGTCGACCTTGTGGACGTTGCGCAGCGGCGCGAGGGCACCGTCCAGTAGCTCGCGCGCGGTGCCGTCGACGAGCGAGCCGACCGGCGTGGCATTGCCGGCGGTCAAGCACAGGAGACCCAACACCGCCGCAGCGAGCAGCGGCCCTCGGAGCGGCATGTCCCGCCGAGCCAGCCCGGTCAGACCGACCGCCGCGACCAGGCCGGTCGAAATGATGAGCAGAGGCGTCGTCGCGATCTGGTGGGCGCCGGGCCACCAGGCCTGGTCTCCGAGGCTGAAGTACCCCAGCCAGTGTTCGGTGCCGCGCACGCTGTTGGACCAGCCGGTCGAGTGCGTCGTCGCGGTCGTGTTCTCGATGAAGTCGAGGAACGGCGGGCTGTAGCGGCCCAGGAGGAGGAGCGGCACGAGCCACCAGGCACAGGCTGCGGCCATGCCGACCACCCACCAGCCGGCCAGCCGACGGCCTTCCTGGGACCGGAGCCGAGTCAGCGCCAAGAGGATCAGCACCGGCAGCACGGCGATAACGCCTGCGCCGTTGACTCCGCTCATGCACAGGACGGCAACGCCGCACCACAACCCGCCCTGGCGGGGGGTCAGCCTGCCCGCACGAGCCAGCACGAGCGGCAGCACCGCCCATGGCAGCACCGCGCTCGGCAGGACCTCGCCGCTGAGGATGCCCACCGCGCCCAGCAACCTCGGCGAGAGTGCGTAGGCCAGACCGGCAAGCACCCCAGGGCCGGCGCCGATGCCGAGAGCCCGGGCGACGTACCTGGTTCCCTCGTAGGCGACGACGAGCAGGAGCGCCGACCAGACCCGCTGCAGGACCCAGTCCGGGACTCCGGCGACGTCCCCGAGGAGGAAGAACGGTCCCTGCGGGAAGAGGTAGCCGTACGCCTGGTTCTGGAGTTCCCCGAACGACGCCATCGGGCTCCAGAGGTGCAGGCTCCGGTCCAGGAACCCTCCGGGGTCGGAGGTCAGGTCCAGCTTGGTGTCCCAAGTCGTGCGCCCTGGTTGCTGCAGCAGGCACCCCACGAGGAGGAGAAGCCAGACGAGTCTGCCGCGGGCGAACCCGGACCAGGTCCCTATGGCTCAACCCCCATCGTGACTGACCAGTAATGTGCGCCCTGAGTGTAGCCATGCCGACCTACCGTCCCTGAGGTGATTCGTTGTCGTCCCAGCCCGGGTCCGGCTCTGTCGAGTTCGCCGAGATCTGGCCCTACGCCGACGACGTGCCGGGCTGGCTGACCTCGGACCAGGGCCGGATGCTGCACGACGAGGCCTCCCTCCTCGGTCCTGGGTCGCTAGCCCTCGAGATCGGCAGCCACCAGGGTCGTTCGACCGTCGTCCTGGCCCACGCGCTCAGCGCTCGCGGCGCCCGGCTGGTGGCCATGGATCCGTTCGTGGAGGGCCGCCTGTTCGGCGGCGAGCCCACGCGCGTGAAGTTCGAGCGCCATCTGCGCGAGTCGGGTGTTGCCGACGTCGTGGACCAGGTCACGGAGTACTCCACCAAGGCCCGTCCCGGCTGGCAGCGCCCGCTGGACCTGCTCTACATCGACGGCAAGCACGACTACTGGACCCTGTCCGACGACCTCAGGTGGGTGGTGCACCTGCCCTCCGGCGCCGCGGTCATGGTGCACGACGCGTACTCCTCGATCGGCGTGACCCTCGGGCTGCTGCGCCACGTGCTGTTCTCGCGGCACCTCGCCTACGAGCGGCGGGCCGGGTCCCTCGCGCTGTTCCGGGTCCGCCCGCCCACGGCCAGAGATCGGCTGCGCATCCTGGCCGAGCTCCCCTGGTGGCTGCGTAACGTGGGGATCAAGGTGCTGCTCCGGCTTCGGCTGCGGCCCGTGGCCCGGCTGCTTGGCCACGACTCGCCGTACGACCCCTACTGATCGACGCTGTAGACGCGCTTCTCCAGCAACGCCCCGTCACCTCGGCGGAGCTCCGGCTTCACGATGTCGTCGAACCGGATGCGGCGCGCTCGTGCCGGCGCGCGCCGGCGCCAGGTGACCAGCTGGGTGGCGGTCAGGATCGCCCGGGCGCGGAGGTCCTTGGTGTGGCCGGGCTGGTCCAGGGCCGCGCGCATGAACCCCTGCGGCACGTCGCCGTCGACGCGGTAGGAGATCCGGTCGCGCCAGTGCAACATCACGACGCGGTCCTCGAACCGGCTGTCGAGCACCTTCGCGACATCGCGGTCGAGGCCGGTGCGCTCGAAGTAGCGCCCGATCTCCGGATCCGACCACCGGGAGTTCTTCGCCTCGAAGGTCAGGGTCGGTGGATCGGTTGACTCGTCGAGCCGGCACCACCACACGTGACTCGGGAAGTCGACGATCTTGGCGCTGGCGGCCTCGGGGACCTCGATGTAGCCGGCGCGCGAGACGCGCATCAGCTCCTCGAGCACGGCACCCGGGTCGGGCACGTGCTCGAGCAGGTTGGAGCAGATGGTGTAGTCGAAGGCTCCGTCGGCGAACGGCATCGCCGCCGCGTCGCCGTCAAACAGGGGGCGGCTCACTCGGGCGGCGCGGGCGCCGGAGCGCTGGCCGGCGTACGCCGCGTCGATGTAGCGGTCGAGCAGCACGTCGGCGCGCCACGACGGCTTGTCGCCACTGCCGACGTCGAGGACGAGCGCGTCGTCGGGAATCGGGAGGTCGATGCGACGCTCGACGAACAGTCGGACCTGGCTGCGGAGAGACACGGAGCTAGTGCCCCGCACCGAAAGTTCGGCACATAACTCCGCACCCCGAGCACGCACCTCGCGGCGTTGCCGAAGCTAGCTGGACGAACAAGTAGAGCGTCGCTCCGGCGCCTTGCGATGCACGCACTCGGAGCACGGACTTACGCGCTGAACTTCCGATGCGGGACACTAGTGCGCCGCGTCGTGCCAGGAGCGACCGGTGCCGACCGACACATCGAGAGGGACCAGCAGGTCTGCGGCCGAGCCCATCTGCTCGCGGACCAGCGCGTCGAGGGCGTCCTTCTCCCCCGGCGCCACCTCGAAGACGAGCTCGTCGTGGACCTGGAGCAGCATCCGGGAGCCGAGGCCGGCCTCCTTGATCGCCCGGTCGACGTTGAGCATCGCGATCTTGATCAGGTCTGCGGCCGAGCCCTGGATCGGGGCGTTGAGGGCCATCCGCTCGGCCATCTCGCGCCGCTGCCGGTTGTCGGAGGTGAGGTCGGGCAGGTAGCGACGTCGGCCCATGATCGTCTCGGTGTAGTCGCTGGTGCGGGCCTGGTTGACGACTCCCTGGAGGTAGTCGCGGATGCCGCCGAAGGTCTCGAAGTACTCCTCCATCAGCCCGCGCGCCTCACCCGGGTCGATGCCGAGCTGGGCGCCGAGACCGAACGCCGACAGGCCGTAGGCGAGGCCGTAGTTCATCGCCTTGATCTTGGCGCGCATCTCGACCGTCACCTGGTCGGCGGGGACGTCGAAGACCCGAGACGCCGTGATCGAGTGGAAGTCGCGGCCCGACTTGAACGCCTCGATCAGCAGCGCGTCCTCGGAGAGGTGGGCCATGATCCGCATCTCGATCTGGCTGTAGTCGGCGGTGAGCAGGCACTCGTAGCCGGCACCCACGATGAACCCCTCGCGGATCCGGCGGCCCTCCTCGGTGCGGATCGGGATGTTCTGCAGGTTGGGGTCGGTGCTCGACAGCCGGCCGGTGGCCGCGATCAGCTGGTTGAACGTCGTGCGGATCCGGCCGTCCGGCGAGACGGTCTTGAGCAGCCCTTCGATGGTCTGCCGGAGCCGGGACACGTCGCGATGCCGCAGCAGGTGCAGCAGGAATGGGTGCTCGGTCTTGACGTAGAGCGCCTGCAGCGCGTCGGCGTCGGTCGTGTAGCCGGTCTTGGTCCGCTTCGTCTTCGGCATCTGCAGCTCGTCGAACAGCACCACCTGCAGCTGCTTGGGCGAGCCGAGGTTGATCTCCTTGCCGATGACCGCGAACGCCTCCTCCGCGGCCAGCTTGACCTCGGCGGCGAAGTGGTCCTCGAGGGCACCGAGGTGGTCGCCGTCGACGGCGATGCCGGTCCGCTCCATCTGGGCCAGCAGGTCGACCAGCGGCAGCTCGACCTCGGTGAGCAACCGGGTGCCGCCGCGCTCCTCGAGCTCGTCGTCGAGCGCGGCGGCCAGGTCGAGCACCGCGCGGGCGTGCAGCATCTCGGTCTCCCCGGGACCGACGCCGCCGGCCCCCACGTCACCGTCGAGACCCTCCAGGCTGAGCTGGCCGTCGTCGGCCGGCCCCTGCCGCAGCTCACGCTTGAGGTAGCGGACGGTGAGGTCGGCGAGGTCGTAGGACCGCTGGTCGGGCCGCGCGAGGTACGCCGACAGGGCCGTGTCGCGCTCGAGGCCGGCGAGCGGCATCCCGCGCGCGGCGAACGCCAGCATCGGGCCCTTGGCGTCGTGGAGCACCTTGGGCTTGGACGCGTCCTTGAGCCAGCCGGCCAGGGCCTCCTCGTCGTCGACGTCGAGCTTGTCGGTGGTGACGAAGGCGGCCCCCTCCTCGGTGGCGAACGCCAGCGCGAGCAGGTCTCCCGTCCCGGCCGCCCAGTGGCCCACCGGGTGGATGCCGACCCTCTGGCCGCTCGATGCGTGGTCGGCCAGCCACCCGGGCAGCTCGCCGGTGTCGAGGACCCGCATCGAGACGTCGAACCCGGAGTCGTCGATCGCCGCCTCCTCCTCGGTCGGGAGCGACTCGAGCAGCCGGGTGCGCAGCACCTGGAACTCGAGCCCGTCGAACAGCTCGTGCACCGCGGCGCGGTCCCAGGACGGCCACGCGAGGTCGGCGGGCTGGAGCTCGAGCTCGAGGTCGCAGACCAGCGCGTTGAGGTGCCGGTTGCGGATCACGTCGGCGAGGTGCTCACGCAGCGCCTCGCCCTTCTTGCCGGTGATCTCGTCGGCGTGGGTGATGAGGTTGTCGAGGCCGTCGTACTGGTTGAGCCACTTGGCGGCGTAGCCCTGCCCCACCCCCGGGACGCCGGGCAGGTTGTCGGAGGTCTCGCCCACGAGCGCGGCGAGCTCGGGGTAGCGCGAGGGCGGCACGCCGTAGCGCTCCTCCACTGCCTCGGGGGTCATCCGCTTCATCTCGGACACCCCGCGCATCGGGTAGATGACGGTGGTCTCCTCGTCGACGAGCTGGAAGGAGTCGCGGTCACCCGAGCAGATCAGGACCTCGAGCCCCGCGGCCCTTGCCTGCGTCGCGAGGGTGCCGATGATGTCGTCGGCCTCGTAGCCCTCCTTCTTGAGGAAGGGGATCCGCATCGCCGTCAGCACCTCCTCGATGAGGGGGAGCTGGCTCGAGAACTCACTGGGCGTCTTGCTGCGGCCGGCCTTGTATTCGGCGTACTCCTTCAGCCGGAAGGTCTGCCGGGACACGTCGAAGGCGACGCCGACATGCGTGGGCCGCTCGTCGCGGAGCACGTTGATGAGCATCGAGGTGAACCCGAAGACCGCATTGGTGGGTTGGCCCGTGGTGGTCGAGAAGTTCTCCAGCGGCAGCGCGAAGAAGGCGCGATAGGCCAGCGAATGGCCGTCGAGCAGGAGCAATCTGGCGGAACTCTCGGTCACGCGGCCACTCTATGACCGCGCACTGACACTCAATTTGTGCCTACCCAAGCGATGGCGCCGAACCCCCGCGGCAAAGACGTGCGCGCTGACAGCGAGACCAGCCAGTCAGGACGTGCCGGCGTCCTCTTTGGTGCGCTTGACGAGCGCACGGCGCGCGGCCAGCACCTGGCCGAGGTGGCGGCGGCCGGCCATCCGCTCGGTGATCCGGGCACTGGTCGGCTGGAGCGCGACCAGCTTGGCGCGGACCATCGTGGTCGTGGACGCACGCAGCACCGCCTGCGGCCCCAGCGAGAGCCTGGCCATGAACCGGTTGCCGCTGCGCGAGGACGACGGCGCAGACGTGGTCAGGTGGGCGATGCCGAGGTCCTCGGCCCAGAGCACCGCGGCCTCCATGAGGGCGCTGCCGATGCCCTTGCCTCGGTAGCTCGGCGTGACGTGCGGTGCGAACGCCTGCACCGTCGGCTCGAGGTTGAGCGGTGTCATCGGCGTGACCCGCAGCAGCACGGCACCGGCGGGCTCGCCGTCGTACTCCGCGATCAGGAGGCGTCTCTCGGCCGACGCCGCGGCATCCTTGACGATGAGCTCCAGATCGTGGACCTGCTCCTGCCGGTCGGCCCGGCGGAGCGCGTCGCTCCATATCTCGACGAGGAACGGGACGTCGCCGATCGTCGCTTGACGCATGGATACCGGTTGCCGGCTCATCGGACCCCTGTCTTCGCGCGATGCGGTTCACCCGATGCGCGAGACTGGGCCCCGCCCTCCCACACCACAGGAGCCTTCTTGTTACCGGGTCTCGCCTCGCTCGTCAATGTCCTCGCGGTTCTGCTCGGTGCCACCGCTGGCGTACTGCTCGGTAACCGGCTACCGGTACGGACCAGAGACCTGGTCACGGATGCCCTCGGGCTGGTCACCCTGCTGATCGCGGCGACCTCCGCGATGGAGGTACTCTCCCCTGACCTGTCCGACGAGGTGGGCGACAGCGCGCCGATGCTGATCGTGCTCGGCGCACTGCTGATAGGCGGCATCGCCGGGTCCCTGCTCCGGCTCGAGGAGCGCGTCGAGGGACTCGGCGGCTGGCTGCAGCGCCGGCTGGCGGGCGAGACGGATTCGGCGGAGCGAGCGAGGTTCATCGAGGGCTTCGTGGTCAGCTCGCTGGTCTTCTGCACCGGTCCGCTCACGATCCTCGGCTCGTTGAACGACGGGCTCGGCAACGGATCCGACCAGATCCTGCTCAAGTCCGTGCTCGACGGTTTCGCCGCCGTCGCCTTCGCGGCGTCGTTCGGCTGGGGCGTCGCGGCCAGCGCGGTCACCATCGTGGTGATCCAGGGCGGGCTGACCATCGTCGGGGTGGCGCTCGGCGACGTACTTCCGGACGCGCACCTCGCGGCGATCACGGCCGCCGGCGGCCTGCTGCTCGTCGGCGTGGCGCTCCGGCTGCTCCGGATCCGGGAGATCCCGGTGGCCGACCTGCTCCCCGCGTTGCTCGTCGCACCACTGCTCGTGGGGGTCGCGGCCGCTGTACATGGCTGAGGCCCGGGTGTGAATAGTCCTCGCCTAGCCCGAATGCATCATGTTCTGACCCGTGTGGCGCATTGACGTAACGGTTCGCTAACGAGAGTGTTCGCTCAGGCGCGGCCACCCCTGCTGAGATTACGGTGGCCTCGTTGAGCCCGGGCGTGTTCGGGGAACCGGGCCGCGGTGAAGTGCACTCACGAGAAGAAAGGTTCACAACGTGAATCGATCCACCACCGCCTCCCGGCGGTTCAAGCGGCTGTCGGCCACGGTCGCTCTGGGCGCAGCCCTGGGGCTGTCCCTGGTCGCGTGCGGCGACGATGGCGACTCCGGAACAGACGCCAGCGACGACGAGAGCTCGAGCGCCGCAGCCCCGACCGAAGAGACCTCGGAGGCCGCGCCCGCGTTCACGGACGACAAGTGCGCGACTGGAGCCAGCAGCGCCGACTCGTTCTACGTGGGCGGCATCCTGCCGCTGACCGGCAACCTCGCCTTCCTCGGGCCCCCGGCGGTCGCCGGTGTGGGTCTGGCTGTCTCCGACATCAACGCGGCAGGTGGCGTCAACGGCGCCAAGGCCTGCCACAACATCCTCGACTCCGGTGACTCGACCGACTTGTCGATCTCGAGCGCGTCGGCCGGCACCATGGTCGCCACGGGTCCCTCAGTGGTCATCGGCGCCGAGTCGTCCAGCGTGACCCTCAACTTCGTGGACACCCTGGCCAACGCGAAGATCACTGAGGTCTCGCCCGCCAACACGTCGCCCACGCTGTCCGGCTACTCGCCGTGGTACTTCCGCACCGCGCCGCCCGACACCGTGCAGGGCAACGCGTTGGGCACGCTGATCAGCCAGGACGGCTACACCAACGTCGGCTTCCTGGTGTTCAACGACACCTACGGCATCCCGCTCCGCGACAACGTGCAGAAGACCGTCGAGGGCGGTGGCGGCACGTGCGTCTACGGCTGCAAGGGCGACGGCGACGAGTTCCCGGCCGGCCAGACGACGTTCTCCGCCGAAGTCCAGGCAGTGACCGCCGCCAAGCCGGACGCGATCGTCATCATCGCCTTCGACGAGACCAAGTCGATCGTGCCCGAGCTGGCCGCGTCCGGTTGGGACATGTCGAAGACCTACTTCGTGGACGGCAACCTCGCCGACTACAGCGCGGACTTCGAGCCCGGCACCCTCGAGGGCGCACAGGGCACGCTGCCCGGCCAGGACCCGGACCAGTCCTTCAAGGACAACCTGGTGGCTTGGTACTCGCAGTCCCAGGGCGAGGAAGTGAAGGACTTCTCGTACGGCGCGGAGTCCTACGACGCCACCATCCTCTCCGCGCTCGCCGCGGCGAAGGGCGGGTCGAACGGACCGGCGGCGGTGCAGGAGAACTTCGCTGCCGTCTCTGGTGCCACTGACGGCGAGGAGTGCAACACCTACGCCGACTGCCTGGCACTGCTCGAATCTGGCAGTGAGATCCGCTACGCCGGTCCTTCGGGCATCGGCCCGATCGACGACGAGAACGACCCGTCGTCGGCGTTCATCGGCATCTTCCAGTACGACGCCAACAACAAGAACGTCCTGAGCGGCACGGTCGAGGGCTCCAAGCCGTAGTTCGACCGAACCACTCAGAGTTCTGACGGAGAGCCCCCGGCGCAAGGTCCGGGGGCTCTTTGCTTGGCCGGTGGTTGAGGAGGTCGCTCTGCGAGCGTCTCGAACCTGGCAACCCGTGCTGGGACGTGATCGGTCGCAGTGCGGACCCAGCGGGCCCTGCGGTGGCCTCGACGCCCGTCGCGGCTTCGTTCCTCAGCCGCGGGGCTTTCTCGACCTTCGCTCGCCCACGTCGTCCGCTCGTTCCTCGCGGTCGACTGCTCCCTCTATGTAGAGCGTCATCTTCTTCAGCAGCTTGTTCAGCGTGGCCAGCTCCGGCTTGGTGAGGGCGGTGCCGACGTCGTGCTCGGCGGAGCCGCGCAGGGCCATGGCCTCGCGCCAGAGCCGCAGCCCTTCCCGGGTCGCCTCGACCTCGACCCGGCGCCGGTCGGCGGCGCCCGGCATCCGCTTGAGCCAGCCCTTCTTCTCCATGCTGTCGAGCCGACCGGTGACGCCGGCGTTGGAGACATCCATCTCCTGGGCCAGCTCGCCTGGTGAGGCGCGACCGGGGGTGTCTCTGATCATCAGCGCATGGAGGGTGTCGTACTCGAAGTCCTGCAGTCCCACCGTCGCGACCGCGTCCTTGCTGGTGGTCTTGAACCACTTCTGGATGGTGCCGATCCGGACGGTCATCGCCTCGACGTCGTCGTCGAACCCCGTGTCGAGGACCCAGTGGTCGCGCCACCGCTCCACGTGCAAGTCGGCTCCGTCCTTGGTCACCGCGACATTCTACCAATTGTTTCGTTGACGAATATTTCGCTAGCGAATAATATTCATTCATGAGCACGACAGTGGACGACCACCCGCTGCGACACGCTCCGTTCCGCTGGCTGGTCACCGGTACGACGATCAACCTGCTCGGCAGTGGCATCGCGCCGATCGCCCTTGCCTTCGCGGTCCTCGACCTCGGCGGCGGCGCGTCGGAGCTCGGCCTCGTGGTCGGCCTCTACGCGCTGGCGGACGTGGGCGCGGTGCTGTTCGGCGGGGTCCTCGGCGACCGGCTGCCCCGCAACGTGATGCTCCAGGGATCTTCCGCGGCGGCGGCGGTGGTCCAGGGCGTCGTGGCGCTCTCGCTGATCGGTGGCTGGTCCAGCATCCCGCTGCTGGCCGGCCTGGGCATGCTCAACGGCTCATTGAGCGCCCTGGGCGGCCCCAGCTCGTCGGCCATCACCCAGCAGACCGTCCCGGCCGAGCTCCTGCAGCGCGCGATCTCGTGGCGCCGCATCGCCCAGAACGTCTCGATGATCATCGGAAGCGGGCTGGCCGGGCTGCTGGTGGTCTGGGTCGGCAGCGGCTGGGCGCTGGCCTTCGACGCGCTCACCTTCGCGGTCGCCGCCGCGCTCTTCACGCAGGTCCGGGTGGCCCCGGTGGCCGCTCCGACCGCCCAGGCGGGCCTGTGGGGGGACGCGGCGGCCGGTTTCCGGGAGGTCATGCGGCACACGTGGCTGTGGCTGCTCATCCTCCAGGCCTTGCTCTACCACCTCTTCTACGGCGGTGCGGCGAGCGTGCTCGGCCCGATCGTGGTCGGCGACGGCCTCGGCCGCCCCGCCTGGGGTTGGGCGCTGTCGGCGATGATGCTCGGCTTCGTGGTCGGCGGGCTGGTCACGCTGCGCTGGCGGCCCCGGCACGCCCTCTTCGTCGGCACCTGCTTCCTGGCCCTGACCGCGGCCTTCCCGTTTGCCATGGCGTGGTCCGGCTCGCTGGTCGTCGTACTGCTGGGTGCGTGGCTGCACGGCTTCGGCCTCGAGATCTTCAGTGTCGGCTGGGACCTTTCGATCCAGGAGCAGGTCGACCCGGACAAGCTGGCCCGCGTCTACTCGTTCGACATGATCGGCTCGTTCATCGCCCGGCCGATCGGGCTGGTGCTCACCGGCCCGCTGGCGGCCCTCGTGGGCAACCGGGGCTGGCTCACCGTCGTCGGTGCCGTGATCGTGGGCAGCGTGCTCGTCGCCCTGACCTCCGGCGACGTACGACGACTCCAGCGGCGCGACATGTCCAACGAGCCCGAGCTCGCCCTGCCCGTGTGACCACTACTCGGTCGCGATGCCCGCCTCGTCGCTCTTGGACTCGACATCCTCGGCCAGCGTGCCGAGGTAGAGCTGGATCACCTTGGGGTCGTTCGCCAGCTCCCGGCCGGTGCCCGTGTAGGCGTCCTTGCCCTGGTCGAGGACGTAGCCGCGGTCGCAGATCTGCAGGCAGCGCCGGGCGTTCTGCTCGACCATCACCACGCAGACGCCCGTCTTGTTGATCCGGCGGGTGCGGATGAAGGTCTCGTC
This sequence comes from uncultured Actinomycetota bacterium, assembly GCA_963800715.1. Taxonomy (GTDB): domain Bacteria; phylum Actinomycetota; class Actinomycetes; order Propionibacteriales; family Nocardioidaceae; genus Nocardioides. Next base: position 239,607 of record CAWDBZ010000003.1, on the reverse strand, counting down.
CTGGCGCACGGGCGAGAGGCCCGCCGACGGCTCGTCCAGGAGCAGCACCGATGGCTCCATCATCAGCGCCCTGGCCATGGCCAGGGACTGCCGCTCACCACCGGAGAGCGCGCCCGCCGACCGCGACCGGCGTTCGTGCAGCGCGGGGAACAGGTCCCACATCGCGTCCAGCCGCTCGCGGATCTTCTTGGGGCGCAGGAACAGCCCCATCTGGAGGTTCTCCTCGATGGTCAGCGACGGGAAGACGTTGTTGTTCTGCGGGACGAACCCGACGCCCATCTCGACCAGCGTGTTCGCCTTCAGGTTGGTGATGTCCTGGGTGCCGAGGTGGACGCTGCCGGAGCGGACCTTCACCAGGCCGAACATCGCCTTCAGCAGCGTCGACTTGCCGGCGCCGTTGGGCCCGATGATGCCGATCATCTCGCCCGGGTACGCGACCAGGCTGCAGCCGTTGAGGATGTTGACGCCGGGCAGGTAGCCGGCGACGACATCCTTGGCCTCGACGACGGCGGTCTGTTGCTGGGTGTCGGCAGTCATGAGCGGTCCTCCTCGCGCTCGGCCTCCTCCTCGGCGACTTCCTTCTCGAGCTGCTCGAGAGTCGCGTCGGAGAGGAGGGCGTCGTCACCCAGGTCGGTGTCGTGGTGGGCGCCCAGGTAGGCGTCGATGACGGCCTGGTTGGACATCACCGTGTCCGCCGGGCCCTCTGCGACGAGGCGCCCCTCGGCCATCACGACGACCCAGTCGGAGATGTGGCGCACGACGTGCATGTCGTGCTCCACGAACAGCACCGTCGTTCCGTCGTCGCGAAGGGACTGGATGTGCCCCAGGAGCGACTGGGTGAGCGCGGGGTTCACGCCCGCCATCGGCTCGTCGAGCATGATCATCTTCGGGTTGCTCATCAGGGCTCGGGCCATCTCGAGCAGCTTGCGCTGGCCTCCCGAGAGCGACCCGGCGTAGTCCTTGAGCTTCTCGTGCAGGCTGAACCGCTCGAGCAGCTCCAGGGCCTTGGTCTCGACCTCCTTCTCCTGCGCGCCCCAGAACGGCTTGAAGAGGCACTTGGCGAGGTTCTCGCCGGCCTGGTTCTGGGCGCCCAGCATCATGTTGTCCATCACCGTCATCCGGCTCAGCGCCTTGGTGAGCTGGAAGGTGCGGACCATGCCGGACTTGGAGACCTTGGACGCGGAGGTCCGGTCGAGGGTGGCACCGTCGAAGCTCCAGTGCGCACCCTGGCCCACGGACGTGGGCCGGTCGAAGCCCGTGATCAGGTTGAAGAACGTCGTCTTGCCGGCGCCGTTGGGTCCGATCAGGGCCGTGATGATGCCGCGCTGCACCTCGAGGTGGTCGACGTCGACCGCGGTGATGCCGCCGAAGTGGCGGACGATGTTGTCGACCTTGAGGATGGGGTCGGGCTTCGCCGAGCCGGGCTCGGGGTCGACGCCCGACATGAGTTCGCGCCGGGCGGCCGGGTCGGCCAGCCCGCTGGCGGTCGTGGTCTCAGACATTGAACCGAAGCTCCCTCTTGTCTCCCAGGATGCCTTGCGGTCTGAATATCACCAGCAGCATCAGCGCGACGCCGACGACGATGAAGGCGAACTGGCTGGTCTGCTGGCCGTTCATGATGTTGATGTACTTGTCCGATGACAGGTAGGTGTTGGCGATGCCGATGATGGCGACGCGACCGACGAAGAAGATCAGCGACCCCAGCACCGGCCCCCAGATCGTGGCCGCACCACCCAGCAGCAGCGCGGTGTAGCAGAAGAACGTGATCGAGCGGCCCAGCGAGTCGGGCTGCACTGTCGCGGGCAGGACGTACATCATGCCGCCGACCGCGCCGAACAGGCCGCCGATGACCAGCGCCTGCATCTTGATCGCGAAGACGTTCTTGCCGAGGCTGCGCATGGCGTCCTCGTCCTCCCGGACACCCTTGAGGGCGCGCCCCCAAGGACTCCGCGTGAGGCCGAGCACCACGACCAGGCTGATCGCGACGATCACCCAGGTGACGATGGTGAACCACCAGCCGTTGACGCCGGTGTTCTGCTGGGTGACCGGAGCGAGGAAGAACACGACCAGGATGGTCACGACGCTCAGGCCGACCAGCGCGATCGTGCGCGGTGGGCCCTCGATGCCCATCTTGCCGCGGCCGATCCGCACCGCCATCCAGATCATGCCGATCACGAGCAGCCACCCGAGGATCCGCACGACGGTCGAGCCGCCGGCCACGTCGGTGTAGTTGAACGAGAGCAGCTGAGTGCTGCCGTCGCCGAGGAACGAGAGGTCCGTGAACGGCCCGCGGTAGCGGGTGCCGGGGATGCCCTGGGCACCGCCGGTCAGCTCGAAGAGCTTCTCGTAGCCGACCGACCGTCCGACGTACCTCACGATCTCGGCCGCCGAGATCGTGACGATCGCGAGGTAGTCACCGCGCAGCTTCAGGGTTGGTACGCCGAGCACCAGTGCGAACACGAAGGCGACCGCCAGCCCGATGATGATGGCCACGATCAACGGCCAGCCCTGTGTGATCGAGATCGCGAAGCCGTAGGCGCCCAGCAGCATGAACGCCGACTGGCCGATGTTGAGCAGGCCCGTGTAGCCGAAGTGGATGTTGAGGCCGATGACGGCGATCGCGACCGCGGCGGTCTGTGGGTCGACCGCGGTGCGGATCATCGCGTTGAGGATGCTCTGGATGTCGTCCATCGCTCGTTCCGTCCCTTCTACCCGACCCGCTGGGCCCGGCCGAGCAGGCCCTGGGGCCGCACCAGCAGGAGCAGGATGAGAATGAGCAGTGCCGCGGCGTACTTGAAGTCACCCGGGATGACCAGGGGCGAGAGCTCGACGATGAGCCCGATCACCAGTGAGCCGACGAGCGCCCCGAACGCCGTGCCGAGGCCACCCAGCGTCACCGCCGCGAACAGCAGCAGCAGGATCTGGAGGCCGGTGTCCCACTTGATGCCGTTGACCACCAGCGCGTAGAGGATCCCGGAGAGGCCGGCCAGCGCCATCGACATCGTCCAGACCAGGCGGATCACCTTGTCGGTGTCGATGCCTGAGGCCTGGGCCAGCGCCGGGTTGTCGGACACCGCCCGAGTGGCCCGGCCGACGCGCGTGCGCAAGAGGGCGTAGCCGACCAGGGCCAGCACCACGACGGCGATCCCCATCGCAGCCAGGGACTGATTGGAGATCCGCACCGAGCCGAAGTCCCGCACCGTGGGCGTATCCACGACGACGCGGACGGTACGGGCGCCGACGGTGTACTGGAAGGTGTACTGAAGTGCCAGCGAGAGGCCGATCGTCACGATCATCAGCTGGGTCAGGCCCAACCCTCGCCTTCGTAGCGGTTGCCACAGGATGCGGTCCTGGAACCAGCCGCTGAAGCCGCACAGAATGACCACCAGCAGTCCGCCCAGCCACAGGTTGATGCCGTTCACGTTGATCAGGTAGTAGCCGAGCATGCCGCCGAGGGTCACCTGTTCGGCGTGCGCGAAGTTCGAGATCCCGGTCGTGCCGTAGATCAGGCTGAGGCCGACGCTGGCCAGGGCCAGCAGCAGGCCGAGCCGGATGCCGTTGACGCTGGACTGGAGGAACTCTTCCCACTTGCTCGTGCTGTCGTCGAAGTCGGCGCCGCGGACCGTGAGCGTGGCGGCGTAGCTCCTGCCCAACTGGACGTTGTCGACCTTGAGCGCACCGTCGGGGCCACGCAGGGCCGCGTTGGCCGGCGGGCGCAGCTCGTCGCCCTTCGCCAGAGTGTCGGGGTCGACACCGACCAGGTAGTTGCCGGGCTCGGTGACCGTGAAGGAGAACTTGCCGTTCGCCGGGGTCGTCTGGGTCTCCGTCGAACCGTCCGGCTTGGTCAGGATGACGTCGACGCCTTCGATCGGGTCGGCACGGCTGCCCATGGTGCCGGCGATGCAGGCGGTTTCCTCCGCCTTCGGCAGGCAGATCGTGACCGCGTCGGCCGCATCGGCGGACCGGCTCGAGAGCAGCAGCAGGAGAGGGGCGATGAAAATGGCCAGCCCGAGGAGAGCCAAGCCCCTGGCGATGACCCCACGCTCAGGGACGTTGGTTCGAGACATCAAAGGGTCCTCCTCCCCCGGCACCCGGCCGGATGCTGCCCGGCAGTCTAGGGGTGGCAACTCCGGATTGCGCCACCCCCCACGCGGGTCACTGAAGGTGGTCAACCGGGTTACCCGAGTGACACGAGTGGAATGCACTTCAGGAGTCCGCGATGCCCGGGCCGTGCTCGACCACGCCCTCGGCGACGTGACGCATCGAGAGGCGCAGGTCCATCGCGGTCTTCTGGATCCACCGGAACGCTTCCGGCTCGGACAGGTCGAGCTGCGCCATCAGCAGGCTCTTGGCGCGCTCGACCGCCTTGCGGGTCTCCAGCCGCTCGGACAGGTCCGCCACCTCGGCCTCGAGCAGCGCCAGCTCACCGAATCTGCTGACCGCCATCTCGATGGCGGGGACCAGGTCCGCCTGTGTGAACGGCTTGACCAGGTAGGCCATCGCGCCTGCGTCGCGGGCCCGCTCGACGAGCTCGCGCTGGCTGAACGCCGTCAGGATCACCACCGGCGCGATCCGCTGGCTCGCGATCTGCTCGGCCGCGGCGATCCCGTCGAGCACCGGCATCTTGACGTCGAGGATCACCAGGTCGGGTCGCAGCTGCTCGGCCAGGGCGACCGCAGTCTCCCCGTCACCGGCCTGCCCGACGACGTCGTACCCCTCCTCGGTGAGCATCTCGGCGAGGTCCATGCGGATGAGGACCTCGTCCTCCGCCACGACCACGGTCCTGGCAGCTCCCGCGGGGGTCTCTGTCACGGGCGACAGGCTAGCGACCCGTCGTAGCCGCCCTCGCGGTGATCTCCTGGCTGGACCGAGCGATCTCGTTCAAGAACTGCTCCACCTCGGCCCGCTCGACACGGGCGCGGGAACACTCGGTCGAGGCCGCCCGGGCATTCGCCACCGCCCGCTCGTTGCTCGCCACCGCCCAGCGCCACACGCCGGTCACCGAGATCATTCAGCAAACTCTAGTGAGTTACTCGACTTTTGCCAAGGGCGGGGGCGGCGGGAGGTTCAGGTAGCGTTTCCTCGCTGACCGGCCGGGTTGGTGGAACGGTAGACACTGCGCACTCAAAATGCGTTGCCCTAACGGGCGTGTGGGTTCGACTCCCACACCCGGCACTCAATGTCGGTGCGTAGCGCAACGCGGGGGCGGCCCGGCTGGACGCGCTGATCGGGCTGAAGTCCTAGCCGTCATCTCTCCGGTACGCCGGCGCGACGCCGTCGACCGCGTCGCCCATGCGATGCACGCGCAGGGCGTTGGTCGAGCCCGGGATGCCCGGGGGCGAGCCGGCGATGATCACGACGAGGTCGCCCTTCTCGACCCGGCCGATGTTCAGCAGCTGCTCGTCGACCTGGGCGACCATCTCGTCGGTGTGCTCGACCGAGGCGGTCTTGAACGTCTCGACGCCCCAGGTCAGGGCGAGCTGCGAGCGGGTCTGGGCCTCGGGTGTGAAGGCCAGCACCGGGACCGGGCCGCGGAGCCGGGACATCCGGCGCGCGGAGTCACCGGACTGCGTGAAGGCGACGACGTACTTCGCGTCGACGCGCTCGGCGACCTCGCCGGCGGCCTTGGCGATCACGCCGGACTTGGTGTGCGGGTCCCAGGGCAGCACGCGCAGGGTGCCGACCTCTTGCTGCTCCATGGCGTGCACCTCGGTGGCCTGGACGATGCGGGCCATCGTCTCGACCGTGTGGACGGGGTACTCCCCCACGCCGGTCTCGCCGGACAGCATCACCGCGTCGGCGCCGTCGAGGATGGCGTTGGCGACGTCGGACACCTCGGCCCGCGAGGGGGTCGGGCTCGAGATCATCGACTCGAGCATCTGGGTCGCCACGATGACCGGCTTCGCGTTGAGCCGGGCCTTGTCGATGATCTTCTTCTGGAGGAACGGCACCTCCTCCGCAGGCATCTCCACGCCGAGGTCGCCGCGAGCCACCATGAAGCCGTCGAACGCCGCGATCACCTCGTCGAGGTTCTCGATCGCCTGGGGCTTCTCGATCTTGGCGATGACGGGCCTGAAGATGTTCTCCTCGCGCATGATCCGGCGCACGTCCTCGACGTCCGCGCCGCTCCGCACGAAGCTCAGCGCGACGAAGTCGACCGTCAGGTGCAGCGCGAAGCGCAGGTCCTCTATGTCCTTCTCCGACAGCGCCGGCACCGAGACGGCGACTCCGGGCAGGTTGATGCCCTTGTGGTCGCTGACCTTCCCGCCGACCAGCACCTCGCAGACCACGTCGGTGCCGTCCTTGATCTCGGTCGCCCGCAGCCGGACCTTGCCGTCGTCGATGAGGATCGGGTCGCCGGCCTCCACGTCGCCGGCGAGCCCCTTGTACGTCGTCCCGCAGATCTCGGCGTTGCCATCGACCTCGCGGGTCGTGATCGTCCAGACCTGGCCCCGGGCCAGCTGCACCGGCCCGCCCGAGAACTTCTCGAGCCGGATCTTCGGGCCCTGGAGGTCGGCCAGGATGCCGACACCACGGCCGCTCGCATCGGCGGCCTCGCGGACCAGCCGGTAGGCCTCCGCGTGGTCCTCGTGGGTTCCGTGGCTCATGTTCAGCCGGGCCACGTCCATCCCGGCGTACACCAGCTCCTTGACGCGGCGGTCGCTCGCCGTCGCTGGCCCCAGGGTGCAGACGATCTTCGCTCTTCTCACGTGACCACACCCTAGCGAGGATTGGATCGTTCCAACATCCGAGCTCGCGATCTGAGCCTGCGAAGATCGCGATCAGCGAGGAGGTAGAGGAGGCTCGGCGCACACCGGCGCGCCAGCGACGGGGTGCGCGAGCCGACGAAACCAGGTGACGTGAGGCTGGGAATCGACCACGGCCGGTCTCGTCCCAGCGCACGCTTGGTGGTCTCGAGACGGTTGCTGCGCAACCTCCTCAACCACCGGACGGTCAGACGACGAGCGGGCGCTCCGTGGGAGGGATGGGGTAGGGGAGGGTGGTCGAGCCGGTGAGGTAGTGGTCCACGGCGGAGGCAGCGGCCCGGCCCTCGGCGATGGCCCAGACGATCAGCGACTGGCCGCGGCCGGCGTCTCCGGCCACGAAGACGCCCGGCACCGAGGTCATGTACGCCGCGTCGCGGGCGATGTTGCCGCGCTCTTCGAGGTCGACGCCGAGCTGCTCGACCAGGCCGGGCTTCTCCGGTCCCAGGAAGCCCATCGCGAAGAGCACCAGCTGCGCCGGGATCTCGCGCTCGGAGCCCTCGACCTCCTCGAACTTCCCGTCCCTGAACTCGACCTCGACCAGGCGCAGGCCCGACACGTTCCCTGACGAGTCGCCGAGGAACTCCTTGGTCGACACCGAGTAGACCCGGTCGCCTGCCTCCTCATGCGCCGCGGAGACCCGGAACGTCATCGGGTACGTCGGCCACGGCTGGCCGGCGGGACGGTCGGACGGCGGCTCCGGCAGGATCTCCAGCTGCGTGATCGAGCGGGCGCCCTGGCGGGTGGCGGTGCCGAGGCAGTCGGCGCCGGTGTCACCGCCGCCGATGATGATGACGTCCTTGCCGTCGGCCGTGATCTGGTCGGCGACCTCCTCGCCGAGTGAGGCGCGGTTGGACTGCGGGAGAAACTCCATGGCCTGGTGGATCCCGCCCAGCTCCCGGCCGGTGACCGGCAGGTCGCGCGCGTCGGTGGCACCCATGGCGAGGACGACGGCGTCGTAGCGGTCGCGCAGTGACTCCGCCGTGAGCTCGTCACCGACCGAGACCCCGGCCCGGAACACGGTCCCTTCGCGGCGCATCTGGTCGAGACGCCGGTCGAGGTGCTTCTTCTCCATCTTGAACTCGGGGATGCCGTAGCGCAGCAGCCCGCCGATCTTGTCGGCGCGCTCGTAGACGGCCACGGTGTGCCCGGCCCGGGTCAGCTGCTGGGCCGCGGCCAGTCCGGCCGGGCCGGAGCCGATCACCGCGACGGTCCGGCCGGAGAGCCACTCGGGCGGCTGCGGCCGCACGAACCCGCTCTCCCAGGCCTTGTCGATGATCGAGACCTCGACGTTCTTGATCGTGACCGGGTCCTGGTTGATGCCCAGGACGCACGCGGTCTCGCAGGGCGCGGGGCAGAGCCGGCCGGTGAACTCCGGGAAGTTGTTCGTGGCGTGCAGCCGCTCGATCGCGCCCTCCCAGTCGTCGCGCCAGACCAGGTCGTTCCACTCCGGGATGATGTTGCCGAGCGGGCAGCCCTGGTGGCAGAACGGGATGCCGCAGTCCATGCAGCGACCGGCCTGGGCCGTGATGATCGGCAGCAGCGCCCGGCCCATCCCGCCGGGGTAGACCTCGTCCCAGTCGTTGACGCGCTCCTCGATGGGACGGCGCTCGGCGACCTCGCGGCCGTTCTTGAGGAAGCCCTTGGGGTCAGCCATGGAGGGCCGCCATCATCGCGCTCGCCGTGTCCGCCTCGGAGAGGCCCTCGGCCTCGGCCTTGGCCTTCGCCTCGAGGACGACGCGGTAGTCGGTCGGCATCACCTCGGTGAACCTGGCCAGCGCGGCCGGCCAGTCCGCCAGCAGCTCGGCGGCCACCTCGGACCCGGTCTCCTCGGCGTGGTCGCGCACCAGCTGCTCCAGCTCCAGTGCCGCCTCGCCCTCGACCGGGCCGAGCTCGATCAGCTCGGCGTTGACCCGGCTTTCGTTGAGGTCGAGCACCCACGCGACACCGCCTGACATGCCAGCGCCGAAGTTGCGGCCGGTCTTGCCGAGCACGGCGACCCGTCCGCCGGTCATGTACTCGCAGGCGTGGTCGCCCACGCCCTCGGTGACGGCCCAGGCGCCCGAGTTGCGCACGCAGAACCGCTCCCCCACGCCGCCGCGGATGTGGATCCGGCCGGACGTGGCGCCGTACGCGATCACGTTGCCGGCGATGATCTGCTCGTCGGCCTTGAACGTGGCGGCCCGGTCGGGGCGTACGACTATCCGGCCGCCCGAGAGGCCCTTGCCGAGGTAGTCGTTGGCGTCGCCCTCGAGCCGCAGGGTGATCCCGCGCGGCACGAACGCGCCGAAGGACTGCCCCGCCGACCCGGTGAAGGTCAGGTCGATGGTGCCCTCGGGCAGCCCCTCGCCGCCGTACTTCTTGGTCACCTCGTGGCCGAGGATGGTGCCGACGGTGCGGTTGACGTTGCGGATCGGGACCTGCGCCCGGACCGGCTCGCCGCTCTCGATGGCCGGCTGGCAGAGCGGCACCAGCTCGGTGACGTCGAGCGACTTCTCCAGCCCGTGGTTCTGCGGCTTGGTCTGGTGCAGGTCCTGGTCGGGGAACGCCGCGCGGTCGGGTGCGTGCATGATCGGGGTCAGGTCGAGGCCTGCTGCCTTCCAGTGGTTGACCGCCTCGACCATGTCGAGCGCTTCGACCTGGCCGATCGCCTCGTCGAGGGTGCTGAAGCCCAGCTCGGCGAGGTACTCGCGCACCTCTTCGGCGATGAACTCGAAGAAGTTGACGACGTGGTCGGCCTGGCCGGTGTAACGCTCGCGGAGCACGGGGTTCTGGGTGGCGACGCCGACCGGGCAGGTGTCGAGGTGGCAGACCCGCATCATGATGCAGCCCGACACGATCAGCGGCGCGGTCGCGAAGCCGTATTCCTCGGCGCCGAGCAGTGCCGCGATCACCACGTCGCGACCGGTCTTCAGCTGGCCGTCGGTCTGTACGACGATCCGGTCGCGCAGCCCGTTGAGCAGCAGCGTCTGCTGGGTCTCGGCCAGGCCGAGCTCCCACGGACCGCCGGCGTGCTTCAGCGACGTCATCGGCGCCGCGCCGGTGCCGCCGTCGTGGCCGGAGATCAGGACCACGTCGGCGTGCGCCTTGGAGACGCCCGCGGCGACAGTGCCGACACCGACCTCGGCGACCAGCTTCACGTGCACCCGCGCCTGCGGGTTGGCGTTCTTGAGGTCGTGGATCAGCTGGGCCAGGTCCTCGATCGAGTAGATGTCGTGGTGCGGCGGTGGGCTGATCAGGCCGACGCCCGGGGTCGAGTAGCGGGTCTTCGCGATCCACGGGTAAACCTTCTGGCCGGGCAGCTGGCCGCCCTCCCCGGGCTTCGCCCCCTGCGCCATCTTGATCTGGATGTCGTCGGCGTTGGTGAGGTACTCGGACGTCACGCCGAACCGACCCGACGCGACCTGCTTGATGGCGCTGCGCCGCTCGGGGTCGTAGAGGCGTTCGGCGTCCTCGCCGCCCTCACCGGTGTTGGACTTGGCGCCCAACCGGTTCATCGCGATCGCGAGGGTCTGGTGCGCCTCCTGGGAGATCGAGCCGTAGGACATCGCGCCGGTCGAGAACCGCTTGACGATGTCGGAGACCGGCTCGACCTCCTCGACCGGGATCGAGTCTCGGCCGGTGACGTGCGCGCCCTTGAACCGGAACAGCCCGCGCAGCGTCATCAGCCGCTGGGCCTGCTCGTCGACCCGGCTCGTGTACTGCTTGAAGATGTCGTAGCGGCCGGTCCGGGTGGAGTGCTGCAGCCGGAAGACCGTCTCGGGGTCGAACAGGTGCGGCTCGCCCTCGCGGCGCCATTGGTACTCGCCACCGATGGCCAGCTCCCGGTGGGAGGGTGCGATGCCGCCGCGGGGGTATGCAGTGGCGTGCCGGCGGGCGACCTCCTCGGCGATCACGTCGAGCTCGATGCCGCCGAGCTTGGATGCGGTCCCGGTGAAGTACTTGTCCACCAGCGCCTGGGACAGGCCGACGGCCTCGAAGATCTGCGCACCGGTGTACGACGCAACGGTCGAGACGCCCATCTTGGACATCACCTTGAGGACGCCCTTGCCGAGCGCCTTGATGAGGTTCTTGACCGCCACCTCGGGCTCGGTCTTGACGTAGTAGCCCTCGCGGGCGAGGTCCTCGACCGACTCCATGGCGAGGTAGGGGTTGACCGCCGCCGCGCCGTAGCCGATGAGGAGGGCGACGTGGTGCACCTCGCGGACGTCACCGGCCTCGACGAGCAGGCCGACGTGGGTGCGGGTCTTCTCGCGCACCAGGTGGTGGTGGATCGCGCCGGTGAGCAGCAGCGACGGGATCGGCGCCAGCTCCTGGGTCGCGTGCCGGTCGGAGAGCACGATGATCCGGGCGCCGTCGGCGATCGCCGTGCTGACCTCGGCGCAGATCTCGTCGAGGCGGGCCGCCATCGCGGCGCCGCCGCCCTCGACGTCGTAGAGGCCACGGGCGATGTGGCATTCGAAGCCGGGCATGTCGCCGTCACGGTTGATGTGCCGGATCTTGGCCAGGTCGTCGTTGGAGAAGACCGGGAACGGCAGCACGACCTGGCGACAGGACGCCGGCGTCGGCTCGAGCAGATTGGCCTCGGGGCCGATCGACCCCGCCAGCGAGGTCACGAGCTCCTCGCGGATCGCGTCCAGCGGCGGGTTGGTCACCTGGGCGAACAGCTGGGCGAAGTAGTCGAAGAGCAGCCGCGGCTTCTCGCTGAGCGCCGCGATCGGCGTGTCGGTGCCCATCGACCCGAGGGCCTCGCCGCCCGTGTTGGCCATCGGCGTGAGCAGCACCCGCAGCTCCTCCTCGGTGTAGCCGAAGATCTGCTGGCGACGGGTGACCGAGGCGTGCGTGTGCACGATGTGCTCACGCTCGGGGATGTCGTCGAGGTGGACCAGCCCGGCGTGCAGCCACTCCTGGTAGGGGTGCTCGGCGGCCAGCGTCGACTTCAGCTCGTCGTCCTCGATGATGCGGTGCTCCTCGGTGTCGACGAGGAACATCCGGCCCGGCTGCAGCCGGCCCTTGCGGACGATCGAGGCCGGGTCGAGGTCGAGTACGCCGACCTCCGAGGCGAGCACGACCAGGCCGTCGTCGGTGACCCAGTAGCGCGACGGGCGCAGCCCGTTGCGGTCGAGCACTGCACCCACCTGGTCGCCGTCGGTGAACACCACGCACGCCGGGCCGTCCCAGGGCTCCATCAGCGAGGAGTGGAACTCGTAGAAGGAGCGCCGGGCCGGATCCATCTCGGTGTGGTTCTCCCACGCCTCCGGGATCATCATCAGCACCGCATGCGGGAGCGAGCGGCCCCCGATGTGCAGCAGCTCGAGCACCTCGTCGAACGACGCCGAGTCGGACGCGCCGGGTGTGCAGATCGGGTAGAGCCGCTCGAGGTCGCCTGGGATCAGGTCGGAGTCGAGCAGGGCCTCGCGGGCCCGCATCCAGTTGCGGTTGCCCATCACCGTGTTGATCTCGCCGTTGTGCGCGATGAAGCGGAACGGGTGCGAGAGCGGCCAGCTCGGGAAGGTGTTGGTCGAGAACCTCGAGTGCACGACGCACAGCGCCGAGGCCATCCGCTCGTCACGGAGGTCGGGGAAGAACTCGTCGAGCTGTTCGGTGGTGAGCATGCCCTTGTAGGCGAGCGTCCGCGACGAGAGCGACGGGAAGTAGACGTCGGTCTCCTTCTCTGCGCGGCGGCGCAGGCAGTAGGCCATCCGCTCGAGCGCCATGCCGGTCAGCCGCTGGCCCGACGCCGTCACGAACAGCTGCGCGAACTGGGGCATCACACCGAGCGCGGTCCGGCCGAGGCAGTCCGGCTGGGTCGGCACCTCGCGCCAGCCGAGGACCGACAGCCCCTCCTCGGCGGCGATCTCCTCGATCTGGGTGCGGGTCTTGGCCACTGCCTCGTCGTCGCCGGGCAGGAACGCCGTGCCCGCGGCGTAGGCGCGCGACGGCGGTAGGTCGAAGCCGGCCTCTTCGGCGACGGCCCGGAAGAACGCGTCGGGGATCTGCATCAGGATGCCGGCGCCGTCACCGGAGTTGGGCTCGGCGCCCGCGGCGCCGCGGTGCTCCAGGTTGCGCAGGGCGGTGAGGGACTTCAGCAGGATCTCGTGGCTGGCCTCACCGGTCAGAGTCGCGACGAACGCCACGCCACAGGCGTCGTGCTCGTGGCGCGGGTCGTAGAGCCCTTGGGGCGGCGGGAACGAGTGCTGGTAGGGCACAGGAGTCATGCCTCCTGTCCGCGAGCCGTCGCGAGCGGCGCATCCATGGGATGCCTCGCAAGGCGCCGGAGCGACGACGCTGTGGGCCCATCATCGAGCGACGGCAACGCCGCGAGGCGCCCATGGGGCGTCGCGTAGCAGGTCTCGCGGGCAGGAGGCATGACTCCGATCTCCCGTCGTCGTCGGAGGACCCCGAGGGTCCGACTGGTGCAGCGTGGGGGGTGCAGGGGACGACATTGGCCCAAGCGAGCGATTCAGCCTATCAAGGAGCGGCTGGTGGACCCGATCGTGTTTCCGGGTCGTGGGCACCCTGGTCCAGGTCCACAGCGAGGTCCACAGCGTCCGGCTCGGGCGCCGGCTCCGGACCGCGCCCCTCGTCGTACACCGACTCCTCCTGGCCGGGGCGGAGCCGCAGGCTTACGACGAAGTAGATCGCTGCCACGAGGAACAGCACGATCGAGGTCCAGACGTTGAACCGCAGGCCGCCCACGTCGTCGAGCTCGACCGAGTCGATCCGCAGCATCTCGATCCACCCGCGGCCGAGCGTGTAGGCCATCACGTAGAGGGCGAGCATCCGGCCGTGCCCGAACTTGAACCGTCGGTCGAGGGCGATCAGAACCCCGAACATGCCGAGGTTCCAGATGCATTCGTAGAGGAACGTCGGATGGAAGGTCGCGTCGGACTCGTAGCCCACCTGCCGGTGGTCGGGGTCGATCTCCAACGCCCAGGGCAGGTCGGTGGGCTTGCCGTAGAGCTCCTGGTTGAACCAGTTGCCCCAACGGCCCACGGCCTGGGCGACCAGCAGACCCGGCGCCAGTGCGTCGACCATCGGCCCGATCCGCATCCCGCGCCTCCTGGCGGCGATGATCGCCCCGAGCGCGCCGAACGCGATCGAGCCCCAGACCCCGAGACCGCCGCGCCACACGTAGAGGATCTGCCACGGATCGCCGTCCGCACCGAAGTAGAGGTTCTGGTCGGTCGCCACGTGGTAGAGCCGGCCGCCGACCAGTCCGAACGGCACCGCCCAGACCGCGAGGTCCTGGACCTCACCCGGCCGGCCGCCGCGGGCCTGCCAGCGGCGCTCGCCGATCCAGATCGCGGCGACGATGCCGAGGATGATCGCGAGCGCGTAGCCGCGGATCGGGACCGGCCCGAGGTGCCAGACACCGCTGGACGGGCTCGGGATGGACGCGGCAATGAGCTGGGCGATCATGCGTCTCCAAGCAGGGTGTGGATGTCGTCGGCGAACTGCTTCGACGACGTGCTCTGGCCCCAGTAGATCGGCGCCTCGTTGGCGCTGTCGATGCCGGTCACCTGGGTGGTGTGGGCGTCGACGTCGAAGCCGCCGGTGGGCAGCTCCTCGCCCATGCCGACCGCGATCGACTTGCCGACCGCGGCGATCTCGTCGATCGGCCCGGTGACGCCGATGAAGCTCTTGTCTATGTGGTCGAGGTAGCGGCGGAGCACCTCGGGAGTGTCGCGTTCGGGGTCGGTGGTCACGAACACCACGTCGACCTCGTCGCGGTCGCGGTCATCGAGCCGGGTCATCGCCGAGGCCAGGTTGTTCATCACGACCCCGCAGATATCGGGGCAGTTGGTGTAGCCGAAGAAGACCAGGGTGAGCCGCTTGTCGGTGTTGTCGGCCAGCGAGTAGGCGTCGCCGTCGGTGTCGACCAGCGCGTCCTGGGAGACCGTGAACGGCGGATCGAGGACCGTGCCGTGCAGGTCGCCCGCCTTGACGTCGTCGCCACCGCAGCCGGCCAGACCGACCAGGAGCGCGGCGGCACCGAGCAGCGCGGCCGCCCTACGCACGGCGTACTCCTCCGGCCAGGTCCTCGGTGAGCGCGGTGAGCGCACGCAGCCCGGCCGCGCGGTCGTCAGGGTGGTCGAGAAGGACCCGGACGAACGCCGAGCCGACGATCACCCCGTCGGCGTACGACGCGACCTCGGCGGCCTGGTCGCCGTTGCTGACGCCGAGGCCCACGCCAACGGGCAGCTCCGAACCGAGCTCCGACACCGCGGCCTTGGTGCGGGCGACGAGTGGCCCGGCCAGGTCGCTGGTGGTGGCGCGGGTGCCGGTGACACCCATGACGGCGGTGGCGTAGACAAAACCGCGACAGGCGGCGACGGTCATCGCGAGCCGGGAGTCGGTCGAGGACGGCGCGACCAGGTAGACCTTGTCGAGGCCGTGGGCGTCCGCGGCGGCGGGCCACAGCGGGTCGGCGTCCGGCGTGAGGTCGGGGGTGATGAGCCCCGCTCCCCCGGCGGCGGCGAGGTCACGAGCGAAGCGGTCGACGCCGTAGCGCTCGATGGGGTTCCAGTAGGTCATCACGACGGTAGGAGTGCCGGTGGCGGCGACGGCCTCGACGGTCCGGAGCACGTCGGTGGTGCGGACCCCGCGGTCCAGCGCCTGCTGGGCGGCCGCCTGGATCGTGGGGCCGTCCATGACCGGATCGCTGTAGGGAAGCCCGATCTCGATCACATCGCAGCCGGCGTCGACCATCGCGCGGATCGCGTCGATGCCGCCCTGGACGTCGGGGAAGCCGGCGGGCAGGTAGCCGACAAGTGCGGCGCGGTTGTCCGCGCGGGCCTTCCCGAAGGCCGTGCTGGTGGTCACGCCTCTTGCGCCGTCGTCTGGCCCAGCCCGAACCACTCCCGGGCGGTCTCCATGTCCTTGTCGCCGCGGCCGGAGAGGTTGACCAGCACCAGCCCGTCGGGGCCGAGCTCGCGGGCAACGTCGAAGGCGCCGGCCAGGGCGTGCGCGGACTCGATGGCGGCGATGATCCCCTCGGTGCGGGCCAGCAGCGCCAGTGCGTCCATCGCCTGCGCGTCGGTGATCGGCAGGTAGTCGGCGCGGCCGCTCTTGGCGAGGTGCGCGTGCTGGGGGCCGACACCCGGGTAGTCGAGCCCGGCCGAGATCGAGTGCGACTCGATGGTCTGGCCGTCCTCGTCCTGCAGCACGAAGGTCCGGGCACCGTGCAGCACGCCGCTGTCGCCGGCTGTGATCGTGGCGGCGTGCCGCCCGGTCTCCACGCCGTCACCGCCGGGCTCGTAGCCGTAGATGCGGACGTCGGGATCGCCGAGGAAGGCCGAGAACAGCCCGATCGCGTTGGAGCCGCCGCCGACACAAGCGGCGATGGCGTCCGGCAGCCGGCCGGTCAGCTCGAGGCACTGGGCCCGGGCCTCGTCGCCGATGCCGCGGGTGAAGTCGCGGACCATGGTCGGGAAGGGGTGCGGGCCGGCGGCGGTGCCGAAGAGGTACGCCGTGTGGTCGACGGTGCTGACCCAGTCGCGCAGCGCCTCGTTGATGGCGTCCTTGAGGGTGGCGCTGCCGGAGTCGACCGGCACCACCTTCGTGCCGAGCAGCTCCATGCGCGCCACGTTGAGCGCCTGCCGCTTCATGTCGATCGAGCCCATGTAGACGGTGCAGTCGAGGCCGAAGTACGCCGCCGCCGTGGCGCTCGCGACGCCGTGCTGGCCGGCGCCGGTCTCGGCGATGACCCGGTGCTTGCCCATCCGGGTGGTGAGCAGCGCCTGGCCGAGCACGTTGCGGATCTTGTGCGCCCCGGTGTGGTTGAGGTCCTCGCGCTTGAGCAGGATCCGGGCGCCGCCGACCTTCGCGCTGAGCCGGGTGGCGTCGTACAGGAGGCTCGGGACGCCGGCGTACTCCCGCAGGATGGTGTCGAAGTCGGCGAGGAACCCCGGATCGCCCATGGCCTCCTGCCAGGCGGTGGTCAGCTCGTCGAGCGCGGCGACCAGCGCCTCGGGCATGAACCGGCCACCGAAGTCTCCGAACCAGCCATGGTCGTCGGACTCGAACGTGGAGACGTCGGTACTCATGTTTTTCCGGGGTCCCCGCGGAAGCGTGTCGCCTCCGCGCGGAGCGCGCCCATCACGCGCTTTCGTGGGGTGGATGCTGTGATCCCGGTCATCGCACGGACCGCGCCCGCCGGGTCGCCGTCCTTGACCAGCGCCTCGCCGACCAGCACCGCGCGAGCGCCCTCGGCGACGTACCGCTTCACGTCGACCGGGCTGGAGATGCCGGACTCGGCCACCAGGACGCGGTCGGCGGCCCCCGTCGCCGAGAAGAGCAGTGGTGCGAGCCGGCCGAACGTGTCCTCGTCGACGGCGAGGGTCTTGAGGTTGCGGGCGTTGACCCCGACCAGCTCGGCGCCCAGCTCGATGGCGCGCTCGGTCTCGGGCTCGTCGTGCACCTCGACGAGCACTGTCATCCCGAGCTCGCGGGCCTGGTCATGGAGCCCGCGCAGCAGGTCGTCGTCGAGGGCGGCCACGATCAGCAGGAGCAGGTCGGCACCGGCGGCGCGGGCCTCGAGCACCTGGTAGGGCTCGACCACGAAGTCCTTGCGCAGCAGCGGGACGTCGACCGCGGCGCGGACCGCGCGGAGGTCGTCGAGGCTCCCGGCGAACCGGCGCTCCTCGGTCAGGACGCTGATCGCGGCGGCTCCGCCGTCGGCGTACTGACGCGCGAGGGAGGCGGGGTCGGCGATCTCCGCGAGGTCGCCCTTGCTCGGGCTGCGTCGCTTCACCTCCGCGATGACGCTCGACCCCGGGCCGCGCAGTGTGGGCATGGGGTCGCGCGGCGGGTCGACGTCGGCCAGCGCCGCACGCAGGTCCGCATCGCTGACGACGGCCCGGCGCCGGTCGAGGTCGATGCGCACGCCCGCGACGATGTCACTGAGTACATCGCTGGGCACGGACATGCGGCACTCCCCTCGTGGCCTGCGTCCCGGCCCCGGCGCGAGACGACTGTTGGGATCAAGTCTGTCATTGGTGCTTTCAGGACAGCGGTCGGCGGTAGGGTCCGGGGCATTCGGCCGGACACCAAGCACCGGCCCGACCGTTAGGGACCATGCCGTGAGCTACGACAACCCGCCCCCGCCCCCGCCGCCGCAGTACGGCGCACCGATGCCTGGAGCACCCGGTGCCAACCACCCGCGCGCGACCTTGATCCTGGTGCTCGGCATCCTCAGCATCCCGTGTTGTGGCCTGTTCACCGGGATCCCGGCGATCATCCTGGGCAACACCGCCAAGAAGGAGATCGCCGCCTCCGGGGGCACCATGGGCGGCTCGGGATCCGTCAACGCCGGCTACATCTGCGGGATCATCGGCACCGTGCTGTCGGTGATCGGCATCATCGTCAACATCGCCGTCCGCATGTGAGCTGAACCCAGTCGGGAGTGGGGCTCACGGCGCCAGCCAGGCCCCGCTCCCGGTGTTGCGGATGACGGCGAACAGGAACATGACCGTCACCAGCGACACCACGATCGGGCGCAGCCGGCTCCACGGCACGGAGCGGGTGTGTCCGCGCCACCGGTCGACCGCCCAGAGCGAGAGCAGCACGACCGCGACCGGGATCAGCAGGGTCACGAGGATGTTGCTCGACAACGCGGCGCCGATGTCGCCGTGGGTCAGGTCGTTGACCGCGCGAAGCCCACCGCAGCCGGGGCAGTAGATGCCCATGGCCGCGCTCGGGCAGATGCCCCAGCTGCCGTGCTGGTGCGGGTCGCGGACGTGCAGCGCGAGGGTGGCCAATGCCAGGCCGCCGATGGTGGCCGCCGGCGCGAGCATCCGGCGTCCGCGGGTGGCGGGCGGCGCGGGCTGCGCGAGGACGACGCTCATGCAGGCACCGGAGTCAGTGGTCGCCCATGCCGAGGCGGTCCATGACCACGAACACCACACCGGCGGCGACGGTGATCGCGACGCCGACCCAGAAGACGGGGTAGCTGACCGGGTCGAACATCAGTCCGATGCCTCCGACGGTGAAGCCGAGCAGCCCGACGACGACGGCGGTCCAGGCGGCGGGGGTGTTCCCGTGGTGCGCTGACATGGGGGAAGTGTATTGGTGGGTCAGGCGGTTGGGTCGCGACCCTCGTCCATCGCCTTCCACAGGTCCAGGTTCTCCTGCTCGTCGGGCGACTTCGCGGGCTCCGGTGCCGCCTCCGCGGGCGCGTCGTACCGGCGGCCCATCTCGGGCCAGCCGGGCACCAGGCGTACGGCGGCGACGGCAGGCACGACCGCGAAGGGCAGTGCCGCGACGGCGGCCCAGAACCACGAGCCGAGGTCGAGCTCCTGACAGTCCATCCCGAAGCTCTCGACCGACTCGCGGACCCCGTCCTGCGCGGAGCCGACTCCGAGGACCACGGCGGCGACCAGACCCAGCGACAGCACCGCGGCAAGCACCGAGACGACCCGGCGCAACCGGCCGCGGGTCACCAGGAGGACACCCCAGGCGGCGAGCAGCGCCAGCGCCACCGCCGTGACGCCCGGTGCGTCTCCGGTGGCGATCGCCCCGATGCGCTGGTTGCTGCACGACTTCCCGACCACCCAGGTCTCGGAGCCGGCCATCGCGGCCAGTCCCGCCCCGGCCAGCCCGACCACCACCGTGGGACCGAAGGTCCGCCGGCCCTGCGCCCGCTCAGCCACCGTGCGCGGGCTGCCGGGGCTGCTCGGGGAGCAGCACGTCGGCGTCGAAGCAGCTTCTCGTCCCCGTGTGGCAGGCCGGTCCCTCCTGGTCCACGGTGACCAGCAGCGCGTCGCCGTCGCAGTCCAGCCGTACCTCGCGAACCCACTGCCGGTGGCCGGAGGTCTCCCCCTTGACCCAGTACTCCTGCCGGCTCCGGCTCCAGTACGTCGCCCGCCCCGTGGTCAGCGTCCGGGCCAGCGCCGCGTCGTCCATCCAGCCGAGCATCAGCACCTCGCCGGTCCCGTGCTGCTGCACGATCGCCGGGACCAGGCCGTCGGCGGCGCGCTTCAGCCGTGCGGCGATGTCGGGGTCGAGGGCAGCGGTGGGCACCCCGTCATTGTGCCCGCAGGCCATCGACGCGACGCGCGCCGGATCACTCCCCGATCTTCTCCTTGATGTATGCCACGACCTTCTTCAACGGCGTCCCCTTCTCCAGGTAGCCGTCGGCGCCCCAGTCGAGCACCTGCTCCTTCACGGCGCCGGCAAACGCGGACAGGACGATGATCCGCGCGTCGGGGACCAGCTCGCGGATGATCGGCAAGGCCTCCACGCCGTCCATGACCGGCATCGCCAGGTCGAGCAGGACCACGTCCGGACGCTCCGCGCGGACCACTTCGACCCCGGCCTGACCGTCGCCGGCCTCGCCGACCACTTCCATCCCGTTGCGGGTGAGCACCAGGGACAGGAGCTCGCGGATGTCACGAGTGTCGTCGATGACGACGGCGCGGATCGGACGCTCCCGAGTGGCCACGACCATGCTCACCTCCCGCGGCAGAAGATGCGGAACATTTCAAGGTCCCACGGAAACGGTTGCTCGGACCGATCCGGCCCGAAACTGTGCCCAACCTGTGCAGTTCCCGGGTCCCCCGTCTGGACCGGTCGTGGAGAAGTGCACTGGGGTCAGCTGCCTTGCTGGGCCACCCAGGAGCGGTGCAGCCCGGCATAGACCCCGTCAGGGTCGCGCACGAGCTCGGCGTGCGGCCCGCGCTGGACGATCCGGCCGCGATCCACCACGACGACCTCGTCGGCGGACTCGGCTGTCGACATCCGGTGCGCGATGGTGACCGACGTACGTCCGGACATGAGCCGCTCGAGGGCGCGGCCGATCCGCATCTCGAGCTGCGGGTCGACCGCGCTGGTGGCCTCGTCGAGCACGAGCAGGTCGGGGTCGGCGAGGTGAGCGCGGAGCAGCGCGACCAGCTGGCGCTCGCCGGCGGAGAGGGACTCGCCGCGCTGGCCCACCTGGGTGTCGAGGCCGGCCGGCAGCGTGGCCAGCCAGTCGCCGAGGCCGAGCTCGGCCGCGCTGGCGCGGATGTCGTCCTCGGTGGCGCCGAGCTTGCCGTAGCGGACGTTGGCGGTGATCGTGTCGTCGAAGAGGAACCCCTCCTGCGGCACCAGCACGACGCTGCGCCGCAGCGAGGCCTGCGCGATCCGGCGTACGTCGACGCCGTCGAGCAGGACCGCGCCCTCGACGGGGTCCATCAGCCGCGTGAGCAGCTTGGCGACCGTGGACTTGCCCGAGCCGGTCTCGCCCACGACCGCCACGCGGCGGCCGGAGTCGATGTCGAGGTTGATGTCCTGAAGCACCAGCGGCCCGCCCGGGTAGGCGAACGACACGTGGTCGAAGCGGACGTCGATCGGGCCGCGCGGCAGCACCTCGCCGTCGGGTCCGGGGTCCACCAGGTCGGCGGGGGTCTCGAGGATGCCGATGACCCGGCGCCAGCCGGCGATGGCGTTTTGGGCGTCGGTGAGGATCTGGGTGCCCATCTGCACCGGGCCGACGAACAGCGTCACGAGGAAGGCGAAGGCCAGCACCGTGCCGGCGGTCATGTCGGTAGTGAAGCCGAGCCAGACGCCGACGATGATCACGCCGGCGTTGGCGAGCCCGGCCGAGATCCCGCCCAGCGAGAACGACACGACCGTGAACCTCTGCGCCGTCGTCGACGCCGCCTTGAACTGGTCGATCGCGTCGTCGATGCGGGCCTGGGTGCGGTTCTCGACGGCGTAGGAGCGCACCACGGCCGCGCCGACCACGGGCTCGGACACGGCGGCGAGCATCGCGCCCATCTGCCGCCGCACCGTGCCGTAGGCGGCCGAGAGCTTGCGCTGGAAGTAGCGCAGCGAGAGGAACAGCGGCGCGAAGGCCACCCACACCACGATCGCGAGCTGCCAGCTGTAGACGACCATCACGATCGTCGCGATGAGCACCTGGCCGGCGCTGATGATGAAGAACAGGCCGCCGAAGACCAGGAACTGGCTGACCTGGTCGACGTCGCTGGTCACCCGGGAGACCAGCGCGCCGCGACGCTCGGTGTTTTGGGTGAGCAGCGGCAGGTCGTGGACATGGCGGAACGCCTTGATGCGCAGCGTGGCCAGGCCGCGTTCGGACGTGGTGAAGAGCCGGCTGGTCATGAGGTAGGACGCCCAGCTGGTGATCCCGATCGCGACGGCAGCGAGCACCCCCATCGTGACCGTGAACGAGACGTCCGGACCGCCCTCGCCGTTGAGGCCGTGGTCGAGGGTCTGCTGGACCACGATCGGCACGATGACCTGGCCGAGCGAGGCCACGACCGCCAGCGCGAGCGTGCCGCGGAGTCCCTCGGTGAGCTCCGGGCTGACCGCGATGCCGCGCCGGATGGTGTCGAGGGCGGCGATGTCGTCGCCGGAGTCCATGACGGTTCCCGGATCGGCGAGGGTTGTCACCGTGACCCCTCCCCTGCCAGCTCGTCGAGCTCGACCGGGTCGCACTCCGGGTGGTCGCCGTGCTCGTAGGCGTTGACCAGCCGCGCGTAGGACTCGGAGCGGGCCAGCAGCTCGGCGTGGGTGCCGCGGTCGACGATCCGGCCGTCCTGGAGGTGCACGACCTCGTCGGCCAGCGCGATGGTGGCCTTGCGGTAGGCGACCACGACCAGGGTGGCATCCGCGTCCCCCTCGCGCAGCGCGGCGAGGATGCGCGCCTCGACCTCGGGGTCGACCGCCGACGTCGCGTCGTCGAGCACCAGGAGACGTGGGCGGCGGACGAGCGCGCGGGCGAGCGAGATCCGCTGCCGCTGGCCGCCGGAGAGGGAGGTGCCGCGCTCGCCGAGCTTGGTGTCCAGCCCCTTGGGCAGCGCGGCCACGAAGCCGTCCGCCTGGGCCGCGCGAAGGGCGGCCCACACCTGCTCGTCGGAGACATCGGCGCCGCCGACCTGCACGTCCAGCGTGACGTTGCCGCGGACGGTGTCGTCGAAGAGGAACGCGGTCTGGGGCACGAGCGCCTCGACACCGGCCAGCTGACCGCGGTCGAGGTCGCGCAGGTCGACGCCGTCGATCAGGATCCGGCCGCGGTCTGGGTCGACCAGCCGGGCGAGCAACGCGGTCAGCGTGCTCTTGCCGGACGCCGTCGCGCCGACGATCGCGACCGTGCGGCCCGGCTCGACGGTGAACCCGACGTCCTCGAGCAGCCGCTGGTCGGACACGTAGCTGTAGCCGAGGTGCTGGACCTCGAGCCGGGCGCCGCGCGAACCCGTGGGTGCGGCGGCGGCGCCGTAGGGGATCTCGCCGGTGGCGTCGATGACCCGGCTGACCCGCCCGAAGCCGACCACACTGCGCGGGAACTCGCCGAGCAGCCAGCCGATCGAGCGGATCGGGAACGACACGATCGTGAGCAGGTAGGCGACGGTGACCACGTCGCCGGCGACGGTGGCGCCGTTCATGACGCGACTCACGCCGACCGCCAGCACGACCAGGACCCCGACGTTGGGCAGCGCGGCCAGGGTCGGGTCGAACATCGCGCGGATCCGGCCGGCGCGGATGTTGACGTCGCGCAGCTCGCGGGCCTTGGCGGCGAAGCGGTCGGTCTCCTCGCCCTCGCGACCCAGGGTCTTGACCACCATCGCGCCGTCGAAGGACTCGTGGGCGATCTCGCTGACCTCGGCGCGCAGCTCCTGGGCCCGGGTCATCAGCGGGGAGGCGAGCCGCTGGTAGGCGAGGTTGGCGACGATCACGGCCGGGAACACGAGCAGCCCCACGACCGCGAGCACGATGTCGGCGATGAACATCTGCACGACCGCTATCACCATCATCGCGACCGTGCCGACCGCCATCGGGAGCGGCGCGATCGGCCCCCAGGCGGCCTCGACGTCGGAGTTGGCATTGGAGAGCAGCTCACCGGTCGGGTGCCGCTGGTGCCACTCCATCGGGAGCGAGAGGTATTGCCGGGTGACCGCGCGGCGGCTGTGCGCCTGCATGCGGTATTGCATGATGCCGGCGCCGAGCCGGCGCGCGACGATGCCGACCGCGCGCAGCAGCGCGACTCCGAGGAACAGCGCCAGCACCGCGACCAGCAGGCTGCTGTCGATCTCGCCGTTCTTGAACGCCGGCAGCACCACGTGCTGGGTCGACCACCCGAGCACCCACGCGTCGGCGACGGTCAGGGCGCCGAAGAGCAGGCTGCCGATGGTGGACAGCGTGAACACCCACGGCTCGCGCTTGATCGCGACCCAGATGACCCTGAAACCCTCGAGGGTGGTGGCCGCTCGCGCCGTCACAACCGACTCGCTCACGGAACCACGCTCTCCTCTTCTACTGAGTCATTTCTGGGCAGCCGGGGCAACCGACCGGCCCCCGCAGGCTATTCCCGACCACCGACGGGGCACGAACTCATTGCTGACGAGGAGGTCTGATGGCTGGGTGGCTACCGTCTGGACCGTGACTGAACCGCTGGTCCGCCGCGAGCGGCACGCACTGTGCGACACGGCCCTCGCTCTCGGACCCGACGTACCGACCCTCTGCGGCGACTGGACCGCCCGGGATCTCGTGGCGCACCTGCTGGTGCGGGAGAACTCATTGATCGGCGCCGCGGGGATCACGATCTCCCCCTTGGCCGGACTCACCGACCGGGCCATGGCCAGGGCGGCGCGGGCGCCGTTCCCCGACATGGTGAGGAAGCTGTACGACCCGGGGCTGACGCCGTACCGCCTGCCGGGCGTCGAGCGACTCACGAACCTGCTGGAGTACTTCGTCCACCATGAGGACCTGCGCCGGGCGCAGCCGGGCTGGGCGCCGCGGGAGCTGCCGGCGGCCGACGAGGACGAGCTCTGGAAGCTGCTCCCTGGCTCGGCCAAGCTGGCCACCCGCAAGGTCGGCGGGCCGATCGTCGTACGCCGTTCGGACCGGCCGGACCTCGAGGCCACGGTCCGCAGGGGCGACGACCCGGTCGTGGTCACCGCCCGGCCGTCGGAGCTGGTGCTGTTCTTCTTCGGCCGCGACCAGCTGGACGGCGTGACCTTCGACGGGCCCGCGGCGGCGACAACTCGGCTGCAGGAGGCGGACCGGGGCTTCTAGTCTGCTGGGGTGCACCTGTCCGTCTCACTGCCGGCGTTCGTCGTCGCCGTACTGTTGATCTCGGCGTCGCCGGGACCGGCGATGGCGCTGATCCTGCGTCGGACCGCGTTGCACGGCATGCGCACCGCCGTTCCGCTGATCCTCGGCCTCGAGCTGGGGCTCTACCTGTGGGCGCTGGCCGCCGCGGCGGGGTTCGCCGCGCTGGTGGCCGCCTCCGAGGCGGCGTACTGGGCGTTGAAGATCGTCGGCGCGTGCGTGCTGGTCTACCTCGGCATCCGGGCGTGGCAGGCGGCCTGGCGAGAGCGCCGGACCGGCGCCCACACCGAGGCCGCCGCGGCCGAGGACCGGGGCCCCGGCGCGGTCAAGGCGTTCGTCGAGGGGCTGGTCGTGCAGCTGGCCAACCCGAAGGCGGCCGTCTTCATGATCGCGTTCTACCCGCAGTTCGTGCCGTCCGACCAGCCGCTGTTCGCGACCACGGCGCTGCTCGCCCTGCTCCAGGTGTCGATCGAGCTCTGCTTCTACTTCACGCTGGCGGCCTTCGTGGCGCGGGCCGGTGCGTGGTTCCGCCGGTCGACCGTGCGGCGCCGGCTCGAGGCGATCAGCGGGACGGTGCTGGTCGGGCTGGGGCTGCGCGTGGGGCTGTCCTCGCGGTAGGTCCGCCGCTGAACGCTCAAGCCGGCTTGGTCGCGCTGATCGTGTAGCTGTGCGGCAGCCGCCAGGGGCGGTCCTTGATCCGGTACTCGCCGCCCGGCAGCTCCTCGGTGAACCCCGGGAACGGATCCCAGGGCACGCTGTCGTGCTCGACGAACGTCGTGATCACGAGCCCCTGCTCGAGGAGCGCGGTCAGGATCTCGCCCAGGCCGTGGTTCCACTCCTTGGTGACGGTGTGCTGGAACTCGACCTCGGTCTCGACGTAGGTGCCGCCCTCGTCCCAGACCAGCGGCTCGTCGCGCTCGACGTACGGATACGCGAGCTCGAGCCGACCCTCGGGCAGGGGGTCGGCGAGCGCAAAGAGCACCGGGTGCCCCTCGCGGATGAACAGTCGGCCGCCGGGCTTGAGGAGCTTCTGGACGACCTCGGCCCAGCGGCTGACCCACGGCAGCCAGATCAGGGCCCCGATGCCGGTGAAGACCAGGTCGAACTCGCCCTGCGGCAGCACGTCGGCGGCGGCGTACACGTCCGCCTCCACGAAGTCGACACCCGCGCCGAGCTCCCCGCTGAGTGCGGCCGCCTGCGCCACCGCGGCCGGGCTGAAGTCGAGCCCGGTCATCCGCGCCCCGAGCCGCGCCAGCGAGATCGTGTCGGTGCCGATGTGGCACTGGAGGTGGACGCCGCGCAGCCCGGCCACGTCCCCGAGCAGCGGCAGGTCGAACCGCACGACTTCGGAGAGGTACGTCGGGTCCGAGCGGAACTCATCGAGGTGGTAGCCCGGAGACGCGGCGTGCGCCGGCGCCCGCTCGTCCCAGTTGGCTTTGTTGAGCGCGCGGTAGTCGTCGTCCACTCGGGGAGGCTAGTCGGCTAGGTCGTGCGAGCCTCCGTCGACCGCCTAGGCAGGAGTCGGCGTCGCGACGGATGCGACCTGACGGCGAACCAGCTCGACTGCCTCCGAGTGCGTCAGGGCTGGCGCGTCCTGGGTGAGAGCGTGACGTAGGCCGCTGATCAACGCCATCAGCGCATGGACAACCGACTCGGGACTGGGCGAGCCGGGCAGCACCAGCCTCCCAACTCGATCGGCAGTCGCCTGGGTCACGAGGTCGTCGAGCCGTTGTGCCAGGAGCGCGCGCTCGTCGGCACGCAGTCGCTCGAAATGATGGGCAGGTAGCCATCCAGCGTGCGAGCGCCGCCACGTTCCATTCGGTCAGGCCCCCGCGCGCCAGCACATGCCAGGTGGCGTCGGTGAGAATCTCCGGAAGTCGTGGGTCGTCCATGCGCAGGAACGGTTCGTCCATCCCGTGGTCCTTCCCTTTTGCGACCGGCACGCTCGACGTTCTCCACAGCGTCAGCGCACCGGATGGCCGGCGTCCGCGAGCGTGGCCTTGACCTCGCCGATCCGCAGGGTGCCGAAGTGGAAGACGGTGGCGGCGAGCACGGCGTCCGCGCCGGCGTCGACCGCCGGCGCGAAGTGGTCGACCCGGCCGGCGCCGCCCGAGGCGATGACGGGGATGGTGACCTCACGGCGTACGGCGGCGATCAGCTCGAGGTCGAAGCCGTCCTGGGTGCCGTCGGCGTCCATCGCGTTGAGCAGGATCTCGCCGGCGCCCAGCTCGGTGGCTCGCGCGGCCCACTCGATCGCGTCGAGGCCCGCGGACGTCCGGCCGCCGTGGGTGGTCACCTCGAATCCCGAGTCCGTGCCCGACGCCCGGCGGGCATCGACCGAGAGGACCAGCACCTGGTTGCCGAACCGGTCTGCGATCTCGGCGACCAGCTCGGGCCGGTGGATGGCGGCGGTGTTGACCGCGACCTTGTCGGCCCCCGCCCGGAGCAGCCGGTTGACGTCCTCCACCGAGGAGACGCCGCCGCCGACCGTCAGCGGGATGAACACCTCTTCGGCGCAGCGCGAGACCACCTCCATCGTGGTGGCCCGGCCCTCGTGGGAGGCGGAGATGTCGAGGAAGGTCAGCTCGTCGGCGCCCTCGGCGTCGTAGGTGCGGGCGAGCTCGACCGGGTCGCCGGCGTCCCGGAGCTCCTTGAAGTTGATCCCCTTCACGACCCGGCCGCCGTCGACGTCCAGGCACGGGATCACGCGGACGGCAAGCGTCATGACGCGCCCCGGGTGAGCGCGAGCGCGTCTTCCAGCGAGAACCTGCCCTCGTAGAGAGCCGTGCCGGCGATCGCGCCCTCGACACCCTCGGGGACCAGGGACATCAGCGCCCGGATGTCGTCGAGCGTGGTGACCCCGCCGGAGGCGACGACAGGCCGGTCGGTGGCCGCGCAGACGTCGCGGAGCAGCTGGAGGTTGGGGCCCTCGAGCATGCCGTCCTTGTTGACGTCGGTGACGACGTATCGCGCGCAGCCCTCGTCGTCGAGCCGGGCCAGCACCTCGTAGAGGTCGCCGCCCTCCCTGGTCCAGCCGCGGGCGGCGAGCGTGCGACCTCGGACGTCGAGGCCGACGGCCACCCGGTCGCCGTACGTCGCGATCGCGCGGGCGCACCACTCCGGCTGCTCGAGGGCGGCGGTGCCGATGTTGACCCGGCGGCAGCCGGTGGCCATCGCCGCCTCGAGCGACTCGTCGTCGCGGATGCCGCCGCTCATCTCGACCTTGAGGTCCAGGGCGCCGACGATCCGGGCCTGCAGCTCGCGGTTGTGGCCGCGGCCGAACGCGGCGTCGAGGTCCACGAGGTGGATCCACTCCGCGCCGGCTTCCTGCCAGCGCAGCGCGGCCTCGACCGGGTCGCCGAACCGCTTCTCGGAGCCGGCCACGCCCTGGACGAGCTGGACGGCCTGGCCGTCCGCAATGTCGACGGCCGGTAGCAGCTCGAGATAGTGGCTCACCGGTCAGCCCTTCTTGAACAGCATCATGTGCACGATCGGTGCCCCCAGCAGGCTCGCGACGAGGGTGAAGCCGGTGATGTAGAAGTCCTGCGTGAAGGCGAAGACGAGCAGGTTGAACGCGACCAGGCCAGCGAAGGTCGCCCCCGCCTGACGGCGCCGCTTCTCGGCCAGCAGCCCGGTCTGGCGGGCCGGCGGCTTGGGCACCCAGCCGACCAGCTTCTCCTTGCGGGCATCGCGCCGAGACTGCTTCGCGGCCTCGGCCGCGCGCTGGGCCGCCGCGGCCGCCACCGCCGTCTCCCGCTCCGCGCGCCGCTTCTGGCGCTCCTTGCTCATGCCGGGCTCACAGCGTCGCCACCCAGTTCTTCAGAAGTTCGGCGCCGGCGTCGCCGGACTTCTCGGGGTGGAACTGCGTGGCCCACAGCGGGCCGTTCTCGACCGCCGCGACGAACCGGTCGCCACCGTGCTTCGTCCAGGTCACCAGCGGCGCGGCTGTGCGCCCGTGCGTCTCCAGGGCCCAGGTCCGGACGCCGTAGGAGTGCACGAAGTAGAACCGCTCCCCCTCGACGCCCTCGAACATCCGGGAGTCGCCTGGCGCCTCGACGGTGTTCCAGCCCATGTGCGGGACGATCGGAGCCTGCAACCGCTCGACCAGGCCCGGCCACTCGTCGCAGCCCTCGGTCTCCACGCCGTGCTCGATCCCGCGCGCGAAGAGCACCTGCATGCCGACGCAGATGCCGAGCACCGGCCGGCCGCCGGACAGCCGCCGCCCGATCGCACGCGGGCCGTCGACCGCACGAAGCCCCGCCATGCACGCGGCGTACGCGCCCACGCCCGGCACCACGAGTCCGTCGGCGTCCTCGGCAGCCTTGCGGTCACCGGTGAGGGTGACCTCGGCGCCGGCCCGCTCGACCGCGCGGACGGCGGAGCGGAGGTTCCCCGAGCCGTAGTCGAGGACGACGACGTTCTTGCTCAGAGTGAGCCCTTCGTGGACGGGATCCCGGTCTCGCGGGGGTCGATCGCCACCGCGTCACGGAATGCCCGGGCGAATGCCTTGAACTGCGTCTCCACGATGTGGTGCGGGTCCCGGCCCGCGAGCACCCGCACGTGCAGCGCGATCTGGGCCTGGAACGCGAGGGTCTCGAAGACGTGCCGGGTCAGCGACCCGAGATAGTCGCTCCCGAGGGTGACGTACTGCTGCCCCTCCGGCTCGCCGGTGTGCACGCAGTAGGGGCGCCCGGAGACGTCCACGACGGCCTGCACCAGCGCCTCGTCGAGCGGCACGGTGGCATCGCCGAAGCGGCGGATGCCGGCCTTGTCGCCAAGCGCCTGGCGCAGCGCCTGGCCGAGCACGATCGCGGTGTCCTCGACCGTGTGGTGGGCGTCGATGTGGGTGTCGCCCTCGGTCTGGACGACCAGGTCGACCAGGGAGTGACGGGCGAACGAGATGAGCATGTGGTCGTAGAAGCCGACCCCGGTCGAGACATCATGGCGGCCGGTGCCGTCGAGGTCGACCTCGACGAGCACCTTGGACTCGCTGGTCTGCCGCTCGATGCGTGCGACTCTGTTCGATTCTTGGGGGCTCATGACATCTCCTCCATCACCTGGTCCAGGGCCAGTGTGAACGACTTCATCTCGTCGGGGGTGCCGATCGACACCCGGAGCCATCCGTCCGGGCCGACCTCGCGCACGAGGACACCCCGGTCCAACAGCCCCTGCCAGACAGCATGACGATCCCCGAAGACGCCGAACAACACGAAATTCGCGTCGCTGTCCGCGACGTCGTGCCCGCGCTCGCGCAGCCGGTCGACGGTCGCGTCCCGCTCCGCGCGCAGGTCGTCGACCCTGCCGAGCAGCTCCTTCTCGTGGCGCAGCGCGGCCAGCGCAACGGCTTGAGTCACCGCGGAGAGGTGGTAGGGCAGCCGCACCACCCGGATGCCGTCGCAGATCGTCGGCGCGGCGGCCAGGTAGCCCAGCCGCGCGCCCGCGAGCGCGAACGCCTTGCTCATGGTGCGGGTGACCACTAGGTTGCGCTGCTCGGGAAGCAGCTGGAGGGCGCTGGGAACGCCCGCGCGGCGGAACTCGCCGTACGCCTCGTCGATGACCACCAGCCCGTCGCCTGCTGCCTCGCACAGGCCGGCGATCGCGTCGTGGGGCAGCGCGGTGCCCGTCGGGTTGTTGGGGCTCGGCAGCAGCACCACGGCCGGTCGATGCCGCTCGATGAGCGTGCCGGCGTGGTCGAGGTCGAGCGAGAAGTCCTCCTCGCGGTGGCCGACCACCCAGTCGGTGTTGGTGTCGCGGGCGTACTCCGGATACATCGAGTACGTCGGCGCGAAGCTGAGCGCGGTGCGCCCCGGGCCGGCGTACGCCTGGAGCAGCTGGAGCATCACCTCGTTGGAGCCGTTGGCCGCCCAGACCTGCTCGGGAGCGATGCCGTGCCCCGTGGTCGGCAGGGTGTCCTTCGAGAGGTACGCCGCGAGCGCGGTGCGGAGCTCGGCGAACTCGCGGTCCGGGTAGCGGTTCAGCGTCCCCGCGGCCTCGGCGACGGACCCGGCGATGTCGGCGACGCACTCCGCCGAGGGACCGTAGGGGTTCTCGTTGACGTTGAGCTGGACCGGCACGTCGAGCTGCGGCGCGCCGTACGGCGTCAGGCCCCTGAGCTCGGCGCGGAGGGGCGGGAAGTCAGTCATCTCAGCCTCCGAACCGCGCCCGGACGGCGGCGCCGTGACCCGGCAGGTCCTCGGCCTCGGCGAGGGTGACGACGTGGTCGGCGACCTCGGCCAGGGCCTCGCGCGAGTAGTCGACGACGTGCACCGACTTGGTGAACGCGCGCACCGACAGGCCAGAGGAGTGGCAGGCGCAGCCACCGGTGGGCAGCACGTGGTTGGAGCCGGCGCAGTAGTCGCCGAGCGAGACCGGGGCGTGCGGGCCGACGAAGATCGCGCCCGCGTTGCGGATCCGGGTCGCCACCGACGCGGCGTCGGCGGTGTGGATCTCAAGGTGCTCGGCGGCGTACGCGTCTGCCACGTCGACGCCCTGGTCGAGGTCGTCGACGAGCACCACGCCGGACTGGCGGCCGGATAGGGAGGCTTGGATCCGTTCGGTGTGCTTGGTCGCGAGCACCTGGCCCTCGAGCTCGACGGCCACCCGGTCGGCGAGCTCCTCGCTCGGCGTGACCAGGACCGCAGCCGCGAGCGGGTCGTGCTCGGCCTGGCTGAGCAGGTCGGCGGCGACGTACGACGGATCCGCGGTCTGGTCGGCGAGGATCAGGATCTCGGTGGGCCCGGCCTCGGAGTCGATGCCGACCTTGCCCTTGAGCAGCCGCTTCGCGGTGACCGTCCAGATCGAGCCCGGCCCGGTCACGAGGTCGACCCGCGCACAGGGGCCGATGCCGTAGGCGAACATCGCGATCGCCTGGGCACCGCCGACGGCGTAGACCTCCTCGACGCCGAGCAGCGCGCACGCCGCCAGGATCGTCGGGTGCGGCAGGCCGGCGTACTCCTTCTGCGGCGTGGACGACAGCGCGATCGAGCGCACGCCGGCGACCTGGGCGGGGACGACGTTCATCAGCACGCTGGAGACCAACGGCGCGATGCCTCCGGGGACGTAGAGACCGACCCGGTCCACCGGCACCTTGCGGTGGGTGACCCGGGCACCCGTCCCGAGCTCGGTGGTCGCGTCCTGCTCCAGCTCTGCCTCGCAGGTGGTCCGCAGCCGGCGGATCGACTCCTCGAGCCCGGCCCGGATGTCCGGGTCCAGGTTCGCCAGCGCATCGGCCAGCGCCTCGCGCGGCACCCGGATGTCGGTCTGGGTGACGCCGTCGTACTGCTGGGACATCTCCAGGATCGCCTCGAGCCCGCGGGTGCGGACCGCCTCGCAGATCGCCTGCACCGCCGGGATCGCCGCCTCGACGTCGAAGTCGGCGCGCGGCACCACGTCCCGGTAGTCACCGGGACGCTGGCCGCGCAGGTCGATCCGGCGCATCATGTGTCGATTCTACGAACCGCCGACCTCCGCCCCTGGCCCCGGACGAGGGCTGGACCGCCTCAGGACCGCGGCCGAATCGCAATCGCGAGGCAGACCGACCACAGGATCGCCAGCGGGACCGTGAAGCCGCCGTAGCCGGCTCCCACGGCACCGGTCATGAGCGCCCCGCACCCGATGCCGACCCAGCCGGCCCAGCGACCGTACGCGTTGGTCCGAAGGGCCAGCACGGACGTCGCAAGGATTGTGAGGGCGAGGGCACCCATCGCCGAGAGTCCCAGGACCTGGTAGTTCAGCGCGGTCGCGTAGCGCAGCACGTCGACCGAAGGCAGCGGCTCGCCCATCACGTCCACCAGCTGTCCGATGGCCGACCGGGTGGCCGCAGTCACCAACATGGCGGCGGTGAACGCACCCGCCATGGAGCGGGCGAAGGCCCGCCACATCGGTGAGGTCCGGGTCGCGTCGAGCCGGTGCACGTGGTTGGCGACCACGGCGAGCAGGGTCGCCGCACACACGGCGAAGAGTCCCGAGATCACCCCGGACATGCGGTTGCCTGACTGCTGCCACCAGTCGAGGAGCTCGGCATCGCTGGCGTCGTGCGGGACGTTCACGCTCGCGACCGTCCAGAAGATCGACACCCCGAACAGGATCGCGGCGCCGGCCGCGACGATGGCGGCGGACCTCGAGCTCCTGGCGGTTGATGTCTCGGGAGAGTGGGTCACGGTCATGACGGCTCCGATCGGTTGGCTGGTGGATGCCTCCAGCGTCGGGTGGTTCGCCGGCGAGCACGACGGAGCAGGCTCCGGTCTTCGAATCGGGGTTGACCCTGACTGCAGGGGCCCGAATCCCTGCCACGATGTCCGCGTGGGGCCTGCGAGGCGGACGCTGATCCGGGCACTGACCTGGTCGCTGCCGCCTGCCCTGCTGGCCGCAACGCTGACGGTCGACCTCGTGGCCGGCACGGGTGTCGGCCTCGTTGCCTCGGACGTGCCGCTGGTGCTGGCGCTCGTCGCCTGTTGGCTGGTCGGCGTCGTCGTCACCGGCCGCTCGTTCGCACAGGGTGCGGGGTGGGCATTCCTCGGTCTGGGCAGCGCGATGGCCTGGAGCGCCTTCACTGACGAGTACGTCGCTCCGGTCATCGACACCGCGTCCGACACCGGTCCGCTGCCGGGTACACAGCTCTTCGCCGTGCTGAGCGACTCGAGCTTCGTGTGGTGGTTCGTGTTCCTCGCGCTGGTCCTTCAGCTCACCCCTCCGGAGCGTGGGAGAGGGCGAGTCTCCCGGTGGCTGCCCGCTGTCACGGTCGCCTCCGGCACGGTCTTCCAGGTCGCGGCGCTGCTGCGGTCCAGGCACCTCGATCCACCGCTGGAGGACTTCGTCAGTCCGCTGGCGGTGGAGCGGATCGCCGGCCCCGCGGGGGCGTTGGCCGCGGTTTCCATCTACTTGCTCGCTCTCTGCCTCGTCGCATCCGTCTTCGTGCTGGTAGCCCAGTGGCGTCGGTCAACCGGCGACACGCGGCGTCAGCTCTTGTGGCTGGCAGCCGGCGCCACGCCGGTGGCACCGGCGGTGGTCGCGGCGTTCGCACTGTCCGGGGAGGACCAGAACGCCCTCGCGTCGGCGGTGCTGGGCCTGGCCGTCGTCTCCCTCGTCCTCGGCGCGGGGTTCTCAGTGCTGAGGTATCGGCTGTACGACGTCGAGCGGGTCGTGACCGAGTCCGCCGCCTATGCCATCGCCTCGGTGGCCATCGTGGGCATCTTCGCGGCGGTGGTCGTGGTCATCACCCGCAGCACTCCGATCGACGCCGGCTCGCAGCTGTCCACGGTCGCCGCCACCCTCGCGGGGGTCGCGGTCGCTCGGGCGTCGTACGTCTGGGGAAGGCGTGCGGTCGGCCGCCGGGTGAACCCCGCGCTCTTCGACGCGGTCGAGACCGTGCGCGCGGGCCTGGCCGGCCCTTCCGCCGATCTCGACGACCTGGTGGTGGCCGCCCTCGGCGACAACGCACGGCTCGTTTACCCGTCGGCGAACGGCCAGTGGGTCACGTCTCAGGGCCTGGGGGTCGCACCTGGTCGTTCCTACGTGGAGGTGCAACGGCACGGGTCGCCCGTCGCACGGCTCGAGTTCGACCCGGAGCACGACGAACGACAGGTCGCTGAGGCGGTGGCCGCGGTGGCCGCGGCCGAGATCGACAACGTCGCGCTGCGGGCCGAGCTGGCCCAGCAGGTTCAGGCCGTCACGGAGTCCAGGTCGAGGCTGGAGACGGCCCACTTGCGGGAACGGCGTCGGATCGAGCGCGACCTCCACGACGGAGCACAGCAACGTTTGCTCGCCCTCGCGATGGAGCTTCAGTCCGCGCGGCTCAACGGGGATCCCGCACGGATGCGAGTGGCCCTCGACGAGGGGGCGGAGTCGGCCCGGACCGCCGTGCGCGAGCTGCGCGCCCTGGCCAACGGCCTGCATCCCGCCGCCCTCGCCGACGGCGGCCTCGCCGCAGCACTCGACGACATGGTTCGGCACTCCCCTATCCCGGTGCGCGTGCGGGTGGCGAACGAGCGACTGGACCCGAGCACCGAGTTCACCGCCTGGTCGGTGATCGGAGAGGCGGTCGTCAACGCCCAGAAGCATGCCGCAGCTGGCTGGGTCGACGTCGACGTGGAGCGCAGGAACGGCGAGCTGCGGCTGCGCGTGCACGACGACGGGTGCGGGGGCGCCAACCCGCACGGCCCCGGACTGCGGGGGCTCCGCGACCGCGTCGAGGCAGCGCAGGGCCGGTTCACGCTGACCAGCGGACAGGACGGCACCACGGTGGAGGCGGTGCTGCCGTGCGTGTCGTGATCGCGGACGACTCCGGGCTGCTGCGGGACGGACTGACCAACCTGCTCACCGAAGCCGGGGTCGAGGTCGTGGCGACCGCTGCCGACGCCGAGCAGCTCGCCTCCATCGTGGCCGAGCACTCTCCCGACATCGCCGTCGTGGACATCAGGATGCCGCCGACGTACACGCACGAAGGAGCAAGGGCCGCGCTCGAGCTGCGCCAGCAGTACCCCGGGCTGGGGATCCTCCTGCTCTCGCAGTCGCTCGAGAGCCGCTATGTCACCGACCTGGCCCGGCGGCACGCCCGCGGCTTCGGCTACCTCCTCAAGGACCGGGTGACCGACGTGAAGGTGCTCCTCGACGCGCTCGACTCGATCGCGACCGGCGGCACCGTGCTGGATCCCGAGGTGGTCAGCCACCTGATGGGGCGCAACGAGCTCGTCGAGCAGCTCGGCCGGCTCTCCGAGCGGGAGCGCGAGGTGCTGGAGCTGATGGCCCAGGGGCTCTCCAACCGGGCGGTCGCGGAACGCCTGGTCATCGACGTGAAGACCGTGGAGACCCACATCGCCCGGATCCTGACCAAGCTGGACCTGCACCAGACGCCCGACGAGCACCGGCGGGTCCTGGCCGTGCTCGCGTGGCTCCGCGGGTGAGTCCTTCCCGGGGCTAGTCTCGGGAAGGTGAGCACGTCGCTTCCGATGTTCCCGCTCAACGCGGTGATCTTCCCGGGAGTCAGCGTGCCGCTCAACGTCTTCGAGGACCGCTACCGGGCACTGGTGCACCACCTGCTGCGGGTCGAGGACCCGACCCAGCGGTTGTTCGGCTCGGTGGGGATCCGCGAAGGCTACGAGGTCGGCGACCACGGCTCCCAGTCGCTGTTCCGCGTCGGCTGCCGGGCGCAGCTGACCGAGGTCGAGTCGCATCCCGACGGGACGTTCTCGATCGTCGCGGTCGGGCTGGACCGCATCCAGCTCGAACGGCTCGACACCACCGGCGCGTTCCCTGTCGGCCAGGTGGTGGACCGGCCGGAGACCGGCGGGACGGTGCCGAAGGAGCTGCTCGATCGGGCCCGCGACACGTTCACGGCCTACCGCGCCGCGCTCGCCGAGATCCGCAACGATCCCTACACCGGCGACCTGCCGAAGGACCCGTCGTACCTCTCCTGGACGCTGGCCGCCTGCGCGCCACTCCCCCTCCACGAGCGGCAGGCACTGCTCGAGGCGGAGGACGCCGAGGACCGGCTCCGGATGGTCACCGACCTGCTCCGCACCGAGCTGCGGGCGATGAACGTGCTGCCCTCGCTGCCGGCCACCGACGTGGCCCGCACCCGCTGGAGCCCCAACTGAGCCACCCCACGAAACCGCGCGGAAGGGCGCTGCGCGCGCAGACCCCGCGCTTCCGTGGGGACCCCGGAAAAGCATGACTCCTGCCGTCGTCGCGCTCCGGGCAGCGGGCGTGGACTTCACCGTCCACGAGTACGCCCACGACCCGCGCCGCGAGGGGTTCGGCCTGGAGGCCGCGACCGAGCTCGGGCTGGACCCCGATCGGGTCTACAAGACGCTGATGGCCAGCGCGGACGGGGTGCTCGTGGTGGCCGTGGTGCCGGTCAGCGGCAGGCTCGACCTCAAGGCGCTGGCCCGGGCCGCCGGCGCGTCGAAGGCGGCGATGGCCGACGTGAAGGACGCGGAGCGGGCGACCGGCTACGTCGCGGGCGGCATCTCGCCGTTCGGCCAGAAGCGCGCGCACCCGACCGTCGTCGACGAGACCGTCGAGCTCTGGGAGACGGTCTACGTCTCCGGTGGTCGTCGCGGCCTGGACGTGGAGATCGCCCCGGCCGACCTCATCGAGGTGACCGGGGCGATCGTCGCTGACGTCAGTCGGTCGTGAGCCGCAGCACCGCGTGCGCGGTGTCGTCGTCCACCCAGCCGGTGACCCCGAACCCGGAGACCGGCTTCAGGTTGTCGATGAACTCCTGGTCGCTGTCGCCGGCGGCGTCCGCGATGGCGTCCTCGAACTCGTCGACGTTCACGAACAGCACCGTCTGCGCCTTGTCGGCCTCGCGCACGACGTCCTGGAACACGTCGTTGTCGCCCAGGTCGCCGTCCTTCAGGACGTCGGCGCGGTAGTCGCTGTTGGGGCCGATCACGATCGTGGCGCCGTCCGCGTCCGACTCGAGAACGTTCGCCTCGGGACCGGCCATCTCGCGGAGCTTGTCAAGCACCTTCTCGATCTCGTCCGGATCGCCCTTGATCTTGACCGCAATCGGGATGTCGGAGCCGTCGTCGGAGCTGGAGAACGCGTCCAGGTCGAAGTCCGAGCCCAGCGCGAGAGCAGCCGAGTCGCCGGCCAGCGTCTCGGCGTCGGCCGGCAGGTCGAGTCCGGACATCTCGGAGAGCTCGCTCAGCAGGTCCTCGGGGGTCTGCCCGGTGTACGACGCGAACGTGTCGATGATGTCGCTGAACCAGCCGTCGGCGAAGCCGAGCCCATAGGCGGCCGCGGTGTCAGCCGGCAGTGTCTGGACCACCTCGGCCGAGGCGCCCTCGCTGAGCATGAACTGCCCGCTGAGGTTGGCGTCACCCGCCATCTCGAACTCGATGGCGCCGTCGTTGAACCGCAGGGTCGCGGCCATGCCCTTGAAGTCGCGGATCTTGGCCTTGAGGTCTTCGGCGATCGAAGACGACGGCTGGTCCTGCACGTCACACTCGCCGCTGAGGTCGTCGGAGGTGAAGCCGCAGAGTTCTTCGCTGCCCATCAGCCCGAGCGGAAAGCCGAACATGTCGTCGACGTTGTCGGCGAGGTAGTCGCCGGCCGCCGGGCCGGCGTACAGCGTCACGACCCCGGGGTCACCGGCCTCGTCGGTCCAGTGCTTGAAGTCGTCGTCGTCGGCCAGCGAGCCCTTCTTGGTCTCAGCCACGACCTTGTCCGCGACGTCGTCGGACTCGGAGATGACCGCCCAGTTGCCCTCGATCGCCCAGCCGACGTCGTCGCTTTCGCCGCAGTCCTTGATCTTGTCCAGGCCGGCCTCGGCCTTGTCGGCGTCCTTGATCTGGATCACCATCACCGGGTCCGGGTCCTCGCCGCCCAGGTCGACTGCCGCGAACGCGGCCCGCTCACCGAGCCAGGGCTCGATGTCGTCGGCGTAATCGATGTCGTCGCACTGCGCCTCGTCCTGGATCTGGTCGAAGATCTCCTTGCGCAGGTCGTCGTCGGCGTTGATGCCGACGTAGTCCTTGAACGCCGGGAACTTGTTGAGCGTCTGCAGCGCCTCGATCTTCTGGCCACCGCTGGGGTCGAGGTCGATGCTGACGTAGCCGAGCGTGTCCGCCGGCAGCGCCTCGGCGGGCTGCGGTCCGGTCGTGAGGAAGTTGTAGGTCGCCCAGGCGCCGACGCCGACCGCGACCAGGCCAACGACGCCACCCCCGACGAACAGCCCCCTCCGGACTGCCCGGCCGCCACCGCGTGGCCCCTGCGGTAGCGGGGCGCCGCCGCCGCTCTCGAGGTACTCCGGCGGCCCGCTCGGGGGACCGCTCGGAGGACCGCTGGGCGGACCACCGGGCGGGCCGCTGGGCGGGGGGCCGGTGGGACCGCGGGGCGGAGGAGGCGGAGGAGGAGAGCGTGCTGGACAAGGGAACTCCGAGTGGGTTGCCGGGCTCGTGCCCGGGGCGTCGGTGTCACGGAAGCGTGCGCTGGTCAGACGCGCGGAGCCTACCCGTCGGTTCCGGACCCCAACCGGCTTTCCCTGACCTCGGTGGGGGCGCGGCCGATCGAGACGGCGTAGACCAGACCCAGCCCGACGAGTGCGCCGAACGTGAAGGTGCCCTTCGGTGCCCACGACCTGACCCGCAGCGCGCCCTTGAGCTTGTCGCCGTCCTGGGCGGTCTTCGCGAGCTCGTGGGGGTCGGGCGGGCTGAGATGGGTGCCGACGCGGAGCATGAGGTAGGACGCCAGCGCGGAGCCGACGATCACGGCGCCCAGGGTGGCCAGCTCCGAGCGGTCGAACAGCCAGGCCGTCAGCATGCCGAGCAGCAGCCCGGCGGCGAGCGCGAGGGTGACGAACCACGCGACGCCCTGGAAGTCGTCGCGGAGCCCGGCCTCGCCGGTGTACCACTGGCCGCCGGACACCACGCCGCTCGGGACGTCCCACAGTCGATACCAGAGCCAGCCCGCGGCGGCCCCGACCCCGGCAAACAGGGCCACGGTCGCCAGTGCCTGGGCGGGCACGACCAGCCACGGCGAGCGCGGGGCAGTCTCGGGTCGCGCGTCGAGGAGCTCGGGGCTGGCCGGGTGCGAGGTCAGCCCGTCAGACATCCCGGGCCCAGCAGCTGCTTGAGGTCGGCGAACAGCGCCGGGCTCGGGGTGACGCGGAGCCCGTCGTCGAGGCGCATGACCGTGGTCTTCTCACGCGACAAGAGTCGCAGCCGGACCTCGGTGACCCCAGGGTGGGTTCCGAGCACGTCGCGAAGCTGGGCCACCGTGGGCGGCGTGCAGCGGGTCGAGGGGAGGCTGATCACGACCGGCCCGCTGGGCCCGTCGGAAAGGTCGGGGCGGGTGACCTCCTGGGCGCGCAGCTCGGGCTGGTCCTTGTCGCGGGAGAGGGCGCCCTTTATGCGTAGGACGGAGTCCTCGACGAGCAGGGTGCTGGCCAGCTGGTAGGTGCTGGGGAAGAGCAGGACCTCGATCGCCCCGTCGAGGTCCTCGAGGGTGATCGTCGCCCATGAGTCGCCGCGCTTGGTGATCTTGCGCTGCACCGAGGTCACGAGGCCACTGACCGTGAGGGTCGAGCCGTGCGGCCGCTCCTCGTCGAGCATCAGCTGGCCGATGGTGCAGTCAGTGCCCTGTGAAAGCACGTGCTCGAGGCCGAGCAGCGGGTGGTCGGAGACGTAGAGGCCGAGCATGTCGCGCTCGTGGCCGAGGAGGGTGGTCTTGTCCCACTCCTCGATGTCGTCGGGGATGGCGACGGTGACGCCGAAGCCGCTGGTGTCGTCGATGCCGCCGAACAGCGAGTCCTGGCCGATCGCCTCGTTGCGCTTGACGTCGACGTACTGGTCGACGGCCTGCTCGTGGATCGCGACCAGCGCCCGCCGCCGGTGCTTCATGTCGTCGAACGCGCCGGCCTTGATCAGGGACTCGACCACGCGCTTGTTGCAGACCAGCGCGGGGACCTTCTCCAGGAAGTCGTTGAAGTCGAGGTAGCGGCCCTTCTCGGCGCGGGCGGCCACGACGCCGTCGACGACGTTGTGGCCGACGTTGCGGATCGCGGTGAGGCCGAAGCGGATGTCGTTGCCGACCGGCGTGAAGTCGGCAGCCGACTCGTTGACGTCGGGCGGGAGCACCTGGATCTTCATCCGGCGGCACTCGTTGAGGTAGATCCCGGACTTGTCCTTGTCGTCCCTGACCGAGGTGAGCAGGGCCGCCATGTATTCGGGCGCGTAGTGCTGCTTGAGGTAGGCGGTCCAGTAGGAGATCAGGCCGTAGGACGCGGTGTGGGCCTTGTTGAAGGCGTAGTCGGAGAAGGGGACCAGGGTGTCCCACAGCGCCTTGATCGCCGCCGCGGAGTAGCCGTTGCGTCTCATCCCCTCGGAGAACGGGCCGTACTCGGCGTCGAGGATCTCCTTCTTCTTCTTGCCCATCGCCTTGCGCAGCAGGTCCGCCTGGCCGAGCGTGTAGCCCGCGACCTTCTGGGCCACCGCCAGGATCTGCTCCTGGTAGACGATCAGGCCGTAGGTCGGCTCGAGGATCTCCGCCAGCGGCTCGGCGAGCTCGCGGTGGACCGGGTTGATGTCCTGCTTGCCGTTCTTACGAAGTGCGTAGTTGGTGTGCGAGTCGACGCCCATGGGTCCCGGGCGGTAGAGCGCGAGGACCGCGGAGATGTCCTCGAAGCTGTCGGGCCGCATCAGCCGCAGCAGCGACCGCATCGGGGCGCCGTCGAGCTGGAAGACGCCGAGGGTGTTGCCGGTGCCGAGGAGCTGGTAGGACTCGACGTCGTCGAGCGGGAGGTCCTCCAGGACCAGCTTCTCGCCGCGGTTGACCTCGATATTGTGCACGCAGTCGTCGAGCACCGTGAGGTTGCGCAGCCCGAGGAAGTCCATCTTGATCAGCCCGAGGGCCTCACAGGTCGGGTAGTCGAACTGGGTGATCATCACGCCGTCGGCGGGCCGCTTGAGCAGCGGGATCACGTCGGCCAGCGGCTCACTGGACATGATCACGCCCGCGGCGTGCACGCCCCACTGGCGCTTGAGCCCCTCGATCCCGAGCGCGGTGTCGACCACCCGCTTGACGTCGGCATCGTTTTCGTAGAGACCGCGGAACTCCCCGGCCTCGCCGTAGCGCCTGTGCTCGGGGTTGAAGATCTCCTTGAGCGGGACGTCCTTGCCCATCACCGCGGCCGGCATCGCCTTGGTGACCCGGTCGCCCATCGCGAACGGGTAGCCGAGGATCCGGCTGGAGTCCTTGACCGCCTGCTTGGCCTTGATGGTGCCGTAGGTGACGATCATCGCCACCCGGTCCTCGCCGTACTTCTCGGTGACGTACTTGATCACCTCACCGCGCCGACGCTCGTCGAAGTCGATGTCGAAGTCGGGCATCGAGATGCGCTCGGGGTTGAGGAACCGCTCGAACAGCAGGCCGTGTCGGATCGGGTCGAGGTCGGTGATGCGCAGGGCGTAGGCGACCATCGAGCCGGCACCGGAGCCGCGCCCGGGCCCGACTCGGATGCCCTGCTGCTTGGCCCAGTTGATGAAGTCTGCGACCACCAGGAAGTAGCCCGGGAAGCCCATCTTGAGGATGACGCCGATCTCGAAGCTGGTCCGGTCGCGGACCTCCGCGGTGACACCGTCCGGGTAGCGCCTGGCCAGCCCTCGGTCGACCTCTTCGATGAGCCAGGTCTCTTCGGAGTGCCCCTCGGGACACGGGAAGCGCGGCATGTAGGTGCCGTTGCCCTCGGTGAACTCGACGTTGCAGCGCTCGGCGATCAGCAGGGTGTTGTCACAGGCCTCGGGCAGCTCGCGCCAGATCTCGCGCATCTCGGCAGCGGACTTGAGGTAGTAGCCGTCGCCGGTGAAGGCGAACCGCTGCCCCGAGCCGTCACCGGCCGGGATGTCCATCGTCGAGCCGGAGTTGATGCAGAGCAGGTGCTCCTGGCTGGGCGCGTCCTCGCGCATGACGTAGTGGGAGTCGTTGGTGGCAAGCAGTGGGATCTGCAGGTCCTTGGCCAGGCGGAGCAGGCCATCGCGAACCCGCTTCTCCAGGTCGAGGCCGTGGTCCATCAGCTCCATGAAGTAGTTGTCGCGGCCGAGGATGTCCTGGAAGTCCGCGGCGGCCTGCCGGGCCGCGTCGTAGTTGCCGTGGCGGAGGTGGACCTGCACCTCGCCGGACGGGCAGCCAGTCGTGCCGATCATCCCTGCCGAGTGCTGGGCGAGGAGCTCACGGTCCATGCGCGGCTGCTTGAAGAAGCCGTCCCGCCATGCCCCCGAGCTGAGCCGGAAGAGGTTGTGCATCCCCTCCGTCGTCTCGCTGAGCAGCGTCATGTGCGTGTAGGCGCCTCGCGCGCTGACGTCGTCGGGCCCGCCGCCGTAGAAGTTGACGCCCTTGCGCTCGAAGCGGCTGATGTTGGGGGCGGCGTAGGCCTCGATCCCCAAGATCGGCTTGACCCCGGCCGCCTTGGCTTTCTTGTAGAACTCGTAGGCACCGAACACGTTGCCGTGGTCGGTCATCGCGATCGCCGGCATCTCGAGCTCGGCCGCCCGCTGCGTCAGGTCGGTCAGTCGCGCGGCACCGTCGAGCATGGAGTACTCGGTGTGCACGTGCAGATGGACGAACGAGTCCTGGCCGGGCATGGGTGCGGGGAGCTCCTCACCGGGTCGTCGGGGCGTGCAACAGCGTTTGTTTCATGGGGTCGACGCCGAACGCCGAGATCCCGGGGAAGGGCCTCAGCCTACGACGCGAGCTGACGCGATGGTGACAGGCGCCACCGACAGTCCGAGGTTCGGGAGCTACTCCTGCGAGATCCCGCCGGCATCGAGGCTCTCAGTGATGATCTGGTGCACGATCCGGTAGAGCCGGTCCTCACCCAGGGCCGGGGCGCGCAGGGCCAGGGCGCGGGCTATCTCGTGCTCGCGGTCCAGGTCGCGCTCGGGGGTCTTCTTGTGCGGCTGGACGGCCGCGGTGATGGCGGCGCGGCGGTTGAGGAGCTCGCCGAGGTCATGGTCGACCGAGTCGATCAGGGAGCGGTAGAAGGCGAGCGGGTCGCTGCCGGGCCACGCCATCCGGATGTCGGGGGCCTTCTCCTCGTTGGCGGCGCCGTCGGTGCGCTCGAGGTCGACCAGGCCGCGGGCGCGGTAGAACGCCCGGGCCGGCTCGTTGGACTCGAAGACCCACAGGCAGAAGCCGTCGGGCCGCTGCGCCTTGACCAGGTCGAGCAGCGCGGAGCCGACACCGCTGCCCTGGGCGTCAGGCTCCACGTAGAGGTCATCGAGCCATTCGCGGT
Source organism: uncultured Actinomycetota bacterium (assembly GCA_963800715.1). Taxonomy (GTDB): domain Bacteria; phylum Actinomycetota; class Actinomycetes; order Propionibacteriales; family Nocardioidaceae; genus Nocardioides. The sequence goes on along the minus strand of CAWDBZ010000003.1, from coordinate 196,056 downwards.
CCGAGCGTGCGTAGCCGACCAGCCCACCGTCGAGCTCGGCGACCCAGACGTCGAACTTCGACAGGTCCCAGCCCGCCACCCAGGCCCGGGCCTCGTGGTCGGGGTGGATGCCGTGCGGCATCGCGGGGTACGCCGCCGCGCGGACCCGGATGTGCAGCTCGGCGACCGCGGGCAGGTCGTCGGGCAGCACCGGTCGCAGCAGGAGCTCGTCAGTCGGCACCGCGCACCGCCTCCAGGGCCTTCGCGAGGTCGTCGGGGTACTCCGACTCGTACTCGACGTACTCACCGCTGTCCGGGTGCTCGAACCCGAGCTTCACGGCGTGCAGCCACTGCCGCTCCAGCCCGAACCGCTTGGCGAGGGTGGGGTCGGCACCGTAGGTCAGGTCGCCCACGCACGGGTGCTTGAGCGCGGCCATGTGCACCCGGATCTGGTGGGTACGGCCGGTCTCGAGGTGCACCTCCAGCAACGACGCGAAGCGGTGCGCCTCCAGCGTCGCGTAGTGCGTGACGCTGGCCCGGCCCTCGGCCATCACCGCGAACTTGTAGTCCGCCTTGGGGTGCCGGCCGATCGGGGCATCGATGGTGCCCTCGAGCGGGTCTGGGTAGCCCTGCACCAGCGCGTGGTAGACCTTGTCGACGTCACGGGTGCGGAAGGCGTTCTTGAGCACCGAGTAGGCGTGCTCGGACTTGCAGATCACCATCACGCCGGACGTGCCGACGTCCAGCCGCTGCACGATGCCCTGCCGCTCCGAGGCGCCGCCGGTCGCGATCTTGAACCCCGCCGCGGCCAGGTGCCCGACGACGGTGGGGCCGGTCCAGCCGGGTGAAGGGTGCACGGCGACGCCCACCGGCTTGCTGATCACCACGATCGACGGGTCGTCGTGGATGATCTGGATGCCCTCGACCTCCTCCGGTACGACGGCGAGCGGGTCGGCCTCGACCGGGAGGGTCACGTCGACGGTTGCGCCGGCGAGCACCCGGTCGCTCTTGGCGGTGCCGGCGCCGTCGACCTGCACGAGTCCGCGCGCGATCAGGTCGGCGGCACGGGTGCGCGAGAGCCCGAACATCTGGGCGAGCGCGGCGTCCACCCGCTCGCCTGCCAGTCCATCCGGCACCGGAAGGGTGCGGTGGTCTGCGCTCGTGCCGTCAGAGGTCACGAGTCCGAGGAGTCGTCGGTGTGGCGTGCGATCCGCGATCCGTCCAGCCGGATCCCGCGGAAGGCCTGCACCAGGATCAGCGCGGCAGCCGCGTTGATGCAGATGTCGGCCACGTTGAAGATCGGCCAGTGCGGCAGCATGAGGAAGTCCACCACGTGCCCACGCAGCACCCCGGGCGAGCGGACCAGCCGGTCGGTGAGGTTGCCGGTGATGCCGGCCAGGAGCAGCCCGAAGGCGATCGCCCACCCGACGTTGCGGACCCGCCGGCTGAACCAGAGCACAACCACCACGGCCACGATCGCGAGCGAGCTGAACAGCACGGTGTAGCGCGTGCCGGTGCTGAACGCGGCGCCCGCGTTGCGGGTCAGGTGCAGCATCAACAGCTCGCCGACCAGCTCCTTGTCCGGCTTGCCGGTGAGGCGGTCGACGGCCAGCCACTTGGTGAACTGGTCGACGGCGTAGAGCACGGCGAACACGGCGAACAGCACGACCCGGACGCGGGCACGAGACGGAACGGACGGGGTGTCCGTCAGGCTGGAGTCGTCGTGACTCAGCGACGTTCCTCGCGCTGCTTGCATGTCATGCACAGTGTGGCACGGGGAAATGCCATCAACCGCATCTTGCCGATCGGCTCCCCACACGACTCACAGATGCCGTAGGTACCGTCGTCGATGCGGGCCAGCGCGCGGTCGATCTGGTGCAGCTTGTCGCGCTCGCTGTTGAGGACGGTGAGCTCGTGGTCGCGCTCGAAGCTGGTCGCACCCATGTCGGCCTGGTCCTGGCCGGCGCCGTCGCCCGGGTCGCGCATCAGGCCGGTCAGCTCCGAGGACTGCGCCGCGATCATCGCCAGGCTGTGCTCGCGCTGCTCGTTGAGCTGGTCGAGCACCCCTCTGAGCTCGGCCTTGGTCCAGGCGCCCTCTCCCGCCTTGACCACCAGGGCGCTGACCGATGCCTTCCTCGCGGCGGGTGCCTTCTTCAGCGGGGTGGCTTTCTTGGCGGGCACCTTCGCGACGGGCGCTGCCTTCTTGGCAGGTGCCTTCTTGGCCGGCGGCGCCTTCTTCGCGGGCGCCTTCTTGGCGGGCGTGGCCTTCTTCGCGGGCGCCTTCTTGGCGGGCGCCTTCTTGGCCGGGGCCTTCTTGGCCGGGGCCTTCTTGGCCGGGGCCTTCTTGGCCGGGGCCTTCTTGGCCGGGGCCTTCTTGGCCGGGGCCTTCTTCGCGGGCGCCTTCTTCGCGGGCGCCTTCTTCGCGGGCGCCTTCTTCGCGGGCGCCTTCTTCGCGGGCGCCTTCTTGGCGCGGGGCCTTCTTCGCGGGCGCCTTCTTGGCCGGGTGCCTTCTTGGCCGGGGCCTTCTTCGTGGGTGCCTTCTTGGCCGGGGCCTTCTTCGTGGGTGCCTTCTTGGCCGGGGCCTTCTTCGTGGGTGCCTTCTTGGCCGGGGCCTTCTTCGCGGGCGCCTTCTTGGCCGGCGCCTTCTTCGCGGGCGCCTTCTTGGCCGGTGCCTTCTTGGCCGGTGCCTTCTTGGCCGGTGCCTTCTTGGCCGGCGCCTTCTTGGCCGGCGCCTTCTTCGCGGGCGCGGCCTTCTTGGCCGATGCCTTCTTCGCAGGTGCCTTCTTGGCTGCGGACTTCGTCGTGGTCTTCTTGGTCGAGGCGGCCGCGCCGGCGGTGGCCTTGGCCGTACGGCGGCCGATCACCTTTCGGGCGGCACTGGCCGTCCGTCCGGCGAGGGAGCGGGTGGGGGTGCGCGCCATCGAGCGGGCCTTCCTGGTGGCCTAGACCGTGGCGGTGGCCAACGGTGCTGCGCGGAACCGTATCGGCTGTCCAGCGCCCACTCAAACAGGCGCGCTCAAGTCGTGATCTAGCAGCGCAAGCGTTTACGTAGCCTGAAGGCGCAGGTCAGGCCGGGGTGGGAGCTCCGCTCCCACCCCGCTCAGACCTCGCTCAGACCTCGTCGTCGCCCAGGATCGAGCGCAGGCGCTTGGGTGCCGGCTGCTGCTCGTCGGACACCGCGGGCGACTCCCCCGGGCCGGACAGCGCCTCGAGCTGCTGGCTGAAGTAGCTCTTGAGACGGGAGCGGTACTCGCGCTCGAAGGCGCGCAGCGTCTCCACCTCACTGTTGAGCTTGTCGCGCTCCCGCTCGAGCTCACCGAACATCTGCTGGCGGCGCTCGGCGGTCTCGGAGTCGAGCATCTGAGCGCGGGTCCGGGCATCGGACTCGACGCGGTCGGCCTTGACCTTGGACTCGGCCTCGAGCCGCTCGGACTTGGTGCGGGCCTCGCCGATGATCTTGTCGGCCTCGTTCTTGGCAGACTCGACCAGCTCGTCGGCGTTGCGGGTGGCGATCTCGAGCAACCTGGCGGCAGCGTTTGACGCCTGGGGGACGGTCTCGACCCGGATCGTCTCGGGGCCCGCGCTTGCGGCGGCGACAGGCTCGGGGACCGGCACCGGGACGGGCTCGGGGGTCGGCGGAGGCTCGGGTGCCCGCTCCTGGACCGCGGGCGTCGGCGCCGTGACCGCGGTGTCCTGGAAGGCGGAGCCGCCGCCGGTCTGGGCCGCCGACAGCTTCTGGCGCAGGTCGTCGTTCTCCTTGGTCAGTCGGGCCAGTTCCGCCTCGACCTCATCGAGGAACTGGTCGACCTCACCCATGTCGTAGCCCTCGCGGAGCCGGACAGGCGTGAAGCGCTTGTTACTCACGTCCTCAGGCGTCAGCGGCATGTTCCCACCCATTCATCTTCTTCGAGATTCAGCGACGTCCCCTGGCATCCGGAATGTCATCCAGACGGAAAGTCTTCTTCGGAACTGTAGCGCCTGTCATGGGGCTGATGTGACAGGTGCTGCGGACTGGCAGGTCCCGTTGCTAATGCTTCGCTAGAGGAAACCACCGACGATGTAGAGCAGCATGTAGGCCACGATCATCACGATGATGAACGACAGGTCCAAGGAGATGCTCCCGATCCGGAGCGGCGGGATGACCTTGCGAAGCGCCTTGATCGGCGGATCGGTGGCCGAGTAGACGATTTCGAGCACCACCAGCAGGAACCCCGTCGGGGACCAGTTGCGGGCGAAGATCTGCACCCAGTCGACCACGAAGCGGATCCACATGAGCGCGATGAAGATCCAAAGCGCGATGTGGATGAGCGACCAGACGGCGTGCACGCGACGATCATGCCCGGTCGCCCAACCGCCCTGTGCATCGCCACACCGCGTGGTCCGACCACGAGCGGGTCAGCTCTGGTTGAAGAAGCCGCCGTCCGCGATCCGGGCCTTGTCTTCTGCCGCAACCGACACGTTGGGCGGAGACAGCAGGAACACCTTGCTCGTCACCCGCTCGATCGAGCCCCGGGTCGCGAAGATGAGGCCGGCCGCGAAGTCGACCAGCCGCTTGGCGTCGCTGTCGTCCATCTCGGACAGGTTCATGATCACCGGGGTGCCGTCGCGGTAGTTTTCTCCGACGGTGCGGGCCTCGTTGTAGGTGCGAGGGTGCAGCGTCGTGATCCGGGACAGCTCGGCCACCCGAGGTGCGGCGGTCATGGTCGACGCGCCACCCCGCCGGCGGTCGTCGAGGTTCGCGACGGTCGCAGCCTGGCGGGCCTCACGCGCCTCACGACGGGACGGCCGCTCGGCCGCCACTGGGGCGGTCTCGTCGGGGTAGTGACCCTCGTAGGTGTCGTCGTAGCCGTCGGCGTAGTCGTCGTCGTAACGGCCGGTGTCCTCGAGCAGGCCGAGGTACTCACCGATCCTGCGCATCGCGCCGCTCATGGTCTGCCTTCCGGGTCCGGCGGCCGGCTCGCGCCAGACCGCTCCTCCTGTTTTGGGACATTACTGGTTCGTGGGCCTCGAACCGAGGACCGCCGAGCCAACGCGCACGTGTGTCGCGCCGGCCCGAATCGCGTGCTCGAGGTCCGCGCTCATCCCCGCGGAGAGCCAGGTGGCTGACGGGTGGTGGGCGAGGAACGCAGCCCGGACCTCGGCGAGCCTCCCGAACGCCGCTGCGGGGTCCTCGTCGAGGGGTGCGACCGCCATCAGGCCGCGCAGCGTGAGCATGCCTGCGTCGTGGACGGCGGCCGCCAGCTCGGTGAGGTCGGTGGGGTCGGCGCCCGAGCGACCTGCGCGCTCCGGCGGGTCGAGCGAGACCTGGAGCAGCACGTCGACCGGGTGGGACCGCTGGTGGGCCCCACGCGACAGCGGGCCGACCAGCTTGCGCCGGTCGACGGACTCGACCACCGCGGCGTACGACGCGACCGCGGCCGCCTTGTTGCTCTGCAGCCCGCCGATGAAGTGCCACTGCAGGTCGAGGTCGGAGCACTCGGCGGCCTTGGCCTCCGCCTCCTGGTGGCGGTTCTCGCCGACGTCGGTCACCCCGAGCTCGGCGAGGATCCGGACATCGCTGGCCGGGAAGAACTTGGTCACCACCACCAGCCGGACGTCTTCCGGTGGCCGGCCGGCGTCGGCGCAGGCATTCGCGATGCGCTCGTGCACGGTGTCGAGCCCCGCCTGGATCTCGTCGCGGCGGCTCATGCGTCAGCACCTCTCAGCCGGACCACGGCGGCGAGCCGGCCGGACCGCTCGCCGTCGCGCCGGTAGGAGTAGAGGTCGTCGGACTCCCGGGTGCACCGGCTCACGTCATGGACCGCGACGTCGAGCTCCTCGAGCTGCGCGCGAACGCCGGCGCCGAGGTCGACCGACGGTGTGCCCCACGAGGTCTCGGCGAAGGAGTCGGGAACGACGGCGGCCACGTCGGCGCGCATCTGCTCCGGCACCTCGTAGCAGCGGCCGCACACATGTGGCCCGATCCAGCCCTCGATCCGGCCGGCGCCGAGGTCGCGCATGCGGGCCACCGTCGCGGGGACGACGCCCGCCACCAGGCCGGGGCGCCCGGAGTGAGCCGCGCCGACCACGCCCTGGTCGGGCGCGACCAGCAGCACCGGCACGCAGTCGGCGGCGCGGACGAGCAGCGTCAGGCCGGGCGTCGTGGAGACGATGCCGTCGGCGTGCGGCCGCTGCGGCCACTCGGCGGTCGCCAGCACCACCTCGGCACCGTGCACCTGGTGGAGGTCGCAGAGCACGTCGTCCGGGGCGAAGTCGGTCAGCAGCCGCTTGCGGTTCTCGGCCTTGGCCGCGTCGTCGTCGCCGCCCGAGATCGCCAGGTTGAGCTCGGCGTACGGCGACGCACTGACCCCGCCGTACCGGTCGGTGAAGGCCAGGTCGGCGGGGCCGGATGACGTGCGGAGGGAGTACAGAGCGGCTACTTCAGGAAGTCGGGGACGTCCAGGTCGTCGTCGTCGAACTGCATCGGCTTCGGCGCCGGGCGCGGGGTCGTGGCAGAAGCGGGCGTCGTGGAGGTCGAAGCACCCGCGGGCACCCGCTCCTTGTCCTCCTGCCGCTGTCCGCTCAACGCGGAGGCCGCAGCCCGGGTCTCGGCCTGGGTCTGCTTCGGCGGGGTACGGCGCAGCGCGGATCCCTCGTGGGCGCGCTTGGGTGTCCCGCCGTCGAACCCGGCCGCGATGACGGTGACCCGGACCTCGTCACCGAGGGCATCGTCGATGGTCGCGCCGAAGATGATGTTGGCGTCGGGGTGCACGGCCTCGGCGACCAGCGCGGCCGCCTCGTTGATCTCGAACAGGCCGAGGTCGGAGCCGCCGGCGATCGAGAGCAGGACGCCGTGGGCGCCGTCGATCGAGGCCTCGAGGAGCGGGCTCGAGACCGCCATCTCGGCCGCGGCGACCGAGCGGTCCTCGCCGCGCGCCGAGCCGATGCCCATCAGCGCGGACCCGGCGTTGGCCATCACCGACTTCACGTCTGCGAAGTCGAGGTTGATCAGCCCGGGCGTGGTGATGAGGTCGGTGATGCCGCTGACGCCCTGGAGGAGCACCTGGTCGGCCTGCTTGAAGGCGTCGAGGACGGAGACGTTGCGGTCGGAGATGGAGAGCAGCCGGTCGTTGGGGATGACGATGAGGGTGTCGACCTCCTCGCGAAGGTTGGCGATGCCCTCCTCGGCGGAGCCGGCGCGACGGCGGCCCTCGAAGGCGAACGGGCGGGTCACCACACCGATGGTCAGCGCGCCCAGCGAGCGGGCGATGCGCGCGACGACCGGCGCGCCACCGGTGCCGGTGCCGCCGCCCTCGCCGGCGGTGACGAAGACCATGTCGGCGCCCTTGAGGACCTCTTCGATCTCGTCGGCGTGGTCGTCGGCGGCCTGGTGGCCGACCTCGGGGTTGGCGCCGGCGCCGAGGCCGCGGGTGAGCTCACGCCCGATGTCGAGCTTGACGTCGGCGTCGCTCATGAGCAGGGCCTGGGCGTCGGTGTTGATCGCGATGAACTCGACGCCCTTGAGGCCGACCTCGATCATCCGGTTGACGGCGTTGACGCCGCCTCCTCCGATGCCCACGACCTTGATGATCGCTAGGTAGTTCTGCGCTGCCGCCACGACGGTGCCCTTTCTCTTGGCCCGAATTGTTGGACCCGGCCTCCGGCTTCAACTGTCACCCTCAGGCTGAGGGTTATAGTTATGTCAACCTGTCCGTGTCGATGACAGTAGGGACGCGTGTGGTCCGAGTGGTGGCGACACGCGGGAGCACGTCTGCCCGTCGGAAAGTTTCTGGCCGGTCAGCGGGTGGTGGGCTTGGACGGCACGCTGACGTCGTAGGTCTGCGCCTGCACGGTGGCGAGGAGGGTGGCGAGGACCTCGGCCTTGGTGTCGGACTCCTCCGCGCTCCCCCAGAGGACGGTGCGGCCGTCCTTGAGGACCAGCGAGATCTGGTCGACGGTCGTGACCTGGACGTGGTCGACGATGAGGCTGAGCTCCTGGGGCAGCGCCGAGATCACCTGCGCGGCCTCCTTGAGGGCGGCCGAGGTCGTCCCGATCGAGGTCGTGACGCGAGGCAGCCCGGGCGGTGCCTTCTTGTAGTCGCGGAAGACGACGCCGTCGGCGTCCATGCCACGCAGCCGGCCGCCGATCTCGACCACCGCGATCGCGACCCGCTCCTCGATCGAGATCAGGACGCCGTGCGGCCACTGCCGGGTCACTGACACGGACCGCACGACGGCCAGCGCGCCGATGCGCCGTTCGGCGGTGGCCAGGTCGACGCGGACCAGCGGCTCCCCCTCGTCGATGCCGGAGCGGGCGCGGATGTCGGCGGGTTCGACCGTTTGAGCCCCGCTGACCTCGATGTCCTCGACGGCCAGCCACTTCGAGAACCACACGGCGTAGACCCCGCCGCCGACGATCGCCAGGACCAGCACGAGCACCAGGAGATATCGCCAGGCCAGCCAGCGCCGGCGCCACTGCCGGCGAGCGAACCGTCGTCTGCTGCGCCTGGTGGCCTTGTCGATCGTCGGGCCGAACGTTTCGTCGGCCGTCGCGTCCTCGCCGGTCGAGCGGCGGAGGCTACGCACGATCACCGCCGAGCAGCTCGAGGACGCGCGGGCCGACGTCGGTGACACTGCCGGCCCCCAGGGTCAGCACCAGGTCTCCCGGTCGCGCTCGGGAGACCAGGGCCGCCGGGACGTCGTCGAGGTCGGGGACGAAGGCGACGTGCTCGGGAGGAAGAGGTACGGCGGACGCCACCAGCGCACCCGTCACCGAGGGGTCAGGGTCCTCGCGGGCGAGGTAGACGTCGCAGACGACGACCTCGTCGGCCGCCCCCAGCGCCTCACCCATCGCGGTTCCGAAGGTCCGGGTGCGCGAGACCAGGTGCGGCTGGAACGCCACGAGCAGCCGGCCGTCGCCGGCCAGCTCCCGGGCGGAGGCGAGGTCGCCGGTGATCTCGGTCGGGTGGTGCGCGTAGCTGTCGTAGACGCGGACACCGCCGGCCTCGCCCTTGCGTTCCATCCGCCGGCGGGTCCCTGTGAACGACGCGATGCCGCTCGCGAGCTGGTCGTCGGCGTAGCCGAGCGTGCGCCCGGCGGCGAGCGCCAGGAGCGCGTCGGCGAGGTAGTGGTCGCCGGGCGCCCAGAGCGTGAACCCGGCCAGCGCCTCCGGTCCGACGTCGGCCACGCCGGGCCGCGTCGACACGGTCACCACGCGCAGGCCCGCCGCTCGCTGCCGCTCCGCCAGCGCCGCGGCACCGGCGTCGTCCACGCAGCAGACGAGGAACCCGGCCGGGTCAACGGTGGCGGCGAAGGCGTCGAACGCCGTGGCATACGCCTCCTCGGTCACCCAGTGGTCGAGGTGGTCGGCCTCGATGTTCGTGACGATCGCGGCGTACGGCGCGTAGTGCAGGAACGCGCCGTCGCTCTCGTCTGCCTCCGCTACGAACAGGTCGCCCGACCCCTCGGCCGCGTTGCTGCCGGTGGCGGCGACATCGGCGCCGATGGTGTAGGTCGGGTCCGCACCAGACGCGACGAGTGCCCCGGTGAGCAGCGCGGTGGTGGTGGTCTTGCCGTGCGTACCGGCGACGGCGACCACCCGGTGGCCGGCCATCACCGAGGCGAGGGCAGCCGACCGGGGCAGCACGCGCAGGCCGCGGGCGAGCGCCGCGGTGTACTCCGGGTTGTCCTCCCGCACGGCCGTCGACACGACGACGGTGTCCGCGTCGCCGAGCTGGTCGGCGGCGTGTCCGACGTGGACCCGAGCACCCAGGGCGCGCAGCGCGTCGAGCGTCGGTGAGTCGACGCCGTCGCTGCCGCTCACCGCGATCCCGCGCGCCAGCATGATCCGCGCGATCGCGGACAGCCCGGCGCCGCCGATGCCGACGAAGTGCACGTTGCCGAGCCGGTCCGCCGGGAGCAGGTCGTCCGGCACTCCCACTTTCATCCGCCGGTCTCCAGCACCATGCGCGCGAGCTTCTCGTCGGCGTCGCGCGGGATCAGGCCGGAGGCGGCGCGGCTCATCGCGGCCAGCCGGTCGGCGTCCGTGGCCAGCGCCGGGACGTGCGCCGTCACCCAGGCACTCGTGAACGCCGCGTCCTCCACCAGCAGTGCTCCCCCGGCCTCGACGACCGGCTTGGCGTTCAGCGGCTGCTCGCCGTTGCCGAACGGCAGCGGCACGAAGATCGCCGGTACGCCGACCGCCGCGGCCTCGGTCACGCTGGAGGCGCCGGCCCGGCAGACCATGAGGTCGGCGGCGGCGAGGGCGAGGTCCATCCGGTCCACGTAGCCGATCGGCACGTAGGTCGGGACGCCCTCCCGGGGCGCGACGACGTTCTTCGGGCCCACCACGTGGAGCACCTGCACCCCGGCCTCACCCAGTGCGCGGGCCGCGCCCGAGACGGCGTCGTTGATGTTGCGGGCGCCCTGCGAGCCGCCGGTGACGACGAGCGTGGGCAGGTCGGGGTCGAGGCCGAAGAACTCGCGCGCCTCGGCGCGCAGCGCACTCCGGTCGAGCCCGGAGATCATCGTGCGGATCGGGAGACCGACGTACTCGGCGTGCCGGAGCGGGGTGCCCGGGAAGCTGACCGCGACCCGCTGCGCGATCCGGGCCCCGACCTTGTTGGCCAGGCCGGGGAGGGAGTTCTGCTCGTGGACGACGATCGGCACCTTGGCGCGCCGCGCGGCCAGGTAGGCCGGCACCGAGACGTAGCCGCCGTAGCCGACGACCACGTCGGGGCGGACCCGCTCGAGCACCGCACGGGCCTCCTTCACCGCGCCGCGAAGCCGGCCCGGGACGCGCAGGAGGTCGGCAGAGGGCTTCCGGGGCAGGGGCACCGGCGCGATCAGCTCCAGCGGGTAGCCGGCCTCGGGGACGACGCGGGTCTCCAGCCCGCGAGGCGTGCCCAGGCAGGTGATCTCCGTGGCGGGTTCCAGCCGGCGCAGCGCGTCGGCGGTCGCCAGCAGCGGAGAGGTGTGGCCGGCGGTGCCGCCGCCGGCAAGCAGGATGCGCATCAGTGCAGAGACTAGGAGCCCGCTCGAGCGATCAGCGGGACCGGCGAGCCGCGGAGAGCCCCGCCGAGCGCAGCTTGCGGCGCTGGGCCAGCGCGCGGGCGGCTTCCGGCTCGCGGCGCGCGAAGCCGACGAGAAGACCGAGGGCCACCAATGACGGCAGCAGCGCGGAGCCGCCGTAGGAGATGAGCGGCAGTGGGATGCCGATGACGGGCAGCAGGGCGAGCACCATTCCGACGTTGATCATCATCTGGCCCACCAGCCAGACCACGATGCCGAACGACGCGTAGCGGACGAATGGGTCGTCGGTACGGCGCGCGACCCGCAGTGCGGCGAACGCGATCGTCAGGAACAGCACGATCACCAGCAAGGTGCCGGCCAGGCCCAGCTCCTCGCCGAGCACCGCGAAGATGAAGTCGGTGTGCGCTTCCGGCAGGTCGCCCCACTTCTGCTGGCTGGCGCCGATGCCCTGGCCGAACAGGCCGCCGGTCGAGAGGGCGTAGAGGCCGTGGGCCGGCTGCCAGCCCTTGTCGTGGTAGTCGCTGAACGGGTCGACGAAGGTGGTCACCCGGCCGAGCCGCTCGGCGTTCGTGCCGACCAGGACGAAGAGGCCGACGGCGACGACCGAGAACATGACCGTGAAGAACCGGCGCGGCGCACCGACCACCCACAGCGAGCCCAGCAGCAGGGCGAACAGCACCAGCGCCGTGCCGAGGTCGTTGCCGAGCACCACCAGCCCGGTGGCCAGGATCATCCCCGGCACCACCGGCACCACGATCTCGTGGGTGCTGCCGAGCCGGCGCTCCTTGTTGGCGTAGATGTGCGCGGCCCAGATGACCATCGCGAGCTTGGCGATCTCAGACGGCTGGATGACGACCGGCCCGATGCCCAGCCAGTTCTGGTTGCCGTTGCGCTCGACGCCGAAGAACGCCGTGAGCAGCAGCAGCACCAGCGAGATCGAGAAGCCCGGGTAGGCCAGCCGCCGGATCCAGCGGTGCGGCAGCCGGCTGGCGACCCACGCGAGCGGCAGCCCGATGACCACCCACACGAGCTGGCGGCGGACCACGGCGTAGGAGTCGCCGTCGTTGACCTCGTAGGAGTACACGCTGCTGGCGCTGAGCACCATGATCAGCCCGATGGTGAGCAGCAGCGCGGAGGCGCCGATGAGCAGGTAGTACGACGTGAGCGGCCGGTCGAGCGCGGCGCGCAGCGAGCCGAACCAGCTGCGCGGCCGGACGCGAGACTCCGTTGCGATGACGTGGGCGACGTTGCGGCGCAGCCGGAGCCTGGTTGGCAGAGCGGGGAGCTCGAAGCGTCGGGGCCGGGTGTCTTCGGGGTTGGCGGTGGTCATCCCCAGACGTCCCCTTCCCGAAGTCCTAGCCGGTCAGCTCCTGGACCGCCGCGGCGAACGCGTCACCGCGGGCGGCGTAGTCGGTGAACATGTCCTGCGAGGCGCAACCCGGGGCGAGGAGCACCGTGTCGCCGGGCCGGGCGAGCCCGGCTGCGGCGGCCACGACGCGTCGCATGGGTGTTGCCCCAACAGACGCATGGTCACCTTCTGTCACAGAAGTCTCACGCGTGTCCACGACGATCACGGGCACATCCGGTGCGTGTCGCGCGAGTGCCTCCGCGATCACGTCCCGGTCCCGGCCCAGCAGCACCGCGCCGCGCAACCGGCCGGCGACGGTCCGGACCAGGTCGTCGAACGACGCCCCCTTCGCGAGGCCCCCGGCCACCCAGACCACCGGGTCGTAGGCGAGCAGCGACGCGAGCGCCGCGTGCGGGTTGGTCGCCTTGGAGTCGTCGACCCAAGTGACGCCGTCGCGCGCGGCCACCAGGGCGATCCGGTGGCCGTCGGGGCGGAACCCGCGCAGCCCGTCGCGGACGGCCGCCTGGCTCACGCCGTGCGACCGGGCCAGCGCCGCCGCGGCCAGCGCGTTCTGGACCGTGTGCGGTGCCGGGCCAGGGGTGCCGGGCGCGGCCAGGTCGGCGAGCGTGCACAGCTCGGCGGCGCTGCTCTGCCGCTCCTCGATGAAGGCGCGGTCGGCGAGGATGTCCTCGACCACACCGACCATCCCCACGCCGGGCATGCCGAGCGTGAAGCCGACGGCGCGGGCGCCCTCGACCACCTCGGCCTCGCGGACCAGCTCCTCGGTGACCGGGTCGGCGACGTTGTAGACGCAGGCGCGCTGCACGCGCTCGTAGATGCGGCCCTTGTCGGCGGCGTAGTCGGCCATCGACGCATACCAGTCGAGGTGGTCCTCGGCGACGTTGAGCACGGCCGCGGCCTGGGCGCTCATCGAGTCGGTGTAGTGGAGCTGGAAGCTGGAGAGCTCGACCGCGAGCACGTCGTACGGCGCCGGGTCCATGACCGCCTCGACCAGCGGCAGCCCGACGTTGCCGGCCGCGACGCTGCGCAGCCCGGCCGCGCGCAGGATCGCGTCGAGCATCTGGACCGTCGTGGTCTTGCCGTTGGTGCCGGTGACCGCGAGCCAGGGCGTGTCGTGGTTGGGGTCACGCAGCCGCCAGGCCAGCTCGACCTCGCCCCAGATCGGTACGCCGCGGTCTCGGGCCTGCGCCAGCAGCGGCGCGTCGGGTCGCCAGCCCGGTGAGGTGACCAGCAGGTCGACGTCGTCGGGCAGCGTCGACGTGACGCCCTCCCCGAGCCGGATGGTCGCACCGAGCACCTCGAGCAGCTCTGCCTTCGCGGCCCGCCCGTCGGGGCCGTCGGGCTTCTCGTCCAGCGCGGTGACGGTCGCGCCGAGGTGCAGCAGGTTGTCGGCGGCGGCGAAGCCGGAGACGCCGAACCCGGCAACGACGGCTCGCACGCCGTCCCACGAGTCGTGCCTGCCCAGGCCGAGCGGGCTTTTCATCCGATGCCCGAGACCCACTCGGCGTAGAAGATGCCGAGTCCGGCGGCCACGCAGATGCCGGTGATGATCCAGAACCGGATCGTCACGGTCACCTGCTCCCACCCGAGCATCTCGAAGTGGTGGTGGATCGGTGCGATCCGGAAGATCCGCCGCCCGGTGCCGGTCAGTTTCTTGGTGACCTTGAAGGTCGCGACCTGGAGCACCACCGAGACCGTCTCGAGGACGAACAGCCCGCCCAGGATGACGAGCAGCAGCTCGGTGCGGGTGAGGATCGCCAGCCCCGCCACGGCGCCGCCCAGCGCCAGCGATCCGGTGTCGCCCATGAAGATCGCGGCCGGCGAGGCGTTCCACCACAGGAAGCCGAAGCAGGCGCCGGTGAGCGCGGCCGCGACCACCGCGAGATCGAGCGGGTCGCGGACGGTGTAGCACAGGCTGACGTTGGCCTCGTCGAGGCTGTCGGAGGCGCAGGACTGGTTGTTCTGCCAGATGTTGATCAGCATGTAGGCGCCGAAGACCATCATCGACGCGCCCGCGGCCAGCCCGTCGAGGCCGTCGGTGAGGTTCACGCCGTTGCTGGTCGCGGTGACGATGAGCCAGATCAGCGCCATCACGATGACGGTGGGCAGCGCGAAGCTGTTCCAGTCGCGGATGAACGAGAGGTGCTTCGAGGCCGGGGTGATCCCGTCCTCGTCCTTGAGCCACGGCGAGACGGCCAGGCCACCGAAGACGAGCGCCACGACGGTCTGGCCGATCATCTTGGCCTTGCTGCGCAGGCCGAGGCTGCGCTGCCGGGCGATCTTGATGTAGTCGTCGAGGAAGCCCACCGCGCCCATGCCCACGAAGAGGAACAGCAGCAGCAGCGCGGACCCGGTGGGCGCGCTCATCGTCGCCAGCTTCGCCACGAAGTAGCCGACCAGAGTGGCCAGGATGACCACCACCCCACCCATGGTGGGGGTGCCCATCTTGGTGTGGTGGCTCGTCGGGCCGTCGTCGCGGATCTGCTGGCCGAAGCCGATCCTGCGGAACTGGTTGATGGCGACGCGGGAGCCGAGAAGAGAGACGAGCAGCGACAACGCGCCGCTGAGCAGGATGGCTCTCATCGCCTCCCCTTCTGTGTGGACCCGGACCGCTTGGCCATGATTCCGTACGCCGCTCTCGAGTCCGACGCGGCCCGCCGTGGAGGAGTTTCCTATTGCTCCCGCTGGTCGGAGCCGAGCAGCAGCTCGCGCACCACCTCCCGGTCGTCGAAGGGGTGCACCACCCCGTCGATCTCCTGTCCGGTCTCGTGGCCCTTGCCGGCGACGACCACGATGTCGCCGGGCCGCGCGAGGTCGAGCGCGGTGGCGATCGCGGCCCGCCGGTCGCCCTCCTCGATGACCTGCGCGGTACCGGCGAAAGTGCCTTCCAGCACCGCGGCCCGGATGGCGGCCGGCTGCTCCGTGCGGGGGTTGTCGTCGGTCACGACGACCACGTCCGCGAGCCGCGCGGCGAGGTCGCCCATGAGCGGCCGCTTGCCGGGGTCTCGGTCGCCGCCGGCCCCGAGGACCACGATCAGCCGGCCGTCCGTGAGCGGTCGAAGGCTCTCGAGAGCGGCCCGGACGGCATCGGGCTTGTGTGCGTAGTCGACGACGACCGTGAACGGCTGGCCCGCGTCGATCCGCTCGAACCGGCCCGGGACCCCGCCCCCACGGGCCAGCGCCCCAGCCACCGACCCGGCGTCCAGCCCGGCCTCGCCGCAGGACGCCACTGCCGCGAGCGCGTTGCTCACGTTGAAGGCGCCCGGTAGCGGGACCCCGGCCTCGACGTCGACGCCGGGGCCGAGGATGCGGAACGTCGAGCCGTCCGGACCCGGCCGTACGTCGGCCACCGTCCAGTCCGCGTCCCGGCCATCGGTCGAGAAGGTGCGCACCGCCAGCGGGGTCTCGCTCGCGAGCCGCCGGCCGTGCTCGTCGTCGACGCAGACGAGAGCCAGCCGGGCCCGCTCCGGCGTGAACAGCGAGGCCTTGGCGACGTAGTAGTCCTCCTCGTCGGCGTGGAAGTCGAGGTGGTCGCGACCGAGGTTGAGGAAGACGGCGACGTCGAAGACGACGCCGTCGACGCGGCCCATCACCAGCGCGTGGCTGCTCACCTCCATCGCGCAGGCGGTCACCTCACGCTCGCGCATCACCGCGAAGAGTGCGTGCAGGTCGGGCGCCTCCGGCGTGGTGAGTGAGGTCTTGACGTCCTCTCCCGCGATCCGGGTCCCGACCGTGCCGATCACGCCCGCCCGGATCCCCGAGGCCTGGAGGGCGCCCTCCGCCAGCAGGGTCGTGGTCGTCTTGCCCTGGGTGCCGGTCACGCCGATCATCCGCATCGCGGCCGCCGGGTCGCCGTAGACGTGCGCGGCGAGCCGACCCAGGAGCATCCGAGGCTCGGCCACGACCAGCAGCGGCACGCCGTGCGGAGCGTCGGCGGCTCCGGCCGGGTCGGTGAGCAGGGCCACCGCACCCGCCGCCAGCGCGTCGGCGGCGAAGGAGATCCCGTGCGCCTGGGAGCCGGGCAGGGCGGCGTACAGGTCGCCGGCGAAGCTCCGCTGCGAGCTCAGGGTCAGTCCCGAGACCACCGTCTCGAGGTCGCCGCTGGCGGTGACGTCGTACGACGCGTCGCGCAGCCACGCCGCCAGGTCGCCGAGCGGCGTCTGGAGCGGTCGCGCCGGCCGGGTCTGTGCGCTCACCACTCGGTCAGTGTCTCCCGGCCTACCACTCGATGGGCAGGACCGTCTGCTTGCGGTGGCTCGGGGCGACGCCGTACCGCTGGAGCGCGAAGCCCATCAGCTTCGAGAACACCGGGCCGGCCGTGACGCCACCGCCGGCGCCCTCGATCTTCGGTGCCTGGATGACCACGTAGACGGTGAACCGCGGGTTCTCGGCCGGGGCGAAGCCCGCGAAGGAGACCGTGTTGGTGCCGTCGTAGCAGCTGTGCGCGGCCGCGCCGGTGCCGCAGGTGCCGACCCGCTGGGCGGTGCCGGTCTTGCCGGCCACCCGGTAGCCCGGAACGTTGGCGAACGGCGCCACGCCGTCGTCGGGGTCGACGACGCGCTCCATCATCAGCGTGATCTGCCGGGCCGCCTTCGCGGAGACCACTCGACGGGTCGTGGACACATCGGTGCCGATCTCCATGCCGTCGTCGCGCGTGGCCACGCCCTGGATCAGCGTCGGGTCGATGCGGACCCCGCCGTTGGCGAGGGTGTTGACCGCGGCAGCCATCTGCATGGCGTTCACCGCGAGCGACTGCCCGAAGGCGATCCGGTCACCGGTCTGGCTGGTCCACATGCTGGGGTCGGGCAGGTTGCCCCGCGACTCGGCGCCGAGCCCCACGTTGGTGGGCTGGCCGAGACCGAACCTGGCGAGGTACGAGCGGAGCTCGCCCGGCCCGAACATGTCGGACGCCAGCACGGTGCCGACGTTCGACGACTTGGCCAGCACGCCGGCCAGCGTCAGCCTGATCAGCCCGTGGTCCCAGTGGTCGTGGATGACGCGGTCCTGACGGAGCAGCTGGCCGGGCACCGTCATCTTGGTGCGCGCGTTGACCTTGCCGGTGTCGATGAGCGCGGAGAGCGTGAGCACCTTCTCCACCGAGCCGGGCTCGTAGGACAGGTTGAGCGAGCGGGCCCGTCGGTCCTTGATCTCCGAGGCGCCCGGGTCGTCGGCGTCGAACGTGGGGTGGTCGGCGAGCGCGAGGACCTCGCCCGTCCTGGAGTCCATGACGATGGCGATCCCCGAGCTGCCGTTCGCGTTCTGGACGGCCTCGCGCAGCACCCGCTGGGTGTACCACTGCAGGTCCCGGTCGATGGTCGTGTGCAGGTCCTGGCCGTCCACCGCGGGGACCGTGGTGTTGTCGCCGAGCGGGATGCGGTTGCCGGCGCCGACCTCGTACTTCTCGCTGCCGTCCGTGCCCGAGAGCGCGTTGTTGAAGATCTCCTCCAGGCCGCCGTAGGGCTTGTCGGTCCCCATGAAGCCGACCAGGTTGGCCGCGATGTCGTGGCCCGGGTAGCTGCGCACCGGGTCGCGTCGGGTCGAGAGCCCTTCGTAGCCGAGGTCCGCCGCCTCCTGGAGTACGTCGGTCGCCAGCGTCGAGGGGACGTGGCGCGCGAGGTACTCGAAGCGGCTGCCCTTGTCGCGCAGCCGCTTGAGCACCGTGAAGTAGTCGACGTCGAGCTTCTGGCTGAGGAACCGGGCGATCTCAGGCGCCTGGTCCTCGGTCATCTTGGGGTCGCCGACCACCATGAGCCCGTCGATCGAGGCCGCGAGGGGCTGGCCGTTGCGGTCCAGGATGTCGCCGCGCTCGGCGGGCAGCACGACGTCGACCGTTCCCTCTGCGGCCGCCATCGCGGCGTACGACCCGGGGTCGAGGCCCTGCAGCTGCACGAGCCGGGCCCCGAACAGCGACAGCACCATGGCGATCAGCACGAACCCGACGCGGAGCCGGACCTGTGGCGAGCCCCGCCTGCTGCCGCGGCGGACCGTGGTGACGGCGACCCTGGTGGGCCGGGCGGCCGGGCGGCGGGTGCGTTTGCGGGACACGGGCTCTCTTGGGGTCTCGGTGGTGGTCTCGTGTGGTGGGTGTGACTGGAGTGACGAGTGGGGCTATCTTGCTCGGTCGGCCGTGCGGATCGGGTCAGCCGGAGGCCGTGTCGTGCTGACCGTTGTGACCCCCGCGGCCGCCGTGGTGGCCGGTTCCGGTTCCGGTCTCGCTTCCGCGGACGGGCGGGAGGGTGACGACGAACGGGGCGGGGTCGAGCACCGGCGGCTTCTTCGGCGGGCGGGGCAGCAGCGGCGGGGTGTTGTCAGCGGTCGCGGGCGCACAGCCGCTCTCGGTGGTCTGGGCCGCGAGCCGGAGCGTGCAGGAGCTCTGCGGCACGACCATGCCGGCCGCCTGAGCCTGGGCGGCCAGGTTCTGGGGGTTGCGCAGCGCCTGCAGCTCGTCGTGGAGGGTCTGCTCCCGAGCGGCGAGGTTGTTCGACTGGGACTCCAGTGACGTCGCGGCGAACGACGCCTGCTGCATCTGGGTGTTGAAGCAGAGCAGCCCGACGACACCGCCGAGCAGCACCAGGCTGACCAGGGTCACGAACGGCATCCGGGCCGCGCGGACCCGGCGCCGGGGTACGACCGTCAGCCGGGCCCGGGTCAGTGCGTCGTCGGCCAGCCGTGGCAGCCGCTCGCGGAGCTGGATTGCCGGTGCGCTCATGCTGCTCTCCCTGGCTTGATGCGTTCGACGGCGCGCAGGCGGACCGAGGCCGCGCGCGGGTTGGTGGCGATCTCGGAGTCGTCGGCTCGCTCGGCGCCGCGGGTGACGAGCCGGAAGGCCGGCTGGAGCTCCTCGGGCACCACCGGCAGGTCGGGCGGCGCGAGGGACCGGGTGACTGCGGTGAACGCCTGCTTGACCAGCCGGTCCTCGAGCGAGTGGTAGGCCTCGACGACCACCCGGCCACCCACCCGGATGGCGTCGACGGCCGCGGGTACGGCCCGGCGCAGGACCGCGAGCTCGTCGTTGACCTCCATCCGGAGCGCCTGGAAGGTGCGCTTGGCGGGATGGCCGCCGGTCCGGCGAGCCGGCGCCGGGATCTCGGCGTACAGCAGCTCCACGAGGCGTGCCGACCTCGTGAACGGCGCCTGCTCGCGCTGCCGGACCACGGCACCGGCGATCTTGCTGGCGAACCGCTCCTCGCCGTACTCCCGGAGGACGCGGGTGAGCTCCTTGGTTGAGTAGGTGTTGAGGACGTCGGCGGCGGTTTGTCCCGTGCTGCCGTCCATCCGCATGTCGAGCGGTGCGTCCTCGGCGTAGGCGAAGCCGCGCTCGCGGACGTCGAGCTGCATCGAGGAGACGCCGAGGTCGAAGAGGACGGCGTCGACGGCGTCGAGCCCGAGCTCGTCGAGGACGTCGGGGAGCTCGTCGTAGACCGCATGCACGGCTGTGAACCGTTCGCCGAAGTCGGCCAGCCGCTGCCGGGCCAGGTCGAGCGCGGCCGGGTCGCGGTCGATGCCGATCACCCGCGCCAGCTCGCAGCGGGTCAGCACCGCCTCGGTGTGGCCGCCGAGACCGAGGGTCGCGTCGACCATGACCGCCCCCTCACTCTGGAGGGACGGCGCCAGCAGGGCCACGACCCGGTCGAGGAGGACGGGGACGTGGGCGGGGCTCCTCATGGTCAGCCTCGCTGCCCGAGGTGGCCGATGACCACGAGTGCGGTGGCGAACGCCACTGAGATGAACGCCGAGAAGACCATCAGCGCGGCGGCCTCGCGGGCCTGCTCGCGCACCCGGCGCGGTGCCGGTGGTATCTCGGTTGTCAAGCGGTGCATCGATCGACCCTTCGATGACTCGGTGCTGCTGCGGGGAAGCAGTGCGGTGGTAGAGCGGGTTCGCAGGGCCAGGTCTCAGGCCGCTCCGCTGCCGTCTGGGGCCGGGGAAGGTGTCCCAGAAGGCGCATCCGGCTGTGGGAAGTCGCCTGGCGCCGGGGAAGGTACGTCAGGAGAGCCGGGTGCTGGAGCGGGCCGAGACCTCGCCCTGCGATCCCTCTTGAGTTGTGTCGGTGCTGGTGCTGCTGGTCAGTCCTGGCCGTTCATTCCTGGCCGTTCATTCCTGCAGTGCGCCGTCCTCGTCGAGGTCGGCGAAGTTCTCCTGGGCCGCGGCGTTGTAGTCGCGCCAGCGGGTCGGCTCCCAGATCTCGACGCGGTCCATCGCGCCGATCACGATCACCTCGCGGGTGATGGCGGCGTACTCCCGAAGCGGAACGGCGATCGGGATCCGGCCCTGCTTGTCGGGCACGACCTCTTCGGCGCTCGCGAAGAGCATGCGGATCTGGTCCCGCCCGCTGCGCGAGGTCATGCCCTTGGCGCGGGCGCGGTTGGCCTCTTCCATGAACACGTCGGAGGGGAAGACGTCGAGGCACTTCTCCTGCCCCTGTGTGACCACGAGCCCCTCCGACAGTCGTTCCCTGAACTTGGCCGGGAGGATCAGCCGCCCCTTCTCGTCGAGCTTCGGGGTGTAGGTGCCCATGAAGAACATCGGGCGCCTCCACGGCTAGTGCGACTCTTGAGCGGGTAGATCCTCCACTTTCCCCCACAGTACTCCACTTCCCTCCACCGTCAACCACATCTCGCCACGACGCTCCCCTTTTCTCCCTGGCGGCCCGGACCCTGAACCGATGCCGAACCGTGATCGTTGAAGGGGCATGGGCTTCGCGCTCGAACGCGTAAGTTGCCGGGACGCCCTACGGTGGTCGCAGACAGGGAGCGGAAGGAACGGACGTGGAGACGCCTACAGAGGCAGCCCCAACTGGTGGCGCCGATCTGGAGACATTGGCCCGGGTCGTGGGCCGCATCCGAACGAACATCGAGAAATGCATCGAGGGCAAGGCCGACGTGGTCTCGTCCACGATCGTGGTGCTGCTCGCCGAGGGACATCTCCTCATCGAGGACGTGCCCGGGGTCGGCAAGACGATGCTGAGCAAGGCCCTGGCTCGGAGCATCGACTGCTCGGTGCGGCGCATCCAGTTCACGCCGGACCTGCTGCCGTCCGACGTCACGGGCGTCTCGATCTTCAACCAGAACAGCAGGGAGTTCGAGTTCCGCCCCGGCGGGGTGTTCGCCAACATCGTCGTGGGTGACGAGATCAACCGGGCCTCGCCCAAGACCCAGTCGGCGCTGCTGGAGTGCATGGAGGAGCGGCAGGTCACCGTCGACAACGCGACCTACCAGCTCGAGACGCCGTTCATGGTGATCGCGACCCAGAACCCGATCGAGATGGAGGGCACCTACGCCCTCCCCGAGGCACAGCGCGACCGGTTCATGGCCAGGGTCTCGGTCGGCTACCCCGTCGAGGCCGCCGAGATCGCGATGCTCGACTCGCACACCAGGTCCAACCCACTCGACGACCTCGAGCCCGTGGCCGACGCGGCGGAGATCCGCAAGCTGATCGGCATCGTCGGGCAGGTCTACGTCTCGCAGGCCGTGCAGCGGTACGCCGTCGCGATCACCGCCGCCACCCGCCGTTCCGACGAGCTCTCGCTCGGTGCGTCGCCGCGCGCGACGCTCCACCTGGTGCGGGCCGCCAAGGCGATGGCGGCGATGCAAGGGCGCGACTACGTGCTCCCCGACGACGTGCACGGGCTGGCCCGGTCGGTGCTTGCGCACCGGCTGCTGCCCAGCGTCGAGGCCTCCATGAGCGGCCGCTCGACCACGGCGATCCTCGACGCCATCGTGGCGAGCGTTCCCGTCCCGGTCGGCTCGTAGTCCAGTCGGGAGACACGCACTAGTGGTTGCCACCGGAAGTTCGTCAGGTGTGGCCCGTGCTCCGGGTGCGTGCATCGTAAGGCGCCGGAGCGACGCTCTACTTGTTCGTCCAGCTAGCTTCGGCAACGCCGCGAGGTGCGTGCCCGGGGTGCGGGACGCCCGACGAACTTCCGGTGGTGACCACTAGATGCGCGAGGCACTTTCCGGGCTCACCGTCCGCGGTCGCGCGTTCGTGGCCGCCGGCATCACCGCGATCGTGTGCGCGATCGTCCTCGGCCAGAACTCGCTGAGCCGGGTCGGGGTGCTGGTGCTGGCGCTACCGCTGGTGAGCGCGCTCTTCATCGGCCGCAGCCGCTACCGGCTCGCTCTGGTGCGCACGGTCAACCCCCAGCTGGTCGCGGCCGGACAGCCGGCCTCGGTCAGCCTGTCGCTGGCCAACGAGGGCCGCGCGCCGAGCGGCGTGCTCCTGCTGGAGGACCACCTTCCCTACGTGCTCGGCACCCGACCCCGGTTCGTGCTCGAGGGGATCGGCCACGGCTGGCACCGCGACGTGACCTACCAGATCCGATCCGACGTCCGCGGTCGCTTCGAGATCGGCCCGGTCACGGTGCGGGTCAAAGACCCGTTCGGTCTCGTCGAGCTCGGCCGTGCGTTCCGGACGACGGTCCCGCTGACCGTCACGCCGCGCACGGTGCCCCTCACCCAGATCCCGCTCGGGGGCGCCTGGACCGGATCGGGCGACAACCGGCCGCGGGCCTTCGCGATGGGCAGCGCCGAGGACGTCACCGTCCGCGAGTACCGCCGCGGTGACGACCTGCGCCGGGTCCACTGGCGGAGCTCGGCCAGGGTCGGCGAGCTCATGGTCCGCCGCGAGGAGCAGCCCTGGGAGTCGCGGGCGACGCTGTTCCTCGACAACCGCGTGAGCGCCCACCGTGGCCAGGGCATCGCCTCCTCGCTAGAGGCGGCGGTCTCGGCGGCCGCGTCCATCGCCGTCCACCTCAGCAAGCGCGGCTTCACGGTCCGGCTGGTCACGGCCGCCGGCGAGGACAGCGCCAGCGACTGGCACACCCGCGAGACCGACCTCAACACCGGCCCGCTGCTCGAGGCGCTCGCCGTCGTGCAACCACTGCCCCGGCCCGCTCTCGACACCGGGTGGCTGACCGAGGCCGGCGGCGACGGCCTGCTGGTCGCGGTGCTCGGGCACATCGACCAGCGCGACGTCCCGGTGCTGCGCCGGATGCACGCGCACAGCGGCTCGGCCCTCGCGGTGGCCGTCGACGTCGACGCGTGGCTCTCCCCCGACGCCGCCGGGCGCGACGCGTCCGGGATGCTCAGCCAGCAGGGCTGGCGCTCGGTCTCGCTCGGTCCGGCGGACCGGCTCGAGGCGGTCTGGGAAGAGCTCGGGCGCCGCCACACGCAGAGCTCGCGGTCGCGCGGCGCCGTGCCCGCTCCGCCGACGATCCCGGCCGGCGCCGTACCCATGGCTGAGGGGGTCTAGACCCATGCCCGGCGTCCCTTCGCACCCGATGGCGCTGGCCGGTCTCTCGGCCGTCGCCGCGACCACCACCCTGGTCTCGCTGCTCACCTGGCAGGGATTCACAGAGGCGTTCGGCGACACGCTCGGCCCGCTGTTCGTCATCGCGGTCATCGTCGCCGGCACCGGCGCGGTGGGTCGCTGGTGGCGGCTGCCCCGCCCGCTGCTCGTGCTGGCCCAGGTGCTGCTCGTGGGGATGGTCGTCAGCGCGTTCGTGTGCGGTTCGCCGCTGCCGATCGGCGAGGCGTGGGACCGGCTGGTGACCGCGTTCCAGGACGCCGGCCAGAGCGCGAACCGGTTCGCGCCACCGGTCCCTGCCTCCGAACCGCCCGTGCATCCGCTGCTGATCGCCGGTGGCGCCGGGTGCTTGCTGCTCGTCGACATCCTCGCCTGCACCCTGCGCCGGGTCCCCCTCGCCGGGCTGCCGCTGCTGACGATCTACAGCGTGCCCGTGAGCATGACCAGCGACAGCCCGCACTGGTTCCTCTACACGGTCACCGCGATCGGGTTCCTCGGGATGATCTTCCTGTCGGAGTCCGAGCAGATCGCGCGCTGGGGACCGATCCTCGCCGAGGACCACGGCCACTCCGACCCCAAGCCCCTTGCGGTTCCGAGCTGGCCGCGCACCGGCGCGCGGGCGATCGGCGGCGTCGCCACCGGACTCTCGGTCGTCGTGCCCATCCTGATCCCGACGACGTTCAGCCTGCACCTGTTCGACTTCGGGCCGGGCAGCGGTGGTGACGACGACATCAGCATCGAGAACCCCATGGTCGACCTCAAGCGCGACCTGATCCGCGGCGAGGACCGGCTGATGCTCACCGTGACGACCGACGACCCCGATCCGTCGTACATGCGCATCGCGGTGCTGAACCGGTACAACGACAACGAGTGGAGCTCCGGCGACCGCGAGGTGCCCAGCAGCCAGACCGCCGACGGCACGATGCCCGGCCTGGTCGGAGTCTCCTCCGAGCTGCCCCAGAACAAGTTCGACTACCAGCTGGAGGGGTCCCGCGAGTTCCGCTCCAGCTGGCTCCCCACCACGCAGCTGGTGAGCCGGGTCGATGCGCCCGGCGACTGGCGCTACGACGTCTCGACGATGGACTTCCTCGCCAGCAACGACGACCTCGACACCTCACAGCTCAACTGGAGCTTGCGGGCGGTCAAGGTCGACTATGACGCGGACCGGCTGGCGGAGGCGCCGCCGGTCGGCGCGCTCGTCTCGCGTGACTTCACCGAGCTGCCCGCCGGGATCGACCCGGTCGTGCGGCAGATGGCCCTGGACGTCACCGCCGACGCGCCGACCCGCTACCAGAAGGCGGTGGCACTCCAGCAGTGGTTCCGTACCGAGGGCGGCTTCGAGTACAGCACCGACGTCAATCTCGGCAACGGCACCGATGACCTCGTCCGGTTCCTCTCCGACGAGGAGGGCGGCCGCACCGGCTACTGCGAGCAGTTCGCCGCAGCGATGGCGGTCATGGCCCGCGAGCTCGGCATCCCCGCCCGGGTCGCGGTGGGCTTCCTCGAGCCTGAGCGGGTCGACGACGACACCTGGGCCTACAGCTCGCACGACCTGCACGCGTGGCCCGAGCTGTTCTTCCCCGGGTCGGGCTGGGTCCGGTTCGAGCCGACCCCTTCGATCCGTGCCAGTGGGGTCCCGGACTACACGGAGCAAGTGGTCAGCGTCGGTACCCCTGAGTCCTCACCGACGGCGACCGGCGCCGTCCCCGGGGAGGAGCCCACGCGCAGGCCGGCCGATGAAACACTCGCGGAGGCGCAAGAGGACGAGGCGGCCAGCCAGTCCGGCGGTGGCTTCCCGTGGTTGTGGGTGGTCGGCGCGCTCGTGCTGGTGCTCGTCCTGGCCGTGGTGGCACTCGGCCCGCGGACCTTGCGGCGGCGGCGCCGCGACCAGCGCGGCCTGCTCGGTCCCGAGGATGCCTGGCAGGAGCTGCGGGACACCGCGCTAGACCTGCGGCTGCCATGGCCGCAGTCCAGATCGCCGTGGCAGACCCGCGAGGCGCTGGTCCAGCTGTTCGGCGCGCCGCGCGACGAGTTCACGCCGGAGCGGCCGCGTCGCGGCCCCGAGACCAACCCGGACGCCGTCTTCGCGCTCGACCGGATCGTGCACTCGCTCGAGCGGCTCCGCTACGCCCGCGACGACGGGAGCGAGGCCGGCACCTGGCGCGCCGAGATGCAGACCTGCGTCGAGGCGCTCTACGGCGGCGCGCCCAAGCGCGCCCGCCGCACCGCCGACTGGTGGCCGCGCTCGGTGTTCAACCGGACGGTCGACGTACGCCGCCCGTTGGACGACGGACCCGGCGAACCCGCCATGGCGGGTCGCATCGTCGACCACGTTGGTTGAGGGTTTGGCAGCTTGACGGGGTGCCCCCGCGCCTACCCCGGTCCGGCGGTCAGTCAGCAACCCGAAGTGACCGGATCAAGACCGAAGCAGGTTGCCTGCTGACCGCCACCCCGACCCACGTCGGTGGAGCGGTCAGTCAGCAACCTGGGTCGGCCGCGCACGCGGGTCGAACGCCAGCTGACTCAGAATCCGCCGTTTTCGCGGCGGCGGCGCCAGCGCTCTTCGATCCGCTCCATGAAGGTGCCGGAGCTGCCGGAGCTGCGGGCCGTGCGGCGGGGGCGACGGATCCGGCCGGTGCGACCACCGTCGATGACGGTGAAGCCGCGAGAGGGATGCATCGCGGTGTTGGGGTCGACCGGGGCCGAGGCGTGCTGCTGGCCACGGATCGCGGACAGTGCGACGGTGGCCGAGCCCAGCATCACCACGAAGCCGCCGATGCCGATGGCGAAGCCGAGCGCACCCGTACCGCTCATCACGCCACCCATGAGCAGACCGATGCCGAGCACGAAGACGACGCCGGCCGCGATCGCGCGCCGGCGGGCGGAGCGACGCAGCGACGTGCCGCGCAGGGTGGAGGCGAACTTCGGGTCCTCTTCGACGAGGGCGCGCTCCATCTGCTCGAGCAGTCGCAACTCCTCTTCGGAGAGTGGCACCGTTTTCCTCCACAGGGGTCCGGGCGCGCAGGTGCACGACGGGTGGATGTGAGCCAAGTGTAGGCAGGCGACCCGCGCTTCACTAGCGGTGTTCACAAGATTTAGTACCCGCGGGTATGGGTCAGCACACAGGCGAACGCAGGCGACTAGCGATCGATGAGGCTCGCCGGCCGCACCGCCGTGCTGCCGAACCGGCGGGTGGCGCGATCGACCGCGCGGTCTGCGTCGGGCCAGCCGCGCTCGCGCTCGCCCAGGACGCCCTGCCGCTGCACGGTGGTGCGCGACACCAGCCCCTCGACCCGGACGCCGACCAGCCGGAGCCGGGCGCGCTGGAGCCCGAGCGCGTCGTAGAGCCGGACCGCCGCCCGGTAGATCTCCTGGGTCACGTCGGTCGCCTCGGGGATCGTGCGGGTGCGGGTGATCGTGGTGAAGTCGGCGAACCGCACGGTGATCGACACCGTCCGGCCGGCCACCCCGGCCACCCGCATCCGGCTCGCGACCTTGGCAGTGAGGGTGAGCAGCTCACGCAGGATCACTTCGCGGTCGTCGATGTCGCGACCGAAGGTCTCCTGCGCCCCCATCGACTTGTCGGGATCGCCGCCGTGTCCGAAGACGCTGACCCGCCCGGGGCTGACCTCACGGGAGTCGCTTCCCCACGCCAGGTCGTGGAGCATGCTGCCGAGCCCGTCGCCGACCGCGCGCTGGAGGGTCCGCAGCGGGGTGTGCGCGACGTCGCCGACGGTGACCAGGCCGAGCCGGTGCAGCATCGCCTGGGTCTTCTCGCCGACGCCGTAGAGCTCCCCCACGTCGAGCGGGTGCAGGAACGACGTGATCTCCTCGGGTGGGACCACGACCACCCCATCGGGCTTGGCCCGGCGGCTGGCCAGCTTGGCCACCGAGATCGAGGCGGCCACCCCCACCGAGCAGTTGATGCCCTGCTCGTCGTGGATCGTCGCGCGCAGCTGCTCGGCGATCTCGAGCGGCGAGCCGAGCCGGCGGGTCGAGCCGCGGACGTCGAGGAACGCCTCGTCGAGCGAGACCACCTCGACCTGCGGTGTGATCCGGCGGAAGTTCTCCATCACCGCCGAGGACACCGTGCTGAACACCTCGTAGTCGGCAGAGACACGGACGGCGTGGGGGCAGAGCCGGCGGGCACGGACCGACGGCATGCCGGAACGGACGCCGTACGCGCGGGCGTGGTAGTTGGCCGACAGGATCACCCCGCGGTAGCCACCGCCCACGATCACCGGGACGTCCTGCAGCTCGGGCCTGTCTCTCGTGGCGACTGACGCGTAGAAGGCGTCCATGTCGACGTGGAGGATCGGGGTGCTCGGCGCGTTCACGCCGGGCTCCGCTCAGCGCGTCGCGAGCAGATGAATCTGCGCCGCCAGCGGGAGGTACTCGGTGCGGTCCGAGACCGCGCGCTCCAGCTCGAGCAACGCGGCGGTGGTGCCGGGCTCGAGGTCGAGGAGGGCACCGGGGACCAGGTCGGCGAAGACCCGGATGCCGTGCACCGAGCCGACCTCGAAGCCGGCGTCGGCGAGCAGCCCGGTGAGCTCGTCGGCGGTGAACCTCTGTCCGGTGCGACCCGTAGCACGGGCTGACTGGTAGGTGGGGTCATCGAGCAGCGCCAGCGCCTGGGCGACGTGGCCGGCCATGGCGCGGGCGATGACCGCGGCGTGCCGCTGGGCGACCAGGAGCGAGAGCCGGCCACCGGGGCGGAGCACCTCGCGGATCGTGGCCAGTGCGGCGGCGGGGTCGTCGACCACCTCGAGCACGCCGTGACAGAGCACCACGTCAGCGCCGGCCGGACCGGCCAGCTCGAGCAGGGAGCCGAGGTCACCCTGCTGGCCGGCGACCTCGACGCCGTCCTCGCGGGCCCGGCGGGCCAGGGCAGCCAGGGCGTCGGGGCTGGGGTCGACCACGGTGACCCGGTGGCCGAGCCCGGCCACCCGGACCGCGAAACCGCCGGTGCCGCCACCGATGTCGAGGACGTCGAGCCCGGGCTGTTCGAGCACGGATCCGAGCGCCTCCCAGACCACGGCGGTGCGGGCGCTGTCGCGGCGTTCGCTGGCGGACCCGGGCATGGCACCAACCCTAGGGTGCTGCTCATCCGGCGCTCCCGGGGCTGCGGTGCCAGAGCTTGCGGGCGACGTCCTTGGTGTCCTCACCGGCCGGTTTGATGTCGGAGTAGGGGGACATCGCGAAGCCGCTGGAGTGCACCAGCACCCGGCGCCGGCCCATGCCGCCCGCTGTGTAGTGGCCGCCCTGCTGGTCGGTCTCCTCGCCAAAGGTCTGCGGGTTGGCCATCACCGGCCGGGTGGAGCGCGACTCGGCCGCGCCGTGGCCGGCATCCACTCCCACCGCCCCGAACCCCTCGGGGACCACGGCCATCTCCTCGCGCACCGCCTCGATGCCCGCGCGCTGCCAGAGCGCGGCCAGCACCGGCAGCTCCCAGCAGCCGGTGGCGCGCAGCGAGACGCCCTTGTAGCCGGTGCGGCGCAGCTCGCCGCGGACCACCAGCAGCCAGGAGTGGAAGACGGTGGCGGCGTAGGGGCCCTGGGCATCCTCGAAGAAGGTCGCGTCGACCGGTCCGGTTGAGTCGTCGAGGGTCAGGAAGATGACCCGGCGCCCGGAGCGGATCGGTGGGGTCTGGGTGGCGACCTTGACCCCGGCGACCAGCAGCTCGGACTTGCTGCGCCTGGTCAGCAGGTCGCGGCTGCGGGTCACCCCGAGCTCGTCGAGGAACTCGGCGTAGGAGTCGACGACGTGCCGGCTGGCATCGAGGCCGAGGATCTCGAGCTCGGCCTTCATCCGCTCTTCGGCCGTCATCTCGGGCAGCCCGGAGACCTCGCCCTCGGCCGGCGCGTCTCCGAGCTCGAAGGTGAGCTGGACCGAGTCGACCGGCGGCGGTGCCACGGTCGCCTTCGACTGCGCCGCCGCGCGCGCCCAGACCCCGGCCTGGCCGAGCGGGTGCCGCTCCAGCTCGGCGACGCTCTCGCGCCTCCGCGGGTCGGTGCTGTTGCGGGCGGCCGCGTCGTCGGCCACCGCCCGCGCCCGCGACCCGGGCCGGCTGCCGCCGGAGCGGACCGACCGGCCGGACAACCCCCGACCCCGGCCGGCCCGCTCGATCGCCCGGGCGTGCCGGTCGAGCTCGGCGACCTGGAGCAGCAGGTCGCGTCGGGTCACCCGGCGGCGGCGGTGCACTCCCTCGACGAGGTCGATGCCGTAGACCGCGTCGAAGCCACCGGCCAGCACCAGCCGCTCCACCACCGGCCGGGAGACCCGGGCGCGGTGCCAGAAGTCGGTGAGCGAGTGGAACGGCCGGGCCGCCACGATCCGCTCGACCTCGCCGTCGTTGATCCCCTTGACCTCGGCCAGCGCCAGCCGGATGCCGTCGCGCATCGCGCCGTCTGTGTCAGTCAGAGGGTCGGGGCCGACCCGCTCCACGACGTAAGAAGCCTCGCTGGCGTTGACGTCGAGGCCGAGGATCGCCAGCCCGAGCTGGCGGGCGTCGTCGAGGATCAGCCGCTTGGGGTACATCCCCGGGTCGTGGGTGAGCACCCCGGACAGGAAGTGCGCCGGCCAGTGCGTCTTGAGCCAGGCCGACTGGAACGTCGGCAGCGCGAACGCCGCGGCGTGCGCCTTGCAGAAGCCGAACGACGCGAACGCCTCGAGCACCTTCCAGATCTTCTCGACCACCGGCAGTGGGTAGCCGCGGCCCAGCGCCCGCGGGAAGAACCAGACCTTGGTCTCGGCCATCCCCTCGACGTCGCCGAGCGCGCGCCGCTTCTCGTCGGCCTCGGCGAACGAGATGCCGGCGAACTGGGCGATCATCTCGATGACCTGCTCGTGGAAGACCACCACGCCCTGGGTGCCGCCGAGGATCGGGCGCAGGTCGTCGTGGAGGTAGGCCGGCATCTTCCAGCCCTGCTTGCCCTCGAGGTAGGGCGTGACCATGTCGCTCTTGACCGGCCCGGGCCGGAACAGCGAGATGTCGGTGATGATGTCTTCGAACGAGTCCAGCCCCGACTTGCCGACCAGCTCGCGCTGTCCCGGCGACTCGATCTGGAAGACCCCGAGGGTCTTGGCCGAGGAGATCATCTCGTAGGTGGCGGGGTCGTCGAGCGGCACCTGCGTCTCGTCGTCGAGGTCGACCTCGAGCCCGTCGGTGCGCCGGATCTCGGCGACCGCGTGGGCCATCGAGGACTGCATCCGGATGCCGAGGACGTCGAGCTTGAGCAGCCCGAGGTCCTCGACGTCGTCCTTGTCGAACTGGCTCATCGGGAAGCCGGCGAAGCTGGCCTCGACCGGGGTGCGGTCGAGCAGCGTGGCGTCGGAGAGCAGCACCCCGCAGGGATGCACTGCGACGTGGCGGGGCAGCCCGTCGAGCCGCTCGACGAGCTGGAACATCAGGTCGAGCCGGGTGTCGTCGAGCCCGCTGGCCCGCAGCTCGGGGAGCTCGCGCAGCGCGATCCGGGCGTCGCGGGCGCGGATGTGCGGGAACGCCTTGGCGATCGTGTCGGTCTCCCCCGGCGGCATCCCGAGCGCGGCACCGACGTCGCGGACGGCGTGCCGGACGCGGTAGGTGTCCATCATCGAGACGCAGACGCAGCGCTCCCCGCCGTAGCGGTCGAGGATCCGCTCGTAGACCTCGAGCCGCCGCGCCGACTCCACGTCGACGTCGATGTCGGGCAGCGCCTCGCGCAGCGGCGAGAGGAACCGCTCCATCAGCAGCCGGTGCCGGATCGGGTCGACGCCGGAGACCCCGAGCAGGTAGTTGACCAGGCTGCCCGCGCCCGAGCCGCGGGCCGCGCAGCGCACCCCCATCTCGCGGATCAGGTCGGTGACGTCGCCGACGGTGAGGAAGTACGACGAGTAGCCGAGCCCGCGGATCATCTCAAGCTCGTCGTCGAGCCGCTTCCAGACCACCGCCTTGGGAACCGAGCCGTAGCGGTCGCCGATCGCGCCCTCGCAGCGCGCCCGCAACAGCCCGTCGGCCTCGGTGGCGCCGGGGGTCATCCGCGGGTCGATGCCGCGCGTGGTCAGCTGGAACTCAGGGAAGTGCACCTCGCCCAGCCCGAGGTCGCGCCGCGGGTCGATCGCGCACCGGTCGGCCACCGCGCGGGTGTGGGCGAGCAGCCGCCGCGCCTCGCGGTCGGAGTCGGCGGCCAGCCCGGAGAGCCGGGCGATCTCTTCTGCGATCTCGGCCATCTGCTTGCCCGACTTGAGGAACCCCTCGGCGTTGCCGCGGTCGACGTGGCGCCGGTCGAGGGCGACCAGCCGGCGGGCGGCGTCGAGGACGTCGACGGTGGCGGCATCGCGGCGGTCGGCGTAGCGGACCGCGTTGCTGAGCACCGTGCCGAGCCCGGCCTGCCGGGCGATCCGCGCCATCCGGGCGGCGTGTGAAGTGGTGCCGGGACCCCATCCGTCGCGGGCGCTGCCGGCCAGCCGGTGGGAGACCAGCTCGACCTGGAGGTGGGTGCGCGGCACCAGCGCCCGCCACGGCTCGAGGGTGGCCAGGGCGAGGTCGTCACGGCGCCGGGTCGCCGCCCGGGCCAGCTCGGAGGACGGGCCGAGCAGCACCATCAGGTGGCCGGCCGCCAGCTGCTCGCCGAGCTGGTCGGCGAGGACGGCGAAGTCGACGACCGGCAGGCCGCGCTCCCCCGACAGGTGGGTCGCCGAGACCAGCCGGCACAGCGCCGCCCAGCCGGCCCGCCCGCCGCTCAGCCCATTCATGGTGGGACCGTCCGCGCTGGCCAGGAACGTCACCCGCGGCAGCCCGCCCACGACCGGGTCGCGGTAGCTGCCGCCGCGGACCGGAGTGCGGGTCGGAACGGCGGTGGTCCCCCACGACTGGGTCGGGTGGTGGGCGAGCTCGACCCCGAGCACCGGTCGGATGCCCGCGGCGTAGCAGGCGCGGGTGAACTTCACCGCGCCGTAGGTGCCGTCGCGGTCGGTGAGGGCGAGGGTGTCCATCTCCTGCTCGGCGGCCCGCTCGACCAGCGTCTGAGGGTGCGAGGCGCCGTAGCGCAGGGAGTAGCCCGAGGCGACGTGCAGGTGCACGAACGGGTCGGACATGTCTCGTGGTGCTCTCAGCCCACGCGGCGTACGGCGTGCAGGGGGGCGACGGGCAGGAAGGGCAGCGTCGGGGCGTGCGGCACCAGCCCGAGCGACTGCTCGATCACGGCCAGGAACCGGTCGGCGTCGCGGACGAGGTCGTCGGCCTCGCGCTCGGTGACGGCACGGCTCGAGCCGGCCTCGGCCGCGGCCCGCTTGCCGGCGCCGGCCGCGAAGAAGCTGGCCCACTCGGCCAGCTCGGGGGCAACCTCGGCGAGCAGCACCCAGGCGTTCTTCTGTGGCCTGCGCCGGGTCGGGACGGCCGGCCTGGCGCGCGCAGCGAGCAGCGCCGCCGCGGCCCGCAGCGCGGCGACGTGGGCACAGGCGTAGCGGGTGGTCACCTCGGTCGAGGTCACCGCCTCGCTCAGCGACTCGGCGGCGCGGGCGAGGTAGGAGTGGGTGGTCGCGGGTAGTACGTGTGGGTTGGCCATGGCTCTCCTCCCGGGTCTCAGTCGGTGCAGCCGACGAGCGTCCAGCGCCCGTCGGCCCAGTCGAAGGCCAGGTCGAAGACGCCGCCACCATCGGGCTCGCCGTCGGTCGTGGGTCGCCCGCGGCCGGCCTCGACCCGCCACAGCTCGCGCTCGGTGAGCAGGTCACCCAGAAATACACGCTGTGGTGTCTCGGCGGCCTCCTCGGACCCGGCAGTGTCATCTCCTATGGCTGCCCGAGCACCGGTCGCCTGCCACCACGGGCCGGTCTCGACCCAGTGCGCCAGCACCGCCCGGACCTTCCACAGCCGACCGCGCCACAGGAACTGCTGGGGGCCCTCGGTGGCACCCTGATCGGCACCCTGACTGACACCCTGATTGACAGGGCCTTGGCGAACCTCGACGGGGTCGGCGTAACGCCTCATGGGTGCTCCTTCTCGCGATCGTTCGAACACATGTTCGAACAACACCAAGGTACACCGTCCCACGGACAGCAGGTCAACCCCGAACCTCAGAGAGAGTCGGAGAGAGCCACGGGGCGTCAGAGAGAGGGAGCGTCCTGCGCTTCAGGCGCCCACGTGCCGCGCAGGAAGGCACTGGTGTCCTTGTGCCAGAGGAAGTAGACCGCGGCCGCCTCTATCGGGAACGACGCCACCGACAGCACCGTGAACGTCGTCGGCGCTCCGGTGCGCAGCCCGGCGATGGTGCCCACCACCAGGAAGAACAGGGTCACCGTGAGCGACATCCGCGCCCAGCCGTAGCCGCCGCGCAGGAACGCCGCCAGCACCCAGATCAGCAGCGCGACGACCACGAACAGCACCAGGGCCACCGGGATGAACGCCGGCACGTGCACCTCGCCGTCCTTGACCGCCTCGAGCCCCCGCTCCCGCAGCACCTTGCGGGTGTCGCGGCGACCCTCTGCCCACGACGTGATCAGCTGGTCCTGGAGCACCACGATCAGGACGGTCACCACCGCACCGACCGCCACGAGGGCCGCGAGCATCTGCTGCGCCCGCGTCACCGACACGGGCTGCTCCACGCTCATTGGTGCCCCTCTCCGGGTGCTCGTCGGCTGGGTTCGCAGCCACTATCTACGCTGAGGCCATGTCGGAGCCCCAGTCGACCACACCGCCTACCGAGCACCCGTCCATCGTCCAGTTCCGCGAGGCGCACACGCGGCTCGGCGGCACTGGCCGGATCGTCATTCTGCCCGACTCGGTCCACACCGCCGCACTGGCCGCCGAGGCACTGGGCTGCGAGGTCGGCGCGATCGCCAACAGCCTGCTCTTCGACGCCGAGGGAACACCGGTGCTGATCCTCACCTCGGGCTCGCACCGGGTGAACACCGAGGCCACCGCCGCACGTGTCGGCGTACCCGCCCTCAAGCGCGCCGCACCGGACTTCGTGCGGGAGCACACCGGCCAGGTCATCGGCGGCGTCTCCCCCATCGCGCACCCCGCGCCGGTGCCGACCTGGCTCGACTCCCAGCTCCAGCAGTACGACGTGGTGTGGGCCGCCGCCGGCCACCCGGCGGCCGTCTTCTCCACGACGTACGACGAGCTCGCGCGCATGACCGGCGCCCCCACCATCGAGGTGGAGTGAGTCGACCGCTCACTAGAGTCACCGCGTGGAGTCCCTCCCCCTGGCTTTCTCGAGCGGCTGGGCCAGCGGCGTCAACGCCTACCTGGTCGTCCTCGTGCTGGGCATCGCGGACCGGGTCGGCGACTACTCCGACATCCCGGACGTGCTCGCCCGCTGGGACATCCTCGCGATCGCCGGGTTCATGTACACCTTCGAGTTCGTCGCCGACAAGATCCCGTACGTCGACTCGACGTGGGACGCCATCTCGACGTTCATCCGCCCGACGGCTGGCGCGGTGATCGGTTCGTTGCTCGCCGGCAACATCCCGGAGGACACCTCGCTCGACCAGATCGTGCTCGCCTCGGTCGGCGGGGTGACCGCGCTCCTGTCCCACGTGGTCAAGGGCGGCGTCCGGCTCGCGGTCAACTCCTCGCCGGAGCCGTTCTCCAACATCGGCATCAGCCTCCTCGAGGACGTCGCGGTGTTCGCGCTGGTCGCGTTCGCGATCGAGCACCCGCGGGCCGCGGCCGCCATCGCCGGCGTACTGCTCGCGATCGGGCTGGTGCTGCTGTTCTTCATCGCCCGGCTGGTCCGTCGCGGCTGGCGACGCTGGAAGGGGCGACGCGCGTCGCCCGCCGGGGCCCCTCCGTGACGAACCTCCTCGACGAGTCGGTCCGAGACGACGTGACCCGCCGGCTCGGCGCGCCCTGGGCGGGTCGACCGGTGATCATCGGCCCCGCAGTGCTGGCCGGGTACGCGAAGGTCGTCGAGTGGTTCCACGATCTCGGCTGCGCGGTGCTCGTCGTCGCGACGAGCCGCGGCGTGGGTCCGCTCCCGCCGGGCGGCAGCTACGAGGTCGTCTGGCTGGACCCACCTGCAACGGCCTCGCTCACCGAGGAGGTCCGGCTCCATGACCGGATGGTCCACCGGCCGTCCGACGACCTGCGCGCCGCCGTCGACGCGTTCGACCCGGAGCGTCGCGGGCTCTGGTTCACCACCCCGTTCGTCACCACCGACGAGCCCGTCGACGGCCGGCCGGTGACCGGCGGCCGGCCCGCGTCGTTCCTGGCCCTCGAGGACAAGCTGGTGGCCGACGCCGTCTGGGACGCCGCCGAGGTCGAGCGGGCGCCGTACCGCATCGTCGACCTCGCCGACGACACCGCCCTCGTCGCGGCGACCGCCGAGCTCGGCACCGAGCTGGGAGCGGTGTGGTCCGGCGACGCTCGCGACGGCTTCAACGGCGGTGGCGACTTCGTGCGCTGGCTGCGCGACGACCGCGACCGGGCCGCGGCAGCGGCGTTCTTCCGGGTCCGGTGCGACCAGGTGCGGGTGCTGCCGTTCCTGGAGGGCGTGCCGTGCTCGATCCACGGGTTCGTGCTGCCCGACGGTACGGCGGTGCTGCGGCCGGTCGAGATCGTGACGCTGCGCGACCCGGCGGCGCGGACGATGACCTACTCCGGGCTGGGCAGCACCTGGGACCCGCCGGCGGCAGACCGCGAGGCGATGCGCGGCGCCGCGCGGCGCGTGGGTGCGCACCTGCAGCGCGACCACGGCTACCGCGGCGCGTTCGGCATCGACGGGGTGCTCACCGCCGACGGGTTCCGGCCCACCGAGCTCAACACCCGGATGTCGGCCGGCGCCACGGCGCTGAGCGAGGTGGACCGGCGGTTCTTCACGTTCCTGCAGGCGGCGCTCGTGGCCGGCACGGACCCGGGGCTCACCGCGGCGGACGTCGAGGCGCTGGTGCCGGCGATGGATGCCGCGCGCGTCGGCAAGGTCGTCGCCTTCGGCGAGCGGAGGGCGGGAGTGCCCGAGGAGACATACCCGGTCACCTGGGACGGTCGGGCGTTCTCCCGTACCGAGGAGGAGACCGGAAACCTGTTCTCGATCGGGTCCGCCGCGAGCGGGCTGTACGCCAGGGTGGAGCCGTGCACCGCGGTGGTGCCGGGCCAGCGGCTGGCGCCGATCAACGCTGCGCTGCTGCGGCTCCTCGACGCGTCGTACGGCACGTCGTTCGGGCCGATGGAGCCCGCTCCCGACGTTCGTACGGTGACCTGACGTGGCCCGGGTGGTCGTCGTGGGCGGCGGGTTCGGAGGGCTCGCCACTGCGGTCCGGCTGGCCAAGCTCGGCCACGAGGTCACGGTGCTCGAGCGGCTGGACACGCTCGGCGGCGCGATGTCCACGGTCGCCGCGGACGGCTTCGAGTGGGATGCCGGGCCGACATCGACGCTGCTGCCCGCGGTCATCCGAGACCTGTTCCGCAAGAGCGGTCGGCCGGTCGAGCGGGAGCTGGACATCGAGCCGCTCGACCTGGTGCGCGAGCACTGGTTCGAGGACGGCTCCATCCTCGGCCTGCCGGGCCACTCGCGGGCGGCGCAGCTGCGCGCCTTCGACGAGCTGGGACCCGGGCTCGGCCAGCGCTGGGTCGACTACGTCGACTCGTTCAGCGAGGACTGGGACGTGCTGCGCCGGGCCTACTTCGAGAACGCGTGGGACCCCGCGGACCTCCCCCGCGAGGTGGCGGAGCGGTTCGACGGCAGGGAGATGCTGCACAAGCGGCTGAAGAAGACCTTCAAGGACGAGCGGCTGCGGCAGGTGGCGGCACACCCGTTCGTCGCGGACGGGCACGAGCCGCGGAACGTGCCGGCCTGGGCCGGCCTGGTCGCCTACCTCGAACAGCGGTTCGGCGCGTGGACGGTCACCGGAGGGATGGCTTCGCTCACCGCGGCGCTCACTGCCCGGATGGTGACCCGCGGCGTGACCGTCGCACTCGAGGTCGAGGCCACCGACATCGTCGTGCGAGACGGGCGTGCGGCCGCCGTCGCGACCACGTCTGGTTCGGTCGACGCCGACGTCGTCGTGTGCACGATCGACCCACGGATGCTGCCCGCCCTCGCGCCGTACGTCGAGCGGACGATGCCGACGATGCCGCCGGTGATCTGCCACGTCGGTCTCTCGGCACCGGTGCGCGACCTCCCGCACGAGGTGGTCGTGCACGGCGACCCCATGCTCGTCGTCCGCAGCGGTGGCCGGGCCCCGGCCGGCGGTGCGGCGTACACGGTGCACGGCCGCGGCAGCCTGGTCGAGGACATCCTCAAGGCCCTCGCCCGCAACCAGCTCGACCTGCGCACCGACCTGGTCACCCGGGTCGACCTGAGCCCTCGGGACGTGGTGCAGCAGTGGCGCACGTCGCCGTACGGCGTCCTCTGGGAAGGCCGCGGCACGGTGCGGCTCCGGCTCGGGCCGCGCACCCCGATCGAGGGCGTGTTCGCCGCCGGGGCGCACGCCACGCCGGGCAGCGGGCTGCCGTTCGTGGGACTGTCGGCCGCGCTGGTCGCCCAGGCAGTGGGACCGGCCTAGTGCACTAAGCCAGCGACCAGGTCACGGTGAGGCTGGCCGAGAGCTGCCTCTCACCAGGCACCAGGCCGACGTCGGCCTTCGCCATCGTGGCGAAGCCGCCGGGTGACCCGGAGCCACCGCCCTCGGAGACCGCCTCGACCTGGCCCAGCGTCGCCTCGGCGAGGCCGGCGAGGAGGTCCGCCTTGGCGCGCGCATCGGCGAACGCTGCCTCACGCGCCAGCGCAATCGCAGCAGAGGGGTCTCGGATGGCCAGCTCGACGCCCTCGACCACCAGCCGGCCGCTGACCGCGTAGGCCAGGTCCGAGAGGAGCTCGTTGGCGGTCGCCAGGTCACCCGTGGCGATGGTCAGGGTGTGCCGCGCCTCGAACCCGGGTAGATCGCCCTGCTCGTTGGTGGGCCACACCGACAGGTTGACGGTCGAGACCACCAGGTCGCCCGCCGCCGTGACCACAGCCTCGCGTGCGGACTCGGCGCCGGCCAGGGCCTCAGTGAGGGTCCGAGCGCGGTGGACGGCGGAGAGGCGGACCAGGGCGGTGTCGGGGACGGCGGACGCGGAGCCGGTCCCGGTGACGGTGAGGGTGCGCACCCTCTCGACGCTATACGGCTATGCGTCAGACGGTCATGTTGAGAGCGGCGAAGATCTCCAGCGTCGCCTTCGACCGGTTCAGCGTGTAGAAGTGCAGCCCGGGCGCCCCGCCCTTGAGCAGCTCCTCGCACAGCTCGGCCGCGATCGCGATGCCCTCGGCGCGCATCGCGGCGGGGTCGCCGTCGTGGACCGAGATCCGCTCCACGAGGTCGGCCGGCACATCGGTGCCGATCAGCTCGCCCTGGCGGCGGATCGCGTTGAGGTTCAGGATCGGCATGATCCCCGGCAGGATCGGGATGTCGGCACCGCGGGCGCGGACCCGCTCGACGAGCTCGAAGTAGTCGGAGGCACGGAAGAACATCTGGGTCACTGCAAATTCGGCCCCGGCGTTGGCCTTGGCGACCAGAACATCGGCGTCCGCGTCCCGCGAGCTGGCTCCCGGGTGGCCCTCGGGGAACGCCGCCACACCGATCCGGAAGTCGCCGCGCGAGCGCGCCAGCTCGACCAGCTCGACCGCGTAGGTGAGCCCGCCGTCGGTCGGCGTCCACTCCGCCCGCGGTCCGTCGCTGGGGTCGCCGCGCAGCAGCATCACGTGCTCGATGCCCTCGGCGGCGTACGTGTCGAGGATCCGCTCGAGCTCCTCGCGGGTGTGGCCGACACAGGTCAGGTGCGCCACCGGGGTCAGCGGGGTGTCGCGAGCGATTCGGCCGGTGATGCCGACCGTCTTCTCGCGAGTGGCGCCGCCCGCGCCGTAGGTCACCGACACGAACGTGGGCCGGTACGGCTCGAGCGCGCGGATCGCTGCCCAGAGCTGCTCCTCGCCCGCCTCGTCGCGAGGAGGGAAGAACTCGAAGGAGAACGAGCGCCCACCCTGGTCCAGTAGCTCGCGCATGCTGAGCGCTCGTCCTGTGGCCATAGCAGCCGATTCTAGGTTCGGGAGGGGGTGCGAACCCCAATTCCCGACATGCGGCCTAGTGTGCGACCCGTGAGCGCGACGTGGGACCAGGACGGGTTCCGGCCCCGCGTCCAGGTGGCGCTCGATGCCTTCCTCGACGCGCAGGCCGAGCGCCTGCAGCCGCTGGGACCCGACGCCGCCCGGCTGGTCGCCGAGGCTCGGACGTCGGTCGCCGGCGGCAAGATGTTCCGGGCGTCGTTCTGCTGGTGGGGGCACCTCGCGGTGGCGCCTCCCGCCGAGGTCGACGCACTGGTGCGGGCCTGCGCCTCGCTGGAGCTGCTGCACGCCAGCGCCCTCGTGCACGACGACTACATGGACGCATCGGACAGCCGCCGGGGACGGCCGTCGACGCACCGCACCTTCGAGCGCGAGCACCGCGGCGCGGGGTGGCGCGGCGACCCGGAGCAGTACGGCGCTTCCGGCGCGATCCTCCTCGGCGACGTGCTGCTGTCGTGGTCCGACGAGCTGCTGCGCCGCTGCGGGCTGCCGCTGGAGGTCGTGGCCCCGGCCCTCGACGTGTTCGACCTCTGCCGCACCGAGGTGATCGCCGGCCAGTTCCTCGACGTCTCCGCCCAGGCTCGTGGCCACGCGGACGTCGACACCGCAATGACGGTGCTGCGCTACAAGTCGGCCAAGTACTCCATCGAGCGGCCGCTCCACCTCGGCGCCGCCCTCGCCGGCGCCCCGGCGTCGACGCTGGCCGAGCTGACGGCGTTCGGGCTGCCGCTGGGCGAGGCGTTCCAGCTCCGCGACGACCTGCTCGGTGTCTACGGCGACCCGGCCACCACCGGCAAGCCGGCCGGTGACGACCTGGTCGAGGGCAAGCGGACGGTGCTGGTCGCGCTGGCCCTCGACGGGGCATCGCCAGAGGACGCCGCGCTGCTCGACCGCTCGCTCGGATCGCCCCTGTCGCCCGCGGACGTCGAGCGGCTTCGCGGCGTCATCGACGCCTCCGGCGCACACGCGCAGGTGGAGGCCGTGATCGACGAGCTCTCCGGGGTCGCGCTCGCGGCGCTCGACCGGGCCGCGATCGACGACGGTGCCCGCGAGGTCCTGCGCGGACTCGCCACCGCCGTCACCCAGCGCTCGGTCTGATGCCGAGTCAGTCGAGGGAGGGCACGTCGACGTCCGGGCCCTCGCCGCGCAGGAGCGTGGTCAGCGAGGACGTGTGGTCGGCAAGGATCGCGCGGACGGCGTTGAAGGCGGTCTCGTCCTCGCGGGCGAGCGTGCACCAGCCGTCCCACAGCAGCACCGTGGGGCCGGGCAGGTCGCGCAGGGAGTCGTTGAGCGCGTCGAGGTTCTGCCCGTAGTGCTCGGGGAACGACAGCGCGGCGCCGACCGCGGTCAGGAACTCGTGGCGGGTCTGGTGGTGCCAGCCGTCGACGTACCCGAAGTGCCAGCCGGCGTGCTCGACTGCGTGCGCCACCTCAGCAGCGGGGAACGCGGCATGCCATCGATAGACGCCCGGGTCGTGGTGGTGGGCGAGAATCTTGGCCAGTCCGCTCATATTTGCCTCCGCGCGATCCGCTCGAACGATTCGTAGTGGTCCTGGGTCCAGTAGAACTCACCGCTGTCTCCGGTGATGATCCTGCGAGCGCCGCGATCCGTCGAGCCGGGCGTGACCACGGTGTACTCCGCGTAGTAGCCGCGGGGGTGGTCGGGCAGCAGCCCCTCGAAGTTTCCGA
The DNA here is from genome assembly GCA_963800715.1 of uncultured Actinomycetota bacterium. Classification (GTDB taxonomy): domain Bacteria; phylum Actinomycetota; class Actinomycetes; order Propionibacteriales; family Nocardioidaceae; genus Nocardioides. The sequence goes on along the minus strand of CAWDBZ010000003.1, from coordinate 154,684 downwards.
ACGTCGAGCCGTCCTTGTCCGGGAAGGGGAACGGGCCGCCCTGGTCGATCAGCGCGAGCGTGCCCTGGCCCTCCACCGGCAGCTCCTCCTCGAGGACCCACGGAAGCCCGCTGACCGGGTCGATGTCCCCGCTCTCCAGCGTCGGTGACGCCCCCGGGGCGGCGGTGGCGCTGGGTGTCGGGTCGTCCCCACCGAGCGTGATGGTCTCGCCGTCGTGGTCGATGGTCCACTTGATGAAGAAGGACGTCGCGATGATCGTCACGAACGTGATGACCACCGCCTTGATGGTGGTCCGGTTCCACTTCACAGGGTGGGTTAGAGCGCCATCGCCTGGGCACGGCGCTTGACCTCGGCGCCGCGGTTCTCGCGCAGCGCGTCGATCGGGCGGCCGGGCAGGTCGGCGTCCGTGAAGAGCCAGGCGATGATCTCGCGGTCGTCGTACTTACCGTCGTGCAGCAGGGTGAGCACCCCGCCCAGCCCCTTGACCGGCAGCCCGTGCTCGTCGATGAAGTCGGCCGGCACCTGCGGCCCGGCGCCCGGCGAGGGGCTGGCCGCGGCCAGCTCGTGGACGCGGATCATGGTGCGGACCTTGGCGGGGGTGACCTCGAGCCGCGCGGCGGCCTGGTCCCAGTCCAGCCACTCGTCGACCAGGGTGGACAGGTCGGATTCGGCGAGCGTCATGCGCCCATGCTGGCATCCGGGCGTACGCCGCCGCACGTCAGATCACGTCGGGGCCACCCCACGGCTCGCCCGGAGCCTCGAAAATGCCGATATCCGCAACTGATCCGTACGATGGAGCATCCGGATCCTTCCCCGTCCGGGTGCAGGAGGTCGCCGTGTCGGACCGGCATGCCCCTCAGGGCGCCGACCAGCAGGCGAACGACCCTGCCCAGGACGCGACCGACCACCTCGCCGGGCGGGTGCTCGACGGTCGCTACCTGATCGGCTCGCGGATCGCCCGCGGCGGCATGGCGACCGTCTACGAGGCCACCGACCTCCGGCTGGACCGCACCGTGGCGGTCAAGGTGATGCACCCCGGGCTCGGCGACGACGAGGAGTTCGCGGCCCGCTTCGTGGCCGAGGCCCGCGCGGCTGCGAAGCTGTCGCACCCCAACGTGGTCGCGGTCTTCGACCAGGGCAACGACGACGGCACGGTCTTCCTGGCGATGGAGCTGATCCCCGGACACACCCTGCGCGACACCATCGGCAAGGAGGCGCCGCTCTCCGTCGCGCGCACCCTCGCGCTGCTGGAGCCGGTGGTCTCCGCACTGGCGTCCGCGCACCGCGCCGGTCTGATCCACCGCGACGTCAAGCCCGAGAACGTCCTCATCGCCGACGACGGCCGGATCAAGGTCGCCGACTTCGGGCTGGCCAAGGCGATGAGCGCCACCACCCAGCACACCGCGACCGGTGTCCTCATCGGCACCGTGTCCTACGTCGCCCCCGAGCTCGTCGTCGAGGGCCGCTCCGACGCCCGGGCCGACGTCTACGCCGTGGGCGTGATCCTCTACGAGATCCTCACCGGCAAGAAGCCGCACGAGGGCGAGACGCCGATCCAGGTCGCCTACAAGCACGTGCACGAGGACGTCCCGCCGCCATCGCGGCGGGTGCCCGCGATCCCGGACTACGTCGACGCGCTCGTCGCCCGGGCCACCGCCCGCGACCGGGAGCAGCGCCCCGCCGACGCCGGCGTGCTGCTGCACCACCTGCGGCGGGTCAACCAGGCCGTCACCTCGGGAGTCCGCAGCGACCCGGAGCTGGTCGACGACCTGCTGCCTCGCACGTTCACCGACACCGCCGAGGTGCTGCGCCGCCAGGGTCCGGCGCGGGGCGACACCAGTCCGGAGCCGTGGGACCACGCCGCGATGGCCGCGCTGCTGGCGCCACCGCGCGAGGCGACCACGACGATCGAGCGGGAGCGCGTCCCGACGACCGTCACCGATCGGCCCAGGCCGGTCCCGCCGCCGACTCCACCCTCCAAGCCGACCAAGCGGCCGCGCCGGCGCCGGCGCGGTCCGATCCTGCTGGTGCTGGCGCTCCTCATCGCGGCCGCGGTCGGCACGGGTGCGTGGTACTTCGGCTACGCCCGCTACACCACCACGCCGTCGGTCCTGCAGTTCTCCCCCGAGCAGGCGCAGCAGCGGCTCGAGGACGCCGGGCTCGACGTGAAGACGGGCGACCCCGCCTACTCCGACACGGTCGACGCGGGGCTGGTGCTGAGCACCGACCCGTCGGCCGGCAAGCGCGTGCTCAAGGGCACCGACGTGACGATCACCGTCTCGCTGGGCCGCGCGGTCGCGCAGCTGCCCAAGCTGACCGGGATCACCGAGGACCAGGCGCAGGACCGGATCGCCGGCGCGAACATGGCCTTCGGCAAGTCCACCAAGGAGTTCTCCGAGACGGTGCCCGAGGGCATCGTCATCTCCTCCGACCCCAAGGGCGGCACGTCGCAGCGGTTCGGCACGATCGTCGACCTCGTGGTCTCGAAGGGGCGGCAACCGATCCCGGTCGGCAGCTGGGCCGGCCAGAGCGCCGACGACGCCGAGCAGAAGCTCACCCAGCGCGGGTTGAAGGTCAGCATCTCCCAGCAGTACTCCAACAGCGTCGCCCAGGGCATCGTCATCTCCCAGGACCCGAGGACCGGCACCCTCTTCAAGGGCGACTCGGTCACGCTGCTCGTCTCCCTGGGCCCCCAGCTGGTCGAGGTCCCGAACGTCGTCGCGTTCGGCGTCGACGACGCCACCGCGACCCTCGAGTCCGTCGGGTTCGTGGTCGCCGTCGAAGAGGCCGAGGGCTACATCGGCCTGGGCTACGTCTACTCCCAGGACCCCGCCGCCGGCACCGAGATACCCATCGGCTCGACGGTCACCCTCTACCTCGTGTGAGGGCGGTGACCACCCGGCGCGGCTCGCTGCTGGCGACGGGCGCGCTGCTCCTGACGACCGCGAGCTGGGGCAGCACGTTCTTCCTGATCAAGGACCTGCTCGAGCGGGTGCCGACGCTGGACTTCCTGGCCGTGCGGTTCGCCATCGCCGGGCTGGTGATGTTCGCGGTGGCCCACCGTGCCGTCCTGGCGCTCCCTCGCGAGGTGCTTCGTCGCGCGCTGCTCGTCGGAGGCATCTACGGCGTCGCGCAGATCCTGCAGACCGCCGGCCTGGCGCACACTTCCGCCAGCGTGTCCGGCTTCATCACCGGGATGTACGTCGTGTGCACGCCCCTGCTCGCGGCCGTGCTGCTCAAGACGAGGATCACCGCGATCACCTGGGGCGCGGTGGTGCTGGCAACTGCAGGGCTCGGCGTGCTCACGCTGGACGGCTTCGCGGTCGGGTACGGCGAGGCGCTCACCCTGGTCGCCGCGGTGCTCTACGCACTGCACATCGTCGCGCTCGGCGCGTGGTCGACCGCCAGGGACGCCCTGGGCATGTCGGTGGTCCAGCTGCTGGTGATCGCGGTCATCTGCCTGGTCGCCACCGCGCCCGACGGCGTGGTCCTTCCCGACCAGGGCCGGGACTGGGCCGCCATCGTCTACATGGCGCTGGTGGCCGGTGCCCTGGCGCTCCTCGCCCAGACGTGGGCGCAGTCCCAGCTCTCCCCCACCCGCACCGCGATCATCATGAGCATGGAGCCGGTGTTCGCGGCGTTCTTCGCGGTGCTCCTCGGCGGCGAGGGCCTGACCTCGCGGATGCTGCTGGGCGGGGCGCTGGTCCTGGCCGCGATGCTCGTGGTCGAGGTGGGGCCGCGGCGCAGGCTCGAGGGCGAGGTCCAGCACCTCACCGTCTGACACAGGCTCGACAGGTGTGACCTGGGTCACAACGGGCTGTAACCGGTCTCTGAAACCGGTTACATGGCATCGGAAGGCAGACCACAAGGCTCTCGGGAGACCAGATGGCTAGCACGATCCGCGACGTCGCGAAGCAGGCCGGCGTCTCGACCGCGACGGTGTCGCGGACGCTGCGCGACCCCGAGATCGTGAGCCCCTCGACCCGGGAGCGGGTCCAGCGCGCGGTGCAGGAGCTGGCCTTCGAGCCGAGCCACCTCGGCCGCCAGCTCGCCGAGCGCCGGCACGCCGCCAACGGGATCGTCTTCCCCGACCTCTCCGGCCCCTACTACGCCGAGGTCGTGCTCGGCTACGAGGAGGTCGCCGCGGAGCTCGGCCGCTCGGTGCTGATCCTGTCGACGCACGGCCGCGACGGCGCAGCCGAGCTCGTGCACCGGCTGGCCGGCCGCTGCGACGGCCTGGTCGCCCTCGGCCGGACCGTGGCCGACGAGGTCTTCGAGCGGCTCGCCGCGCGCGGAACTCCTCTGGTCCTGCTGGCCCGCGCACCGCTGGCGGGCAACGACCACATCGACACGGTGAACGCCGAGAACACCCGCGCCGCCCAGGCGCTGGCCGCGCACCTCGCCGAGGCCGGCGCCCGCACCGTCACGTTCGTGGGTGACCCGGGCCTCACGCCGGACCTGGCCGAGCGCCTCGACGGTCTCCGCCACGGGGCCACCGCCCACGGGCTGGAGGTCTCGGTACTCGACCCCGGCGCGATGGACGAGGTGGCCGGCGCGGCGGTGGCCGCCGAGCTGACCACGCTCCCCGATGCGCTGGCCTGCGCCAACGACGAGCTGGCGCTCGGCCTGCTCACCGCGCTCCGCGGGCGGGGCGTGCGCGTGCCGCAGGACGTGCTGATCAGCGGATGGGACGACGTGATGGCCGCGCGCTTCGCCGGGCTGACCACCGTCCGCCAGCCGATGCGCGCCCTCGGCGGCACCGCCGCCCGGCTCCTCGACGAACAGATCAGTGGGGGCCGCACCACCCCCGTGCACGAAGTGCTACCGACCGAACTGGTGGTGCGAACCACCACCACCCGACCCCTAGTAGGAAGCGAACTCCCATGAGATCCACCCGTACCCGCGCCGCAGCACTGCTCGCAGTCGCAGGCCTGGCCCTGGCCGGCTGCGGCCGCGACTCCGGCGGCGAAGCCGGCGCCGAGGGCCAGGGCGAGGCCATCGACGACGGGAAGGCCAAGGGCACGATCGAGGTCTGGGCGATGGGCACCGAGGGCGAGGTCCTCCAGGACTTCGCGGCGGCGTTCACGGAAGCGAACCCCGACGCCGAGGTAGAGGTGACCGCGGTCCCGTGGGACGGCGCGCACGACAAGATCGCCAACGCGATCGCGGCGGGCGAGACGCCGGACGTGAGCCTGATCGGCACCACGTGGATGGGTGAGTTCGCGGAGGCCGGCGGGATCGAGCCGACGCCCGAGGGGCTGGTCGAGGAGGGCGACTTCTTCCCCGGCGCCTGGGAGTCCACCGAGGTCGGCGGCACGTCGTACGGCGTCCCGTGGTACGTCGAGACGCGAGCCCTCTACTACCGCACCGATCTCGCGGAGCAGGCCGGCTGGTCGGAGCCGCCGGCCACGTGGGACGAGCTGCGCCAGTTCGCCACCGACCTGCAGGACAAGGCCGGCGTCACGCACGGCCTCCAGCTCCAGGCCGGCAACACCGGCGCCTGGCAGACGATGATGCCGTTCGCCTGGTCGGCCGGCGCCGAGCTCACGGACGCCGACGGCGCGGAGTACACGCTCGACTCCCCCGAGATGGTCGAGGGGCTCGAGTACTACTCCAGCTTCTTCGCCGACGGTCTCTCGTCCACCGACAAGCTCGACCCCGGTGAGCTGGAGAGCGGCATGGCCGACGGCACCATCGGCTCGTTCATCTCCGGCCCCTGGCACGCGGACCTCGTCGAGGAGATGGGCGTCACCACGGACCAGTACGCCCTCGCACCGCTCCCAGGCACCGACTCCTCGCCGGGCAACTCGTTCGTCGGCGGCGGCGACCTCGCGGTGTTCTCGGACTCCGACAACAAGGACGGCGCCTGGAAGTTCATCCAGTGGCTCGCCGAGCCCGACACCCAGCAGGCGTTCTACGACGAGGTGGGCGACCTGCCCGCCGTCCAGTCCGCGTGGGACTCCGGCGAGCTCGCGGACGACCCGCACATGCAGGTCTTCGGTGCGCAGCTCGAGTCGGCCAGCTCGCCGCCGGCCGTCCCGACGTGGGAAGAGGTCGCGAGCGTGATGGACAGCGACATCGAGAAGGCCACCAAGGGCCAGGTCAGCGCCGAAGAAGCGGTCAAGGCGATGCAGCAGAAGGCCGCCTCCATCGGTACCGGTCTCTGAGGAACTGACCTTGGCCACCCTGACCGCCGGCACGCCGAGCCGGCACGTCGACCCCACGCGGCGCGCACAGGCCGTCGCCGCGTGGGTGCTGGCGCTGCCGTTCGTGGTGCTGTTCCTGGTGTTCACCGCGGGGCCGGTCCTGGCCAGCCTCGGGATGAGCTTCACCGACTTCAGGCGCGCCGACATCCGCAACCCGCTGGCGGTGGAGTTCGTCGGGCTGTCCAACTACGTCGACCTCGTCCAGGACCCGGTGTTCCGCAAGGTCACGGTGAACACGCTGCTCTACCTGCTGCTCGGCGTACCGCTCACGATGGCGACCGCACTGGCCGCCGCGGTGGGCATCAACCGGCTGAACCGCTTCAAGGGCCTGTTCCGGGTCGGCTTCTACCTCCCGGTCGTGACCAGCATCGTGGCGGTCTCGGTGGTGTGGAAGTTCCTCTACCGGAACAACGGCGGGCTGTTCAACACCGTGCTCGGCTGGGTCGGCATCGAGGGCTTCAACTGGCTCGACGACACCCGTCTGGCGCTCCCGTCGCTCGTGCTCATGGCGGTCTGGCGCAACTTCGGCACCCTGATGGTGATCTTCCTGGCCGGGCTGGCGACCATCCCACGTGAGGTCAGCGAGGCCGCGGAGGTCGACGGCGCCGGCGGCTGGGCGCGGTTCCGGTACATCACGCTGCCGATGTTGCGCCCCACGCTGCTCTTCGGGGCGGTCATCACCGGCATCGGCTACCTGCAGTTCTTCGAGGAGGCGTTCGTGATGACCCAGGGCGGCCCGCTGGACGCCACGCGCTCTGTCACCTACTTCACCTACGACCAGTTCGGCTTCGGCAACTTCGGGTACGCCGCCGCGGCCAGCTACCTGCTGTTCCTGGCCATCGTGCTGCTCACCTACGTCCAGTTCCGCTGGCTCGGCGAGCGCGACGAGCGCGCGAGCAAGCGCCGTACCAAGGAGGCGACCGCCGCATGACCGACGTGCTCCCGGTCCCGGCCCGCACCGGTCCGGACCCACAGGACGACCACGAACAGGTCGGCGCCCGACGCCGCCCCGGTGGGCGGGAGAACTCGGTGCGGACGCCGCCGTGGCTCTACGCCGTGCTCACCCTCGGCCTGTTCGTCGTGGTCGTGCCGTTCGTGTGGATGCTGCTCTCCTCGTTCAAGCCGGAGAGGGAGGTCCGCGCGGTGCCGCCGACCTGGTGGCCGGAGACCGTGACCACGAGCAACTACGACACCCTGCTCGGCCGCCTCGACTTCCCGACATACATGTTCAACTCCGTCGTCGTCGCGCTCGCCGTGACGGTGGGCAACATGGTGTTCTGCTCGATGCTCGGCTACGCGCTGGCCAAGCTCGACTTCCCGGGGAAGCGGGCGCTGTTCGCGATCGTGCTCGGGACGCTGATGATCCCCGGCGTCGTGACCTTCGTCCCGCTGTTCGTGATGGTCACGAAGATGCAGCTGAGCAACTCCCTGCTCGGGCTGATCCTGCCGTTCCTTGCCGGCCCGTTCGGGGTCTTCCTGATGCGGCAGTTCATCCTCAGCCTCCCCGACGAGCTGATCCAGGCCGCGCGCATCGACGGCGCCGGCGAGCTGCGGATCTTCTTCTCCGTGATCCTGCCGCTCTGCGGACCCGCCCTCGCAACACTCGGGATCCTCACGTTCCTGACGTCGTGGAACAACTTCCTCTGGCCGCTGGTGATCGCGCAGACGGAGGACAAGTACACGCTCCCGGTCGCGCTCGCCCTCTACTCGGTCGGGCAGAACGCCACCCAGTTCGGCCTGCTCCTCGCGGGCTCCGTGATCGTCGTGCTGCCGGTGCTCGCGATCTTCCTGGTCCTGCAGCGCCACATCATGCAGGGCATTGCCATGACCGGAATCAAGTAACCCACCACCTCCCCGACTCGGCGGAAGGACCTACACAGTGCGCCTACGCACACTTCTCGGAAGCCTCCTGGGCTCGGCCATCCTCGTGGTCGCAGCCACCACCTCGACCTCACCAGCCGCGCCGGACCCGCGTGCCGGCGTGGCAGAAGGCCACGACAGCGCGGCGGGCCAGAACGCCCAGCTGCTGCGTGGCTACCTCGCGGACACCTGGACGTCCTTCGAGGCGATGGCGAACCCGGTCACCGGGCTGCCGTCGGACAACATCGGCGGCGACCTCGACCCGGCCACCAACAGCGCCTACACCTCGCCGACCAACATCGGCGCCTACCTGTGGGCGACCGTCGTGGCGCGCGACACCGGGCTGATCGGTGCCGCCGAGGCCCGCCACCGGATGAAGAAGACCATCCAGACGGTGGCCGGCCTAGAGCAGCACGAGCCATCGGGCATGTTCTACAACTGGTACGACCCGGCGACCGGCGCCAAGCTCACCACCTGGCCGGAGAACGGCAACCCCGTCCACCCGTTCGCCTCCAGCGTCGACAACGGCTGGCTGGCCATCGGGCTGCTCGTCGCCGCCCGCGCGGACAAGAAGGTTGCTCATGCCGCCGACCGGGTCCGCAAGGCGATGGACTTCGGCTACTACTACAACCCGGCCGAGGGCGTCCGGAAGGACCCGGCCGACACCACCGCCCCGGTCGGCGGCCAGATCCGTGGCGGCTTCTGGGTCGCGCCGCCGCCGGAGTGCTCGACGCCCGGGAACTACGGCGACGACCCCGACGCGGCCGACGTCTACTACACCTGTCACCACTACGGGGCCTTCAACACCGAGCCTCGCATCGCGTCCTACCTGGGCATCGCGTCCGGACAGATCCCCCAGAAGCACTACTTCGGCACGCTGCGGACCTTCCCGCCCAGGTGTGACTTCACGTTCGAGACCAAGCCGACCGGCGTATGGCGCCAGCACCTCGGCATCGACGTCTTCGAGGGCACCTTCCCCTACCGCGACCTGAAGCTGGTCCCGACCTGGGGTGGCAGCATGTTCGAGGCGCTGATGGTGCCGCTGTTCGTGCCCGAGGAGACCTGGGGCAAGCGGTCGTGGGGCGTCAACCACCCGCTCTACGTGCGGGCCCAGATCGAGCACGGCCTCGACGAGGCCGACTACGGCTACTGGGGCTTCTCGCCGTCCAACAACCCGGCCGGCGGCTATCGCGAGTACGGCGTCGACGCGCTCGGCATGGACCGGTTCGGCTACACCACCGACCAGGAGCGGACCGACTGGGACCAGGCCTACGAGGGCTGCCCCGACCGACCGGGTGAGCCCGCGCCGACGACGTACGGCGACGGCGTGGTCACCCCGCACGCATCGTTCCTCGCGCTGCGCTACGCACCTCAGGAGGCGCTCGCGAACCTGAGCAAGCTGCGCGAGCACTTCGACGCCTACGGGCCGGGCGGCTTCTACGACGCGGTCGCCGTGCGCAGCGGGACGGTCTCCCGCAAGTACCTCGCCCTCGACCAGGGGATGATCATCGCCGCCCTCGGCAACGCGCTGACCGGCGACGACCTCCGCCGCTACGTCTCCAAGGGCGCCATGGAACACAAGCTGCGGCCGCTGATGGCCATGGAACGGTTCACCTCGGAGGCGGGCCACTGATGTCGACGGCCCGGCAGGACTGGGAAGACCGGATCGGGGCCCGGACCGGCACGTCGTTCGCCGGCCAGGTGCCGCGGCTGGACCCGCCGGCCGGCGTGCGCGCCGAGCCCGGCGGCCACCAGGTGACGCTCACCTGGGAACCGGTCGAGGGGGCCATCGGCTACCAGGTCTACGCCGCGGACACGTCCGACGGCACCTTCGAGCCGCTCGACCACGCCGGTCGCGACGTGCTGGCGGTGCCGCATCCGCCGTACGCCGACACGACCGGCACGCCCGGCGTGCCGCGCTGGTACGCCGTGGCCACCCTGTCCGACGTCCACGTCGAGGGTCCGCGGAGCGCGCCCGTCGAGTCGACCACGCTCGCCGAGCCGCTCGGAGCGGTGCTCATCGACGTCGACGTGAGCGCTGAAGTCCGGCCACTCCCCCGGCCGTGGCGGCCGATGATCGGCAGCGAGCACCTCTCCCACACTCTTTCGGAGGACACCACAGGCGGCCGTCCGATCGGGGCCGAGCTCACCGCCGCGCTCCGGGCCGCGCACGAGGAGCTGGGCGTGACCCACGTCCGGGCGCACGCGATCCTGTGCGACGACCTGGGTGTCTACCGGGAGGTGAGCGGAGACCCGGTCCACGACTTCTCGGGAGTGGACCGGGTCTACGACCACCTGCGCGGGCTGGGGCTCTATCCGGTGGTGGAGCTGTCGTTCATGCCGCACGACCTCGCCTCGGACCCGGGCAAGACCGTGTTCGACTACGCCGCGATCGTCTCGCCGCCCAAGGACTGGGGCCGCTGGCACGACCTGGTCCACGACCTGGTCGCACACCTCGTGGAGCGGTACGGCCGCGACGAGGTGGTCGAGCACTGGTCCTTCGAGGTCTGGAACGAGGCCAACCTCGAGGTCTTCTGGTCGGGCACTCCGGAGGAGTACCTGCGGCTCTACGACATCACCGCGGACGCCGTGAAGGCGGTCGACCCGCGGCTGCGGGTCGGTGGACCGTCCTCCGCGGCGGCCGGCTGGGTCGAGGAGCTGTTGGCGCACGTAGATGGCACCGGCACTCCGGTCGACTTCGTCACCACCCACACCTACGGCTCCCCACCGCTGGACTTCCGCCCCACGCTGGCCCGCCACGGACGCCCGGACGTCCCGATCTGGTGGACCGAGTGGGGCGTGACGCCGACCCACTTCAACGAGGTGAGCGACGCGGTCTTCGCCGGCACCTTCCTGATGCGCGGCATGGCCTCGGCGATGCGCGAGGAGCGGATCGAGGCGCTGTCCTACTGGGTGGTGTCCGACCACTTCGAGGAGCTCGGCAGACCACCGGCGCTGCTGCACGGCGGCTTCGGACTGCGCACGGTCGGCGAGCTGCGCAAGCCGAGGTGGTGGGCGCTCGCGCTGCTCGAGCGGCTCGGCCCGACCGAGGTCGCGACCACGCTCTCGGGGGACGGCGCCCAGTCCCTCGTCGAGGCGCTGGCCACCACCGACGCGAACGGCAAGGTCTCGGTGCTCGCCTGGAACCTCACCCTCGACCAGACCAAGGCCTCGGGATCCCCCGAGCTCTCACGCCGGGTCCGGCTGGCGGTGCGTGGGCTCACCGCCGACGCGGCGTACCGGCTGCGCCACGACCGCGTCGACGACGACCACTCCGACATCGCGGCGGTCTGGGGTCGGCTTCGCGACGACGACCAGGACTGGCCGACCGAGGAGCAGTGGGCCGCGCTGCGCGAGGCGGACCGACTCGAGCCGCTCGAGCCCGACCGCGACGTGCGGGCCGACGCCGACGGCGTGGTCGTCGTGGAGTGCGACCTGCCGATGCCGGCGATGTCGCTGGTCACCCTCATGCCCGGCTAGGGCACCTCGATCCGTGCCCGGGCGCCGGGACCCTCGACAGGCCGGCGCCCGGGCACCGCCGCGTCACGATTGAGTCACACCTGTCCGCACTCTGAGTTCTGCCCCGCCAAAAACAGCGGGCGAGCCTAGATTCGCGGCCATGGTCGTGGTCATGGCGCCCGACGCGACCGACGAGGACATCGCGGCCGTCGTCGCTCGAGTCGAGGCGGTGGGTGGGGAGGCGTTCGTCTCCAAGGGCCTGGTCCGCACGATCATCGGCCTGGTCGGCGACATCGACTCCTTCCACCACCTGAACCTGCGCACCTTCAAGGGCGTCGCCGACGTGCACCGGATCTCCGACCCCTACAAGCTGGTCAGCCGCCAGCACTATCGCGACCGCTCTACGGTCTGGGTCGGGTCCAGCCGTCAGGTGCCGATCGGCCCGGAGACCTTCACCTTCATCGGCGGCCCGTGCGCCGTCGAAAGCCGTGACCAGATGCTAGAGGCAGCGCAGATGGCCAAGGGCGCCGGCGCCACCTTGCTGCGCGGCGGCGCGTTCATGCCGCGGACCTCGCCGTACGCCTTCCAGGGGCTCGGGGTCGAGGGGCTGGAGATCCTCGCCGATGTCGGCGTGGCCACCGGGCTCCCCGTGGTCACGGAGGTCGTCGACGCCCGGGACGTCGCGGTCGTCGCCGAGCACGCCGACATGCTGCAGATCGGCACCCGCAACATGGCCAACGTGGGGCTGCTCCAGGCGGTCGGCACAAGTGGGAAGCCGGTGCTGCTCAAGCGCGGCATGAACGCCACCATCGAGGAGTGGCTGATGGCCGCGGAGTACGTCGCGCAGCGCGGCAACCTCGACATCGTCCTGTGCGAGCGCGGCATCCGGACCTTCGAGACGTCGTACCGCAACACCCTCGACATCTCGGCCGTGCCCGCGGTCCAGGCGACCAGCCACCTGCCGATCGTGGTCGACCCGAGCCACGCCGCCGGCCGCAAGGACCTCGTCGTCCCGCTGGCCCGCGCCGCGATCGCGGTCGGCGCGGACGGCTTGCTGGTCGACGTGCACCCGTACCCCGAAGCCGCCCTCTGCGACGGGCCGCAGGCGCTGGACGGGAGCGAGCTGCGCGAGCTCGCGACCGCCGTACGACGGCTGCCTCCGGCTGTCGGCAGAGTGGACGCCGCGTCTGCGATCCGGACCTCCTGACCTGCGACTACTGTCCTCCGCGACTAACATCCCGTGCGGAGGTGAGGAGATGAGCAGCTGCACGTCCTGCGGCCACCAGCTCGGCGTGGGCCGGTTCTGCACGAACTGCGGCGCGCCCGTCGACTCCTCCACCCCCGACGGCACCCCGGTCAGCACCCCGGTCAGCAGCCCGGTCACCGATGGTGACTGGCGCACCGACACCGCCGAGCGGAGGCTGTCGCAGGCCGCGGCAGACCCGCGCACTCCACCGGCCGCGGTGGCGCCGCCCCCGCCGCCCCGCTACCCGCTGTTCGCGGACGAGGTCGAGAGCTACACGCCGTACGGCCCGCTCACCACGACCACCTCCGAGCCCGCCGCGGAGCCGGAGGCAGCCGCCGCTGTCGCTGACGCGCCGGGCGAGCCGGACTACGAGCACTACGAGCCCTACGAGCCCTACGAGTACGACGAGGAGCGCCGCAGCCCGGTGCTCTGGATCCTGGCGGCCGCGCTGGTGCTGGTGCTGCTCACGGCCGGCTGGTGGTTCCTGGTCCGCGACGACGGCAGCGACCCGACCGCCGAGGACGGCAACAGCGGCCAGTCGTCCCAGGACCCCGGGGCCGACAGCAAGGACGGCGTCGACGTCGCGGGGCGCGCCTCGGCCAAGGCGCCGAAGACCGCCACGCCCAACGAGGACGTCAACGGCGACCAGGTCTCCTACGACGCCAGCAACATGCTCGACGGCGTCCCCGACACCGCGTGGCGGGCGCCCGGCGACGGCACCGGCATGACGCTGACCTTCACGCTGCGCGAGCCGACCGAGCTGCACCAGGTCGGGCTGGTCAACGGCTACGCCAAGACCTCGACAGACAGCAAGGGCCGCACCTTCGACTGGTACCTCGGCAACCGCCGCATCCAGTCCGTCACCTGGGTCTTCGACGACGGGAGCAAGGTGCGTCAGCAGCTCACCGAGACCCGGGACCTGCAGCTGGTCGACGTCCCCGACGTCGTCACCGGGAGCGTGGTGCTCAGGCTCGCGACCGTCTCTGCCCCGGGTGAGGGCAAGGCCGCCCGCGACTTCACCGCGATCAGCGAGGTGTCGTTCGTGGGAGACCCGCAGGCCTAGCCGCAGCTACAAGCGGGCCAGGACCGCCGCGGCTCGTTCGGCATCGGCCTGCGAGACGTCGAGGTGGGTGACCATCCGGACGGCTGTCGGGCCGACGGTGGCGACCCGGACGTCCTGCTCGGCGGCGGCCGCGACGAACGCCGCGGCATCGCTGCGCTCGACCACGACGATGTTGGTGTCGACGGTGGCGGGGTCGAGACCACAGGCCTCGGCCAGCAATCCGGCGTGGGCGTGGTCCTCGGCCAGCCGGTCGACGTGGTGGTCGAGGGCGTGCAGCCCGGCGGCGGCCAGGATGCCGACCTGGCGCATGCCGCCACCCATCCGCTTGCGGCGCACCCGCGCCTGGTCGATCGCGTCGCGCGAGCCCACCATCAGCGAGCCGATGGGGGCACCCAGGCCCTTGGACAGGCAGACCGAGAGGACCGACGCGATGGCGCCATAGTCGACGAGGGGTACGCCGGTGGCCACGTGCGCGTTCCAGATCCGGGCCCCGTCGAGGTGCACCCCGGCACCGACCCCGGTCGCCCAGGCGCGCAGCTCCTGGAGCTCCTCGAGCGGCAGCACCGCCCCACCCGCGAAGTTGTGGGTGTTCTCGACCGAGATCGCCGCGGTGCGCACGAAGAACGGGCCCATGTCGGGCGCGAACATCGACCGGATCGCGGGCAGGTCCGCGCGGCCACGCGGGTGCGTCCAGGTGCGCATCGTGATCCCGCCGATCGCGCCGTGCGCGCCGAGCTCGGCTCGGGCGATGTGCGCCGACGACTCGCACAGCACCTCCTGCCCGGGCGCGACCAGCGAGCCGACCGCCAGCACGTTTGCCATGGACCCGGTGGGCGTGAAGAGCGCGGCCTCGTGCCCGAACAGCCCGGCGACCCGCTCCTCGAGCGCGAGCACGGTGGGGTCCTCGCCGTAGACGTCGTCGCCGACCTCGGCCCGCGCCATCGCGGCGCGCATCGACTCGGTGGGTTTGGTGAGCGTGTCGGAGCGGAGGTCAATAACACTCGAGGTCACGAAATGGGGACTGTAGTGGTCGGCGCCCAACCCGACCGCGATCCGCCCTTCACCGTGCGCGCCCGCACCGAGTAGTTGCCGGCCTTGGCCGGGTTGAACTTCTGGCTCGCCGCGGTCGCGCCGGTGACCAGCGGCTTCCACTTCCCCGAGCCGAGCCGGGTCTGGACGTCGAAGGTGACGCCACCCTTGCCCTTCTTCGTCGACCAGCGCAGGGTCCACCCCGCGTTCGGTGAGCCCTTCACCGTGACCGGCACCGCCACCTTGCCGCGCATCATCGGGTGGATCGTGCAGCGGTACGCGAACGTTCCCGCGGAGGTGAACGCCCGGGAGTACGTCGCCCCGCCGGACTTGGTGCCGCTGCTCCAGAAGCCCTGGTCCGACGTGCTGTTGTGGGCGGTGGCGTCCTGGAAGGTCCAGGTGACGCGCTCGCCGAGGCCAACGGTGACCGAGGCGGGGCCGAAGGCCATGTCGGCGACGGTCACGGACGCACCGGCCCGCGCCTCGGCGGCACCGGACGGGACGAGCACGGCCGCGGCGAGAGCGGCGGCAGCAACAGGGGCGAGGATCCTGCGGGCGATCGTGTCGGAGGTCATGAATGGTGCACGGCCAGCGGGTCGGTCTGGTTCAGGCTGGTTCAGGCCGGTTCAGACGGTGCGCAGCATCTCCGCGACGAGGAAGGCCAGCTCCAGGGACTGCACCCGGTTGAGCCGCGGGTCGCAGACCGACTCGTAGCGCGAGCCCAGGTCGACCTCGAGGAGCTCCTCGCCGCCGCCGACGCACTCGGTGACGTCGTCGCCGGTGAGCTCGACGTGGACCCCGCCGGGCCAGGTGCCGAGCGAGCGGTGCACGTCGAAGAAGCCCTGCACCTCTTCGATGACGTCGTCGAAGCGTCGGGTCTTGTAGCCGGAGGATGCCTCGAAGGTGTTGCCGTGCATCGGGTCGCAGACCCAGGCCACCTCGACCCCCGAGGCGGTGACCTTCTCGACCAGGTCGGGCAGGCCCTCGCGGATCTTGCCGGCGCCGAAGCGGGTGATGAAGGTGAGCCTGCCCGGCTCGTTGTCGGGGTTCAGCTTCGCGGCCAGCGCGAGGGCGTCGTCGGCGGTGGTGGTCGGCCCGAGCTTCACGCCGATCGGGTTGCGGATGTGCCGGAACAGCTCGACGTGGGCGCCGTCCAGCTGGCGGGTCCGCTCGCCGATCCAGACGAAGTGCGCCGACACGTCGTACGGCGTCTCGGTGCGCGAGTCGATGCGGGTCATCGCGTGCTCGTAGTCGAGCAGCAGGCCCTCGTGGCAGGTGTGGAAGTCGACCCGGTGGAACTCGTCTGGGTCGGCACCGATGGCCTGCATGAAGGTCAGCGCCCGCTCGATCTCGGCGGCCACCCGCTCGTAGCGCTGCCCGATCGGCGACTCGCGGACGAAGTCGGTGTTCCAGGTGTGCACCTGGCGCAGGTCGGCGTAGCCGCCGGTGACGAACGCGCGGACCAGGTTGAGGGTCGCCGCCGAGGAGTTGTAGACGTCGACCAGCCGCTGCGGGTCGGGCACCCGCGACTCGGCGGTGAAGTCGTAGCCATGGACGGCGTCACCGCGGTAGGCCGGCAGGGTCACGCCCTCGCGGGTCTCGAGGTCGGACGAGCGGGGCTTGGCGTACTGGCCCGCGAGCCGGCCGACCTTCACGACTGGCACCGACGCGGCGTAGGTCAGCACGACCGCCATCTGCAGCAGCACGCGCAGCTTGTTGCGCACGTTGTCGGCGGTGACGCCGGCGAACGTCTCGGCGCAGTCGCCGCCCATGAGCATGAAGGCCTCACCGCGCGACACCGCGGCGATCTTGTCCTTCAGCTCGTCGCACTCACCGGCGAAGACCAGCGGCGGCATGGTCCGGAGGCGGGCCACGGCGGCCTCGACGGCCGCGCTGTCGGGGTAGACCGGCTGCTGGGCCGGACCGAGGGCGCGCAGGGCCTCGAGGTCGGGGACGGTGCTGCTCACCCGCCAAGCGTACGGGCGAGCAGCCCTGCGCCCCGCATCGTTCTCACGTCCCGGCGGTCACTTGTCCATGTGCTCGATGTCGCGGAACCCGGTCTTCTTGGCGCGGACCCCGCGGTTGGTGAGCCACGTGAGCGCCCAGAGCGCCACGCCGATCAGCAGCAGCACCCCCGCGATCTGGTAGACGATGCCCGGCCGGTCGACCCACGGGCCGATCAGGAAGGCGGTGGCCGCTGCCGCGAGCCACGGGGTGAGGCCGGGCGAGCGGAACCGCGACTCCCGGCCGTCGCCGCGCAGCACCAGGCACGCGATGTTGACGACCGTGAAGACCCCCAGCAGCAGCAGCGAGGTGACGCTGGCCAGGTTGATGACCACGTCGGACTCGGCACGCTCCGAGACGTAGATGATCAGCCCGAGCGCCAGGAGCGTCGAGAAGATGATCCCGGCGTACGGCGACCGCGTGTTCGGCGACACCTTGCCCAGGACGCGCGGCAGCACGTCCTGGTTGGCCAGCCCGTACAGCAGCCGACTGGCCATCAGCATGTTGATCAGCGCGGTGTTGGCGACCGCGAACACCGCCAGGAACGGGAAGACCTTCTCGATGGGGAAGTCCGGCGCACCGACACGCACGACCTCGAGCAGGGCCCGGCCGTCCGTGGCGTTGGCGATCTGGTCGGAGCTCAGCACGGTGACCACCGAGACCGCGACCAGCATGTAGATGATCACCGCGATGCCCAGGCCGGTCAGCAGCGTCCTCGGGAAGATCCGCTCCGGCTCCTGGGTCTCCTCGACCATGTTCACGGAGTCCTCGAAGCCCACCATCGCGAAGAACGCGATCGACGTGGCCGCGGTGACCGCGAGGAAGAGGCCCTTGTCGTCGGGGTTGTCGAAGGTGGTGATCCGGTCGAAGCTGCCGTCGCCCTGGCCGATGACGTAGAAGCCCACACCGATCACGATCGTCAGCGCGGTGACCTCGACCAGGGTGAGCAGGACGTTGAACTTCACGGACTCGCCCACGCCGCGCAGGTTGATCAGTGCCAGCAGGACCATGAACCCGAGCGCGATCAGGGTGATCGTGCCGGTGCCCACCGCGCCGTCGATCCAGCCGTTGGCCTCGAGTCCGCCGGTCAGGTTCGCGGCCAGCACGTTGGCCGAGGTGGACGCGCTCGTGATGCCGGAGCAGATCACCGCGAAGGCCACGATGAACGTGATGAAGTGAACCCCGAACGCCTTGTGCGTGTAGAGGGCCGCGCCGGCCGCCTGCGGATACTTGGTGACCAGCTCGAGGTAGGACAACGCCGTGAGCGTGGCCACGATGAAGGCCACCAGGAACGGCAGCCAGACGATGCCGCCGACGACGCCGGCCATCTGGCCGGTGACGGCGTAGACACCGGCGCCGAGGATGTCGCCGACGATGAACAGCAGCAGGAGCTTGGGCCCCATGACCCGCTTGAGGTCCGGCTCGGGTCCGTTGACGTCGACTTCGTCATTGGCGGTCGTGGTCATGTGGGTCCTCCGGGTCCGCGCGAGAAGAACTGCAGTACTCCTACCCGATGGGGTGGAGCCCCATTCGTCAAGAGGGAACGTCGACTACGCCCAACCGCTCGAGGAGGATCAGCGTCACCTCGGCGAAGTCGTTGCCAGCCCTGCTGGGTACCGCGGCCGCGATGCGGGTGGCGACGTTCAACATCCTCCACGGCCGGAACCCGGCCGACGACGTGGTCGACGTGGCCACCTTCGGCTCGGCGATCGCCGGCCTGGAGGCGGACGTCCTCGCCCTGCAGGAGGTGGACCGCAACCAGCCGCGGTCGCACATGGCCGATCTGACCACAGTTGCCGCCGAGGCGATGGGGGCCGTCGAGCACCGGTTCGCCGCCGCGATGACCGGCTCCCCCGGTGCTACGTGGGTGGCCGCCACGGGCGAGGAGCAACCGGACGCGGCGACGTACGGCGTCGCGTTGCTCAGCCGCTATCCGGTGGCGTCGTGGCACGTGGTCAAGCTGCCCGTGCTGCGGGCGCCGACGCCGTTCTGGTTCCACGGCAACCGGGTGCCGACGCTGGTGCGGGACGAGGCCAGGGTGGCGCTGGCGGCGCAGGTCGCGAGCCCGCACGGCACGGTGACCGTAGTGGGCACCCACCTGTCCTTCGTGCCGTGGTGGAACGGCCGCCAGCTACGTTTCCTGGTTCGGTCACTTGCTCCGGCCGAGCGACCGCTGGTGCTCACCGGGGACCTCAACATGGGGCAGAGGCGCGCGGTGGCGCTCACGAGGATGACCGCGGCCGCGACGTGTCCCACCTTCCCGGCGGACGCCCCGCGCGAGCAGCTAGACCACATCCTGGTCGACGGATCGCTGACCGTTACGGGCTCGGCGTCTCCGCACCTGCCGCTCTCCGACCATCGAGCGCTGTTGGCCGACCTCAGCGGGTGAGGCTCAGCGCACCTCGCAGTCCACCGGCGACGAGCAGGGCTTGAGCACGTGCTCCTCGAGCACCTTGCCGTCCGCGTCGCGGGTCACCGCGATCGCCAGGTCACCGTCGACACTCCCCCAGAACATCGTGTTCCCGGGCACCAGGGTCCCCGGGGCGACCGTCGCGGGCACCGTGGTGCCGTCGGTTGCGACGAGGTCCACCGACGCCACATCGGTGCCGTAGGTGCCGCCGATCCAGACCTCGCCCGGCGAACCGTCGATGTAGGTGTCGGTCGAGAACAGCTCGAGCGCCTTCCCCTCGTGCAGGAAGTCGTCGGTGCCCATTCCCCACTCGTAGACGAGGTGGCCATCGGCTCCGCCCACCATCGCGGGGAAGCAGGTGTCGCCGGCCGGTTCGCCGCTCCACTCCGGGAGCGGGCGCATGCAGACCAGCCGCATCGGTCCGCCGTCCACGACGACGCCGATGTCCGTGGAGCCGACCGGGTAGCCCTCCTCCTTGCTGCCCAGCACGTTCTGCTCGTAGTCGGAGACGCCGTCGTAGAGCCATGCCGGGAAGGCCTTCCGGCCGTAGGCCGTGACGCCCGTGTAGTGCCGGGTGCCGATGTCGATGGGTCCGGCGTCGACCAGGTCGTCGGACACGGACTGCTCGGATGGGACGCCCGGCGCGCCCACTGGGGTCGGCAGCAGCACCTGCCAGCTCGAGACCTGCTGGGCGCCGGGGATCTCGGCCAGCGCGCGCTTCGCGAGCGCCGACATCTCCTTCGGCGGCTTCGGCGACGCTGGCTGCGCGTCCTCCGCCCGGTCCTCTCCGATGCCGGACAGCGCCGCGCCCCCCAGCGACGTCATGACGATGACCGCGGCGGTGCCGGCGGCCACCAGGGCCAGCCTGGTGCGCCGGCGGCGACCGCCCCGAGTCCGGATCTCCTGCAGTCTGGCGGGCTGGAGCTGCTCGGGATCGGTGGTCTTGAGGGTCCGCTCGAGCGCGGCGACCGTGCGTACGTCGTTCACTGTCCCACCACTTCCTCATAGGTCCGGTCGCCGTCCATGGCGGCGACGCGCAGCTTCACGAGCGCGCGCGAGAGGGTGCTCTTCACGGTGCCGCGGGCTACCCCGAGCTCCGCAGCGACCTCGGCCTCGGAGAGGTCGAAGTAGTGCCGCAGCACCACGATCCTCCGCTCGCGGTCGGTCAGGGTGAGCAGCAGCCGCACCGCCTCGTCACGCTCGTCGACCCGGGTGTCGGGTCGGGACGGCAGCGTCTCCAGATGGGTGTCCCCCACCTCGAACGTCCCGTGCCTGCGCCGGATCCGGTCGATGTTGAGGTTCACCAGGACCCGCCGGGTGTAGGCGAGCGCATCGACACGGCGCACTCGCCGCCAGTGCGCGTAGGTGCGCACCAGTGCCGTCTGCGCCAGGTCCTCGGCGAGGTGATGATCGCCCGTGAGGAGGTACGCCGAGCGCCGCAGCCGCGGCCACGCCGCCGTCGCGAACTCGTCGAACCCGTCGTTGCCCGAGAACCGGTTCACACCCACCCCTGTCTGTGTGTCGTCATCAGTCTCTACGCAGGCGACACGGACGGGGTTGAGTGCTCAGCCGAAGAAGACGGCCGCCTCGGCGTACTCCTCCGGACTGACGAGCTTGAGCTCGGCGGTGCCCTCGCTGAGCGGGACGCGGATGATGTCGGTGCCGCGCAGCGCGACCATCTTCCCGAAGTCCTGGTCCGCGACCGCGTCGATCGCGTGCAGGCCGAACCGGGTCGCCAGCCAGCGGTCGAACGCCGATGGCGTGCCGCCGCGCTGGATGTGGCCGAGGACGACCGCGCGCGCCTCGCTGCCGGTTCGGGACTCGATCTCATGGGCGAGCCGGTCGCCGATGCCGCCGAGCCGGACGTGGCCGAACGCGTCCTTCTCGCCGGAGACGACCGTCATGTCGCCACCCTCGATCGGCACCGCGCCCTCGGACACCACGATGATCGGCGCGTAGTGGGTCTGGAACCGGGTCTCGACCCGGTCGCAGATCGCCTGGATGTCGAAGGGCTGCTCCGGGATCAGCACCTCGGTGGCGCCGCCGGCGATGCCGGCATGGAGCGCGATCCAGCCGGCGTGCCGGCCCATCACCTCGACGACGAGCACGCGGTGGTGCGACTCGGCGGTGGTGTGCAGGCGGTCGATGGCCTCGGTGGCGATGTTGACCGCCGTGTCGAAGCCGAAGGTGAAGTCGGTGCCGGACAGGTCGTTGTCGATCGTCTTCGGTACGCCGACCACGTGCACGCCGAGCTCCGAGAGCTTGGTGGCCACGCCGAGGGTGTCCTCGCCGCCGATCGCGACCAGCGCGTCGACGCCGTTCGCCTTGAGGTTGTCCTGGATCTGCTCAACGCCGTTGTCGATCTTGAACGGGTTGGTCCGCGAGGAGCCGAGGATGGTGCCGCCACGGGGCAGGATGCCGCGACACTGCGCGATCCCGAGCTCCATGGTCGCCCCCTCGAGCGGTCCCCGCCAGCCATCGCGAAACCCGATGAACTCGAAGGAGTGGTCGCGGACCCCGCGGCGCACGACCGCCCGGATCACCGCGTTGAGACCGGGACAGTCGCCGCCACCGGTCAGGACACCGACACGCATGGGTTCTCCTGTAATTGGATCGTTCAAGTCGCGGACGACCCTAGTGGCAGTGCCACTGACGATGCCAGTGCTGATGCCGGTGCCGGGGGCGGCTCGGGGGCTTCCCCGATGGGCGACCTCGCGGGCCTGTACCTAGCGTGGGGTCATGGCGCAGATGACGGCGGTCCTGCAGGAGACGTACGGCGGGCCGGAGGTGCTCGCGCTCCGCGAGACGCGGCGGCCCGAGCCCGCCACGGGGCAGGTGCTGGTCCGGGTCCGGGCGGCCGGCCTCAACGCGGCGGACTGGCACATCATGAGGGGCCTTCCGCTCATGGCCCGGCTCACGGTCGGGCTGCGCGCCCCGCGTGGACAGGTCCGCGGCAGCGACGTCGCGGGCGTGGTCGAAGCCGTGGGCGCCGGGGTGACGCGCTGGCAGGCCGGAGACGAGGTGTACGGCGAGCTCGGGATGGCCGGCGGAGGGTTCGCCGAGTACGCCGTGGTCGACGAGGCGTTCCTGGCCGCCAAGCCGCCGACGCTGTCCTTCGAGGAGGCGGCCGCGGTGCCGCTGGCCGCCCGCACCGCCCTGGTCTGTCTGCGCGAGGCGTCCCGGCTGGCCGACGGCCAACGGCTGCTGGTCAACGGTGCGTCGGGCGGAGTCGGCACCTTCGCCGTCCAGCTCGGACACGCACTCGGCGCGGAGGTCACCGGGGTGTGCCGGACCCGCAATGTCGACCTGGTCCGCTCGCTGGGCGCCAAGCACGTCGTCGACTACACCTGCGAGGACGTCGCCGCCTCCGGCAGCACCTACGACGTGGTGCTCGACCTGGTCGGCAACCGCAGCCTGCGCGACCTGCGCCGGCTGGTCGTGCCCGGCGGGGTGCTGGTGCTGTCCGGTGGCGGTACGTCGACGGGCAAGCGGCAGGTGCTCGGACCCGTCTGGCTGATGCTCCGAGGGAAGGTTGCGGCGCCGTTCCTGAAGCTCAAGCTCTCCGTGCCGCAGTCGCCGCCGGACGCCGCCCAGCTCGCCGACCTGGCCGCCCTGGTCGCGGCCGGGACCCTGACTCCGGTGGTGGACCGGTCCTTCCCCCTGACCGAAGCGGCAGCCGCGATGACCTACCTCGAGACCGAGCACGCCCGCGCCAAGGTGGTGCTCACGGTCCCCTAAGGGCCTCGTCGACCGCCTCGTCGGCTGCGTTGGTGACCCGCCGGTCCGCCAGCGGCAGCACCCGGCCCAGCACCGCCGAGACCCCCACGCCGACCAGGGTGAGCGCGAGCATGGCGAACCAGAGAGAGGCCTCGCCGCGGTCGAGCAACCAGGCGAACGTCACCGGGGCGATCGTGCCCGACACGCTCCAGGCCAGCTGGATCATCGAGAGGTACCGGCCCCGCAGGTGCTCGGGCGCCGCCTCCGCCGCCAGCGCCGCGGTCACCGGGCCACCGGTGAGCTCGCCGAGCGTGTAGATCACCGAGCCGACCAGCACGACGACCACGCCCAGCGCGATGCCGACGGCGGTGGCGCCGAGCAGGATGACGAACGACGCCGCGAAGAACAGGTTGGCCGCCACCAGGATCCGCCAGCGCACCCGGCCGGTCATCGCGCGCACCGCCAGTCCCTGGCCGAGCCCGACCATGATCGTGTTGATGGTGAAGACCGCACCGGTCACCCATCCGGGCAGCCCGAGCACGGTGGTGGCGTACACCGGCAGCGCGAAGTTGAGCACCATCATCGACATGGAGAAAGCGAACTGGGCGAGCCACAGCACCCGGTAGGGACCGTCGCGCAGCACGGTCGTCCACGAGCCGGGCTGCTGCTCGTGCTTGCCGCGCTCGGTCGCCGGCACCGCGAGGAGCAGCACGAAGGCCACGGCGTACGACACGGCGTTCGCGATCACGACCGCGGCGTACGCCGGCTGCGTCCCGATCGTGATCGCGAGTCCGGAGACGAGGCCCCCAAGGGCGAAACCCACATTGCGGAGCGCGCCCAGGAAGCCGAACCACTTCTCCCGCTCCCCCGGCACCGAGATGGCGGCGACGATGTTGCCGTAGGAGCCCCAGAACGCGGTTCGGCCGACGGCCACCACCACCGTCCAGGCCGTCACCGCGACGAAGGAGTCGGAGAACAGGTAGGCCACGAAGCCGGCGCCCTGGAGAGCGTTGCCGGCCAGCAGCACCTGCTTGGCGCCGATCCGGTCGACCACCGACCCGATCAGCGGACCGGTCGGGAGCGCGATCAGGCTGGCCAGCGAGATCGCCGCGCCGACCTGCACCAGGGTCAGGTCGGTGGCCACGAGGAAGTAGAGGATCGAGATCGGCATGAACACGCCACTGCCGATCGCGTCGATGGCGATCGCGGTGACGAACCGCCGGTGGCGGCCGACGGACGGGAAGCCGAGCCGATGGAGCACCGCTTGATTGTGCGACCTCAACCGCGGTTGAGGGCAACCGATATCTCAGCTCAGCTGCAGCCGGAACGGCGAGAACTCGCCGCCACCCGTGCGCACCGGGGACACGGCGTACTCGGCGGTGCCGTCGACGGCCAGTCGCACCACCGACCACCCGACACCGGGGTTGTGGACGACCGCCAGCAGGTGCGCGTGGTCCTCCCACTCGACCTGGGTGATCCGCTGCCGGGGGACGTTGGCCCACTGCGCCTCGACCCGGCCGGTGCGCAGGCCGTGGACCACGATGCCGCGGAAGTCCACGTTGCCCACGGAGCCCAGCACGTGCCGTCCATCGGGCGCGAACGACACCAGCCGGTCAGCACAGGTGCGCCACCGCAGCTCGGCTCCCTCCCAGAGCAGCCCCCAGCAGTGCGGGTCAGCGGCGAGCCGCCCGACCAGGTTGCCGCGCGGGGAGACGTCGGCGAGATCCCTGAAGGCAGGCAGCGGGACCGGCTCACCCGGACCGCTGATCGCCATCGGCGGCGACTTCCGCCCGTCGACGTACAGCGTGGGTCCGTTGAGGGCGACCGGATCCTGGTCGTCGCAGCTGCCGTGCGGCAGCCGGGCCGGGCGGGTGCTCAGGCTGCCGTCGGCGTACTGCTCCACGAGGTTGCCCTGGTCGTCGAGCCAGGCGACCAGACCGCGGTCCGGCGTCGTGACCAGCGCGAAGTGGCACAGCTTCGGCAGCTCGTGGGTGCGGTTGGCCTCGCCGTCGAACAGCTCGATCGCGAACCCACCCTCCGTGCCGTAGCCGTTGACGACCACGTCGTCGTACGCCGCGAACAGGGCCGGCGTCTCGGTGAAGGGCCGGTCGCTCCCGTCGGGTCGCACCAGCCGCCAGTCGCCGCCGCCGAAGATCGGGTGCTCCGCGAAGGCGTAGGCCAGCCGCGGCGGTTCCCCGGTCGACAGCGTCGCCGCGTCCAGCAGCGGCGGCCCCTGCGTCGGAGCCGGCGTCGGAGTCGGCGTGGCCGGGGCGGTCGCGGACGTGGGCGTGGGCGTGGACGGTGCCGCGGGCCCGGCTTCCGGATCGCCACCGGACTCACCCTGGCAACCGGTGAGCAGCAGGAGAAGGAGCCCGGGAAGGGTCGGGAGGCGACGGTCCACGGTGGTGGGACTCGCCTCCGGGTCCGGTGGTTGTCGCTCGCTATCGTGCGGCCATGACGTTCTCGATCGTGGCCAGGTCCGAAGACGGACAGTCGTGGGGGGTAGCCGTGGCGTCGAAGTTCCTCGCGGTCGGGTCCGCAGTACCGGCCGCGGTGGCGGGGGTGGGCGCGATCGCGACGCAGGCGGACGCCAACGTGGCCTACAAGGGGCTAGCCCTGGCCCACCTCGATGACGGGGCGAACGCGTCGGTGGCGATGCTCCGGCTGCTCGAGGAGGACGCGAAGCGCGAGGAGCGCCAGGTCGGCATCGTCGACGTCGACGGCGGCGCCGCCTCGCACACCGGCCACGCCTGCCTCGACTGGGCGGGCAGCCTCACCGGTGACGGCTACGCCATCCAGGGGAACATCCTCACCGGCGAGGAGGTCGTGTTCGCGATGCGGACCGCGTGGGAGGCCTCCGACTCCGAGGCCCCGCTGGCGCGGCGGCTGCTCGACGTGCTGACCGCCGGTGACGTCGCGGGCGGCGACTCCCGCGGCCGTCAGTCGGCCGCCCTGCTGGTGGTCAAGGAGGGCGCCGGGTACGGCGGCCTCGACGACATCGCCGTCGACCTGCGGGTCGACGACCACGCGGAGCCGATCCCTGAGCTGGCCCGGCTGCTCACCCTCAGCGAGCTCTACCTCCAGGCGTCGACCGAGGAGGAGCAGGTCCCCGTCACTGACGACCTCCGGGAGGAGCTGGAGGCGTTCGCGCACGCACAGGGAGCTCGGGACTTCCAGGCCTGGGTCGGCACCGAGAACTACGAGATGCGGGTCGCGCCAGACCTGTCCTGGATCGACCAGCAGATCCTGGACATCGTGCGGGCCGACGACGCCACGTGAGCGTTCTCGCCATCGACGCCGGCACCACCGGCGTCACCGCCGTCGTCGTCACCGAGGACGGCGGCATCGCGGCCAAGGGCTACCAGGAGTTCGGGCAGCACTTCCCGAAGCCCGGCTGGGTCGAGCACGCGCCGGAGGAGATCTGGCAGGCCACCCTCGAGGCGGTCCGCGACGCCATCGCCCAGGTCGACGCGTCGGAGCTCAAGGCGGTCGGGATCACCAACCAGCGCGAAACGATCGTGCTGTGGGACCGCGAGACCCTGGGGTCCCCGCGCCGGGCGATCGTCTGGCAGGACCGGCGTACCGCCGACATCTGCACCCGGCTGAAGGACGCCGGCCACGAGGAGCGGGTCGCCGAGCTGACAGGGCTGCGGCTGGACCCCTACTTCTCCGGCACCAAGCTGATGTGGCTGGCTGAGCACGAGCCGCACACGTGGGCGCTGGTCGAGTCGGGACGCTACGCCGTCGGCACGGTCGACTCCTACCTGATCGCCCGGCTGACCCGCGGGACCTACCACGTCACCGACGTCTCCAACGCCTGTCGCACGCTGCTCTTCGACCTCAACACCGGCGACTGGTCCGACGAGCTGTGCGCGCTGTTCGGCGTACCCCGCGACGCGCTGCCCGAGCTGGTCCCCAACTGGGGCGAGGTCGCGACCACCGACCCGACGTCGTTCCTCGACCTGTCGCTGCCGATCGCAGGGATCGCGGGCGACCAGCAGTCCGCGCTGTTCGGGCAGACCTGCTTCGACCCGGGCGACGCCAAGTGCACCTACGGCACCGGGTCGTTCATCCTCACCAACACCGGCACCGACCTCGAGCGCTCGGACGCCGGGCTGCTGTCGACGGCCGCGTGGCGGTCACCGTCGGGTGAGCTCACCTACGCGCTCGAGGGCGCGATCTTCGTGACCGGCGCCGCCGTGCAGTGGCTGCGCGACGGGCTCCAGATCGTCGGCTCCGCCGCCGAGACCGAGGCGATCGCCGCCACCGTGGACGACACCGAGGGCGTGGTGTTCGTGCCCGCGCTGACCGGGCTCGGCGCCCCGCACTGGGATCCGCACGCCCGCGGCATGATCATCGGCATCACGCGCGGTACGACGCGGGCGCACGTCGTCCGCGCCACGTTGGAGGCGATCGCCTTCGAGGTCCGGGACGTGCTCGAGACGATGCCCAACCACGGTGCCCCCCTGCGTGTCGACGGCGGCGCCTCGGCCAACGACCTGCTCTGCCAGCTCCAGGCCGACCAGCTCGGCGTCGAGGTGCAGCGGCCGAAGCTGGTCGAGACGACGGCGCTCGGGGCGGCGTTCCTCGCCGGGCTCGGCACCGGCGTCTGGTCCTCCACGGATGACCTCCGAGAGACCTGGCAGCTCGACCGGGCCTTCACCCCTGCCGCAGACCGGACCCGGGCCGACGCCGCGCACGCCCGCTGGATCGACGCCGTCGAGCGTTCGAAGGGCTGGGCCGACGCCTAGTGCTGCCCTCCCCGACCCCGCGCCTGCGGTTTCGAAAGATGACCGACGGCGACCTCGACGAGATGACCGCCGTACTCGGAGGACCGGACCCGGCCCGACCTGAACGCAGACAGCGCACCCGCGAGGACGCCGAGCGCTGGATCGCCTGGAACATCCGCAACTACGCCGAGCACGGATTCGGCCTCTGGGTCGTCGAGACACACGAAGGCGATGTCATCGGCGACTGCGGGCTGACCATCCAGGACGTCGAAGGAGAGCCGTTCCTCGAGGTCGGCTACCACGTCAAGCTCGCGCTGCGCGGCCAGGGCCTGGCGGCCGAGGCGGCTGCAGCGGTCCGCGACGCCGCCCGCGACGCCGGCCATCCGCATCTGATTGCAATCATCCGGCCCGAGAACATCCCGTCCCAGCGCGTCGCCCAGAAGATCGGGCTGGTGTTGCAGCGCACCGCGTTCAAGAACGGCGGCGACGTACTCATTTTCGGAGCGGACCTCTGACCGTCGGCGCGAGCTAGCAGCATCCCTGGTCGAGGATGGGTCAAGTTCCGCGCGACCGTGGCCCCGGGAATGCCCGGGAATCCCCGGCAATCGCCGGGAGTGCGCCCTCCTAGCGCTCGGGAAGTCGCGGAGCCGACTCTCGACGCAACGCCTCGGAGCGGCCGAGGACACATCGAGGAGGCTCCATGTCTACCGACGCCCCACCCAGGACCGCCACTCGCGGACTGGCACCTGCAGTCCTGGTCGGCGGCGCGTTCGCGCTGACGACGGTTGCCAACACGCTCTTCCACGTCGCGTTCTCGATCTGGGACCTCCGCGACGACTTCGGCGCCGGTGACTTGGCACCCGAGTCGCAGCTCCCGGTCACCGTCGCGCTCGGCGTACTCGGCCTCCTGATCGCGCTCGGGCTCGGCCGGTTCTTCACCGGCCCTAGAGCTCACCGTGGCGCGATCGTGCTGGGCGTGCTCTCGATCCTGACCTTGCCAGTGTTCTTCTCCGGCGCGCCCGCCAGCTTCGGCGCGATGGCAGCAGTCAAGGCAGGCTTCGCCCGAGGCGAATCGACTGCTACCGGAGCGGCGCGCGGCTTCGGCAACGCAGGCATCGTCGTGGTGGGGCTGATCGTCGTCGCCGTCTTCGGTGGCAACCTCGCAGGCATCATCGACAAAGCCACGGAGTAGTTGGATGGCTTGTGGGAGACATTGTGAGTGTGGATGGACTGATCGAGGCCGGGCTCGGGCAGGACTACAACTCGATGACCCTGCGAAGAACCACCGAAGCCTGGCTCGTCGCTGGTGTAGATCTGCAACGTCACGTACTCCGAGTACTTGATGGCGTCACTGCCCACGTCGAGGCTGTCGGCTCGTCGTCTGTGCTGGATCTCTTGGCCAAGCCGATCATCGACCTCGCAGTTGGACTCGTGGACGACCAGTCGCTCGCCCCCATCACAGCGCGACTGACGAGCGATGGCTGGATCTATCGGGGCGATGCGGGCGCAGACGGTGGGCACGTGTTCGTGCTGGAGGCTCGGCCATGGCATCGGGTGGCGCACCTACATGCGGTCCGGTTCGAGGGCGAGGCGTGGCGGGACTATTTGCGCCTTCGAGAGCTTCTGCGTCGAAGCCCTGAAGCCCGAAGTCGCTACGAGGCAGTCAAGGCGCAGCTCGCGCAGCGAGAGCCCGTCGATCGCAAGGCGTACACAGTGGGCAAGGCCGAGGTCGTTGCATCTCTACTACAGGCAAGCGGCTGAACGAGCGCTCATGCAGCTGTTGCGACTACGCCCCGACATGCCGCCGATGGCGCGCTGAACTCTCCGCTCGGGTGGTGCTGAGCGGGGTGTGGGGCGGGGTGGTCAGGGTTCGCCGAAGTGGGTGGTGAAGGTGCGGGCCAGCTCACGGCGTTCGTCGTCGGGGGTGACGTCGAGGGTGCCGGTGTGGTCGCGGAGGAACTGGTAGCCCAGGGGGCTGCGCCACAGGTAGGCGCCGGGTTCGACGGTCACATAGGTCCAGCCGCCGGTGGTCTTGGCGCGGTGGTGACTGCGGCAGGCGGGGGCGAGGTTGCAGGTGCAGGTGGGTCCGCCGTCGGCTCGGTCGGGGTCGTGGGGGACCCGGTGGTCGCAGTCGCAGGCTTCGGCGGGGCGGAAGCAGAACGGGAACGCGCAGATCAGGTCGCGGAGCTGGGTCTGGAGCTTGAGCCGGGCGGAGGCCTCGTAGGAGCCGACGTGCAGGTGCTCGGCGAGATCGAGGACCGGCTGGACGGTGATCTCGGTGTCGGGGTTGCCACACCAGGTCCGAACCTGTGCGGCGGTCACCGGTCCGCGGGTCTCCTTGAGCCTTGCGAGTCCGCCGGCACCCAGGACCGCGGCGTGCTCGAGGTGGACGTGCAGCACCACCTGCCGCTTCTGCCGACGGGGCCGGCGGCGGGTCGGCTCACCGGTGTTCTCGGTCAGGTCCAGGGTCGGCTGGCTACGCGCGAGGTTGCCGACCGCGATGGAGCGGCGCACGTCCAGGGACTCGGTCGAGCCGAGGAGGAGCTGCTGGTGGGCGTCGGCGGCGACCGCGGCCTCCAGGTCCAGGGCGTCGGCCAGGTCGAGGTTGCCGTCGACCCGGACCCGGCCCGTCACGCCCACATCCGCGAGGGCGATGTCGAAGTGCCCCGCCTCGGCGGCGGCGAGGCGCTCGGCCTCGGTCTGCTCGGGGTCGAACCGGGCCTTGGCCTCCTCGATCAGCCGGCCCAGCTGCGCGGGGCCGATCGTGTGCGCGAACGCCGCGACCGTGGCGTCCACGAACCCGGCCGCCTGCGGGGACAGGCACAGGGTCCGCTCGGCGATGAACCCCAGCCGCCACGCCGGCAACTCACCGGATTCGAGCCGGGCCCAGCACTGCGGGAGCCGGTAGCAGCCCTCGACCGCCTGGGACAGGTAGCGGCGCCCGGACTCGGTGGACCGGCCCAGCGCCGCGGCGAACTCCATCACCGCGAACTCCGCGACCTCCGGACACCCTTCCCCACCGAGCGGCAGGCAGGACTCGTGCCACTCATCGACCGGCCCGACCAGCGACTGACTGGAGTGCATCGACGCCCACGCCGCGGCGGCCTTGAGCACCTGCCGTGCGGCGTCGTCCTCGACCTGCTTCTGGGCCCGCGCGTACGCGAGCACGGCGGCTGGGTCGTCTGCCCCGGAGAGCGGGAGCGGGTCCAAGGTCGAGGTCATCGTGGGGCCAACACTGCCACCGACCACCGACAGTCCGAGGCCGAGAATCCCCTTCTCCACAACGGATTCCGGCACCGTGACGCAACCGTGATCTACGGCGTCGCGCACCCGGTGGTCGGCCGGTCCCGGCGCGGGCTGCGGTGGTCTCGACAAGCTCGACCAGCGGCGGGCGAGCAGGTGCCTTCGCTGCGGGGGTTTCGAGACGGTCGCTGCGCGACCTCCTCAACCACCGACCACTCGACCACCCAAGGTCACGCGTGGGACCCAAGCCAACGCTGCGGTGGTCTCGACAAGCTCGACCAGCGGCGGGCGAGCAGGTTGAATCGCACTGGGTTTTGTAGAGGCTCGGACTATTGGATTCCGACCAGGGTCTGGTCGGTCCGTGGTTGAGCGTAGAACGTCTCCTCGAACTCCGCTGGCGGAACGTCGTCGAGATAGCCGTGGAGTCGCTGGTGGTTGTGCCAGTGGACCCAGGACAGGGTGGCGAGCTCGACGTCCTCAACGGTCTTCCAGGGCCGGCCCTCTCGTGCGGGGCCGCGGATGAGTTCGGCCTTGTAGTAGCCGTTCACGGTCTCAGCCAGGGCGTTGTCGTAGCTGTCGCCGACGGTCCCGATCGAGGGAACTGCACCTATCTCGTCGAGCCGTTCGCCGTAGCGGATGGAGGTGAATTGCGAGCCGGCATCGCTGTGACACCGCAGCCCCTCGAGCCGGGTCCCGCGTGACCAGCGGGCCATCTCGATCGCGTCAAGGACCATGCTGGTGCGCATGTGGGACGCGACCCGCCAGCCCACGATCGCCCGGGAGTAGGCGTCGGTGATGAAGCAGACGTAGGCCACCCCGGCCCAGGTCGGCACGTAGGTCAGATCGGTGACCCACAGCTGGTTGGGGGCGGTGGCTGTGAAGTCACGTTCGACCAGATCGGGATGCCTCGGCACCCCCGGGTCGGGTCGAGTGGTCCGCACCTTCCTGGTGCGCCGCACCCCTTCGATCTGCTCGGCCCGCATCAGCCGGGCGACCTGATCACGGCCGATGTCGTGACCGGCGCGGCGGGCAGCTTTCCACACCTTGTGGGCGCCATAGACCCGGTAGTTGTCCTCCCACAACGCCCGGATCACCGGACCCATCACCGCGTCGCGCCGCGACCTGGCCGAGGGCGCACGACTCTTGGCCGCGTAGTAGACGCTGGGGGCCACCTGCAGTCCTGCCTGACGCAGGACTCGACAGATGGGCTCGACCCCGAGCTCACGTCCCTCGAAGACCTCATGCCGGTTGGCGTCGAGGAACTCCACGATCACGGCTGTTGGCGGTCGAGCTCCGCCCCGAAGAAAGTCGCTGCCCGCCGCAGGATCTCGTTGGCCCGACGCAGCTCACGATTCTCCTGCTCCAACGCCTTGACCCGACCAGCCTCATCGGTGGACACACCCGGCGCGCGACCCTCGTCGATCTCGGCCTGACGCACCCAGGCCCGCACCGACTCCAGCCCGTAGCCCAGCTGCCGCGCCACCCGCGCGATCGTGCCGATATCGGTGCCCAACTCCGCCCGCAGAGTGCGAACCATCCGCACCGCCGCGTCCTTCTCCTCCTGGCTATACCGCCGAGTGCTCGGCTTCCCAGGCGTGATGTCCCTCGGCATAACTCCATCCTCGTTCCCAAACGATGGAGCCTCCAGCAAACCCAGTGCGATTCACCTTCGCTGCGGGGGTTTCGAGACGGTCGCTGCGCGACCTCCTCAACCACCGACCACTCGACCACCCAAGGTCACGCGTGGGACCCAAGCCAACGCTGCGGGGGTTTCGCAGACGGTCGCTGCGCGACCTCCTCAACCACCGACCACTCGACCACCCAAGGTCACGCGTGGGACCCAAGCCAACGCTGCGGTGGTCTCGACAAGCTCGACCAGCGACGCGCGAGCAGGTGCCTTCGCTGCGGAGGTTTCGAGACGGTCGCTGCGCGACCTCCTCAACCACCGACCACTCGACCACCCAAGGTCACGCGTGGGACCCAAGCCAACGCTGCGGTGGTCTCGACAAGCTCGACCAGCGACGCGCGAGCAGGTGCCTTCGCTGCGGAGGTTTCGAGACGGTCGCTGCGCGACCTCCTCAACCACCGTCGGCGTACGCGATCTCAACCACCGCGGACCGCAGCCAGGCCGCCGGCCGCACTACCCGCCGTCATCTCGTGGCCCGCGCTCCCGATTGGCCCGATCCCGCGCTTCCTTCGCGAGCATCGCTGGTGTGCCGGGCGCGGGGTTGTTCCGGATCACGTAGAACTGCTGACACATCGTCCACAGGTTCGAGGTGGTCCAGTAGATGAGGACCCCGACCGGGAACGCTATGCCTCCAACGGCGAACACCACGGGGAGGACGTAGAGGAGCATCCGCTGCTGTTGGGCGTAGGGACCGTTCAAGGCGTCGGCCGGCATGTTCTTGCTCATCAGCTGTCGCTGGGT
Source organism: uncultured Actinomycetota bacterium (assembly GCA_963800715.1). Taxonomy (GTDB): domain Bacteria; phylum Actinomycetota; class Actinomycetes; order Propionibacteriales; family Nocardioidaceae; genus Nocardioides. The sequence continues at coordinate 121,289 of CAWDBZ010000003.1, read as the reverse complement.
GAGGAACGTCGTCGCGGTCATCGCGAGCACCAGGACCGCGGCCAGGACCTGTACGCCGAAGATCCCGTCGGGGCTGAGGAAGCTCGCCGAGATGGGGACCTCGCCGAACAGCAGCGCGTCACCGAACCGCGTGGCCAGTGCGTCGGACAGCACGCCGTGGCCGGTGCCGTCGTTCGCCGCCTGGTTGAGAAGCTGGAAGAGGGCCAGGAAGATCGGCATCTGGATGATGATCGGCAGGCACGAGGCGAAGGGGTTGTTGCCCGTCTCGCGGTAGAGCTTCATCGTCTCTTGGGCCAGGCGCTCCCGGTCGTGACCGTGCTGCTTCTGCAGCTCCTTCACCTTCGGCTGGATCAGCTGCATGTTGCGGCTGGACTTGATCTGCTTCACGAACAGCGGGATGAGTGCGGTCCGGACGACCAGGGTGAGGCCGACGATCGACAGCACCCAGGCCAGGCCGCCGTACGCGTCAAGGCCGAGGACCTCCGTGAACAGGCGGTACCAACCGACGAGGACCGCCGAGATGGCGAAGTAGAGCGGCGACAGGATGAGGCCGCCGAGGTCTTTGAGCGCGTTCATCGTTCGGCGCTCGGGCGTGGGCGAGATGGGCGAGATGTGGGCAGAGGGCAGGGCAACGAGCAGGGACATGAGGTGGCTCCAGAGGTCGAGAAGGGACGGGGCTGAGTGGGCTCGGCGAAAGCCGAGCGGTCAGGCCAGTCCGGGAGCTCGAGGAGCCAGGGGGTGGTGCGTCGGGTCGGTGCTTCGCGTCCGAAGGACCGGAGGTCCAGCCTCGCCGGCGACCGGCAGGCCGATGCCCAACCGGGGCGGCTGCGCCACGAAGCGCGGGGCGGAGAGGGCGCTCGCGAGAGCGAGCACGACCAGCGAGACGGCAGCCAGCTCCGACGCGGTCAGAGCCGAACCGGAGAGCGGTAGCACCACGACGAGCGCGCAGGCGAGTCCACCGGCAAGTGCGGTGTGCACCTGCTCGGTCATCCGCGACCACGGCAGACTCACGCACGCATCGTAGCCACCCTCGCCATCCGGTCCGGCGTACGACCGCGGCCGAAAGAAACCTGTAAGGCCTCCGGGTCAGGGTGCCGCCATGGCCACGCGCAGTTCCCTTACCGAAGTCGTCACCCTCGCCAACCCGCGCCCCGGCACCGTCGTGGGCCTCGCCCGGGGCAGCCGGCTGTGCCTGCGGCTGCGCAACGGCCCCGGCCTCGGCCCCAGCCGCTGGCACCTCGCCGACCAGCCCGGGAACCTGGTGCTCCTGGCCAGCGCGGAGTCCGAGCTGTCCTTCCTGGTCTTCGACGGCGCCCCGGCCACGCTGCGGCTGGAGCGACGACAGCTGCGCAGCGACGTCGTCCGCGAGGTGTGCGAACTACGGATCGAGGTCGGCGAGGACGAGCTCGCGGCGGCCGGGCGCCGGAGCGCCTAGCGCTCAGCCTCCGGCCAGCTGGTCCCAGTCCATAGCCGGCACGCCCAGCTCGTCCATGCGCAGGACGTAGGTGCGGTGGTGGCGCCGTGCCTCGCCGTACCGGCCGAGGCGGACCAGGAGCGAGACGAGCGCGCCGTACGTCGCTTCGTCGTAAGGATCGTGCGCCAGCAGCCGGGCGTACCAGTGCAGCGCCTCGGCGGGCTCCGCCCCCGCGGCCAGCAGACCGGCCAGCGTGTGCAGGACCTCGCGGCCGAGGAGCTCGACCTCCTCGCGCTCAGCCAGCACCCAGTCGACCCTGTCGACGCCGTCGGCGTCCGCGAGCAGCTCTCCGCTGTGCATCGCGGCCGCTCCTTGGAGCAGGGGTACGGCGCGGGCCGAGCCGGCCTTGGCCGCCGCCAGCGCCGCCCGGGCCGCGCCGGTGAAGTCGACCAGGTCGACCGATACGTGGCGCAGGTCGAGCCGGACCATCCCGCCGTCGCTCACCACGACGGGGTCGCTCAAGCGGCGCCCGGGGTCGAGCACCGAGCGGACGTGCGACAGGGCCACGGAGAGCCGGTTGCCCACAGCGTCGGCGTCCGGCCAGACCATGGCGCCGAGCCGCTCGCGGCCGATGCCGCGGTCTCCCCGGCAGGCCAGCACCCGCAGGACGTCGCGGGCCTTGCGCGAGGGCCACGCCGAAGCGGGCAGCGCCTCGCCTCCGAGCTCGACCCCGAACTGGCCCAGCACGTGCACTCGGATCTCGTCGGTGCCGAGCGGGCGCGCGACCGAGCGGAGCGGCCCAGCCACCCGCCAGATGTCGTCGTGCACGCCCAGCGACCGCAGCTCGTCGCGGGCCACGGTCGCGGTCAGCCGGTCGCGTCGCCGGTGCGCCACGACGATCTCGTTGGCCAGCACTCGCAGCGGGTTGCCGAGGTCGCGCCAGATGTCGCCGGCCTCCCTGAGCTGGGCGTCGGCCCGTTCGTCGTCCCCTCGGCCGTCGGCGCCGGCGCGGGCCAGCGCCCCGAGCTCGAGGGCGTCGGCGAGGCGGGGTAGGTCGCGGTGCTGGGTGGCCAGCCCGACCGCCCGCTCGGCGAGCGCCGCGGCGCCGCCGGCGTCGGCGGCGGAGAGCCGGACCCAGCCGGCGGCGACCACCGGCATGGCGTGCCCGACGGGCGGGGAGATCCGCAGGGCCTCCTCGGCCAGCGTGGCGGCGCGGGCCGGGTCGGTGCCGACCAGCGACACGGCCTCACCGGCCAGCGCCCCGGCGTGGTACTGCGCGTTGTCCTCGCTGGCCGCGAGCCGCGCGGCGTGGGCGAACGCCATCGCCGCTTGGGTGGCGTTGCCGCGCGCGAGCTGCACGTCGCCGCGCAGCTGCCAGGACACCGAGGCGCTGGGGGCCTCCAGCGAGGTCCACAGGTCGCGGGCGGTGTCGGACTCGACCAGCGCCTCGTCGAGGCGGCCGAGCCCGAGCAGCGCCTCGGAGACGTTGTGGCGCAGGATGGCGAGCCCGGAGAGGTGGCCGGTGCGCTCGTTGAGCTCCAGCCCGCGCTGGAGGTGCTGCAGGGCCTCGTTGCATCGGCCCTCGTCGAGGGAGCGGGAGCCCAGGTTGTTCCAGGTCCGCTCCAGCGTCTGGAGGTCGCCGGCCTCCTCGGCCAGGGCCAGGGCCCGCTCATAGGAGTGCAGGTTCAGGTCGCGGTCACCGTCGAAGGCGGCGAGCATGGCGTTCGCCACCCACGCGCTGGCCTCGGCCCCGGGGTCGCCGGCGACCCGCGCGTACTTGAGGGCCTCCTCGGCGCTGGCACGACAGCTCTCGAGGTCTCCGCGTCCCCACGCGAGCGAGGCGCGCATCCCGGCCAGCCGGGCCCAGTCGGCCTCGCCGGCCCGGCCCGGGTCGGCGTACGCGACGACCCGGAGCGCATCGCCGAGGTGGCCGAGGTGGTGCAGGGCGTAGCCGGCGCGCCACGCGACTCCCACCGGTGCCGTGCCGTTGTCGTCGAGCACGTGCTGGACCAGCGTCACCCAGTCGCGGCCGAGCAGCGTGGCCGTCACCTCCAGGTGACGCTCGACGACGGCCTGCGCCGCCTCGGCTGAGGGCATCGCGAGGAACGAGCTCAGCAACGCCGACGAGCGCCCCGCGAGGCTCCCGGACGCCGCGCCCCCGACGGTCGCCACAGAGAGATCGTATGCGGAGACTGCGCCGCGTGCCCGACGTCTCGCGGCACGACGACAAATTGGGCCGGCTTGGGACCGACCGTGCCTAACGCTCCAGCTTGGCCACTGCCTTGGCCGCGGCGTCGCGGGCCTTCTTGGCCTCGGTGACGACAGCCTCTGCCTCGTCGCGGGCCTCCTCGGCCTCCGCGATCTCGTCGTCCACCTCGTCGCCGGTCTCCTCGAGCTCGGCGATCTTTCGCTTCAGCTCGTCGATCTCGGCCTGCACCTGCATGGACCTGGCCTCCAGGTCGGACAGCTCCTTGGCGGCCTCGTCGTACGCCGACGTCGCCTCGGTGAGCTCGTCCTCGGCCTCGTCCAGGGCCTCGCGGGCGGCCTCCAGGGCCTTCTCGTCGCGGTCGGGGTCGGGGACGACGTGCAGGTCGGGCTTGGTGGGCGCGGCCTCGTGGATGCTGGCGACGAAACCGAGGGCGTCGGGGAGGGCCACGGCCCGGTCGAGGTCGACGGCGTCGACGCCGGTGGACTCGAGCGCGGTGAGGAGCATCCCGCTGCGGAGGGCCTTCCCGCACTCCTCGTCGACCATCGCGGCCGTGAGCGTGGCCTCGACCTGGGTGGCGACCGCCTCGGTGATCTTCTGGCCGTGCTCGCGGGCCAGCCGGCGGGCCTGGGTGGTGACCGCGGCGGTGACCTGGCGCCGCTGCCGGGTCAGCTGGCGCAGCTCGTCTCCGGACATCGACTCCTGCGCCGCCCGCAGCGCGGCCCCGACCTGGAGCAGCTGCTCGACCTGCTCCGCCTCGTGGCGCACCAGGAGGTTGATGACCCAGCCGGCCATGGACGGCTTCTTGAGCGCCTTCACCTCCTTCGCGAGGTCGGTGCCCTTGAGCTCCTTCGCCTTCGCGTCGCGCGCAGGGGTGAACTCGGGCAGCGTCAGGGCGTACAGCTCGTCAGCGATCGCCAACAGCTCATCAGCCATGCGTGGATTCTGGCAGGCGCAGGTGCGTCAGGGAGTCACGGCCGCCCGGCCGCGGTCCACGCGAGGTGCTTGGCCCACTGGGCGGCGTACAGCGCGCGGAGCTCGTCGTCGTCGACAGCCTCGAGTGAGAGCCGGGTGCCGTCGACGAGCGCCTCCCGCCACGCGTCGTACGACGCGAGCTCGGTCTGGGTCGTGCGGTCGGGGAGGATGCGGTGCCACAGGCAGCCGCGCACCGTGTCGATGCCGGACTCGCCGCGGCGCTGCACGACGAGCACCTTGGCGAACCGCCCGTCGCCGACGGCCGAGAGCCGCGCGTGCGCCTCCTCGACCACCGGCTGCTCGGTCGACCGGGTCGAGATCTCGACGCCGGTGAAGGTCCCGGCGCCGTCGTGCCGGAAGGACCAACCGTCGTCGCGGACCTCGGTGATCTCGTAGCGGAAGCCGCTCTGGTCGTGCCGGCCGACGGTGACCGCGACCGGGTCGCGGAACGCGTCGCCGAGGCCCACGTCGACCCACCACCGGCCGCCCGGGTTGTCCTCGGTGGGCAGCCCGTCGGCCACGAGCACCAGGTGGTTGAGCTCGCGGTTGTCGCGGTCGTCCTCGGCCGTGTAGACGTGGCCGTGGCGGCGGCTCAGCTCGAAGCCGAGCTCGCTGAGCACGGTGCCGAGCGCGCCGTTCTGGTGGAAGCAGTAGCCGGCCCGACCCACGGCACCGACCCGCGCCAGGCTCTCGCCGGGGTCGACCGAGGGCGACCGGCCGAGCAGGATGCTGAGGTTCTCGTAGGGCACCGAGTCCAGGTGTGCCCGGTGCAGGGTGACCAGGGTGTCGTAGGTCGGCGGAAGGTCGCCGTCGACGCCCAGGCGGCGCAGGTACGCCGACGTCGCCTCACTCGGCGGCATCGTCCTCGCCGTCCTCGTCCTGGTCGAGCCCCTGGGCGATGGCGTAGCGGGTCAGCTCGACCCGGTTGTGCATCTGCAGCTTGCGCAGCGTGTTCTGCACGTGGTTCTGGACGGTGCGGTGCGAGAGCACCAGACGCTCGGCGATCTGCTTGTACGACATCCCCTTCGCGACCATCCGCAGCACCTCGGTCTCTCGCTCGGTGAGCGTGGGCTGGTCGGGGTCGGTGGTCGCGGGCTCGGAGAGGCGGCGGTACTCCCCCAGCACCAGCCCGGCCAGACCGGCGGTGAAGACGGTGTCGCCGTTGGCGACCCGGCGTACGGCGTCGAGCAGCTCCTTGCGCGAGGCGGACTTCACGAGGTAGCCCGTCGCCCCCGCCTTCACCGCCTCGAGGACGTCCTCCTGTTCCCCGGACGCCGAGAGGATCAGCACTCGCGCGGACGGGTCCTGCCGCAGCACCTCGGCGGTGACCTCGACGCCGTTCGGCGGCGGGATCTGCAGGTCCAGCACGACGACGTGCGGGCGACAGGCCGGGAAGCGGGCCAGCGCCTCGCTGCCGTTGGCGGCGACCCCGACGACGTCGAAGCCGGCATCCTGCAGGTCGCGCTCGACCGCGTCGCGCCACATCGGGTGGTCGTCGACCACCATCACCCTGATCCGTGGCTGCGACTCGGCCTCACTCACGGGGGGAATCCAACCACGAGGCCCAGCGCCCCGAAGGCGGTGTCGGGGGTCCTCCCTAGGATCCTGAGCATGACCTTGAACCTCGCCACCGTCACCGTCGACTCGACCGACCCTGTCCCTCTCGCGCGCTGGTGGGCCGACCAGCTCGGCGGTGAGACCAGGGACCCCTTCGGCGGCTTCTTCGTCTTCGTGTCCGGCGGACCGATCCAGATGGCGTTCCAGAAGGTGGACGACCCCACCCCCGGCAAAAACAAGCTGCACGTAGACCTCGTGGCCGACGCCCTCGACGCGGAAGTGGACCGCCTGGTGGCAGCGGGTGCCGGGCTGGTCGAGCGGCGCGGCGACGAGTCGTTCCGCTGGGTGACGCTCACCGACCCCGACGGCAACCTGTTCTGCGTGGCCCAGCTGTCCGAGGCCGAAGCCGCGCTGGCCTAACTGTCCTGGGTCCGCACCCACCGCCCGCGGCGGTGCAGCAGCGGATCGGTCTCGTCACCCACCTCGACGTGCTCGACGACGCAGGTGAGCAGCCGCGACCAGCCGACCTCGCTGCCCCCCTCGAGGCGAACGCCTGCCCAGGTGGTCGCGTGCGCGAGTCGCGGCCCCCACTCGGTGTCCACGAAGTCGGCCTGCCGGAACACGCCTCCGGGCGCCGGCGCCGTCCCGGCGAAGCCCTCGGCCAGGTCCCGGTCCGGCCAGGTCAGCAGCTGGACGACCGCGCGGCCGGTCTCCGCGACCGTGTCGGCCAGGTCCGAGTCGGGGTCGACCAGCCCGAGCACGCGCGCCGGGTCGCCGAGCACGACGAGCACCGAGGTGAGCGTGAGCCCGGCGCGATCGGCGTCGCCTCCGCCGGCCGTCCAGAGCGTGGCCGTGCCACCGAGCCGGCCGCGGAACCGGCGGGCCGGGTCCGGGTCGGGGTCGGCGAAGGGATGGCCGTCGTGGATGGTCACTCGGTCACCATCCGGGGCACGACCAGCTCCCACTCGGTGCCGTGGGCACCGGTGGTGAGGGTCGCTCTCCCACCGAGGTCGACGATGCGGCCCCGGATCGACTGGCTGACGCCGAGCCGCCCGGCGGCCGCGGCCTGCTCCAGCCGGCCCTCGGGGATGCCCGCCCCCTCGTCACGGACCGAGATCTCCACCCGGTCCGCGAACCCCTCGAGCAGCACCCAGGCGCGAGCGCCGGGGCCCACGTGCTGGGCGACGTTGTCGAGACAGGCGGCCACCACGGCGACCAGCTCCGAGGCGACTTCCGTAGGCAGCTCGACGGTGCCGGCGGTGACGACCTCGACGCCGGGGCGGCTCTCGAGGTGGACCATCGCGGCGGCGAGGTCGGCGGTGCCGGCGGCACCCGGCGCGACCTGGTCCTGCTCGCGGATCAGGGTGCGCAGCACCACCTCCTGCTCGCCGGCCAGCCGACCCAGCGCGGCGGCGTCCCCGCCGAGCTCGGCACCCCGGCGCTGCACGAGGCCGAGCACCTGCAGCACCCCGTCATGGACCGCGCGGGCCAGCCGGGCCCGCTCGGCGGCGGCGGCCGCGTCGCGTTGGGCGCGGTCCCGTTCGTCCGCCATCCGCTGGAGCGACTCGACCATGAACCCCACGATCGGCCCTCCGATCATCAGGAGGAAGGCGTTGCCGTAGTTGGCCTGGGTGACGTGCTCGCGGATCGTCAGGTCCGAGACGGTGATGCACACCCCGGCGACCAGACCGCCGAGCCAGCGCCAGTGGATCGCCCACGCCAGCAGGGCACCCATCACCCAGTACGCCGGCACCGTGGCCGACAGGCCGTCACCCTTGAGCACCGGGGACAGCAGGACCGCACCCACCGCCGCGGCCAGGTCGGCGACCAGGAGCAACGGCCCGCGGCGCCGCCGGTCGTCGTACGCCCAGATCGCGAACCCCGTCCACACCGCCATCGCGGCCAGGCAGGCTGCGCCACCGAGAGGGTGCACGAAGTTGTCGCGGCGGTAGATGTTGAGCGCGACCGCGTGCGCGAGCAACAGCAGCCGCAGCACCGCCAGCCACGAGAACAGCCGGTCCTCGACGGTCCCGTGCGGCCCGAACCACCAGGTCGCGGCCCGGCGGACCGGCGCGGGAACCCGCATCCGGTCTACGACGCCTTCTTGTTCAGCTCGTCCAGCACGGCCTCGGTCTCGACCGCGTCGGCGGCCTTCTTGGACTCCTCCTTGGCCCGGCCGGCGTACATGTCGACGTACTCCTGCCCGGAGAGCCGCATGATCTCGTACATGATCTCGTCGGTGACCGACCGCAGGATGTAGCGGTCCTTCTCCATCCCCTCGTAGCGCGAGAAGTCCAGGGGCTTGCCGAAGCGCACGATCGGCCGGGTGAACTTGCCGAAGATCTGTCCGGGCGGGGCGACGACGTCGGTGCCGACGACGGCGACCGGGATCACCGGCACCTTGCACTCGAGCGCGAGCCGGGCGACGCCGGTCTTGCCGCGGTAGAGCTTGCCGTCGTGGGAGCGGGTGCCCTCGGGATAGATCCCGAACAGGTCGCCGTCGTCGAGGATGTGCTTCGCGGCCGAGAGCGCGCCCTCCGCCGCGGTCGCTCCGGACCTGTCGATGGGCACCTGGCCGGCACCGGAGAAGAACTTCTTCTGGAACCAGCCCTTGATGCCCGGGGTGTTGAAGTACTCCGCCTTGGCGACGAAGGTGACCCGGCGCGGCAGCGTCAGCGGCATGAACAGCCAGTCGGCGAACGACAGATGGTTGCTGGCCAGGATCGCGGGACCCGATGCCGGCACGTGCTCAGCGCCGGAGACCTGGGGGCGGAAGACCATCCGCAGCACCGGTCCGAGGGCCACCCACTTGAGGAACCAGTAGAACACCCCCTGACCTCCCTGGATCCCGTGCCAACCGGACTGCCCGTCGGCCAGACTCTAGTACTCCCCGCCAGCGGCGTACGCTCGGTGCCGTGCAGCGCGACAGCGACGAGGACGCCTGGCGCTCCATCGTCGAGAACTACGGCGAGCGGATCGAGCTGGACGACGAGTCGTCCGTCGAGCCTGCCATCGAGCCCGACGACCAGCAGGGGTACGACGCGGCCGGCAGCGCCGGGCTGCAGCGGCTGTTCCGGCCGCTGCCGGAGCCCCAGGCCGAGTCCGAGGACCTCGAGGACGAGCTGGACGAGTTCGTGCCGCCCACGCCACCGCCGCTGCCGAAGGCGTCGCCGGACCGGCTGCTCGCGTGGGTCGGGCTGTTCGGGTCGCCGATCGTCCTGCTGTTCTGCCTGGTGCTCAACATCGGGCTGATGCCGTGGATGGCCTACCTGCTGGTGGCGGCGTTCATCGGTGGCTTCGCCTACCTGGTGGTGAAGATGCCGCGGAACACCGACATCGACCCCTTCGACGACGGCGCCCGGCTCTAGCACGAAAGCTAGGCGCAGAGCCTTGCGAGCGGATTGAGCGCGCCCCGCGATCGGCTCCGGTGTCTGCGGCGGCTGCGAAGCTCGCGAGGGTATACAACTAAGCGCCCGGCCGGTCCGACCTGCGGAACCAGCCCTCGCCGCGCTGCTCGCGCAGCTGCTGCCGTAGCTGCTGACGCTCGAGCTGGCGCTCGCGGCGACGGTCGGCCCGGCGGGACCGGCGCGCGGCCGAGCGCGCCATGTCGGCGGCGCCGATGAAGCCGGCCTGCGGACCGAGGCTGGCCAGCACGACGGGTGGCTCCGCACGGTAGCCGCGGCCGACCAGTGACCGGAGCATCGACTCCCGGGTCGGTCCGAGCAGCAGCTCGCCGGCGTCCGAGACCCCGCCGCCGATCACGATGGCGTTGGGGTCGAACGCCGCAACGAGGCCGGCTGCACCGGTGCCGAGCCAGCGGCCCACGTCGGCCAGCAGCTCGATGGAGAGCGGGTCGCCCTCCTGGGCGGCCTGGGTCACCTGGGGGCCGCTGAGCTGCGCGGGATTACCCCCGCAGACCCTGGTCAGGTGGTGAGCCACCGGCGAGCGCGCGACTATCAGCTCACGCGCCTCCCGCTCGAGGGCGTTGCCGGAGGCGTACTGCTCCCAGCAGCCGCGGTTGCCGCACGGGCAGCGGTGCCCGTCCGGCACCACCTGCATGTGCCCGAACTCGCCGGCCATGCCGTTGGCACCGCGGTAGACCCGGCCGTCCATGACTATCGCGCCGCCGATGCCGGTGCCCAGCGTGATGCACAGGACGAAGCGGTGGCCGGCGCCGGCGCCGAACCGGCTCTCGCCGAGCGCGGTGGTGTTGGCGTCGTTGTCGACCACGACCGGGATGGTGATCCGGCTGGACAGTCGAGCCCGCAACGGCTCGTCGCGCCACGCCAGGTGCGGCGAGAACATCACGGTGGAGCGGCTGGTGTCGACGAAGCCTGCGGCGCCGATGCCGACCGCGGCGACGTCGTACAGCTGCTGCAGCTCGTGCACCAGCTCGACGATGGAGTTCTCGACCCCGACGATGTCGTGGCCCAGGGTGGGTCGGCGACGCAGCTCGACCACGGTCCCGCTCGAGTCGACGACCCCGGCCAGGATCTTGGTGCCGCCGATGTCGATGCCGATGGTCAGCGGGTCCCACAGGTTGATCCGGGCTCGCCGCGCGGCGCGGGTGGAGGCTCGGCTGGAAAGTTCGGACACGATGGCTTTCTACCTCAACGCCGGGCCAGGTCGGCGGCACCGATCAGCCCGGCGCGGTTGCCGAGCCGGGCCTTGCGGATCTCGAGGACCGGGCGGTGACCCCGGCCGGTCAGCTGGGACTGGAACGCCGCGCGCATCGGTGTGAGCAACAGGTCGCCCGCCTCGCCCACGCCGCCGCCGATCACCACCACGGCCGGGTCCAGGACTGCGGTGAGCGACGCGATGCCCTCGCCCAGCCAGCGGCCGAGCCCGGCCAGCTGCTCGACGGCGAACGGGTCGCCGGCGCGGGCCGCCTCGGTGATCAGCGGCCCGGTGATCCGCTCCGGGTCACCCTTCGCGAGGTCCAGCAGCGCCTGGGCGAGCAGCGACCCGGCGCGAGCGGCGGCGCGCGCCTCGCGGACCAGGGCGTTGCCGCTGGCGTACTGCTCGAAGCAGCCACGGTTGCCGCAGCCGCACAGCAGGCCGTCGGGCACGACCCGCATGTGGCCGATCTCCGCACCGACTCCGAACGCTCCGCGCAGCAGCTCCCCGTCGTGCACGATGCCGCCGCCGATGCCAGTGCCGACGGTGACCAGCAACAGGTCGTCGACGTCGTGGCCGGCGCCGTAGGTGAACTCGCCCCAGGCGGCGGCGTTCGCATCGTTCTCGACGACGACGGGAAGATCGACCAGCGCCTCGAGGTCGGCCTTGAGGGGGACGTCGCGCCAGGCGATGTTCGGCGCGAACATCACCGTCGAGCGGGCCTTGTCGATGTAGCCCGCCGCACCCACGCCGATGGCGGTGATCGCGTGCCGCGACCTGAGCTCGGACACGAGCCCCTCGATGGCCTTCTCGATGGCCTCGGAGTCGGTCGCCGGTGACTCGACGCGGAGCTCCTCCACGATCGCGCCGTCGTCGTCGACCACACCTCCGAGGATCTTGGTGCCGCCGACGTCGATGCCGCAGGCAAGGCGCTGGTCTCTCACGGGGCTGCCCACCAGGCAGCGTCGTTCTGCGCGCGGCTGGCAAGGCGGAGGAGCGACGTTGTAGTCGACCTCCCACAAGTGACGACAACGCAGCCAGGCGCGATGCAGGGCGGCGCGGCCGGGCAGGGCCGTGGGAGACCAGCGCCTTTGCTCATGGAACGTCCTCGCCCGGGTCGCCGTCGTCGGGCTCGTCCGCGTCGAGGTCGATGTGCTGCACCCGGGACGGCGGCGGCTCGGCGGCCCCGGCCGCAGAGAGCAGCCCTGCGGCGGCCTGCAGGAACGCGGACGCCGCCTGGGCGAGCTGTGCCTTCACCTCCGGGCTCGCATCGCGCACGGCGTTCACCGTCCGGCAGATCGGGCAGTAGAGGCACTCGGCGTCGCCGCTGGCGATGTGGTCGTTGACCTCGCGGAGCTTGTCTCCGAAGTGGTCGCCGGCCCAGTCGGACAGGGCGCCGAGCAGCTTCGCGGCCTCATCGCCGACGTTGCCGACGGGTTCGTCCTGGGGCGGGGTCATCCCACACGCTCCTTCGTGGCCGTCTTGGTCCGTGCTGACGGGTCCTGGAACGAGACCCGGAGCACGCCCTCGTCGTCGACCCGGGCGGCGGTCACCTGCAGCCGGGCCAGGCTGGCGGGGAGCGTGAGCAGCCGACGGTAGGAGCCGACGGTGACCACCAGCTCGTCGCCGCTGCGCGCCAGGTCGACCTGGTCGCGGGTGACGAACGGCAGCCGCAGCCGCAGCTGCACGCCCGAGCGGACCGTGACCACCTCGAACGGGCTGCGCACACCGGACGAGGCGACGGGGTCGGCCCCGTCGTACAGCGCCCGAGCGAGCTCCTCGAGCGCCCCGACGCCGACGGGCTCGGAGGCGCGGTACTCCGAGCGCCACAGCGGGACGCCGGCGAACGACTGGGTCACCTCGGCCAGGACCGCGTCCTGGGCCATCACCCATCCGGCCCGCCAGTCGTCGGCACCCTCGGCCGGGAAGACCCGGTTGGCGACGACGCCGTCGACGCGGTAGCCGAACAGCGAGAGTGTCGTGTAGGCCCGGCGCGCCTCGGCCAGGACCACGGCCTCGGGCGTGAGCACGATCCGGACGCTGGCGTCGGGACCGCAGAGCAGGTTGCGCACCTCGTCGAGCTCGGCGTGCAGCCGCTCGACGGCGCCGAACACGCTGCCCCCGGGCATCGGTACGCCGGCCGCCCGGGTGAGCACGGGGCGCAGCGCCTTGACCACGCGCTGCTGGACCGGGAACACGCGCTGCATGTACCAGCCCAGCGCCTCCGGCAGCGCGAGCAGCCGCAGCGTCTCGGCGGTGGGCGCGCAGTCGACGACGACGAGGTCCCAGTCGTCGGACAGTGCATGCAGGCGCAGCTCGAGGAGCGCGAGCACCTCCTCGGCGCCGGGGATCACGGTGAGCTCCTCGGCGGCGACCGGATCCATGCCGGTCGTGTCGAGGACCGAGAGGAGGTAGCCCTGGATCTCCGCCCACGACTGCTCGAACCGCAGCTGCGCGTCGACCTGCTGCACGTAGAGGTTGTCCGCGACCCGGGTGGGCTCGGGGCCGACCGTGGTGCCGAACGCGTCGGCCAGGGAGTGCGCCGCGTCGGTGGACAGCACGAGCGTGCGGTGGCCCGCGGCCGCCGCGAGCGCAGCCGTGCCCGAGGCCACGGTCGACTTGCCGACGCCGCCCTTGCCGGTGAAGAGGAGGATCCGCACTAGTGCACTAGGCCAGGGACTCGACGCGCTTCTTGAGCCCCTTGAGCGCGGTGTCGATGAGGATCTTTTCGCCCTTGCGCTTCAGCATCCCGATGAGCGGGATCGAGACGTCGAGCGCAAGCCGGTAGGTCACCTCGGTGGAGCCGCCGCCGAGCTCGCGCAGCACGTAGGCGCCGTCAAGAGCGCGGAGCATCCGGCCCTCGACCAGCGTCCAGGTGACCTCCTGGTCGCCGTTCCACTCGTAGGCGAGCGTGTACTCGTCCTTGATCGGGCTCACGTCGAGGACGAAGAACACCTGCTCGGCCCGCCCGTCGTCGTACGACGCCCGGGTCTCGGCCTTGGTGACACCCTTGGCCCACTCGGGGTAGGCGTCGAAGTCGGCGATGACGTCCATGACCGCGGACGCCGGTGCGTCGACGGTGATGGAGGAAGTGGTCTGGTCGGCCATTTCAGAACTCCCTACACGCGGGCGGATCGCCGGTCAGCGAGCGTACCGGATGGGCCGGGGCCGAAAACCGCCGCACCAGACCCGGCGGTAACCTGCGCTCGTGCGCGAGTACTCCACGCCGCCGACCTTGGAGCTCCCGACGTCCGGCAACCTCACAGACGACGTCGTGGGCAACGCTCGTGACCACGGTTCCGACGTGGTCTTCAGCCGCCGGGGCGCCGACGGTTGGGGCGGCGTGACCGCCGCCGCCTTCCACGGCGAGGTGACCGCGGTGGCCAAGGGGCTCCTGGCTGCCGGCATCGAGGCCGGTGACCGCGTCGCACTCATCTCCAAGACCCGCTACGAGTGGACGCTGCTCGACTACGCGATCTGGTTCGCGGGTGCGGTCACGGTGCCGGTCTATGAAACCTCGTCGACCGAACAGGTCGAGTGGATCCTCCGGGACTCCGGTGCGCGGGCGGTGGTCGCGGAGACCAGCGACCACGTCGCCCGGGTCACCGAGGTCCGCGGGGGGCTCACCGAGCTCAACCACGTGTGGTCGATCACCGACAACGCGGTCGACATCCTGACCAGGCTCGGGCAGGACATCACCGACGACGCGCTCGAGCAGCGGCGTACGGCGGCCGGTCCCGGCGACCTGGCCACCCTGATCTACACCTCGGGCACGACCGGCCGACCCAAGGGCTGCATGCTCACGCACGGCAACTTCATGGTCGAGCTCGGGGTGGCCGTCGACGAGCTGCACGAGCTCTTCGAGCCCGAGGACGCGTCGACACTGCTCTTCCTGCCTTTGGCGCACGTGTTCGCGCGGATCATCCAGATCGGCGCCGTCAGGTCACGGTCCCGGCTGGGGCACAGCGCCGACATCAAGAACCTCGTCGCCGACCTGCAGGCCTTCCGGCCGACGTTCGTGCTCGCCGTGCCGCGAGTCTTCGAGAAGGTGTTCAACACCGCCTCCCAGCGGGCCACTGCCGACGGCCGCGGTGCGATCTTCGACCGGGCCGCCGAGGTCGCCATCGCCTACTCGCGGGGCCTCGACCGGGGCAAGCCGTCGATCGCCGTCCGCGCCCAGCACGCGGTGTTCTCCCGGCTCGTCTACGGCAAGCTCCGCGAGGCGCTCGGCGGCCGCTGCGACTTCGCCGTCTCCGGTGGGGCCCCGCTCGGCGACCGGCTCGGCCACTTCTACCGCGGCATCGGCGTCACCGTCCTCGAGGGGTACGGCCTGACCGAGACCACCGCAGCCCTCACCGTCAACGTGCCCGGCGCGGTCAAGATCGGCACGGTCGGACGGCCCATCCCGGGCACCGCCGTACGCGTGGCCGAGGACGGCGAGCTCCTGTTCAAGGGCGGCCAGGTCTTCACCGGCTACTGGCGCAACGACGCCGCGACCGCCGAGGTGCTGGGAGCCGACGGCTGGTTCCACACCGGCGACGTGGGCGAGGTCGACGACGAGGGCTTCGTCCGGATCACGGGCCGCAAGAAGGAGATCCTGGTGACCGCGGGCGGCAAGAACGTCGCACCGGCCGTGCTCGAGGACCGGGTCCGCGCGCACGCGCTGGTCGACCAGTGCCTGGTGGTCGGCGACGGACAGCCGTTCATCGCGGCCCTGGTCACCCTCGACCGGGAGGCCATCGCCATCTGGGCCGAGCAGCACGGGAAGACCGCGAAGGCAGGCGACCTCGTCGACGACACCGACCTGCACGCCGAGATCGAGGGTGCGGTCGAGGAGGCCAACAAGGCCGTGTCGAAGGCCGAGGCGATCCGGAAGTTCCGGATCCTGTCCGACGAGTGGACCGAAGAAGGCGGGCAGCTCACGCCCAGTCTCAAGCTCAAGCGAAACGTCGTCATGCGCGAAGCAAAGGACGATGTCGCCGCCTTGTACACGTAGCGGATTCATGACATCGCCGCCTTGTACATGGCCTGAGGTCCTCGTGTAGGACGTTCCGCCCGAAGTCACACGAGTTCCGCCAAAACACATACGCGCCAGCCCGCTCGTTCATACAGTTCTAGACCGAGGGACAGCACTCGTGGGACAGGGCTGGCAGGCACCTCGGCCTGCCTCCCGTCAGGGACGGAAAGGTCTCGTTCGATGGATCGTCGTAGGATTCTTCTGGTCGTGGCCGTGCTCGTCGCGGCCGTCGGCTCTGCACTCGTCTTCCTCTACACCAAGGGTGCTGACACCCGTGCGGAGGAGCGGTTCGACACCGTTGAGGTGCTCGAAGCCACCTCCGTAATCGCCCCGGGAGAGACGTTCGAGGACGCGCAGGCCGCCGGCAAGCTGGCGCTGCAGGCGGTGGCCAAGGACGCGCTGCTCGACGGCTACCAGACCACGTCAGACTCCCTGACCGGCACCGTGTCGCTCGGCACCATCTACCCGGGTGAGCAGATCATCTCGGCGAAGTGGGGCCAGTCGGCGGCGGTGGGGTCCGCGCTCCAGATCCCCGACACCAATATGGCGGCCTCGGTCAACCTGACCGACCCCGCACGTGTGGCGGGCTTCGTCAATCCTGGGTCGGAGGTGGCGGTCTTCTGGACCGGCTCCGCACCGTCTCTCGTCGACGGAACCCCCGGCGGGACGATGACCAAGATCCTGCTGACCCGGGTCACGGTGCTGGGTGTCGGCTCCACCACTCCGGTCTCCACCACGACCACCGACGAGACGGGTGCGTCGACCACCGAGCAGCTGCCACGCACGCTGCTCACCCTCTCCTTGACCCAGGCGCAGACCCAGAAGGTGTTGTTGGGTGCTTCCACCGGCGAGCTGGCGTTCGGTCTGCTGACCGACCAGAGCGCGTCCGCTGACTCACCCGAGACCACCCCCGAATCCCTCTTCAAGTGAGTCCCGATGCCCGTCGTCGTTGACCCCGACCCGATGGTCGTGGAGACCCTCCTGGCAGCCATGCCGGCGGGGTCCCACGGCGTCGAGTCCGTAGATCGCCTCCACGCGTGGATCAGTGCGCACTCCGACGAGTACGCCGTCGTGCTCGGGCCCACGCTGACCGACGACGAGGCCGTCGTCACGTGTGAGGCACTGCGTACGACTGCGCCGGCGATCAGCACCATCCTCGCCCGCGAGCAGCTGACCGGCGACCTGCTGGCGGCCGCGATGAAGTGCGGCGCCCGCGACGTCGTCCATCACAGCGACACCACCGCGATCACCGAGGCGCTCAACCGGGCCTTCGAGCTGTTCGTGGCCCTGCGCGGCCCGGCCGGCTCCATGCACATGAGCAAGGTGATCGCCGTCTTCTCTCCGAAGGGCGGCGTCGGCAAGACCACGATCTCGGTCAACCTGGCGCTGGCGCTGACGGAGAAGGGCGCCCGCCGGGTCTGCCTGGTCGACCTCGACCTCGCCTTCGGCGACGTCGCGATCACCATGCAGCTGTTCCCGACGCACTCCATCGAGCAGGCCATCGGCTCGGAGGACTCGATCGACGTCGAGATGCTCGACGGGCTCCTCACCCGGCACCAGGACTCGCTCATGGTGCTGGCCGCTCCCCCGCACCCCGACACTCGCGAGCGGATCACCCCGCTGCTGGTCTCGCGAATCATCCGCACGCTGCGCGAGACCTTCGACTACATCGTGATCGACCTGGCGCCGGCCTTCGACGAGCAGGTGCTCACCGCGCTTGACGAGACCGACGAGATCGTCCTTGTCACCACCCTCGACGTCCCGACCCTGAAGAACGTCAAGGTCGCCGTCGAGACCTTCGACGCTCTTCACATCGCTCGGGACAACCGGCACCTGGTGCTCAACCGCGCGGACGACGAGGTCGGCATCACCGCCGACAAGGTCGAGGGCATCCTCGGCATGACCGTCGGCACCCAGATCGCCAGCTCGCTCGAGATCGCGGCGGCCACCAACGCCGGCAGCCCGGTCATCGTGAGCGATCCCCAGCACCAGCTCAGCGCGTCCATCCGTCAACTGGCAGCGACCCTGGCGGGCGAGCACGCCAGCGCCCTGAGCGCTCCCGAACCCAGCATCCCGCAGAGCGAGGCGGAGGCGAAGAGCCGCCGCTCGAGGAGGCGTAAGTAGCCATGAATCTTGCCGACCGTCTGGCCGCTGCACGCGAGTCCCGCGGCGACGGTGTCCTGGACCAGGACGACCTCCCGGACGCGTACGACGTGCAGTCCGGCCCCGAGCCGGTCTCGCCCATCGCGTCCGCCGTCGCGGCCGCCGAAGCCGTCGCGCGTGGTGGCAAGCGCCGCGCCGACGTACCGGCAGCCTCGGGCGCGAGCAATGGCGGCACGGCGCAGCCCGGCTCCCTCCCACGGTCGACGCCGGCCGCTCCGGAGCTGGCAGTGCGTCGGGGCTTCGTCAGCACCGCGAAGTCGGACCGGATCGAGGAGCTGAAGAGCAGCGTCCACGTCCAGCTGCTGCAGCAGATGGGTCCGCATCTCTACGACTCCGACATGGACCAGAACGAGCTCGACTCCGAGGTCCGCAAGGTCCTCGCCGACGTGCTGGGCTCGCAGGACCGGCCCCTGAGCAGCAGCGACCGGGCGCGCGTCACCCAGGAGATCAGCGACGACATCCTGGGGTACGGACCGATCGAGCCGTACCTCCGCGACCCGGACGTCTCCGAGGTCATGGTCAACGGACACAACAGCGTCTGGCTGGAGAAGTCGGGCAAGCTGATCCCCGCCGACGCACACTTCACCGACGAGGCCCACCTGCGCCGGACCATCGACAAGATCGTGTCTCGCATCGGCCGCCGCGTCGACGAGTCCAGCCCGATGGTGGACGCCCGCCTGCCCGACGGCAGCCGTGTGAACGCCGTGGTGCCGCCCCTCGCTGTGGACGGCTCGGTGCTGACCATCCGTAAGTTCGCCACTGACCCGCTCACGGTGCAGAACCTGATCGAGTTCGGCTCGCTGAGCGCGAAGACGGCCGAGTTCCTCGACGCCTGCGTCCGCGGCCGGCTCAACATCATCGTGTCCGGCAGCACCGGCGCCGGCAAGACGACCACGCTCAACGTGCTCTCGTCGTTCATCCCCGGCGACGAGCGGATCGTGACCATCGAGGACGCCGCGGAGCTCCAGCTCAAGCAGGAGCACGTGGTGCGACTCGAGTCCCGCCCGTCCAACATCGAGGGCAAGGGTGCGGTCACCATCCGCGACCTGGTGAAGAACAGCCTGCGCATGCGCCCCGACCGCATCGTCGTCGGTGAGGTCCGTGACGCGTCCGCACTCGACATGCTCCAGGCGATGAACACCGGTCACGACGGGTCGATCACCACCCTGCACTCCAACGGCCCGCGCGACACGCTCGCCCGCATGGAGACCCTGGTGCTGATGGCCGGCATGGACCTCCCGATGCGGGCCATCCGCGAGCAGGTCGCCTCGGCGGTCGACCTGATCGTGCACCAGACCCGGTTCAAGGACGGCTCGCGGCGCATCACGCACGTCACCGAGGTCGAGAAGATGGAGGGTGAAGTGATCACCCTGCAGGACATCTTCCTCTGGGACGGCACCCGCGGCTTCGACGCGGAGGGCCGGACACTGGGGCGGCTCGCCTCGACCGGCCTGCGGCCGAAGTTCCTCGAGAAGATGGCCTACGCCAACGTCACGGTCGACCCGCTCATCTTCGCCCCGGAGCGTTCATGAACACCCTCCCTCGCGCAGCGGTTCGCGTCCTGGCAGCGCTGGCCGCAGTCGGCCTTGCCCTCGCGCCCTCGGCGGCGCTGGCCGCCGACGGCTCGATCGCGCACGTCGAGACCAAGCCGGGCTCCGTACAGATCCTCGTGTCGGTCCCGGCCGACGCCGACGTCGACCTCGACGGCGTCACGGTCACCGTGGACGGCGAGAAGGCGAGCGCCACCGCCGAGACCGCCGGCGGCGACACCACCGTGCGCCGTACCGCCGTCATGGCGATCGACACCAGCAACTCGATGAAGGGCAGCCGGTTCGACGCCGCCAAGGTGGCCGCAAAGGAGTTCATCTCCTCGGTCCCCGAAGACGTCTACGTCGGCATCGTCACCTTTGCCGGCGAGGTGACCACGGTCCTCGATCCCACGACCGACCGCGCCGCCGCCCAGGCCGTGCTCGACGGGCTGACCCTGACCCGCCAGACCAGGCTGTACGACGGAGTGATCCAAGCCGTCGACGTCGCCGGCACCGAGGGCCAGCGCAGCCTGCTGGTGCTCTCGGACGGCGCCGACACCAGCGCCACGCCGATCGATGCGGCAATCGCGAAGATCCAGGAAGCCGAGGTCCTCACCGACGTCGTCGCTCTCGAGCAGGACGGCGCGGCACTCGAAGCACTGCAGCAGCTGGCCACGGCCGGCAACGGCCAGGTGATCTCGTCGGATCCGGCCGCCTTGCAGGCCGCGTTCGCCGCCGAGGCCGACGTGCTCGCGCGCCAGGTGCTGGTCACCGCCACGCTGCCTTCCGGCTTCTCCAAGACCGAGGCCACGATCAAGGTCACCCTGCCGACGTCGACCGGTTCGGTCAGCGCCGAGGCGTTCTCCACCGTCGAGCCAGGAGCTACGCAGCTTGCCTCCGCGCCACGCTCCTGGACTCCGCCGTCCTGGGCGCTCTACGCCGGCCCGGGAGCCCTGGCCCTGGGCCTGGTGCTCCTCGTGGCCCTCCTGGCGCCCCGCAAGCAGGCGCGCCTCAGCGCCGCCGACCGGGTCACCCGATACGCGGAGGTCCAGGCCGCCGGCGGTGACAGCTCGTCAGAAGGCGGCCCACTCTTCGATGCCGACGTCACCTTCGCCTCGGCGAAGGAGACGGCGGCGAACGTGCTGCGCCGCAACAAGGACCTCGACGCTCGCATCAGCCTCCGGCTCCAGGGGGCGGGCAGCGAGCTCAAGTCCTCCGAGTGGCTGCTCGTGCACGGCGGGCTGTTCTTCCTCGCGGGACTGACCGGCCTGCTGCTGGGCGGGGGCAACCTGCTCATCGGCTTCGCCTTCCTTGTTGTCGGCCTGTTCGGTCCGTGGTTCTACCTCGGCTTCCGCCGAGGACGGCGCCGCAAGGCGTTCAACTCGGGCCTGCCCGACACGCTGCAGCTGATGTCCGGCTCGCTGGCCGCGGGTCTCTCCCTGGCCCAGTCGATCGACACGATCGTCCGCGAGGGTGCCGAGCCGATCGCCTCCGAGTTCCGCCGCGTGCTGGTGGAGACCCGGCTCGGCGTGAGCCTCGAAGACGCCATGGAGGGCGTCGCCGAGCGGTTCGACAGCAAGGACTTCGAGTGGGTTGTCATGGCCATCAAGATCCAGCGGCAGGTCGGCGGCAACCTGGCCGAGCTCCTCGACACGGTGGCAGCCACGATGCGCGAGCGCGAATACGTACGTCGCCAGGTCGCCGCGCTGGCCGCGGAAGGAAAGCTCTCGGCATGGGTGTTGGGCGGTCTCCCGCCCCTCTTCATGGTCTACCTTCTGTTGACGAACTATGACTACGTCATCGTCATGTTCCAGGAGCCTCTGGGCTGGGCGATGCTGGCGGGTGCGGCAACCATCCTTGGCGTCGGGGTGTTCTGGATGAGTCGACTGGTCAAGGTGGAGGTCTGAGATGGTCATCCTCTTCGTACTCGGCATTGGTCTCGTCCTGCTGGCGATCGTGCTGCTCGGCTCGGCACTCAGCACGAGCACCCAGAGCGGTGTGACCCGTTCGCTGGCCGTTCTCGAGGCCATGACGAACGCGCCGAAGGAGCTCAACCAGGAGCTGGAGAAGTCGTTCGGCGAGCGGGTGCTCGCCCCGCTGCAAGCGCGCGCGGTGGGGCTCGGCCGCCGGATCTCCGGCGCCGACACCGCGGAGCGCATCCGTCGCAAGCTCGACCTGGCCGGCAACCCAGCGGGCTGGACCGTCGACCGCGTGCTGTCCGGCAAGGTGACCGGCGCCGTGGTCGGCCTCGTCGCCGGCCTGCTGTTCCAGCTGATGCTCACGGCCCCCACGGTCAGGCTGGTCGTCGTGGTCCTCGCCACTGTCGTGGGCTTCTTCGCACCGAACCTGTACCTCTACCAGAAGGCGCACGAGCGCGGGGCTCGACTGTTGAAGGACCTGCCCGACGCCATCGACCTGCTCACGATCAGCGTGGAGTCCGGCCTCGGCTTCGACGCGGCCCTGCAGCAGGTGGCCCGCAACACCGAGGGCCCGCTCGCCGAGGAACTGTCCCGGGTCATGCGGGAGATGCAGATCGGTCAGGGCCGCGCTGACGCACTGCGGGCGATGGGCGAACGCACCAACGTCGGCGACCTGCGCACCTTCGTCGGCGCCATGGTGCAGGCCGACTCCTTCGGTATCCCCGTGGCGCAGGTTCTGCGAGTACAGTCCGCTGAAATGCGGGTCAAACGCCGTCAGCGGGCCGAGGAGAAGGCCCAGCAGGTTCCCGTGAAGATCACCATCCCGCTGATCTTCTGCATCCTTCCTACCCTGTTCATCGCGGTCATGGGACCGGCCGTGCTGAGCATCATGGACAGCTTCAGCAAGTGAGCGAGACATGAGGGTTCGCGAACGTCAGCACGTCCGGCTGAGTGCCGCGGCACGGGCATTCGTCCTGGTCGCGCTGCTCGGCCCCGTGCTGTGGGCGCAGGACACAGCCGCGCTCGTGTCCCTCATCTCGATCGGCGGAGTCTGGGCGCTGACCACCCTCGCCGACTGGCGGCAGCGGCTCCCGGTCATGGTGGTCATCACCGTCGAGGCGGCGATGGTCGGCGCGATCTGCGGCTTCACCATCCACAGCTCGCTGGCCGTCCTGGGCGCCCTCGCCGTACCCCCGTTCACCGCCGGCCTCTACCGCTCGCTCCAGGGCGTGGCGCTCGCGCTGTCGGCACAGCTCACCGCGATCGTCGTCGTCGCCTTCGCCTCCTTCGGCCACCTCACCACCAACCAGGGGTTCGGCGCCTTCAGCTGGTGCATGACCGGCCTCGGCCTCGGCCTGGTGGGCACGTTCCTGCACACGGCTCTGAACGAGAAGCCGGACCCGCTCGCGCCCTACCACTACGCGCAGGGGCTGATCCGGCAGCTGATCGACATCTCCGGCGGCCTCGACAACGGGCTCGACCCGGTCGCGCTCGGCGGCGCCATCCTCAGCGCGGTGCGCGACGACCTGCCGACCTCGGCGCTCGTGGTGAGCGTGCCGCGCGGCGACACCCTCACCCCGTTGGTGACCAAGGCGATGGGTGCCTCGGTCAACATCAACGAGTGCGAGGACATCGCGGTCGAGGCGTGGGCGGTCGGACTGCCCGTGCTGCACGACCATGTCTTCGCGTTCCCGCTCAACACCGAGGCCGGCACCACCGCGATCGTGGCGGGCGTGCTGTCGTCTCGCGTCGACCCGGCCCGGATCGGCGTCGAGGACCGGATCCGCAAGCTGATGCGCAGGCTCGGCCCGAGCGCCGTCCACCTCGACACCGCCCTGCTGTTCTCGGCGTTCCGTGACGCGGCGACCGCCGAGGAACGGCGCCGCCTGTCTCGCGAGATGCACGACGGCGTCGCCCAGGACATCGCCTCGCTCGGCTACCTCGTCGACACGCTCCGCGTCGGCGTCACCTCTCCCGAGCAGGCCGAGCGGATCGACATGCTGCGCGACCGGATCTCGGCCGTGGTCGCGGAGATCCGCCGTTCCGTGGTCACGCTGCGCACCAGCGTCGGCCAGAGCGAGAGCCTCGGCACCGCCATCGGCTCCATCGCCCGCAACCTGTCCGAAGTGTCCGGGGTGCCGATCCACGTCACCCTCGACGAGCACACCCAGCGGCTCCGTCCCGAGGTGGAGGCCGAGCTGTTCCGCATCGCCCAGGAAGCGATGAACAACGCCGTGCGGCACGCTCAGGCGTCCGCGATCGACGTCCACTGCGTCGTGCACGCCCCGGAGGCCCTCATCACGGTCACCGACAACGGCCGAGGCCTGCAGACGGCCCGGTCCACCTCGCACGGCCTGCACATCATGAAGGAGCGGGCGCTGCTCATCAACGCCACGCTCGAAATCGGGGAGACAGCATCCGGCGGCCTTTCGGTCACGGTGCGACTTCCCGGAAGCCCCGCGTCCGAGGCCTCCGCCCCGGACGCCATTCAGGAAAAGGTCACCGCATGACCGCGACCCCCACCACGGTCCTTCTCGTCGACGATCACGAGCTCATTCGCAGCGGGCTCGCCGGCGTCTTCGACCTCGAGGAAGACATGACGATCGTCGCCCAGGCCGGCTCGGTCGTCGAGGCGCTCAAGAAGTTCGACGAGCTCCGACCCGACGTGGTCGTAGCGGACCTCCAGCTGCAGGACGGCACCGGGCTCGACATCGTCCGCGCCATCCGCAAGGTCAGCAACACCACCGGGCTGGTCGTGCTCACGATGCACTCCGGCGACGACCAGATCTTCGCCGCCATGCAGGCCGGGGCCTCCGGCTTCGTCGGCAAGGACGCTCCCTCGGGCGAGGTCATCCGGGCGGCGCGGCACGCGGCCGTCTCCCCGCGCTCCTTCGTCTGCACCGGCCTGGTCGGCGCAATGATGCGCCGCAGCGCCGCGGAGTCCACCAGGCTCTCCGACCGGGAGCACGAGGTGCTGCTGCTCCTGGCCGACGGCCTGGGCGCCTCTGCCATCGGCGAGAAGCTCTATCTGAGCGAGTCGACGGCCAAGTCGCACATCGCCCGCATCTACCAGAAGCTCGGTGCGTCGAACCGCGCCCAGGCGCTCGTCACCGCGATGCGGATCGGGCTGCTCTCCAGCGTCCGGCCCGTCGACTCCTGACCCCATCTGGCCCAGACCGCTCTTGACGGCCTCCGGCACCTGAAATCCCTGCTCAGCCGCCTGTTTCCGGCTCGAACAAGGCTTTGGTGCTCCTTGGGAACCCGGCGACCGGTGTGTCGAGGCATAGCCCGAACGGGCTATGCCAACCGTCACTCGGCTGGACCTCGTGGATTCTGCTCCCAACGCCTGACGCAGTCTCCAAGATGGTTCTCACCGGGGCACCCCCGCTCCGTCTCGTGGGACCACTTCTGAAGGAGATCCACCAATGCTTGACTACCTCCGCATCATGCTGAACGCTCGCACCGCCAAGATGGACGAGCGCGGCGCCTCCGCCGTTGAGTACGGCCTGCTGATCGCCGGCATCGCGGCCCTCATCGTCGTCGTCGTGTTCGCGTTCGGTGACAACCTGAAGTCGATCTTCCAGAGCACCTGCGAGTCGGTCGCTGGCGCCGGCAACAGCTGCGCGGGCTGATCGCAACAACCTCTTCATGGCGGGGCGTCGCGGCACACGCTGCGGCGCCCCGTCCCCATCTCGGTCTTCTTGGTCGAACCTCCGATAGGTGAGCTCATGCACGAGCCCGATCAGCCCAGCGAACTCAGCGAACTCAGCGAGCGCGGCGAACGCAGCGAGCGCGGTGCGTCAGCCGTCGAGTACGGCCTGTTGATCGCCGGCATCGCAGCAATGATCGTCGTGGTCATTTTCGCCTTCGGCGGTGGCGCACGCGGTCTGTTCCATGGCAGTTGCTCGGACATGTACGAGTCCACGGGCGTCGGTACCTGCCCGTAGACATACCGCACCGACCCCTTCACCCCTGACGAGCTCCGGCTCCCAGGGGTGACTGCATTTTCAGGGTCGGGTCAGCCTGCGAACCGCTCGGCGAGGGCGATCCGCTGCAGCGTCGTCGGGTGGCTGCCGAACCAGAAGTGCGACCAGGCGTACGGCGTGGGGTCGGCCAGCGACTTGAGCGCCAGCTCCTTCTGCACCGCGGCGAAGGCCTCCGGGTCATCGGTGGCCTGCAGCGAGGCCACGTCGGCCCTGGTCTCGATGCGCCGGCTGATGCCGTTCTCGACCGGACTGGCGAGCAGCGCCGCGATCGCCATCAGCGCCAGCACCCGAGGCACCTGCCGTGGGTCGGCGACTCCCCCGACCAGCAGCCCGAGCAGACCGACACCGAGCAGGGCGCCGGCCGCGCCGAGCAGCGAGCCGGTGAGCACGTCGTCGTGGCGCGCATGTCCGAGCTCGTGAGCGACGATGGAGAGGATCTCGCGGTCGTCGACCGTCGACTGCCCGTCGACGAGGTTGTCGTAGACGACCACCCGGCGTGACGATCCGAACCCGGACACGTAGGCGTTCAGCGTGGTCGTGCGTCGCGACGCGTCGGCCACGAGCACGTCGTCCACCTGCACTCCCTCCTCGTCGGCGAGGGCGAGGACCTGGGTGCGGAGCGGGCCGTCCGGCAGCGACTTGAAGTTGTTGAACAGGGGCTCCACCAGCAGTGGGTAGACGAACGACCCGAGCATCACCAGCCCGGCGAGGAGCAGTCCGGCGGCCGCGGGCCACGCGCGCGGCCAGCGGCGGGCGACGCCGACGAGCACCAACAGAGCGATCGAGGTGGCGACCACCTCGACCGCGAGGCTCTTGGCCAGGTCGACGGCGTAGGCGCCCCAGGCCTGGTTCGTCAGGCCGAACTCGAGCGCCCGGCGCCGCAGCACGATCGAGAACGGCAGGGTGGCGAGCCGGCCGACCACGGCGAGCGCGGCCACCGCGACCACGACCACCCACCACCAGGGACCGCGCACCCGGTCCACCAACCGTGCGCCGATCCGGCTGAACCCGAGCCAGCACGCCACCGCCAGCGAGACCGCCAGCGACGCCCAGCTCAGGAGCCGCTGGGTGCCCGCGTAGTCCTCGGCGCGCTGGATCTGCTCGGCGGTGAACACCGAGGACGACGGTGGCGGGTGCAGCGGGCCGCCGGGAATCGGGTCCCACGGGACCAGCAGCACCGCGATCACGACGAACGCGAGGGCCCCGACGACCGCGACCGCCGCGGCGACGCGTCTGCCCTGGGGAAGCACGACGGTCAGTCTGGCAGCCGGGTGGATAGCGCTAGGCGCCGTCCGTGGTCTGCGCGGCGAGGTCCTGGAGCCGCTGCCGCCACCGCGCGGTCAGCTCGGCCTCGGTGAGGCCGAACAGCTGCTGCAGCAGCCCGGCGAAGTCGCGGCCTCGCGAGACCTGCTCGTAGAACCGCACCAGCGCGTCCTGGCCGCCCGCATCGGCAAGCACCAGGCAGGCCACCCAGGCGCTTTCGTACGCCGCCCCAAGGTGCGAGTCGGCCTGGTCGAACTCGGGCTGCCCGGGCAGGTGGTCCGGGGCCCCGTCCGCGCGGACCTGCTGGATGATCTGCCCGGCCGTGGTCGTGATCGGCAGGTCGACGGCGTGCAGCGCGACGTAGTCTGCGAACCCTTCGAGCAGCCACAGCGGGACCCCGCTGGTGAGCGGGGCGCGGGTGGCGAGGTGCGTCGCCTCGTGGCTGATCACGACCTGGCCGCCGACCGGCTCCAGGTCGTCGTAGACGTCCGGGTTGACGAAGACGTGCACCTCCGACTCGGGCGTGATCGTGCCGTCCACCGAGGCAGTGACCGCCGCGATGTCGGCATAGCTGCCCGGCTCGGCGCCCAGGACGGCGGCCAGGGCCGCCTCGGAGCCCGGCACCTCCACCACCAGCTTCCCGTCCCACCGCGGCAGCACGTCGCGCACGACGGGCACCGCGGCGTGGGCACGCCCGGCGACCAGGTCCGCCTCGGCCGGGGTCGTGGCGAGCACCAACGTGTCGGCGGATCGGCGGACCTCGACCGGGCCGCTCAGCCAGAGCGGTGAGCGCCGGTCTCCGCCTCCGAGCGAGGTGATGCCCACCGACTCCTTGTCGGACTGGCTCTGCCCGAGCTGGAAGGCGACCAGCACCTCCTCGTGTGCCGGCTCCTCGTCGAAGCCGTCGAACCGCCACGTCAGGTCGACCGCCGCCTCCCAGCGTCCGGCCGGGTCCACCGCCCCGACGTCGTCGACGTAGCGGGCGGTGAAGTCCACGACCTGCAGCGCCTCCGCGTTGCCGACCACGGCCGTGAGCAGGTCACCGGCGCGCGGGTCGTCGGCAGGGGCCAGGGACTCCGCCGAGGCCCGGTCCCTCGAGCCGACCGCGTCCTCGAGCAGCTGCAGCGCGTGTGCGGCGCCGGCAGGGTCGGGCTGCGCCACGGTGCCCGACGGCGCGGGCGCGACGTAGGGGTCGGAGCGCACCAGCAGGTAGGTCACCAGCGCGACCACCACGATTAGCGCCGTGAGGGCGCCGCCGAGCACCCATGACCGGCGACTCGGCATGGAGCGAGTGTGTCAGCCGGGTGGGGACAGGAACGTCAGATGAGTCGAGTCGCGCCGACGTACGGCATCGAGAAGACGCCGGCCACGCGGACGCCGGCACCTGGGTTGGCCGCCTCGACGATCAGGCCGTTGCCGATGTACATCGCGACGTGGCTGATCGGCGAGTAGTAGAAGACCAGGTCGCCGGGCTGGAGGTCGCCCGAGCCCACGTGGCGGCCGACGCCGTACTGGGCGCCGGACGAGTGCGGCAGCGAGATGCCCGCCTGCGCCCAGGCCATCATCATCAGGCCGGAGCAGTCGAAGGAGTTGGGGCCGGCCGCGCCGTAGACGTAGGACTTGCCGACCTGGGCCATGGCGTAGCGGATCGCGATGGCCGCGCGACCGGAGGCGTCGACACCGGAGGGCAGCTCGACCGAGCCCCGGGTGAGCAGCGCCTCGCGCTCCTCGGCTTTCAGGTCCTCGAGCAGGTCCTTGGCCGCCGCGAGCTTGGCGTCGATCGTCGCCTTCTCGGCAACCAGCTGGTCCTGCTTCTTCTGGATCTCCGTGGCGCGCTGCGTGGTGGCCTTCTGGCGGATCTTGAGTGCCTTGGCCTCGGTGGTGAAGGAGTCGAAGAGCTGCGCCTGCAGGTCGTTGTACGCCGACATCGTCGAGAGGTTCGAGACGAAGGAGTTGGCGTCGTCGGTGGTCGCGACCACACCGACCGCGGAGAGGTTCTGGCCTTCGTACTGGCTGATGATCGAGTCCTGGAGGTCCTCGCGGGCCGTCTCCAGCTTGGTGTCCTGGCGGTCCTGGTCGGCCTGCAGCGAGACCATGTCGCCGCGCAGCTCGGCCAGCTCGAGCTTGGCGTCGTTGAGCCGCTCGGAGGCCTGCTCGGCCTCGTGGAAGAGGGTGTCTACGCGCGCCTGCACGTCGTCGATGTCGGGCTCTGCCTGGGCCGGCTGCGCGGGAACGAGCCCGACGATGCCGACTCCTGCGACGAGGGCCAGCCACGACACGGCCGTGGCCAGTCGCTTCCGTCCGTGGAACACGAGGCGGAGGTCTCCTTGGGATGTCGTACGCCTACCGGGTGAGCTGACGGATTCGGGCACGACTTGCCCTACTCCAGCTCCCTCGCCCGGGCCATTCGGCCCTGTGACGCCCTCGCTGGAGATTCACCCCAGGGTGCTGTTCACGTTCAACAGCGGGTGGTTCCCCGGCCCCCAAGCCGCCCGAAGACGACCCGAGGCTCGACGCGGTGCTCGCGCGGACCTGGTGGACCACTTCCACGAGCACCTGGAAATGACCGTAGTGGGTTTCACCGCGGGTCGTCCAAACCTCAACCGATCTTGTCCACCCGTTTTCACGTAATCAGGCTCAGTGCAGCCTCTCCTGTCACACACGTCACACCAGTCACAGGAACCTTGCTGTCAGGCTCGGCCTGACCTCGAAATGGGAGCGTGCTCACGCGGACTCGACGTCGGGACCGGCCACCGCCTGCACCAGCCGCAACGGCGGCACCAGGCCGCCCTCGGCCAGCACGTCGAGGGCCCGCCGCTCGTCGTCGTCGATGGTCAGCTCGGGGGGTGGCCCCAGGAGGACTGTCACCACACAGTCGTGGCAGGCCAGCCCGCGCACCACGCAGGTGTCGCAGTCGATTCGCGTCGTCATGTGGCACACGGTGCCAGCGACCACCGACAGTCGGCCTTCAGAGGCTCAGGAAGAGCGGGTCAGGGCTCCGGGCGCCACGACGCGGGCCCCCGCCCGGCGTACGTCGTCGGCGAGCTCACGGTCCTCGGTGACGACCACGACCACCCGCCCGGCCGGCTCGGCCGCGACCAGTTCGCGGATCACGTCATCGGCGATGACGCCGACGGGGCTGAACAGCACCCTGACCCCACGCGGTGAGGCGACGACCGGCCGGGTCTCGGAGGCCGCCGCATCGAACACCACCGTGGCCTCGACGCTGGTCCGCGCGACCAGGGCCGGAAGCAGGGCGAGCAGCCGGACCCGTTGTGCCTCGAGGCTCAGGGTCGGCCAGGTCGTCTTGGTGACGTTGTAGCCGTCGATGATCAGCCGGGACCTGGGCAGCGCGAGGTACTGCTCGAGCAGCGCCGGGCTGCCCGGCGCCATCGAGCCGGTCGACGTCGGCTCCCGGGTGCCCTCGTCGGCGAGCGGGACCTCGACCCGGTCTCCCGGGTTGCCGGAAACGCTCGGCAGCCCGAGCTCGCGACGCAGCCCGACGGCGGCGTCGTTGATCGTCTCGAGCAGCAGTCGGGCCCTGACGGTCACCTCGTCGCGCTCACTCCGGGTCTGGCGGCGCTGCTCACCGGACTGCTCCTCGAGCTTGGTGACCTGGGCCCGGAGCTGGCGGAGCTCACGCTCCAGCCGGGTCGCGGTCTCCTCTGCCCGACCCCGGGCCGCCTCGGCCTCCTCCCGTGCCGTGCGCTCCTTGGTGCGGGTCTCTCCGAGCGTGCGCCGCAGGGTGGACACCTCCGCCTTCAACGCGTCCAGCGCGGCCTTGTGGGTGCGCCGTACCTCCCGCAGGGTCCGCTCGGCCTCGTCGGCGCGGTCGCGGAGCCGCTGCTCGCGCTGCTCCTGCTGTCCGTCACTCGGCTGGGCGGCCCGGTCGGGGACGCGGCGTACGGCGTCCTGCCAGCCCTCGGAGCGCTCCAGCCAGGCCAGCACGGCCACGTCCCCGGCATCGCCCGTGGCCCGGACCCGGACCTGCGCCGCCACCCGCTCCCGCAGCTCGTCGTCGCGCTCGAGCTCGGACATGATCGCCGTTGCCCCGAGCCGGGCGCGGCGGGCCGGCGCGAAGCCGGCCACCTGCTTGAGCGCGGCAGGCAGCGGCGAGACGTCGCCGAGGCTGGCCGCGACCAGCGACACCAGCCGCGCTCGGACCGCCTCGGGGAGCTCCATGGGGCAACGGTCTCACCCCGCGCTGCGCAGATCAGGCGAGTTTCAGGTCTCCACCACGTAGACGAGGATCATCGGCCGGCGCCGGTGCACGCGGTTGACCTGCGAACCGATGGAGCGTCGGATGACCCGGCGCAGCTCGTCGGGATCGACCGGCCCCGAGGACGGGGCGTTGGCGATGTCGTCGGTGACCCGCTGCCGGATGTCGTCCAGTGGCGCGTCCTCGTCGGCGAAGCCCCGGGCCGAGATCTCCGGTCCGGCGACGACCCTGCCCGACCGCGAGTCGACGACGACGACGGCCGAGATGAACCCCTCGTCGCCGAGGATCAGCCGGTCGCGCAGGCTCTCCTCCCCCACGTCGCCGACGCCGCCGCCGTCGACGTAGGTGAAGCCGGCCGATACCCGGCCGACGACGGAGGCCTTGCCGTCACCCAGGTCGACCACCGCGCCGTCACGCACCACGAGGATGCGGTCCTCCGGTACGCCGACGCCCATCGCGATCTTGGCGTGCGCGCGCAGGTGCCGGCCCTCGCCGTGCACCGGCATGAAGTTGCGCGGGCGCAGCGCGTTGAGCACCCCGGTCAGCTCGCCGGCCGCGGCGTGGCCGCTGACGTGGATCGGCGCCTGCTGGCGGGTGATGACGTCGACCCCGGAGTACGCCAGCCGGTCGATGAGCCGGTAGACCGCGCTCTCGTTGCCCGGGATCAGCGAGCTCGCGAAGATGACCAGGTCGCCCTCGCCGAGCGTGAAGTCCTTGTGCTGTCCCCTGGCCATCCGGCTCAGCGCGGCGGCAGGCTCGCCCTGCGATCCGGTGCAGAGCACGAGCATCCCGTCGTCGGGCAGCTTGTTGACCTCATCCACCGAGAGCACCAGCCCCGGTGGGACGTTGAGGTAGCCGAGGTCGTCGGCGATCCCGGCGTTGCGGACCATCGAGCGACCGATGATCGCGACGTGCCGCTGCCGGTTGCGGGCCGCACTGAGCACCTGCTGGATGCGGTGCACGTGGCTCGAGGTGCACACCACGAAGACCCGGCCGGACGCCTCGCCGATCACCCGGTCCAGGACCGGCCCGATGTCGCGCTCGGTCGCGACGAAGCCGGGCACGTCGGCGTTGGTCGAGTCGCTGAGCAGCAGGTCCACGCCCCTGTCGCCGAGCCGGTAGAACGCCGCCATGTCGGTCAGCCGGCCGTCCAGCGGTGTCATGTCGGCCTTGAAGTCGCCGGTGTGGAACAACGTCCCGGCCCCGGTGGTCACCGCCACCGCCAGTGCGTCGGGAATCGAGTGGTTCACGGCGATGAACTCACAGGTGAACGGCCCGAACTGGACGGTCTGGCCGGCCGCGACCTCGGTCTCGTCCGAGTCGAGGCGGCGCTCCGTGAGCTTCGCGTCAAGCAGCCCGAGGGTGAACCGCGACCCCACGAGTGGCGCGCGCAGCCCGGCCTGGATGAGATAGGGCACGCCGCCGATGTGGTCCTCGTGCCCGTGGGTGAGGATCACCGCCTCGATGTCGTCCCAGCGGTCGTGCAGGTGGGTGAAGTCGGGCAGCACCAGGTCGACCCCGGGCTGGTGCTCCTCGGGGAACAGCACCCCGCAGTCGATGATCAGCAGCCGGCCGTCGTACTCGAGCACCGCCATGTTGCGGCCGATCTCGCCGACGCCCCCGAGTGGGATGACCCGGAGGAAGCCAGATGGGAGTGGAGGCGGGTCTTGGTCGAACTGCTTCGGCACCCTTCGACACTACTCACGCTCCTCCGGCTTGTGATCGTGGGCCAAGGGCGCGTCTGGTGACCCGGCGCGGCGCCAGACACGCCCTTGTGGTCCCCCGGAGTGTCGGCGAGCGCACCTACCGTCGCTCGTGTGAGTACGACGGTCCGCGAAGCTGCCTCCCGCTGGGAGTCGCAGCGCAGCTTCGACGAGCTGGGCCGTCCGTTGCGGGACCTCACGTTCACCGTCGTCGACCTCGAGACGACCGGTGGCTCGGCCGAGGCGGGCTGCATGATCACCGAGATAGGTGCGGTCAAGGTGCGCGGTGGTGAGGTGCTCGGCGAGTTCCAGACCCTGGTCAACCCGCGCACCCAGATCCCGCCGTTCATCGCGGTGCTCACCGGCATCAGCAACGCCATGGTCGCCGACGCCCCGCCGATCGAGTCCGCGCTGCCGGCGTTCCTCGAGTTCGCGGCCGGCACCGTCCTGGTCGCCCACAACGCGCCGTTCGACGTCGGCTTCCTCAAGCACTTCAACGGGCAGCAGGGCCGGGCCTGGCCCGGATTCGAGGTGGTCGACACCGCCAGGCTGGCGCGCCGGGTCATCACCCGCGACGACGCCCCCAACTGCAAGCTCTCCTCGTTGGCGCGAGTGTTCCGGTCCGCCACGACGCCCAACCACCGGGCCCTCTCCGACGCACGGGCCACCGTCGACGTGCTGCACGGGCTGATGGAGCGGCTCGGCGGCCTCGGGGTGCACACCCTCGAGGAGCTCCAGACGTTCTCCGCACGGGTGTCCACCGCCCAGCGCCGCAAGCGCCACCTGGCCGAGGGACTGCCGCACTCCCCCGGCGTCTACCTGTTCTGCGACGAGGCGCGCCGGGTCCTCTACGTCGGCACCTCACGCGACCTCCGCACCCGGGTCCGGTCCTACTTCACCGCTTCCGAGACCAGATCTCGAATGGGCGAGATGGTCGGGCTCGCGACCACCGTCGAGGGCATCGTCTGCAGCACCGCGCTCGAGGCCCAGGTCCGCGAGCTGCGGCTGATCGCCGAGCACAAGCCGCGCTACAACCGGCGATCGCGGTTCCCCGAGCGGATGCACTTCGTCAAGCTCACCCGCGAACCCTGGCCCCGGCTCTCATTGGTGAACCGCGTGCTCGCCGACGACGCCGACTACCTCGGACCGTTCGCGTCCCGCAAGGCCGCCGAGAAGTGCCTCGCCGCGCTCCACGACACCTTCCCCGTCCGCCAGTGCAGCGACCGGTTCGGCAAGGTGCCGTCCCGCGCGCCATGCGTGCTGGCCGAGCTGGGCCGCTGTCTGTCGCCGTGCGACGGCAGCGTCGACGCGACGACCTACGCCGCGGTGGTGCGGCTGCTCCAGGACACGCTGCTGCGCCGGCCCGACGAGGTGGTCGACGCGATCAACCGCCGCATGGAGTCCTTGGCCGCCGACGAGAGGTTCGAGGAGGCCGGTGTCCACCGCGATCGGCTGGCGGCGTTCGTGCGGGCCGCGGCCCGCACCCAGCGGCTCACCGCCCTCTCCCGCTGCCCCGAGATCGTGGCCACCCGACGCGAGGCCGACAGCCGCTGGGCGGTCCACGTCGTCCGGCACGGCCGGCTGGCCGCGGCCGGCGTGATCCCGCCGGGCGCGGACGCACACCAGTACGTCGCCGAGCTCCGGCTGTCCGCCGAGACCGTCGGCGACGCGCCCGGCCCGGTGCCGGCCGCGACCGCCGAGGAGTCCGAGAAGGTGCTGCGCTGGCTCGAGTCCGAGGGCGTCCGGCTGGTCGAGGTCGAGGGCGAGTGGGCCTGTCCCGTCGCCGGCGCCACCCGCCACCTCGCGGTGCACGACGCCGTCGCCGAGTCGCGGCGTTCGCTGGTCCCCTTCGCCGACCGCCGCGACATCGCGACCGTGCACCAGCCCGCGCGATAGGTTCGCTCTGTGATCACCGCCATCGTCTTCGTCAAGGCCGACGTGGCCCGGATCCCCGAAGTGGCCGAGGCGATCGCCGCGCTCGAAGGGGTCAGCGAGGTCTACTCCGTGACCGGCGAGATCGACCTCATCGTGCTGGTCCGCGTCCGGGCCCACGAGGACGTCGCCGACGTGGTCGCCGACCGGCTCAACAAGGTCCCCGGCGTCACCTCCACCGAGACCCACATCGCCTTCCGCGCCTACTCCCGCCACGACCTCGAGGCCGCCTTCTCCCTCGGCCTCGAGTGAGCGATCCGGGGGCGGGTCCCGACAACCTCCCCTGATCAGTCAGGACACGTAGTCCGTTCGGGCCATATGGCCCCCCGTTTCCCGGCGGGGGACGAGCGTGCCGACCTAGCGTGGGCGGTCGGTCCATCCCGGGAGGAGCACCCGTGCTCGTACGTCGTCTGCGCACCGTTTCGGTCGCGCTCATTGGCCTGTTGCTGGCCGGTGGTCTGACCATCCTCGCCAGCCCCCAGGCGTTCGCCCTGGACTCGCCCGCGAACCCCAACCCCAGCGGCGCCCAGACCGGCATCCCGACGTTCTCGTGGGACCGGGTGGCCGGGGCCACGACGTACGACTTCCAGATCTCCACGTCCGACCAGTTCAACACCACCCTGGTCAACGTCACGACGGTACAGCGCCAGTACGTGCCCAAGGTCCAGCTGCCCACCCAGACCCAGCTGTACTGGCGAGTGCGTGCCACCGGCGGCGGCGAGACGTGGACGACCACGCTCTTCTCGCGCACCACCGTGGGCGCCCCAACGCTGATCGGACCCGCCGACGCTGAAGAGCTGACGCAGCCGGACGAGCCGGTGACGCTGTCCTGGCAGCCGGTGCCGGGTGCGGAGTCCTACGACGTGCAGTACGGCACCGACCCCAACTTCGTCGACCAGACCACGACCAAGAGCGTCGAGGGCTCGTCGTACGTCGTCGCGCTCCAGACCCCGGGCACCTACGTGTGGCGGGTCCGCGGCGTGCTGGGGAACGGCGTCTTCACCGCGTGGTCCGGTGGCGCCGGCCCGCTGCCTCCGGCCCGCACCTACAAGGTCATGGGCCTGGACACCGCTTCTGCGGTCCCTCCGACCTCACCACCGGACGACCCCAACCAGGCGCTGACCGACGTGGTGCTCGACTGGGAGCCGATCAAGGGCGCCAAGAGCTACGAGCTCCAGATCAGCACCGACCTCGAGTTCCCGCCGGCCACCATCGTGGACCAGGTGGGCGCGGTCTACGGCACCCGCTACTCGCCGCCCGAGACGCTCAACAACGACCAGTACTTCTGGCGGATCCGGCCCACCGACGCGGCCGGCTTCGAGCCCGAGTGGTCCAGCCGTCCCAAGTGGCGCTTCAAAAGGACCTGGCCGGACCAGCCGACGCTGCTCTACCCGCAGAACAACGCGACCAACATCCAGAACCCCTTCTACTACCAGTGGACGCCGGTCAAGCACGCCAGCTCCTACGTGGTGCAGATCAGCAGTGGCGGCGGGTTCCTCACGCCGGCGCCGTTCCAGGCGCAGTGCACGACGGTGCACACGACGCTGGTGTACGGCGACGGCCCCGACGGCTCCGACAATTGCTGGCCCACCGAACCCGGCACGTACACCTGGCGGGTCACGGCCCGGGACGAGTTCTCCAACGAGATGCCGGTCACCGACGGGATCGCCGCCCCGATCGGGACGTTCACCTACAAGCCGCAGCTGGTCACGCCCACCGGGCCGCCCAGCGGCAGTCTCTTCGCCGACCCGTACGACCCGAACCAGTCCCTCGGGGCACCCGTCCTCACGTGGGGCCCGGTGGCCGGGGCGGACAAGTACAAGGTGACCATCCAAGGGACCACGACGACGTCCGTCACCACCGCCGCGCTCAGCTACGCGCCCCGGGACCTGGCCCCCGGCACCTACTCCTGGGACGTCCAGACGGTCGACGCGCTCGGCTCGATCGGCGCCGGACACGCCACCGGTCAGCGGACGTTCACGATCAAGCAGCCACCGATGGTCCCGGACCCGAACGCACCCCCGGAAGACCCGAACCCGCCACTGGTCCTGCTGCCCGTGCCCGACCCACTGCCCGCGGCCGGCCCGCCGAACCCGACCATCGCCAACCTTGGCTCGTCGTACCGGTTCCCGTCCATGAAGTGGAGCCCGGTCAGCTGGGTCGACCACTACGAGATCTGGGTGGCGCGCGCGGGCAACACCTTCAGCAAGGTCTCGGGAGACTTCAACTGGGCCGCCGGCGACGACACCGGCACGACCCGCCTCAACCCCGGGAACTACGAGTGGTTCGTGAAGGCGTACCGCAAGGACGGCACGCTCCTCACCGGAAGCCCCGGCACCTTCACGATCGCGCCGCTGCCGGTCATCCCGGTGGAGTCCTACAAGGCCGCGCTGA
Source organism: uncultured Actinomycetota bacterium (assembly GCA_963800715.1). Classification (GTDB taxonomy): domain Bacteria; phylum Actinomycetota; class Actinomycetes; order Propionibacteriales; family Nocardioidaceae; genus Nocardioides. The sequence goes on along the minus strand of CAWDBZ010000003.1, from coordinate 84,395 downwards.
CCGGCAACGCGCTGACCGGCAACGCGGGGACGGCGGTCGACACGTGCGACCTCAAGCTCCCGTCGAACTGCCAGAACCTCCGCGCCACCCCGGTCCTCGGCTGGGACAGCCCGGACCCCAACGTCGGCCACTACGTCGAGGTGCTCTCCAAGGACGCCGAGATCACCAATCCGATCGAGACCAAGGACATCGTCAACACGATGTACCTGGACCGCGACGCGCTCGCGGACAGCCAGGCGGGCTCGGCCTACTTCGTGGTGCTCCTCCCGTGCGTCGTGATCGACATCTGTTCCTCGCTGACTCATGCCACGCACTCGTTCAACAAGCTGACTCGGCCGCTGACCCTGATCTCACCCGTCCACGGCGCCCAGGTGCAGAACGACGTCACGCTGACCTGGAACGACTACCTCGACAGCCAGAGCGCCCCCGCCGACGTCGACACCATCCTGGCCACGCCCGGCCAGGACGAGGCGGAGTACTACAACGTCCAGACCGCGTCGGACCAGAACTTCACCCTGAGCGTCACCACGACCAAGGTCGACCAGACGACGTTCACCTCTTTCGCGGACACCTATCCCGAGGGCACCACGTGGTGGCGGGTCCAGGCGGTCGACCGGAACGGCAACACGCTGGCCTGGAGCGCGCCGCGCTCGTTCCTGAAGAAGTCGCCGGTGCCAGAGCTGCTGCTGCCCGCCGACGGGGCCACCGTCCCAGGTGACTACACGCTCTCCTGGGCCGCGCAGGCATACGCCGCGTCGTACGACCTCGAGGTCTACAAGGGCGGCGACACCACCGGGAACACCGTCAACCGGGTGATCAACGAGAACACCGACCGGGTGCAGTTCGTGCTGACAAACCTGGACCCGAGCTCCGGCCCCTACGCCTGGCGGGTGCGCCGCCATGACGGCAAGAACCGGCCGGGCGACTGGAGCACGTTCCGGACCTTCAACGTTGTCCGGCCCGGCGTCTCACTGATCTCGCCGGTCGACGGCGACAACGCGGTGTCGCCGGCGGACCAGCTGTTCACCTGGGTCCCGGTGCAGGGCGCGACCTCCTACAAGTTCGAGCGACGGCCGGGCACCAGCGGCAGCGCCACCGAGACCGTGACCACCCCGAGCACGAAGTGGGCACCCATCGCGGCGATCGCCGGCGGCAACTGGCAGTGGCGGGTCACGGCCTACGACACGGCGAGCAACCTGATCGCGGACTCGACGTGGCTGCACCCGTTCACCGTGGTCGACGCCCCGGTCGCCACCGTGCCGGTCAGCATCACCGGCAGCGGTGTCGTCGCCTCGACACTGACGCTGAACCCGGCGCAGTGGAACATGCCGAACAACCTCCTGACCGTCACCTACCAGTGGTTCCGTGCCACGACCGCGGTCCCCGGCGCGACCGGTGTGACCTACGAGGTCACCTCGGCTGACGTCGGCAAGGCGATCACGGTGAAGGCGACCGCCACCAGACCGGGCTACACGACCGGAACGTCGACCAGCAACCCGATCACGGGCACCCTGGCAGGCTCACCGCTGGCGTCGGTCCCGGTGGTCATCAACGGCACCGGTCTCTATGGCTCGACGCTGACGCTGACGCCGCCGACGTGGGACGTCCCAGACGTCGTGACCACCTACCAGTGGTTCCGTGGCACGACCTCGGTGAGCGGCCAGACCGGTACGTCGTACGTAGTGGGCGCCTCCGACATGGCCAAGGACATCACCGTCAAGGCGACGGGAACCAAGGCCGGCTACACCAGCGGGTCCTCGGTCAGCAACGCGGTCACCGCGGCGCTGAACCCGGCCCCGTTGGCCACCACACCGGTCTCCCTCACGGGCAGCGGCGTGGTGGGCTCGGTCCTGACGATGACCCCGCCCGTGTGGAACACGGCTGATGTCACCGTGACCTACCAGTGGTTCAAGGACGCGACGTCGTTCACCAACAGTGCGTCGACCTACACCGTCGCCAGCGGGGACCTCGGCAAGACGATCACCGTGAAGGCCACCGCGGCCAAGACCGGCTACGTCAGCGGAGTCTCGACGAGCAACGGCATCCTGGCGACCCAGGCGGCCGCCGTCACACCGACCACCTTGCCTTCGATCACCGGCATCGCTGCCGCGAAGGAGACGCTCACGGCGAACCCCGGCGTGTGGCCGGGCGGCGGGACCAAGTCCTACGCCTACCAGTGGTTCGTCAACGGCGAAGCGGTGGCCAAGGAGACGAGCAGCAAGTACGTCGTCCGGACCCGCGACGCGGGCCTTCCCGTGTCGGTGCGAGTCACCATGTCGATGACCGGAACCGCACCGAGTGTGGCCACGAGCGCCGCGCTGTCGGTCGCGAAGCTGAAGTCGACCATGACGGCGACTGCCGCGAAGACGAAGATCACCCAACGCCAGCGCGCCGTCCTGACAGTGAAGGTCAGCCTCCTCGACTTCGGGGTTTCCCTCGGTCAGGTGCAGATCAAGGACGGCTCGAAGATCATCGCCAGCGCAGGGCTCCAGACAGGGAAGAACGGCGTGCTGACCCTTCGCCTCAAGAAGCTGAAGCTGGGCAAGCACAAGCTGACCATCACCTATCTGGGCAGCGCCTCGACCTTGTCGTCGTCGGACAAGGTGACGATCAAGGTCATCAAGGGCAAGAAGTGAGGCGGCTCGACCGCTGACGTCCGACCTGGACACTCCGCTGAAGAGCCGACGACGGCCTGTGGGGTGATCTAGGTTGGACGTCGTGCCGAGGCTGAGGCGATGATCGTGACGTCCGGGTTGACGACGTGAAGGTTCGGGCCCTCCTCGATCGCGGGACCCTATGGCTGACCCACTTCCGCGACCGGGCCACGGGTGCCGCCTTCCGCGGCAGCGGCAGGGTCGCGGAGCGCGTGCGCGCCCTGCCCCTGCCCGCAGGGCTTCGGCGCGGCCTCTACCGCTGGCTGGCGTGGCGACCGTGGACGGTCACCGTGCCGCTCGATCGCCTCCTGCTGGGCGGTCAGAACGGCCTGACTGCACGACAGTTCTCGGAGGTCTCTGACAACCTGCTGTGGGCGTCGACGCGCGTCGTCGACGGACCCCACGCCGACCTGCTGCGGCGGGCGTCGGCCGAGTCGGGCCCGCTCAGTGACGACGCCATCATGCGCACGCCGTACGCACTGATGGCTCGGAGCGTGATCGAGGCGACGGGCAACTTCTTCGAGGCCAGCGACGCGAGCGAGATCCCTGACCTCGCGCGCCGGTTCATCAGTCCCGACGCGACCGCGGCGCCGCAGCGCGAAGGTGTGGGTCGCAGCGCGGCCGCCAGCCACGTCCGGGTGGCCAGGATCCGTGCGTCCGACCTCTACCAGGTGATCGACGGCCACCACCGGGTCGCCAGGGAGGCCGTGTCCGGCGCGACCGCCGTGAAGGTGCGTCAGTCGTGGCTTCCCGTGTCGACGCCGCTCGAGGACATGCTCGACAACATGACGTGGATCGGCGGGGCGCGCGAGCTGTACCAGCCACTCCCAGCGCCAGAGCTGGTCAGCTCCTGGCCCCTGGTCCGCAAGTGCACGGACCGGCTCGACAAGATGCTCGACTTCATGGAAGGGCGGGCCCTCGTCTCGCCGCAGACGACCTACCTCGACGTGGCCAGCTGCTACGGGTGGTTCGTCAACGAGATGCGGACCCGAGGGATCGACGCCTACGGCGTGGAGCGGGATCCGCTCGCTCCCACGCTGGGCCAGAGTGTCTACGGCCTCGACCCGGACCGGATCACGGTCGCGGATGCCGTCGACTTCCTGTCCGACGCCGGCACGCGGTGGGACGTCGTGTCCTGCATGAGCCTGCTGCACCACTTCGCCCTGGGTCGCGGGTCCGTCGACGCCGCCCAGTTCGCCAAGCTGCTCGACCAAGCCACCGGACGGGTGCTGTTCCTCGACACGGGCCAGGCACACGAGACCTGGTTCGAGGCCAAGCTGCCGGAGTGGACGACCGCCGGCACCCGCGCTTTCCTCGAGGCGAACACGAGCTTCGACGAGATCATCGACCTTGGCCCGGATGACGACGACCGTCCGCCGTACCAGGGGAACTACGGTCGGCACCTGTTCGCCTGCGTCCGAGAATGAGCCTTCCTCCCCGCACCCGGGCCTCCGCGCTGATGCCCGTCCACGCGGGAGCAGATCCGGCGCACTTCGGAATCGCGCTGGGGAGCCTGCTGGAACAGGATCGACCGCTCGACGAGATCGTCGTGGTTGCTGACGGCCCACTCGAGGAGGCTCACGAGGCGGTGCTGACCCGGTGGCCCGACGCTCCTCTGTCCGTCGTACGGCTACCGAACAACGTCGGCATCGCCCGTGCCCTCAACGCGGGTCTCCGTGCGTGCAGCCACGACTGGGTCATGCGCATGGACTCCGACGACATCTCGAGCCGAGTGCGGGTCGAGGAGCAGCTGTCGGCGGTCGAGGGGACGGGCGTCGACGTGATCGGGTCGGCGATGTGGGAGTTCGAGGGTGATGAGGAGAGACCGCTTGGCCTCCGGCGCATGCCGCTGACGCACGAGGCGATCGCGGCCTACATGCGATCGCGGAATGCGGTCAACCATCCGACGGCGTGCTACCGACGATCCCTGGCCCTCGAGGCCGGTGGCTACTACGACCTCCATGGTGTGGAGGACTACGACTTCTTCGCCCGCCTGCTCAGCCAGGGTGCTCAATTCGCCAACAGCGCCGAGCCCCTCGTGCGCTACCGGGTGAGCCGGGCGCTGTTCGCTCGCCGGGCGGGGTGGGCGCACCTGCGTGGCGAGTGGCAGCTCCAGGCCAACCTCCGGCGGTACGGCCTCATCTCCCCACCCCGGGCTGCGGCGAACCTCGTCTCCCGCTCCGCCTACCGCCTGCTGCCGCCGTCGGTGATGAGCCGCGCCTACGCGCGCCTCTACCGGTCGACGCCGGCGGCCACGGATCCGTGACCGCAACGCCGGCCGCGTCGAGCCGACGAGGCCCGCTCCGCTCGCTGGTGAGCGTCGGCACCGCGAGCGCGGGCGCCGCGGTCCTCGGGCTGGTGACCCTGATCGCGATGGGCCGCCTGCTGGGGCCCGGGCGCTTCGGAGACTTCTCGGTGATCTGGGGTGCCTACTTCGCGTTCTCTGGCCTGCTGTTCGCGCTGCAGCAGGAGCTGACCCGCGCCGTGTCGGTGCGCACGGCTTCCGCCGAAAACACCATCGTCGAGCCTCCTCGCACTCGGCGAGTGGCACCTCTTGGCGCGGCGGTCGTGGCGGCACTCGCCGCCGGCCTGCTGGCTCTGAGTGCGCCATGGTGGCTCTTCCAGGACGGCGCCCACGGGACGGGCCTCACGCTGGTGGTGCTGGTCGTGGGGATGCTGGCGCTGGGATGGCAGTCGCTCCTGATCGGTACCGCGGCGGGCAACAACCTCTTTGGCCTGGTCTCGGCGATGGTCGTCCTCGCGGCCCTGACCCGACTGGCCGCACTGGTCGTCGCCGCGAGCACTGGTGACCTGACGACGGCGCTGGCAGTGGGTGTGGTCTCCGGGTCGTTCGTCTTTTTGCCGATGCTGGCGTCCCGCCGGATCCGGCACCTGATGTTCCCCGAGCTGCCGGGGACGGTCTCGGGTTTCGTCGCAGGCACCGCCGGCCTGATGGTGGCGAACGCCTGCGCCGCAGCACTCGCAACCGGCATCCCCTTCCTCATCCAGCTGACCGCGCGCGGCGAGCTGCCCGACCGCGCCGGCGTCGTCTTCGCCGCGCTGATCGTGACGCGGACACCCCTCCTGCTCCCCATCAACGGCTACCAGCTCCTCCTGATCCGCTACCTCACTACCCACCGGCAGCAGCTGGCGGCGGCACTTCCGAAGCTGGCGATCCTGGCTGGTGCGACGACCGTCGTCGTGATGGCCGTTGCCTTCGTCGCCGGGCCAACGGTGCTGCGGCTCGTCTTCGGGTCCGACTTCGACATCGCGCACCGGACCATGGCCGGTCTGGCCTGCGGGGCCGTAGCGCTCGCCGCCCTGACGATCACGGGAGCGGTGACAATCGCGGCCTCTCGCCAGGTGCTGTGCGCGGCCGGCTGGGTCGCAGCCACCCTGGTGACAGCGTCGGTTCTGGCGTTCGATGCGTCCCTCGAGGCTCGCGTTGTCGTGGCCGTCATCGTCGGCCCCGTCTGCGGGTGCGCCGTGCACCTCGTCGGTGCCCGGAGCTACTACCGCGGCTCGACCGCCTGAGCGGTCGAGGCCGGGCTTGGAGCCGTCACGGGCTCGTCACCCTGTGGCCCCCGGGCCAGGAGGAGGGCGATCCATCCGGTCCCGACACAGGCAAGGGCCATCAGCAGGCCGGTGACCATCGTCGGCGGGTGCAGCCAAGCCCCGTCGCCGGCACTCACGGGACGGTCCAGCTCGGCGATCTGCACGTGGACCACCGACACAACCTGGGCAACTGCGAGCAGGGTCAGTGCGACGAGCACGCGACGCGCATCGCGCGGTTCAGATCGCCAGCGGACCCGGTCCAGCACCAGCCCGGCCAGCATGACCACACCGGCGGTGAAGGGGAGGCTGTACCGCCCTTGCCACACCCCACCGTGGGTCTTCAGGGTGAGGGCGACGATCACCGACGGGACAACGAAGAACAGGACGATGGCCAGCACGACGGCCCGGCGGCCTGATCCTGCCCCACGCCGAACCGCCTCGACCAGCAACGTCACCAGCACCAGCAGCGCGCAGACGTAGACCCAGATGGGCGCCGGCTGGTCCCTGAAGGGGAAGGCACCGATGCTGCCCAGGATCCAGTTGAGCCACGCGAAGACCTGTCCGACACCGGACTCGACAGTCCTTTGCTCACCCGGCGAGACGGAGACCTTGCCACGGGTCCACAGCAGCACAGCCGCGCTGGTCGCCACCGCGAGGACGCACACGACAGCGACCTGGAGCCGGTGCCGGTTCGCGACCGCCAGGACGTTGCGCGGGCCCCGGAGCGCCACGACGCAGGCCAGGATCAGCACCACCCACAGGGGACCAAGCGTCCGGAGCCCCGCCAGCAGGACGACAGAGAGGGTGGCCGCCGCGAGCAGCCAGCGCTCGCGGCGCAGCAGCGCGGCGTCGATCCCTTCGCGACCGCCGAGTCCGAGCAATGCGGTCCAGAGGAGGACCCCGGCTGCCATCTCCAGGCCGTTGGGCGCCGGGAGGCTGGTCGAGTAGACGAACGTCGGGGTGATCCCGACGAGCAGACCCACGAAGGCCCACGCTCCCCGGACCCAGGTGGTCAGGCACCAGGCGGCGAGGGCGAGGACGACCGCGCACAGGAGTGCGGCCATGGCGCGCATGGCATAGAGGGAGTGGGCACCGGAGAACGGCTCGCCGGCAGTGCCGACCACCCAGTAGTAGACCGGTTCGTAGTTCCCTGCCGAGGTCGTGGCCCGCACCGTCCCGGGGCGCGTCCCCGGCCCGTCTCCGTCGCAGGTCTCCGGAACGATGTAGGCGAGCTCTTCGCACTGCCCCCGGGAGGCCGCCACCAGGTCGGCCGGGACGTCAACCAGCAGGCCACGTCCGCCCGCTGCCTCGTCATGCAGCCGCCACTGGCCCGAGGCCACCCCTGCGGCCCGGAACGCGTGGTCGAACTCGTCCATCCCGCGGAACGGCGGCACCGCGAGGATCCATGCCGCCTGGGCGAGCAGGGTCGCCAGCAGCACCAGCGCGGCCACGCGCCACCCGCTCCATGCCCCTGCCCTCACACAGCGACGGTAGCGATGACTGGACCAGTCGACCGGCGACTGGAACCGATGTCCTCCGATCGGCGGGTGGCATGGCCCAAGTGGGCCATGTGACGCTCGTCGATCGACCCGACTTCCTCGGAGCGCCGACGCCTGAGACCCACCGTTCCTAGTGTGGAGCCGTGACCTCCGAGCAGGCATTGCCCCGCGCTGTTGCGGTCGTGCCCATGCACAACGAGGCGACCGTCATCGGCGGCGTGGTCACCGAGCTGCGCACCGCGTTCCCCGTCGTGGTCTGCGTGGACGACGGCAGCAGCGATGCCAGTGCGGCCGTGGCCCGCGCCGCCGGCGCAGTGGTGGTCCCCCACCCCACCAACCTGGGCCAGGGCGCCGCGCTCGAGACGGGCATCCGGTTCGCCCTGTCGCTGCCGGCCACGGAGTACGTCGTCACCTTCGACGCCGACGGCCAGCACGACGTCGCGGACGCCCGCGCCATGGTCGAGCGGGCGGTCTACCGCGACCTCCAGGTGGTGCTGGGCTCCCGCTTCCTCGAAGCATCGAAGCATGTGCCACTGGGCCGCCGCCTGCTGCTGAACGGGGCGGTGCGGTTCACCCGCCACACGACGGGAATGGCGCTCACCGACGCCCACAACGGGCTGCGCGTACTGCGCCGTGACGCCGCCGAGGCGGTGCGGCTCCGGCTGCACGGCATGTCCCACGCCAGCGAGATCCTCACCCTGCTGGCACGAGGCGGCTTCTCGGTCGAGGAACACCCGGTGACGATCCGCTACACCGACTACTCCCGCGCCAAGGGCCAGCGTGGCTACAACGCGCTCAACATCCTCTTCGAGCTGGCCGTCAACCGGATGAGGGCGGCCGCGTGATCATCAAGCTGCTGCTCCTCGCGGGGCTGGCCGCTGCGGCGTACACGCTCATGCACGGGCGGCGCTCGGCGCTCAGCCTCCTGGTCCGCCGTGGCATCGCACTGCTCGCGCTCGCGCTGGGGGCGGTCGCGGTCCTGTTTCCCGACCTCGTCACGCGGGTCGCGAACGCTGTCGGCGTGGGCCGAGGCACCGACCTGGTCGTCTACGTGCTGTGCGTGGCGTTCCTGTTCACCACGATCGGGCTGCACCTGCGGCTGGCCACGATGCACGACAGGTACGTCGAGCTGGCCCGCCAGGTCGCGCTCAACGCGGCCCAGGGCGAGGCCTCGCGGGCGCAGGCCGAGATCGTCAGGCCCCGCTCCGCCGACATCGCCTGAGCCGGCCCTAGGACGCCCTTAGGCTCACCTCCGTGAGCTTCGCCCGGGCGCGGACCCTGGTCGCGTACGCCGGCATGGCGGTCGTGTTCGGCGCGCTGGTCCGCCGGGCGGCGCTGCCGCTGGACAACCTCGACACCTACTTCCACCTGAGGTTCGGGCACGAGTTCCTCAGCGGCGACTGGTCGCTGCGCGACCCGGGCTCGGTGAGCAGTCTCGCCACCGCGGACTGGGTGCCGACCCAGTGGCTGTCACAGGTAGTGATGGCGCAGACCGAGGACTGGTTCGGCCTGGCCGGCGTCGCGTGGCTCTCGGGCCTGCTGTTCCTTTCCCTCGCTCTGGTCGTCTACTGGGCGTGCCGACGCCAGGCCGAGCCGGCTGTCGCAGCGCTGCTCGTCGTGCTCACCCTCATCGCGTGCACGTCGGGGATCTCGATGCGCCCTCAGCTCGTCAGCTACGTCCTGGTCGTGGTGACCATCGCGGCCTGGCAGCGGGCCCGCGACACCGGGCGGGCGCCGTGGCTGCTCGTGCCGATGACGTGGGTCTGGACGATGTGCCACGGGATGTGGCCGGTCGGGATCGTCATCGGCGTGATTGCGGTGCTCGGCCTCGCTCTCGACCGGGGCCACCCGCGCCGCACCCTGGCCAGGATGGCCGCGGTGCCGGTGCTGTCGGCGGTCGTCTCGCTGCTGACTCCGGTCGGCCCCGGTCTGTTCCCGGCGGTGCTCCGCGTGAGCTCACGGGCCAAGTACTTCTACGAGTGGGACCCGCCCGACTACACCAAGCCCTGGGTCGCCACGCTCGCCGTGATCCTCGCGTTGGTCGTCGTACCGAGACTGCGGCGCGCCGAGCGGGTGCCCTGGTTCGACGTGCTGCTGCTTGGGCTTGCGGCACTGTGGGCGATCTACTCGATGCGCACCGTGCCGGTGGCGGCCTGCCTGGCCGCCCCGCTCGCCGCGGCCGCCTTGCAACCGGTCCTCGGCGCGCGGCCGTCGGTGCTCCGGCGCGAACGGCTGCTCCTGGTCGGCGGCTCACTGCTCGCGCTGGCCACGCTCGCGGTCGTGGTGCCGCAGACCGCGGACCAGCCCCGCCACACGCCGTCGTGGCTCGACGGCGCCCTCGGCGACCTGCCCGCGGGCACCCGCGTCATCAACGACAGCGGCTTCGGCGGCTACCTGATGTGGCGGTTCCCCCAGCTGGACGTGGTCGTGCACGGCTACGGCGATCTCTACACCGACGACGAGCTCGAGCGGAACGCGGACATCGAGGGGATCCGGAGCGGCTGGGTCGGGCTGGTGCGGGACACCGGCGCGGCGTACGCCGTGCTCCCGCCGGGCTCGCCGCTCGCCTACAACCTGCGAGAGGTCGAGGGATGGAGCGTCCTGGAGCGCAGCGACGACCTGGAGCTGCTGCGGCCGCCTCCGGGGTGGATGGACTAACCAGCGCTCGCGGCGACCCACCGCTCGAGGGTCTGCTTCGCGGCGCCGGAGTCGACCGCCTCGCGGGCCCGGGCCATCCCGGCGTCCAACGCCTCGTCGATCGGCGCCCCCGGGGCGTCGTAGACCGCGAGCGCGGCGCCGGCGTTGAGCAGCACGGCGTCGCGCACCGCCCCGGGCTGGCCATCGAGCAGCCGGCGTACGACGTCGGCGTTGTGCGAGGCGTCGCCCCCACGCAGGTCGTCCGTGGTCGCCGGCGCCAGGCCGTGGGCCGCGGGGTCGACGGTGGCGGTGCTGACCTCGCCCCCGGCGACCACCCACACCGACGAGGTGGTGGTCGTGGTGAGCTCGTCGAGTCCGTCGTCGCCACGGAAGACCCAGGCGTCCGAGCCGCGCTCCGCGAAGACACCGGCCATCACCGGCGCCATCCGCGGGTCGGCGCAGCCCACGGCGTTCGCGACCGGCCGGGTCGGGTTGGCGAGCGGGCCCAGGAAGTTGAACGTCGTCCCGATGCCGAGCTCGCGGCGCGGGACAGCGGTGTGCCGCATCGCCGGGTTGAACGCCGCCGCGAAGAGGAAGGTGATGCCCGCCTCGTCGGCCAGGGCGGCGACCCGCTCCGGCGGCAGGTCGAGCCGGACGCCCAGCGCCTCGAGCACGTCGGCCGAGCCGGACTGGGACGACGCCGAGCGGTTGCCGTGCTTGGCCACCCGGGCCCCCGCGCCGGCGGCCACGATCGCCGCCATGGTCGAGATGTTCACCGACATGGAGCGGTCACCGCCGGTGCCGACCACGTCGAGCAGCCGGCCGGGGATCTGGATGGGAGTCGCCTTCTCGTACATGGCCGTGACCAGCCCGGTGATCTCCTCGACGGTCTCACCCTTGGCGCGCAGGGACACGGCGAAGCCGGCGATCTGCGCGGGGGTGGCCTCCCCGGAGAGGATCTCCCCCATCGCCCAGGTCGTCTGGTCGGCGCTGAGGTCGGTGCGCGCCACGAGCGAACCGAGCACCTCGGGCCAGGTGGTCATGCGGGTCAGCTTGTGGCAGGCACCCGTGACCGGAGCAACCCGGTGACGGCCTCGGCCAGCTGGATCGGGTCGATCGGGTGCGGGATCGCCGCGTCGGCCCGCGACCAGGTCGCCAGCCAGGCGTCTTGGGGGCGGCCGGTCAGCACCAGCAGCGGCGGGCACTGGTAGATCTCGTCCTTGAGCTGCTTGGCGATCCCCATCCCACCGGCCGGCACGGCCTCGCCGTCCAGGATCGCGAGGTCGATGTGGCCGGCGTCCATGTTCTGGATGACCACCGGCTCGGTGGCGACCTCGACGTACTCCAGCTCCGGCAGGTCGGGGTGGACCCGACGGCCCAGCGCGAGGATGACCTGCTGGCGGGTGTTCACGTCGTCGGAGTAGACGAGCACGCGCAGGTTGTCGGCCACGCCGGGGATGCTACCGCTCCGCCGGGTCAGTGCCGTCGCGGGCGCTCTGCTTCGCTCCTCGCGCTTCCAGCAGGTCGAGCCGCCGGTCCTCGCGGGCGGCCTCCTTCATGGAGGACCGGACCCACTGCGCGAAGAGCACCCCGAACAGCACCAGCCCGACCAGGTCCCCCGACGACCAGAGCAGCCCGCCGGCCAGGTGCTGGTCGTCGAGCGGGTCCGGGAGCCAGCCGTAGCCGGGCAGCTCGCGCAGCGCGCGGTAGTGGTCGCCGCCGAGCAGGGTGTCCTGGCCCATGATCGTGACGCCCAGGAACGCATGGAACGGCAGGGTGAGCACCACCAGCAGCATCCGGACCGGGTAGCCGACCCGCCCCGGCAGCGGGTCGATGCCGACGATCGGCCAGAAGAACAGCGAGCCCACGACCACCAGGTGGACGTGCATCAGCTCGTGAAGCCAGACGTGGTCCAGGGACGCCTCGTACCAGCCCGAGAAGTAGAGGGCCCACGGTGTGACGACGTACAGCGCCAGCGTGAGCGGCGGGAACGACAGCACCTTGGCGGCCCGCGAGTGGAGCACCGCCAGCAGCCAGCGCCGGGGGGTGTGCGGGAGCGTGCGCAGCGCGAGCGTGACCGGCGCGCCGAGTGCCAGGGCCAGCGGGACCAGCATGGCGAGCACCATGTGCTGGACCATGTGCACGCTCAGCAGCGTGGTGTCGTAGGCCGCCAGCCCGGACGACGTGACGACGTAGAAGGCGCCCATCCCGACGCCCACGAACACCACCGTCCGGCCCACCGGCCAGGCGTCGCCGCGCCGGCGCAGGGACCGCACGCCGAGCAGGTAGAGACCGGCCGCCCAGACGGTCACCACCAGCGGCACGGGAGCAAACTCCCACCCCGTCAGGAGACGGCTTGCGTCGAAGGGCGGCACGATGTGAATTTACAGACGTGGGGACACGCTTTTCCGGGGTCCCCGAGGAACTTGCGCGCGACGGGGGAGCGAAGCGGAGGAGGCTCGCGCAATTCCTTGGGGTGGGACACCGCCCCCGGGGTGGCCACATCGAGCGGGCGGGACATAATGACCCCGTGGCGACAGCAACGACCATCCCGGCCTCGCGCCTCCACGGGCACCACGACCGTCCGAGCATGGTCAGTGTCGGGACGATCATCTGGCTGTCCAGCGAGCTGATGTTCTTCGCCGCACTGTTCGCGTCCTACTTCACGATCCGTTCGGTGAGCACCGACCTCTGGGCGCAGAACACCGCACTGCTGAACGTCCCGTTCGCCGCGGTCAACACCACGATCCTGGTGTTGTCGTCGGTGACCTGTCAGCTCGGCGTCTTCGCGGCCGAGCGCGGGCAGGTCGGCCGGTCCGGCGCGATCTTCGATCCCCGCGGCTGGGGTCTGCGCGAGTGGTTCATCCTCACCTACGTCATGGGCGCGGTCTTCATCGCGGGCCAGGTGACGGAGTACACCTCGCTGGTCCAGGAGGACGTCACGATCTCCTCCTCGGCCTACGGCTCGATGTTCTACCTGACCACCGGCTTCCACGGCATCCACGTGACCGGCGGTCTGGTCGCGTTCCTGCTGGTGCTGGGCCGCACCTACGTCGCCAGGCGGTTCACGCACGAACAGGCGGTCAGCGCGATCGTGGTCTCGTACTACTGGCACTTCGTCGACGTGGTGTGGATCGCGCTGTTCGCGACGATCTACCTCATCAAGTGACCCGGCCGTGAGGACTCCGCAGTGACATCCCGTTTGGGCTTCCTGAACCGCTCCGCCGGTCGCCTGTCCCGCCACCGCCGCCGCCCCGTCGCCGGACTGCTCCTGCTGATGCTGGGCCTGGTGCTGAGCGGCGCTCTCTACGCCTCGTTCGCGCCTTCGTCGACGGCCGACTCGGCCAAGAGTGACCAGGAGCTGGCCGAACAGGGCCGCGACCTGTTCCTCGTCAGCTGCGCGACCTGCCATGGCCAGAACGGCGAGGGCATCCTCAGCCAGGGTGGCGACCAGCTCGGCCCGTCCCTGGTGGGAGTCGGTGCCGCCGCAGCCAACTTCCAGCTGAAAACCGGCCGGATGCCGGCGGCCCAGCCGGGCGCCCAGAACCCCACCAAGCCGGTGACCTTCAACGACGAGGAGATCGCGGCCCTGGCGGCATACGTCGCGAGCCTCGGGCCCGGCCCCGCGATCCCCGACCCGTCCGACTACAGCCTGGCCGGCCTGTCGGAGGAGGAGCGCGAGGAGGCAGTCTCCCGCGGTGGCCAGATCTTCCTGACCAACTGCACCGCCTGCCACAACTTCGCCGGCAAGGGCGGTGCGATGCCGCGCGGGGGTTACGCCCCCGACCTGAGCAATACCGAGGCCCAGCAGATCTACGAGGCGCTCCTGACCGGCCCCGGCCAGATGGACACCTTCTCCAACGGCAACCTCTCGCCGGAGGAGAAGCGCGACGTCATCGCGTACCTCTACTCGCTGCGTGAGCAGCCCCAGTACGGCGGCTTCGACCTCGGCGGCATGGGCCCGGTCAGCGAGGGCCTGTTCGCGTGGATCGTGGGCATCGGCACACTGGTCGGCTTCGCGGCCTGGATCGCCGCTCACACCGCGCGTACGACGAAGAAGAAGGAGGAGGCGGCGGCATGACCGACGACCACGGCCACCTTCCCGCCGAGCCGGGCAACGAGGATGCTCCCGACGACCAACAGGGCGCCGCGCTGGAGCCCGCGGAGCCCCTGCCCAACCCCGGGCTGCCCGAGCACGTGTGGCGGCCGACCGACGTCGACCCCAAGGCGGAGAAGCGCGCGGAGCGTCAGGTCGCGGGGCTGTTCGGTCTCTCGGCGATCTGCGCCGTGCTGTTCGTCGTGGCCTACTTCGCCTACGACGTCAACGGCGGCGGTGACGGCGCGAAGGTGGCGACGGTCTTCGGGCTGGGGGCCTCCAACGTCGCCCTCGGCGCGTCGCTGGGCTTCGCGCTGCTGCTGATCGGCGTCGGGCTGATCCAGTGGGCCCGCAAGCTGATGAGTGACCACGAGATCGTCGAGATGCGGCACCCGGCACGCTCCTCCGACGAGGACCGCGAGGAGACGGTCAGGGTGCTCAACCTCGGTGCCGAGGAGTCCGGCATCACCCGGCGGCCGCTGATCCGCAACTCACTGCTCGGCGCGGTCGGCATCCTCCTCGCGCCTGTCGTCGTGCTGCTGAGGGACCTCGGCAAGACCAACGCACAGGTCATCAGGGAGGCCGCCTACCCCGGAGCCGGTCTCGAGCACACCGTCTGGGACACCGGCATGCCCGTCGTCCGCGACGTCGTCGGCACCCGGATCCGCCCCGGCGACCTCGAGATCGGCGACCTGCTCAACGCTGAGCCAGAGATCCTTTTCGAGCACGACGAGGACGGCGAGCTGGTGCTCGAAGGTGTCTCCGCCCAGATCGCCAAGTCGAAGGCCGCAGTCGTCCTGGTCCGCATGGATCCCGACGACAACAAGCCCGGCCCCGGCCGCGAGGACTGGGCCGTCGACGGCATCCTCTGCTACTCCAAGATCTGCACCCACGTGGGCTGCCCGATCTCGCTCAACGAGCGCAAGACGCACCACCTCCTGTGCCCGTGCCACCAGTCGACATTCGACCTCGCCGACGCCGCCAAGGTGGTCTTCGGCCCGGCCGCTCGCGCGCTGCCTCAGCTGCCTCTTATGGTGGACGAGGAGGGATACCTCGTGGCTCAGAGCGACTTCAAGGAACCCGTCGGACCCAGCTACTGGGAGCGCGACTCCCAGCAAAGCACGAGCGAGTGAGCCGAAACCGGAGTAGCCAGTCATGAGCATCGACACCAGCAAGGTCGCCACGACGAACTCCACCGCGGCCACTGCCTCGAAGCCAAACCGGGTCGGCGCCGTCGCCGAGTGGGCCGACGACCGGCTCGGCCTGGCCACGCTGGCCAAGAAGAACCTGCGCAAGGTCTTCCCCGACCACTGGTCCTTCATGCTGGGCGAGATCGCCCTCTGGAGCTTCGTGGTCCTGCTGCTCAGCGGCGTCTTCCTCACGCTGTGGTTCAACCCGAGCATGGGCGAGACGCACTACGAAGGCAGCTACGCGCAGCTGCGCGGCGTCGAGATGTCGGAGGCGTTCGCCTCGACGCTGCGGCTGTCGTTCGACGTACGCGGCGGCCTGCTGATGCGCCAGATCCACCACTGGGCGGCGATGCTCTTCATCGCCGCGATGATGATCCACCTGCTGCGGGTCTTCTTCACCGGTGCCCACCGCAAGCCGCGCGAGCTCAACTGGGCGATCGGCGCGCTACTGCTGCTCCTGGGCACGCTCGAGGGGTTCACCGGCTACTCGCTCCCCGACGACCTGCTCTCCGGCACCGGCATCCGCGCCGCCGACGGTTTCGTGAAGTCGCAGCCGATCGTCGGCACCTACATGTCGTTCTTCCTGTTCGGCGGCGAGTTCCCAGGCACCGACATCATCCCGCGGCTCTTCATCATCCACGTGCTGCTGATCCCGGGCCTGCTGCTCGCGCTGATCACCGCCCACATGCTGCTGCTCGTCTACCACAAGCACACCCAGTGGCCCGGCCCCGGCCGCACGGAGCAGAACGTCGTCGGCTTCCCGATGCTGCCCGTGTACGCCGCCAAGGCCGGCGGGTTCTTCTTCATCGTCTTCGGCACCACGGCGCTGATGGGCGGGCTGCTGTCCATCAACCCGGTGTGGAAGTTCGGGCCCTACGACCCGTCCAAGGTGACCGCGGGCTCCCAGCCCGACTGGTACATGGGCTGGCCGGACGGCGCGCTACGGATCATGCCCGGCCTCGAGACGCACATCTGGCACCACACGATCTCCTGGAACGTGCTGCTGCCGATCATCGTGCTCCCGATGCTGATGTTCACGATCCTGCTGCTGCTGCCGTTCATCGAGGGGTGGATCACCGGCGACAAGCGCGACCACCACCTTCTCCAGCGGCCGCGCGATGCCCCGACCCGCACCGCCACGATGGTGGCCCTGATGACGCTGTACGGCCTCTTCTGGGCGGCCGGCGGCAACGACATCATCGCGATCCGGTTGCACCTGTCGATCAACCAGATCACGTACTTCATGCGTGGTGCGGTGTTCATCGGACCGGTGATCGCGTTCATGATCACCCGCCGCTGGTGCATCTCGCTGCAGCGCAAGGACCAGCAGGACGTGCTGCACGGCTACGAGACCGGCATCATCATGCGCTCCCCCGAGGGCGGCTACTCCGAGCGGCACCTGCCCCTGTCTTCGGAACGCGCCTACACGCTCACCGCCCGCGACCGCGACCCGGACGTGCTCGGCGAGCTCGAGGGTGGTGCCGACGCCAACGGCGTGGAGCCGCACGGCGGCATCGCGGCCCGGCTAGCCGCCGTACGCCACCGCCTGCGGACGCTGATGTACGCCGACAACGTCCAGAAGCCGACCGTCGAGGAGCTCGAGGAGGGCCACCACCACGCCGAGCACGAGCACGAGCTCCAGGCGCCGATGGAGGGCCACGCCGCCGACGGCCACCAGTTCGACGGCCATCACCTGGTCGAGGGCGAGAAGCTCCGCGCCGACGACTGACAGGTCTGCTCAACGCGACGACCCGCCCGGACTGCTCCGGGCGGGTCGTTTCGCGTTGGGAGCGTGCGTCAGCGGCGCCGCGCAGCGAGGTACCCGAAACCGGCGGCGAAGCCGGCCGAGGTGACGGCACCCAGCACCCTGGCCCGGCCGGGGATCCCGTCGGCCCGGACGATCAGCACCGCGTTGAGCCCGGTCATGCCGGCCAGGAGCGGGGCCGTCTTCACCGGATCCGTCGCTCCCGTGAGCGCTAACGCACCCAACGCCGCCGTACTCGTCCCCCACAGCCGGGTCATCATGAGCAGGTTGGGATCGTTGCCGAGCCCGTAGAGCGCCGTGAACACCCGAGGTGTCAGTGCCGCGACCACCCCGAACCCGACCGCGCTCATCGCGAGTCCCTGCTCCAGCTGGTCGAGGTCGATGTCGTTGCCCACGGCAAGTCCTTTCAATGCGGGTGAGCCGCGACCATAACCCTGCCCGCTGGCACGCGTCGCCTGGGTCAGGTCTGGTCAGCGGTCAGCCAGCAACCCCGACCAGCCGGTTCTCGAAGCCAGCAGGTTGGCCACTGACCGCCCAAACGCTTCCGGCCCCGGACAGCGGTCAGCTGGCAACCCGCCGATGGTCGCGCGGGCCGACGGCTGTGTAGAGAGAGCCGAACAGCAGTCGCCAGCGTTCGCCGAACAGCGGTGCAGGCCCGTCGTAGCCGTTGCGGCGCAAGGTGCGGTCGACGTTGAGCACGAGTTCCCGCGGCTTGCCGAGGCGTTCCTTGGTCACCTGGACATAAGACACGTTCTGGCCGCGGAACAGCTCGTAGCGATCGATGTCGCTGGAATACTGGTCACGGTCGACCTGGTGCTGAGTACCTTCGTACTCAACCACCGTCCTCCACTTCCGATAGACGAGATCGCCGACGGCACGTACGTCTTCTGCGAGGCCAAGCTCGACGTTGCTTTCGGGTCGTGGCAGCCCTCCGAACTCCAGGATCCCGCGAACCTCCGACTCCATCAACGAGCGCGAGCGCGGTTCGAGATGAGGCAGGATCCACATCGCCTCCTGTGCCCCATCCCGCCACGGCTCGGCGACAGCCAACGCCTCCAGTCGACGCGCATCCATGTGGTTGTGGTGCAGCAGCCAGTCCCCGACCTTGATGGCGTCGATCACCCGGCACCGCGAGCAGTAGGAGATGAACGCAGCCTCGACACACACGCCTACATCATCCAGGGGCGGCAGCTTCTTGGTCCGATGCAGGAAGACCCCATCGACCACCCGATGCACGTCGCGGTCGACGACGAACCGGAGTGGACGCCGGGGCCCGTAGTCGAGCCCGAGCGCCTGCAGGCGGGTGATCCCTGTGAGATGAACACCGTCCGGAAGCGCGAGCTGGGCCGCGACCAGCCAGTCCTCCTCGGTCATCACATGGCCGGTCGGCTTCCAGACCCTTGGGTGGACTCGTTCGTATCCCGGCCCTTGGAGCATCCTTGACGTCACACCATGCGCTTCGCCCTGTGCTCGGGTGAAGGGACCCGGGCGCCACTCGTCGTTCATGAACTCATGGAAAGGGCAGTGGCGATCCTGCCGCTCGACGTCGACAGCCATCTGTGGACAAGTCCATGTGGGGCAACGACTGTGGACATTCTGCGGTCAGCCAGCAACCTCACAGGCGCCGACGAGGGCAACATGACGTTGCCTACTGACCGCCACCCCGACCACACCCCGACGGGCGGTCAGCCAGCAACCTCACGAGCCTGGTCAGCTCGCAGCGAGCGCTGACCCCTGCTGGTACTCGGCCCAGGGGACGTTCCAGTCGCCGTAGCCGTTGGTGGACTCCATCGGCCGGTCGCTGCCGACGTAGTCGACGACGTCACCGCGGACGGTCATGTGGTAGAGCCAGTCGGCGTTGGCGGTGCTCATGCCGGTGCAGCCGTGGGAGACGTTGGCGGACCCCTGGGAGCCGACCGACCAGGGGGCGGCGTGGACGAACTCGCCGGAGCTGGTGACCCGCATCGCCCACTGCACGTTGTCGAGGTCGTAGCCATCGGCGCTGTCGACCGGGATGCCGACCGTCTCGGAGTTCATCCGCTTCGCATCGAACTTCTCCATGACCACCTTGATCCCGGAGCGGGTGGTGAACTTGGGCTGCTCGCCAGTGGTGATCGGCAGGGTGCGCAGCAGCTTCCCGTTGGAGAAGACCTTCATCTGGTGGGTGTTCATGTCCACCTTGTAGATGTGCGCGTCGCCGATCTGGAACTGGACGTCGCGGTCCTCCTGGCCGTAGATGCCGTTGCCTGCGTCGACGCCGTTCACGTCGAGATCGACATCCACGGTGGTGCCGGCCTTCCAGTACTTCTTCGGCCGGTAGTGGACCTCGTTGTCGCTGAGCCAGTGCCAGGTGCCCGGCTGCTCGGGCGCGGTGGTCACGTGCAGGTGCTTCTCGATGTTCGCCCGGTCGGTGACCGGGACGTCGAAGGACACGACGACCGGCATGCCGACGCCGACGGTCTCGCCGGGCAGCGGCGCGACCGACGCGTAGGTCTGCTGGGAGAGGGAGAGCGCCTGGGTGGTGAACTGCTGCTTCTTGGTCACGAGCTCGCCGTCGTCGCCCGCCACGCTCGCCTTCACGGTGTACGTCGTGCCCGGCTCGAGCAGGTCGTCGGCCTTCCACTTGGCGCCGTCGCCGGCGATCGCGCCGGTGAGGGCGCCGACATCGCCGGAGCCGCTCACGGTGACGGTGCTGAGCCGGCCGTTGTGGGCGATGACCAGGAGCTGGGTCGATACCGGGACATCGGTCTTGCTCTTGATGTTGGTCGAGACCGATCCGGCGGGGTCTTCGGAGTCCGACGAGTCGTCGGACGCGTCCGAGGAGCCGTTGCTGGAGTCGGCCGAGGTGCCATTGGTGTCGTCGGCGGAGCCACCGTTCGCGATGTCGTCGCCGTTGTCGCAGGCGCTCAGCATCGAGGTCCCGAGCAGCAGGGCGGACAGCGCCACCAGGCCACGAAGACGAGGCCGACGAAAGGACATGCTTGACTCCAAGGACTGCCGCGAACCCACCCGGACCGGGCGGTCCAGACGCTTCAAGAGTACGGGCCGACGTCGGGAACCCACGAAACTGCGCATGCCCCTTGTGACGGCGCGGCGGCGCCCGAGGTTGCCCCTGAGACACGCCTAGTGAGCGTGCTCACCCCGGTAGTACTCGTAGATCCAGCCGACCAGCGCCATCGCGCCCAGCAGTCCCCCGATGATGACCAGCCACCACGCGCTGGCAGCGACGCCGAACACGGCCGTGCCGAGCGCCGCCGCGGTCCACAGCGGCCACCAGGAGTACGGCGGGAAGAAGCCCAGCTCCCCCGCGCCGTCGGCGATCACGGCGTCACTACGGTCCTCCGGGCGCGGGTCCATCCGCTTGGCGTGGAAACCGAGGTAGATGGTCACCATCAGCGTCAGCAGCGTGGTCATCACAAGCGCCGAGGTGCCGGTCCAGTCGGGGCCGTGGTCGCTCGCGTCAGTGATCAGCCAGTACGCCGGGGTCACCAGCACGAGGAAGATCGTGCAGGCGGCGAAGATCCAGGCCTCTGCTTTCATCGGCCCTCGTCCTCTGTCGGGTCCTCGGTCCGCCCCTCGACGAGGTCGTCGCGACCCTCCATGTCGGGAGCGTCTGCCGGGCGGCCCTCGGCCGCGGCCTCGTTTTCCTCGAGCTCGATCGCGGCGATCTCGGGGTGGTGCAGGTCGAAGGCCGGTGACTCCGAGCGGATCCGGGGGATGGTGACGAAGTTGTGCCTCGGCGGCGGGCAGGACGTCGCCCACTCCAGCGAGCGGCCCCAGCCCCAGGGGTCGTCGACCTCGACCTTGGGCCCCTTGCGAGAGATCCAGACGTTGTAGAGGAACGGCAGCGTCGAGGCACCGAGGAGGAACGCGCCGATCGTCGAGACCTGGTTGAGCGTGGTGAAGCCGTCTTGGGGCAGGTAGTCGGCGATGCGCCGCGACATGCCCTCGACGCCCACCCAGTGCTGCACCAGGAAGGTCGTGTGGAAGCCGACGAACAGCAGCCAGAAGTGCACCTTGCCGAGCCGCTCGTCGAGCATCCGGCCGGTCATCTTCGGCCACCAGAAGTAGAAGCCGGCGAACATCGCGAACACCACCGTGCCGAAGACGACGTAGTGGAAGTGCGCGACCACGAAGTAGGAGTCGGAGACGTGGAAGTCCAGCGGCGGGCTGGCCAGGATGATGCCGGTCAGGCCGCCGAACAGGAACGTCGTGAGGAAGCCGATCGACCACAGCATCGGGGTGTCGAAGGACAGAGATCCCCCCCACATCGTCCCGATCCAGTTGAAGAACTTCACACCCGTCGGTACGGCGATCAGGAACGTCATGCCGGAGAAGAACGGCAGGTCGACCGCGCCGGTGACGAACATGTGGTGCGCCCACACCGCCACCGAGAGGATCGCGATGCCGAGCGTCGCGCCGACCAGGCCGATGTAGCCGAAGATCGGTTTTCGGCTGAAGACCGGCAGGATCTCGGTCACGATGCCGAAGAACGGCAGCGCGATGATGTAGACCTCCGGATGGCCGAAGAACCAGAACAGGTGTTGCCACAGGATGGCTCCGCCGTGGGCCGTGTCGAAGACGTGCGCACCGAGCTGTCTGTCGGCCTCGAGCGAGAGCAGCGCGCCGGCCAGGACCGGGAAGGCGATCAGTACCAGCAGGCTGGTGACCATCGTGTTCCAGACGAAGATCGGCATCCGGAACATGGTCATGCCGGGCGCGCGCATGCAGATGATCGTGGTGATGAAGTTGACCGCGCCGAGGATGGTGCCGAGACCGGCCATCCAGAGGCCCATGATCCACAGGTCCCCGCCGACGCCGGGCGAGCGTACGGCGTCGGACAGTGGCGTGTACGCGAACCAGCCGAAGTCGGCGGCACCCGTCGGGGTCAGGAAGCCCGAGCCGGCGATCAGCCCGCCCATCAGGAAGAGCCAGTAGCTGAACATGTTCAGCCGCGGGAACGCGACGTCCGGCGACCCGATCTGGAGCGGCATGATCGCGTTGCCGAAGCCGAAGAACAGCGGCGTCGCGAAGAGCAGCAGCATGATCGTGCCGTGCATCGTGAACAGCTGGTTGTAGAGCTCCTCGTTGACGACCTGCTGGCCGGGGTAGGCGAGCTCGGAGCGCATCAGCATCGCCATCAGGCCAGCGATCAAGAACCAGGCGAACGACGTGACGAGGTAGAGGTTGCCGATCACCTTGTGGTCGGTCGTCGTGAGGACCCGGACGACCTGCTGGCCCAGCTGTCTGCGGGGGGTGACGACGGTGGTCGGGTGCGACGCGGTTGCGGTCATGGCGATCCCTCCACGGATCCGTCCTCGAGACCCTCCTGCGTATAGGCCTCTTCGCCGCCGAGTAGCGGGAGGTCAGAAGTCTGACCGGCGTCCTCGAGGTCCTGGAGATGCTGTTCGTAGTCCTCCCGGCTGACCACGTGCACCTCGAAGAGCATGCGCGAGTGGTAGACCCCGCAGAGCTCGTAGCACCTGCCGGTCCAGACGCCGGTCCGGGTCGGCTTGATGACGTAGTGGTTCACCCGGCCCGGGACGACGTCCATCCTCATGATGAACACCGGGACACCGAAGTTGTGGATCACGTCGGGGCTGTGCAGGTTGAACCGCGTCGTCTCGTCGACCGGCAGCCACAGCTCCGGGATGAAGGAGCCGGTGCCGCCGTCGTGGACGTAGGAGTCGTAGGCGAAGTTGTCGTCGTAGCGGTCGTCGTCGGCGGAGTTGTCAGGGTCGCCGAGGCCGTAGTTGAACGTCCACGACCACTGCTGGCCGGTGACCTCGATGATGTTCTCCGGCGCCACCTCGTCCTCGAGGACGATGTTTTGGGTGCGCACCGTCTGCGCGAAGAACACGATCACCATCACGACCGGCGCGATCGTGTAGAAGATCTCGAGCGGCAGGTTGTAGCGCGTCTGCACGGGGATCTCGTCGTCGGAACGCCGCCGGTAGCGGATCACGACGTAGAAGATCAGCCCCCACACGACGGCGCCGGTGACGAGCGCCGCGATCCACGCGCCCTGCCACAGGCTCAGCACGTGGTCGCCCTGCGCGGACGCCGGATCGGGCATCGCGAGCCGCTTGCCCTCCTCGGAGCAACCGCTCGCCAGGAGCGCCACTCCAGCGAGCGGTACGGCCCAACGCGCGACGCGCTGCAGACCCACGGAAGAGCCCCTCTCGACCAACACCTAGGACAATGCTGACCCTAGCCCAAGCGCAGGGTGTCGAACCGCCCGGGTGGGTCCCCCTTACGGGTAGTTTTCGTGCGTGTACGTCGACACCGCGTCCTCCGAGCCGCTGCACCCAGCCGCCCGTGACGCGATGCTCGCCGCGCTCGACCAGGGGTACGCCGATCCACGCCGCCTGCACACCCCCGCCCGCAACGCCCGGCTGATCCTCGACAACGCCCGGCAGGCGGTCGCCGAGGCGCTCGGCGTACGCCGCGACGAGGTGTCGTTCACCCCGTCCGGCACCGACGCCGTGCACCGGGGGTTCCTGGGACTGCTACCGAGGAACCCCCCGATGTACAGCGCCGTGGTCACCTCGGCCGTCGAGCACTCCGCCGTCCTGCACGCCCGCACCTGGCACGGAGAGCGGGCGGGCCGAAAGAACATGGTTGTCCCGGTCGATCCGATGGGCCGGGCCGGCATCGAGGGTTGGGCGGTTGCGGCTGAGGACGGCGTGCTCGCGGCCGCGCTCCAGCACGCCAACCACGAAGTCGGCACGATCCAGCCCGTGGCCGAGGTCGCGACGGCGCTGGGCGACGTGCCCCTGTTCATGGATGCCTGCGCCTCGATGGGCCGGCTCCCGCTCCCGGACGGCTGGTCGGTGGCTGCCGGCTCGGCGCACAAGTGGGGCGGCCCGGCCGGCGTAGGGGTCCTGCTGGTCCGCAAGGGCGTCCGTTGGGGGAACCCGTTCCCGGACGACGACCGGGTCGACGAACGGGTCTCGGGCTTCGAGAACGTCCCAGCCGCGCTGGGCGCCGCCGCCGCGCTCCAGGCCGTGGTCGCCGAGCGCGACGAGGTCAACGCCCGCCAGCACGCCCTCGTCGACCGGATCCGGGCCCGGGTCGCCGAGATCCCCGACACCGAGGTGGTCGGCGACCCGGTCGACCGGCTCCCCCACGTGGTCACGTTCTCGTTCCTCTACGTCGACGGCGAGGCGCTCGTCGACGGGCTCAACCGCCGCGGCTTCGAGGTCGCGAGCGGCTCGGCCTGCACCGCCTCCACCCTCGAGCCCAGCCACGTGCTCGCGGCCATGGGTGCGCTGACCCACGGCAATGTCCGGGTCTCGCTGACCCGCGAGGCCACCGAGGCCGACGTGGACGGGTTCCTGGCGGTGCTCCCGGAGGTCGTGCAGCAAATACGTCGGGAGGCAGGATTGTGACAGCCGACCTCGAGCTCGACTGCCGCGGGGCAATGTGCCCCGTGCCGGTCATCGAGCTGGGCAAGCGGATCGGCGACATCGAGGTCGGCCAGACCCTCGCGGTGGCCTCGACGGACGCGGCCGCGGCCTACGACATCCCGGCGTGGTGCCGGATGCGCGGGCAGGAGTACGTCGGCGAGGAGCCGGCCGACGACGGGGTGCCGCGCTACCTGGTCAGGCGGGTCAGCTGACGGGGCCCTTGACCACGGTCAGGTGCGGGCGGACGACATCGGCCGCCTCGCCGCCGTACGACGCGTCCAGCCGGGCGAGGAACTGCTCGGCGGTGAACGTGTAGTCCTGCGGGCCCACCGTCTCCACGACGTACGCCGCCAGCACGCAGCCCACCTCGGCGGCGTGCTCGAGGCTCAGCCCCCAGGCGAGAGCGGCCAGGAACCCGGCGCGGAAGGCGTCCCCGACGCCGGTGGGCTCGAGCGCCGCGACGTCCTTGGCAGCCGGTCGCTCGATCGGCGCCTCGCCCCTGCGCAGGACCCGGACGCCGTCCTTGCCGAGCGTGGTGACCTGGATGCCGACCCGCGAGAGCACCTCGTCGGCCGACCAGCCGGTCTTCTGCGCGATCATCGCGGCTTCGTACTCGTTGGAGAACAGGAACGCCGCGCCGTCGATCAGGTCGCGGATCAGCTCGCCCGCGCCGAACGCCAGCTGCTGGCTCGGGTCGGCGATGAACGGGTAGCCGCGCTGGCGGCACTCCTCGGTGTGGCGGAGCATGCCGTCGGGGTCGTCTGCGCCGATCAGGACGTACGACGGCGGGCCGACCTTCGCGACGATCGGAGCGAGCTCGACCAGCCGCGCCTCGCTCATCGCGCCGGGGTAGAAAGAGGCGAACTGCGCGCCGGTCGTGTCGGTGGTGCAGACGAACCGGGCCGTGTGGTGGGTGTCGGAGATCCGCACGAAGTCACAGTCGACGCCGTGCCGCTCGAGCCACGAGCGGTAGTCGGCGAAGTCGTCGCCCGCGCAGCCGACCAGCACCGGGCGAAGGCCGAGCCGGCCCAGGCCGAAGCACATGTTGGCCGCCACACCGCCGCGCCGGATCTCGAGGTCGTCGACCAGGAAGGACACCGAGAGCTTGTGCAGCTGCTCGACGACGAGGGAGTCCTCGAACTTCCCACCGAAGGTCATCAGGTGGTCCGTGGCGATGGATCCCGCGATCAGCAGTGAACTGGAGGCTTCAGGCACGGGAGCACAGACTACTGGCGCGTACGGGTGGGAGTACCAATCGGTAGCCCCTACCGTCGACAGCGTGAGCGCCTTCTTCGAGCTGGACAGCCCCCAGAAGATGCACGTCGACGCGGCCGTCGTCGACGCGCGGCTGCCGCACGTCGAGCCGCGGCTGGCCTACACCGACCTCTACACCGACTTCCCGCATGACCTGCCCAAGGGGGGCATCGAGGTCAGTGAGGCGGCGCAACGGCTCGCCAATGCGCTGCACCTGCACCTCGACTGAGATAGGGCCTCGGGAGA
This sequence comes from uncultured Actinomycetota bacterium, assembly GCA_963800715.1. Taxonomy (GTDB): domain Bacteria; phylum Actinomycetota; class Actinomycetes; order Propionibacteriales; family Nocardioidaceae; genus Nocardioides. Next base: position 58,090 of record CAWDBZ010000003.1, on the reverse strand, counting down.
CGAGAAAGCCCCCGCCTACGCGGGGGCTTTCCTGTGTGTCTAGGACAACGGGCGGCTCAGTGGAAGGAGTCGCCGCAGGCGCAGGAACCGCCCGCGTTGGGGTTGTCGATGGTGAACCCCTGCTTCTCGATCGTGTCCACGAAGTCGATCATTGCGCCGTTGAGGTAAGGGACGCTCATCCGGTCGACGACCACGCCGACGCCGTCGAAGTCGGTCACCACGTCGCCGTCGAGGCTGCGCTCGTCGAAGAAGAGCTGGTAGCGCAGGCCCGAGCAGCCGCCGGGCTGCACGGAGATGCGCAGCGAGAGGTCCTCGCGACCCTCCTGCTCGAGGAGGCTCTTAACCTTGGCGGCGGCCACCGGGCTCAGGTTGATGCTGTCGGTGTGACGCTCGGTGTCCAGCTGGGTCTCAAGCTGCTCGGTCATCTGCTACAGGCTCCCAAAAGTGTCAGTGCAGGGTGATGCTTCTGCTGCCTCAAGTCTCGCACACACGAGGTTATTCCTTGGTCTTCGCGCCCTTCCTGTGCACGGGCGTCAGCGCGACCAGGTGCGCGCGGTCCGCGCCGCGAGCTCGCTGAGGGCGATGGCCGGCTCGGCGAACGCCCGCTCCTCCCCCACCAGGTCGACCAGCGAGTACGCCGACTCGATGCCCAGGGCCCGCATCTCCCGCGAGCCGATGAGCACCGTGCCGGCCAGCACCACGCACGGCCGCAGCGCCTCCTCGGCCACGGTGGCGACCCCGTGCGGCACCTTGCCGGCGCGGCTCGAGTAGTCGAACGCGCCCTCGCCGGTGATCACAAGGTCGGCGGCACCGGCCCGGTCGGCGAGCCCGACCGCGTCGGCGACCAGCGCGATCCCGGGCTCCCGGGTGGCGCCGAGCACGAGCAGCGCGTATCCCAGTCCGCCCGCCGCCCCGGCGCCCTTCTCGAGGGAGAGCCGGCGGTCCAGCGCCGCGGCGTACTGCTCGAGCCACCCGTCCACCACGGGGAGCCGCTCCTCGGTGACCCCCTTCTGCGGCCCGAAGATCTTGGCCGCTCCGAAGAGTCCGGTCAGCGGGTTGTCCACGTCGCTGGCCGCGACCAGCCGCACCGAGCCGACCCGCTCCCGGGCCGGGGCCACCTCGACCGAGCTGACGCCGCCGAGGCCGGCGCCGCCCGCGTCGAGGGGTACGTCGGCGGTGGCGCCCAGCGCCGCGAGCAGCCCGGCGCCGCCGTCGTTGCTGCCGCTGCCGCCGAGACCGACCACGACGGTGGCGACACCGGCATCGACCGCGGCGGCCACCAGCTCCCCCACGCCGTACGTCGTGGCCTCCTCGGCCCCTTCCTTGCCGGTGAGGTGCAGCCCGCACGCCTGCGCGCTCTCGACGTACGCCGTGTCGTCGACGACGAGCACCGTGGCCGGCGTCGGCGTCCCGCGCGGCCCCCGGACCGTGACCGCGAGCAGCTCGCCGCCCAGCGCTTCGTGCAGCACGTCGACGAAGCCGGGTCCGCCGTCCGACATCGGGGCCAGGTCGAGCTCGTCGTCCGGCGCCGTCTCGCGCCAGCCCGCGGCGATCGCCTCGGCGGCCTCGACCGCGGAGAGGGTGCCGGCGAACTTGTCAGGCGCAACGAGAATCCGCATGTGGTCATAGTCCCGGAACACCTACGGTGACCGCGTGCAGTGCGTGATCCGACCCATGACGCTCGACGACGTACCGGCGGCCGAGCGGGTGAGCGACGAGGGCTTCTTCGAGCTAGACACCCGCCTGCGGCGGGCCTCGGACCCGGCGCCCGAGCGGCGCTCCGAGGTCCACCGTGGCGTCTGGATCGAGCGCACCCAGCACTTCGTGCGCACCGATCCGGGCGGCTGCTGGGTGGCCGAGGACGAGACCGGCATGGTGGGCATGGCCACGTCGTTCCGCCGGGAGACGCTGTGGTGCCTGGCGACGTACGCCGTGCTGCCGGGCCGCCAGGGACAGGGCATCGGCAAGCCGCTGCTGGCCGCGGCCCTCGACCACGGGCGCGCCTGCACCCGTAGCATGCTCTCCGCCTCCTCCGACGCGAAGGCGGTCCGGATCTACCGCCAGGCCGGGTTCGATCTGCACCCGCAGATGTATCTGACCGGGACGGTCGACCGGTCAGCGATCCCCGTCGTGGAGAAGGTCCGCGAGGGCAGCGCCGGTGATGTCGACCTCATGGACTCCCTGGACCGCGCCGCGCGTGGCGCCGGGCATGGGCCCGACCACGAGCTGATGCTGCGGACGTGGCGGCTGCTGGTGTCCGACACCAGCACCGGTTCCGGCTACGCCTACCTCAACGAGCGTGGCCAGCTGGGGCTCCTGGCCTCGAGCAACCGGCGGACGGCCGTCCGGCTCCTGTGGTCCGCCCTGGCCGAGGGACCCGAGCAGGCGACCGTGGCTCACGTCACGAGTGCGAACCAGTGGGTGCTGGACGTCGGGTTCGCGGCCCGGCTCGACGTGCACCAGGAGGGCTACCTGGGACTGCGCGGGATGAAACCGCCCGCGCCGTACGTTCACAACGGTGCACTGCTGTAGCTTTCGCCAGCGCGAATAGGATCAAGACATGACCACCGTCGACCTGCCGCTGCTCCCCCTGGGCCGAGGTGTCGACCTGGGCTCCGAGCGCGGTGTCGAGTGCCCCGGCGACCTCCCGTCGCCGTCCGACCCAGACCTGGTGGCCCGCGCCCGCGCCGCCAAGGAGGCGCTCGGCTCACGGGTCTTCGTGCTCGGCCACCACTACCAGCGCGACGAGGTCATCCAGTTCGCGGACGTCACCGGGGACTCCTTCAAGCTGGCGAGCGAGGCGGCGGCCCGGCCGGACGCGGAGTTCATCGTGTTCTGCGGCGTGCACTTCATGGCCGAGTCGGCCGACATCCTGACCTCGCCGGAGCAGAAGGTGATCCTCCCCGACCTCGCCGCCGGCTGCTCGATGGCCGACATGGCCCGCCTGCGGCAGGTCGAGGACGCCTGGACAGCGATGGAGGCGGCCGGCGTGGCGTCCGAGGTCGTCCCGGTGACCTACATGAACTCCAGCGCCGACATCAAGGCGTTCTGCGGCCGCCACGGCGGAGCGGTCTGCACCTCTTCCAACGCGGAGACCGCCCTGGAGTGGGCCTACCAGCAGGGCACGAAGGTGCTGTTCCTCCCCGACCAGCACCTCGGCCGCAACACCGCCGTGCTCAAGATGGGGCTCTCCCTCGACGACTGCGTCGTCTGGGACCCGCACCGCCCGGACGGCGGGCTGACCACCGAGCAGCTCCGCGACGCGAAGATGATCCTCTGGAAGGGGCACTGCTCGGTCCACGGCCGATTCTCCGAGGACGTGGTCGACGACCTGCGCGCGACGATCCCGGGCGTGCAGATCCTGGTGCACCCCGAGTGCAAGCACGAGGTCGTGCTCAAGGCGGACCTGGTCGGCTCGACGGAGTTCATCATCCAGACCATCGAGGCCGCCCCTGCCGGCTCGGCCTGGGCCATCGGCACCGAGCTCAACCTGGTCAAGCGACTTGCCGCCGCGCACCCCGACAAGCGGATCACCTTCCTCGACAAGACCGTCTGCTACTGCTCGACGATGAACCGCATCGACCTGCCCCACTTCGTCTGGGCGATGGAGTCACTCGTCGACGGCATGGTCGTCAACCAGATCGAGGTCGACGAGGACACCGAGAAGTGGGCCAAGGTCGCCCTCGACCGGATGCTCGCGCTGCCGGGCAAGACGCACAAGGACTGACCCGGGTCAGAGCCCCGGAGCGCCCCACAGCGCCATCCAGCCGGACAGCTCCGGCTCGATCGGCAGCTCGGCGCGGAGCGTGTCGCGGACCTGCAGCTCGAGCAGGTTGTCGCGCTTCTGCGGCCCGGTCGGGGCGAAGGGGTAGAAGGTGCCCTTCTTGTAGAGGTACACCAGACCGACGCGGCGACCCGTCGGGTCCTCGAACGGGATCAGCGAGCACAGCAGCCCGGGGCCGAACCCCTCGCTCTCCAGCGTGGTGTTGACCGCGTGGAGGTCCGTGCACAGCTCGGCCATGCCTTCAGGGTCGTCGGGTGCCCGGTGCACCTGCAGCCACGTGAAGCCGAACTCGTCGGAATGGGTCTGGACCCGGGGGGCGTCCTCGGCTCCCTCCAGCAGCGCCACGATGTCGGTCTGGGTCTCGTGGAACCCCGCTCCGGTGGCCGCTCGGTAGCACACCGAGCCGTCGCCGGTGGGCGTCAAACCGGCCGCGGTCTGAAGGGTGATGGCCGCGCTCGGCACGAGGAACAGCGCGTCCAGGTTGGCGCGCTTCGGCCGGCTCCGTCCGGTGATCGTGTCCCAGAGACCCACGCGCTGAGTGCCGGTCTCAGGCCGACGGACGGCTGAGCTCGGCCTGGATCCGGGCCAGCTGCTCGAGCCGCTGCTCCAGCGACGGGTGCGTCGAGGTCAGCGTCTTGAGCGAGACTCCACCGATTGCCGGCGCGATGCACAGCGCGCTGGCGGCGCCGACCTGGCGCAGGTCGCGCTGCGGGATCTGGTTGATGCCCCCGGTGATCTTCTGCAGCGCCGAGGCGAGCGCGTCCGGACGCAAGGTCAGGTACGCCCCGGCGCGGTCGGCGGCGAGCTCGCGATAGCGCGACAGCAGCCGCAGAAGGACGAAGCTGATGGCGTACACCGCGAGGCTGACCAGCAGGACCACGAGCCAGATGGGCAGCCCGCCGTTGTTGTCGCGGCGGCCGCCGAAGAAGCCGAGTCCGCCGAAGCGCGCACCCTGGCCCAGCATCCCGGCCGCGATGCCGGCGCTCGAGGCGACCGTCATCACCAGTACGTCGCGGTGGGCGACGTGCGAGAGCTCGTGCGCGAGCACGCCCTCCAGCTCCTCGGCGGTCAACAGGCCGAGGATGCCGGTGGTCACGCAGACCACGGAGCGCTCCGGCGAGCGGCCGGTCGCGAAGGCGTTGGGGACCGGGGTGTCCGCCACGCCGACCCGCGGCTTCGGCATGTCGGCCAGCGCACAGAGCCGGTCGATCATGCCGTGCAGCTCCGGCGCCTGCTCCGGGGTGACCTCGCGGGCGCGCATGGCGCGCATCGCGACCTTGTCGGAGTTGGCCCACTGGTAGACCGCCACGCCGATCCCGACCAGTCCGATCAGGAGCCCGAAGCCGGGACCGGCACTGGAGCCGATTGCGAGGGCCAGGCCGACCACGAGCGCGACGAACAGGGCGCCGAGCAGGAACATCACCGTGGTCATCCGGACGGTGAGTCCGGTGTCGCCAACAAACCGAGAGCGTGCCATGACTCCATTCTGGCGCGGTGAGCCAAGCGTGGATCCTCGTCCAGCCACGCCAGGATCAGGGCGTGGTCGTCACGAGTCCGCTATCCGGATCAGGAGCAGCGTTGCCTTCCGCAGGAGCGCGCGTTCCTGTGCGTCGAGTTGGCGAACCTGAAGGTCCAGCCAGACATCCCGGCGACGAAATTCTTGTTCGAGCGTCGTCTGGCCCAGATCCGAAAGGGTGATCAACACCTGACGCCCATCGCCGGGATCCTGCTCGCGAGTGACCAGTCCATCGTCTGCAAGGCAGTTCAAGACCCGCGTGATGGTAGGTGGCCGAACCCGCTCGCGAGCGGCAACTGAGCTGGGAGTGCTGGGCCCGGATTTTCTGAGACCGATCAGCACCGACATCTGAGTCGGGGTCAGGTCATGCCGGCTCTCTTGGCGGATTCGCCGTTGCACACGTGTGAGCGCATGTGCCAGCGTCTCGGCGTCGTTCGGCATGTCCCCAGCATCGCATGACCATTCCACAATGTAGTCAAGCGCCCTGAATATTTGACGGGATCGGTCAGCACGCCGATCCTGCTCCTCGTGAGTCTGACTCCCGAGCTCTACGCCACGGTCGCTGCCCTCAGACCAAGCCACGGCTTGCTGATTGGCGGCGAGTGGCAGTCGAGCGACAGGCCCTTCCCCGTCGACGATCCCGCGACCGGCGAGGTGATCGTCGAGGTGGCGGACGGGACCCGCGAGGACGCGACGCGCGCCGTCGATGCGGCTGCTGGAAGCCTGGCGGCCTGGTCCGCACTACCGCCCCGGACCCGCAGTGACCTGCTGGTGCGCACTCGGGAGCTCATGCTTCGCGACTCGGCCGCCCTGGCGGCCCTGATCGCGGCCGAGAACGGCAAGTCTCAAGCGGACGCCCGCAGCGAGGTGACCTATGCGGCGGAGTTCTTCCGCTGGTACGCCGAGGAAGCGGTCCGGCCCGGTGGTGAGTACGGCGAGTCACCGGCCGGAGGGGTCCGCACCGTCGTCACCCACCGCCCCGTCGGGGTGGCCGCATTGGTGACACCGTGGAACTTCCCCGCCGCGATGATCACCAGGAAGGTCGCCCCGGCCCTGGCCGCCGGCTGCACCGTCGTCATCAAGCCGGCGGCCGAGACGCCGCTGACTGCTCTCGCGATCGCGCGCCTGATGAGTGAGGCGGGGGTGCCGGACGGTGTCGTGAACGTGGTCCCCACCCGGGATCCCGGCGTGGTTGTCGGGACCTGGTTGGCGGACCAGAGGGTCCGCAAGCTGTCCTTCACCGGCTCGACACCGGTGGGGCGCACCCTGCTCCGCCAAGCAGCGCAACGGGTCATCAACACGTCCCTCGAGCTGGGCGGCTGCGCGCCGTTCATCGTCACCTCCGACGCGGATCTCGCCGCGGCCGTCGACGCGGCCATGATTGCGAAGTTCCGCAACGGCGGTCAGGCGTGCACCTCGGCGAACACGTTCTACGTCCACGCTGACATAGCGGCGGCCTTCACTGCCCAGCTCGGGGCGAGAGTCGAGCAGCTCAGCGTCGGTCCGTCGGCGCAGGGCAGTGACATTGGGCCGCTCATCTCGGCGGCCGCCGTGCAGCGAGTGACGCGGCTGGTCAGCGACGCCGAGCGGGCCGGCGGCATCGTGGCGCATCGAGCTGCCTGGACGGGCACGAAGGGGTACTTCCTGCCACCCACGGTCGTCAGCGGGGTCGACCCCAGGAGCGAACTGGCGCGAGACGAGATCTTCGCTCCAGTGGCGCCGATCGTGACCTGGACCGACCTCGACCTGCTCCTCGACCTGGTGAACGCCAACGAGCTTGGTCTCGCGTCCTACGTGTTTGCCGGCGACCTCGGTCAGGCACTCAGGATCGCCGAGCGGTTGGAGATGGGGATGGTGGGCGTCAACCGTGGGCTCGTCTCAGACCCCGCCTCGCCGTTCGGCGGGACAAAGCAGAGCGGGCTCGGACGTGAGGGCGCCCGTATGGGGCTGGAGGAGTTCCTCGAGACCCAGGCCTTCAGCGTGGCCTGGTGATGCCGGACGCGACGGTGCCCCCTCCGTCGTTCAAGGAGCTCGGCCGCTCCGTCTATCTGCCCTCGATCCTGTTCGGTCTCGGGCAGGGCGCCATCGCACCGGTGATTGCCGTGACTGCGGTGGAGCTCGGCGCCTCGATCGGGCAGGCGAGCCTGGCGGTGGCCGCGCTGGGTATCGGGCAGCTGCTGGGAGACCTACCGGCCGGCTTGGTCGCGAGCCGGCTGGGCGAGCGGCGCGCGATGATGTTCGCGAGCCTCTTCACGATCATCGGCCTCGTGATGTGCGTGTTGGCGTCCGGCTACTGGGTCTTTGCCGCCGGCATCTTCTTGATCGGACTGTGCACCTCGGTCTGGTTCCTGGCGAGGCAGACCTACCTGGCGACGGCGATCCCGATCGAGATGCGGGGACGCGCGATCTCCGCCATGGGCGGCGTGCAGCGCTTCGGACGGTTCGCGGGACCGTTCGTCGGCGCCGTTGGGATCAGCCTCTGGGGCACCGACGTCCCCTACCTGATGCACATCGTTCTGGCGGCGGGAGCGGCGGCGCTGCTCCTGTCGATGCCCGACCATCCTGACCGGCGCGAGGTCAGCGCCCTCGGGCCGCCGAAGCTGCGCCAGGTCGCCATCGAACACCGCCGAACCTTCGCCACTCTTGGCACCGCCGTCGCACTCACAGGACTCGTCCGCGCGTCCCGCACCGCGATCATCCCGCTCTGGGGACACCAGCTCGGCCTCGATGCCTCAACGATCAGCATCGTCTTCGGCGTGTCCAACCTGGTCGAGCTGATTTTCGTGTACCCCGCGGGAGTGCTCATCGACCGCTACGGCCGACGCGTCGTCGCTGTGCCGTCGATGTTGATCATGGCCGTGGCTCTGTTCGTGCTCCTGGTGCCCGGTGACGTCGGCATCTTCATCGTGTCCTCGGTCCTGATGGGCGTTGGCAACGGCCTGAGCGCGGGCATCGTCTCGATCCTCGGCGCGGACGCCTCGCCCCGACTCGGACGGGCCGAGTTCCTTTCCGTCTGGCGTCTCTTCATCGACTCCGGGACGGCCGGAGGCGCACTTCTGGTGGCCGGGGTGGCAGGCGTCTCCACCCTGGGATGGTCGGTCGCCGCGGCTGGGTGCCTTGCTCTCGTGAGCGCCGGGACGATGCGCCGTTACGTCCCCCGCGGACGAAGGCCGCCAGGCTAGGTGTGCTCGGACACGCTGTCGCTACGCAACGTCGTGCCCACCTGGCGGAGCTGTCGTAGTCGCGTGAACCGCAGATAGGCGAGGTATGCCAGCGCGGCGACGGCAGTCGCGATGGCACCCGCCGCCATCGCCGCCCGAGCCCCGAACGTTTCCCCGATCCAACCCACCAACGGACCGCCGATGGGTGTTGTCCCCGCAACCGCCATGAGCAACCAGGCAACCACGCGGCCGCGCATCTGCGGTTCGGCTCGCAACTGGAGCCAGGTCGACGTCACGACGCGGAACGACACGCTCGCCACACCCACTAGCACCATCAGCGCAACCGCGACGGGGAACGTAGGAGCGGCCGCCAGAGCGGCCAGCACCCCCGCCAGCAGCAGTGCCGTCACAGCCAGGCGAGTGGCCGGCACCTGACGCGAGCCGGCGACGCCGAGACCGCCGACGATCGCACCGACTCCCATGGCGGAGAACAGGATGCCCACGGCCCCCGCACCTCCCGAGAACGTGTCTCGGGCGAGCAGCGGCACAGTGGTGGTCCACTCGTATGCCATCAACCCGGTGACCGTGAGGAGCAGCAGCGGGCCAAGCAGCTCGGGCTCGCGCCGGATGTAGTGCAGGCCCGCGCGGAGCTGGCCCTTCTCGCGACCGGTCCGCGGCGCCGCCGTGATCTGGTCGGTACGCATGAGGAGCAGGGCAACGATCACAGCCAGGAACGACGCCGCATTGACGAAGAAGCTCCACGAAAGGCCGACGGCCTCGATCAGGAAGCCGCCGAGGGCTGGCCCGACGACCTTGCCGACGTTCGTGACCACGTTGGTGAGGCTGACCGCGTTGACGAGGTCCTCGCGACTGACGAGTTCGGTGGCGAAGGTGTGCCGGGCCGGCTTCTCGACAACCTCGGTGATGCCGAGGACGACTGCCAGCGCCCACACCATCCAGATCTGCGCCGAGCCCGTTGCCGTGAGAACTCCGAGCACGAGGGCCGGCATCGCACCGCCGACGCTCACCCAGATCAGGATGCGGCGCTTGTCGAACCGGTCAGCGATCAGGCCCCCCCAAGGTCCCAAGATCAGCATGGGGATCTGCTGGGCCGCCGCGGTGATGCCGAGCATGGTCCCCGAACCGGTGAGCTCGAGCACGAGCCACGCCTGGGCGACCTTCTGCATCCACGCGCCGCTGTTCGTCACGGCCTGGCCGACGACATGCAACCGAAAGTTTCGGTTCCGCATCGCCCGGAAAGTGCGATGGAACGTGGCGATCATGCCCCGGGTGCGAAGAGCCGTTCGAGCACCGGTATGGCTGCCACGACCAGGTCGCTGTCTGCCTTCGACATCACCGCGATCTGCTCGGCGAGATAGTCATCGATGCGGAGGCTGGATTCTTCGAGCAGCCTGCCGCCCTCCTCAGTCAGCTTGACCACGGCACTCCGGCCATCGTCGGCATTGGGAGCACGAGTGACCAGGCCGAGCGCCTCCAACCCGGCGAGGAGTCGGGTCACCGTGGACTTGCTGACCTGCTCGACGCGGGACAGGTCGCCCGGGCGGACCGAGCCCCGTCGGTGAATGATCGACATGGCGGACAGCTGAGATGCAGACAGGCCGGAGTCGCCACGCTTCCGCAGCCGTCGGTTGGACCTCAGGAGCACCGTGCGCAGTCGGACGATCTGGTCTCGGTCCACCTCAGTAGCTGCTGCCACGACGCCTCCCAGCTCACCGGCCACGTGCGCGGAACGTATCAGGTTGTACGTCAAGCGTACTATCTAGTACGCTTGACGTACCAATTTCAGGCAGGCGCTCATGATTGCTCGCTCGCATCACCCTCCGAACGGTTCCGAGCGCCCGCGACCGTCGTCGGTCCTCCTGGGCCTACGGCGTCTCGACCCGAGGCTCGAGGCCCTCGGCGCCGACGACCTCGACCCAGGCCTCGAAGCCCTCCTGGAACGCGACCACGCCCGCTTCCGGCAGGGCGATCTCGATCGCCTCCAGGATCTCCTTCGGCGACACCCCGAGCCCCAGTGCCACCTTGATGTGGCTCTGGATGTGAGTACGCGACGCACGCATGACCGTGAGGCTGACGATGAAGATCAGCTCCTTGGTGCGCCGGTCCAGCGTCCGCTGGTCGAGGTAGGCCGCCCGGACCAGGCCGTCGGTGGCGAGCAGGACGTCGAAGTCCTGCTTGGCCATCACCTTGTGGTAGTTGAGCACGTATCCCCGCGCCCGAACCATGTCGTCGATGTAGTCCTGCGCAGCGTCCTCGGTTGTCATCTGAGCTCCTCGGTTCAAGTCGGGCCATCCGGACGGCCACATCCGCACTTGGCCGGTCACGGCCTCCGGATCGTAGCCTGTGTTCGCCCGTTTTTGCTAAAGGGCCTTGACAATTTCTCCACAAGCAGTACGTTTCGGATCGGCTGGTTGCGATCCCCCGGCCGGCGACGTCAGGAGTTCCTCTCGAACCGCCGCTCCGCGGTCGGACGGGCCCACCTCGACGTCGCCGGAAGTGGCCTCACGGGCGACGTCTACAACGCGCTCCTCCGATCGGATCGCGGCCGGCGCGCATGTCGATCCACTGAAGGCGGGAACCAAGCCCGTGCGAAATGCCAGGACCGGAGGACAGACCAAGTGAGTGGACCGTTCGAATACGAGACCGTCAAGGTCGAGGTAACCGACCACGTCGCATGGGTGACGTTCAACCGCCCCGAAAAACGCAACGCGATGAACCCGACGATGCATTTCGAGATGGTCGAGATCCTCAACCAGCTCGAGGTGGACCCCGAAGTGCACGTGCTCGTCTTCACCGGGGCCGGGGATGCGTTCTGCGCCGGGCAGGACCTCAAGGAGTACTTCCGCGCACTCGACGACAAGCCGGCCGAGCGCGCCAGGGCCAGCTGGGCGGCCCAGGAATGGCGTTGGCGTCGGCTCTGGTACTACTCCAAGCCCACGATCGCAATGGTCAACGGCTACTGCTTCGGCGGTGCGTTCACCACGCTGACGTCGTGCGACATCGCCATCGCGGCCGAAGAGGCCACCTTCGGGCTGAGCGAGGTCAACTGGGGCATCCTGCCCGGCGGAAACGTGAGCCGCGCCCTCACGGAGGTGCTCCGCCTCCGCGACATCATGTACCTCATCCTCACCGGCGAGCCGTTCGACGGCAGCCGCGCGAAGGAGATTGGTCTCGTCAACGAGGTCGTTCCCCTGGCCTCGCTCCGCGAACGCGTCACGGAGCTCGCGACCGTGCTTGCCGACAAGAGTCCCGCGGTCGTGAGCGCCACCAAGCAGGCCTACAAGTTCTGCAAGGACATGGACTTCTACCAGGCCGAGGAATACCTCAAGGCCAAGTCCCACCTGCTCACCCTCTCCGATCCCGACAAGTCGCGGTCAGAGGGAATGAGCCAGTTCCTCGACAAGAAGGAGTTCCGGCCCGGTCTGCAGGGCTACAACCGCACCTGACAGGAATAGTTCGGACTCTTGACAATCTTCCGAGGGGTTGTGAGGGTCCACCCAACAGCTCGTCCCGTGTGCCAGCACCGACCGCTGAGTCCCGACTGAAGGAGCCCGTCTTGACCAACTCATCCTCCCTACGCCTCGCCCCGGCGTGCTATCACGTCCTGCACCTGATCCCGCCGATGGTGGCGCACGAGATGAACTACTTCATGGAGGAGGGGCTCTCCGACTCCGCTGGCTTCGCGGACTACACCTTCATCACCGGTGGCATCGCGCCCTTCACCTACGAGAAGGAGACGCTCCAGCAGGCCATGAAGGAGAAGGGCATCGACGTCGCGATGGACGTCCACCCCTCCACGGTGGCGCAGACCCGGCTCGACATGCGCAAGGACCTCCCCGAGCTGGTCATTCTCGCCGGCTGGCGAAACAACAACCCCAACTGCCTGATCGCGGCACCTGGCATCGAGACCTTCCAGGACCTCAAGGGCAAGGCCATCGGGTGCATCGACGAGAAGGACAATCTCGTCAAGGCCCTGAGTCCGGTCCTGGTGCGCGAGGGCATGAACCCGCACACCGACGTCATCTGGGAGCGCGGCTGGGCTCCGCAGAAGAACACCAAGGCTCTGCGCGACGGCACTCTCGAGGTCGCGTTCATCCCGAGCATCGACATCGAGCCGCTGCTCGAGGACGGCTTCAACAACCTCTTCAACATCGTGGAGGAGTACCCCAAGGGGCGCCCCGACCGAGTCATCGTTGCCACGAAGCAAGCCGTCGAGGAGAAGCGCGACGAGATCAAGGCCTTCGTGAAGGGCATGATGCGCGCGTACTGGTTCATGCGCTTCGGGGAGAACTTCAACTACCTGCGCAACCTCGAGATCCGCCTCCGTCGCGACAGCTACGACAAGGACGAGCGCTCCCGTCCCCTGGTCAACAAGTCCCCGAAGCACTCGGAGATCCTGCCGTTCCCATACGACGCCAAGCCGACCCAGCTTGACGCCTACCTTCACGAGGCCGTCGCGATGGGCGAGCTGGACGCATACGTGCCGTCCGAGCAGCTCGTCGACTTCTCCCTTCTCGAGGAAGCGTTCGCCGAGCTCGAGGCCAAGCCCGAGCTCAAGCCGGACATCGACCGGGCTCGCGAGATCTGCGAGCGCTGGGGCTTCTGACGGCCGGCAGCCACGAAGCAGCCAACGCATCTGATCGGACACGTCTCGACTCGCAGGAGGGTGTATGACGGTCGGCGCGACAAGGAAGATCGCAGAGCGGGTCAGCGGACTCCGGTACGAAGACCTGCCGACGCTGGCGGTGGAGCGTGCGAAGGTGGCGATCCTCGACACCATCGGCGTCATGCTGGGCGGCATCAAGCTGGAGCCCGCCCAGATGATCACGGCGTACGTCGACGGCCTCGGGGCGTCGGGACAGGCCACCGTGTTCGGCACCGGGCTGCGCACCTCTCCCGAGCACGCGGCGCTGGCCAACGGCGTCCTTGCCCACGTACTCGACTTCGACGACCGCTGGCATGCCAGCACCCACACCCTGCCTGCGGCCATCTCCATCGCGGAGGTGAACGATCGCAGTGGTCGTGACTTGATCACGAGCTACGTCGTCGGCCGCGAGCTGCGACTCCACCTCGACCTGGAGTTCCGTCCGGGTCGAGGTGGAGGCAACGAAGCGGTCAAGGGAGCTGGGCCCGGCTGGCGAGGGTGGCACGAGACAGGCGTGATGGGCAGCTTGGGCGCGGTGGCTGCCGCCGCTCACGGCCTGCGCCTCGACGCTGACCGGACCCAGATGGCCATCGGCATCGCTGCCTCGTTGGCGAGTGGGGTGATGGCGAACTTCGGCACGAGCACCAAGTCGCTCCACGCAGGCAACGCCGCCCGCAACGGCGTGCTGGCCGCGACGCTGGCGCAGGCCGGGTTCACCTCTGACCCCCGGTCGCTCGAGGCGCGCCGCGGCTTGGTCGAGGCCCTGACGTACCCGGAAGAACGCGACATGGACAAGGTGGCCGACGGGTTCGCCTCGTTCTTCCACATCGTCGAGCACGGCATCCGCATCAAGCCCTACCCGGCGTGTACCGGCGTGCACCAGTACGTGGAGATGGCGCGGGGGCTCGTCGCGGCAGGAGTCGGACCAGACGACGTGGTGGAGATGAGGGTCAGCAGGATCGACGGCGCCACGACCAAGCGCGACTTTCCGACCACGGACCTCGAGTGCAAATTCAGCCCCGCGTTCGTCGCGGCCGCAACCCTGTTCGACGGTCGGCTCACGCTGGCGAACTGCAACTACGAGTTCGCCCAACGCCCGGACGTCGCCGGCCTGCTCGCCAAGGTGCGCTACGAAGACAGCCCCCAGGGGTTCGTCTCCGTCACCACTGTCGATGGCCGGGTGCTCCGGGAGGAGCCGCCTGTGACTGCATTCGCCGAGGGCAGCCCCGCCATGGATCTCGAGGACGACGCCGAGATCATCTCGAAGTTCCACGACTGTGCCGATCCGATCGTCGGCGAGGCAAACGCTCGGGCCATCCGGTCCATTGTCAACGGCCTCGAAGAGCTCGACTCCGTCCGGGAGCTCACAGCTCTGGTCGCCCCGTGATGAACCAGGCCGGCTGCGCCGCGCCCGTCAAAAGAAGAAGAAGTGAGGATCGATGCCCAACACTGAGGTAGAGAACGTTGATGTCGTCGTGGTGGGAGCTGGCAGCGCGGCCATGGCCGCTGCGATCGCCTGCCGCCAGAACGGCGCCGAACGGGTGGTCCTTCTGGAGAAGGCGCCCGAGCCTGAGTTCGGCGGCAACCCCCGCTTCTCCCACAGCGGCTTTCGCTGGGTGCAGACCGGTAAGGAAGAGCTTCGCCCGTTCCTCCCCGACTTCACCGACGAGGAGTACGAGAAGCTCCAGTTCGAGCCCTACACCGAGGAGCAGTTCCACTCGCACATCTCGCGAGTGACCAGGGGCCGGATGGACCCCGACCTCCAGAACCTGCTCATCGGCGAGTCGAACGCAGCCCTCCACTGGCTGCTCGACTCCGGCCTGAAGTTCGCGCCCGACACCGGCCAGATGGAGATCGAGGGCAAGATCCACTTCGAGCCCGGCTACACGGTGCACCCCAAGGAGGGCGGCATCGGCCAGCTCCTCCAGCTGCGTGAGATCTCTCTGGGCATGGGGATCGAGATCCGCTACGAGTCCAGGGTCTCGGGCCTGCTGGGCAACATGCACGAGATCACGGGCGTGCACGTGGTCAGCGCCGAGAAGGAGTACGACATAGTCGCGAAGGCGACGTTCCTGTGCGCCGGCGGATTCCAGGCATCACCGGAGAAGCGGGCCCGCTACCTCGGCCCGAACTCCAGCCTCATGAAGATCCGCGGCAGCCGCCACAACACCGGCGAGGTGCTCGAGAAGGCGCTGGAGCTCGGCGCGCAGGCAGCCGGACACTGGCAGCTCGGTCACTCGTCCGTCGTCGATGCCAACGCCCCCAACTTCGGCGTCCTCAACACGAAGTTCAACCGCTACTCGTACCTGTTCGGGATCATGGTCAACACCCGAGGTCAGCGCTTCGTCGACGAGGGTTCGAACCTCCGGATGATGACCTACGCGAAGATGGGCTGGGTGACACTCGCCGAGCCCGACGGCATCGCGTTCCAGATCTTCGACCAGAAGATGATCGCCGAGGGACGCAACAAGGTCTTCCGTCGCAAGGCCTACGCGCATGCTCCGGTCCACTACGAAGCCGACACGATCAAGGAGCTGGCCGGGCAGCTCGACATCAACCCCGAGATGCTCCAGCACACCGTGGACGAGTTCAACGCGGCGGTCCCGGACTCCCCCGAGTTCATCCCGAACAAGCCGGACGGGCGCGCCACCCAGGGCCTCGCGGTACCCAAGTCCAACTGGGCGCAGAAGCTCGACGAACCGCCCTTCGTCGCCTACCCGGTCACCGCCGGCCTGACCTTCACCTTCGGCGGGCTCAAGATCAACCCGGACGCCCAGGTGCTCAACACCAGCGACCAGCCCATCAAGCGCCTCTACGCCTCGGGCGACATCGTCGGCCTGTTCTACCACGGGTACGTCGGCAGCACCGGCCAGACCCGCAACGTCGTGTTCTCCCGGCGGGGGGCCAAGCACGCCACCGACAACCTGTTGTAGACCCGCCCTTCCACACGCGACAGAACGGTGAAGCAAGGATGACCACGCCCCCACTCGCCCTCGAGGCACCGGCTGGAGTCCTCATCAATGGGGAGTGGGGGCCCACCGCCGAGTCGCGGAGCTACGACGTCGTCTGTCCGGCGACAGGCGACGTCGTGGCATCGGTGGCGCAAGCCACTGCCGCCGATGCCGATCGGGCGGTGCGCGCCGCACACGAGGCGTTCCCCGCCTGGTCGAAGACCACGACCGAGCAGCGCTACGACGCGTTGATGGCACTGGCCGACCGCATCGACGCAGCGCGCGAGCGACTCACCATCATCGAGGTCGTCGACACCGGCAGCACGATCTCGCGGATGCGCAACGACGTCGTCGCCTCCGCCCGCCTGCTGAGGATGTACGCCGGCATGACCCGCGAGCTGCGCGGGTCCACCATCCCCGTGGGACCCGGCATGCTGGCCTACACCCAGCGCCAGCCCTTCGGACCGGTCGCCCACATCATCCCGTTCAACCACCCGTTGATGTTCGCCGCACAGGCGATCGGCGGCGCCCTCGCGGCGGGCAACACGATCGTGCTGAAGCCGTCGGAGCACACGCCGTTGACCACGAGGGAGCTGGCCGAGCTCGCGCGTGACCTCTTCCCGTCCGGCGTGATCAACCTCCTCACCGGGTTCGGCCCAGAAGTCGGTCAGCCGGTCGTGGAGCATCCCTTCGTCCGCAAGGTCTTCTTCCGCGGCAGCGTGCCGACCGGCCGCCTCGTCGCCACCTCCTGCGCCGCCCGGGGGGTGCCGTTCGAGATGGAGCTCGGAGGCAAGAACCCGTTCATCGTGTTCCCCGATGCCGACCTCGCGTCCGCCGCCAAGGGCGCCGTCGCAGGCCTCAACCTCGGCCACCAGGGCCAGTCCTGCGGATCGGCCACGAGGCTGATGGTGCACGACGACGTCTACGACGACTTCAAGGTGGCGATCCTGGAGGCGTTCTCGAAGATCCGGGTCGGGCTCCCCTGGGATCCCGAGGTCGAAATGGGTGCCGTCGTGTCCTCGTCGCAGTACGAGCGGGTACTCGGCTACATGCGGCAGGCCGAGGGGCCGGGGTCGAGGCTGTTGCTGGGAGGGGGCCCGCACGAGGATCCTTCGCTCGAGGGTGGCTTCTTCCTGCAGCCCACGGTCGTCGAGGTCGACGACCCCGCGATCCCGATCGCCTCGGAGGAGATCTTCGGACCGGTCACCAGCCTGTTGCGCTGGTCGTCGGAGGCGGACGTGGTCGCGCTCGCGAACTCACTGGACTACGGTCTGACCTCCAGCGTCTGGACGAACGCCCTGTCCACGGCCCATCGGGTCGCGACGATGCTGGAGGCCGGGATGGTGTGGGTCAACCAGCACGGTCCCCGGCCGACCGGGGTCCCGATCGGCGGCTGGAAGGCGTCCGGGTCGGGCAAGGAGCTGGCCTTCGAGGAGATGGACGGCTACACCCACGAGAAGACGGTCCTGGTGAAGGTCGACGCTGATGCCGGCTGACGCCGCACCTTCGCCGACCCGGGTGACCATGGGGATCCCCGACCTCATCTCGCCCTCCTACTTCCCCGCGATCGCAGGGGCGCGGCTCGGCCTCGCGGACGGGGTGGAGATCGAGATCGTCCCGTCCTTCCCCGTGTCCGAGGCGTCTCGCGCCCTGGCCGCGGGTGAGCTCGACTTCCTGGCTGGTGCTGCGCACGCCGCCCTGTACGGGTTCCCGCGCTGGGACGGCGTCACCTTCGTCTCCGCACTGTCCCGCCACACCTACTGGTTCCTCGTCGTCCGCTCCGACCTCGGCGTCGCCCGAGGCGACCTCGACCGGCTCCGCGGTCTGCGGATCGCGGCTGCGCCGGGCGTCGACGTAGCGCTCAAGGTGATGCTCGAGGACGCCGGTGTGGCCTGGGGGGACGGCGACGACGAGGTCAAGGTCGTCCCGGTGCCGTCCGTCGGTCCGGGGACGATCTCGTTCGGGGTCGCGGCCGCCGACGCGCTGAGGGCCGGCCTGGTCGACGGGTTCTGGGCCAACGGGATGGGGGCGCACATCGCCGAGCGCGACGGGATCGGAACAGTGGTCGTGGACGCACGCCGGGGCGACGGACCGGCCCCGACGCGTGGCTACACCTTCGCGGCCGTCCTCACGTCGACGGCGACCAGCGTGGAACGCCCGGACATCGTCGCGGCGGTGCAGCAGGCGATCGGCCGGGCTCATGACGCCCTGCGCGCGGAGCCGGACCTGGCCGCCGAGGCCGCCGCGGGCCTGTTCCCCGACCTGGAGGCCAGCCTCATTGCGACGCTCATCCGTCGCGACGCGCCGTTCTACGACGCCTCGATCACCCTCGAGGCGATGTCCGCCCTCGAGGCGTTCGCCGTACGCGCCGGCCTCCTCGACAGCCCGGTCGGCACTCTCTCCGCCATCGTCTCGCCCGCCATCCACAGGAGCAGCCATGCCGAAGCCTGAGCTCGAGTTCACACCCGTCGAGGAGGTGGCGTGGACCCCGGTCGACCCGCGGTGCCCCGGGCTCGAGGAACGGATCCTGGCCCGCGACGGCGACGGCGACGGCGGCGTCGCCACGCGGATGCTGCGCTTCCCGCCCGGTGCGGACACGGAGCCGCTGGGAGCGATGGTTCACGACTTCTGGGAGGAGGTCTACATCCTTTCCGGTGCCATCCACGACAAGGTGCTGGACGAGACCTTCCCCGCCGAGACCTACGCGTGCCGTCCGCCAGGCATGGCCCACGGGCCGTGGACGTCGGTCGACGGCTGCGTCACCTTCGAGGTCCGGTACACGAAGTGAGGAGCTGAGCGATGTCGTCCCCCTTGAGCGGCGTGATCGGGGCCTGCCTCACGCCGTTCGACAGTGCCGGGGCGGTCGACCTGACGGCGCTCGCGGCGCAGCTCGACTATCTGGCCGAGGACGCTGACGCGATCGCGGTGGGCGCGGTCGAGGCGTCGGAGTACCGCGTGCTCGACGACGACACCCGTCACCGGCTGCTCGGCGACGCGGTCAGGCTGGTCGATGGCCGGGTCCCCGTCATCGCCGGAGCCTCCGACCCCACGGCCAGGGGCGTCATCGCCCGCATCGAGTCGGCCGCCGAGCTAGGAGCCGGCTTCGCGCAGGTGCTCATCCCCCCGGCGCCGTGGGCCGGCGCCTACACCCATGACCAGCTCGTCGACTACTTCGGGCTCATCGACGAAGCCGCCGTCCTCCCCGTGGTCGCCTACCAGAACCCGTCGACCGGCACCGATCTCTCCATCGCGACCTACGTCGAGCTGTCGAAGTACGACTCGATCATCGCGTTCAAGGAGAGCTCCCGAGATCTCTCCAAGATCACCCGCCTCATCACGCTGCTCCAGCCCCAGGCCGCCTACTTCACCACCATGCAGCCGATGCTGATCACCCTCATGCTCGGCGGCGCCGGCGCGACCATGCCCCCACCCGGGACCCGTGTCGCCGCACACATCCGGGACGCCCACCGCGCCGGCGACCTCGACCTGGCGCTGGCCTGGCAACAGGTGTTCTCGTTCTTCCCCGGGAAGTGGGGTCACTATGGCCTCGCCCCGCTGATGAAGACCGCGATGCGCCACGTCGGCGTCGAGATGGGCTCCGCCGTCGCACCGAGGTCACGGCTGACCGACGCCGACGAGGCGGAGCTCGCAGGCTTCATCCGAGGGTGCGGCATCACGACCCTTGAGCCCGCGTCCGTCGACGTGCTGAAGCGGCTGGCCGGGATCTCACCGGCCTGAGGAAGCCTCAGAGCTTGGGCATGATCTCCTCGGTGAGGAGCCTGAGCCCGTCCCGGAAGTCCGGCGAGATGCCGGACATCAGGATCTGTTGGAACCCGTTGGTCTCGGCCATCTGCTGCACCTCCTTGATGCGCTCCAGGCAGAAGCTGAGGTCGCCGGCGATGTAGTAGGAGTCGATCATGTTCTCCGTCACCAGCGAGGACAGGTTGGCCGAGTCGCCGTCACCGGTCGCCGAGGCCGCCTCCAGGGCGTCCACCTCCTCCTTGGTGATGCCCAGGACACCGATCTGCTCGGGCGTGTAGCCCCGCCAGCGCAGGCCCAGCACGCGAGAGCCGATGGAACGCCGGGCCAGCTCACGCGAGGCATGGGCGTCTCGCGAGAGCGCCACCTTGATCTCCGCGACCCGCTTCGGAGGCTCGGTCTTGCCGGCCTTGCGGGCAGCCTCGTCGAACACGCCGAGCAGCGGCTCGAGCATGCCCATCTTCGTCAGCGGGTAGAACGTCGTTCCGCAGAGAAGGCCGTCCATGAACTCGCCGCCGATCGCGAGGCTCTTCGGACCGTCGCCACCGCAGTACAGGCTGATCGAGGCGTTGGGCTGGACGTTCATGTGGAACACGGCGTTCGGCGCGTAGTTGAAGTACTCGGCGAGCGTCGGGAAGTCCTCGGCACGGACGTCCTGGCCGCCGAACATCAACCGGAAGGCGCTGGCGGTCTCGCGCATCATGCTGACCGGCTTGGGGACCTGCACGAAGCGCGACGTCAGGATGTTTCCGCGTCCGATCCCGACAGACAGCTCCGAGGACCCGTCCATGAGCTCGCTCACCGTCGCCAGAGACGCTGCCGCGTCGACGGGATTGCGGAAGTACTGCACCATGATCGCGGTGCCGAGCTTGACGGGCAGCCGCGACGCCAATGCAGCCAGCGTCACGAACGTGTTGCGGTTCTGAAGGTTGTCGGTCACCCACAGCTGCGAGACACCGCCGTCGACCGCCATCCGCCCGAGATCGAGGATCTCGGGCAGGGGCAGATTCTTGTGGGTCGGCAGGTGGAACTGGACCCCGATCTCGACCGATGACACCTAGCAACCCCTGTCCCGCTGGACGCCACGTCGTCGAGCGATGTTGACGAAAGCCCACACACGTATATATTCAGGATACCTTACTATACGTGGTCCCGAGGAGTTGGCGTGGCGTGACTGAACTTCGAGACATCGACACCGGAGCACCGGTGACCTTCGAACCAAAGCGGCTGATCGTTGCCGGCTTCACCGGGCGCAACCAGAGCAAGGTCCAGGAGCACCTCGACGAGCTCGCCGCGATCGGCGTGCCCGTGCCGGGCGCGGTCCCGGTCTTCTACGGGGTCGGGGTCGAACGTCTCACGTCCGCAGCCTCCATCGTGGTCAGCGGCTCGCAGACATCTGGCGAGATCGAGCCGGTCGTGGTCGTGGACGAGGACGGTGAGCGGTGGCTCGTCGCGGGTAGCGACCACACCGACCGCGATATGGAGCGCACCAGCATCCAGCTCAGCAAGGAAGCGTGTCCGAAGGTGATCAGCAGTGACGCCGTCCGGATCGACGCGGCCGAGCCGTGGGACGGGATCACGCTGACGAGCTGGGTGGACGGGCAGCCCACGCCGTACCAGCAGGGCGAGCTCGGCCAGATCCTCCCCCTGTCCAGCATGCTCGAGCGTCTGGCCCAGTCAGGGACGGACCTCGCGCCGGGTGACGTGCTCTTCCTCGGCACCGTGCCTGTGACCGGCGGCGCCCTCCGGCCGGCGGATGTGTTCCGCGGCGAGCTCTCCCATCCCGCCGGCGACTGGACGATCCGGGTCGACTACACGATCGCCGTGGGACCAGAGGCAGACCAGTGACCTACCCCTACCAGGACCTACGCGAGTATCTCGCCACGCTCGACGAGCTGGGTCTCCTCCAGCGAGTCACGGCCCCCGTCAACAAGGACACCCAGCTGGTGCCGCTCGTGCGACTCCAGTTCCGTGGCCTACCCGCCGAGCAGCGACGGGCGTTCCTCTTCGAGAACGTTACGAGCGCGGACGGCCGGACCTTTGACGCGTCGGTCGCCATCGCGAGCTTCGCGGCATCGCCTCGCGTCTACGCCGCGGCGCTCGGCACCGACGTGGACGGGATCGGCGCGGTCTGGGGGCGCGCCTTCGCAACACCCATCCCACCCAAGCTCGGCGACACCGGGCCGTGCAAGGAGATCAGGATCAGTGCCGCCGACCTGGCGCGCACCGGCGGAATCGACTCGCTCCCCCATCCGATCTCCACGCCCGGCTTCGACCCCGCGCCCTTCCTCACGGCCGCTCAGTGGGTCACCCGCGACCCCGACAACGGTGTGTACAACGTCGGCGTTTACCGAGGCATGATCAAGGGCGCCGGCCGCATCGGACTGCAGATGGACACGCCCTCGCAGCACATCGCCATCCACCTCGCGAAGGCCCGCCGGTCGGGCAGGAAGCTCGAGGCCGCGGTGGTGATCGGGGGGATACCCGCTGTCGCTCTTGCCAGCGTGCAGAAGGTCGCCTACGGCGTCAGTGAGTACGACATCGCCGGCGGGTTGATGGGCCGGCCGCTGGACACGGTCGCGGCCGAGACGGTCGACCTCGAGGTCCCCGCAACCGCGGAGGTGGTCATCGAAGGAACGATCGACCCCGAGCACCTCGAGCCCGAGGGCCCCTTCGGGGAGGCGAGTGGCTACCTCGGCCCGCGCACCATGTCCCCGGTGCTGGAGGTCACCGCGATCACCCACCGGGAGCGGCCGATCGTCCAGGCGTTCATCAGCGAGTACCCGCCCAGCGAGTCGACCGTCATGCGCAAGATCGGCTTCGAGAACGCCTACCGCAGGTTCCTGCGCGAGCACTGCAACATCTCTTCGGTCGTCGACGTCACGTTCTACGAAGCCGCGGGCGTCAACATGATGTTCGTGATCCGCCTGTCGGGGCCGTCCGCGGGTCAGGCCTGGCAGGCACTCCAGGCGGCCGCGTCGTACGAGCCATCGCTGGGCAAGATCATCATCGCCGTCGATGACGACATCGACACGGAGAACCTCGAGTCGGTCGTCTGGGCGCTGAGCTTCCGGACCCAGCCGCATCGCGACATGAGGGTGATCGAGAACCGACTGCCACGTCTGGACCCGTCCGAGCCACAGGACCCGCAGTTCCCGGCCGCCACGGCGTCGGCGCTCCTCGTGGACGCGACCCGGTCCGGGCCGTATCCGCCCATATCGCTGCCTCAACGGAAGTTCATGGAGGACGCTGCGCGGATGTGGAGCTCGCTCGGCCTCCCCGCTCTCCAGCTGGCCGAGCCCTGGTACGGCTACGAGCTCGGCGCATGGACCGAGCAGAACGTCCGAGAGGCCGAGCTGGCCACGCTCGGGCGCTACCTGGAGACCGGCACCGCCCTCGGAGAGCAGCCCCGATCATGATCTCCGGATCGAGGCAGGGCAGTCCCCCATGTAGTACCGTTCCACGGTCTACTGGCACGACGAGACCGACCCGCGGCGCGCTGGTTGGTCCCGCATGTTTTGGAAAGGGCCGGCGTGGCTAGTAAGAGGGACATTCGGGTTGGCAGAAAGCTCCTGCTCGTGGCGCCTCGTCTCCTGCGAGCCGAGACCAACCTGCTTGCCGCGCGGGACATTCCGCTCACCCATCGGCAGTACCGCATCCTCAAGCGCATCTCGACGGGGATGACCTCACAGACGGCGCTGAGCAAGGCGGCGTGGATCTCGGTCGCGGCAATCTCGGAGAGCATCGATGCCCTGATGCGCCGCGGTCTCCTCGACCGCACCGCAGACCAGCGCGATCGTCGTGCGATCAAGCTGTCGCTCACCGAGGAGGGCGAGCAGGCCGTCAAGGCGGCCGATCAGGTCCTCGACGAGATGGCCGCAACAGTGATGGCGGGATTCGACCGGGAGACCGTGCTGGCTCTGGAGAAGGTGCTCGAGGTCCTCGACACCGCGGTCATGAACGACCTGGTCAGAGCCATGGAGAAGCGCTGACGACCGTTACGCGGGCGCGTCGTCGTCCGCACCGAGGCTGTGCTCGCCGGTGCTGATCTCGCCGTCCCATCGCACGGCCCAGGGCGCTTCGATGTCGAGCTGGTCGAAGACCCGCGCCACGGTGTGGTCCACGATGTCGTCGATGGTCTTCGGCCGGTGGTAGAACGCCGGCACCGGAGGCATGATCACGACACCCATCCGCGCGAGCTCGAGCATGTTGCGCAGATGGATCTGGCTGAACGGCGTCTCGCGCACCACCAGGACCAGATGTCTGCGCTCCTTGAGCACCACGTCCGCCGCGCGAGCCACGAGGTTGTCGGTGATGCCGGCGTTGATCGCCGCAACAGTCTTGACGCTGCATGGCGCGACCACCATCCCGCGGGTCGGGAACGACCCACTGGACACGACGGACGCCAGGTTCTTGAGCCGCTCCACCGTGGTGGCCAATGACTCCACCTGGGGCACGGTCCAGTCGGTCTCGTGAACGATGTTGCGCTTGGCCCACGGGGTGAGGATGAGATGGGTCGGCACACTCGCCTCACGCAGCCGCTCGAGCAGACGGACACCATAGATGGCACCCGTGGCGCCCGTCATGGCCACGATGAGTGGGGGTGTGGACGTCACGGGGTCGCCTCCCGCCGGCCGGCCAGCTTCTCGCCGGTCTCGTAGTACCTGCCCTGCACGGCGAGCTCGGCCTCGGACTCGTACTCATCGGTCCACTGCGACTCGGTGATGATGTAGCCGTGCCACGGCTGCTGCATCACCAGTGCCGGTAGGTCGTACTTGTCGGTCAGCTTCTCCCAGAGCACCATCGCCCGCTCCATGTGCTCGCGCTTGGGGAGGGAGACCGGAGGCAGCTCGTACTTCAGGGTCGCGTTTATCAGGAGGTTGGAGTCCTCCAGGAGCGCGGGGTCCTGTGTGAACGGTGGGCCGTGGCCCTTGGAGTGCCCGCGCATGATCTCGATGTCGAGATGCGGACGGGATCGGTAGGCGATCGCCCACCAGACCGAGTCGAGGTCGCTGGCGTCGATGTCCTCGTCGACGGCCACCACGATCTTGCCCACCTCGGCACTGAAGGCCGCAATCCCCTTGAGCGCCCGCCACACCTCGGTCTGCTTGGCACCATGGCGGAACCGGACGAAGAGCACCTTGCGAAGGTTGGTGAGCGGCTCATGCATCACCACGGAGAGCGCGTCGCCGATGTCGAGTGTCTTGTGCAGGTAGGACAGGAGCATCGGCTCGAACCCCACCTTCTTGATCACGCTGGACTCGGACGGCGTGACCTGGCTGATGAACGACGTCCATACGTAGTCGCGGCGGTGGGTGATGGCGGTCAGGTGGAACACAGGGCTCTTGGTCCGCGTCTGCACGAAGCCGTGTGACTCACCGAAGGGCCCCTCGGGCTCGAGGCAGTCCGTTCCGATGTAGCCCTCGAGGACGATCTCGGCGTCCGCCGGCACCTCGAGGTCGACGGTGCGGCACTTGACGAGCTGGATCGGCTCGCCCGCAAGGCCGCCCGCGATGTCGTACTCGTCCACCCCGAAGGGCACCTGCTGCACCGCCGCGTAGGAGACCACGGGCGGCGCACCGATCACGAAGGCACACGGCAGATCCTGGCCGAGATCGCGCGCGCTCACCCAGTGGCGATAGCCGTGCTTGAACGCCGCAGTGAAGAAGACACCACAGGTGAGCGGGCCCTTCACCTGCCCGCGGTAGTGACCGACGTTGCGCACGCCCGTGACGGGGTCCTTGGTGATGGCGTGTGCGCTGGTGAGGTAGGGCGCGTTGTCGAAACCGGGGGTGGAGATCGGGATCGGGATCGAACCGAACCCGCCGTACTCCGTCTCGAGGTCCTCTCCCTCGATGACCACGTCCTGCACCGACCCGGTGTCCACGATCACGGGCTGGATCGGGTGGGCGAAGGCGGTCGCCCACCTCTCACCGACTTCGTCGACCTCGCAACCGATTCCTGTCACATAGATCTGCGGAGTCCCGGCGAGGCCCGCGACAAGTACGGGGTTATCGTAGCGCCGGCCCGTGCCGTCGACGACGTTGGTGAACAGGAACGCCTTGCGTCGCTCCTCGGGAACCGACCCTCTGTACTGCAGCCGCACGAAGGGGTGCATCTCCGAGTCCTTGTCGACGGGCTCGTCGATCTCGATCAGCAGCCCCCGGCGACGCAGCTCGTCGATGTGCTGCCGGAGATCGGCGTAGG
This sequence comes from uncultured Actinomycetota bacterium, assembly GCA_963800715.1. Classification (GTDB taxonomy): domain Bacteria; phylum Actinomycetota; class Actinomycetes; order Propionibacteriales; family Nocardioidaceae; genus Nocardioides. Next base: position 32,046 of record CAWDBZ010000003.1, on the reverse strand, counting down.
CCGGCGCAGCCATGACGCGTGAGTCCCCGCTCGGCGTGGTCACAGGCCCATCACGGCGCGAGCGTATCCAGTGCCAGGACCTCGCGCTCGGATGCGCTCAGCGACTCCATCTCGCGGAGCACGCCCTTGCAGTCCCTCAGCGCAGCAGCGTCGAAGCCCAACAACGTCTCGACCGTCGCGGTCACGGTTGCCTCGAGCAGATCCCCGGGCACGACCGACGTCACCAGACCCATCCGCAGCGCCTCCTCGGCACCCAGGCAGCGACCGGTCATGACCAGGTCGAGTGCCGCTTTCCGGCTCACGTACCTCTCGAGATACGTCATCACGACGGCGGGCGCGAACCCATGGTGGATCTCGGTGAATCCGAGCTGCGCGGTGTCGGCGACCACCGTGAGATCGCACTGCACCGCCAGTCCGGTGCCGAAACCGAGCGCCCGGCCCTGGACCGCCGCGATGGTCACCCCGGGGAAACCTGCCAGCAGCCGGTTGGTCTCGAGGATCATGCTCAGGCCGTCCCGCTTGGTCATCCCTTCGACCTTCTCGCCCTGTTGACGCCCCAGACAGAAGTCCGTGCCCGCGCCGGACACGACGAGGACGTCAATGTCCTCGGTGCGTGACTTCTCGAGCACGTTGATCAGGTCACGCATCATCTCGACGTTGACCTGGTTGCCCGCCTCGGGCCGATCGAGCAGCAGCCTGCCCGCCCGGTCCTGGACCTCGAAGCCAACCAGTGACGATGTCACGGCGTCTCCCTCTCCCGATCGATGTCATTGCCTGCGGTCTGCTCCAAGCACGCCAGCTGGTCTCGCCAGCGTGGGACAACGGTGTCCGGATCGTGCAAGCGGTACGTCGGTCCGCTGAGCACGTCGGCGTAGGAGACGCGGTCCTCACTGAGTCGGACCAGCGTGGCGGTGAAGGCTTGCAGTGCCCTGTCCCCGACGCGCATGGAGCCACCGGACCGGACCGAGAGAAGGGCCTTGCCGACCTTGCCGTCGATGACGGCCTGGAGCAGGGCCTGACCCGTGCGGTGCAGGTTCGCCGCGGTGGACGAACCCGGCCACAGACAGAGGGAAAGGGTGTCGTCGGGGCCGACGAGCACCTCCCCGGCACTCAGCCAGGCGATGTGTGGCCACCCGTCGGCATCCACGGTGACGAGCTCCAGGGCCGGCAGGCCCCGGGCGTTGTCCATGCCGTCGACTCCGGCGTGGCCGACAACGCTGTGCAGCCAGCTGCCGAGGTCGCCAGCAGGGAGGTCCGTCACCGGTGGCACCCGTCAGCGACCCTGGTCGCGCGTGCCCAGGAAGTGGTCGATCGCACCCTGCGCGACGATCTCGTCCTGGTCGCCCGTGCCACTGGAGCAGCCGACGCCTCCCACGAGCTCGCCCACCACGACGGGGAGCCCCCCTGGGATGACACAGAACCGGCCGCCGTTGGTGTGCTGGATCCCCCACGTCGGTCCACCAGGAACCGACTTCTCCGCGTAGAACCTGGTCGGGTTGCGCGCTGCCGCCGCGGTGAACGCCTTGTCGATGGCGATGGAGATGCTGGAGAACTTCGATCCGTCTTCGCGCTCGAAGGCGATGAGCTGTCCGTTCTCGTCGCAGACGGCGCTGCACATCGGCACACCGATCTCTTTGCTCTTCATCGCCGCGCCCTCGAGGAGCACCTTGGCATCGGCAAGAGATAGTCGCGTCACGGTGACCAAGGCGTCCGCCTCTCGCGTAGGGTGACGACCGCCAGAATCGGCGGTCAGTCCTGACCCAAACTACTTAGGAGCCTTGAGCGTAGGCGTCCCCGCGCATGGTGTCAACCCGGTCCGGCGAAGGCGTGCGACAGGGCGATTGACAGCGCAATATACTCATGTATCTTGAGTAAATCCTGAGCCTGCGGGCGATCGTTCCGTGCGGCCGCCTGACGCATCAAACCCGCCCTCAGGGGCTGGTGGGATGACAACGACACAAGGGTGAGAACTGTGGGTCCTTCCGTATCGGCGAGCGGGCTCGCGTGATGGACACTCCGAAGCTTGGAGACCTCCGCGACTGGCTCGACGTCGTTGATGACCTGGGCCAACTCACCGTTGTCGACGGTGCGGACTGGGACCTCGAGATCGGAGCGATCTCCCGGCTCAACTACCGGCGGCCGCAACCTCCCGCACTGCTGTTCGACAACATCAAGGGCTACCCACCCGGCTTCCGTGTCCTGACAGGCAGCGTGTCGAATGCGCTGCGCACCGGCCTGACGCTGCGCCTCGGCTCCGACCTCGACAACGCAGGTCTGGTGCGCGCGCTCAGTGGCAAGCCGCTGCAGTGGACCCAGGATGCCGCTCGCTTCGAGCCCGAGGTGGTGTCGACCGCCCCGGTGCTCGAAAATGTCATCACGGGTCCGGAGTTCGACCTGAACATGTTCCCGGCACCTCGGTGGAACGAGCTGGATGGTGGTCGCTACATCGGCACCGGGTGCGTGGTCTTCACGATCGACCCCGACACCGATCTGGTGAACGGCGGCGCCTACCGACTCCAGGTCCAGGATGAGGGGCGCACCTTCACCGTGAGCGTGGTGCCCAGCAAGCACGGCGCCCAGAACATTCAGAAGTGGCTCCAGCGCGAGGGCCGGGCGCCGGTCACGGTCTCGCTCGGTCAGGACCCGCTCCTGTTCATGATGGCCGGCACCGAGGTGCCCACAGGGGTCTCCGAGCTCAACTACGCCGGCGCCGTGATGGGAAGGTCGGTCGAGATCGTCAAGGGCGAGGTCACCGGCCTGCCGATCCCGGCGTCGAGCGAGATCGTCGTCGAAGGCTGGATCAACCCCGAGCGCACCTACTCCGAGGGCCCCTTCGCGGAGTGGACAGGGCACTACACGGGGTCACACCGGCCCGTCTTCGCACTCGACATCGAGCGGATATACCACCGCAACGACCCGATCATCCTCGGCTCGCCGGCCGGTCTTCCTCCGCACGACTTCTCCTACATGCGCACCGTGCTGAAGTCGGCCATGATCCAGGACGCCGTGGTCTCGGCGGGTGTGCCCGGGGTCGCGGGCGTCTGGGCCCACGAGGCCGGCGGCGGCCGGATGCTCATCGTGGTCGCGATCGACCAGCAGTACCACGGCCACGCACGGCAGGCCGGGTTCATCGCCTCCCAGTCCCAGGCGGGGGCCTACATGAATCGCTTCGTCATCGTCGTCGACGACGACATCGACTACACCGACCTCAACGACGTGGTGTGGGCGATGTGCACCCGTTGCGATCCCGCCGCCGACATCGACATCATGCGCAAGTCGTGGGGAGGACGCGTCGATCCGCTCCTGGTCGACAAGACGTTGCCCTACAACAGCAGGGCACTCATCGACGCCTGCATCCCGTTCGAGCGCAAGGACGACTTCCCGCCGCTTGCGGAGGCATCACCCGAGCTGCTGGCCCGCACCGCGGCGAAGTGGGCCCACATCCTCGGCACGGACGCGCATGTCACACCTGGGGCGGCGCGTCGCCGAGGTGGCCTGCCCGAGACCATGATGGACGGCTCGTGAGCAGCGCCGACCTCATCACCGGCACCGTCGTGGTCGAGCTGCCGGGCGAGGCTGGGGAACTGTGCGGCAGGATCCTCGCCGACCTCGGCGCCGAGGTCATCAAGGTCGAGCCGCTTGCCGGTGACCCCAGCCGACAGCTGGCCCCGCTTGCCGACGACACCAGCATTCACTTCGCGTTCCACAACTCCGGCAAGCGCAGCGTTGCGGTCGACCTGACCCAGGACTCTGGTCGCGAGCTGCTCCACGACCTCCTCGGCCGCGCCGACGTACTGGTCGTCGCGGACCCCGCCAGCCTGGCCGCGACCGGGCTCTCGAGGGAGGGGCTGGCAGAGCGTTTCCCCAGGCTCGTCATCGTCAACATCACGGGCTTCGGGAAGACGGGTCCCTATTCCGACTACTTGTGCCCGGACATCGTCGGAATGGCGATGGGCGGCCTGATGGGAGTCAGTGGAGCTTCGCACCTGGCGCCTGTCACCGCACCGGGATCGCAGGCCTACCACTTCGCCAGCGTGTTCGCCGTGCAGGGCGCCTTGCTGTCTCTCGTACGCCGCGACGGCGACTACGGTCGCGGCGCTTGTGTCGACGTGAGCATCCACCAGGCTCTCGCGAGCATCGAACAGCTGATCCGCATATACGGCCACCAGGGTCGGGTGGTGCGCCGCACCGGAAGCCAGCACAAGCACGTGGTCCCGGCAGCGCTGTTCGCCACCAAGGACGGCTTCGTGTCGCTGTTCGTCAACGACCACCACTGGCACACGTTTCTCGACGCCTGGCCGGACCACCCCGCCGAGCTCGACGATCCGACACTGATCAGGACCCATCACCGGATGGCCAAGATCGACCTCATCAACGGAGCCGTCCGCGATCTGGTCTCGACATACACGACAGCGGACTTCGTCGCCCGCATGGCTGAGGTGGGCGTGCCCTGCACCCCGGTGAACAACCTGAGCGAGTTCCTCGCCGACGAACAGAGCCAGATGCGCGGAGTGCAGCATCCGGTGACGCATCCCGGTCTGGGGCCGGCGATCCAGGTGGGGTTCCCCGCGATCATCGACGGCGTCCGGCCGACCGCGCGCCCCGCACCGGTGGTCGGTGACGCCACGCGTGCCGTCCTGAAGTCACACCTGGGTCTCGGGGACTCCCGGATCGACGAGCTCACCCGAGAAGGAGTGGTCGCGTCATGACACTGGCGTTGCACGGCGTGAGGGTCATCGAGTTCACGACTGCCCTCGCCGGCCCGTTGGCGGGCCGCTACCTCGCCGAGGCCGGTGCCGAGGTCATCAAGGTCGAGTCACGGCACGGCGGCCTGGACAGCTTCCGGGCCTTCTCCGAAGGCGAGTCGGTCGACGGGTCGGACCGCTACCTGGAGAACAACCTCGGCGTGAAGAGCCTGCAGCTCAACCTGCGCAGTGAAACGGGCCAACGCCTCGGGCTGGAGCTTGTCGCGAGAGCCGACGTCCTGCTCGACAACTTCCGCCCCGACGTCCTCGAACGTCTCGGGCTCGGTGTGGAAGCGTCCCGTGCCGTCAATCCCGGTCTCATCGTGGTGAAGCTGCCCGGCTTCGGCACCACAGGGCCCCGCGCCAAGCAGGGTTCGTGGGGGCCCAACCTGCTCGCCCACGGCGGCATGACCTATCTGTGGAACCACCCGGACCTGGTCGAGCCGGTCGGGACGCAGTCCGTGTTCCCCGACTATGTAGCCGGAGCCATCACACCCGCGCTCATCGCGGGGGCACTGATCCGGCGCAGGCGCACGGGCGAGGGCGCCTTCATCGACCTGGCTCAGGTGGAGCTCATGGCCTACCTGCTCGGCACCTCCGCTCTCGAACTGTCTGTCACGGGTCAGGAGCCCCTGCCGCAAGGCAACCGCTCGAGCGACTTCGCCCCGCAGGGCTGCTACCCGTGCGCCGGCGAGGACCGGTGGTGCGTGATCTCGGTCCAGAACGACGACCAGTGGCAGAGCCTCTGTCAGGCGATCGGTCAGCCTGACCTCGCCGCCGACGCTCGCTACGGCTCGGTCGCAGGCCGAGCGGCCCACCACGACACGCTCGACCAGATCCTCAGCGACTTCACCCGGGGACAGGCCGCCACGGACGTCGTCCGCCTTCTGCAGAAATCAGGTGTGGCTGCCGGCGTCGTCCAGGATGCAGCCGACCTCTGGTCCGACCCGCAGCTGCGCCACGACGAGTTCATCGCCGAGGTGGACCACCCCGTGATCGGTCAGGTCAGCGTCCCGCGTCTGCCGCTGCGCATCTCCGACGAAGGCACCCGGCTGCCCACGCGCTCGCCCCTCCTGGGCGAGCACGATGAGGCGATCATCTGTGGGATTCTCCAGTACTCGCGTGAGGAGCTGGAGGAGCTCCGCGCGACTGAGGCCGTCGCGTGACGTGGTCGTCGTCACCCAGCCAGTAGGCCCGCAAGCCCCTCGAGGTCTGACGCCGTACTGATATCCAGCGTTGCGCGGCACACCTCTGCAGTGCGCTGCGCACCGAGGACAGGGCCCATCAGGTCGGTCGCCTTGGCCACGACATCGGACTCCCCCAGCGGGTTCTCCGGAGAACCGTGCACGCGGTCGACTCGATGAGAGAACGTGTCCCCAGCGATCGTCGTGACCTCGACCAGCGCCTGCCGGCGTGAGCTCATGTCCGGATCCGGTACGACGAGCACCCGTCCGCCGTCGTCGGCCGACTGCCACGCCGTGAACAGTTCACGGTCGTGCGTGTCGGCGAAGGTGAGCTCCCCGCGGGCGATGACTGTCGAGAGGAGGTACTGGAGATTGATGTCTGGCATCTCCCGGGACTTCTGCACGGTCTCCGCGAGCACAGCCGGCAGCCGCACGACCACGCGCGCGACGTCGGCGTCCTTCAGCTGGTGGTCGCGGACGATGGCCGACAGCGCCTGGATGGGAGCCTGGGCGGGCGAGCCCACGGCATGTCGCTTGATGTGCGTGCGCGTCACTTCGAACCGCGTCCCCAGCTCGGCAACCAGGTCTTGTGGCACGGCGTCGGTCCCGACGATGTCCAGGAAGTTGGGCTGGCCGGTGAACACGTCCTCGACCCCGCTCCAGCCCGCTTCGACCACGTCCGCGGCGAACAGCCCGGAGAAGGCCGGCCAGCCCCCGAGCACGTAGGCCTTCTCCACGTGCTCGGTGTCTCGCTTCCAGGTGTTCATCCCCGCGACCTCCTGGGCCGCGTAGGAGAAGAGGTGGCGCACCTGTCGCTCGTCGAAGCCCCTGAGTGCCCCGGCGGCCGAGGCGGACCCGAACGTGCCCGAGATGCCCGGTGTTGCCCGCGGCTGTCGGCGCACCGCCTCGAAGGTGGGCCATAGGGCGGGACTGATCCGAGTTCCGATGTCATAGCCGAGTGCGACGGCGCGCACGAAGTCGCGGCCGGAGCGGCCCCTGGCCTGTGCCGTGGCCAGAGCGCTGGGCACGATCGACGATCCGGGGTGACTCTTGGACAGCTCGTGGGTGTCGTCGGACTCGTCCGCGTGGGCGGCCATCCCGTTGGCGAGGGCGGCATATCCGGGGTCGGTCCGCTGAGAGGTACCGATGACAACGGCCACCCCCGGCAGGGCCTTGAGCGCCGCGAAGCTTGCCCCCGCCTTGCCGGCCGGCAGGCGTCGGCCCGACACGATCGCGGCGAGGGTGTCGAGGATGTGGTGGACCGCCGCCTCCTCTGCGGCAGGCGGCAGCGGCGTCGACAGGGCGGCCACGACGTACTCGGCCATCCGGATGATCAGCGGCGAGGGTGGCGCTCCCGGAGTCGGCGGTCCGGCAGCGGACGCCATCAGTTGTGCACCAAGGGGTGCGCCCCACCGGTCACGAAGATCTCCTGACCGGTGATGTACGCCGCCCGCGGAGACGCGAGGAACAGGGTGGTGGACACGACCTCCTCCGTCGTTCCGAGGCGACCCATCGGCACTCGATCCATCTGCCGCTCACGCGACTTCTCCGGCTCCGGGAACCACTCGGGGTGTTGACGCACCGTGCCGATGCTGCCAGGCACCAAGGTGTTGACGGTGACGCCCAGGCGGGCGTTCTCGTAGGCCAGCGCGCGGGTGAGCGCAACCACGGCACCCTTGGAGGTGACGACGTGGGTGCGTGACTGCCTTCCCCAGTAGAAGTTCATTCCCGAGAAGTTGATGATGCGTCCGAAGCCGCGTTCCTGCATTCCTGGCAGGGCGGCTTGGGCGAGCAGAAGGTGGGAGCGCACGTTCACGTTCATCACCTCCTCCCAGTTCTCCACTGTGATCTCAGGAGTCGGCACCTTCGGCCGGGTGGCCGCGACGTTGGCCACGATGTCGATCTCGCCGATCTCGGCCGTGATCGTCCGATAGGCCTCCTGCAGTCCGGCCGCCTCGCCGACGCCTTGCACCACACCGGTCGAGCGCACGTCGTACGCCGCCAGCGCAGCAAGGGTCTCCTGCAACGCGTCGTGGTCCGATCCACCGATCACGGCGACATTGGCGCCGGCCTCGGCAAAGCCCTCGGCAATGGCCCGCCCGATGTTGCGGGTTCCGCCTGTCACCAGGGCGGTCTTTCCGGCCAGCCGCAACCAGCTGCCGTTCTCCTGCTCGCTCGCCACCAGGTCCTCCTCGTTGAAACTGCATGGGCGCTGCCGTTCGGGCAGCGATGTCGGATCGTTCAGGAGCTCGAGACCGTCGCGTGCCGAGACGACGCCACCGAGCCGAGAAGGTTCATGAGCTGCTGGACGTCGGGCGCCGTCGGGAGCGCGGTGACTGCGTCGGCGATGGCCCCGCGACTCTCGTCAGTCACCCCGGACCTGTCGAGCCGTGCGAACTTCTCCAGGATCTCTTCGCGCCCCCAGGGTGCTCGCGGACTGCCAGGAGTGTCCACCACCTGCTCCCCCACCACTCGACCGTCGGCGAGGGCCACCTCAACCGTCGCGGGGAAGGTCGACGAGAGGTCCAGGTTCGAGTCGAAGCTGACGACGGTCTTGTCGATCAGCTCCCGGATGTCCGGGTCGAGCCAGCGCTCGGTGTCGTAGTGGGTCTGGGTGACTTCACCGTGTCGAAGAGCCAGCGCGACCAGGAAGTGGATGCTGTGGTCGGCGGTCTCGCGGGTGCGAGGCGCTCGCCTCTCGTCGAGCCGGGCGTAGTCGTGCGCCCAGGGTGTGTCGGGCAGGACGAGGCGGATCTCGCGCACCTCACTTGGTTCGACGCGACCCGCGCGACCGAACACGAGCACGGCGGCGGTGATGGCGGCCTGCGACGTGCCCAGGCCGGGGTACGGCTTGATCGAGGCGCGACGGATCACCCACTCCGGCGGAGCACACAGGGCGTCCGCGATCTCGGGGGTCGGCGTCCCGCCGAAGGTGGCGACGAGCCCGCTCGAACCCTCGAACACGCGGGCCGGCCCGGTCATCCCGGCGAGGGCCAGTCGTGCGGCGAGGACGCCGTCACGCGCGACCAGGGCGTTGCCGCACGCCTTGAGCATGCTGATCTGTCCGCGCCGGATCTCCTTCAACGCATAGGACTTGGCGGCCGCGATGCACAGCGCTGTCGCCAGGGTGCCCGAGTCCGCTCCACGGAGCAGCGCTGTCATCGCTGCCGCGACCGGTCCGCTGATGGAGATCTCGTGCCAGTCTCCACCTCGCGGAGAAGGCCGGAAAACGTGTGTGCGCAGACGCCAGGTCAGCTCATAGGCCACGGCGATCGACGCCAGCAGGTCTCGACCCGACGCTCCCGAGTGTTCGGCCACTGCGAGGGCGACCGGGATGTTGTCGCTCGGATGCCCACCTGGTCCCGCGCCGATGAAGATGTCGTTCGCGTCGAGGTAGCGGACCGCCGCACCGTTGACGAGAACCGCATCGTCCACGGTGGCCCGCTCCCCGGAGAAGAGCAGGGTCGCCTGGGGTGGGTGCGACTCCGACACTGCCGCGCGGGTCACGACCACCGGCGCGGCGTCGTTGGCACCGGCGGCGCACCCGAGGGAGTCAAGCAGGTGCAGGGCGGCCCGATCCAGCACCGCAGCGGGCACATCGGCGTACGCCGCCAACAGTGCCTCGGCCATGCGGGCCGCCCACGTTCGTTCAGCCGAGCCCCCCTGTCGCGGGGTCTCCATCAGGCCTCCGGCCTCTCCGGGCTCACTCTGCCGTGAAGCCCCTGGCCACGACTTTCCTGGCCAGATAAGCGGTGAGCACCAGGATCGCCACCATCGTGATGCCGAGGGCGGACGCCTTCTCACGCTCGCCGTTGATCGTCCACAGCTGGTAGATCTCCATTGAGATCGTCTGCGTGCCCGGCGTGCCCAACAGCAAGGGCAGTGAGAGGTTCTTGAAGGTCATCGCGAACACCCACACGGCTCCGGCGACAAAGGTCGACATGAGCACAGGGAGGGTCACGCCGAACAAGGTCCGCACCTTGCCGACACCCGCGGCCCACCCCGCTTCGTCGAGCTCGGTACTCATCTGGAGCAGAGCTCCATTGGTGATCCGGCTGGCATATGCGAGGTAGTGAACCGTGAAGGCGACGATGAGCAGTCCGAGCGACCCGTAGATCCCCGTCCAGCGCCCGGCCGGGCTGAGGAAGAACACCACGAATGCCAGACCGAGCGCGACGCTCGGGATCACGTTGGGGATGAAGGCGAGGGAGTCGAACACCGCGCGGCCCCGAACCTGCATCCTGATCACTGCCCAGGACACGGCAAAGGCGAAGCTGACGGTCGTCACGGACGCCAGGAGCGAGATGGTCACGCTGTTCTTGAACGCCTCCAGCGTGTTCGACGAGAACAGGTAGGCGTAGTTGGAGAACGTGATGTCCTGGAGCCCGCTGATGGACGGGGGCTGGTAGACCGGCATCAGCGAGGTCCACAGCAGCATCAGGACGGGAAGCCCGATCACGACAAGGGCGTAGATCATGAAGCCGGCCGTCGCGACGTTCCGCCAGCGCCCCAGCGGAAGCCGGGACGGCCGGAAGCCCTTGCCGGACACGGTCGTGTAGCGCTTCGACCGGCGGATGACCTTGCGGTAGTACACCGCCGAGAGCAGCAGTGTGAACACGAGGAAGACATAGGCGTAGGCCGAGGCAACTCCCCAGTTCGGCACCGGGGTCGAGTAGGCACTGAAGTAGATCAGGGTGGGGATCACAAAGATGCCGGCTGGCAGTCCGAGGAACAGGGGCGTGTCGAAGTCCTGCACGTTGCCGACCAGGCCATAGATGAGTGCCCCGAGCAGCACTGGTGCCATCAGCGGGAGAGTGACCCGGCGGAGCGTCTCGCCTCGCCGTGCCCCGCTCATCACAGCTGCCTCTTCGAGGGCGGGATCCATGAGTCGGAAGGCGCCGACGATCATGAGGAAGAGCGCGGTGACGCCGCGCGTACCCTCGACGAAGATCATCCCGCCCATGCTGTAGATGTTGATCGGCCCTTGATCCATGTCGACCCCGAACAAGCCGAGGAAGTCACGGATCGCCACGTTGATCGCGCCCGACCTCGGGGCGAGCAGCAGGATGTAGGCCATCGACGAGAGCATCTTCGGAACGGCGAGTGGGGCGAGCATCACCACCCAGGCGAAGTTCCGGAAGCGCATGTTGGTGCGCTCGATCAGCCACGCCGCCAGAACGGCGAGGGTCAGGCTGACGATGGTCACGCCGACGGCGTAGATCGCGGTGTTGCGCGCAGCCTCCATCGTGGCATCGTTCTCGAGCACACCCTTGTAGTTCGCCAGGCTGTAGCCCTGCGGATTCGACGGCCGCGATCCGGGCTCCGCGAGCGACATCCGCAAGAGGAACAGGAGCGGCCCGCCGACCAGGAAGACCAGCAATGCGCCCACGGCGATGGAGAACGTGTTCCTGGTGACGACTCCGAGGAGTCTGCGGTGCCACTTCGGTGGGTCGAAGTCAAGGTCACCGAGGATGCGGTCGTCGTTCTTCGGACCTTCCGGCGAACCTGCGGGCGGGGCGTCGGTGACATCTGACGACACGGTCAGCCACCCACCGTCGCTGAAGCGCTCGGGATCAGGGTGCAGCGTTCCTGAGCGAGGCGCAGCTCGACCTGAGTTCCCGTCCCGAGTGTCTCGGACGGGTGGCTCTGCACGCGTATCAGCTCATCGCCCACCGTGATCTGGTACTGGACACAGTCACCCTGGAAGGCGCGGCTGCGAACGCTACCGAACACCACGTTGGACTGTGTCTCGCCGCCCTCGTCCTTGGCCTCCTTCATGGCCACGTACTCCGGCCGGATCGACACGGTGACCTCGCTGCCGACGGTCAGCGGCAGATCGCTCGCAACCACGATCGGACCATGGATGGTGCCAATAGTCAGCAGACCCGGAGCAGAACCCTCGACCTTGCCCTTGAAGAAGTTGGAGATCCCGATGAAGTCCGCCACGAAATGGGACGCAGGGCTGTCGTAGATGTCCTTGGGGCGACCGATCTGCTCCACCTTGCCGTTGTTCATCACGGCGATCCGGTTCGACATGCCGAGCGCCTCACCCTGGTCGTGGGTGACGTAGACCGTGGTGATTCCCAGCCTGCGCTGGATCCTCTTGAGCTCGAAGCGCATCAGCTCACGAAGCTTCGCATCCAGGTTGGACAGCGGTTCGTCGAGGAGAAGGACCTTGGGCTCGTGCGCCAGCGCACGCGCCAGCGCAAGCCGCTGTTGCTGGCCACCAGAGAGATCGGTCGCGGGCCGGTTCTCGAGTCCGTCCAGCTGCACGAGCCTCAGCACGTCGCCCACCCGCTCGGCAACCTCGGCCTTCTTCATGGTGCGGCCGATGCCGCGTCTGGTCAGGGGGAAGGCGACGTTCTTGGCCACGGTCATGTGGGGCCAGATCGCATACGACTGGAAAACCATGCCGAGGCCACGCTTGTGGGGCGGGACGTCGATGTGCGTCGCGTAGTCGTAGATCACGTCGCCCTTGATGGCGATGGTGCCGCCGTCGGGGATGGTCAGCCCGGCCAGCATCCGTAGGGTGGTGGTCTTCCCGGAGCCCGACGGACCGAGAAGGGTGAAGAACTCGCCCTCCTCGACCTCGATGTCGACCTTGTCGACGGCGATGACTCCAGAGTTGCCTTCATCCTTGGAGACGGCCTTGTCATACCTCTTGGTGAGCTGTCTCAGGGAGATCAAGATGTCCTCCGACCCTTTCCTTGGTACGTCGGTTCCTTGAGCGTCGGGGCGAGGCACGAAGTGTGCCTCGCCCCGATGCCTGACGATGAAGGGGCAGCCTTCATCAACCGATCGACGGGAACCCTGCTGCCTCGTGGATACTTTCGATCCAGGCCGGCAGCTCGGCGACGGCCGCAGGATCCGCAATGGTGGTCTCGTGGTCCTTGGTCATGTCGGCCAGCATGGAGTTTGGCCAATACAGTGACGCCTGCAACGGGTCCGCGTCCAGAAGCGCCTGGGCGTCGTCGTCACTGGCGATCCATTCCACGAAGAGGAGCGCGCTGTAGGGGGCATCGGCAAGATCGTCCCGGAACACGCCGTACGCCTCGGACGCCCGGATCGGGACCGGGTCGATGAAGGCGATCTGGAGCGGACCGTCGGGGTCCTTCTCCCACTCGCGGTAAGCACTGTGGAGGTTGATGAACGGCGAGATGGCAACCTCACCGGACTGCACCATCAGCGCCGCATTCACGTGACCGTCGGTGTAGGTCGGCTTGAGCTCGGCCATCTTGCCCATGAGGTCGGCGACCTTGTCGATGCCCCAGTCGGGTGAGGTCGCCAGGACGGCCACGTTGTTGAGGTCGACGTCGAGTGCCATGCCCAGGTTGTCGCTCGAGAACTTCGGGTCGGCGACCTCGTCCCACGTCTTGGGGAGCTCGTCCTCGCTGATCAGGTCCTTGTTGTAGGCAAGCACGATGCCGCTGTGGCCGGCCGCAACCACGACCTTGTTCTTCTGGTCGATCGACTCGATGGGAAGGTTCAGGGTCCCGTCCTGAGCCATGCTGTAGAGATCCCAGCCGAAGAGCTCGCTGATCTCGTTGTAGGCCTCAGGAGCCGGGTAGCCCACGTCGTACCGCTGGGCCTGACCGCTCTCGACCTCGATGAGCATCCGCTCGGTGGCCGCGCCGGAGAGCTCGGCATAGTCCAGGTCGATGAACGGGTAGTCCTTCTCGAAAGCTTCCTTGAAGGCGTCGAACTCGGCCGTCGAGGTCTGCACAGTGAGGTGGCCGTCTTCCTTCTTGGCCAGCTCGACGATCTCGTCGTGGCTCTTTGCCGTCTTCAGTGGCGCGTCCTTGTCCGATGCCTTGTCGTCTTCGCCGCCGCACGCTGCGAGGGCGAGTGCAAGGGCGCCGGCCACCAGAGATGCAAGCACTCCCCGGGTCGTGACCTTGCCTCGACGATGAACCATCACGGACCTGCGGATATCTAGATCTCTAGTGTCGTCAGCGCTCATGCGCCTCCCCTTTCAAGGGATGCAGGTTGGTTAGCGGAGCGAAGCAATTCCCAAGTCATGCCGCCGGTCGGCGATTCTTGTCACGGCTGTGACCGATGTCAAGACCCCTAAGCATCTCGACCCCTTGACAGATCGGTTTCGGGACGCCCCCAACCTTGACGGAAGGCCTTCGCGGGCCTACGGTCGTCGTCATCGGATCGGATACATCGTATCCGTATAGAAGACGCAATTTGAGGATCCAAGCCTCAACGAACGGCCTGTGGCATGACCGGAGTGCCTCGGACAAGACACCGCACGTGGACAGGTGGGCAGCCCAATGACCGACGCAACCACCCCGTTGGAAACTTTTGAAGGAGCACGTTTTCGGCAGGTGCTCGGTCACTTCCCGACCGGCGTGACGATCGTGACGGCGACAGTTGACGGAGAGCCATTGGGGATGGCGGTGGGGTCGTTCACCTCGGTGTCGCTGGACCCGCCCCTGGTCGCGTTCCTACCGGACAGGAAGTCCTCGACGTTCGAGCAGATGCGGCATGCCAAGGCCTTCTGCGTGAACGTCCTCGCCTCGGACCAGGAGGCGATCTGTCGAACGTTCGCTCGGCGTGGCAGCGACCGGTTCGAGTCGGTCGCGTGGCGACCAGCCTCGTCGGGTTCGCCGATCCTGGAGGGCGTCGTGGCCTGGATCGACTGCGACATCGAATCGATCACTCCCGCGGGGGATCACTATCTGGCGATGGGACGGGTCCGCGGCCTCGACATCCACCGTCAGACGCTCCCGCTCGTGTTCTTCCGGGGCGGCTATGGCGCGTTCTCCTCCCAGTCCCTGGTGGTGGCGGAGGAGCCGGGCATGGCCAGGGTGATCCGGTTCTCCAACCTGGCGCGTCCCCACCTCGAGGCACTGGCCGACGAGCTGAAGACCGAGTGCACGCTGTCGGCGGTGGTGGACGCCCACCTCGTCCTTGTCGCGAGCGCCGGAGCCGCTTCCACGAACGGGCCCCCGACTGTCGGACGCCGGATGCCCATGCTCCCGCCCCTGGGCGGTCAGTTCACGGCGTGGGGCACGGAGTTAGAAATGGACTCTTGGCTGGCCCGGTCGCCGCACCGGGTCACCCCCGAGCTGCGAGAGGAGTACGTGTCCGCGCTCGCCCGCATCAGGCAGCTGGGCTGGCTGGCCTACCGGGACGACAAGGGGTTCGCCGAGGTCGACCGGTTCGCCCAGCAATCCGTCCTCGTGCCGGAGGCCGTTGAGCTGGCCGAGTTCGAACACATCGTGGCCGAGCTGGATCCCGGGTTCGACATCTTGGACCTGGACAGCGTCACCGCTGCACCGGTGAGCCGCCTCATCACCCCGGTCTTCGGGCCCGACGGGAAGGTGGCGCTAGGACTCAACATCCATCTCGACGCGGAGCCCCGCCCAGCGGATCAGCTGGCAGAGCTCCGCGACCGGGCCCTCGCCGTCGCGCGTGACATCAGCCGGGTCCTCGCCGGCACTGCCCGCGAGAACCCCGACCTCCGGCGGCCAGGATGAGCGATCGGGGTGGCCTATCCTCCCGGAACATGAGCACGCAGCCCCCGCAAGCGTCCAGGAGTGCTCGCCCCACCAACCTGCTCAGCTCCACCCAGAAGGCGCTCGCGCTCCTCGAGACCATGGCTGCGGCCTCACGGCCGACCGGTGTCACCGAGCTCGCACGCATGGTCGGCTCATCTCGCGGCACGGTGCACAAGCAGCTCAGCACCCTGGTGGCGTCCGGGTGGGTCGAGCAGTACCCCGACGGCAGATACGGCCTGTCCCTGCTCCCGGTCCGCATCGGGACCGCGGCGCTGCACCAGGCCGGCCTGGGAGAGCGCATCCAGCACGTGCTGGAGTCGATCGTGGCGGAGACAGGCGAGTGCACGACCATCGCGGCGCTGCATCGCTCGCACGCGATGATCGTGCAACGCGCTGAGAGCGACCAGGTCCTCAGCGCCAACATCAAGGTCGGCACCCTCATCCCCCTCAATGCCGGCGCGTCCGCACTCGTGCTCCTGGCCTTTGCCAGCACACCCGAGATCAGGACCAAGCTGAGGGCGGGCGGCGTACTTCTCGCGAACGAACGCCGGATCGCCAAGGTGCTCAAACAGGGTGTTGCGATCACCGATGACGAGTACCTGTCGGGTGTCCGTGCGGTCTCCATCCCGTTGCACGACGGCTTCACGCTGTCGGCCAGGGCGCTGACCATGGTCGGTCCCAAGGACCGCATCGACGTCGACCAGGCACAGGTCGCGCTGTCCGCCGCACGGGAGCGCATCGCGATGCTCACGGGCTTCCGCGCGCCGGGCCAAGCCTGACCTGAGCGCGCCGGACCCTGCTTGACATGGATCTGGCGCGTACCTACTGTGCGTTTCTGTATGGGTGACCGTGTATCCGTATAGATGACAGCGCTTGCTTCCGACGGAAGGCTTCAGAATGCCCAGCAGACCCGTCCGGTGCGCCCCCGCGGCCAATGCGCCGGCTTCGCGAGGTGCCAAAAAGTGAACGACACGCGACGGGGCGGCCCGGACGGAATGCTGCTGAGCTCGTGCTTCATGGGGCTCGGAATGCACCTCTCCGCATGGCAGGCCCGAAGCGGCGACGCGTCCGACTACGTGAACCCGGACTTCTACCGCGGCCTGGCCGCGAAGGCAGAGTCCGGCAAGATCCACGCCATCTTTCTCGCCGACACGCTGACCAACGCCGAAGAGGGGACCGACCGGCCCGCCCTCGGCGCTCTCGACCCCCTCGTGGTGCTCGCGACCTGCGCAGGAGTGACCGAGCGCATCGGCCTCGTGGGCACCTCCTCGACGACGTTCAACGACCCCTACGACCTCGCCCGACGCTTCGCGACGCTGGATCACCTCAGCAACGGCCGCGCCGCGTGGAACGCCGTGACCACATTCGTGCCGGCGGTGGCCGAGAACTTCGGGGGCCGGCCGCTCCCGGATCGTGACGAGCGCTACGACAGGGCGGACGAGTTCTGCGAGGTCGTCCTGAAGCTGTGGAACAGCTGGCAGGAAGGCGCCCTGGTGGGCGACAAGGACGCGGGCGTGTTCGCCGACCCAGGTGCCGTGGGTCCCATCGACCACCACGGCAAGCACTTCGAGGTGCGCGGACCGCTGACCATGCCGCAATCGCCGCAGGGGCGCCCGGCCATGTTCCAGGCCGGCTCATCGGGTGCCGGTCGCGACCTCGCCGCGAAGTACGGAGATGTCGTGTTCACCGCGCAGAACCTCGTCGAAGAGGCCGTGGCGTTTCGTCGGGACATCCTCGAGCGCGCCGAGCTGCTCGGCCGGGGTGGCCAGGTGAAGGTGATGCCCGGCCTGCTGGCCGTACTCGGAGCTACGGAGGCCGAGGCCCGGGAGCGGAAGCGGGTCATGGATGATGCCGCCGGGAACGGTCCGGAGCTGGCCAAGCTGGCCAGACGCATCGGGATCCCGGTGGAGCGGCTGCATCTTGACCGGCCCATCCCGGTGGACGAGCTGGTGCCCGACGAGCAGTTCAGCGGTTCGGTGGGCTTCCGCAACGCGGCCGTCAACCTGGCCGTCAAGGAGGGACTCACCGTGCGTGAGCTCCTCGTGCGGAACGGCGGCGGCCACCTCCAGGTCGTGGGTGCACCCGAGCAGGTCGCCGACGTCATCGAGGAGTGGTGGTCTGCGGGGGCGGTCGACGGGTTCAACCTGATGATCGACATGCTTCCGTCCGGACTTGACGACGCGGTGGACATGCTGGTGCCGGAGCTCCAGGCCCGCGGGTTGTTCCACCAGGAGTACCCGTTTGCCACGCTGCGCGAGAACCTCGGCGTGGCGCCGGTCCCCGTGGGCTGAAATCGTCAACGGTCTTGACTATCTGATGCGCACAAGGCGCAATAGTCACATGAGGGACACTTTGTGAAGCCTCCCCCCTTCGACTACTACGCACCCGCAGGTCTCGCAGAGGCCACCCGGCTCCTCGCCGACCTGGACGGGGCGAAGGTCCTGGCGGGTGGCCAGTCGCTCATGCCGATGCTCAACCTCAGGCTCGCCCGGCCGGACGCACTCGTCGACATCAACAACGTCGCCGGGCTGACCTCCGTCGACTGGGGCGCCCGCGCCGGTCACGTCCGCGTGGGCGCCATGGTGAGGCAACGGGCCGCCGAACGGGACTCCGAGCTCACGACCCGGTTCCCCCTGCTGGGCGAGGCACTCGGCAACGTGGGCCACTTCCAGACCCGCAACCGCGGCACGGTGGGCGGCAGCATCGCGCACCTCGACCCTGCGGCGGAGCTGGTGGCCGTCGCCTCGGCCACCGATGCGACGGTCATCCTCGAGTCGGTGCGGGGAACCCGTGAGGTGCCCTTCCGCGACTTCCCCCTCGGGCCGATGATGCCCGACATCGAGCCCGACGAGATCCTCGTCGGCGTCGACTTCGCTCTGTGGGCGCCGGGGCACGGCTACGCGTTCCTCGAGTTCGCGCGCCGCCACGGCGACTTCGCCATCGTCGCCGTGGCCGTCCTGGTGGAGTTGGACCATGACGGACTGGTGGCCCGAAGCAGCGTCGCCGTACTCGGCCTCGAGCAGGTCGTCACGCGTGCGCACGACGTGGAGCAGGCGATCCTCGGCCAGGCACTGGACAGCGAGACGGTCGTTCGGGCTGTCGCTGCGCTCGGCGAGCCGGACGATGCCGACCGCGAACGCCCGGACGAGGCCTACCGCCGGCGACTCGCACACCACCTGACCCGACAGGCGCTCCTGCTCGCCGGCGAGCGCGCGACCAGCGGAACGAGCGAGACGTGACCCGGCAGCAGACCATCGAGCTCGAGGTCAACGGCGTGCGCTACCACGAGACGGTCAGCAGCCGCATGACCCTCGCGGACTTCCTGCGCGAGAAGCTCCGCCTGACGGGCACCCACCTCGGATGCGAGCACGGGGTGTGCGGCGTGTGCACCGTCCAGGTCGACAAGGCCGCCGTCCGGTCCTGCCTGATGCTGGCCGTACAGGCCGACGGCACGTCGGTGTCGACGGTCGAGGGGCTGTCGAGCGAGTCCGGTGACCTGTGCCCGCTCCAGAAGGCGTTCTCCAGCCGGCACGCGCTGCAATGTGGCTTCTGCACGTCCGGCGTGCTCATGTCGCTGGACGAGTACCTCCGCGACACGCCGGACCCTGACGAGGGCTCGGTCCGGACCGCACTGAGCGGGAACCTCTGCCGGTGCACCGGGTACTCCGGGATGGTCAAGGCCGCGCTCGACGTCGCTGCCGGCACGGAGCCCGCGCCGGCGGTCACCCGCCCTGAGCAGTACATCGGCGCCCGCATGCCTCGCAAGGAGGATCCGCGGCTGCTGACCGGCAAGGGCACCTTCGTGGCGGACTTCTCGCCGCCCGGCACCGTGCACGCTGCCTTCGTGCGGAGCACCGTCGCCCACGCCCGCATCAAGCACATCGACACGGCAGCCGCGGCAGCCCTCCCGGGGGTCGTCGGGGTCTTCACGGCCGCGGAGCTGCCCGAGCGCACCTACCGGCGCCCAATGCTCACGCTGATGCCGAACCCGGCGATCGTGAAGCCGTTCAACCAGCAGGCGCTCGCCGCCGACGAGGTGTGTTACGTGGGTGAGTCGGTCGCCGTCGTCGTGGCGGACGACCCCTACATCGCCGAGGACGCGGCAGAGCTGGTCCGAGTGGACTACGAGGAGCTCCCCGTCGTCTCCGGGATCGACGCCGCCCTCGCGGCTTCAGCGGTGGCGCACGAGGGCACCACGGACAACATCGGGGCACTCGTCAACGTCGCGTACGGCGACGTGGCCGAGGCTTTCGAGAAGGCCGACCACATCACGCGCGCT
The DNA here is from genome assembly GCA_963800715.1 of uncultured Actinomycetota bacterium. Taxonomy (GTDB): domain Bacteria; phylum Actinomycetota; class Actinomycetes; order Propionibacteriales; family Nocardioidaceae; genus Nocardioides. The sequence continues at coordinate 12,332 of CAWDBZ010000003.1, read as the reverse complement.
GCGCTCAACGTGAACCGCGGCTCCGGACAACCCATGGAGACCCGCGGCGTGCTCGCCGTTCCTGACGTGGTGACCGGACGCCTCACCGTCTACACCGCCTCCCAGTCCCCGCACCTGGTCAAGCGGACGATCATGGACATGCTGGGCATCGACGCGGAGGAGATCGTCGTCATCGCGCCGCCGGACGTGGGCGGCGGCTTCGGCCCCAAGGTGGTCGTCTACACCGAGGACATGGTGATCGCCGCGGTCTCCCGGGTGCTTGGCCTCCCCGTTCGCTGGATCGAGGACCGTCGCGAGCACTTCATGTCGACCACCCACGAGCGGGACCAGGCCTGGAACGTCGAGCTTGCCCTCACCAGCGAGGGCAGGATCCTGGGGATCCGGGGAGACATGCAGCACGACGCCGGGGCGTACTTCCCCTGGGGCATCGTGACCCCGTACATCTCCTCCACCACGATGCCGGGTCCCTACCGCATCCCGGCCTACCTGCTCCATGTCGACGTGCTCCTGACCAACACGGTGCCGACGAGCCCGGTACGCGGCGCCGGGCGCCCACAGGCAGTCTTCGCGATGGAGCGTCTGCTCGACCATGCCGCACAGGAGCTGGGCATGGACCGCGCCGAGATCAGGCGCCGAAACCTGGTGCCGGCTGACGCGATGCCCTACGAGGTAGGGCTGGTGTTCCGCGACGGCAAGCCGATCGTCTACGACAGTGGCGACTACCCCGAGACCCTGGAAGCCGGCTTGCGGCGCATCGACTGGGACGGCTTCGAGGCGCGTCGAGAGGCGGCCCTGGCCGAGGGCCGACTGCGCGGTATCGGACTGGCGATGTATGTCGAGGGCACCGGCCTCGGCCCGTTCGAAGGCAGCAGTGTGCGGGTGGACCGGGACGGCAAGGTCACCGTCCACACCGCGGCAGCTCCCCAGGGCCAGTCGCACCAGACGACCCTCGCCCAGGTTGTCGCCGACGGGCTCGGCGTGGACATCGCGAACGTGAACGTGAGGACTGGAGACACGTCGGCCGCCCCCATCGGGGTCGGGACGTTCGCCAGTCGGGTGATGGTGAACGCGGGATCGTCCGCGATGATGGCGGCCGCCGAGGTGCGCGAGCAGGCCCTCTCCATCGCGGCCGAGGTGCTCGATCTGAAGGCGTCGGAGCTGGAGATCGTCAACGGTGTCGTGCAGCCCATCGACGGCGAAGGGCCGTCGATGCCCCTCGCTGACGTCGCGGCGCTCGCCGACGGGATTCCGGGCATGTCGGTGTCGGACAAGCCGGCCGGACTGTTCGCGAACTCGGCGTACCTGCCACCGCAGGCCACCTATGCCAACGGCGCCCACTTCACCGAGGTCGAGGTCGATCCCGACACCGGCGCGGTCAAGATCCTGGAGTACGTCATCGTTCACGACTGCGGTGTCGCGGTGAACCCGATGGTCGTCGACGGTCAGATCCAGGGCGGGCTCGCCCACGGCATCGGCAACGCCTTCCTGGAGGAGACGCTGTACGACGAGAACGCCCAACCGATCACGACGACGTACATGGACTACCTCATGCCCGAAGCGGTAGACGTGCCCGAAGCGACCTTGGTGCACCTGGAGTCGCCGTCACCGCTGAACCCGCTCGGCGCCAAGGGAGCAGGCGAGGGTGGCACTATCCCGGCGCCGGCAGCACTCGTCTCGGCGGTCGAGGACGCGCTGCGCCAGTGGCGACCGCGCATCGACCACCATCCGTTGAAGCCGTCGGCGATCTCGGAGATCGCGAGCGGCACGAGAGACCCCAGCCCGTGACTTCGTCCGGTGCGGGCTGGCCACCGTGGTCGCCTGACGTGCGGCCGCTCCGGTTGCGCGACCACGCCACGACCCTCAGCGAGACGTGCGCCGGTGAGCCGGACGACCAGGCCGACGTGCTCGTCCTCCTGCACGCCGCTCTCGTGGACCGCCACATGTGGTCGCGGTTCGTCACCCGCCTGGTGGCACTGCAGGCAGGCTCCCCCGGTCGGCAGCCTTGGCGGATCGTGGGCTACGACATGCGGGGGCACGGCAGCGCCGGTCCGGTCGCTCTCCGGCAGGTCGGCGACCTGGTCGACGACCTCGTCCAGGTGGTCGACCAGTTGGGTGCCCGCCGGGTGCACGTGGCCGGGAGCTCGCTCGGCGGTGCGGTGGGGCTGCTGGCGGCATTGACGGTCCCCGAAAGGTTGGCCTCGCTCATCGCCATCGCGACGTCACCCACGTTTCCGACCGACGTCCTCACCGACCGTGCGCGTCTCGGCGCGACGACCCCCGCCGACCACACGCGAGACACCCTTGGCCGCTGCCTGACCGAGGAGACCTTGCGAGAGGCCGGCTCGTCGGTCGACTACCTGACGGAATGCCTGGCAACGTTCTCGAGCGCGTCGTGGAGCAGCACCTGGCTGTCGCTCGCCGACTTTGACGTCGCCGCACGCGTGCACGAGATCGCGGTCCCCGTGCTCGCCGTGGCGGGATCTGCCGATCGGGCCGCGCCGGTGGCCGCACTGGAGCGCATCTCGACCGGTGTCCAGCAGGGCAGGCTCGCCACGATCGACGGAGCTGCCCACATGGTCGCGCTCGAACGTCCGGACGCCCTGGCGGACGAAGTCGCCCATTTTCTCAACCACGTCACCGATCGGGTCCCCGGTGCTTCCTAGGAGAGTGCTTTCACCATGAAGTTCTCGAACACGTTCCGCCTCGACGCCGAGCTCGCGACCGCGTGGGCACTGCTCCGCGACGTCGAGCGGCTGGCGCCACTGATGCCCGGTGCCGAGCTGACGAGCTTCCGGGAGGACGAGTTCGAGGGCGTCTTCCGGGTCAAGATCGGCCCGGTCGTCGCGCAGTACGACGCCACCGCGAAGTTCGCCGAGCTCGACGAGACCCAGCACGTAGCCGTCCTGCAGGCGAGTGGTCGTGACACCCGCGGCCAGGGCAACTTCAGCACCGAGCTCACCTGCACGCTCGAACCGGACGGGGCCGCGACGAACATCACTGTCGACACGGACCTCACCATCACCGGCAAGGCCGCCCAGTTCGGCTCAGGCATCGTCCAGGACGTCGGCGTGAAGGTCCTCGGGACGTTCGTCGAGAACATCGCCCGAGAGCTGTCAGCGCCGAAGCCGGCCGGTCACCTCGGTGCCGCGGCGGCCGCGCCGGCTCAACCGGCCAGTCCGATCGATGTCTCTTCCATGGCCACCGGTGCGGTCATCAAACGAGCCGCGGTCCCGGCGGCCGTTGGCCTTGCGCTCGTCCTGGCTTGGCTCTTAGGCCGCCGGAGGTAGGCCGCCTGGTGATCGCTGGGGTTCGGAACGCCGTCAGAGCCCGGACGACGCCGACAGCTCCCGCAGGGAGTCGAGGTTCTGCGGCGTGCCGAGGCCGACGTAGAAGGTGAAGATCGCCAGGGCGGCGAGTCGTTGCTCGTTGTCGAGCTGCGCCTGGAAGTACTCGATGTGGATATGGACGTCCTGATCGATCTGCCGGACGAGCTCCGCTCCTTGGGGGGAGATCTCGATCTGCGTCACCCTCTTGTCCGACTCGGCACTGCGCCGGAGCACGAGCCCCTTCTTGACCAGTCCGTTGACGACTCGGGACGCCAGGGCCGGTGCCACGTCCAGTCGGTCGGCGAGCTGGCTCAACGTGCGCAGCTGGTCGCCCGCACCATAGGTCTGGAGCATGGCCTGGTGCTCCAGAGGTTCGAGGCCGTGCCGCTTCGCTTCTTCATCGACGATCCGAGTCACCTTGCGCATGACGTAGCGGGCCTGGGAGATCGCGGCGACATACCTGTCGAAGTCGGTGACGCGACGCATCTCGGCGTTCATCGCCCAGCTCGAAAGGGCCGCCATCGCGTCTTGAGCCATGTGCCACCTCGAAAGTAATTGACGAAGGTAAAGCAATAGAGTACTTCACATGAGTCAACTCGATCGCGGTCTCTGACATGCGGGTCGCCCTCGTGCAGGTGTCCAGCCCTCCGGACGAGAACCCCCAGACGCGCCGCGAGCGGGTCGCGCACATGGTCCGCGGCGCGGCGGGATCGGAGCTGGTCGTCCTGCCCGAGCTGTGGGCCGTCGGCTACTTCGAGTTCGACGCCTACGAGGACCAGGCAGAGGACCTGAGCGGGCCGACGATCTCCTTGGGGCGCGATCTGGCGCGCGAGCTCGGGACGTTCCTGCACTTGGGGACCGTCCTGCTGCGTCACCCCAGCGGTGGAGTCACCAACACTGCGATCCTGCTCAACCCTCGCGGCGACATCGTTCACCGATACGACAAGGTCCACGTCTTCGGCTACCAGTCGCGCGAGGCGGAGCTGCTTCGCCCCGGCGACTCGGTGTCGGTGGTGACCACGCCGTACGGCCAGATGACGGCGACCACCTGCTACGACCTTCGCTTTCCAGACCTGTGGCGCACCCTCGTCGATGCCGGCGCCGAGGTGGCCATCGTTCCTGCCGCCTGGCCCGCCGCCCGCCGTGCGCACTGGCAGTTGTTCACCTCGGCGCGAGCCGTCGAGGAACAGATCTTCGTCATCGCCTGCAATGCCGTGGGCCCGCAGCGGGGTGGCACGGTCCTCGGCGGCCACAGCCGCATCGTCGACCCGTGGGGCGAGCTCCTCCTCGAGGCCGATGACTCCGAGGGGGTCTTCAGCGCCTCCATCGACCCCGCGCTGGTCGGTCGCGTGCGTGCGGAGTTTCCGGTGCTGGCGGATCGGGTCCCGGACGTCCGCGTTCTCGATCCGGGCTGCACGAGCTAGCACCCCGTCTCGTAGCAGACGATTTGCGTCCTCAATATATTGATTCAAGTCAAGTTTTTGAGTTATGTTTATGCGGAGGAGGTTCACGTGTCGATGCGATCTGCAGAGCTGGGCCCTGCGAGCTTCAAGGCTGCGCTGGGCTCGGTGGCAGCCAGCGTCAATGTCATCACCATGTGGGACCAGGAGCAGCGTCCACTGGGCATGACCGCGACCGCGTTCGCAGCCGTGTCCATCGACCCGCTCCTCGTGCTCGTCTGCGTCAACCGGTCGACGCGCACCTACGAGCACATCGCCGGATCCGGGCGCTTCGGAGTCAACGTCCTCGGCTTCGCGGCACACGACGTGTCCGACTACTGCGGACGACCTGGGGCTGACAAGGTCATTCCGCTCAACTGGCTGGCGGACCGAGACGACTGGTCGAGCCCGTCACTCTCGGGGGCGCTCGCCTTCCTGGACTGCAGCATCGACCAGCAGATCCAGGCGGGCACGCACGCTGTGGTCATCGGAGCTGTCGAGGGCATCGGGCTCAGCAGTGAAGCCCAGCACTACGAACCACTTCTGCACTTCCGAGGCAGCTACCGACAGCTGGACCGGTTCCGTCCACGCTCGGCGACCCGGCCCCTTCCCATCGCACTTGAGGAGTTCGTGTGACACGTCCAGGCAAGGCATACGTCGAAGGTCTCCGGGACGGGCGCAGGGTCTTCATCGATGGTGACTACGTCGACGATGTCACGACCCATCCCGCATTCCGCGGTGCCGTGCGATCCATCGCGCGGCTCTACGACATGGCGAACGCCCCGGACAACCTGGTCGACATGACCTATCCCTCTCCGACGACCGGAGAGCCGGTCAATCTCTCCTTCCTCATCCCCAGGAGCGAGGAGGACCTGCGGCGTCGGCGCCTCGCACTGCGCCGCGCTGCAGAGAGCACCCTCGGCCTGATGGGCCGCGGACCCGAGCACGTGGCCGGCTTCCTCGCCGGCTGGGCTGGACGCTCCGATGTCTTCGCCAGCGCAGGCGAGGTGTACGGCCAGCGGGTCACGGCGTTCTACGAGCACGTCCGGGACAACGACCTGTACTGCGCCTACGCGATCGTCCCGCCGCAGATCGACCGGAGCAAGCCGGCACACCAGCAGGAGGATCCGTTCCTCTACGCCGGCGTCAAGGAGGAGCGGGAGGACGGCATCATCGTCTCCGGTGCCCAGATGCTGGGCACCGGCGCTGCCATCGCCGACTACCTCATCCTCAGCTGCATCGTGCCCCTCCAGCCAGGGGACGAGAACTATGCGATCAACGTCGCCGTGCCCATCGCGGCCAAGGGCCTCAAGGTCTACTCACGCCGAAGCTACGCACAGGCAGCGCCGAGTGCCTACGACTACCCACTCGCCTCCCAGTTCGACGAGACGGACTCGCTCATCGTCTTCGATGACGTGTTCGTGCCGTGGGAGCACGTGTTCGTACTACGGGACCGCCAGGTCACGACCGACCAGTGGAGCCGCACACCCGCGCACCTGCTCGGAAACAACCAGGCACAGATCCGCTTCTCGGTGAAGCTCGACCTGCTCGCTGGGCTCGCCCACCGCGTCGCGGTCATGAACGGCTCGGACACCTTCCCGCCCGTCCGGGGGGTCCTGGGTGAGCTCGCCGCCCACGCGTCCATGGTGACCGGTCTCGTCTACGCGCAGGAGCAGAACTGCGAGATCGACGAGTACGGCGTGGCCTGGCCCGGGCGCGCGGAGTGCTTCGCGACGATGACGCTGCAGTCGGACTTCTATCCGAAGCTGCTGCACCTCGTCCGCGATCTGTGCGGTGGCGGCATCATCCAGCTCCCCTCCAACGCACGCGACTACGAGAACCCCGAGGCGCGCGCCGACCTCGAGAAGTTCGTACAGTCACCGGGCTACCCGAGCGTCGAGCGCGTGAAGCTGATGAAGCTCGTGTGGGACCTGGTGGGGTCGGAGTTCGCCAGCCGCCACCAGCAGTACGAGATGTTCTACGCCGGAGCGCCGTTCCTGGTGCGGATGCGGATGAGCCAGGTCTATGACTTCGACCGCGCGGGAGCACTGGTCGATCGCGCTCTCGACAGCTACGACCTGGATGGCTTGACGGAACCGGCCCTGGCAGAGGTCGCTGGGTGACCCCACTCAGCCGGGGATCAGACCGTCCTCGTTGAGCATCTCGCGGACCTCGTGGATGGTCGCGTCGGACGGCGGGAGGATCAGGTCGGACTCGTCGAGACTGTCCGCTGGGTGAGCGACCCCGACCGTGCGTACGCCGTCTAGCAGCTGCGTGAGCGCGGTGGCGAACGCCGCCTCGTCGCCCGCCTCGACGGCCCCCTCGAGCACTGTGTCGAGCTCGTTGAGCCGGTCCAGCGCATGGTCCGCGACGTCGTACTGCCCCTCGCCCAGGATCCGGATGATCATCGCTCAGGCGTCCTTGCTGGCGTTGGGGCTCGAGTCGGAGGCCGACTCCTCCTTCTCCGGCTCGGCGTCGAGGATCTCACCCGGCTCGGGCGCGGCCTCGATGGCCTCCGGCTGGTCCGCGGCGGAGAGCGTCTTGAGCCGCGCCAGCTCGGCCTCGACGTCGGCCTGCGAGCTCATCGACTCCAGCTCGCGGGTGATGTCGTCGCCGCTGTTGATCGCGCTGGCGTCGTCGAGGGCGCCGGAGGCGATCAGCTCGTCGATGGCTCCGGCGCGAGCCTGCATCTGCGCCGTCTTGTCCTCGGCCCGCTGGATGGCCAGGCCGACGTCGCCCATCTCCTCGCCGATCCCCGACATCGCCTCGTTGATGCGGGTCTGCGCCTCGGCGGCGGTGTAGGTCGCCTTGATCGTCTCCTTGCGGGTCCGGAACGCCTCCACCTTCGCCTGCAGTCGCTGCTGGGCGAGGGTGAGCTTCTCCTCCTCGCCCTGGAGCTGGGCGTACTGGGTCTTGAGGTCGGTGATCTGGCCGCCGAGGGCCGACTTGCGGGTCAGTGCCTCGCGCGCGAGGTCTTCCCGGTTCATCGTCAGCGACTTCTCGGCCTGGGCCTGGAGCTTCGCGGCCGACTGCTCGAGCTGGGCGACCTGGAGCTCGACCCGCTTGCGGCTGGTGGCCACGTCGGCGACGCCCCGGCGCACCTTGGACAGCAGGTCCAGCTGGCGCTGGTAGCTGTAGTCGAGGGTCTCGCGCGGGTCCTCGGCGCGGTCGAGCGCCTTGTTGGCCTTCGACCGGAAGATCAGACTGATGCGGCTCATCAAGCTCATTGCGGGATGGTCCCTCTCCGTACACTCACGTCAGACTGCTTGGTGACCTCACCCTACGGCCGTACGGCAAGGCGCCGGTAGGCTCGGTGTCGCTCTCCATTCCAATGAATCGACCCAGTGATCCAGCTGAAGGCCCACGTGTTCCGTCGCACCAGAGAAGAAGTCACCACCCCGCCGGTGGAGGACAAGCCGTCCGGCAAGGGACGACCGACGCCCAGCCGCAAGGAGGCCGAGGCCGCAGCCAAGGCGCGCGCCAAGCCGCCTCGCACCCGCAAGGGGCAGGTCGCCGCCCAGCGCGCCATCAAGGGCGAGTCCAGCCAGCGGGTGCGCCAGGGCATGCGCAACGGCGAGGAGAAGTACCTCCTGGCCCGCGACAAGGGGCCGGTCCGGCGCTTCATCCGTGACTTCGTGGACAGCCGGTTCAGCTTCATCGAGCTGATCATCCCGCTGCTGGTGGTGACGATGGTGCTCGGCTACTCGGGCAACGACGCCCTCGCCAGCTTCGGCAACGCCATCCTGTTCGGCTCGATCCTCCTCGTCATCCTCGACATGCTGATGCTGCGGTTCCGCCTGCGGCGTCAGCTCGGTGCGCGGTTCCCCGACGAGCCTGTGAAGGGGACGACGTACTACGCGGTCACTCGGGCGATGCAGATGAAGTTCATGCGGCTCCCCAAGCCGCAGGTGAAGATCGGTCAGGAGCTCCCTGAGCACTACCGATGAGCCGCCGATGAGGGCCCGATGAGGGCCCGATGACGTGGCTCGGGGTCGCAGTCGGTCTCCTGTCCGCGGCGGTCTTCGGCGTCGCGGCGGTGATGCAGGCCCAGGCGGTCCGCGGGTTCGAGAAGACGCCGGACGGGCTCCTCGGCTTCGTGACCCGCTCGCTCCGCGACGTCCGCACGATGCTGGTGGTCGCGGCGTACCTCGTCGGCTTCGTCCTGCATGCCACCGCGATCTGGCTGCTGCCGCTCTACCTGGCACAGGCGCTGGTGGCGATGTCGCTGCCGGTGACCGCCCTCACCTCGCACCGGGTCGAGGACGCGCTGCAGCGCAACGGCTGGCTCGCGGTCGGCGTCGTCACGCTCGGGCTGGTGCTGCTGTCGCTCGGCGCCGGCGCCCCGGGTGAGGTCCAGACGACCCCGCGCTTCGTGGTCGCGCTGTGGGTCGGTGTCGCCGCGCTCGGGTTGGCGTCCATCGTCGCCCGCCACCTGGCCGGGCCCGTCCTCGGGCTGCTGGCCGGTCTCGGGTACGCCGGCTCCGCCATCTCGGTCAGGGGCATCGGGATGCCGGTCGACGGCGTCGTGGTCGTCGCCGCCCTGGCGGTCCCGTGCTTCGGCCTCGTGGCGTTCTGGCTCTACTCCCTCGGCATGCACCGCGCCGCCGTCCCGTCGACCACGGGGTCGCTGATCGTGGCGCAGACCTTCGTGCCGGCCGCGGTCGGAGTCGCCCTGCTCGGCGACGGCGTCCGCGACGGCTGGTGGCCCGCGGTGACTTTGGGCCTGGTGCTCTCGACCACGGGGGCCGTGGTGCTCGGGCGTCAGAAGTCGCGCGTCGACGGCGAGGCGTTGAACGACGCGTCGCGGTAGACGACGTCGTCGAGCACTTCGTCGATCCTCTTCATCAGCTCGTCCTCGAGCACCACCCCGGCCGCCTTGACGTTCTCTGTGACCTGCTCGGGGCGGCTCGCGCCGACGATGGCCGAGGAGACGTTGGGATTCTGAAGCACCCACGCGACGGCCAGCTGGGCGAGGCTCAGGCCGGCCTCGTCGGCGAGCGGCCGGAGCCGCTGCACCCTCTCGAGGACGTCGTCGCGCAGCCAGCGGCTGATCATGTCCGCGCCGCCCTTGTCGTCCGTGGCGCGCGATCCCTTCGGGGGCTGCTCGCCCGGCCTGTACTTGCCGGTCAGGGCGCCCTGGGCGATCGGCGACCAGACGATCTGGCCGATGCCGAGCTCCTCGCAGGTGGGCACGACCTCCGCGTCGATGACCCGCCAGAGCATGTTGTACTGCGGCTGGTTCGAGACCAGGTGGATGTGCAGCTCGCGCGCGAGAGCGTGGGCCCGCCGGATGTCCTCGGCCCGCCACTCCGAGACGCCGATGTAGAGGGCCTTGCCCGAGTGCACGACGTCGGCGAAGGCCTCCATCGTCTCCTCCAGCGGCGTCTCGTAGTCGTAGCGGTGCGCCTGGTAGAGGTCGACGTAGTCGGTACCGAGCCGGCCCAGCGAACCGTCGATCGCGGTCATGATGTGTTTGCGCGACAGCCCGTGGTCGTTGTGCTTGCCGGGGCTGGTCGGCCAGAAGACCTTCGTGAAGATCTCCAGCCCGTCGCGGCGCTCCCCCGCCAGCGCCTTGCCGAGCACGGTCTCGGCCCTCGTGTCGGCGTAGACGTCGGCCGTGTCGAACGTGGTGATGCCCTCGTCGAGGGCCTGGCGCACGCAGGCGAGGGCGGCGTCCTCTTCGACCTGGCTGCCATGCGTGAGCCAGTTGCCGTAGCTGATCGCCGAGATCTTGAGGCCGCTCGACCCGAGGTTGCGAATCTCCATGCCTCGGACACTAGCGAGCCGGGGGTGGCTGACAGGATGGCGGGATGACCAGTCCCGGTGCCGACGTCTCCGTCCGGATCGCGTGGGCCGACGACGCCGCGGCGATCGCGCGGGTGCAGCTGCGTGCCTGGCCGACGCTGTACGGCGACCTGGTGCCGGCCGAGGCGATCCCGTCGGGCCCAGAGGCCGAGGAGGCCGCGGCCGCGGCCTGGCGGGCGTCGTTCGACAAGCCCGGCGACGCCCGCAACCGGGTCCTGGTCGCGCTGGAGCGCAACCGGGTCGTCGGCTTCGCGATCACCGGTCCGGCCACCGATCCCGATCGCGACCAGGTCTCCGACGCCGAGGTCCGCGAGCTCACCGTCGATCCCGACGAGAGGCGCAAGGGGCACGCTTCCAGGCTGCTGCAGGCTGCGGTCGACACGATGACCGCCGACCGGTTCAGCCATGCGGTGACCTGGGTGTTCGCGGGCGACGACGCGCTGCTGGCCTTCCTGACCGGCGCGGGATGGGGTGCCGACTCGGCGCACCGCGAGCTCGACCTCGACGGCACCGGCGCGACCCGCGTCAAGCAGGTGCGGCTGCACACCCAGCTCGCGTGACCGTCCTCGGGCTCCTCAAGACGTGGGGAAGCCCGCCCGCGTCGTTTCCGTCCGACGCGGGCGGGTCTCACCCCTTTGCTGGGGCAGTCAGCTGACGCTGACGGCACTCCAGGCGGCAGCCACGGTGTTGTAGTTCGTGGAGCCGGCGCCGTAGAGGTCTGTCGCGGCGTTCAGCGTGGCGGTTCGGGCCTGCGCATAGGTCGTGCCCGAGGTCATGTAGACCGACAGCGCCCGGAACCAGACCCGCTGCGCGGCGTCCCGGCCGATGCCGGTGATGGTCGACCCGTTGCAGGTCGGCGAGTTGTGCGCGACGCCGTTGATGGTCTTCGGGCCCGAGCCCTCGGCCAGCAGGTAGTAGAAGTGGTTGCCGACCCCCGACGAGTAGTGCACGTCGAGGTTCTTGGTGTTCGTGCTCCAGCAGTTCGGCGACGAGCCGTCCGCGATCGGGTTGTCCATGCGGCGGAAGCCGGCGTGGTTCGCGAGGTCGAACTCCTCACCGATCAGGTAGTCGGCCGGGTCGTTGGCGTTGGCCGCGAAGAACTCCACCATGGTGCCGAAGATGTCCGAGGTCGCCTCGTTGAGGCCGCCGGACTCACCGGAGTAGGTCAGTCCCGCGGTGTTCTCGGTGACGCCGTGCGACATCTCGTGGCCGGCCACGTCGAGCGAGACGAGCGGCCCGTAGTTGACCCCGTCGCCGTCGCCGTAGGTCATCTTGGTGCCGTCCCAGAAGGCGTTGACGTAGTTGGTGCCGTAGTGGGTGCGGTTGTAGGACCCGGTGCCGTTGCCGAAGATGCCGTTGCGGCCGTGCACCTGGTTGTAGTAGTCCCAGGTCACGTTGGTGCCGTACTGCGCGTCCACGCCGGCCGAGGCGCGGTTGCTCGCCGTTCCGTTGCCGAAGGTCGTGGTCGAGCTGGTGAACGTCGTCCCGGTCTGACAGCCGATGCCGAAGACCTGGCAGAAGATCGAGTCGGTCTGGTTGTTCAGGTCGGTCGTGTAGGTGTTGCCGCGGGTCGGGTCCTTGAGCTGGTAGGTCGACCCCGACTGGGTGACCCTCAGCGGCACCGTGCCGCTGTAGAGGCTGTTGCCGGAGCCGTCGACTGTCTGGATGCCCTCCTCGCGGCGGAGCACGACGCCGCTGCGCGCGTCGACGTACGTCGTCATCCGGCTCGGGGTGCCGTCCTTGTGCCGGCCTCCCGTCGTGA
>CAWDBZ010000002.1:0-356371 GCA_963800715.1 uncultured Actinomycetota bacterium | reverse complement strand
GATCTGCGTTTCACGCGCCTTGTCGCCTCGCCTGATTCTCGATGCATGACGCCGCGACGGATGATGCTCGTCGAGAGCACTTGATCGTGCCGACGCGTCGCCGTCGCGGGTTATTTCACCCCTCTGGCCGACGTGCAGGGCCATTTCGCTCCTGAGCGAGTTCAGCCTTCGCATGGTTGATGGCATTGCGCAACAGCCTGCAGTCCAAGACGGACTCGCTCATTGCGTCGAGAGCTGTCCTGTCAGCCGTTCGTGCCGGTCGGCGCTGGAGTCGTTGAGGCCGATGATGGTGACTGTCTTGCCCTTGCGGGCGTACTTGGTCGTGATGGCGTCGAGCGAGGCGACGGTGGAGGCGTCCCAGATGTGGGAGTCGGTGAGGTCGATGACGATCTGTTCGGGGTCGTCGACGTACTCGAATTGGGTGTAGAGGTCGTTGCTGGAGGCGAAGAAGAGCTCGCCGGTGACCCGGTAGACGGCGCTGGCGTTGCCGTGGGTGTCTTCGACCAGCTCGCGGTTGGTCTCGGTCAGGTGTGCGACGCGGCGGGCGAAGAGGATCATGGCGACCAGGACGCCGACGACCACGCCGATGGCGAGGTTGTGGGTCGCGACGGTGACCACGACGGTGGCCACCATGACGGTCGTCTCGGACTTCGGCATGCGACGCAGGGTCTTGGGCTGGACGGAGTGCCAGTCGAACGTGCCGACGGAGACCATGATCATCACGGCGACCAGCGCTGCCATCGGGATGAGGGCGACGACGTCGCCGAACCCGACGACCAGGATCAGCAGGAAGACGCCGGCGAGGAACGTGGACAGTCGGGTGCGCGCACCGGAGGCTTTCACGTTGATCATCGTCTGGCCGATCATGGCGCAGCCGCCCATGCCGCCGAAGAACCCGGTGATGACGTTTGCGGCGCCTTGGCCCCATGCTTCCCGGGTCTTCTGGGAGTGCGTGTCGGTGATGTCGTCGACCAGCTTTGCGGTCAGCAGGGACTCGAGGATTCCCACGAGGGCCATGGCGAGGGCGTAGGGGGCGATGGTCTGCAGGGTGTCGAGGTTGATCGGAACGTCGGGGGTGAACAGTGAGGGCAGGCTGTCTGGGAGGTCGCCTTGGTCGCCGACGTTTGGGACGTTGAAGGCGGCGAGGAGCGTGAAGGCGGTCAGGGCGATGATCGCGACCAGCGGTGCGGGCAGGACCTTGTTGACGCGGGGGAAGCCGACGATGACGGCGATGCCGATCGCGATCATGGGGTAGACCGCCCAGGGGACGTGGAGCATGTGGTCGACCTGGGCCTCGAAGATCAGGATGGCCAGGGCGTTGACGAATCCGACCATGACCGAGCGCGGGATGAACCGCATCAGCTTCGCGACGCCGGCCAGGGCGAGGGCGATCTGGATGAGACCGCCGAGGATGACGGTGGCGATGAGGTAGTCGTAGCCGTGGTCGCGCATCACGGGGGCGATGACGAGGGCGACTGCTCCGGTGGCCGCGGAGATCATGGCGGGGCGGCCGCCGAGGAACGAGATCGCGACGGCCATCGTGAACGAGGCGAACAGCCCGACGCGGGGGTCGACGCCCGCGATGATGGAGAACGAGATGGCTTCGGGGATCAGCGCGAGGGCGACGACGAGGCCGGCGAGCACTTCGGTGCGCAGCAGTCTGGGCGATCGGAGCGCATTCATGACCGTGGGTTCGAGCGTGGTTTCGGACAGGGTGGCGCTCAAGGCAGGGGCTCCGTTCGGCGCGGCGGACATGTCAGCACCGCGTAGGGTCTTGACCGCTTCGCAGGTGGCTGAGGCGTTGTTTGGCAGGGTCGTTGGTGCGCACCATGGGTGCGCGTGCTGGCGCGATCGCCAGCGAAGTCATGTGGAGCAGAGCCTACCCTGACGTAACGTCAGATTTGCCATTCGGCCGAAGAGAGACAGCCATCGTGCACGAGCGTCGCCGGAGGGACCCCGTCGCGGGCGAGAATCCTGCGTCGGTGGGCATGACCACGTCCTCGCTCGGTGACGACGCGCCCGCTATGCACATCGGCGAGGTAGCTGCGCGTACCGAGCTGTCGATTCGTAGTCTGCGGCACTGGGAACAGGTCGGTCTGCTGCGACCGTCCGGGCGCACCGACGGCGGCTTCAGGCTGTACACCGAGGATGACGTCGACAAGATCCTGGTTATCCGTCGCATGAAACCGCTTGGCTTCACGCTGGAGGAGATGGCGGCCGTCCTCGACGACATCGAGACTCTCCGTGACGCGGTGGGCGACACCACGGCAGCGCGTCAACGTCTCGACCTGGTCCAGCAGGACGCCACCCAGCGCCGCGTGAGGCTCGCCCGTCAGCTCGACATGGCCGACGAGTTCATCGAGATCCTGAACCAGCGACTCGCCTGACGTCGCCAGGATCACGACGAGACCGTGGCTTCGGCGGGTCGACCTGTTCTCCACGAGCTGAACGACGCCCACCCGTTATGAGCGCGGCGCCTCGCTCGGCGTCCGTATGGACCGCATGTCCTGGGTCTCCAGCACCCGCCTGAGAAGCTTCACCAGGGTGCGCCGCTCGGCGGCAGACAGACCCGTCAGGTGAGCACGCTCCACCTCCTGGGTGAGCGGGGTGACGATCTGCAGGAGCGCTCGCCCTGACACCGTCAGCTCGATGCGGTGCCGGCGTCGGTCCCCGGGCTCGGGAGCACGGATCACCAGCTTGCGCTCCTCTAGCTGGTCGATGAGACGGACCACGTGGCCCTTGTCAGCTCCCAATCCGTCCGCCAGCTGTTGCTGCGACCTGGCGCCGAAGTCACTGAGCGCGACCAGCACCCCGTACTCGGGGGTGGTGAGGCCGTGCTCGGCCAGCGCTCGCTGAATATCGGCCCGGGCCCCTTTGGCTATCCAGTCGGCCAGATACGACGCCGGAAGAGCCAGCAGGGTGGGTGGCCGCGTGCTCCGACGCTCAGTGCTCACCTCTTGACATTAGCACCTCTGACGCTACTGTTGAGTCAACAATCGTTGTTGATGCAACAGTTGTTGACTCTACACTCGGGAGGTTCAGTCGTGACAACCACAGGCGTCATCGCACCGCAGCCGACGAGCTCGCCGGTCGAGACGCATCCGAGGCGATGGCTCGCACTCGCCGTACTGCTGATCGCGGCGGCCATGGACCTCATTGGCATGACGATCGCGACCATGGCACTCCCAGCCATGGAGGCCGATCTCCACGGCGGGCAGGCGGCGATGGAGTGGATCATCGCGGGCTACGGACTGGCCTTCGCGGTCGGTCTGATCACCGGTGGCCGTCTCGGGGATGTCTACGGACGCTGCCGAGTGTTCGTGCTCGGTGTCGCCGGGTTCACCGCGGCCTCGGCACTCTGTGGACTGGCACCGACGGTCCCGATCCTGATCGGTGCCCGGGTTCTGCAGGGCCTGTTCGCGGCGCTGATGATCCCCCAGGTCCTCTCGACGATCTCGGTGACGTTCGCTGCCGAGGATCGAGCCCAGGCCTTCGGCATGTTCGGTGCCACGGCCGGGCTGGCCACCGTCGCCGGACCGCTGCTCGGTGGGCTCCTGCTCGAGACTGGCGGACTGGGCTGGCGCCCCATCTTCCTGGTCAACGTCCCTCTGGGGATCGCCGTGACCTTCGCGGCGGCCCGCCTCGTGCCCGACTCGCGTGCTCAAGACCGTCCTGGGCTCGACCTCGCCGGCGTCGGGCTGTCGACGCTGTCGCTCGGACTCCTCCTCGTGCCCTTGGTCGAGGGTCCGCAGCACGCCTGGCCACCGGCGTTCCTCGCCATGCTGGTCGCGTCCTGCCCTTCGCTCGTGGTACTCGCCCTGCATCAACGGCTGCTCGAGCGGCGGGGTGCTTGGCCCCTGATCCCACCCTCGCTGTTTCGGCGCCGCAGCTTCGTCGCCGGCACGCTGGCCAGCCTCACGTTCTTCTCGGCGCCGCCCGCGCTGTTCTTCGTCACCGCGATCGCCCTGCAGGGGATCGGATTCAGTCCCTTCCACACGGCTCTGACGTTCGTACCCCTCTCGCTCGCCAGCGTGCCCGCCGCCGGAGCCGCCATCGCGCTAGCACCCAGGCTCGGGCGTCGGCTCCCACTCGGAGGCGCCGTGACCGTCGTTGCCGGCATCGGCATCTTGATGGCATCGGTCGCGTCCGCCGGCACAAACCTTTCGTCCACAACCCTGCTGCCAGGACTGGTCGTGGCCGGCCTCGGACTGGGCCTGGTCTCCCCGACCCTGATGGACGTCGCGCTGCGCGACATCCGCACCAGCGACGCCGGCGCGGCCTCAGGCGTGCTGAACACCATCCTTCAGCTCGGCGGCGCCATCGGAATCGCACTGATCGGCCTGGTGTTCTTCGACTCGCTGTCCGCGGGCTCCTCCACAGCCGCCCAGGCGGGCTACGTCGACGCGCTCGCGAACTCCCTGCGATTCGTACTCGCGGTCGTCGTACTGAGCGCGATCTCGATGCTGTTCCTCCCCGCCAGGAACACCCGACCTGGCACGTCGCCACAACCTCCCGACGCAGCACCGCACGTTGACGAACACGACCACTACGAAAGGAACCAGGTATGAACACCGCCGCCAACCACGCAACGACCACGGCGATCCCCGGCTACACGGCAGGCACCTGGGTCATCGACCCCGTGCACTCCCAAGTCACCTTCGCCGTCCGGCACATGATGGTCGCCAGAGTCCGCGGCCGATTCGATCGCTTCACCGGCGAGATCGTCACCGGTGCCGACCCAACGGACTCGACCGTGACTGCCTCGATCGAACTCGCCTCGGTCAACACCGGCAACCAGAGGCGAGACGATCACCTGCGCTCCGACGACTTCTTCGACGTCCACAACCATCCAGTCATGACATTCGCCTCGCGTGGGCTGTCCTGGGACGAAGACCAACTGATCCTGAATGGCGACTTGACCCTCAAGGGCGTCACCCGACCAGTGCCCCTTGTCGTTGAGCCGCACGGCTTCGTAACCGATCCCGCCGGCGTGTCACTCGCCGGCTTCTCGGCTACCGGAGAACTGAACCGGCGCGACTTCGGCGTCAACTTCGACGCGCCCCTCCCAGGCGGCGGGGCCGGCATCGCTGACAAGATCACGTTCCTCATCGATGTCGAAGCAGCCCTCCAGCAGGGCTGACGGCCAATCTCAAGTGCGTCGCCAGCGCTTCGAAGTCCAATTCACGTGGGCCCGGAGGCCTTCCGAACGCCCTCGACGAAGTCCGGCGGTTGGCCTCTGCAGGTTCAGATGTAGTCTGTGAGACACATGTAGCGTTTCTTTGGATTTGTGTCGATTGCTACACTGGCTTCGGTTGGCCGGGGCTAGCCCCTCTAGAAGCAGTGAGGTTTAAGTGAGCAAGAAGCGGAGTCGGCACGTCGTTCCCAACCCAGATGGCGGCTGGGACGTACGGGCACCAGCGGCTGCCCGGACCAGTGACCACGCCGACACCAAGCAGGCGGCCATCGCCAGAGCACGCGAGATCCTCGCCAATGCTGGTGGCGGCGAAATGGTGATTCACGGGCAAGATGGACGGATTCAGGACTCCACCACGGTCGGGAGGATCAACGTTGCCGGCACGAGCCCTCCCGGCGTCAACGTCAACGTGGTCGGATCTCGAGTGCCTCGCGGCACCGTTCGCAAACGAACGAGACCGGTGGCGTCAGTCGACCCTGCACCTGACGTCTCTCACGAGGCCATCACGACCCCGGACGGAGTGCTGGTCGACGGTGTGCTTATCCAGGGTCTATCTCCAGAGGACGCCGTGGCCGCAGTGAGGTTGCTGCGCGCAGCCCGCGAACTGCAGTTCCAGAGTGGCCGGAATGCGGCCCGCGGGCTGCTACAGACAATGGTTGGTGCCGATGTCGAGCTCATCCCGCCCGCCAGCGTGGAACACGCTCGGCGCCTCGCGGGGGTGCGTCAGGCGCTGCTGACGACGCCCGTATTCACCCACGAGACGTTGGGCGAGCTGCGGGGTGATACGAACTCCTCGACCACGCGCACCTGGGTGAGCCGTGCACGCGAACGCGGAAAGCTCTTCACCGTCAAGCTGGAGGGGAGAAGCGTCGTCCCGGCGCTCCAACTGACCGAGGCAGGCGCCACGCGCGAGGAGTACGCCCCAGTTCTTGCCCCGCTCCTCGAGGCAGAGCTCGACGGCTGGACGATCTGGATCTGGCTCACGAGCCCGACCCCACTTCTGTCCGGTGGCATCCCAGACCGCCTCGTGTCCGAAGCCCCGGACCGGGTGCAGCGTGCGGCTCAGCGGTTCGCAGCCTCCAGTCGCTCCGCGGCGTGACCTTCCCAACGCAGGATCTCGACTGTCCGGATCACGCGGCCTGCCCGGTGCTGCCGGTGAATGAGCTGCCGCCCCTCCCGGCCACGATCATCGCGACAGGTGTTCCCCAGTTCCGCTGCTATGACGGTAGGTGGGGGTACGACGAGGCGAACCCCGGATACGGCGACGCGAGGTTCAGTCCTTTCGACTCCACGGGTGGGGATCGTGTCGCAACGCTGTATCTGGGGGAGACGCCCCTCGCCGCGCTGCTCGAGACCGTGTTCCACGACGTACACCATCTCGCTGGGAAGCTCGTGTACGACTCCTCGCTCAGAGCCAGCCTCTTGGCGAACGTGGTGACACCGACCGACCTTCGTCTCGCTGACCTGCGCGACCCGGTGCTCAACGCCCTCGGACTTCAACGCACGCAGATCGCATCAAGCCCCTCAGAGCACTACCCATGCACCCGCAGACTCGCCCGCCGGATCCACGACGTCGGTGCCGCGGGCGCACCGGTCGACGGAATCCTCTGGCACTCGCGGCAGGCTGAACTGCACGGCGCGGTCCCGGCCGAGGTGATGGTCGTCTTCGCCGACCGCTACAACCCTGGCCGGGGCGGCTGGACGCGCATTGGCCCTGGCAGCCAGAACCTGTATGAAGGTCCGGGCCGCCTCCTGGCTGAGCGCGTGGCGCTCGAGGTCGGCGCGACCATCATCACTCCCTAGCGGTCCGCGTCACCTTGGCCACAGCCGCCTGACACGATCGCGGAGCCAGGCGCCGACCTTGGACCGCTTCTGCACGCGAATGGCTGAGCGGATACTTGATGCTCGGGCTTCGCGAGTGGCGGCAACTGCTTCCTGGGAGATCTGTCCCGCCCAGCGGACAGTGTCGTTCGCGATCCAGTAGTGGGATTGGCATTCGAAGCTCCAGTTGCCCACGGACGGTGCGAGAGAGACCGTCCGCCCGTCAAAGGTGAGCTTCCACTGCTGCGGCGAAAGTGGCAGGACTACTTCTTTGCCGCAGCCGCTCATACAGAGGTGGGCCGTGGTGGCGTACGGGATCGAGATGTAGAGGACACCTGGTTGAAGGGAGTCGGGGATGAACTCGACGAACTCGTGCCCAATGGGGTCACGTTGACTCATGGTGGTCCTCGTTGACGAGTCGGTTGCCGCCGATGACGTAGACGCTGTGATGCTCGTCCTCGAGATCCTGGTAGAAGCCGGCGAGCTTCTTCCACTTGATCACGGCGAGAGTCGCGTTCAGGGCGTTGATGTCGGCGATCTGGATGTTGGTCCGGTACTCGTTGGCGGGGCCGGGGTCCGTTATGGGGAGGCGGCGGTGGATGGCGTCACCTGCCTCCGGGGTGCTGGTGGTGACACGTGCCTGGCCACCGAGGGAGCCTTCGTTCTGGTAGATGCCCATGCCGACGTCGATGAACGGCACGCCTACCGCCGTCAGGTGCTCGACGATGAGGCGCCTGGCGGTGCCGTCGTCGACGGCGATGAAGACGAACGCCATGGCAGTGAGCTGGTCGACGTTGTCCTCGTCGATGAACTCGTGGTGGGGACGGATGCCGGAGTGCATCCGATCGTAGATGGCGTGGAGGTAGACGACCTTCGGTGGTGCCCCGTCCAGATCGGTCCCTGCGGGTGCTCCGGGTGACCGGAAGGCGTTGTGCTGGCTGAAGCGGTCGCCGTCGTAGAGGTGGATCTCCTCGACCGGGGTCTTGGCGACCAGGTCGAGGATGTAGGCGCCAGTGCCGCCGAGACCCACGATCGCGACCGGGCCGGCGGACTTGAGCGTGTCGGTGAACAGCTGGATCTCGGCACGCGTCGAGGCGTTGTCCGCGTAGCGGAAGACACTGGGCTCGTCGTCGGTCGGGACGTGGAGGTAGGTCCGGGCGGTGGCGGCGGGGTCGACCGCACGTGCGTGCTTGCCTAGGAACTCGGCGTAGGTCGCGGCCATCTCGTAGTAGTCGACGTAACGCTCCACCTCGCGCTTCGGCTTGCGGGAGAGCTGGAACTCGTACGAGAGGGTCTCGGTGACCTGGGTGTGGCCCTCGCTGGCCACGATCTTCAGCTGGACGCCGTCGGAGTCGAACGGCTTCTCCCCGGCGAACATCATTACGTGGTTGTCCGGCGTACCGGTGCGGTCGTTCTGCAGCACCAGTGGGCACATCAGGACGCCGAACTTCACCTCGCGTTCCTGGGCGAGGTACGGGACATGCCGGACAACCAGATGGTTCGCCTCGATGTCGATCTCGTACCCGTCTGCCTGTAGGCGCGAGAGGTCCTCGCTACGAGAGATCAGTTGGCGTGACATCGAAGATCATGTCGTCCTTGACGGTCACCTTCTTGCCAGCCTCCAGGCTGCCCTGTTCCTTCTTGCCTCGCTTGCGCCAGGTCACCTCGTACTGGACGTCCTGGCCGGTCGGCGGGTTGGGGAAGGCGAGGGCGACGACCTCCTCGAAGGAGATCTTCTGGTTGGGCCACTGGTGCTTGCGACCGTTGATAATGAGGGTGTCGGTGTTGGGCTTGGCGCGCTCGGCCATGGATTCTCCTCGATTGTTGACGGGTCGTTTTGGGTATCGCTTCAGCCGCGGGTTGAGCCGTCGCACCGGGTTTGTCCACGGCGCACCCGGTCGCCGCCCGGACTACTTGGTGTCCCGCGGCGGGAACGGGTCGTTGCCGGGCGAAACCGTGTCGGAGTCGCGGATGCGGCCGTCGCGACCGTGCGTGATCACCTCGCCGCCACCCGCGTTGTTCACAATTTCGCGTGCGCGACTGACGGCCTCCCCTTGGGTGTTGTGGTGGCTGCTGGGGCGTTGCGCACCAGGCTTCTTCACATCCCAGCCCCCATCGGGGTTTCGAACCACGTGCCGGTTGTTGTCGTTCATGTCGAGCCTCCGTTCGGCCGGACTGTCCGGCCTAGTCACGATGATACAGCATCACCTCTTCACCCTTAGGGTGAACTCACGATGCAGTTCAAGTTGGAGCGTGTCACCGGCCGGCCGCTCGCGGCTACCCCTAGGTTGGAAGGTGGCTTCAGGCCAAGGGTGAATGGGAAGAACCGACGTGCAACTGAGGTATGTGGACGATGTGTTGCAGCGCCTTGCGAGCGACGCGGACTACGAGCCCGCCGGTTGGGGCGCTGCTGAGATCGCGCATTTTCGGCTCGTTGCTCAATGCGCGGAAGCTGCAATTGCGGAGCGGGACCTCCTCGGACTTCAGCTTCTCCGACTCCGACCCGGTGCAGACGCCGATGTCGCCCTGGTGTTCCTGAGCGCCACGCGTGTGCTAACCATCAAGTTCGAACCGATGACCACACCGATGACCATCGTGTTCGACTTCTCAACTGAAGGAACGGAAGAGCGATGACTGGACAAGTGGCAGTGCGGCTACCAGTCGGCCGAATCATTGGACTGGAACTCGAGAAGCGCGACTGGAGCCAAGGCGATTTCGCCGCGGTCCTCCAACGACCCGTGCAGTTTGTCTCCGAGATTGTGAACGGCAAGAAGGAGATCACTCGCGAGTCAGCAGCGCAGATTGCTGCTGCCTTCGGACAGACTCCAGAGTTCTGGCTCAACATCCAAAACTCATACCTGCTCTCCGAGCAATCGAAGAACAGTGACACGGTGCGCGAGCTCGACGACGTGCGACTGCGAGCTCGACTCAACCAGCTGGCGCCCATCGCGGCGCTGCGAAAGCGCCAAGTTCTGCACGGGCGGACGCTGGACGAGCTTGCGCAAGAGGTCATGGATCTCTACGAACTTCAAACCATCTGGGATGACCCGTCATTCGTCATCGCCGCACGACGCAGCAACGATGACATCCCCCTCACACCAACGCAGACGGCATGGGTTGGATGTGTTCGAAGGGCCGCGAAGCAGCGAGCGAGCAACGTCGCCGTCTATTCGCGCGAGGGTCTTGAACGCCTGGCAGCACGACTACCCACGTTGCTCTCGAACTCGAACGCCTTCGAACGCCTTCCAGAACTCTTCGACTCGGTCGGCGTGGCTCTCATCTACGTCGAGGCGCTGCCGGGCGCCAAGATTGATGGATGCGCCTTCTTCGTCGACGGAATGCCCGTTGTCGGGCTTTCTGGTCGAGGGAAGCGCTTGGATAAGGTTCTCTTCACGCTGGTGCACGAGGCAGCACACCTCGCCCTCGGTCATGTGAAGTCTGAGGCCCCGCTAATCGAGTCACTCGACGATCTCGAGGAGAACGCCATCGAAGACGCGGCTGACGACCGGGCCGGAAGCTGGCTCCTACCCGACGGGATTCCGCACTTGCCGTCTCGAGTTAGTAGAGCGTGGGTAGCTGAGCAAGCTCACCTCCGAGGCATCCATCCAATCGTCCTCGTCGGACGGCTACAGAAGACGGGCCGACTGCCTTGGCGCACGCCGCTCGTGAAAGACGCGCCGACGGTCGACGCAGAACTTGCGGCTTGGACGTAGAGGGGTATATCGCGGCGCCGCGGGTTGAGTCTGCGCGCTCCTCAGTCGGCGCGCCGTTCTGGGTGCTACGGCCACCGGAGCGCCGGAAGCTGCCTCTCGACAGCGGAGGTTGTCACGCGCGTCGAGTCACGGGTCCGGTCGTCGTCGGATGGTGGCGGCAGTGGCCCACTATCTGTGTCATATGCGTGCCAAAGTTGCACGGGTTGCGGCGTTCATGCAGGTCAGAAGGCCGCAACTGCCGGACTGTAAATCCGTCGGCGTATGCCTTCGCAGGTTCGAATCCTGCACCTGCCACCAACTGAAAAGGCCGCGTGTTCGGCCCTACGGAAGTCAGCTGCGCTCGAGGTCGTCGTCGTGTGCTGCGTGCGCCTCAGGTTGCCCCAGCACCGCGCGGCCGGCCTCGAGCCGGGCGACCGGGACGCGGAAGGGCGAGCAGGAGACGTAGTCCAGGTCGGTGCGGTGGAAGAAGTGGATGGACTCCGGGTCGCCGCCGTGCTCACCGCAGACGCCGACCTTCAGGCCGGGTCGGGTCGTGCGTCCCTCCCTGGTCGCGATGTCCACGAGGCGGCCGACGCCGTCGACGTCGAGGCTCTCGAAGGGCGAGACCGTGAAAACTCCCTTGTCGAGGTACGCCGCGAAGAACGCCGCTTCGACGTCGTCGCGCGAGAAGCCCCAGGTCGTCTGGGTGAGGTCGTTGGTGCCGAACGAGAAGAAGTCGGCGGCCTCGGCCACCCGGAATGCCGTGAGTGCCGCGCGGGGCAGCTCGACCATCGTGCCGATGGGGATGTGCAGGTCAACGCCCTCGGCCTCGCGGACCTCGGCCAGGATCGTGTCGGCCTCGTCGCGGATCAGGTGCAGCTCCATGACCGAGCCGACCAGGGGCACCATGATCTCCGGACGCGGGTCACCGCCGGCCTTGATCCGTTGCGCCGCAGCCTGTGCGACGGCTCGCACCTGGAGGGCGAACAGCCCTGGCACGGTGAGCCCGAGACGGACGCCGCGCAGCCCGAGCATCGGGTTCGACTCGTGGAGGCGCTCGACCGCCGCCAGCAGGCGTACGTCGTCCGGATCCTCCTCGTCCCGTTCCGCCGCGACGGCCACCTTGACCATCAGCTCGGCACGGTCGGGGAGGAACTCGTGGAGCGGCGGGTCGAGCAGGCGGATCGTGGTGGGGAGGCCGTCCATGGCGGTGAGCAGCTCGACGAAGTCCTGCGTCTGCGGCTCCACCAGCCCGGCGAGCGCAGCCTCGCGCTCCTCCGTACTGTCGGCGAGGACGACACGTTCGATGAGCGGGCGCCGTTCGCCGAGGAACATGTGCTCGGTGCGGCACAGCCCGATCCCCTCGGCTCCCATCCGCCTGGCACGGTCGGCGTCCGCGCCCGTGTCGGCGTTGGCCCGCACCCGGAGTCGGCGTACTCCGTCGGCGTGCGTGAGTAGCCGGTCGACCGCCCGGACCACGTCAGCGGTGCCCTCGTCGACCTTCTCGAGTGCGGTGTCCAGTCCCTCCTCGAGGTAGAGCACCACCGGAGAGGGCACGACCGGGAGCTCGCCCACGAAGACCTCGCCGGTCGAGCCGTCGATGGAGAGTACGTCGCCCTCCTGCACCGTGACCCCGCCCGCCCTCGCGACGAGTCCCGCGGCGTCGACCTCCAGCGACTCGGCACCGCAGACCGCGGTCTTGCCCATGCCGCGCGCCACCACGGCCGCGTGTGAGGTCTTGCCGCCGCGGCTGGTGAGGATGCCCGTCGCGGCGATCATGCCCTCGAGGTCCTCGGGGTTGGTCTCCTTGCGCACCAGGAGCACGCTCTCGCCGCGGGCCCTCCACTCGACCGCGGTGGCGGAGTCGAAGACCACCTTGCCGACAGCCGCACCCGGTGAGGCAGCCATGCCCTTGGTCAGCAGGGTCCGCTCGGCCGACGCGTCGAACTGGGGGAACATCAGCTGCGCCAGCTGGGCGCCGGCGACCCGCTCGAGAGCCTCGTTCATGGTGATCAGCTGCTCGTCGACGAGCTGGGTGGCGATCCGGAAGGCTGCCGCCGCGGTGCGTTTGCCGACGCGGGTCTGGAGCATCCACAGCTTGCCCCGCTCCACGGTGAACTCGATGTCGCACAGGTCGCGGTAGTGGGTCTCGAGCCGCCGCATGATCTTGGTCAGCTGCTTGTAGGAGTCCTTGTCGAGCTTGGCGAAGTCGTCGAGTGACAGGGTGTTGCGAATGCCCGAGACCACGTCCTCGCCCTGCGCGTTGGAGAGGTAGTCGCCGTACACACCTTGCTTCCCCGTTGCAGGATCCCGGGTGAAGCACACGCCGGTGCCGGAGGTGGAGCCGAGGTTGCCGAACACCATCGTGCACACGTTGACCGCGGTGCCGAGGTCGTGGGGGATCCGTTCGCGCCGGCGGTAGAGCTTCGCGCGGTCGGTGTTCCACGAGTCGAAGACCGAACGGGTGGCCAGGTCCAGCTGGCGCCGAGGGTCTTGGGGGAAGTCCGCGCCGGTGTGGTCCAGGATGATCTGCTTGAACTCGTCGACGAGCTCCTGCAGGTCCTTGGCCTCGAGCTCGACGTCGGTCTCGACGCCCTTCCTCTCCTTGGTGGCGTCAAGGGCTGTCCCGAAGGCCTCGCCGTCCACGCCGAGCACGGTCTTGCCGAACATCTGGATCAGCCGGCGGTAGGAGTCCCACGCGAACCGCTCGTCGCCCGACACCTCCACGAGCCCGAGCACCGAGCGGTCGTTGAGCCCGACGTTCAAGACTGTCTCCATCATCCCGGGCATGGAGAACTTCGCCCCCGACCGCACGCTCACCAGGAGCGGATCGGCAGCGTCACCGAGTCGGCGCCCGACCTCGTCCTCCAGATGGCGCAGCGCCATGGTGACCTGCACCGTCAGCTGCTCGGGCTCACGCCCCTGCTCGAGGTAGAACCGGCAGGCCTCGGTCGTGATCGTGAAGCCCGGCGGCACGGGCAGGCCCAGCCGCGTCATCTCGGCGAGGTTCGCACCCTTGCCGCCGAGTAGGTCCTTCTGGTCCTTGTCACCCTCACTGAAGTGGAAGACCAGCTTGCTCTTTGACGTCTTCATGTGGGATCCCTCTTCCGGGACCGCCGACGGTGGCGTTCCGATCAACGGCCTGACCCAGCCCGAGTGGCTGGATGTCACGGTAGCGCCGCGCTGAACGGCGTTCCAAGAGTGTCCGGGCCGCGAGGTGTTGACCGTGCCCACGTGGGATACCTCCCAGCTGGACGTGGCTCGGGCCGCGCCATCGACGAGAGGCGGAGCCATGAACCTCACGCGCACGAAGACCATCGAGCAGTCGATCTCCGACACCGAGGAGTCCGAGCACCAGCTCCGCAAGGAGCTCGGGCCGGTCCAGCTGACGGTCTTCGGGGTCGGTGTCGTCATCGGCACCGGGATCTTCGTGCTCACGGGCGAGGCGGCCGGTGAGAAGGCCGGGCCGGCGGTGGCCCTGTCGTTCACCTTCGCCGGCATCGCCTGCGCGTTGGCCGCGCTCTGCTACGCGGAGTTCGCGAGCACCGTCCCGGTGGCCGGCTCGGCCTACACGTTCTCCTACGCGAGCCTGGGCGAGCTCGTCGCCTGGATCATCGGCTGGGACCTGATCCTGGAGATGGCCCTGGGTGCGAGCACCGTTGCGGTGGGGTGGTCGACGTACTTCGCGGACGTGATGAGCTCGGCGGGGATCACGATCCCGGGCTGGGCGTACGGCGAGGGCCACAACCTGGTGGCGGCGGTCATCGTCCTGATCCTCACCGGGGTCATCTGCGTCGGGATCAAGGTCTCCTCGCAGGTCAACTTCGTCTTCGTCGCCGTCAAGGTCGGCATCGTGCTGCTGGTGATCGTGGCCGGGGTGTTCTTCATCAACTTCGCCAACTACGACCCGTTCATCCCGCCCTCCGGCTCCGAGCCGGCCTCAGGCGGGGCCGCCACGCCGTCCCTGCTGCAGGACCTCGGCTTCGCGCCCGGGTCGTTCGGCGTCAGCGGGATCTTCACCGGCGCGGCG
Source organism: uncultured Actinomycetota bacterium (assembly GCA_963800715.1). GTDB lineage: Bacteria > Actinomycetota > Actinomycetes > Propionibacteriales > Nocardioidaceae > Nocardioides. Next base: position 341,634 of record CAWDBZ010000002.1, on the reverse strand, counting down.
CTGGTCTTCTTCGCCTACATCGGCTTCGACATCGTCGCCACGGCGGCCGAGGAGACCAAGAACCCGCAGCGCGACATGCCCATCGGCATCCTGGCGTCGCTCGGGATCTGCACGTTCCTCTACGTCGCGGTCTGCCTCGTGGTGACCGGCATGGTCAAGTACGACGAGATCAAGGTCGACGCCCCGCTCGCCGAGGCCTTCCGCTCCGTCGGGCATCCCAACTTCGCGACGGTGATCTCGGTCGGTGCGCTGTTCGGGCTCACCACCGTGATGATGATCCTCATGCTCGGGCAGAGCCGGGTCTTCTTCGCCATGAGCCGCGACCGGCTGCTGCCGCCCGCCTTCGCCAAGGTCAGTCCCCGGTTCGGAACACCGGTGCGGACCACGCTCCTGACCGGTGTCGCGGTTGCTGTCATCTCGACGTTCGTGCCGCTGACCGAGCTGGCCCAGCTGGTGAACATCGGGACCCTGTTCGCGTTCGTCCTCGTGGCGATCGGCGTGCTCGTCCTGCGCCGTACCCGGCCCGACCTCAAGCGCGCCTTCCGTTGCCCGGGTGTCCCCCTGGTCCCGATCCTTGCCGTGCTGGCCGCCGTCTACCTGATGCTGAACCTCCCAGCCTCGACGTGGGTACGGTTCTTCATCTGGATGGGTCTCGGCCTGGTCTTCTACTTCGTCTACTCGGCCAGCCACAGTCGCCTGGTCACGGACCCGAACTACTCCCGAGAGGCCGACAGCGCGAACAGGGAGAACCGCGAGGCCGCGGCCGGCTCATGATGCGGTCTGTGTCTCGTGGAGCTCGGCGCGCAGATGGTGGTGGATCCTCGCCAGGGTCCTCGACACCTGCATCTTGCTGACGCCCAGCTCCTCGGCGATCGCCTTCTGCGTCCACTCGTGCACATAGCGCAGGGAGACCACCCGCTGGTCATGGGCGTCGAGGCGCCGCACGATGAGCTGCGCGATCGATCGAGCCTCGACCACTGAGGTCCAGTCGTCCTCGTCGGCGAGGCTCTCGCCCAGCGTGGTCCTCTCGTCGGGGCCGAGCACGAGGTCGAGCGACATCGGGCTGAAGCAGCCGTTGGCCCCCAGTGCCTCGGACACGTCGCCGCGGGGCCGCCCGACCAGCGTTGCCAGGTCGTCCAGCCTGGCGTTGCTGCAGCGGTCCCGGCCATCCACGTCCGGATCCGCACGGAAGATGTCGCTCTGCGTCTCCTGGATGCGTCGAGGCACCCGGATCGTCCAGCCGTGATCGCGGAAGTAGCGCTTGATCTCGCCGCGGATGGTGGGGACCGCGTAGCTGAGGAAGTCGTTCCCTCGGGCGGGGTCGAAGCCCTGGACGGCCCGGACGAGCGCCGTGAACGCGGTCTGGTCGAGGTCGTCGTCTTCCAGGCCCCGGTGGTGGTAGCGCCGGGCGACGCTGCGGGCGACCCCCACGTTGAGCATGACGAGCTGGTCGCGGAGCCGAGCCTGCGCTTCCGGGTCGCTCACGGCGGACAACTCAGCGAACAGCTGACCGGTCCGAACTCGTCGCTGTTCGCGTGGAACCTCGGGGGTGAGGCGCAGGACCTCAGCCATGTGACGCTCCTTCTCAGGACTCGCGTCACCCGGGGTCTGAGGGTGGGTGTCGACCAAACGACACCAATCTGGATGGTCCGAAACTAGCGGAGGCGAATGAGGCTGTCCACGGAGTCACGACCCGCGTCGGACCCTGACGGGCATTCACCCGGCACCCGGCACTCGTCGCCGGATCGCGGGTGTAGATTTTCCGCAACGGCTGCCCCCAGACCCCGGTGATGTCGAGTCGATCGAACGGGGTCACCCATGAAGCTGGACGAGGAGCCGTGAGGACCGCCGGCGAGATCGTCAGCTCCGTGATTGCCGCCGATCCGGATCGCGACACCTTGCTGAAGCGCCTGTGCCATGAATGCGCAGACGCGCTGCCGATCACCGGGGTGGGCCTGGCGCTCATGAACGACGCGGGACATCAGGGTGTGGTCGCGGCGACGGACGGTCCTGCGAGGGTGATGGAAGAGTTGCAGTTCACCCTGGGGGAGGGCCCCTGCCTGGACGCCTCGCTGGCTCGTCGGCCGGTGCTGCAGCCGGACCTGTCGCGCACTGCCGTCGCGCGGTGGCCGGGCTTCGGGCCCGAGGCCCTGAAGGCCGGCATTGCGGCGATCTTTGCGTTCCCCCTGCACGTGGGTGCGATTCGGATAGGGATCCTCGATCTGTATCGAGACACACCCGGCAGCCTCGATGGTGACGTGCTCGCTGAGGCCCTCGTCTACGCAGACGCGGCGGTGCTGATCCTCTTGCACCTCCAGAGTCAGATGCCTCCCGAAGGAGGCCTGCACCCTCAGCTTGCCGACCCGCTCGAGAACCGGGCCGAGGTCCACCAGGCGACCGGCGTGATCTCCGTTGGTGCGGCCGTCAGCCTCGCTGATGCCCTGCTGCTCCTACGCGCGCACGCCTACGCAAGTCAACGACCAGTCCTGCAGGTCGCCCGAGATGTCATCGCAGGAACCCTTCGAATCCACACATCAAGGAATGATCATGAGTAGACACGTCCGACCGGTCCCACCGACCGGTCCGGCAGACAGACAGGACACGCCCGTGAAGACCGAACAGCGCTTGACCGAGATCTTCGTCGAACTAGCCGACACCCTCGTGGACGAGTTCGACGCCTTGGACTTCCTGCACACTCTGACCGACCGCAGCGTCGAGCTCCTCGGCGCGGACGCGGCGGGCGTCATCCTCAGCGACCAGCACGGACATCTGCAGGTCGTCGCCTCGACGAGCAACAGTGCCCAGGATCTCGAGCTCTTCGAGCTTCAGAGTGAAGAAGGACCGTGCCTGGACTGTTTCAACACCGGTCGCGTGGTTGCCAACGTCGAGACCTCGGTCGCAGAAGGTAGGTGGCCCCTGTTCACCGCGGCCTTCCTGGAAGCCGGCTACCGGTCGGCCCACGCGGTGCCGCTGCGGCTCAGAAGCCAGGTCATCGGTGCGATGAACCTCTTCTGCGTGGATGCGGCAACCCTGGACGACCGCGACCTTGCGCTTGCGCAGGCGCTCGCCGATGTGGCCACCATCGGCCTCCTCCAAGAGCGCGCGGTGCAAGAGTCCGACTTGATCGCCGAACAGCTCCAGACCGCCCTGAACAGCCGGGTCCTCATCGAGCAGGCCAAGGGCGTCCTCCTGGCCCTGACCAACGTCTCTGTGGACGAGGCGTTCGGTCTCATGCGCGGGCACAGCCGCCGCAACCGCATACCGCTCCGGGAGGTTGCCGCGGGCGTCATCGATCGCTCGATCACGCCTGAGCAGCTCAAGGGTGCCGCGAAGCGCTGACCCGCGGCGCCGTACCGTCGAGCCGTGCGGACGAGGTGGCTGGCAGTGCTCGCTCTGCTTGCCGCGCTGACCGGTTGTGGCGGCAGCGACGACCCAGGCAGTACGCCGGGGACCGAGACGCCTTCGTCCAGCCCGACCGCTACCGCGACAACCGGCGCGGACGACGTGGAGCTGGTCTTCCGCGCGGCGCTCAAGCCGCTGGTGGACCGGCCGGTGATCGACTTCCGCCACGACGTGTTCTCCGGGCAGGCGCTCGCCATCGAGACGAAGGGCCGGGCTTTCCAGCAGGCGGGCTGGCAGTCGACCACCACCTCGCCGAAGGAGCTCGGCAGCGCCGAGGCACCCCAGGGCGAGGAGATCAAGGGGTCGATGGAGGTGCGCGCCGTCGACGCCGACCTCTACCTGCAGCTGTCCACGTGGGAGGAGCCGCTGGCCGGATGCTGGCTGCGCACCGGACCTGGCCAGGTGCCGGGCGGTCAGCTCGCGATGACGCCGGGAGTGCCCGGCTTCGTCACCCTCCTGGGCGCGCTGCGCCCGCAGGTCGTCGTGAGTCAGGACGGCGACACGATCGTGATCGGTGCCGACGTACCGCTGCGGATCGCGCTTCAGCTCCTGACCACGGGGGTGCTCGGCCTCGTGCAGCTCGACGCCAGCCAGCTCGACGACGCCTCGGTGCCCGTCGGCGTCAAGCTCGCCGGCGGGGTGCTCACCGACGTCGAGCTCCAGGGCGGTGACCTGGTGACCGCCGTGCGCACGGCCGGCGGCGACGTACCGCCCGACGCGGAGATCGCGCTGAGCCAGCTGCGGATCTCGGTGAGCTACAAGACCGGTCCGGACGACGCGCCACGGGTCACCGCTCCCGCCGACGACCTGGTGATGACCAACGCCGATGTGAAGGCGGACCGGGGCTGCTAGGGGCCCCAGGCTTCAGAAGCGCTGCAGCCCGGTCACCAGGGCCAGCACGATCAGCCACAGCCCGCTGACTGTCAGCCCCGCGATGGTGATGAACCTGTCCAACATGACTCCTGGGTGACGTCCAAGCGCGTGCCCGTGCACGGCAGACCCTACTTGAAGAAGTCTTCAAGTAGTCGATTTTCCCGGCACTGGTGTCATGTCGTAGGTGACCCACGGCTGAGCCTCCGCCACCCGGTCGTAGAGCCGTCGGGCGACCTTGTTGTCCGCGCCGGTGATCCAGGTGACCACGCCCCAGCCCCGGTCCGCGGCGAGGGCGCGCAGGTGCTCGAGCAGTGCGTCGCCTGCGCCGCTCCCGCGTCGTTCGGGGTCCACGAACAGGTCGTCGAGGAACCCGCCCCAGTCGCCCTCGAGCGGCCGGGCGAACGCCCGGACGTGTGCCATGCCGATGACGTCGCCGTCCAGTTCGGCCACGAAGCACTCCACGTCGCCCAGCTCGGTGATCCGCCGCCACAGGTGGTCGAGGTCCGGGGGAGCCACCTCGTAGAACGCGGCGTAGCCGCGGTAGAGCGCCGCCCACCGCTCGCGGTCGGGCTCCGCCACCGGGCGTACGACAACTGCCACGCGGCTCAGAGCACCTTCTCGCCGTACATCTCGCCGAGCGGGTCCGCGATCAGCTCGATCCGGGCACCGTCCGGGTCCTGGAAGTACATCGAGACCTCGCTGTGCACCTCGAACTGGACGCCGGCGTCGGTGAGCCGGCCACGCAGCTCCTCCCAGCGCGACGGCTCGACCGAGATCGCCATGTGGTGCAGCCCGCCCAGCACCTCGGCGTACGGACCGACGTCGAGGCCCGGGAAGTCGAAGAACGCGAGCAGGTTGTCGTTGCCGATGTCGAAGAAGAAGTGCGTGGAGCCGGCGTAGTCGCGGTTCTCGATCACCTCGGTCAGGGGGAAGCCGAGCACGTCCTGGTAGAAGCGCACGGTCGTCTCGACGTCGCTGCTGATCAGGGCGGTGTGGTGGAGCCCGCGCGCGGTGGACGCCGCCCGCTCGCCGGGCGGCTTGAGGTGGGTGGTCCGGATCCGGTCGCGCTCTGCCTCGCTGCTCGCCTCGCTCATGCGCCAAGTGTTGCGCACCACACCACCGACGAGAACTAGAACACGTTGCAGTTTGCCCTGCCCACCTCGATACTCGAAGGGACCGGAGAACGGGGGAGGACGCGTGTACGACTTCCGCGCGCAGGGCATCGGCCACGACGCCCAGGGCCGCCCCGACCTCGCGCCTCCGTCGTGGCTGCTCACCGCCGGCGAGGCGGTCCGGCTCCCCTCGGAGTACGCCGCGAGCTGGCTGCTCGACCGGCTCCCGGGCCAGGCGCGGGACCTCGGGCAGGGGCGTCCGGTGCTGGTGCTGCCCGGGTTCGGCGCCACCGACCGGGCCACCGGCCGGCTCCGCGCCCACCTCGACCAGCGCGGGTGGACGACGTACGCCTGGTTGGTCGGCCCCAACCACGGGCTGACCGACGAGGTGCTCGACGGGGTGCTGGCCCGCTTCGACGAGGTGTACGCCGCCCCCGACGGACAGAGCCGCACACTCGTCGACGTCGTCGGCTGGAGCTTCGGCGGCCTGCTGGCCCGCTGGGTCGCGCACCAGCGGCCGACCCAGGTCCGCAGCGTGGTCACGCTGGGCTCGCCGTGGCGCGCCGAGGGGGAGCGGACGCGGACCACGCCGCTCTTCGAGCGCGCGCGGCGCACCCACGGGCTCTCCGAGCGGGCCGAGAAGGTGGTCGACGAGCTCCGCGGCCCGCTGCCGGTGCCGACCACCGCGATCTGGTCGAAGACCGACGGTGTCGTCGGCTGGCGCGGCTGCCGGGTCGACGAGTCCGAGACCGCGCACAACGTGTCGGTGCCCAGCAGTCACCTCGGCCTGGCGTCCAACCCGTTCGCGCTCGCCGCGCTCACGAAGGCACTCAACTGATGACCAAGGACCTCGAGGACAGGCTGCGTGAGGCCGACCTCGACCTGCGCGATCCGTCTCTGGTCGCGACGGTGCTGCCGTTGCTGCGGCTGGCCATGAAGCGCTGGTTCCGCAGCGAGGTCCGCGACATCGAGCGGGTGCCGGCCGAGGGCGGCGTGCTGATCGTCAGCAACCACTCCGGCGGGCTGATGCCGATGGACGTGCCGATCATCGCGGTGGCCTTCCACGACCACTTCGGCACCGAGCGGCCGCTCTACACGCTCGCCCACGACCTGCTCTTCACCGGCTCGATCGAGACCACGATGCGACGCGCCGGTTTCGTCGAGGCCACCCGTGAGAACGCCGCGGCGGTGCTCGAGCGGGGCGCGGTGACCATCGTCTTCCCCGGTGGCGACTACGACAGCTTCCGGCCGACACTGAAGCAGAACGTCATCGACTTCGCAGGCCGCACCGGCTACGTCCGGACGGCGCTGGCGGCCGGCGTACCGATCGTGCCCGTCGTGAGCATCGGCGGCCAGGAGCAGCAGCTGTTCCTCTGGCGCGGCGAGCTGCTGGCCAGGTGGCTGCGGCTGGAGAAGCTCATGCGCACCGACTACATGCCGGTCGGTCTGGGCTTCCCGTTCGGGCTCACGTTCGCGTTCCCGCCCAACCTGCCGCTGCCCACCAAGATCGTCACCCAGGTCCTCGATCCGGTCGACGTCGTGGCCGAGTTCGGCGAAGAGCCGGATGTCGCGGAGGTCGACGCGGAGATCCGCCGGCGGATGCAGGATGCCCTCGATGAGCTGGCGCAGCAGCGCCGGTTCCCGATCCTGGGCTGACCACGTGGAGCGGATGGAAGGCGTCGACGCCGGCTACCTCTACATGGAGACGCCGACGATGCACATGCACACCGTCAAGGTGGCGATCCTCGAGCCCACCAGGAATCGGCAGAGCGGTGCCTACGACTTCGAGAGCTTCAGCGAGGAGGTGCTGGCCAGGCTGCACCGGTTGCCGCCGTTCGGTCGGCGGGTGCTCGACGTGCCGTTCCGGCTCAACCACCCCGTCTGGGTGGCCGACCGGCCTCTGGACATCAGCCGGCACATCGTCCACCAGGCGCTGCCGCAGCCGGGCGGGATGAAGGAGCTCGAGGATCTCGTCGGCCGGATCATCAGCGTCCCGCTCGACCGCAACATCCCGCTCTGGGAGCTGCACCTGGTCGAGGGGCTCGAGGGCGGCCGGGTCGCGGTCGTCGCCAAGCTGCACCACGCGCTGGCCGACGGGAACGCCGCCAACAACCTGCTCGCCAACGTCACCGGTGCGCGCGGGCCGGACGGGCCAGCGCACGCTCTCGAGCCGACGCCGACGAGAACGCGGCTCATCGGCGACGCGGTCAAGGACTTCGTGAAGCAGCTCTTCTCGCTTCCCGCGCTGCTCCGGCGTACGGCGACCAACGTGACCGCGCTCGTGAAGATCCGCCGCGGCTCGGACGTCACGCCGCCGCGGCCGCTCCTGGACGTGCCCCGCACGTCGTTCAACGCAGCCCTCGGCCCGCACCGCAACTTCGCCACCTGCACGATCTCGCTCGACGAGCTCAAGGCAGTGAAGACTGCGCACGGCGTCGCCCTCAACGACGTCGTCCTGGCCGTGGTGGGCGGCGCGCTGCGGCGCTGGATGGACGAGCGCGGCGAGCGGCCGTCGGGCTCGCTGACTGCTGGGGTCCCGGTCGGCACCGACGCGGCCGGCGAGGAGGTGCGGCTGAGCGGCAACCGGGTCTCCACGCTGTTCACGACGCTCGCGACCGACATCGACGACCCGCAGGAGCGGCTCGCGGAGATCCACCGGGTCACCGACGCCTCCAAGCTCGTGCAGCAGACGCTCGGCCCGGACATGCTCATCGACTGGGTGCAGTTCACGCCACCGGCGCCGTTCGCCGCCGGGATGCGGCTCTACTCGCGGGCCCGGGCCGCGTCATGGCACCCCGCGCCGTTCAACGTCGTGGTCTCCAACGTGGCCGGCCCGCGCGAGGAGCTGATGCTGGGGGACTCGCGGCTGGTGGACCTGTTCAGCGTCGGGCCGATCCTCGAGGGGATCGGGCTCAACGTGACGGTGTGGAGCTACCAGGACCGGGTCAACGTCAGCGTGATCTCCTGCCCGGATCTCGTCCGCGACCTGGGCGCGCTGCTCGCACAGTTCGGCCCCGCGCTGAAAGACTTGGCGTGATGAGGCTCCCTCCCCTGGATGTGCACCGGATGGCGTGGCGCGGCACCCAAGCGGCCACCCGCAGCGCCTGTCGGCTTGGCACCGCAGGCACCCGCCGGGCGGCCCGGGTCCTGGTGCGTCGGGTGGTGAAGCTGCCGGCGGTCGAGGCCGTGCCCGAGGGCCGGAGGGTCGAGCTGCCCGACGGGAGCACCTTCGTGCTCGACGTACCCGGCCCGCATCCCGACGCTCCGACGATCGTGCTGCTGCACGCGCTGGGCTGTACGGCGTACCTCACCTGGTTCGGCGTGCTCGGTGAGCTGTCGCGCACCCACCGCGTGGTCGCGCTCGACCTGCGCTGGCACGGCCGCGGCATCCGGTCACCGAGGTTCCGGATCGCCGACTGCGCCGACGACGTGGCAGGCGTGCTCGACCACCTCGGCATCGACACGGCGATCGTGGCCGGCTACTCGCTCGGCGGCGCCGTCGCGCAGGAGATGTGGCACCGCCACCCTTCCCGGGTCAGCGGCCTGGTGCTCGCCTCCACCGCACGCAACCTGCGCGGCCACGTCGGCGAGCGGATGTTCTTCCCGGTGATGACGCTGGCGATGCACCCGCTCTCCCGGGTCGCACTGACCAAGGTCGAGCGGGTGGCTGCCGCCCTGCCCGACCTGCCGTCGGTCGAGGTCAACGACGGTGTCGACTGGGGCCGGGCGGAGTTCCGCAGCACCTCGGCGTGGTCGATGCCCGAGGTGTTGGGCGAGCTCGGCCGCTTCCACTCAGCTCCGTGGATCGGCTCGATCGACGTGCCGACCGCCGTGGTCGTCACCGGCCGCGACCGGGCCATCCCGACCCGGCGCCAGCGCAAGCTCGCCGCCGCGATCCCCGACGCGTCCGTCTACGACGCCCCCGGCGGCCACGCATCCGTAGTGCTCGACCACGAGCGTTGGGCGCCGGTGTTCCTCGAGGCCGTCGCGGACGTGACCGGCCGAGTGCCGGCCCGGCGGCTGGCGGGCTAGTGTCCTGAGTCGGAAGTCCATGGGCACTAGGCGTGCTCAGAGTGCGTGCATCGGCAGGCGGCGGAGTGACGGCAGACTGGGCGTTTTCCGAGCGACGCCAACGCAGCGAGGTGCGTGCTATGTGTGCGCGTAGCGCACACGGACTTCTGACTCAGGACACTAGGCCCTAGAGATCGGTCAGTGCGTCCCGCGGCTCGTGGGACTCGGTGTGGGTGTTGAAGTCGGAGTCCTTGCGGCTGATGATCTCGCGGCGCTCCTCGAACGACAGCGCCTCGAGCGCCTCCTTGAACGCCGCCGGCTGGCCGCTCACCTCGGGCGCCTCGGGGATCGGGATCACGGTGTGCACGATCCGGTCGTCGTAGACGTGCACGGTGTTGAACGCCTGGGCGCCGTCCACGCCGGAGATCAGCCGGTCCACCGGGGCCGGGTCGGTGGTGTAGCAGGAAGCCGAGGCGATCGACACCGGGATCCCAGCGAACGTCGAGTGCGACGTGTAGTGGAAGTGGCCCCCGAGGATCTGCCGCACGTCGCTGCCCGCGATCACCTCGGCCAGCCGGTCCTGGTCGAGCAGCTCGATGATCGCCGCCGGCTCCAGGGTCGGCACCGGGATCGGCGCGTGGTGCATCGCGAGGATGGTGCCGTGCTCGGCAGGAGTGCTCAGGACGTCGCGGAGCCAGTCGAGCTGCTCGGGCACCAGGTCCCCGTGGTGATACCTGGGCACGCTCGTGTCGAGCGCCACGATCCGCAGTCCGCCCACGTCGTACACCCGGTCCTGCGGCCCGTCGTCGTCGGAACCGAAGAGTCCCTTCGCGTACGGCCCCCGCTCGTCGTGGTTGCCGATGCACCAGACCACCTGGGCGCCCATGTCCGCGGCCACCGGCTCCACGAGCTCTCGCAGCCGCGCGTAGGCGTCCGGCTCGGCCTTGTCCGCGAGGTCACCGGTGAACACCAGCGCCTGCGGCACCGGGTCGAGCCTGCCGAGCCGTTCGAGCGCGAGCTGCAACCCGGCCTCGGGCACAACGACGCCGTACTGCTTGACGCCGTTGGCGAGCAGGTGGACGTCGCTGAGGTGGGCGACCGTGAACCGGGGGCTGGGGTATTGGCCGTACTGCACGGGCAGACGCTAGCGCCTGCCCCGGGATCACCCCTTGCCACTGCTGCGGGCCAGCCGGAACACCGGGATCAGTCGGTCGGTGCGCTCCTCGTACTTCGAATAGTTCGGCCAGGACTCCAGCATCGTCGCCCAAGCCTCCGCGCGGTCGGCGTCGTACAGCTCGGTGGCCTGCACCGGGAAGGTCTGCTTGCCGTAGTCGACCTTGGCCTCGCCGCCCGCGGCCCGCAGGTTGCCGACCCACAGCGGCATCTTCGGCCCACCGAAGTAGGAGCCCGCGATCAGGATCGTGTCGCCATCGGGGACGCACAGCAGGGGTGTGGTGCGTTCGATGCCGGACTTCTTGCCCCTCACCGTCAGGTTGAGGCCGGGCAGCCCCGCGATGTCGAGCACCGTGACCCGCCCACGAGTGGCACGCTGCAGGGTCTTGTCGAACCAGACGATCTGCGGAAGCAGCTTCGGCATCCACGAGATCGCGCCGATCCGGATCGCGAGCGGTGTGAGCAGACCCATGGGCCCAGTGTAGAAATCCAGGTGGAACAAGTTCTAATTCAGCTACCGTCGCGCCGGCTCGACCCGGCCCCTGACCTCGCCCAGGGTGATCCGGCCGCCGTCGTTGCCCGGCGCCGAGTAGCGGAGCACGACCTCGTCGCCGTCCTCGAGGAAGGTGTGGCTCGTCCCGGCGGAGGTGGCGAAGGGCTCCTTCCCGCCCCACGACAGCTCCAGGAACGAGCCGCGCTGGTCCGGCTCCGGGCCGCTGATCGTGCCCGAGGCGAACAGGTCACCGGTGCGCAGCGAGGCGCCGTTGACGGTCATGTGGGCGAGCATCTGGGCGGGGGACCAGTACATCGTGCGGTACGGCGGCCGGCTGACCACCTCGCCGTTCAGCTCGACCTCCACGTCGATGTCGAGCCCGCGGGTCGCGCCCGGGCCGAGGTAGGGGAGCGGCTCGGGATGCTGCTCGGGCAGGTCCACCCAGGCGGCGTCGAGCGCGGCCAGCGGGGTGACCCACGGCGAGATCGAGGTCGCGAACGACTTGCCGAGGAACGGTCCGAGCGGGACGTACTCCCACGCCTGGATGTCCCGGGCCGACCAGTCGTTGAGGCCCGTGACGCCGAAGACGTGGTCGGCAAGGCCGCCGAACGGCACCGCCGCACCCTGCTCGGACGGCGCACCGACGACGAAGCCGAGCTCCGCCTCGATGTCGAGCCGCCGGGACGGGCCGTACGTCGGAGCGCTCTCGTCGGGCGCCTTGCGCTGCCCGGACGGCCGGGTGACCGGCGTGCCGGACACGACGACGGTGCCGGCCCGCCCGTGGTAGCCGATCGGCAGGTGCCGCCAGTTCGGGGTCAGCGGCTCGGAGTCGGGCCGGAACATCTTGCCGACGTTGGTCGCGTGGTCGAGCGAGGCGTAGAAGTCGACGTAGTCGGCGACCTCGAACGGCAGGTGCAGCGTCACCTCCTCGAGGGGCAGCGGCTCGCAGCCGCCCTCGATGAGCGTGCGCACCTCGTCGCGGGTCTGCCGCCAGACCTCCGGTCCGAGTGCCATGAGCGGGTTCAGCGCCGGCTCGGCGAACTCCTGCCGCCCGGTCTCGCCGTGCAGGTCGACGACCCAGGCGCCCTCGTCGTCGTCGTACCGAACCCCGACCCGGCGCGGACCGCCGGCGACCGAGAAGACGCCGTAGGGCAGATGGTCGAGCCCGAAGCCACGCGGTCGAGCTCGTCGAGACCTCCGCAGCCATCAGACCAACCCCAGCTCGCGCAGGTCCGTCCACGGCTCGGCTGACCGAGCAGGAGCCGAAGGAGAGGAACCAGCGCCGTGCCTGGCCCGGTCCACCTCCCCGGCGCGTCGCGCTTGGCGCCATCGCGCTCCTCGAGGACGCGACGACGGCGTCGGGCGAGGCGCCGTCGAAGGCCGCGTCGGGTCGCCAGAGGACATTGAGGAAGCCGTGGTGCTCGAAGCCGTCCTCACCGGTGTGGCGCACGGCGTTGTGCAGCCCAGCGGTGCACTTGAACGGGTCTCGCGGTCGAGCGCCGCGTCGATCCAGCCGCCAGCACCTCGGAGACGGGAACGCTGCCGCCTCGAGCCCGCCGGTACGGAACTTCAGGCGCAGTCCCGCCTCCGCGCGGCGTCGGCGGCCGCCAGCCAGCCGCCCTCGGCGGGCGTCGGCGGCAGCTCGACGTAGACCGGGACTCCGTCTCGAGCTCGCCGAGTCGCGGCCACCACCCGCCGCACATTGCCCGCCATGTCGTCGAGGTCGCGCACGGCGATCTCCTGGCCCGCCAACCAAAGGCCGATGCGTCGCGCGAGCCGCATCGGGCCCCGCCAGCTGTCCAGCGCCACCGGTGACACCACCGACAGCGGCCTCCGGACACCACGCACCAGCGGGAGGTCGGTGTCCTTCAGGACGAAGGTGCCGACCAGCTCCGCGCCGTCCTCTGCCGAGCGCGCGGCGTACGCCGCGGTGGCCTCGTGCAGCGGGGCATCACCGGGCGGGAAGATCGCGGCATCGTCGACCAGACGGGCCCACGCATCGTGGAGTGGCACCCGACTAACGTACGAGACATGGCGCACTACCGAGCAGTGGGTGACGTCCCACCCAAGCGACACACCCAGCACCGCGACCCCGACGGCAAGCTCTACCGCGAGGAGCTGATGGGCGAGGAGGGGTTCTCCTCCGACTCCTCGCTGCTCTACCACCGCGGCGTGCCGTCGGCGATCGTCGGCAGCGAGATCTGGGAGCTGCCCGACCAGACCCGGACCCCCAACCACCCGCTGAAGCCGCGTCACCTCAAGCTGCACGAGCTCGCCACAGACAAGGACGCGGTCACCGGCCGACGGCTGGTCCTGGGCAACAACGATGTCCGGATCGGGTACGTCGTCACCGGCGTCGACCCCTCGCCGTACTACCGCAACGCGATCGGTGACGAGTGCGTCTACGTCGAGGCCGGCTCCGGCACCGTCGAGACCGTCCTCGGGGTGCTGAGCTACCGCACCGGCGACTACGTCATCGTGCCCCGCGCGACCACGCACCGCTGGGTGCCGGCCGAGCCGAGCCAGCTGTATGCGATCGAGGCGAACAGCCACGTCGCGCCGCCGAAGCGCTACCTGTCCCGCTACGGCCAGCTCCTCGAGCACGCGCCGTACTGCGAGCGCGACCTGCACGGACCTGGTGAGCCGTTCCTGGCCGAGGGCGAGGACGTCGAGGTCCTCGTCAAGCACCGGACCAGCACCGGCATCGTGGGCACCCGGATGACCTACGCGACGCACCCGTTCGACGTGGTCGGCTGGGACGGCTGCCTCTACCCCTACACGTTCAACATCGACGACTACATGCCGATCACCGGCAAGATCCACCAGCCGCCGCCCGTTCACCAGGTGTGGGAGGGCCACAACTTCGTGGTCTGCAACTTCCTGCCGCGCAAGGTCGACTACCACGAGCTCTCGATCCCGGTGCCCTACTACCACTCGAACGTCGACAGCGACGAGGTCATGTTCTACGTCGGCGGCGACTACGAGGCGCGCAAGGGCTCGGGCATCGGGCTCGGCTCGATCTCGCTGCACCCGGGCGGCTACGCGCACGGCCCGCAGCCATCGGCGATCGAGGCCTCGCTCGGGATCGACTACTTCGACGAGTCCGCGGTCATGGTCGACACGTTCGCGCCGCTCGACCTCGGCGAGGGCGGGCTGGCGGTCGAGGACCCGGCGTACGCCTGGACGTGGGCCGGCCGCGGCCCCGACGGCGGCGACAGCCCGGCGGTGTTCTCGAACTCCTAGACGACGAGTCGGTGCTCGCCAAGGGAAACCGCGAGCCAGCCGGCGCCACCCACGGCGACCGCGGTCCACCACGTGCTGCTCTCGGCCCAGGGGCCGTCGGCGAGGTACGGGAACAGCGGGACCCGGTCCTGGAGCGGTCTGGCCAGCGCGAGGTACGCCGCCGCACCGACGACACCCGTCGCGACCGCGCTCGCGGGCCGGGCGAGTCCCCGTCGACGCAGGTGCGTCACGACGGCCACGACGGCGACGGTGGCGCCGACGCCCTGCATTGCGACTTCGATCGGATGGCCGAAGTAGGCGTCTCGTGTGACGTAGACGACGACCACCCACCAGCCGGTCAGCAACAGCACGCCGATGCTGCGGGCCGCGGTCCGCCAGGCCAGCCCGCGGGGCAGGGTGTCGACCACTGCGGCGGCCGGCTCGTCATAGGCGAAGGCAGCCACGCCGGCGAGCAGGCCGACCGCGACGCCCTGGAGCGGCCACATCGCGTACGGCCAGTGCTGGACGATCCGCAGCAGCCCGAACAAGAGCAGCGCGGTGGTGCCCAGCAGCGGCCAGGGCAGGCCCCTGGCCGCGTGCCGAAGCATGGTCAGTCCTCGGCGGCCGGGCTCGGCAGCGGGTTCACCTTCGTCTCCTGCACGCCCATCGTCATGCTCAGCGTGCCCACGGCAAGGGCGACCACGACCAGGGCTGCGGCCAGCTTCTTCAGCCCTTCGCGGGGCTGCTCCCGGTCATGCAGAAGAGCGACCACGACGCCAAGCGCGCAGAGGGCGGCCAGATACAGGCAATACCACTGCGGTGACCCGGTGAGGATCACCCAGCGCTCTGGGTCGCCTTCGATGCCCATCGGGCCACCGAAGTAGGTCCAGGGCCAGAAGACCCGCACGTAGCGCAGCGGCTCGACGATGCCCTGCATGACGATCGTCACCATGATCATGCCGACCGCGATCAGGATGCCGGCGCCGCGGAAGTGCAGCCACCGCCCGACGACGAGGCCGAGAATCGGGCCGCCCAGCGCGGACATGGCCCCGAGCGCGAACAACAGCGCGTAGATCCAGCCGTCGCCGACGTACCCGCCGAACGGCATCGTGAAGTCCTTCGGTGGCTGGGCGTGGTAGTACCAGACCGACCAGGCGAAGAACCCCAGCCCGGCGACGAAAGGCACGAGTGCGGCCGAGGCGAGAGCCAGGGTGCGGGTGCGTTCGCTGACCACGACCGTGCCGGCCGCCTCGTGCGTCCTGTCCGAGCGGCGCACGAGACCGGTCATCACCAGGATTCCGAACACGCCCAGCGTCGTCGCGGGTGCGATCACGTGGAACAGCGACGAGGAATCCTTGTCGGCACCTGTCGCGAACAGGGCTCCGGACAGGAGGACTCCGATGATGAACAGCGGGTGCCGTAGATAGGCAAGCATCTCGTGCCGCGCCAGGGTGACCAGCGGCGAGGCGGAGGTCGACGTCGAGCTCATTGTGGGACTCATGGGACAGCTCCTTCATGGGGTTGGGTGGTGGCGCGCATGAGGAGATACGCGTCTTCCACCGCCGGCTCGACGAGCTGGGCGTCGGGCCGTGGACTTCCTCCGATCGAGCGGACCGCGCCCGATCCGGTCCGCCAGGAGCCGAGCGCTCCGTCGTTCACCGCGCTGCCGACCCAGACGTGGCCGGCGGCGGTGGCGATCAGTTCGGGCACGGTGCCGTCGAAGCAGACGGTCCCGTCGTCGAGGATGATCACCCGGTCGCAGAGCGCCGAGACGTCCTCGGTCTGGTGCGTGGCCAGGAGTACGCCGGATGACCGACCCTGCTCGGACAGCAGCCCCCGGAGGGAAGCTCGCTGCTCGGGGTCCAGGCCGGTCGTCGGCTCGTCGAGGACCACGAGGACGGGCGATCCCATGAAGGCCTGGGCGATCGACAGGCGGCGGCGCTGGCCCCCGGACAAGGCGGAGACCCGCTTGCGGGCCTCGCCGCCGAGGTTCACGAGATCGAGCACGCGCATCACCTCGCGGTGCCGGGTCGGGGTGTCGGTCCACTCCTTGAGCACCGCGACGTAGTCGAGGAAGTCGAAGGCTGTGCTGCGCCGCGGCAGGCCGACCTCCTGAGGGAGGTAGCCCAGCAGCCGCTGCGCCGCGGTCCGCTCAGCCACCGCGCCGGTCACCTCGTGGCCGGCCACGGAGATGGTTCCGGTGGTCGGCTGCTGTGCGGTGGCGAGCAGCCGGAGCAGGGTCGACTTCCCCGCGCCGTTGGGCCCGAGCAGCCCCGTGACACCGGTGCGCAGCTCGAGGTCGGTAGGCCGCAGCGCGGTGGTGGCGCCGTACTTCTTGGAGACCCCGCGCAGGGTGGCGACAGTGCTCATGCCCGTCTCCTCTCGGGTTGCAGAGCGCCCAGCTGGTGGACGAGCACGAGGGCGGCGGCCGCCGCCACCAGCAGGGACAGGGCCTGGCCGAGCGGCTCGGTCACCGTCTGCACCTGGTCACCGGACTTGAGGGCGGCGACACCCAACAGCCAGGTGACGGCGACGATGCTCACCGCGACGACCGCGGACAGCCGGGTGATCAGAACCAGCAGGACGAGGGTGATCGCCAACGCCGGCAGCAGCCACGTCGCGATCGACGCCTGGATGTTCGGGACCAGGCTCATGGCCAGCACCAGCGGCAGCGCACCGACGACCGAGACGACCGTGCGCAACAGCGCGATCCGGAGCTTGCTGTACGGCGTGGGCTCGGCCAGGTCCCGCAGGGGGTCGGTCGAGTCGTAGGCGCCAGCGACCAGCAGGGCCGGCATCAACGGCGCGATGGCCAGCCAGGCCACCCCTTGGCGCGACTCCGACAGCTGGGCGGCAACCAGGGCGAAGGTCAGAGCGGCGGCGGTGGCGACGGCCAGACCCAGGAGCAGGTTCGTCGATGCGCGCAGGACCACGAGGTCGACCTCGGGGACGGCGAGCCGGCGCAGCAGGCGGAAGGGCCAGGACCGGTCGGGGGTGCGCACCTCGACGAGGACGCGATCCCAGACCGGAGCCAGGCTCACCGGGGTGACCAGGGCGGTCGCCGCGGCGCGGCAGTGAGGGCAGCGCTCGACATGAGTCTCGATGGCCGCCTGGGAGGCAGGGTCGAGGTCGCCGGCGGCGTACAGCCTGAGCAGGTCGGGCCCCGCGTGCCACTGCGTGTCCGTGGTGGGGTCGGTCATCACAGTCCTCCGTTCGTGGGGACGAGTCGCCCGCGCAGCTGGGCCTTGGCGGCCCGGACCCGGGTCTTGACGGTGCCCTGTGGCAGGCCGAGGAGGCGGGCGGCCTCCCGAGTGGTGAGGCCGTCGATCACGGTGGCCTGGATGACGGTGCGCAGCTCGGGGGAGAGGCTGCGCAGCGCGGCCCCGACGTCGCCGTACTCAACGCCGACCAGGAGCTGGTCCTCGGCGCTCTGTACGGCTGGGGAGACGTGCTCGATCACCTCGGGACCGAGGGCCGCATCGCCGCGGCGTGCCCGCAGCCGTGAGATCAGCCGTCGGATCGCGATCCCCCAGATCCACGCGCCGACGTCGCCGTCGCCGCGGAACGACGACGCGGACCGCCAGACGGCCACGAAGGTGTCCTGGAGCGCATCGGCGACCAGGTCGGGATCGGAGCTGCGGCGCTGCAGTCGCAGTTGCAGCCAGGCGGCATGCCTGTCGAACAGCTCCCGCAGCGCCGCGTCGTCACCCTGTGCGACCTGTTGCAGCAGGTCGGCGTCGGTGACGTCGTAGCTCCTCACACCCTCACTGTCGCGCAGAAGCGCGCTGGTGGATTGGATCGGCGGGGGTCAGTTTCGGATCGTCCGTCAGGGTCTGCACTGACCGGGTTTCCCGAAAATGGCGCTGACCCGGCAGACACTCTCTGCCGGGTCAGCGCCGTCTTGCGTCAGTGTCTGACGGGTCAGCCGACCTTCACGACCTTGGTGCCGCCGGCGAAGGTGTCGAACCAGTGCTGCCGGTTGACGGGGTCGCCGTTGATGCCGATCGCGATCAGGATGACCGAGGCCAGCTGAGCCAGGCCGCCGACGAACGGAATGATGCCGAAGGCGTACCAGATGTTGCGCTTGATCGCCTCGTTCATGGTCGGGTTGCCCTGACCGCTCGGCCCGACGGTCTTCAGCTTCATGACCTGCTTGCCGATGGTCTGGCCGCGGTCGGACTCCAGGTAGCCGAAGTACCCGAGGTAGAGCGCTGCCGCGATGGCCCCGCTGAGGAACACCGCGAGGAAGTAGTCGACGGCGGCGAGCAGGATGACGTAGAGGATGACGTAGACGATCCCGACGATGATCCCGTCGATGAGGCGGGCCAGGAACCGGTCGACCAGGTTGCCGGGGGAGCCCGGGCCGTAGGCAGCCGGTGCGCCGGGCATGGGAGCCGTCGCGCCGGCCGGAGGCGGCGGGGGCGGGGGGACCGTGCTCGGGTTGGCGGGCGGCGGCGGGGGAGGTGCGGCCGCCTCAGGTGCCGGCGGCGGGGGCGTCGGCTCGCCGGGAGGCGGCGTCGACCCTGCGGGAGGCTCGGTGCTGCTCATGCAGTGCTCCTTCGTGGGTACTGATGTAGGCGACGTGGCGTTGGACGGCAACCGGGGGTACGCCGTTCCACGTTGCGATCGCGCCGAACATAGTCCTTCCTCCGGGCACATGACAGGACCTAGGCCCCCATTCCGACGGGTGCCGCCGGGGCTCGGGTGCCCCGGCGGGTATGACCAGCGAGGATGGCCCCATGAGCCGCAAGCCCCCCAGTCGCGACATCGACGAGAGCGAGCTCACCGTCAGGCACGCCCAGGACCATGCCGCCGGTCCCACTGCGGTGGCGGTGACGATGAAGCGCGCGATCGAGCAGATGGGCCTCCGCCGGGCGACCAAGACCCTGCTCAAGCTCAACCAGGTCGATGGCTTCGACTGCCAGGGCTGCGCCTGGCCCGACCCCTCGCCCGAGCACCGGCACACCGCTGAGTTCTGCGAGAACGGCGCCAAGGCGGTCACCGAGGAGGCCACCCGCAGGCACATCGGCCGCGAGTTCTTCGCCGCGCACCCGCTCGCCGAGCTGGACGACAAGACCGACTACTGGCTGGGCCAGCAGGGCCGCATCATCGAGCCGATGGTGCTGCGCCCCGGCGCCAGCCACTACGAGCCGATCGCGTGGGACGACGCGTTCGAGCTGGTCGGCGAGCAGCTGCGCGGGCTGGCCAGCCCGGACGAGGCGATCTTCTACACCTCTGGCAAGACGTCCAACGAGGCGGCGTTCGTCTACCAGCTGTTCGCGCGCGCGCTCGGCACCAACAACCTGCCCGACTGCTCGAACATGTGCCACGAGTCCACGTCGGTCGCGCTGGCCGAGGTGATCGGCATCGGCAAGGGCTCGGTCACTCTCGACGACATCCACACCGCCGAGCTGATCGTGATCGCCGGCCAGAACCCCGGTACCAACCATCCGCGGATGCTCTCCGCGCTCGAGCTGGCCAAGCAGAACGGCGCGAAGATCGTGTCGATCAACCCGTTGCGCGAGGCCGGGCTCGGGCGCTTCAAGAACCCCCAGCGACCGCGGGGCGTGATCGGCCGTGGCACCGCACTCGCCGACCTGCACCTGCCCATCCGGGTCAACGGCGACCTCGCACTGTTCCAGGCGATCGGCGCGCTGCTGCTCGAGTGGGACGCCGTCGACCATGACTTCGTCGAGCAGTTCACCAGCGGCTTCGAGGAGTACGCCGCGCACGTGAAGGACCTGGACTGGGACCAGGTGCAGGCCGCCACCGGGCTGACGCGCGAGCAGATCGAGGAGTGCGCGGCACTCTTCCGAGACTCCGCGCGGACGGTGACCTGCTGGGCGATGGGCCTGACCCAGCACCGCAACTCGGTGGCCACCATCAAGGAGATCGCCAACGTGGCGTTCCTCCAGGGCAACATCGGCAAGCCGGGCGCCGGGCTCTGTCCGGTCCGCGGCCACTCCAACGTGCAGGGCGACCGGACCATGGGCATCTGGGAGCGGCCGAAGCCGGCCTTCCTCGACGCGCTGCGCGACGAGTTCCACTTCGAGCCGCCTCGGGAGGACGGCTTCGACACCGTCGAGGCGGTCAAGGCGCTGGCCGACGGCCGGGCGCGGGTGTTCTTCGCGATGGGTGGCAACTTCGTCTCCGCGGTGTCCGACACCGACGTCACCGAGCAGGCGATGCGCAACGCCGAGCTCACCGTCCACGTCTCGACCAAGCTGAACCGCTCACACGTCGTCCACGGCCGGACCGCGCTGATCGTCCCGGCCCTGGGCCGCAGCGAGAAGGACCTCACTGGCGGCCGGGAACAGCGGGTCACCGTCGAGGACTCGATGTCCGCGGTGCACGCCTCGAAGGGGCCGCTCGGCCCGGCGTCCGAGCACCTCCGGTCCGAGGTCGACATCGTGTGCTCACTCGCGCTCGCGACCCTCGGCGGCGAGCACGGGATCCCATGGGGCGTCTTCCGCGACGACTACCACACCATCCGGCAGCGGATCGCCCGCGTGGTGCCCGGCTGTGCGGCGTACGACGAGAAGGTCGACCAGCCGGGCGGCTTCACACTGCCGCACCCGCCGCGCGACAGCCGCCAGTTCCCGACCGAGGCCGGGAAGGCGATCTTCTCGGCCAGCCCGCTCGAGGTGCTCGAGGTGCCGGAGGGGCACCTGCTGCTGCAGACGCTGCGGTCGCACGACCAGTTCAACACCACGATCTACGGCCTCGACGACCGCTACCGCGGCATCAAGAACGGCCGCCGCGTGGTCTTCGTGCACCCCGACGACATCCAGCACCTCGGCTGGAAGGACGGCGACCACGTCGACCTCGTCAGCGTCTGGAAGGACGGCTCGGAGCGTTGCGCCATCGAGTTCCGCATCGTGTCCTACGACCAGCCGCGGGGCTGTGCCGCGGCCTACTACCCCGAGACGAACCCGCTGGTCCCCCTCGACTCCAAGGCCGAGGGCAGCAACACCCCGACCTCCAAGTCGGTGATCATCCGGCTCGAGAAGCCGGCCGGCCGGCGTACCGGCGTGATCAAGCAGGGCGACGGCCACGAGGTCGGCCACAAGCGAGCGACGGACCCGATCCACCAGTCGTGAGCGAACCGCTGCCTGGGGTCGGCTCGGGGTCGGTTCGGGTCGGCGGTCAGTAGGCAACCTGGGCGGCGCGGATCTGGTGGTCCGCGGGTTGCTGGCTGACCGCTGCCTGGGGTCGGCTGGGGTCGGCGGTCAGTGGGCAACGTGGGCGGCGGGGATCTGGTGGTGGGCGGGTTGCTGGCTGACCGCTGTCTGGGGTCGGCTCGGGTCGGCGGTCAGTGGGCAACGTGGGCGGCGGGGGCCTGGCTGCGGGCGGGTTGCTGGCTAACCGCTCCCTTTCCGTCCTGCCGTCCTCACCCTTCTCGCGACAGACTGTTCTCGTGAGCAACCTCGAGGACAAACCCGACGAGCTCGTCTGCGCTCAGTCGCCCGGGAGCACCGGCAGCGGGATCGAGGTGATGACCCCTCGCGAGGTGCCGCTGGGCGGCCCACGCGCCATGACGGTGCGCCGTACCCTGCCGCAGCGGGAGCGGTCGCTGATCGGAGCATGGTGCTTCCTCGACCACTACGGCCCCGACCACGTCTCCGACTCCGGCGGGATGAGCGTCGCGCCACACCCGCACACGGGGCTGCAGACGGTGTCCTGGCTGTTCACCGGTGAGATCGAGCACCGCGACAGCGCCGGCCACCACGCCATGGTCCGGCCGGGCGAGCTGAACCTGATGACCGCCGGCCACGGCATCAGCCACTCCGAGGTCTCGACGCCCGAGACCTCGGTGCTGCACGGTGCCCAGCTCTGGGTGGCGCTGCCGTCGTCGGCCCGCGACGACGCTCCGACGTTCGAGCACTACGCACCCGCCGCAGTGACCGGCGAAGGCTGGGAGGCCAGGGTCTTCCTCGGCTCGCTGCTCGGCGACATCTCGCCGGTCGCGACCGCCACGCCCCTGCTCGGCGCCGAGCTGCTGCTCAGCGCCGGCACCGAGCTGCACCTCGACGTCGACCCGGCGTTCGAGCACGGCGTCCTGGTCGACACCGGCGTCGTCTCGCTCGGCGACGTCGAGACCAAGGAGCACGAGCTCGCCTACGTGCCGCCCGGCTCCCAGCGGCTCACCATCGAGGCCGTCGCGGATGCCCGCGTGCTGCTGCTCGGCGGCCCGCCGTTCGGCGAGGCGATCGTGATGTGGTGGAACTTCGTCGGCCGCAGCCACGAGGACGTCGTCGCGTTCCGCGAGGCGTGGATGGCCCAGCTCGCGGACGGCGGGTACGCCGACGGCCGGTTCGGCATCCCGACCGGCGACGACCAGCCGCCGATCCCGGCGCCGGAGCTGCCCAACGCGCGGCTCAAGGAACGTCGCTGATCTGTACCCGCATCCTGTCGGCGGCGTAGGTCAGGATGTTCGACATGGGTCCGGTGGTTGGTGAGGACGGCGTCGCCCGCTGCCCTTGGGGCGGCGGTCCGGGCGTGATGCGCGACTACCACGACACCGAGTGGGGCAACCGGGTGCACGGCGAGTCGGCCTACCTCGAGCGGCTCACCCTCGAGGCGTTCCAGTCCGGTTTGTCGTGGTCGACGATCCTCAACAAGCGCGAGGCGTTCCGCGAGGTCTTCCACGGCTTCGACCCCGAGGCGATCGCGGCGTTCGGCGAGGACGACGAGGCCCGGTTGATGGCCGACGCCCGGATCGTGCGCAACCGCGCCAAGATCTCGGCGGCGATCGTCAACGCGCGGGCCACTGTCGCGCTGCGCGAGCAAGAGGGGCTCGAGGCCCTGGTGCTGTCCTTCGCCCCCGACGACCCGCCGGCGCCGGCCTCCACCGAGGAGATGCAGACGACCTCACCCGAGTCCAAGTCGCTCTCCAAGGAGCTGAAGAAGCGCGGCTTCGCCTTCGTCGGGCCGACCACGATGTTCGCGCTGATGGAGGCGATCGGGGTCTTCGACCCGCACCTGGTGGGCTGCTTCCGGCGAGGTCAGTCCGCCTGACCGCTGGTCATTCGACCAGCCGCCCGCCGAACGAGAGCCGCCCGGCGGCATCGTCCTCGAACAGCACATGCACGTTCTCAGGGTCCCGCCCGGTGACGTCGGCGACCGCGGCAGTAACTCTGGCAACCCGATCGGTCAGCTCCTCACCGGACGGGCGGTGCCGCTCCAGGATGGTCACGAAGACCGGCTGCACTCCTTCGGGCACGCCGCCGTTCTCGGCGTAGCAGCTGCGGTCGAGCAGCCGGACCCGCACCCAGGTCCCGCCGGGTCGTGACTCCAGCGCCTCGCCGACGGCATCGGCCAGGCGTTGGGTGGTGTCGGCGGTAGCCAGCGTCTCGCCCACCAGCTCCACGTCGACGATCGGCACGTCAGTCCGCCTGAGCCACCAGCCCGGCCGACTCGACGCCGGCCAGCGCGGCCTCCTCATCGTGGTCGGAGGTGTCGCCAGACACGCCTACCGCACCGAGCAGCGTCCCGTCCGCGGCCCGCACCAGCACCCCGCCCGGCACCGGCACCAGCGCGCCGACCGAGTGGGTGACGGCGGCGACGAAGTACGGCTGCTGCTCGGCCCGCTCCATCAGCGAGCGCGAGCCCATCCCCATCGACACCGCGCCGTGCGCCTTGCCGTGGGCGACCTCGAACCGCTTGTTGGACGAGCCGTCCTCACGCTCGACGGCGAGCACGTGTCCGCCCGCGTCCAGGACGACGACGGTCAGCGGCTTGAACTGTGCCGCGCTGCCGGCCGCGAGGGTGCCGGCGATGATCGCGCGGGCCTGGGAGAGGGACAGGGTCATGACTCACCTTTCAGGGCCGTCTTCAGGGCTGCCTTCAGGGCACGGCGACGGCGGTGCAGGATCGGCTCGGTGTAGCCCGAGGGCTGGGTGAGCCCCTCGAAGACCAGGTCGTGGGCGGCCCCGAACGCCTCGCCGTCGTACGACGGGCCCATCGGCTGGTAGCCCTCGCTCGCCTGCTGCTCGTCGACCACGTCGGCCATCCGGCGGAACGCCGCCTCGACCTCGTCGGCGGTGACGATGCCGTGCCGCAGCCAGTTGGCGACGTGCTGGGAGGAGATCCGGCACGTCGCCCGGTCCTCCATCAGCGCGGTGCCGTGGATGTCGGGCACCTTCGAGCAGCCGACGCCGTCGTCGACCCAGCGCTTCACGTAGCCGAGGATGCCCTGAAGGTTGTTCTCGATCTCCGCGGTCTTGTCCTCGTCCGACCACTCCGGGGGATCCGCGAGTGGGACGGTGAGCAGCTGCTCGATCGTCGTACGCCGGCCGCCCTGCTTCTGATCGGCCAGCAGCTCCTCCTGCCGCGCGGCGACGTCGACCTGGTGGTAGTGCAGCGCGTGCAGCGTCGCCGCGGTCGGCGACGGCACCCACGCACATGACGCCCCGGCCTGCGCGTGGCCGATCTTCTGCTCGAGCATCGCCGCCATCTCGTCCGGCATCGCCCACATGCCCTTGCCGATCTGGGCCCGGCCGTGCAGCCCGCACGCGAGCCCGATGTCGACGTTCTGGTCCTCGTAGGCCTTGATCCACTCGGTCGACTTCATGTCGCCCTTGCGGATCATCGCGCCGCCCAGCATCGAGGTGTGCAGCTCGTCGCCGGTGCGGTCGAGGAACCCGGTGTTGATGAAGGCGACCCGCCCACGCGCCGCGTGGATGCAGGCCTTGAGGTTGGCCGAGGTGCGCCGCTCCTCGTCCATGATCCCGAGCTTGATGGTGCCCCGGCCCAGCCCGAGGAGGTCCTCGACGGCGGCGAACAGGTCGTCGGTGAACCGCACCTCGTCGGGGCCGTGCATCTTCGGCTTCACGGCGTACATCGAGCCGGTCCGCGAGTTGACGCGTTCGCTGCGGCCCTGGATGTCGACCAGGCTGCAGAGCGCGGTCATGATCGCGTCGAGGATGCCCTCAGGGATCTCGTCGTTCTCGAACAGGATCGCGTCGGTGGTCATCAGGTGGCCGACCTGGCGCACGAACAGCAGCGACCGGCCGGGCAGCACGAGCTGGCCGGCCGGGCCGTCGTAGAGCCGGTCCGGCTCGAGCCCGCGGATGAACGACGACCCGCCCTTGGCGACCTCGGCAGTCAGCGTGCCCTGGTTGAGCTGGAGCCAGTTGCGGTAGCCCGCCACCTTGTCGTCCGGGTCGACCGCGGCGACCGAGTCCTCGAGGTCCATGATCGTCGAGACCGCGGCCTCCATGAGCAGGTCCTTCACGCCGGCGGCGTCGTCCTTGCCGATGTTGTCGTCGCGGTCCACCTGGATCTCGACGTGCAGCCCGTGGTGGATCAGCAGCACGCCCTCGGGGTCGGCCGGGTCGCCACGGTGGCCGAGGTACTGCGCCGGGTCGGCCAGCCCGGACTCGCCGTCGCCGAGCTGCACCGTGAGCGTGCCGTCCTCGGTGGAGTAGCCGGTCGCGTCGACGTGGCTGCCCTCGGCGAGCGGGAAGTGCTCGTCGAGGAAGGCGCGCGCCTTCGCGATCACGGCCGCGCCGCGCTTCGGGTTGTACGACGAGCCTCGCTCCTGGCCGTCGTCCTCGGGGAGGGCGTCGGTGCCGTAGAGCGCGTCGTAGAGCGAGCCCCAGCGGGCGTTGGCGGCGTTGGCGGCGAACCGCGCGTTGAGCACCGGTACGACGAGCTGCGGGCCGGCCTGGACGGCGACCTCCTCGTCCACGTCGCTGGTCTCGATGGCGAAGTCGGCGGGCTCGTTGACGAGATAGCCGAGGTCGCGGAGCAGCTGGACGTACGCCGCCTGGTCGCCGACGGGGCCAGGGTTCTTCTCGTGCCACTCGTCGAGCTGCTGCTGGAGCTCGTCGCGACGGGCCAGCAGCTCGCTGTTGCGCGGGACGAAGTCGCCCAGGATCGCCTCGACGCCGGTCCAGAAGGCGGCCTCGTCGACACCCGATCCCGGCAGCGCCTCGTCGCGCACGAACGCGTGCAGGACGGAGGCGACCTGCAGTCCTCCGACGGTCACTCGATCTCCCACGATCACTCCTCCGTTGGGGGGCTTGTTGGCGTCTTTGCCCTGAGCGAGTCAGTCTTGCGTACATGACTGTGGACGCGCAGGTCGACCTCGGGCCCCTGATTGCGGACCTCGGTGAGGACGTGGTCGTCACCGATCCGGAACGGATGGACAAGTACAGATGGGACCGCGCCAACGACCCCGACGCGGGCGTCCCCCTGGCCGTGGTGCGGGTCGGTTCGACCGAGGACGTGCAGGCGGCGGTGCGGTTCGCGGCCGCCAATGACGTCCCGGTCGTGCCTCGCGGTGCGGGCAGCGGGCTGTCCGGCGGAGCGTCGGCGGTGGACGGCTGC
Organism: uncultured Actinomycetota bacterium; assembly: GCA_963800715.1. Lineage (GTDB taxonomy): Bacteria > Actinomycetota > Actinomycetes > Propionibacteriales > Nocardioidaceae > Nocardioides. The sequence continues at coordinate 315,015 of CAWDBZ010000002.1, read as the reverse complement.
CTGGTCGTCTCGACCGAGCGGATGACGAAGATCGAGATCGACCCGGTGACGCGCACAGCGGTCGTCCAGCCGGGGCTGATGAACGCCCAGGTGAAGGCGGCGGCGGCCGAGCACGACCTCTGGTACCCGCCGGACCCGTCGTCCTACGAGATCTGCTCGATCGGCGGAAACATCGCCACCAACGCCGGTGGCCTGTGCTGCGTGAAGTACGGCGTCACCACCGACTACGTGCTGGGCCTGACCGTCGTGCTCGCCGACGGCACCGCGGTCCATCTGGGCGGGGCCCGGCTCAAGGACGTCGCGGGCCTGTCGCTCACCAAGCTGTTCGTCGGCTCCGAAGGCACGCTCGGGATCGTCACCGAGATCGTGCTGCGGCTGGTGCCGAAGCAGCGGCCGCCGGCCACCCTGGTGGCGACGTTCGCGACCTTGGACGACGCGACCGCCTCGGTGCTGGCGATCACGCGGCGGCTGCGGCCGTCGATGCTGGAGTTCATGGACCAGCCGACCATCAACGCGGTCGAGGACCTGACCAAGATGGGACTCGACCGGGAAGCGGCCGCGATGCTGGTGATCCAGTCCGACGAGCCGGCCGGTCATGCCTCCGCCGAGTGCGAGCTGATCGCGGGGCTCTGCGAGGAGAACAACGCCACCGAGGTCTTCTCGACAGACGACCCGGACGAGGGCGAGGCCTTCGTCGTCGCCCGGCGCAGCGCCATCCCCGCCGTCGAGCGCACCGGCACCCTGCTGCTGGAGGACGTCGGCGTACCCCTCCCGCAGCTCGGCGCCCTGGTCGACGGCATCGCCGACATCTCGGCGAAGCGCGAGGTCACGATCGCTGTGATCGCCCACGCCGGCGACGGCAACACCCACCCGCTGATCGTCTTCGACCCGGCCGACAAGGACATGGCCGAGCGGGCCCGGACGGCGTACGGCGAGGTGATGGAGCTCGCCATGGAGCTCGGCGGCACCATCACCGGCGAGCACGGCGTCGGCCGCCTCAAGCAGGCCTGGCTGGGCGACTATCTCGGCCCCGACGCGCTGGCGCTCAACCAGAGGATCAAGGACGCCCTCGACCCGCAGGGCATCCTGAACCCGGGTGCGATGTTCGGCTAGCTGCTCGGATAACAGGACTGTCTCAACCGACGAGATGTGGTTTGCGCGGTGGAGCCTCGGGTAGGCGGGGGACCGGTAAAACACCGTTCCGGGCTCCTCGTCCGGGTTTCCCGAGCTCGAAAGGCAACATCGCATGCGCAGGTTGGCCATCCTCGGAGTCGCGAGCGTCACGACGCTCGCCCTCGCCACCCCGGTCCTCACCGTCGCCGCCACCGCGGCGGCTGACGGCTCCAGCAACCGCTCGACCCACGCCGCTCCGGTCGTGGCAAAGAAGAAGCCGTCGATCAAGCTCAAGCGTTCGGCCAAGGGCGTCCAGCCCGGCATCGGCAAGCAGAAGATCACTGCGATCGTCAACGGCCCCGGCAAGGTCAAGTTCACGCTCAAGGGCACCGGCTTCAAGAAGAACAAGAACGTCAAGGTCAAGAACGGCAAGGCGGTCTACAAGGTCCCGCCGCTCGGCACGGGCACCTACAAGGTCTCCGGCAGCTACCAGGGCAAGAAGGCCAAGACGAAGTTCGAGGTCTACAACTCCGCCCTGTCGGTGAACTCGACGACGTTCACCTTCTCGGCCTCCGCCGACCCCACCACGTACGCCCCGCTGTTCGGCAGCGTCCTGTTCAAGAACAAGCCGGCGGACGGCGGCTACGTCGACATCTACCTCGACGGGAAGTTCAAGGGCGGCAGCGAGTCGCCGAACTTCCTCGGCTTCTCCAGCATCCTGCCGGGCGGATCGTTCAACGCGGCCTCCGGCTTCGGTGCGCAGATCACCAAGGGCAGCGGCCTCGCGGGCGGCAACCTGCCGGCCTTCGGACCGGGCACCTACCAGTTCCAGGCCTACTACACCGACGGCCCGGAGTACTCCGACTACATCTCGTCCAACTTCATCACGGTCGTCGTCACTCCCTGACGACCCTGTAGTCCTTTGGTGGCCCCGAGGACCGCGCCGAACGGCGTGGCCTCGGGGCCTCCTCACGTCTCGACCACGAACAGGTCGCCCGGCTGGCAGTCCAGCGCGTCACAGATCGCGGTCAGGGTGCTGAACCGCACCGCCTTGGCGCGCTGGTTCTTAAGGACGCTGAGGTTCACGATCGTCACGCCGATCTCCTCGGCCAGTGCGGTCAGCGTGAGGCCGCGCTCGGCCAGCAGCTCGTCGAGCCGGCAGACGATCCGGTGCGGCTCCTCGACGGGCACTCAGACCAGCCCGTCGACGTCGTCGGCCAACCGGGCGCCGATGTCGAACGCCTCCGCGACAGCGAGGACGAGCAGAGCCACGACCAACCAGGGGATGGTGGCACCGACGACGTCCCATCCGGCGAAGGGCCCTGGCGCCTGGTCCGGCAGGACGCGCGCCACAGTCGCGTGGGACGACACCGAGCTCAGCAGCGGCACGATGATCGCTGACGCGGCGACCACCCCCGCGACCAGGCGGAGCCTGCGGACCCCGTGCCCGGAGAACGGGCGGCCGGCGTACGTCTCTCGCATGGTGCGCAGGAGCAGGAGAGCCACGGCCGAGACGGCGACCCCGAGCAGGAACGTCGGCAGGAGATTGATCAGCCACAACCCGACCGACGCGTGCTCGACGACGTAGCGGACCTGCGCCTCGGCCTGGATCTCTGTCCCCGGCCGCGGGTCGCCCAGCGTCGACAGCGACGCTTCGGCGCCGAAGCTGCTGCGGTCGTCGACCCAGGTCACTCGACGATCGTCCGAGTCCAGGACAGCGAAGAGCACGAAGAGCGGAGTGACCAGCACGAGCAACCGCAAGAACCCGCGCAGCAGGAACGGCACCGGTCCACCTCGAACCGTCTCGGTCACCGGTGCCTCCTCGGATTGGTTCTGCTGATTGGCACTAGACGAGCCCATCGACGTCGTCGGTGAGTCGGATGCCGGTCCGGAACGCCTCGGCCAGCACGACGACGAGTACGCCGGCCAGGAGCCACAGGGGCTGGAAGGTGAACGACATCCCCGACGTGGCACCGGTCAGGGCCCGGTCCATCACGCGGGCCGTGGCCCAGCCCGAGACGAGGGGCACCGTCACCGAGGCGGCGACCACCACCACTCCCGCAGCGCGCAGGGCCCGCAGGCTGGAGGCGGTGAACGGCCGACCGGTCTCGATCTGGCCCACCACGTGGCGGAGGAGGAGGGCCACGGAGGCTGTTGCGACCGCCAGCAGGCTGGCGGGGACAAGGACGGTCAGCCACAGAGTCGGTGCGGCGTCGGCGATGCTGACGTCCGCCTCGCCGGCCCAGGTCAGCTGGGCGCCGGAGGCCTCATGGACCAGCGCCCCGAGGTCACCGTGCGACCCGGTGTCGCCGCTCGTCGCAAGCGGTTCGCCGCGAACCCAGTCGACCAGTGGCAGGCCCACGAGCAGGACTGGTGCCGCGACCGCGACGACGAGCAACAGCCCGCGCGTGATCAGGTGGTCGATGCGGTCGATCAGCGCCATGGCGCTCAGCTCCTCAGCCTCGTTGTTATCGATATTCAATAACAACGAAAAACGATAAGTCAACCGTTCGCTAGATTCCGCGCGTGACCTCTCGCATCCACGCCTTCACCGACGACGCGCTCGGCGAGCACGACGCCGTGGGGCTCGTCGAGGCGCTGCATGCCGGCCAGGTGTCGGTCCCCGACGTGGTCGAGGCAGCGATCGCGCGGGCCGAGCTGGTGCAGCCCGAGCTCAACGGCATCGCCTACGAGGCGTTCGACCGGGCCCGGGCCGAGGCGCGGGATCCGCGGCCCGGCTTCTTCGCCGGCGTACCGACCTGGCTCAAGGACAACGTCGAGACCGCCGGGATGCCGACCATGCAGGGCACCGACGCCTGGGCGCCGATGCCGGAGAAGCGGGACGGTGACTTCGTTCGGATGTATCTCGCCACCGGGCTGGTGCCGCTGGGGAAGAGCCAGCTCAGCGAGTACGGCTTCTCGCCGAGTGCCGAGCACCCGAGGCTCGGCCCGGTCCGCTGCCCCTGGAACACCAGCCACACGGCCGGCGCGAGCTCGGCCGGCTCGGCGGCGATGGTGGCGGCCGGCGTGGTGCCGATCGCCCACGCGAACGACGGCGGCGGCTCGATCCGGATCCCAGCGGCCGTCAACGGCCTCGTCGGGCTCAAGCCGACCCGGGACCGGCTCGCCCAGGACGCGCCGATGCGCCAGATGCCGGTCCGGATCATCAGCGACGGAGTGGTCACCCGGAGCGTCCGGGACACCGCGGCGTTCCTCCGCGAGGCCGAGCGGGTCTACCGCGCGCTGCACCTGCCGCCCATCGGCGACCTGACCCGCCCGGGCCGGCGCCGGCTGCGGATCGGCGTGCACACCGAGGGCGTCGGCCGCGGAGCGAACGCGGAGGTCACCGAGCTCACCCTGAAGGTCGCTGCGGTGCTCGAGGAGCTCGGGCACCGCGTCGAGCACGCGGACGCGCCCGTCGGGCCGTCGTTCCCGGACGACTTCCTCGTCTACTGGTCGAGCCTGGCGTTCTTCCTCCTGCGGAGCGGGCGCCGGATGCACGGTCGGTCTTGGGAGCCCGCGAACCTCGACCGCATGAGCCACGGGCTGTACGCGCATGCCCGGCGCAACCTGCACCGGATGCCGGGCGCGATCCGGCGGCTGCGCCGCAGCAGCGCGGCGTCGGCCGAGTTCTTCAAGAGCTACGACGTGGCACTGACGCCGACCCTGGCCACCGAGACGCCGGAGGTCGGCTGGCTCGACCCGACCCAGGACTACGAGGTCGTGATGGACCGGGTCCAGGACTGGGTGGCATTCACGCCGCTCCAGAACGCCACCGGCGACCCGGCCATCTCGCTACCCCTCGCGACCACTGCCAGCGGGCTGCCGCAGGGCATGATGTTCGGGGCCGGAGCGGGCCGTGAGGCCACCCTGATCGAGCTCGCCTACGAGCTCGAGGAGGCACTTCCATTTGCCCGCATCCAGGGCTGACCGGTCACCGCTGCGGGCGATTCGGCCAGACCGCGCAGGCTGTGTAAAGTTCTCCGTCGGTGTCACCCACCGGCCCCTCTAGCTCAGTCGGCAGAGCGTCTCCATGGTAAGGAGAAGGTCTACGGTTCGATTCCGTAGAGGGGCTCTGGCACAGTCAGATCTGCTTGGCGTTCGTCAGTACGCTCGACAGTGAGGCCGTGTCCCCCGTGGCGGGGTAGCTCAGGTGGTTAGAGCACACGGCTCATAATCGTGGTGTCGCGGGTTCGAATCCCGCCCCCGCTACTCCGAGCTTCGACGTACGACGACAGACAAAAGGACCTTCCGTGGCCAGCAAGAGCTCCGACGTTCGCCCCAAGATCACGCTCGCGTGCACCGAGTGCAAGGAGCGCAACTACATCACCAAGAAGAACCGGCGCAACGACCCCGACCGGCTCGAGCTGGCGAAGTTCTGTCCGCGCTGCCGCAAGCACACCGCGCACCGCGAGACTCGCTGACGCCAGCGGCGCCTACATTCCGACGACCCGGCAGGACACCTGCCGGGTCGACGTACGTCCGGGGTCAGGCCGACCGGTTGCCCGCACCCCACCCCGGTTACGAGGCTGACACCGGAGGCTTGACGGCCGTGCTGGGCGGGTACCTCCCGAAGGCTGAGGCATCCACGCGCGGACGGAGACACCCCGGATGGGACAGGAACTCCGACCCTCGGACTTGATGGTCGCGGGCCGCTACCGGATCGAGTCCCGGCTCGGCCGTGGCGGCATGGCCGAGGTGTACGCCGCCCACGACACGCTGCTGGACCGCAAGGTTGCGATCAAGGTGCTGCGCGAGGCGCCGGACTCCGAGACCGCCCGGGCGCGGTTCGTCTCCGAGGCACGGATCCTGGCCGGCTTGTCCGACCCGGGCCTGGTCACCGTGCTGGACGCCGGGATCAGCGGCGACCACCCCTACCTCGTCATGGAGCTGCTTGCCGGTGGCACTGTCGCTGACCTGGTCGACCGGGGCAGTCAGCTGCTCGACCGGGTGGCCGAGATCGGCGCGCAGGCGGCATCGGCGCTGATGCCGGTGCACGCGGCAGGCGTCGTCCACCGCGACATCAAGCCCGGAAATCTCCTGTTCGACGGGGAGGGGCGGGTCCGGGTGGCGGACTTCGGTATCGCCCGTCTGGTCGGCGACACGGTCCGGGTGACAGCGACCGGCACGATGGTCGGGACGGTCACCTACGTGGCGCCCGAGCAGACCTCCGGGGACGAGGTCGGCACCGCAGCGGACATCTATGCCCTGGGTCTGGTCCTCCTCGAGCTGATCACGGGGACACCGGCTTTCAGCGGGACGCCCACCGAGGCGGCCGTGGCCCGCCTCACGCACGACCCAGCCATACCCGACGACCTGCCCGACCCCCTCGGGCGGCTGCTCAGCGCGATGACCTCGCGCGAGCCGGGAGCGCGGCCCACCGCGGCCGAGGTTGCCGCGGTGCTCGAACCAGCGAGCCGCAGCCTGGCAGCGGCGCGGGCGGCCCAGGCGGACATCGACACCGAAGCCCTGGCCATCGCACCCGTGAGGTGGTGGAGACGGCGGCGCGTCAGGGCCGCGGGGCTGGGCGGCGTCGCGGGCATGGTCGCGCTCGGGCTGGCGATCGGCCTCCCCGACGGTGGCGCTCCGGCCGAGGACCGGGCGTTGGGTGCGTCCGAGCCGGTAGCTTCCGCAGCGGCGCCGCTCGCCGAGCCACCGAGTGTTGCGGCCGCGCCGGACGCGCAGCCGGCGGCGGTGAAGCCACCGGCCAAGGCAAAGCACCACAAGCAGAAGCACCACGGGGTCAAGCCGCCCAAGCCACATCACCACAAGCCGCCGAAGCACCACAAGCCGCCGAAGCACCACGGGCCCAAGTAGCACGAACCTGAGCACCACTAGGTTGGAGCCATGCCTGTCGACCAGTCGCTCGTCGGCCGGTCCTTCCCACCGACGGCCGCGTTCGCAGTCACCGAGGACCGGGTCCGCGCCTTCGCCGAGGCCACCGGCTCGTCGTACGACGGAGGACCGGCGCCGGCGACGTTCCCGATCGTGATGGCTTTCGAGGCGATGAACGCGTTCTTGGAGGCCGAGCAGCTCGACCTGTTCCGCATCGTGCACGGCGAGCAGCGGTTCACCTACGAGCGACCGATCGTGCCCGGCGACGTGCTCACCGCGACCCTCAGCGTCGCGGGCCTGCGCCAGATCGCCGGCAACGACATCCTCGGCACCACCAGCGAGATCACCGACGCCGACGGCACGCTGGTCTGCTCGACCAGCGCCACTCTCGTGCACCGGGGGCCGACCGAATGAGCCTCGAGGCCAAGACCTTCACCATCACCCGCGCGGATCTCGTGGCGTACGCCGAGGCGAGCGGCGACCACAACCCGATCCACCAGGACGAAGAGGTGGCCCGCAGCGTCGGGCTGCCCGGCGTGATCGCGCACGGCATGTACACGATGGCGCTCGCGGCGCGAGCGGTCGGCGAGTGGTTCCCGGGCGCCGAGGTGGTCTCGCTCGGCTGCAAGTTCACCGCGCCGGTCGTCGTACCTGCCGAGGGAAGTGTCGAGGTGGTGATCGCCGGCGAGGCCAAGGAGCCCGAGGACGGTCTGACCACGGTCGTGCTGACGGTGACCTCGGGAGGGCAGAAGGTGCTCGGCATGCCCAAGGCCGTCGTCCGTGCCTGACCTGTTCAAGGACCACACCACACTCCGGCTGGGCGGTCCTGCGACGGCGTGGCTCCGCGCGACCTCCGAGCAGGAGCTGGTCGAGGCGATGAGCAGCGTCGAGGGCCCGGTCCTCGTGCTCGGCGGCGGGAGCAACGTCGTGGTCGCCGACAGCGGCTTCGACGGCACGGTTGTCGAGGTCGCGACCAGCGGGGTGCGGGCCGACGTCGAGGGCGACGACCCGACCTGCGGCGGCGCGCTGGTCACGGTGGCGGCGGGGGAGAGCTGGGAGGACCTCGTCGCCCGGGCCGTGGAGCGCGAGTGGGTGGGCGTCGAGGCGCTGGCCGGCATTCCCGGACTGGTCGGCGCCACCCCGATCCAGAACGTCGGTGCCTACGGACAGGAGGTCGCACAGACCATCGCGCAGGTGCGGGTCTGGGACCGCGTGCTCAACGGTGTGCGCACCTTCGCGAACACCGACTGCGACTTCGGCTACCGCACCTCGCGGTTCAAGGCCGACCCCGAGCGGCACGTCGTACTCGACGTCACGTTCCAGTTCCGCCAGGGCACCCTCGGGGCACCCGTGCAGTACGCCGAGCTGGCCCGCACCCTCGGCGTCGATCTCGGCCAGCGCGCCCCGCTCGCCGACGTGCGCGAGGCGGTGCTCGACCTGCGCCGCAGCAAGGGCATGGTGCTCGACCCCGACGACCACGACACGTGGAGCGCCGGCTCGTTCTTCACCAACCCGGTCGTCGACGAGGCGGAGCTTCCCGAGGGCGCCCCGGCCTGGCCCCAGCCGGACGGCCGGATCAAGACGAGTGCCGCGTGGCTGATCGAGCAGGCCGGCTTCCACAAGGGGTACGGCGCCGGGCCGGTCGGCCTCTCGACCAAGCACACCCTCGCGCTCACCAACCGCGGGGGCGCCACCACCGAGCAGCTGCTCGCGCTGGCCCGCGAGGTCCGCGACGGCGTCGAGGCCAAGCACGGCATCCGGCTGGTCAACGAGCCGGTGCTGGTCGGCTGCGAGCTGTGACCGTCAGTAGTTGAAGTCGTTGTTGTCGTCGAAGCCGCCGTTGACGCCGATGATGATGAGCACCACGACCCCGATGATCACGAGCACCAGCAGGACGGTGCCGATGATCCCCATGATGAAGCCGGCCTGGGCCATCCCGCGACCGCCCAGCTGACCTCCGGACTGGTCGATCCGCTTCAGGGAGATCCGGCCCAGCACCATCGCCACCGGCGAGCCGAGCAGCCCGATCCCGTAGCCACAGGCCAGCACGAAGGACACGATCCCCACGACCATCGAGGCCACGGCCAGGCCCTCGTTCTGGGGAGCGACGCCGTAGCCGGGGGGCGGGTAGCCCGGCTGCTGCGGATAGCCCGGCTGCTGCGGGTAGCCCGGCTGTTGGTAGCCCGGCTGTTGGTAGCCCGGCTGCTGCGGGTAGACCGGCGGCTGTTGGTACGGCGGCGGCGCCGGCGGCGGCTGGGACGGCGGCTGCTGCTCGTCGTAGGGGTTCTGCGGGCCCGTGGTCATGGGCGCATCGTGTCAGGCTCCGATTGCAACCGGGTGCCCTTTGAGACAAGCGAGTCAGACGAGCGAGGGGTCGCTGTAGCCGACCCAGACGACGAGCGCGACAACCAGCGCGATGCAGAGGAATCCGAGGATGGACATGACGATCCCCATCCACATGCCCGCCTGGGCCGATCCGAGGTTGCCGTAGACACCCGGCTGCCGCTCGATCTCGCGCTTGGCCTTGGCGCCTACGCCCCACGCGAAAGGCGCGCAGAAGACACCCGGGAGCGTGATGCAGCAGACCGGCGTGAGGACGAGCGAGACGATCGCGACGATGCCGAGCACCAGCGAGTTGGTGGCTCCCTTGTGGTTGAGCGAGCCGGGGTACGGCGAGCCGTAGGCCGGCGCCCAGCCGGGCTGGAGCCCGTAGGGCTGGCCGCCGGACGGTGGCCCGTACCGCACCGGGCCGGCGGTCGGCGGCGGAGCGGCGGGCGGGGTGACGTAGTCCGGCCCGGACGGCTGGGAGGCCGGCCCGGATGGCGACACGAACGGGTTGTCACGCGCGTCCTTGCCGTAGGGCTGGTGCGTGAACGGCGCGGTCTCGTCGGGATCGCTCACGCGCCGGATCATCTCAGGCGGGCGATCACCGCTGGTCGAGCCTGTCGAGACCTCCGCAGCGTTGCTGGGTCGGGTGCCTTCGCTGCGGTCGTCTCGATTCACTGTCAGGTCTGAGCAAGCTCAGCCCTGACGCTCGCTCGACGGGGACAGCCTCGCCCGCGAGCTCGTTCCTGAATCGCGGGCGGCCTGACCCCAACCATCGATGCCGACCAGCAGCCGCTTCCGCACGTCGTCCGGCGCCGACGAGGCACGCACCGACATCCGCGCCAGCTCGGCGAGCTGCTCGTCGGAGAGGTCGTGGGCGGCGCGCATGGCGGCGTACTGGCCGAGCAGGCGGGAGCCGAACAGCAACGGGTCGTCCGCACCCAGCGCGACCGTCGCGCCGGCCTCGAGGAGGGTCGGCAGCGGCACGGACGTCAGGTCGGAGTAGACGCCCAGCGCTACGTTGCTGACGGGGCAGACCTCCAGCGCGACCCCGGCGGCGACGATCCGCTCCAGCAGCCGCGGGTCCTCGGCGGAGCGGATGCCGTGACCGAGCCGGTGGGCGTGCAGCGAGTCGAGGCAGGTGGCGATGTGCTCGGGGCCGCGCAGCTCACCCCCGTGCGGGACCAGCCTCAGCCCGGCCCGCTCGGCGATCCGGAAGGCGCCCGCGAAGTCGGCGGTCGAGCCGCGTCGTTCGTCGTTGGAGAGCCCGAAGCCGACCACCCCGCGGCCGGCGTACTGGCCGGCGAGCCTTGCCAGCGTGCGCGCGTCCAGCGGGTGCCGGGTGCGGTTGGCGGCGATGACGACCGCCATCGCCAGCCCGGTCTGCTCCGACGCGGACCGGACCGCGTCGAGCACCAGGTCGGTGAACGCCGTGACCCCGCCGAACCGGGCGGCGTACCCGCTCGGGTCGACCTGGATCTCCAGCCACCCGCTGCCGTCGTGGACGTCGTCCTCGGCGGCCTCCAGCACCAGCCGGCGTACGTCGCCCTCCGTCCGCAGCACCGACCGGGCCACGTCGTAGAGCCTCTGGAAGCGGAACCAGCCCTTCTCGTCGGCCGCCGACAGCTGGGGCGGCCACTGCGAGACCAGCTGGTCGGGCAGCCGGATGCCGTCGCGCTCGGCGAGCTCGAGCAGCGTGGCGTGCCGCATCGAGCCCGTGAAGTGCAGGTGCAGGTGTGCCTTCGGGAGCTCGCGCAGGGACCGGTTGTCAGCCAACCAGCTTCTCCGCAGCGGCGAGTCGGGCGCACGTCGCCACCGCGCGGGTGGCGGCCTCGACCTCGGCCGGCTCGGGGAACGTGGGCGCGATCCGGATGTTGCGGTCGTTGGGGTCGTCGCCGTAGGGGAACGACGAGCCCGCCTGGGTCAGGGCGACGCCGGCCTGCTTGGCCAGCTCGATCACCCGCGCCGCGGTGCCGTCCAGGACGTCGAGGCTGATGAAGTAGCCGCCGGTCGGCTCGGTCCACGACGCGATGCCGAGGCCGTCGAGCTGCTCGTGCAGCACGCCGAGCACCGACGCGAACTTGGGGGCGATGATCTGCCGGTGCTTCGCCATGTGGTCGCGGACGCCCTGCGGCGAGCCGAAGAACTGCGAGTGCCGCAGCTGGTTGACCTTGTCGGGACCGATGGCGCCCTTGCCGAGGTGGCCGGTGTACCACTTCACGGTCTCGACCGAGCCGGCCAGGAAGGCCACGCCGGCACCGGCGAAGGTGATCTTCGACGTCGAGGCGAACATGATCGGCCGGTGCGGGTGCCCGGCCGCCGACGCCAGCGACAGGATGTCGGCGCTCTTGGCTTCGGCCTCGGTGAGGTGGTGGAACGCGTAGGCGTTGTCCCAGAGGATCTTGAAGTCCGGCGCCGCGGTCGTCATCGAGGCGAGCCGCTCCGCGACCTCCTGACTCACGATCGAGCCGGAGGGGTTGGCATAGGTCGGCACCACCCAGATCCCCTTGATGCTCGGGTCCGAGCCGGCCAGCTCAGCCACCGCGTCGGGGGCCGGGCCGTCGTCGTTCATCGGCACCGTCACCATCTCGATGCCGAACCACTCCAGCAGCGTGAAGTGCCGGTCGTAGCCGGGCACCGCGCAGATGAACCTGACCTTCTCCTCCTGCGCCCAGGGCCGCTCGCCGTCCACGGCCCCCTTGAGCCACAGGTCGGTGAGGACCTCGCGCATCATCACCAGGCTGGAGCTGCCACCCGCGACGACCTGATCGGGCTCGACCCACAGCAGGTCGGCGAACATGGCGCGCAGCTCGGCGATGCCCTCCAGCCCGCCGTAGTTGCGGGTGTCGACGCCGGCTTGGTCGACGACGCCTCGAGGCAGGTTCAGCAGCTCGTTGGAGAGGTCCAGCTGGGCGGCCGCCGGCTTGCCGCGCGTCAGGTCGAGCTTGAGCCCCTGCGCCGCCAGCTCGTCGTAGGCGGCGCGCGCATCGGTCAGGAACTCGGCCAGCTCCTGGGGGGAACGTTCGGTCAAAGGCGTGCGTTGGCCAAGAGAAGATCGAGCCTGCGAAGTCCCAGAAGATGTCACAGCGCCATCGTTCCAGACCGGGCGTGAGGCTGGGAGTTCGCACTCGTCGAGGCTTCACCGTAGACTTCCCGTTTGGTGGTTTCCCACAGGCTTTGCCATGCCCTCACCCGGGTGAGGGGGACCCCGGAGGGCACTAGCTCAACTGGCAGAGCATCGGTCTCCAAAACCGAAGGTTGGGGGTTCAAGTCCCTCGTGCCCTGCAAGGACACACCAGCAAGCAATGAGCAAACACACGAAGGATCGAGGCGAACAGCGTGACGGACAGCAAGGCGGTTCGCGGACCGCGCGAGCGTTCGGGGTCCGAGAAGCGCACCAGCCCCACGGTCTTCTACCGGCAGGTCGTGGCAGAGCTGCGCAAGGTCGTCTGGCCGACTCGCGACCAGCTGGTCACCTACTTCATCGTGGTGATGGTCTTCGTGTTGATCATGATGGCGATCGTGTCGCTGCTCGACCTGGGGCTCGGCAAGCTGGCGTTCGAGATCTTCGACGGCCGCAGCGCCGAATAACCAGCCACGGCCGGAGCCAACCCCAGCCAGTCAGCGGGCCGGACGGCCACCCAAGCAGTTCAAGTGATGGAGCGACACGTGTCGGAGCAGTACGACGAGCAGGCCGAAGAACTCTCGGTGGAGACCACCGAGGACGCCGCCGACGTCGAGGAGACCACGGACCAGCCCGACCGGGCCGAGACCGAGACAGAGCCCGGGCTCGAGCCCGGTGAGACCCCGGCTGCCGACCTCGAGGACCAGTACGGCGAGCCGAACGATGGGCCCGAGGTCGAGGACGACCCGCGGCTCGACACCGAGGTGACCGACGAGACCACCGACCTCGAGATGGGGCTCGACGACACCGAGGACGACGGCGCGAGCTCGGTCGAGCTGTCTGCGGCCGAGGGCGATGAGGGGCCGGAAACCCTGGCCGACGACGACGCCGAGCTCTCCGAGGACGTCGCCGCAGAGCTCGCCGACGAGCCTGCTGACACCAGCGACGACGAACCGGTCAGCGCCGAGGTCGCCGAGGTCGACGTGGACGACACCGACGACGACGCGGACGCCGACGACGACGACGCTGGTGACGGCGAGGCTTCCGCACCCGACCCGCTCGAGGAGTTCCGCGCAGAGCTGTGGGCCAAGCCGGGTGACTGGTTCGTCGTGCACACCTACTCCGGCATGGAGAACCGGGTGAAGTCGAACCTCGAGAACCGCATCATCTCCTTGAACATGGAGGACTACATCCACGAGATCGTGGTCCCCACCGAGGAGGTCGCCGAGATCAAGAACGGCCAGCGCAAGATGGTCAAGCGGACCGTCCTGCCCGGCTACGTCCTGGTCCGCATGGACCTCACCGACGAGTCGTGGGCCGCGGTGCGCCACACCCCGTCGGTGACCGGCTTCGTCGGGCACAGCCACCAGCCGGTGCCGCTGAGCATGCTCGAGGTCGAAAACATGCTGGCCCCGGCCGTGGTGGCCCGCGCCGAGGCCGAGGCGGTCGCCGCCGGCACCGCCTCGCCGGGCAGCACCACCGCCAGCAAGAAGCCGGTCGAGGTGGCCGACTTCGACGTCCAGGACTCGGTCATGGTGGTCGACGGCCCGTTCGCGACACTCCACGCGACCATCACCGAGATCAACCCGGAGTCCCAGCGCGTCAAGGCGCTGGTCGAGATCTTCGGCCGGGAGACCCCGGTCGAGCTGAGCTTCAGCCAGATCCAGAAGGTCTGAAGCAGCAACACCAGGTGGCAGGGCGCCGTACACAGGTGCTCGTCATGACCACGAGAAGGAAGAGATAGAGGAATGCCTCCGAAGAAGAAGATCGCTGCGCTGGTCAAGGTGCAGCTCCAGGCCGGCGCTGCGACTCCGGCCCCGCCCGTCGGTACCGCCCTCGGTCCGCACGGCGTCAACATCATGGACTTCTGCAAGGCGTACAACGCCCAGACCGAGTCCATGCGCGGGAACGTCATCCCCGTCGAGATCACGATCTACGAGGACCGCTCGTTCACGTTCATCACCAAGACCCCGCCGGCCGCCGAGCTGATCAAGAAGGCCGCCGGTCTGAGCAAGGGCTCGGGCGTCCCGCACAAGGAGAAGGTCGGCAGGCTGACCAAGGACCAGGTGCGCGAGATCGCCCTGACCAAGATGCCCGACCTCAACGCCAACGACATCGACGCCGCGATGAAGATCGTGGAGGGCACCGCCCGGTCGATGGGCGTCACCACCACTCCGTAGCACCCAGTGGCAGGGCCGCGCTGGCCCACCTAGACCACGACCTTCGTAGAGAGAAGAAGACCATGCAGCGCAGCAAGACCTACCGCGCGGCGGCAGAGACGTTCGACAAGGACGAGCTCTACGCCCCGATGACGGCGATCAAGTTCGCCAAGAACGGCAGCAAGAAGAAGTTCGACGAGACCCTCGACGTCGTGATGCGGCTCGGGGTCGACCCCCGCAAGGCCGACCAGATGGTGCGCGGCACCGTCAACCTGCCCCACGGCACCGGCAAGACCGCCCGCGTCCTCGTGTTCGCGAACGCCGAGAAGGCCGACGCCGCCCGTGAGGCCGGCGCCGACTTCGTCGGTGGCGACGAGCTGATCGAGAAGGTGAACGGCGGCTGGCTCGACTTCGACGCCGTGGTCGCGACCCCGGACATGATGGGCAAGGTCGGCCGCCTCGGCCGGGTGCTCGGTCCGCGCGGCCTGATGCCGAACCCCAAGACCGGCACCGTGACCCCCGACCCGGCCAAGGCAGTGACGGAGATCAAGGGCGGCAAGATCGAGTTCCGCACCGACCGGCACTCCAACCTGCACTTCATCATCGGGAAGGCGTCGTTCTCCGAGCTCCAGCTCGCCGAGAACTACGCCGCCGCTCTCGAGGAGGTGCTCCGGCTCAAGCCGGCCAGCTCCAAGGGTCGCTACATCAGGAAGGTGACGGTCTCGACGACCATGGGCCCGGGCGTTCAGGTCGACCCGAACCGCACCAAGAACGTCACGTCCGAGGACGCCCAGACCTCCGAGGACTGACCCCGGCCGGTCTGGCGTGAGGCTGACTTTGTCCGGTTTCCGAGACTTTTCCGGCGGCCCGCCCGTACCTTGCTACGGGCGGGCCGACCCCATCCCTGGTCCGACATCGTTCGGGTTGCTCTGGGGGGAGCAGGCGGTGGCGCAGAGGTGAAGTGCGTAGTCCTCGACGACTACCAGGACGTCGCGATGCAGTACGCCGACTGGTCGATCCTGCACGGCGTCGACGTGGTGTCCGTACGCCGGCACCTCTCCGACCCCGACGAGGTGGTCCGCACGCTCCGCGGCGCGTCCATCGTGGTCGTGATGCGGGAGCGCACCCCCCTCACCGAGTCCATCCTGGCTCGGCTCCCGGACCTCGAGCTGGTGGTGACCACCGGCTCGCGCAACGCCTCGATCGACCTGGCCGCCTGCCGCGGCCGCGGCGTCACGGTGTGCGGCACCGCATCCCGCTCGGCCCCGCCGGCCGAGCTGACCTGGGCGCTGGTCCTCGGCCTGCTTCGCGGCGTACGGCAGGAGACCACGGCGATGCGGGAGGGCGGACCGTGGCAGTCCACCGTCGGCCGGGACCTGGCCGGCGCCACGTTCGGCGTCATCGGCCTCGGCAACATCGGGACCCGGGTGGCCAAGGTCGCGCGGGCCTTCGACATGGACGTGATGGCCTGGAGCCCGCACCTGACCGAGGAGCGGGCCGACGCGGCCGGCGTCCGGCTGGCCGCGTCGAAGCGGGACCTGTTGTTCAACTCCGACGTGGTCTCGCTGCACCTGCAGCTGTCGTGGTCGACGCGCCGGATCATCGACGCCGGCGACATCGCCGCCATCCGCCGCAGCGCCTACTTCGTCAACACCGCGCGTGCCGCGCTGGTCGACAACGACGCCCTTGTCGCCGCCCTCCGGCAGAGCCGCCTCGCGGGTGCCGGGCTTGACGTCTTCGACGAGGAGCCGCTCCCCGCCGACCACCCGCTGCGGACGCTGCCCAACGTGCTGGCCCTGCCGCACCTCGGCTACGTCACGGCCGCCAACTACCGCACCTACTTCACCGAGGCCGTCCAAGACATCGAGGCGTGGTTGGCGGGCGAGCCAATGCGCGTCATTTCATAGCCGGTGGTTGAGGAGGTTGCGCTAGCAACCGTCTCGAAACCTCCCAACACGGACCTGGGGCTCAATTCCGTTCCAGCCCCGGCCTGCGTGGCTTCGTCGGCTCGCTCAGCCGCGAGCGAGCTCGCGCCTGAGCCGAGCCTCATCAACCTCCTCGCTGATCGCGGTCCCAGCGAGCTCGGCCCGCGCGCTCGGAGATTTGTCCCGTCGCGCCAACGACACGTACTCTCCTCGTCGTAACCAGAGACCGCCGGTCGTTCGGCTGTGCAAGCAGTCGGATCGAAGGTTCCGCAGAGATGCGGGCGACCTGCGCAGGAGACAGAGCCAGAATCCACTGAGGATTCGTCCCACGCCCTGAGCCTGCGCTCGGGGCGTTCGTCATTTGACGGCCGGTCTCACCACAGAGAGAAGGAGACCGATGGCGCGGGCAGACAAGCAGGCCGCCGTCGCGGAGATCGTCGAGTCATTCAACGATGCCGCGGGTGCTGTGCTGACCGACTACCGCGGACTCACCGTCAAGGAGCTGCAGGACCTGCGCCGCTCCCTCGGCGAGCACGCCGACTACGCCGTGGTCAAGAACACGCTGGCCAAGCTGGCCGCATCCGAGGCGGGCATGGCCGGCTTCGACGAGCTCCTGGTCGGTCCGACCGCGATTGCGTTCCTCAAGGGCGACGTCGTGGAGGCCGCGAAGGGGCTGCGTGACTTCGCCAAGGCCAACCCCGCCCTGATCATCAAGGGCGGCTACCTCGACGGCAAGGCCATCGACGCGAAGGAGGTCGCGAAGCTCGCCGACCTCGAGTCGCGCGACGTACTGCTGGGCAAGCTGGCGGGCGCGATGCTCGCCTCGCTCCAGAACGCCGTCTTCCTGCTCAACGCGCCGCTAGCCCAGGCCGCCCGTGTCGTGGGTGCGCTCCAGGCGAAGGCCGAGCAGGACCCCTCGATCCTCGCAGGTGGTGCTTCCCAAGAAACCAGCACTGCGCCGGCGGAGCCCGCCGCAGAGGAGGCTGCCCCCGAGGCTGCAGAGGAGACCCCCGCCGAGGAGACCCCCGTGGCCGAGAGCAGCGAAGCTGCCGACGCCGACGAGGCTCCTGCTGCGGAGGCCACCGACGCTGCCGAGGAGTCGAGCGACGAGGCCGCGGAGGAGACCCCCGCTGCCGAGTCGACCGACGACGACGACACGGCCACCGAAGCCTGATCCCACCGGGCTGACCACCACCACTGATGAAACCCGGTCCACGGCGTACGCCGCGGACCACCACACGGAAGGAACCGCCACCATGGCGAAGCTCAACACCGACGAGCTGCTCGACGCGTTCAAGGAGATGACGCTGATCGAGCTCTCCGAGTTCGTGAAGCAGTTCGAGGACACCTTCGGCGTCACCGCCGCCGCACCGGTGGCCGTTGCCGCCGCCCCCGCCGCGGGTGGTGGCGCTGCCGCCGCCGACGAGGCCGCCGACCAGGACCAGTTCGACGTGGTCCTCGAGGCCGCCGGCGACAAGAAGATCAACGTCATCAAGGAGGTGCGCGCGCTGACCTCCCTCGGTCTGAAGGAGGCCAAGGACCTCGTCGAGGCCGCGCCGAAGCCGATCCTCGAGGGCGTCGACAAGGCTGCCGCTGACAAGGCCAAGGACGCCCTCGAGGGCGCCGGAGCCACCGTCACCGTCAAGTGACACACGCATAACCGCCGGTGAGGCGGCCATCCCCCTGGGGATGGCCGCCTCGCTGCATTTCGGCGGTGGGTGATCGGTTCAAGCCGCCGCGAATGGGTACCCGGACCACGCCGTAGCTATGGTCAAGGCCGCCGTGACCCACGTCGCACCACCGCGTAACCTCGCGGCGACACCACCGTTGTTACTGATGAGTGTGGGTTGCAGGACGGGTCGCGCCCACCAAGGGGACCGGGCGGTGGACAACCTCGGTCGATGGGAGAACGCGGCATGGGTGTGGAGATCAAGATCGAGGACTTGTCGAAATCTTTCGGCAAGCAGCTCATCTGGGGCGACGTCTCGCTCACCGTCCCCGCAGGCGAAGTGTCGGTGATGCTCGGTCCATCCGGTACCGGCAAGTCCGTGCTCCTCAAGACCATCATCGGCCTCCTCAAGCCCGACAAGGGCTCGGTCGTCATCGAGGGCACCGACATCGCGAGCTGCTCCGAGAAGGAGCTCTACGAGATCCGCAAGCTGTTCGGTGTGCTGTTCCAGGACGGCGCGATGTTCGGCTCGATGAACCTCTACGACAACGTCGCCTTCCCGCTGCGCGAGCACACGAAGAAGTCCGAGTCCGAGGTCCGCGACATCGTCATGGAGAAGATGGACCTCGTCGGCCTGCTCGGCGCCGAGGACAAGCTCCCCGGCGAGATCTCCGGCGGCATGCGCAAGCGCGCCGGCCTGGCCCGCGCGCTGGTGCTCGACCCCGAGATCGTGCTGTTCGACGAGCCCGACTCCGGCCTCGACCCGGTGCGTACGGCGTTCCTGAACCAGCTGATCGTCGACCTCAACGCCCAGATCGACGCGACGTTCCTCATCGTCACCCACGACATCAACACCGCGCGGACCGTGCCCGACAACATCGGTCTGCTCTACCACCGCCATCTCGCGATGTTCGGCCCGCGCGAGATGCTGCTGTCCTCCGAGGAGCCTGTGGTCCGTCAGTTCCTCAACGCCCAGAAGGTCGGCCCGATCGGCATGTCCGAGGAGAAGGACGCCGACGAGCTCGAGGCGGAGCGGGACGAGGAGATGCCGCCGTTGCCGCCGATCCCCATGCAGCTCGAGCCCTCCAACGGGATCGCCCGGCGCAGCCAGCGCGAGCCCGGGGCCTGGTGCAGCGACAACGGCGTCACGCCGCCGCCCGGTTCGTTCGACACGAACATGTCCATGGCGCCCGGGGCCGGCTAGGTCCT
Source organism: uncultured Actinomycetota bacterium (assembly GCA_963800715.1). Taxonomy (GTDB): domain Bacteria; phylum Actinomycetota; class Actinomycetes; order Propionibacteriales; family Nocardioidaceae; genus Nocardioides. The sequence continues at coordinate 295,656 of CAWDBZ010000002.1, read as the reverse complement.
GATGGCATCCACGACCGCCACGCGCATCCTCGCGCCGGTCGGGACCGCGGGCAAGCTCTTCGCCTTCGGTCTCGATGTCGGCCGGGGACTGTTCCGGCGGCCGTTCCAGACTCGCGAGTTCCTCCAGCAGGCCTGGTTCATCGCTTCTGTGACGATCATCCCGACGGCACTGGTCGCCATCCCGTTCGGCGCGGTGATCGCGCTCCAGGTGGGCGGCCTGATCAAGCAGTTCGGCGCGCAGTCGTTCACCGGCTCGGCCGCGGTCCTGGCCGTCGTCCGCGAGGCGGGGCCGATCGCCACGTCGCTGCTGATCGCCGGCGCTGCCGGGTCCGCCATCGCCGCTGACCTCGGCGCCCGCAAGATCCGCGAAGAGCTCGACGCGATGATGGTGCTGGGCATCGACCCGATCCAGCGTCTCGTCGTACCCCGGGTCCTGGCTTGCATGCTGGTCGCGGTCTTCCTCAACGGCCTCGTCTCCGTGGTCGGCGTGGCCGGTGGCTACGTCTTCAACGTCGTCCTGCAAGACGGCACGCCGGGCGCCTATTTGTCGAGCTTCACGGCCCTGGCCCAGCTGCCAGACCTCTGGCAAGGCATGGCCAAGGCGCTCGTGTTCGGACTGATCGCCGCGATCGTGGCCTGCTACAAGGGCATGAACGCTCAGGGCGGCCCGAAGGGTGTCGGCGACGCGGTCAACGAATCCGTCGTCATCAGCTTCATGCTGCTGTTCGTCGTCAACTTCGTGATGAGCGCCCTCTACTTCCAACTCGTCCCTCCAAAGACGGGTTGACCGGGCCATGGCGAATCTCAAGACGATCTACACGAAGCCGGCCGGCATGCTCGACGACCTCGGCTCGCAGCTCAGCTTCTACGTCCGCGCGCTGGCATGGACGCCGCGCACGGTCGTCCGCTACAAGAAGGAGATCCTGCGGATCCTGGCCGAGACCACGCTCGGCTCGGGTGCGCTCGCGGTCATCGGCGGCACGGTGGGCGTCATCGTCGCGATGTGCTTCTTCACCGGCACCGAGGTGGGGCTGCAGGGGTTTGCGGCGCTCAACCAGCTCGGCACCGCCCAGCTCGCCGGGTTCGTCTCGGCCTACTTCAACACCCGTGAGATCGCCCCGCTGGTGGCGGCGATCGGCCTGGCGGCCACAGTCGGCTGCGGCTTCACCGCCCAGCTCGGCGCGATGCGGATCTCCGAGGAGGTCGACGCCCTCGAGGTGATGGCGATCCCCTCGCTGCCGTTCCTCGTCACCACGCGCATCATCGGCGGCCTGATCGCGATCATCCCGCTCTACGTCGTGGGCCTGCTCTCGTCGTACTTCGCGAGCCGGCTGGTGATCACCCAGTTCTTCGGCCAGAGCAGTGGCACCTACGACCAGTACTTCAACCAGTTCCTGCCGCCGGGCGACGTGCTCTGGTCCTTCGGCAAGGTGCTGGTCTTCGCCGTCGTCGTGATCCTGATCCACTGCTACTACGGCTACAACGCGAGCGGCGGCCCGGCCGGTGTGGGCGTGGCCGTGGGCCGCGCGGTCCGCACCAGCATCGTCGCGATCAACGTGATCGACCTGCTGATGTCGATGGCCATCTGGGGCGCCAACACCACGGTGAGGTTGGCCGGATGACCAGCTTCATGTCCGGCCTCACCCGCCAGCACAAGGTCCTCGGCGTCGTCTTCCTGGCGCTGGTGGTCCTCTCGGTCTACCTCGTCTACGCGACATTCACGAAGAAGTTCACCGACTACGACCGGGTCAACGTCCAGACGTCCAAGATCGGCCTGCAGCTGCCCGCGCGCGCCGACGTGAAGATCCGAGGCGTGCTGGTGGGCGAGGTGCTCGAGGCGAGCGCCACTTCCGACGGAGCCGAGCTGACCTTGGGTCTGTTCCCGAGCCAGATCGACACGATCCCCGAGAACGTCACCGCCTCGATCGTGCCCAAGACGCTCTTCGGTGAGAAGTACGTGTCCCTCATCGTCCCCGACGAGGCGTCCGCCACGTCGATCAAGGCCGGCGACACCATCAAGCGCACCGTCATCGCCACCGAGGTCGAGGAGGTGCTGTCCGATCTCTACCCACTGCTGCGCGCGGTCCAGCCGGCCGAGCTCAACCAGACGCTCAACGCGCTGGCCACCGCCCTCGAGGGCCGCGGTGACCAGATCGGCCAGAACCTCGAGACCGTCGACAGCTACCTCAAGCGGCTCAACCCGGAGATCCCGGCCCTGGTCGAGGACCTCCGGCTGACTGTGTCGGTCTCGGACACCTACGCCGACGTGCTGCCCCAGATCGGGGACATCCTGCACAACACCGTCACGACCACCGGCACCCTCGAGACCCGCGAGGCCCGCCTGCACGAGTTCCTCCAGGACGTGACCCAGTTCTCGGGGACCGCGCGCGGCTTCCTCGACGACAACGGCGACAACCTGATCCGCCTCGGCGAGGTCAGCCGGGCCCAGCTCCGGGTGCTGGCGCGCTACTCGACCGAGTTCCCGTGTCTGCTCGGGGGCATCGTCAACGCCGGCAAGCTGCAGGCAGCGGCGTTCCGCGGCTTCACCCTGCACATCGTGCTCGAGACCCTGCCGAACCAGCCGCGCGGCTACACCGCGGCCGACCAGCCGGTGCTCGGCGAGGACCGCGGACCGACCTGCCTGCACCTGCCCAGCCCGCCCTGGAGCCAGTCCAACCCGGTCCGCCGCCAGCCCGACTTCGCCGACGGCATCGACACCCCGACCGGCAAGGGCACCAGCCGGATCGGCACGTCGTACGCCGCCGACCCGTCGGTCGACGTGCTGAGCTCCTACGCGGGCTCGCCGGAGGAGACCTCTCTGATCGCCTCGCTGCTCGCGCCGACGATGGGGGAGGACGCCCCGCCCGTCTCGGACCTGGGTGGACTGCTGCTCGGGCCGATGGTCCGTGGCACGACGGTGACCTACTCCGACACGCCGATCGGGGGTGACACCCAGTGAAGGTTCTTGACAAGAAGACCGCCCTCGACCTCACCAAGCTGCTCACTTTCATGCTCGTGACCACGCTCGCCACGGGTGTGCTGGTCGCCACGATCGGCAACCTGACCTTCGGGGGCGCCTCGACCTACAAGGCCGTCTTCGCAGACGCGACCGGCGTCAACAAGGGGGACGACATCCGGGTCGCGGGCGTCAAGGTCGGCACCGTCAAGGAAGTCGCGATCACCGACCGCACCCGCGCGCTGATCACCTTCTCCGTCGACGACACGACCTCGGTCACCGAGGCGACCCACGCGACGATCAAGTACCGCAACCTGGTCGGACAGCGCTACATCGCGCTCAACCAGGAGGTCGGCTCGTCGAGCAAGCTGTCCGAGGGCGCGACGATCCCGATCGCGCGCACGGCGCCGGCGCTGGACCTCACCGTGCTGTTCAACGGGTTCAAACCGCTCTTCCAGGCGCTCAGCCCCGCCGACATCAACCAGCTCTCCTACGAGATCGTCCAGGTCTTCCAGGGCGAGGGCGGCACCCTCGAGAGCCTGTTGGCCCACACCGCCTCGGTGACCAGCACCCTGGCCGAACGTGACCAGGTCATCAGCGACCTCGTCGACAACCTCAGCGAGGTGCTCGACCACGTCGCCGACCGCGACGAGCAGCTCAACCAGCTGATCACGACGTTCCGCCAGTTCGTCGGCGGCCTCAACAGCGACCGCGAGGCCATCCTCGACTCGCTGGACCAGATCTCCGAGCTGTCGGTGCAGACCGCCTCGCTGGTCAAGGGGATCCGCGAGCCGCTGGTCGACGACATCGCCCAGCTGCGCAAGCTCACCGCCAACATCCAGCGCAACCGCGGCGAGCTCGACCGCGCCCTGCAGGTGCTGCCGATCAAGCTCGAGAAGGTCGGCCGGACCGCCATCTACGGCTCGTGGTTCAACTTCTACCTCTGCCAGTTCCAGGGCAAGGTCAAGCTGCCCGGCATCACGGTCCCCGTCACCTACAACGCCGGATCCCCAAGGTGTGATCTCGGATGAAGCCCTTCCGCGAGCGCAACCCCGTGATCATCGGGGCGATCAGCATCGCCGTGATCGCCGTGATGATCCTGGGCGCCTTCCGGGCCCAGGACCTCCCGGTGATCGGCGGGGGCGACACCTACACCGCGGCATTCTCCGAGGCCGGTGGGCTCAAGCCGAACGACCCCGTCCGGATCGCCGGCGTCCGCGTCGGCAAGGTCGACAAGATCGAGCTCGAGGGCGACCACGTGAAGGTCTCCTTCCTGGTCAAGACCGACTCCGAGTTCGGCAAGGAGACCGGTGCCTCGATCCGGGTCAACACGCTGCTGGGCGCGATGTACCTCGCGCTGGAGCCGGCCGGGGACGGCCAGCTCGATCCCGGCAAGGAGATCCCGGTCGAGCGGACCAGCTCGCCGTACGACGTCGTCAAGGCGTTCTCCGGCCTCGCCGAGACCGCCGACCAGATCGACACCGACCAGCTGGCCGCCTCGCTGACCACCCTGTCCGACCTGACCCGCAACACGCCCGAGGAGTTCCAGGCGGCGCTGTCCGGCGTCTCGCGGCTCTCGGCCAACATCGCCGGCAAGAGCGAACGGATCAACCTGCTGCTCACCAACCTGGAGCGCGTCTCCACGGTGCTCAACGAGCGTGACGAGGACATCCTCGCCCTGATGAGGGAGTCCGACACCCTCTTCCAGGCGCTGGTGGCCCGTCGGGACGCGGTGCACCGCCTGCTGGTGTCGACATCGACCCTGTCGACCGAGCTGAGCGCCCTGGTCCGGCAGAGCCGGGCTGACCTCAAGCCGGCCCTGACCCAGCTCGACGACGTGGTCGGCATCCTCAACAAGAACGAGGACAACATCGACAACAGCCTGCGGCTGATGGCTCCGTTCTACCGGGTGTTCACCAACACCCTCGGCAACGGCCCGTGGTTCGACACCTACATCCAGAACATGCCGCCCGCGCCCGACCTGCTGAACGGGGGTGGGGTCGGATGAGCATCGCCAAGAGGCTGATCGTCCCGCTCATCATCCTTGCCCTCGTGGTGGCGGCCGGGTTCGCCATGTTCAGCACCGAGAAGACCATGAAGCTCACCGCGCACTTTCCGCGCACCATCTCGATCTACGAGGGCAGCGCGGTCAAGGTGCTCGGCGTCCAGGTCGGGGCCGTCGACAAGGTGACGCCCAACGGCACCGACGTGGTGGTCGAGATGCACTACGACGAGAGCATCGACATCCCGGCCGACGCGCAGGCCGTGATCGTGTCGCCGTCGATCGTGGGTGACCGCTACATCCAGCTCACCCCGGTCTACGAGAGCGGCCCCAAGCTCGCCGACGGCGCCGTCCTGGAGGACCAGGACACCGGCGTACCGCTCGAGCTCGACCAGATCTACTCCAGCCTCGACGAGCTGAACGTCGCGCTCGGCCCCAACGGCGCCAACAAGAACGGCGCGCTGTCCGACCTGCTCGCGACCACCGCCGACAACTTCGGGGGCCAGGGCGAGCAGTTCCACCAGACCATCGAGGACTTCAGCACCCTCAGCCAGACCCTCGACGACAACAAGGAGGCGTTGTTCGGCTCGGCTCGTGAGCTCGAGGGCTTCATGAACACCCTGGCGACCAACGACACGACCGTGCGCCAGTTCAACCAGTCGCTCTCCAGCGTCTCCGACATGCTCTCCGGGGAGAAGGAGGAGCTGGCGGCGGCGCTGCACAACCTGTCGATCGGCCTCGGCGACGTCGCGACCTTCGTCAAGGAGAACCGCGAGATCCTGGGCAAGAACATCACGCACATCAACCGCGTCGCCAAGGTGCTGGTCAAGCAGCGCGAGGCACTCGACGAGACGCTGAAGAACGCACCGGTGGCGCTCAACAACCTGGCCCTGACCTACAACCCGCAGTCCGGCACGTTGGACACCAACGCCAACCTCGGAGAGGTCATCCACCAGATCGAGTCCGACCCGCAGACCTTGCTGTGCGGCTTCCTCAGCCAGGCCGACAAGAGCGGCCAGCTGTGCAACCTCGCCACCTCGGTGCTCAAGCGCTCGGCGCCGTTCGGGGCCCCGCTGTCGACCCGCCCGGCCTACGACCAGACCCTGGGTGGCCTCGTGGAGGTGGACCAGTGAAGCGCCTGCGGCTCTTCCTCGGCCTGCTGCTCGGCAGCGTCGTCCTCACGGGCTGCGACTTCGACGTCTACTCGCTGCCGCTGCCCGGCGGCACCGATGTCGGCGACAACCCGATCAGGGTGACCGTCCAGTTCGAGGACGTCCTCGACCTGGTCCCGAAGTCGACGGTCAAGGTGAACGACGTCAGCGTCGGCCAGGTCAAGGACATCACGCTCGACGGCTACCACGCCGAGGTGACGCTCGAGCTCCGCAACAACACCAAGCTGCCGGACAACTCGATCGCGGAGATCCGTCAGACCAGTCTGCTCGGCGAGAAGTTCGTCTCGCTGTCGGCACCCGAGACCGGCGCAAGTGACGAGCCGCTCGGCGACGGCGACGTCATCCCCCTCGCGCGCACCGGCCGCAACCCCGAGGTCGAGGAGGTGCTCGGGGCGCTGAGCCTGATCCTCAACGGTGGTGGCGTGGCGCAGCTCAAGACGATCGCCCAGGAGCTCAACAAGGCGGTCACCGGGCGCGAGGACAACGTCCGCTCGGTGCTCAGCCAGATCGACACCTTCACCGGCAGCCTCGACACCAACAAGGAACAGATCGTCCTCGCGATCGAGGCGCTCAACAAGCTCGCGCTCTCCGCCCACCAGCAGGAGGGCAACATCGACGAGGCGCTCGAGGAGCTGCCGAGCGCGCTGACCAGCATCGACGGCCAGCGCGAGGACCTGGTCCGCATGCTGCAGGCGCTGGACGAGCTGTCGAACGTCGGAGTGCGCGTGATCAAGACGTCGAAGGCCGCGACCATCGACTCGCTGCGCCAGCTCCAGCCGGTGCTCAACCAGCTGGCCGCCTCCGGTGACAACTTCGTCAAGGCCTTCAACGTGTTCCTGACCTACCCGTTCGTCGACGAGGTCGTCGGCCGCGACCCGCAGGTGGCGCGCAACCTGCACATGGGCGACTACACCAACCTGTCGATCACCCTGGAGGTCGACCTCACCCAGGGGCTGCCGACCGACCCGACCGACGTACTGCCGACCCAGCTCAACCCGGGCGAGCTGCTCCAGAACGTGCTCGACTGCATCGCCAGCGGCAACCTCGCCAGCGCGGCCTGCCAGAAGGTGCTCAACACGCCCGCGGCGCTGCTCAAGCTCAAGGAGGTCTGCCAGGAGCCGGGCAACAGGAACAAGACCGTGTGCGTCGCGATCAACACCATTCCCGGCCTGCCTGGCGTGCCCGGCGTGCCCGGAGCGCCCAGCGTGCCCGGCCTGCCCAGCCTGCCCGGGCTGCCGGGGGCCACCTCGAGCCAGGACCCGCTGGGCGGAGTGCTCGGCGGTGTGTTCGGAGGGCTCGGCCGCAGCGGCACCGGGCCGTGGAACGACGCGGCCCATGGTGGGCCGACCATGGCTCAGCTGCAGGCCGTCTACGACCCCGGGCTGGTCAGCTTGCTGATCCCGCCGATGGTGATCGAAGGTGAGACCGAATGATCACCCGCCGTACCAAGATCCAGCTGATGGTCTTCGTCCTGATCACGCTGTTCGGCGTGACGTTCGTGGGCGCGCGCTATGCGCAGCTCGACAAGGCGTTCTACGACGACAACTACACGGTCAACGCGAACTTCGCCGATTCCGGCGGCATCTTCGCCGGGGGCGAGGTCACCTACCGCGGCGTCGGCGTCGGCAAGGTCAACAAGCTCGTGCTCACCGACGAGGGCGTCAGGGTCGTCCTCGACATCGACAACCGCTTCGACGAGATCCCCGCCGACACCCTCGCGGTGGTCGGCAACAGGTCCGCCGTGGGTGAGCAGTACGTCGAGCTCCAGCCGCAGCGCAACGACGGCCCGTACCTCCACAACGACTCGGTGATCGAGGAACAGGACACGCGTCTCCCGATCGCCACCGACACCCTGCTGACCCACCTGTCCGAGACCGTGCAGTCGGTCGACAACGACGACCTGAGGACCACCGTCCACGAGCTCGGCGCTGCCTTCGCCGGCACCGGCGAGGACCTCCAGACGATCATCGACAGCGGCAACTCGTTCATCAACACCGCCAACGACAACTTCGACGTCACCACGGCGCTGATCAGGGACAGCAACACGGTCCTGCACGGCCAGATCGCCAGCGACTCGGCGATCCGCAACTTCTCCTCGCAGCTCCAGGCGTTCAGCAACGTGCTGGCGGGCGCCGACCCCGACCTGCGCCAGCTCATCGACACGGGCGGCATCGCGGCCACGCAGCTGCGGACCTTCCTCGAGCAGAACCAGGTCGAGCTCGGCGACCTCATCAACAACCTGGTCACCACCGGCGACGTCATCGTCAAGCACCTCGACGGCATCAAGCAGATCCTCGTCATCTACCCCTACGTCGTCGAGGGTGGCTTCACGGTGGTCTCGAAGTCGCCGGACACGGGCCTCTACGACGCGCACTTCGGCATGATCATCACGAATCAGAAGGTCTGCCACAGCGGCTACGACGGCACCGACACCCGACCGCCCCAGGACGGCGAGAGCCGGCCGATGAACGTCGACGCCCGCTGTGCGGAGGCGGCGACCGAGAGCAACGCCCGCGGAGCCCAGAACGCGCCGCGCGCGGCCGCTTCGTACGCCGGCTCGCCGGTCGTGGCGTCGTACGACCCGGGGACCGGCAAGGTCGCCTGGGGCGACCCGACCGCGACCGACCCGGCCGCGCTTCCCCCGACCGGTAGCGTGAGCCTGCCCGCCAACGGAGAGGAGTCCTGGAAGTGGCTGTTCCTCCAGCCCCTGACGCCTCGTCAGGAGTGACCGAGGACGACAGCCATCCCGTCCAGGATTCGAGGGCTCCGCTGTTCCGGCGCGGACTCCTCGGGGTGCTGCTCGTCCTGCTGGTCGCCTCGATCGCCGGGGCCGGCTATCTCGCCACCAACCGGTCGGTGCCCGCTCTGGGCATCGAGGGCGACCAGGAGTCGCTCCAGACCCAGCGCGACCAGGTCGAGGCCCAGGCGGAGCAGTTCCTGCTCCGCGTCAACACCTACGACCCGAGCATGCTCGACAACGACGGCACCATGCCCAAGTATCGCCAGCTCGTCGAAGAGGTGATCACGCCCAAGTTCGCTGCGGACTTCGACCAGTCGGTGACCGTGGTGGAGCAGGTGGTGCAGGGCCGCGGGGACACGGTCACCTGCGAGGTGTTCAGCACCGCGGTCTCCGCGATCGACTCGGACTCCGCGACGGCACTGGTCGCCGGGGCGACGACCAACACCATCCCGGGCAAGGACGGCAAGGCCCCGGAGACCTTCAGCCAGCCCCTCCAGCTGCGGCTCGAGATGGTGAAGATCGACGGGACGTGGTTGGTGGACGACTTCAGCTCGATCAGCGGAACGGGTGAGGGGTCGCCGACCGAGGCTCCGACAGAGTCGCCGACCGGGTCGCCGACGGAGGCTCCGACCGAGTCCCCGACCGAGTCGCCGGCCGAGACCCCGACCGAGGGCGCGACACCGTGACCCCCACCTGGTACGACCTGCTCGGCGTCGAGCCCGACGCCTCCTCCGACGAGATCCGCGCTGCGTGGAAGGCCGCGATCACCGACCTCGACCCCGGTGACCGCCAGTTCCGGACGCTCAACGAAGCCGCCGAGGTGCTCCTCGACGCCGACCGGCGGGCGGCGTACGACGCGACGCTCGAGCCTGAGATGGAGGAGAGGGCCGAAGAGGACCAGGTCGAGGAGACGCCACCTGAGGAGACGCCCTCGGAGCCGGCTCGACCCGGACGCGCGCTCCCGGCCTGGCTGCTGGCCGGGCTGGCGGTGCTCACCGCGCTGGCTCTGGCGGCGGCGGGCTACCTGCTGGCCCAGCCGTCGGACGACGAGATCGCCACCGCGACCACGGAGGCCCAGAGCGCCGCCGAGCGCGCGACTCCTTTGGTCCTCACCTACGACTTCCGCACCCTCGACGACGACCAGAAGGCCGTCCAGCCACTCCTGACCAGCTCCTACCGCAAGGAGTACGACCGACTCCTCGCGGCGATCGAGGAGAACGCGGACCGGGTCAAGCCGATCGTGTCCGCTGACGTGACCGCGTCCGGGATCGTCCGGGCCACCGCGGACCGGGTGGTAGTGCTGGTCCTGGTCGAGCGCCACGTCGCGAACGCGCAGGGGTCCGAGCCGGTCTACCAGGACCAGGTGCGCGTGACCATGGAGCGGGACGGCGATGAGTGGCTGGTCGACAAGATGGAGACGCAGCGCCCGCCCAGCTGACGGGGCCGGTGAGCCGTCGCGTTTGTGCAGGTCAGCCGCGGTGCGCTGAGTCTGAGGTCCCCCATTTTGCGCCGAAGTGCTTGACCTGAGCCCCGCTTCGGACCACACTCGGTGGACGCCATGCGGATCAGCCGTGGCGCGGCCTTGAAGGCTGCCCGCTTATCCGCTATCGTGGGTCCTTGCGCCTGCCTTCAAATGCTCCTCGCCCTGTCCGGATGGGTGTTGTTGTGGTGGTCGGGTGCCTCTCCGCTCACGAGCCCTCATGAGGACAACTCTTGGCCGCGCGCACCACCTCCCGCACGCCCGCTTCAAGCAACACCCGCCGCATCTCCTTCGCGAAGATCTCCGAGCTGTTCGAGGTTCCGCAGCTCCTGTCCCTCCAGACCGACAGCTTTGACTGGCTGATTGGCAACGAGGCTTGGGATCGCGCTGTCGAGCGCCGTCGCGGCGAGGGTGAGGACGTCTCCAGCAAGTCCGGGCTCCAGGAGATCTTCGAGGAGATCTCGCCGATCGAAGACTTCTCCGAGACGATGTCGCTCTCGTTCGAGAACCCCGTCTTCTACGACCCGAAGTACACCGTCGACGAGTGCAAGGAGAAGGACTTCACCTACTCCGCGCCGCTCTATGTGTCGGCGGAGTTCACCAACAACGACACCGGTGAGATCAAGGGCCAGACGGTCTTCATGGGCGACTTCCCGCTCATGACCGACAAGGGCACCTTCATCATCAACGGCACCGAGCGTGTGGTCGTCTCACAGCTGGTCCGTTCGCCCGGCGTCTACTTCGAGCGCACCGCCGACAAGACGTCCGACAAGGACATCTACACCGCCAAGCTGATCCCGAGCCGCGGCGCCTGGCTCGAGTTCGAGATCGACAAGCGCGACATGGTCGGGGTCCGCCTCGACCGCAAGCGCAAGCAGAACGTCACCGTGCTGCTCAAGGCGCTCGGCATGTCCATCGAGGACATCCGCCGCGAGTTCGCCGACCCCAACAGCACCGAGGGCAAGGCCTACGAGTCCATCGAGCTCACGCTCGAGAAGGACCACACCGTGGCCGAGGACGACGCGCTGCTCGACATCTACCGCAAGCTGCGCCCGGGCGAGCCGCCGACGCGCGAGGCCGCGCAGACGCTGCTCAACAACTACTACTTCAACCCCAAGCGCTACGACCTCGCCAAGGTCGGCCGCTACAAGGTGAACAAGAAGCTCGGCCTGGTCGAGGCCTTCGACCAGCAGACGCTGACGCTCAACGACGTCGTGGCGGCGATCCGCTACATCGTCGCGCTGCACGACGGCCAGGCGCAGATCGACAGCCCCCAGGGCGACCTCGAGATCTCCGCCGACGACATCGACCACTTCGGCAACCGCCGGATGCGCACGGTCGGTGAGCTGATCCAGAACCAGCTGCGCACCGGCCTCGCCCGGATGGAGCGCGTGGTTCGTGAGCGGATGACGACCCAGGACGTCGAGGCGATCACGCCGCAGTCCCTGATCAACATCCGACCGGTCGTGGCGGCGCTGAAGGAGTTCTTCGGCACCTCGCAGCTCTCGCAGTTCATGGACCAGACCAACCCGATCGCGGGCCTGACGCACAAGCGCCGGCTCAACGCGCTCGGCCCTGGTGGTCTGTCCCGTGACCGCGCCGGCATGGAGGTCCGTGACGTCCACCCGTCGCACTACGGCCGGATGTGCCCGATCGAGACCCCTGAGGGTCCCAACATCGGCCTGATCGGCTCGCTCGCGTCGTACGGACGGATCAACCCGTTCGGCTTCGTCGAGACGCCGTACCGCAAGGTCGAGAAGGGCAAGACGACCGACCAGGTCGACTACCTCACCGCCGACGACGAGGACCGCTACGTCATCGCGCAGGCCAACGCCACCATCGATGCCAAGGGCAAGTTCACCGACGAGCGGGTGCTGGTGCGCCAGCGCGACGGTGAGGTCTCCGAGGTCCCGGCAGACGCCGTCGACTACGTCGACGTCTCGCCGCGCCAGATGGTCTCGGTCGCGACCGCGCTGATCCCGTTCCTCGAGCACGACGACGCCAACCGCGCGCTCATGGGCGCCAACATGCAGCGCCAGGCCGTGCCGCTCATCAAGAGCGACTCGCCACTGGTCGGCACCGGCATGGAGTACCGCGCGGCGGTCGACGCCGGCGATGTGCTGGTGGCCGAGACGGCCGGTGTGGTCAAGGAGGTCTCCGCCGAGCTCATCGAGACGATGAACGACGACGGCACCTACACGACCTACCGGCTCAACAAGTTCAAGCGCTCCAACCAGGGCACCTGCATCAACCAGCGCCCGCTGGTCGCCGAGGGTGACAAGCTCATCGAGGGGCAGCCGATCGCCGACGGCCCGTGCACCGACCAGGCGGAGATGGCGCTGGGCACCAACCTGCTCGTCGCGTTCATGCCGTGGCAGGGACACAACTACGAGGACGCGATCATCCTCAGCCAGCGCCTGGTGCAGGAGGACGTCCTCACCTCGATCCACATCGAGGAGCACGAGGTCGACGCCCGCGACACCAAGCTCGGCCCCGAGGAGATCACCCGGGACATCCCCAACGTCTCCGAGGAGATGCTGGCCGACCTCGACGAGCGGGGCATCATCCGGATCGGCGCGGAGGTCACCACCGGTGACATCCTCGTCGGCAAGGTGACCCCGAAGGGCGAGACCGAGCTGACCCCCGAGGAGCGCCTGCTCCGCGCGATCTTCGGTGAGAAGGCGCGCGAGGTGCGCGACACCTCGATGAAGGTCCCGCACGGCGAGTCCGGCACCGTCATCGGCGTCCGGGTCTTCGACCGCGAGGAGGGCGACGAGCTCCCGCCTGGTGTCAACCAGCTGGTGCGCGTCTACGTCGCGCAGAAGCGCAAGATCTCCGTCGGCGACAAGCTCGCCGGACGCCACGGCAACAAGGGCGTCATCGCGAAGATCCTGCCGATCGAGGACATGCCGTTCATGGAGGACGGCACGCCGGTCGACGTGGTGCTCAACCCGCTGGGTGTGCCGCGCCGGATGAACATCGGCCAGATCCTCGAGCTGCACCTGGGCTGGCTGGCCAAGCAGGGCTGGGACCTCGACATCGCCGAGGACAAGTCGAAGGCCGACTGGAAGCAGCGGCTCATCGACATCCACGCCGAGAAGGCCGCGCCGAACACCAAGGTGGCGACGCCGGTGTTCGACGGTGCCCGCGAGGACGAGCTCACCGGCCTGCTCGGTGCGACGATGCCCAACCGCGACGGCGTACGCATGGTCAAGTCGGACGGCAAGGCATCGCTGTTCGACGGTCGTTCCGGCGATCCGTTCCCGGACCCGGTGGCGGTCGGCTACATGTACATCCTCAAGCTGCACCACCTGGTGGACGACAAGATCCACGCCCGCAGCACCGGCCCCTACTCGATGATCACGCAGCAGCCGCTGGGCGGTAAGGCCCAGTTCGGTGGCCAGCGGTTCGGCGAGATGGAGGTCTGGGCGATGGAGGCCTACGGCGCCGCCTACGCCCTCCAGGAGCTGCTGACGATCAAGTCCGACGACGTACCCGGTCGGGTGAAGGTCTACGAGGCGATCGTCAAGGGCGAGAACATCCCCGACTCGGGCATCCCCGAGTCGTTCAAGGTGCTCGTCAAGGAGATGCAGTCGCTCTGCCTGAACGTCGAGGTCCTGAGCCAGGACGGCTCGTCGATCGAGCTCCGTGACGCGGAAGAGGATGTTTTCCGCGCCGCCGAGGAACTCGGTATCGACCTGTCCCGTCGCGAGCCCAGCAGCGTCGAAGAAGTCTGAGCCACCCTGGCGGCCGGCCCACCGGCCGGCCGCCCGGACTCAGTCCTCAGCTTTAAACCCAGAACTAACGAAGGACAAAAGCCATCGTGCTCGACGTGAACTTCTTCGACCAGCTTCGGATCGGCCTGGCCACCGCGGAGGACATCCGCACGTGGAGCCACGGCGAGGTCAAGAAGCCGGAGACCATCAACTACCGCACGCTCAAGCCCGAGCGTGACGGCCTCTTCTGCGAGAAGATCTTCGGTCCCACCCGGGACTGGGAGTGCTACTGCGGCAAGTACAAGCGGGTGCGCTTCAAGGGCATCATCTGCGAGCGCTGCGGTGTCGAGGTCACTCGCTCCAAGGTCCGCCGTGAGCGGATGGGCCACATCGAGCTGGCCGCCCCGGTCACCCACATCTGGTACTTCAAGGGTGTCCCCAGCCGGCTCGGCTACCTGCTCGACCTCGCCCCGAAGGACCTCGAGAAGGTCATCTACTTCGCGGCCTACATGATCACGTCGGTCGACGACGACGCCCGCCACAAGGACCTGTCCTCGCTGGAGAACAAGGTCGGCCTGGAGCGGGAGCGGCTGGAGAAGCGCCGCGACGGTGCTCTCGAGGACCGCACCAAGAAGCTCGAGGAGGACCTCGCGACTCTGGAGGCCGAGGGCGCCAAGGCCGACCAGCGCCGCAAGGTCAAGGACGCCGCCGAGCGGGAGATGAAGCAGCTGCGCGACCGTGCCCAGCGCGAGCTCGACCGTCTCGAGGAGGTCTGGACGACGTTCAAGGCGCTCAAGGTCCAGGACCTCATGGGCGACGAGATGCTCTACCGGGAGATGAAGAACTGGTTCGGCAAGTACTTCGAGGGCCACATGGGCGCCACGGCGATCCAGAAGCGGCTCCAGGACTTCGACATCGCCGCCGAGGTGGAGTCGCTGCGCGAGACCATCGCCACCGGCAAGGGCCAGAAGAAGGTCCGGGCGCTCAAGCGGCTCAAGGTCGTCGACGCGTTCCGCAAGACCGGCAACAAGCCCCAGGGCATGGTGCTGGACGCCGTACCCGTCATCCCGCCGGACCTGCGCCCGATGGTGCAGCTCGACGGTGGCCGGTTCGCGACCTCTGACCTCAACGACCTCTACCGCCGGGTGATCAACCGCAACAACCGGCTCAAGCGGCTCCTCGACCTCGGCGCGCCCGAGATCATCGTCAACAACGAGAAGCGGATGCTCCAGGAGGCCGTCGACTCGCTGTTCGACAACGGCCGCCGCGGCCGTCCGGTCACCGGTCCGGGCAACCGGCCGCTGAAGTCGCTGTCCGACATGCTCAAGGGCAAGCAGGGGCGGTTCCGCCAGAACCTGCTCGGCAAGCGCGTCGACTACTCGGGCCGCTCGGTCATCGTGTCGGGCCCGCAGCTCAAGCTGCACCAGTGCGGTCTGCCGAAGATGATGGCGCTCGAGCTGTTCAAGCCCTTCGTCATGAAGCGGCTCGTCGACCTCTCCCACGCCCAGAACATCAAGTCCGCCAAGCGGATGGTGGAGCGGGCGACGTCCGGTCTCTCGCGCTACGCGATGGTCTGGGACGTGCTCGAAGAGGTCATCATGGAGCACCCGGTGCTGCTCAACCGCGCACCGACGCTGCACCGCCTCGGCATCCAGGCCTTCGAGCCGCAGCTGATCGAGGGCAAGGCCATCCAGATCCACCCGCTCGTCTGCGGCGCGTTCAACGCCGACTTCGACGGTGACCAGATGGCCGTGCACCTGCCGCTCTCCGCGGAGGCGCAGGCCGAGGCCCGGATCCTGATGCTGTCGACCAACAACATCCTCAAGCCGTCGGACGGCCGTCCGGTGACCATGCCCTCCCAGGACATGATCATCGGCCTGTTCTGGCTGACCACCGACCGCGAGGGCGAGCCCGGCGAGGGTCGGGCGTTCTCGTCGCCGGCCGAAGCGATCATGGCCTTCGACCACGGCGAGATCACGCTGCAGAGCAAGGTCAAGATCCGCCTGTCCGACGTCGTCCCGCCGCTGGGCGAGGACGCCGTTGACTGGGAGGAGGGCCAGGCGATCATCCTCGAGACGACGCTGGGCCGGTCGCTGTTCAACGACACCCTCCCCGCCGACTACCCCTACGTGAACTACGAAGTGGGCAAGAAGGCGCTGGGCGCGATCGTCAACGACCTGGCCGAGCGCTACACCAAGGTCGAGGTCGCTGCGTCGCTCGACGCGCTCAAGGACACCGGCTTCCACTGGGCCACCCGGTGCGGCGTCACGGTCTCCATCGAGGACGTCGTCACCCCGGCCAACAAGGCCGAGATCCTCAGCAAGTACGAAGACCAGGCCGCCAACATCCAGAAGCAGTTCGAGCGCGGCCTGATCACCGACGAGGAGCGTCGTCAGGAGCTCATCGAGATCTGGACCGACGCGTCCGCCAAGGTCGGTGACGCCATGGAGGCGAACTTCGACCGGTCGAACCCCATCTTCATGATGGTCGACTCGGGTGCCTCCGGAAACATGAACCAGATCCGGCAGGTCGCCGCCATGCGTGGCCTCGTGGCCAACCCGAAGGGCGAGATCATCCCGCGGCCGATCAAGTCCAACTTCCGTGAGGGCCTCACGGTGCTGGAGTACTTCATCGCGACCCACGGTGCCCGCAAGGGTCTGGCCGACACCGCGCTCCGTACGGCGGACTCCGGCTACCTGACCCGTCGCCTCGTGGACGTCTCCCAGGACGTCATCATCCGCGAGGACGACTGCGGCACCGAGCGTGGCCTGCTCAAGCGGATCGGCGTCAAGCGCGACGACGGCACCGTTCGCAAGGACGACAACGCCGAGACCGCTGCCTACGCCCGTACGGCGGCCGTCGAGATCAAGCACCCGGAGACCGGCGAAGTGCTGGCGACCTCGGGTGAGGACCTCGGCGACGTCAAGATCGGCGAGCTCGTGGCCGCCGGAGTCGAGGAGGTGTCGGTCCGCTCCGTGCTGACCTGCGACGCCAAGACCGGCACCTGCGCCAAGTGCTACGGCCGCTCACTGGCCACCGGCAAGCTCGTCGACATCGGTGAGGCCGTCGGCATCATCGCGGCCCAGTCGATCGGTGAGCCCGGCACCCAGCTGACGATGCGCACCTTCCACACCGGTGGCGTCGCCTCGGCCGACGACATCACGCAGGGTCTGCCCCGCGTGGTGGAGCTGTTCGAGGCCCGCTCGCCCAAGGGTGTCTCGCCGATCAGCGAGGTGGCCGGTCGGGTCGAGATCGAGGAGACCGACAAGGCGCGCGTCGTTCGAGTCACTCCCGACGACGGTTCGGACGTGCAGGAGTACCCCGTCAGCCGGCGTTCCCGTCTCCGGGTGGCCGACGGAGACAGCATCGAGGTCGGCGACCAACTGGTCGTCGGTACGCCGGACCCCAAGGAGGTCCTGCGCATCCTCGGCGTCCGCAAGACCCAGCAGCACCTGGTCGACGAGGTGCAGGCGGTCTACCGCTCGCAGGGCGTGGCGATCCACGACAAGCACATCGAGATCATCGTGCGGCAGATGCTGCGCCGGATCACGGTGCTCGAGTCGGGTGACACCCACCTGCTGCCCTCCGACCTCGTGGACCGCGTGCGGTTCGAGGAGGAGAACCGGCGTGTGGTCTCCGAGGGCGGCAAGCCGGCCTCGGGTCGCCCGGAGCTCATGGGCATCACGAAGGCCTCGCTCGCAACCGAGTCGTGGCTGTCCGCGGCCTCCTTCCAGGAGACCACCCGCGTCCTCACCGACGCGGCGATCCACGGACGCTCCGACGCGCTGCGCGGTCTGAAGGAGAACGTCATCATCGGCAAGCTGATCCCGGCGGGCACCGGCCTCGAGCGCTACCGCAACATCCGGGTGGAGCCCACCGAGGAGGCCCGCGCCGCGGCGTACTCCGTGACCGGCTACGACTCCTACGACTACGAGTTCGCCGGCGCCGGCGGGCAGGCAGTCGCGCTCGAGGACTTCGACTTCGGGAGCTATCAGAACTGACGCACGCAGGAGGCCCCCGCGAGTCAGCCCAAGGCTGACGAGCGGGGGCCTTGCTGCGTTCCTGGACAACGCCGAGTCGGCGTTACTGCCGAGCAGTAGCGCCGACTCGGCACGTTACTCGTAGGCAGTAGCGCCGACTCGGCGTGTTACTCGTCAGCAGCAACGCCGACTCGGTGTCACCGAGGCACCCGGCGACGCCTCAGCTGCCCGACGGCTCGTAGGAGAACGCCGCCGCGGCCTCGCGGATCAGGCTGGTGGTGGTGTCGAGCGAGGGGCTGGCGCCCCGGCTGCGGGTGAGCTGACGCAGGGCGACGCGGCGCATGCCGAGGCCCGGGATGTCCAGCTCGTCCACGCCGTCGGTCCGGAGCCCTTCCAGGGCCAGCGACGGCACCAGGGTCACGCCCTCGCCGGCCGCGACGAGCGCGAGCGCGTTCTGGAAGCTGTAGTAGGTGTGCACGCTGGAGCTGTCGCCACCAAGAAGCCGGCGCACCCTTCGGATGGCCTTGGCGCTCGCTGCTGCGGGATCCACACCCAGCCAGGGCATGCCCAGCCGGCTCAGGTCGATGACATCCGCGGCGAGAAGCGCACCGGCGGGGACGACCAGCTTCCAGGGCTCGTCGAGGAGGGGTACGTCGGTGGTGCCTCGCGGCGGGCTGTAGCTCTCGCCGGCGTCCAGCTCGACGACCACGCCGTCGAGCCCGCCGGCCCGCAGGGCGCGCATGAGCACGTCGTCCTCGGCCTCCCAGGTCTCGATCCGTAGCCCGGGGTAGCGGCTGCGCCAGTCCGGCAGCGCGGGTGAGAGGACGTTGGCGAGGAAGGACTGGAACCCGCCGATCCGGACCGTGCCGCTCACCGCCGCGTCGTCCTGTTCCAGGCGGGCGCGGGCCAGGGCCAGGGCGCGCTCCACGTCCTCGGCGGCCTCGGCCAGGGCCAGCCCAGCGGGGGTCAGCACGCTGCCGGTCGGCGTGCGCTGGAGCAGGGCATGGCCGGTCTCGCGCTCCAGCTTGCCGAGCTGCTGGGACACCGCCGAGGCAGTCACGCCGAGCTCGTCGGCCGCCGCGAGGACTCCGCCGTAGCGCGCCACCGCCAGCAGGAAACGCAACCGGCGTGGGTCCAGGATCACATTAGCAATGCTAAAGCCAGAGTGAATCAGAGTGCAATTGCGCTAACTCTCTCGGAGGCTCACCATTTGAGGGTCGGGCCGATGGACGGCCGCGTATGAGAGACATCGAGGATCACGGAATGATTGCGGCAGCCATGGGGTGGATCGGGACGGTCGGCAGCATCAGCGCCTACCTCCTGCTGAGTCGTGGACGGTGGCACGCGACCTCACTGCGGTACTCCGCGCTGAACGGCGTCGCCGGTGTTCTCGCCGCCAGCGCGAGCGCGGTCTACGGCGCGTGGCCCAGCGTGGTCTCCAACCTGCTGTGGTCGTGCATCGCTCTTCACTCGGGGGTCGTGACGACCCTGCACCGGCGCCGCTCCCTCCGCCTCGCGACGGTCGTGCCGCTGCCCGTGGCCGACCACGACCCGGAGCCCCCGACCGGGCCCCAACCGATCCTGCTCCACGCCGCCTGATTCTCAGCCGAAACTCAGCCCCGCCCACAACTGCGGTTGGGTTCCGAGAGTCATATTGGTTGACGGACGAACTACTGGGTCCACAGGAGGAATGAGTGATGGAGCGCTGGATGCGAGTGCCGCTTTGGAGCGGTCTGGCGACCGTGGTCGCCGGGTCGGTCGTGGGGGGCGTGATGATGCTGGCGCCGAGCGGGACCGCCGCGACGGGGCAGGCCGGCGTACCCCGCTCCTCGACGGCAGAGTGCACGAAGGCGAACCTGAGTGCGAAGTACAAGGGCGGCGACGCCGCGATGAGCCATGTCTTCGGGCGGATCGTCCTGCGGAACACGTCCGAGGACACCTGCTACGTGAAGGGGTACGGCGGGCTGTCGTACGTCGGCAAGGGCAACGGCACCCAGATCGGTGCCGCGGCGGACCGCACCCCGGCCGCGACGCCCAAGACGGTGCTGGAGCCGGGTGACAAGGTGCGCAGCGCGATCGTGGAGACGTCGTACGCGCCGTACCCGAAGAAGGAGTGCCAGCCGACCAGGGTCGACGGGTTCCGGGTCTACGTGCCGGACGAGACCCGCTCGATCTTCATCGAGCACAAGACCACCGGCTGCGCCAACCCCAAGGTCCACCTGCTGGAGCACAAGCCCTACAGGTGAACCGATGAGTCCTGGCGGGGGCGGCGGTCCACCCGCACATGAGCGAAGACAGCGCCGCCCCTGACCTCGACCAGCAGGCCCGCGACATCCTGGACCGGATCCGGTACGTCGTTCTCGGCACCCTCGACGAGGACGGGCGGACCCGCACCTCGCCGGTGTACTTCAAGCCGCACGGCTACGAGGACCTCTACTGGGTGTCGAACCCGGCGAGCCACCACTCCCAAAACCTCGAGCGGGACAACAGGGTCAGCGGGGTGGTCTTCGACTCGACGGTGGTTCCGGGCCCTGACACCGGAGCGGTCTACGTGACCGGCACCGCGCGGGAGGTCCCCGCGGACGAGGTGGAGCAGCACCTGCCCAACGCCTTCGACCCGGACCGGGGCGGGAGGGCGTTCACCGCGGAGGAGCTGACCGGCGACGCAGACCTCCGGATGTGGGTGCTGCACGTCGACAGCTGGGACGTGCACATCCGCGGTAGTCACCCGACCCTCGGGACCGGAACGGACCGCCGGGAGCCGGTCGACCCGCGCCTTGAACGGGGTGCGTGACCAGCACCGTTCGGGTACCCCTGACTCATGAGCGAGTCGCAACCAGAGACCCCGGGAAAGCACGCTGCCCCCGACGACGACCCCAACAGCGACCCTCCGCCGGTCGCCGGTGAGGGTGGCGAGCATGCCGCCGACGGCACGGCCGACGAGGGTGACGGGGAACCCGCCTTAGGCAGCACCAACCCGCCGGGTGCTGATCCGCAGGACGAGGCGGCGATCGAGGAGGAGCGCCAGGAGCGCCTCGACCCGGAGAACCGGCCCGACAACGTCGAGGTAGACAACACCCAGCGCGAGTTCGATCCCGAGAAGGGGATGTTCACCGACGCCGAAGGCTACGACGAGGCCGAGGCGAAGTTCCCCGCTATCGGCGAGCAGGGTGCCTAGCCCGCTGGGATTCCGTCCGCCAGCCGACCCCCTGAGACAATGAGCGGGTGACCAGCCCGCCCCTGCACGCCGACGTTCTCGTCGTCGGCGCCGGTCCCGCCGGGTCGGCGGCGGCAGCTTGGGCGGCCCGCGGCGGCGCGGAAGTCGTGCTGGCCGACGCGGCGGTCTTCCCGCGCGACAAGACCTGCGGTGACGGGCTCACCCCGCGCGCGGTCGGTGAGCTGCAGCTGCTGGGCCTGGACGACTGGCTGCGCGCGCACGCGGTCAACCAGGGTCTCCGGGCACATGGCTTCGGCCAGACGCTCCTGCTGCCCTGGCCTGGCGGCAATCTCCCGTCGTGGGGCTCAGCGGTGGCCCGCACCGAGCTCGACGACCACCTGCGCACCACCGCCATCAAGGCCGGTGCGACCGCGGTCGACGGCGCCCGGGCGGTCGACGTACGCCGGGAGGGCAACCGCGTGGCCGGCGTGGTGTTCAAAACAGACGACGGCCCCGTCGAGATCGGCTGCCGGCACCTCGTGGTGGCCGACGGCGTCCGCTCGCCGCTGGGCAAGGTGCTTGGGCGGGAGTGGCACCGGGACACCGTCTACGGCGTCGCCGGACGGTCGTACGTCGCGAGCGGGATGAGCGACGACCCGTGGATCAGCAGCCACCTCGAGCTCCGCGACGAGGCCGGGAAGGTCCTGTCTGGCTACGGCTGGATCTTCCCGCTCGGCAACGGCGAGGTGAACATCGGCGTCGGCACCCTCGCGACCAGCAAGCGGCCTGCCGACCTCGCGGTCAAGCCGCTGATGGCGCACTACGCCGAGCTGCGCCGCGAGGAGTTCGAGCTCTCCGGCGAGCTCCGGATGCCCACCTCGGCGCTGCTGCCGATGGGCGGCGCGGTGACCAACGTCGCCGGCCCCAACTGGGCACTGATCGGCGACGCCGCCGCCTGCGTCAACCCGCTCAACGGCGAGGGCATCGACTACGGACTCGAGTCCGGACGGCTGGTCGCCGACATGCTGCTGTCATCTGGAGGGCCGAAGGGCGACGACCTGGCGACCGCCTGGCCGGCGCTGCTGAGCGAGCACTACGGCGAGGCGTTCTCCATCGCTCGTCGGCTCGCCGGTCTCGTGACGATCCCGCACCTCCTCTCGACCCTCGGCCCGGCCGGCATGCGCTCCGACTGGCTGATGACGCTGGCGCTCCGGTGGATGGGCAACCTGGTCACCGACGAGGACCGCGACCGCGCCGCCCGGGTCTGGCGCTGGGCGGGCCGCCGCTCGGTCGCCCGCGACCACCGCCCGCCGTTCGCCTGAGTCGCCGTCGAACGACGTGAAAGTGCTGTCTCGGGGCTCGCATCACCGCACTTTCGCGTCTCTCGACGGGAAACGGACGTGCAGGGACGGCTTCTACCGCGGACTGGGGTCCCGCAACCTAGGGTCGCTCCATGGCTGACCGACGACAGGTGCGGAGGGTGCAGCGGGTGGCGGCGTACGCCGTCATCCTGCGCGACGACCACATCCTGCTCAGCCGGCTGGCCAAGCGGCTCACCAGCAAGGAGCTGTGGACGCTCCCGGGCGGGGGCCTCGAGCACGGTGAGGACCCGCGCGACGCCGTGGTCCGCGAGGTGCACGAGGAGACCGGGCTGGACGTGGTCATCGACGAGACCGCGCGGGTCTACTCCTACCACCAGCGCGACACCTGGCGGCAGGGCCGGCGCGCGGACGCCCACGCGCTGCGGATCGTCTACGACGGCTGGGTGCCGCTGGACAGCCCGGAGCCGCACGTCGTCGAAGTCGACGGCTCGACCATGGAGGCGGCGTGGCACCCGGTGGCCGGGGTCCTCGACGGCTCGGTGCCCGTCGTGAGCCTGGTGACCGAGGTGCTCGCCGAGCACCGGCCGTTCCAGCTGCAGCGCGTCGCGGCGTACGCCCTGGTCGTGCGGGACGGTGCCGACGGCCAGGAGGTGCTGCTCACCCGCAACTCCGCGCGGGGCCCGCATCCCGGCTCGTGGACGCTCCCCGGCGGAGGCATCGACCACGGCGAGGAGGCGCGGCACGCGCTGGTCCGCGAGGTCCGGGAAGAGACGGGTCTCGACTGCACGCCCGGTGAGGTGCTGGACGTCGGCTCCACCCACTTCGAGGGCACCGCGCCGTCGGGGCGCCGGGAGGACTTCCACTCGCTGCAGGTCGTCTTCGACGCGACGGTCTCCCCGGGGGAGCCCGCCGTCCAGGAGGTCGACGGCACCACCGACTCGGCCGCATGGGTGCCGGTGTCGGCGCTCGGGGACGAGTCCTACCGGATCCGGGACGTGGTCCGGTCTGCGCTCGCCGCCCGCGAGCGTAGGTTGAAGTAGTGAGGGAAACGGTCTTCACGTACGCCGCGCCCGCGCTCAAGTTCGGCCCCGGCGCGTCGGCCGAGGTGGGCCACGACCTCGCGACGTTCGGTGCCCGCCGGGTCCTGCTCGTCACCGACCCGGGCGTCATGGAGACCGGCCACCCCTCGCGGATCGCCGAGCAGGTCTGGCAGCGCGGCATCGAGGTGGTGATCTTCGACCGGGCACGGGTGGAGCCGACCGACGAGTCGCTCAACGAGGCCATCGACTTCGCCCGCGACGCCAACTCCGGCGCCAAGCCGTTCGACGCCATCGTCGCGGTCGGCGGCGGCTCGTCGATCGACACCGCCAAGGCGGTCAACCTGTTGCTCACCAACCCGGGTGAGCTGATCGACTACATCAACGCACCGGTCGGCAAGGCGCGGCCGCCGGCGTTCCCGCTGCTCCCGCTGGTCGCCATCCCGACCACCACCGGCACCGGCAGCGAGAGCACCACGATCTGCGTGCTCGACGTGTTGGCGCTCAAGGTGAAGACCGGGATCAGCCACGTCGCCCTGCGTCCGAAGCTGGCGATCGTCGACCCGCAGCTCACGCTGACCCAGCCGACGATGGTGACGGCCGCGTCCGGGATGGACATCCTCTGCCACGCGCTGGAGAGCTACACCGCGCGTTGGTACGCCGACTTCGACGCCAAGGAGCCCGAGGACCGGGTGCCCTACTGCGGCGCCAACCCGATCGCCGACATGTGGTCCGAGCAGGCGATGTCGCTGCTGGCCGGTGCCTTCCGGCGGGCCATCAAGGACGGGTCCGACACCGAGGCGCGCGAGCAGATGGCGATGGCCGCGACCTTCGCCGGGCTGGGCTTCGGCAACGCCGGCGTGCACATCCCGCACGCCAACGCGTACCCGATCGCGGGCCGGGTCCGGGAGTTCGTGCCCGAGGGCTACCCCGAGGGCGAGCCGATCGTGCCGCACGGGATGGCTGTGTCGCTGACCGCCCCGGCGGCGTTCCGGTTCACCTTCGACGCGGCGCCCGAGCGGCACCTGCGCGCAGCCCGCATCCTCGACCCCGACGCCAGGGGCGACGGCCCGGGGCTCCTGCCCAGCGTGGTCACGGCGTTGATGCGCGACATCGGGATCCCCAACGGCCTGGCCGAGGTCGGCTACGGCGCCTCCGACGTCGACGACCTCGTCGCCGGCGCGACCCAGCAGCAACGGCTCCTCGCGACCGCGCCCAAGACGCCCACGGAGGAAGACCTGGCGGAGGTCTTCGTCGCCTCGATGGAACACTGGTGAGGTGACCGCCGGCTCCGCTGACCCAAAGCCGTCGGTCGTCACGTCCGGCCTGCTACGCGCCGCGTCACGGGCGCTCCGCGGCGTTGCCGTCGCTCGATGATGGGCCTACAGCGTCTTCGCTCCGGCGCCTTGCGGAGCATCCCGTGACGCGACGCTCGCTACGCCCGGACGCGACGACCGACGACCTGGTCGCGGAGCTCCGCCGCAGGGGCGTCTCCGACGTCGACGACTCGGTCCTCACCCGGGCGCTCTACTCCTCGGACGCCTCGCTCTACCGGGTGGTCCCGCAGGTGGTCGTGCGACCGCGCGCCGCGGACGAGCTGGACGCGATCCTCGACGTCGCGCAGGCCACCGGCGTACCGATCACCATGCGCGGCGCCGGCACCTCGATCGCCGGCAACGCCGTCGGCCCCGGCATCGTCGTCGACACCGTCAAGCACCTCACGCGGGTCGTCTCGATCGACCCAGAGGCGCGTACGGCGGTCGTCCAGCCCGGCGTCGTCCACGCCAACCTGCAGCGCGCGGCCGCTCCGCACGGACTCCGCTTCGGGCCGGACCCCTCGTCGCACACCCGCTGCACGATCGGCGGGATGATCGGCAACAACGCCTGCGGGTCGCGGGCGCTCGGCTACGGCCGCACGGTCGACAACGTGGTGGCGCTGGACGTCGCCTGGGGGCCGGGTGCCACCGAGGTCGAGGCGCGTCTCGGCGCTGTGGTGGACGAACACCTCGCGCACGTGCGCACGGAGTTCGGCCGGTTCGGCCGCCAGGTGAGCGGCTACTCGCTAGAGCACCTGCTGCCCGAGCGGGGCCGGAGCATCGACCGGTTCCTGGTCGGCTCGGAGGGCACCCTCGCGCTGGTCCGTGAGGCGACCGTGCGACTGGTCGAAGACGCCGCCGAGCGGCTCCTGGTCGTCCTGGGCTACCCGTCGATGGTCGAGGCCGCGGACGCCGTACCCGCGCTGCTCGCCGCGACCGACGGCGGCATGGTCGCGTGCGAGGGGCTGGACGCCCGGATCGTCGACCTGGTGCGGGCCAGGGGGAGCGCGGTCCCGGAGCTGCCAGCGGGCTCGGGCTGGCTGTTCGTCGAGGTGGTCGGCGCCGAGGCCCGGGAGCTGTCCGCCAAGGTCGTCGCCGAGGGCGGGGCGCTCGCGCACCGGCTGGTGACGGACACCGCCGAGGCGGCCGCGTTGTGGCGGATCCGCGAGGACGGCGCCGGCCTGGCCGCCCGGAGCCTGAAGACCCCGGCACACGCCGGCTGGGAGGACGCCGCGGTCCCGCCGGACCGGCTGGGCGCCTGGCTGCGCGACTTCGACGAGCTGCTGAAGGGGCACGGCCTCGACGGGGTGCCCTACGGCCACTTCGGCGACGGCTGCGTGCACGTGCGGATCGACTTCCCGTTCGAGCCGGGCCAGAGCGGGTCGGCGAAGGTCTTCCGCGACTTCCTCACCGCCTGCGCGCTCAAGCTGCGCGACCACCGCGGCTCGATCTCCGGCGAGCACGGCGACGGACGGGCGCGCTCCGAGCTGCTCCCGCTGATGTACGACGCCGAGTCGCTCCGCCTCTTCGCGGCGGTCAAGGCCATCTGCGACCCGCGCAACCTGCTCAACCCGGGCAACCTGGTCGACCCCGCGCCACTGGACGCCGACCTGCGGCCGGTCCGCGCGCGCCAGGCGGTGCTGCCGCTGCTGAAGCTCCCGCACGACGGTGGCCAGCTCGGCGACGCGGTGCACCGCTGCACCGGCGTCGGCAAGTGCGTCGCGGCGTCGACCACGGGCGTGATGTGCCCGTCGTACCTCGCCACCCGCGACGAGAAGGACTCAACCCGCGGTCGCTCCCGGGTGCTCCAGGAGGCGATCGACGGGTCGCTGGTGCAGGGGTTCGCCGACCCGGCGGTCGCCGAGGCGCTCGACCTTTGCCTCGCGTGCAAGGGCTGCGCGTCGGACTGCCCGACCGGCGTGGACATGGCGACGTACAAGTCCGAGGCGCTGCACCAGAAGCACGACGTCCAGGGCGTACGACGCCCGCGCAGCCACCGCCTGCTCGGCCGGCTCCCGGTGTGGGCGGATCGGGCCGCGCCGGTCGCGCCGCTGGCCAACCGGATGATGCGGCTCGGTGCGGTGGCAAGGCTGGCGAAGGCGACCGCCGGCATCGACCAGCGACGTTCGATCCCTGCCTTCGCGAAGAAGACGCTGCGGAGGTCGGTGGCGAAGAGCGCCCCCCTCGACGACAGGGCCCCGGACGTGTGGATCTGGGCCGACTCGTTCAGCGACCACTTCTTCCCGGCCAACGGCCTCGCCGCGATCCGCTACCTCGAGTCCGTCGGACTCACGGCGCGCGTGATCCCGGACGACGCCTGCTGCGGGCTCACCTGGATCACCACCGGCCAGCTCGACCAGGCGCAGCGGATCATGGCGCGCACGGTGGCCGCCCTCGCGCCGTACGTCGAGTCGGGCGTGCCCGTCATCGGCCTGGAGCCGTCCTGCCTGGCCACGTTGCGCAGCGACGCCGCCGAGCTCATCGGCAGCGCTGCACACGTTCTCGGCGATGTGCTCAGCCTCGCCGAGCTCGTCGAGCGCGAGCAGCTGCCCCTGCCCGACCTCACCGGGGTCGAGGTGGTCGCGCAGCCGCACTGCCACCACCACGCGGTCATCGGGTGGGCGGCCGACCAGCGGTTGCTCGAGCGTGCTGGTGCGACGGTCACCCGGGTCGTCGGCTGCTGCGGCCTGGCCGGCAACTTCGGCATGGAGAAGGGTCACTACGACGTCTCGGTCGCGGTGGCCGAGACCCACCTGCTGCCAGCGGTGCGGGCCCAGCCGAACGCCGTGGTCCTCGCCGACGGCATGTCCTGCCGCGTCCAGCTCGACGACCTCGCGGACGTCCCGGCCCTGCACCTGGCCGAGCTGCTGGCTCAGGCCCGCCGGTAGCGCCCGTCGAACGCCGGCTCCCAGGTCTCCCCATCGTCCTTGGAGGTCTCCCAGAGCTGGCGGACGCCGTCGCCGTCGGGGACCCAGGAGATCCGGTGCCGCCTGTCGGCGTCGATGCCCTCGAGCACCATCGCGCCGTCCTGCAGGTCGCCGTCGAGCAGCAGCACCCCACCGGTCGAGTCCATCCACGTCTGGTGCCAGCAGCCACGCTCGGGGTCCCAGGCGCTGAGGCTGTGTCCCACCACGCCGCGGTCACCGCGCCAGTGCTCGGCCAAGGCACCGGTGCCGTAGAGATCGGTGATCGAGTTCCGGCCGAGGTGGTGGCCCTCCGCGTCGTGCACCTCCCACTCGCCGAGCCAGAAGTCGAACGCGTGCGCGACCCCCGGAGCAACGCTGTCCGCGGTGGTCATGTGGTGACCGTGTCACTGCCACCCGCCGCGGCGCGAGGCCCTACGACGACTCGTGACCCGACCGGGACCACCTTGTGACCCGACCGGGTCTCGTCGGAATCCGGTTGGGTCTCGCTGTCCGACCGCGCAGAATGTGGGAGATGCCCCTCGGAACCACTCGGAAGACCTGGGAGCCGGTCACGGTGCCGGGCTTCGTCGGAATGCGCGTACGCCGCGCCGGACGCGTGGACGGTGACCGGGTGCGCGTCGGCGATGTCGGGCCGGTGCGCGTGATCGAGTCCAGCAACAGCCCCGGAGAGGCGTTGCGGACCGACCGCGACATCCGGGTCGACGACCCGGAGCGGTACGCGCTCTTCGTCCAGGCCGACGGCGTCTCGACTGGCGAGCAGGCCGGCTGGAGCGCGCGGTTCGAGCCGGGCGACCTCGGGCTGGTCGACCTGTCCCGGCCGATGTGGTGCACCTACACCCGTCGACGTGCGGTCATGGTCACCTTCCCCAAGAGCCTCAGCCCGGTCCGGCCGCGCGAGCTGGCCCCGATCATCGGTCGCCGGCTCCCGGCGACCGGTGCCGCCGGGCTCGTGTCGACGCTGGTCCGTGAGCTCCCCGGCCACCTCGACGCCGACGACGGGGCGGCCGGCGCCCGCCTCGGGTCCGCGATCCTTGACCTGATCAGCGTCGGAGTGGCGGCCCAGCTCGACCGCGAGCCAGCGGTGCCCCACAACGTGCGGCGGCGGGCCCTCCTGGTGCAGTGTCGCGGCTACATCGAGCAGCACCTCGCGGACGTCGAGCTCGGGCCGTCGACCGTGGCCGCGGCCCACCACATCTCGCTCCGCTACCTGCACCGGTTGTTCGAGCCCACCGGCAGCGGCGTCGCCGAGTTCATCCGCCGTCGCCGGCTGGACCGGTGCCGGCGTGACCTGTTGGACCCCGAGCACGACTCGCGTCCGGTGGCTGCCGTCGGTGCCCGGTGGGGGCTCGTGGACGCGGCCCACTTCAGCCGCGCCTTCAAGCGCGAGTACGGCGTCCCGCCCGCGGCGTTCCGGGCTAGCCACGGTCCCGCGCAGGCCTGACGGCCGAGCTCATCGAGAGCGGCGGCCAGGGCTACGGGGCGTCGTCCGCGAAGGTCAGGGCGTAGGCCAGCTGTTCCGCGGTGAGGTCGGCCGGCAGCGTCCCGGGGGCACCCAGCACGACATCTCCCAGCTCGCGGGTGACCGCCATGAACAAGTCCATGTCGAGCTCGGTCTCGGCGGTGGCGAGCTCGGCCGGCGTACCGGTCCGCGCGACGAGCTCCGCGAACGCGGCCGGCGAGCTGATGTTCAGCGCGTGGCAGCCGTCGGCGCCGGCCTTCATGGTGTGCACCACGTTCCTCGGGATGTGCACGAAGTCGCCCGAGCGCAGCACGGCGTACTCGTCACCCGCCCAGACCTCGGCCTCCCCGTCCAGCACCCAGATCCGCTCCTCGTAGCGGCGGTGCAGGTGCAGTGCGGTCATGTCCCCGGCCACCTGCCGGCCCTCGGTGAGGTCGTGCCGGCCGTCGGTCTCCTCGGCAGAGGTGAGCACCGTGGCACGCAGCCCCTGGCCGAGCTGGAACTCTCGTCCACTGGTCAGAATGGTCATGCCCCTCACCCTCCGGTGGGCCGGCTTCGCGGGGGTTGTCCAGGCGGGTCCAGTCGTTGACCATGCGTGACCCACCGCGCTCCTGGTCGCGCCTAGTGTGGGCTGGTGGGTCCGAATCGCGTTGCTCTCGTGACGGGGGGCTCCCGCGGGCTCGGCGCCCACATCTCCCAACGGCTCGCGGCGGACGGGTGGGCGGTCGCGGTCAACTATCACGCCGGCCAGGCGGCGGCAGAGAGCGTGGTCGGGTCGATCCGCGAGGCCGGTGGTGTGGCGGAGGCATTCGGGGCTGATGTCGTCGACGAGGCGGACGTGACGGCCCTCGTTGCCGAGGTCGAGCGGCGTCTCGGCCCGGTTCGGGCGGTCGTCGCGAACGCGACCGGCCCCCAGCCTGAGACAGGCCTCGCGGAGCTGACCTGGCGTGCCCATCTCGACCAGCTGGAGTTCTTCGTCAAGAGTCCTACGTTGCTGGTGCAGGCGACGTTACCCGGCATGCGCGTGAACGGCGGCGGCCGGGTGATCCTGATCGGATCCGACATCGTTGACCGAGCCCTTCCGCGCATGTCTGCCTACGTCGCGGCGAAGCAGGCCCAGGTCGGTCTGACCAAGGTCTGGGCCAAGGAGCTCGGGCCGGAGAACATCACCGTCAACCTGGTGCAGCCGGGCTGGATCCCGGTCGAGCGACACGCGGGGGTGGACACCGCGTCGTACGCCGCGGAGGTGCCGTTGGGTCGCCTCGGGACGCCCGAGGACGTCGCCGCGATGGTCACCTTCCTTGCCTCCGAGGCCGCGAGCTTCGTCACCGGTCAGCGGATCACGGTCAACGGCGGACACGTCCTCTGACTCGCTGGCCCTCCTAGACTTCCGGGGTGAACCCCCGCCACCGCCGCCTCGTCATCCCGCTGGCGCTGGTCGGGTTGCTGCTGATCGTCGTGATTGCCGCGGTCAAGTAGTGGCCGAGAACCTCCTCCGCGCGCTCTCGCAGGTCCGGGCCCGGCTGCTCGACTCCGAGTCGCTGGTCCGCGCGGTCGCGTCCGGGCGGCAGAAGGCGGGAGAGCCGAAGTGGCGTCGGGTCGAGCTGCGGTACGTCGACCTCAAGGCCGGCCGCCACCTCCAGCTCACGGCGTACGACGAGACGCAGGCGCACACCTCGAACCACCTCGTGGGCGACGGCGCGCGGGACGCCGTCGACGACCTGCTCGACGAGCCGTTCGGCAACTGGCACCTCGAGACGGCCACCGAGACGGTGCAGCTGAGGGTGACCCGCAAGGGTGAGGCGCTGGTGCACACGAGCCCGCGGAACGCGCCGACCGAGGTCGACCGCGGTCACGACCGCGACAAGGAACGGCTGCTGCCGGAGGACGACCCGCTGTTCCGGGCGCTGGGGCTCGCGGACGCCGACGGCCGGGTCAAGCCGAGCCGGCGCGACAAGTACCGCCAGGTCGAGGAGTTCCTCCGCCTGCTCGACACCGCCGTGACCGAGGCGATCGACAAGGGCCAGCTGCGCCGGCCGACGCCCGAGGCACCGCTGCGGGTCGTGGACCTGGGATGTGGCAACGCCTACCTCACCTTCGCGGCCGAGCGCTTCCTCGCCGGCGTCCGCGGCCTGCCGGTCCACCTGGTCGGGGTCGACGTCAAGGAGCAGTCCCGCGAGCACAACGAGAAGGTGGCCCGCGAGCTCGGCCTCGACGCCACGTTCGTGGTCGGGAGCATCGGCGGAGTGACGCTCGACGAGGCGCCGGAGGTGGTGCTGGCCCTGCACGCGTGCGACACGGCGACCGACGAAGCGCTGGCCCGGGCGGTCGAGTGGCAGGCCTCGCTGGTGCTGGCCGCCCCCTGCTGCCACCACGACGTGGCCGCGCAGCTCCGCAAGGCGCCGACCCCCGCGCCGTACGCCATGCTCACCCGGCACGGCATCCTCCGCGAGCGGCTGGCCGACACCCTGACCGACGCGCTGCGGGCCACGCTGATGCGACTGCAGGGCTACCGCGTCGACGTCGTGCAGTTCGTCGAGAGCAAGCACACGCCGCGCAATACTCTGCTCCGCGCCACCCGCACCGGAGCGCCGGTCAAGGGCGGCTCGCTGCGGCGGGAGTACGACGACCTGGTCGCGGCCTGGGGCATCCACCCGAAGCTGGCCGAGCTGCTCCCGGACACCCATGGTTGAGCGTCTGCTGTCCGGGTTGCTCGTCGTACCGTTCCTGCTCGGCGCGGCCGCGGCTCCGTCGGAGCACGCGCAGGTGGTCTTCTCGTTCCGGGACAACGACATCGTCGAGTCCAGCGGCCTCGTGGTCGTCGACGGCCTCGTCGTGACCACCAACGACTCCGGCGACACCGGCCGGGTGTTCACGGTCGACCCGGCCACCGGCAAGACCGTCGGTGTCACGACATGGGCGGACGACGCGACCGATGTGGAAGCCCTCGCCCCGGACGGGCACGGCGGGGTCTGGGCCGGCGACATCGGCGACAACAGCGAGTCGCGCGACTCCGTGCAGATCGCCCACCTCGCCCTTGGTGGCGCCGGCAGCGACGTCGAGCCCGAGATGCACGACCTCACCTATCCCGACGGCGCCCACGACGCCGAGACGCTGATGCGGGACCCCACCACCGGCCGCCTGTACGTCGCCAGCAAGGGCCCGCTCGGCGGCGAGCTGTTCGAGGTGCCCGAGTCCGGCGACGGTCGGATGCGCGCGCTCGGCGACGTGCTGCCGCTGGCCACCGACGGCGCGTTCCTGTCCGACGGCAAGCACTTCGTGGTCCGCAACTACGCGGTGGCCGCGGTCTACGCGTTCCCGTCGCTGGAGAAGGTCGACCAGTTCGAGCTGCCCAACCAACCGCAGGGCGAGGGGCTGGCCGTGGACGCCGACGGCAGCCTGCTGCTCAGCTCGGAGGGGCTGCACTCCGAGGTGTTGAGGGTGTCGCTTCCGGCGAGCACAGCCTTGCCCTCACCGACCGCCTCCCCTTCCACGCACACCGAGTCCCACGAGGACACCGAGCTGCCCGAGACCACCGAGACCCAGAGGTCGGCCTGGCCGTGGTTCCTCGGGGGACTGATCGGCCTCGGCTGCCTCCTGGTGCTGTCTCGGTCGCTGCGTCGCCGGTAGCCGATGTGGATACCGTGCCGCCGTGCCTCGTCTCCGCCGAACGTCCCCCGACCAGCCGGGCTGGTCCCGCCGCCGCGCCGGCAAGGGGTTCACCTACCTCGACCAGCGCGGTAGGAAGCTTCCCGCGGAACAGGCGCAGCGGGCCCGCGACCTGGTGATTCCACCGGCCTGGGAGGACGTCTGGATCACGCCGTACGAGAACGGGCACCTGCAGGCGGTCGGCACCGACGATGCGGGCCGGCGGCAGTACCTCTACCACCCGCAGTGGCGGGAGCGGCGGGACGCTGAGAAGTTCGACCGGATGTTGGTGTTCGGGAAAGCGCTGGGCAAGGCACGCGAGCGGGTGCTGGTGGACCTGGGGCTCGACGGTATGCCCCTCGAACGGGCCTGCGCGGCCGCGGTGCGCCTGCTGGACCTGGGCTACTTCCGCATCGGCAACGACGTGTACGCCGACGAGAACGGCTCGTTCGGTCTGACCACCCTGGAGCGTCGGCACGTGCGCCGGCACCAGGACGCGCTGATCTTCGCCTTCGTCGGCAAGTCCGGCGTCGAGCACGAGATCACGATCGATGACGACGTGGTGATCGAGGCGATCGAGATCATGCGCCGTCGCCGCGGGGGCGACGACGACAGGCTGCTGTCCTACAAGAACGGCCGGTCCTGGCGCAGCCTGCTGCCGGACCTGGTGAACGACTACGTGCGGGCATCGACGGGACTGGAGTCGACGGCGAAGGACTTCCGCACGTGGCACGCCACCGTGCTGGCGGCGGCCGCACTGGCCGAGTCCCCGGAGCCAGGGAAGTCGAAGGCCTCGAAGAAGCGGGCGGTGGCCGGGGCGATGAAGGAGGTCGCGGCGTTCCTCGGGAACACCCCGACGCTCGCGCGCTCGTCGTACGTCGACCCGCGGGTGGTCGACGCCTACAACCGCGGGAAGACCATCGAGCGAGCCACTCGACGCAGCTACGACACGACCGACGAGCGCCAGGCCGCCCTCGAGCGGGCCACGCTCAAGCTGCTCCGGGAGTACGAGTGAGGATCACCGTCGTAGAGGGAGACATCACCCGGCAGGACGTCGATGCCATCGTGAACGCCGCCAACAACGCCATGCGCGGAGGAGGTGGCGTGGACGGTGCGATCCACCGAGCCGGCGGCCGGGCCATCCTGGAGGACTGCATCGCGCGATTCCCCGACGGGCTGGCGACCGGTGACGCCGGCTGGACCACGGCCGGCGACCTCCCGGCGCGCTGGGTGATCCATGTCGTCGGCCCCAACCGGCACGCCGGCCAGACCGACCGGTCGCTGCTCCTGTCGTGCTACTCCAGGGCGCTGGAGGTCGCGGACGAGCTCGGCGCCCGGACGGTTGCGTTCCCGCTGGTCAGCGCCGGCGTCTACGGCTGGCCCAAGGACGACGCGATCGCTGCTCCGTTGGACGTCTTCCGCGCCGCGGACTCCCGGGTCGAGGAGGCGCGACTGGTGGCGTTCGACCATGCGACCTACGAGCAGATCCAGGCACAGGTGGGCGCAGCGCGGGATTGAGCGTCATCATCGGTCCCAGGTGCGGTTGACGTTCCGGACCACGACGACGACCAGGGTCGCCATCGCAGCGAGGCCGGCCACGATGCCGATGACGACGGCCACCTCGATCCCGGCGCCGACAGAGTCGCCGATCAGGCCGACCAGCGCGCCGATGAGGACCGAGACGATGACGCTGACCAGCAACGCGATGCTCGACAGGTACTGGCCGGCCGGGATCCGGGTGCGGCCGCCGCCGTAGGTCCGCATGATCCCGGCGATGTCCTCGCCATGACCGGTGATGAAGTAGCCCTCGAGCTCGGGCGCCAGGTCGAGGTATCCCCGTCGCAACCGGTTCATCCCGACGACCAGCTCGACGTCCTCGCTGTTGAGCTGCACCAGGCGGACGACGGTGGCCAGGCCGATGACGACCAGCAACGGCATCAGCACCAGCGCGAAGACGCGGAAGCCGTGGCCGAAGTCGGTGCTGTCCGCCATCAACGCGAGCGCGACCATGGTGGCCGACACCACGGTCACGAACCAGCTGGCCCGGCTGAAGCTCTCGTTCCAGGCCAGGCTCCGGGTGGCCAGCAGGCTCCAGTGCTCGGTGGACAGGATCTGCGCTCGCACCGCGGTGGGGGCGGGCTCGGTGGGCCGCTCGTTCGGGGAAGGGTTGGGCACGTCGCCGTCCTGTTCTCGGTCAGAGCCGCTCGATGACCCAGTCGATGCAAGCGGTCAGCGCCGCGACGTCGGAGGGCTCGATCGCGGGGTACATCGCGATGCGGAGCTGGTTGCGGCCGAGCTTGCGGTAGGGCTCGGTGTCGACGATGCCGTTGGCCCGCAGGGTGGCGGCGATCGCGTTGGCGTCGATGTCGTCGTTGAAGTCGATGGTGCCGATGACCAGAGAGCGGTGCTCCGGGTCTGCGACGTAGGGGAACGCCGCGTCGGACTTCTCGGCCCAGCCGTAGAGGTGCTCCGAGGACTGCGTGGTCCGCTCGACCATGCCCTTGAGGCCGCCCAGGCTGTTCATCCAGCCCAGCTGCTCGGCCATGAGGAACAGCGTCGCGACCGAGGGGGTGTTGTAGGTCTGGTTGAGCCGCGACTGGTCGATCGCGATCTTGAGGTCGAAGAAGGCCGGGATGTGCCGTCCCGACGCGGCGATCCGCTCGGCGCGCTCGATGGCGGCGGGGGAGAAGATCGCGACGTACAGGCCGCCGTCGGAGGCGAACGACTTCTGCGGTGCGAAGTAGTAGACGTCCGACTCGGTCAGGTCGACCGGCAGGCCGCCGGCGCCCGAGGTGGCGTCGATGAGCACGAGCGCGCTGTCGTCGGCGCCCTCGGGCCGGACCACGGGCGCCATCACCGCGGTGGAGGTCTCGTTGTGCGCCCAGGCGTAGGCGTCGACGCCGGCCTCGGCCGCCGCCACCGGTCGCGAGCCGGGCTCGCTGGCGATCACCGAGGGCTCGTCGAGCCATGGCGCCGCCTTCACGGCGCTCGTGAACTTGCTGGAGAACTCGCCGAAGGTCAGGTGCTGGCTCTTCTGCTCGATCAGCCCGAACGTCGCGACGTCCCAGAACGCCGTCGCGCCGCCGTTGCCGAGGACCACCTCGTAGCCCTCGGGCGTCGAGAACAGCTCGGCCAGTCCCTCGCGCACCCGCCCGACGACGTTGCGGACCGGCGCCTGCCGGTGCGACGTACCCATCAGCGTCGAGCCGGTGGCCGCGAGCGCGTCGAGGTGCGACGGCTGGATCTTGGAGGGTCCGGCCCCGAACCGCCCGTCGGCGGGCAGCAGGTCGGTCGGGATCCTCAGTGCGCTGGTGGAGGCATCGGTCACGCCTCCTATTCTGGCAGCCGCTCACATCGACACCCAGAGGAGTCCAGATGGGTCCAGGGCGCTCCGAGCGCGACCCAGAGGGGCTGCGACGCGTGCTCGTGCTGGGCGGCGTCCTGGTCGGACTGGCCGGGCTCGGCGTTGCCGCCTGGGGGCTGGTGGTCGACGGCTGGGGCCTGGTGGTCGGGCCGGTCCTCGTGGTGTTCGCGGCCGCCTGCCTGGTCGTCGCTCGCGACGACGGCAGCGCGCGGTTCTGCCCGGAGTGCGTGGCCCGCAACCCGGAGGACGCCGAGATCTGTGCGAACTGTGGGCACGCCCTTGGCTGACCGGGCCGGGTCGTCGGAGGCCCTCGAGATCGTCCGCGTCGACTACGGCCACCCGCACGCGATGCTGCTGATCGCCGAGGTCCAGGCCGAGTACGTCGCCCGCTACGGCGGGCCCGACAACACACCGCTCGACCCGCTGATGTTCGAGCCACCGCTCGGCAGCTTCTACGTCGGCTATCTCGAGCTCGGCGGGGCTCGCACGAAGGGTCCGCGACCGGTGGCCTCCGGCGCGTGGCGGGCCCACGACGACGTCGAGGCGTTCGGCACCAGGCGCACGGCGGAGGTGAAGCGGATGTACGTCGCACCAGACGCCCGGGCGAGAGGACTTGCGCGCATCATGCTGGCGCACCTCGAACGGACCGCCGCCGCGGCCGGCGCCGAGGCGATGATCCTCGAGACCGGCACCGCGCAACCAGAGGCGATCGCGCTCTACGAGTCCTCCGGCTACACGCTGATCCCGTCGTTCGGCTACTACCAGCACGCACCCCTGAACCGCTGCTACGCCAAGTTGCTGCGGGGCACTACCGTGTCGGCGTGACCGAGATCTTGGAAGGCTTCTGATGGGCATCTTCGGTGGTTCGGCACAGGACCAGGTCGACCTCTCGCACGTCAACGACCGGCTGGCCAAGCTCGAGTCGGCGCTGGCCTCCCTCCAGGCGCAGGTGGCGACGCTCACCACCGGCGGAGGACCGTACGCCGGGAACCCAGGCGACGCCGCTGCCGGCGCCCCACCCGCGGATGGGGCCTGGTTGCAGGAGGTGCGGCGGCTGAAGGCCAGCGGCAAGGCGATCAACGCGATCAAGCTCTACCGCGAGCACACCGGTGTCGGCCTCAAGGAGGCCAAGGACGTCGTCGACGGGATGATCTGACGCTGTGCTCCTTCCGATGACGGTGGCGCAGGGCGTCGCCGACGGGTCGGTGTCACTCGCCTTCCGGCGCTGGCGCAAGCAGGACGTGGTGCCTGGACAGGTGTTCACCACCTCGTCGGGACTCGTGCGGGTCGACGCCGTCACGGTGGTCGACGCTGAGGCGATCACCGACGAGGAGGCGTTGCGCGCGGGCTGGCCGGACGCCGAGCGGCTCCGGCGCCGGCTGGCTCCCGAGGGCGAGACCTACCGCGTCGAGCTGTCGTACGCCGGACCGGACCCGCGGGTTGCCCTGCGTGCCTCCGCGGACCTCGCCCCCGAGGAGGTCGTGGACCTGGACCGGCGGCTCGAGCGGCTGGATGGCGCTTCTTCGCATGGGCCCTGGACGATGCACTACCTCGAGCTGATCCGGCAGCACCCACAGCGGCGGGCGCCGGACCTGGCCGAGCTGGTGGGCCGCGAGACCGCGCCGTTCAAGATCGACGTCCGCAAGCTGAAGAACCTCGGGCTGACCGTCTCCTTCCCCGTCGGCTACGAGGTCTCCCCGCGCGGGCTGGCCTACCTGGCCCACACGACCCGTCGCTGACTGCTCGCACGGTTGTAATTCACCCCATTCGGCCCTCGCGGCCGCCGCCCCGGATTTATGGTCCCCCACGTGCGTGCGATCCTCGTCGCGGCGGCCCTGTCCTTGTGCACGGCCGCCGCCTGCCTGGTCAGCCCGGCCGCGGTGGCCGGTGTCGACGGCAGCGGCCTGCCCGTCGAGGACTACGCGTCGTACGACCCCCAGAGCACGTGCACCAAGAAGCCCCGCGCGGGCACCGTCGCCCTCGGCGAGTGGCTGGTCACGACGTACGGCGGCGCCGGCGGTGCGGTGAACCGGCCCTGCTCCGGCTCCGGCGCCTCGGAGCACAAGGACGGCCGCGCGGTCGACTGGGTCCTGGCTGCCGACACCCCTGCCGAGCGCAAGCTGGCCAAGGCCTTCCTGGCTGCCGCCTTCGCGCCCGACGCGGAGGGCAACCCGGCCGCGCTGGCCCGCCGGATGGGGATCATGTACGTCATCTGGAGCGACCACTTCTACCCGGCGTACCACGAGTTCCAGCCGGAGAACTACCTCTCGTCCTCGTGCCGCTCCAAGCGGAAGTGCTCAAAGACGCTCCGCCACCGCGACCACATGCACATCTCGCTGTCGAAGGCCGGTGCCAAGGGGCTGACCAGCTTCTACGCCGACCTGCTGCGGCTCGAACCCTCGCGGTAGCGCCCCTGCCAACGCGACAGTCGGGCCGCCCCGGTCACCCGGTGCGGCCCGACCTTGCTCACGTGGTCAGCGGGCTTGGCAGGTCGCCAGCGCCGCCGAAGCCTTCTCGAGCGCCTTCTTGGCCCTCTTGACCTTGTGCTTGGCCCTCTCGACGGCCTGGTCGTTGCCGACCCTCTTGGCCTTCTTCAGCTTGGCCGTGGCCTTCGCCAGGGCTCCCTTCACCTTCGCGACCGCCGACGCGCGCGTCGAGCAGTCAGCCGGAGGCGGAGGCGTGGTGCTCGGGGCGACCACGCTGAAGCTGCTGGTCGCCGGGGACGCGTCGGTGTTTGCCACGGCGTCCGTGGCGCGCACCGAGAACGTGTGCGCCCCGAGCGGCAGCACCGACGTGGTGTGGGTAGTGCCCGGACCGGAGCACGGTCCGAATGCTGCCCCGTCGACGCTGCACGCGAAGGTGGCACCGGCGTCGGGCGAGCTGAACCCGAAGGTCGGCGTGGTGTCCTCGGTCGTCGTACCCGTCGCCGGGCCGGACGTGATCGAGGTGTCAGGCGCCGTCGCGTCGACGGTGAACGACGAGGTGGCCGGCGTCGGGTCGATGTTGCCGACCGCGTCGGTCGACCGAACCTCGAACGTGTGCGCACCGTCGCCCAGAGCGGCGGTGGTGAGCGGACTGCTGCAGGAGGTGAAGGCGGCGGAGTCGACACTGCACTCGAACGTCGAGCCGGCCTCCGACGAGCTGAACCCGAAGGTCGGCGTCGGGTCGTCGGTCGTCGTACCCGTCGCCGGGCCCGAGGTGAGGGTCGTCTCCGGAGCGGCGGTGTCCACGGTGAACGACGAGGTGGCCGGCGTCGGGTCGATGTTGCCAACCGCGTCGGTCGACCGAACCTCGAACGTGTGCGCACCGTCGCCCAGAGCGGCGGTGGTGAGCGGACTGCTGCAGGAGGTGAAGGCGGCGGAGTCGACACTGCACTCGAACGTGGCACCGGCGTCGGGCGAGCTGAACCCGAAGGTCGGCGTCGGGTCGTCGGTCGTCGTACCCGTCGCCGGGCCCGAGGTGATCGTCGTCTCCGGAGCGGCGGTGTCCACGGTGAACGACGAGGTGGCCGGCGTCGGGTCGATGTTGCCAACCGCGTCGGTCGACTGAACCTCGAACGTGTGCGCACCGTCGCCCAGAGCGGCGGTGGTGAGCGGACTGCTGCAGGAGGTGAAGGCGGCGGAGTCGACACTGCACTCAAACGTCGAGCCGGCCTCCGACGAGCTGAACCCGAAGGTCGGCGTCGGGTCGTCGGTCGTCGTACCCGTCGCCGGGCCCGAGGTGATCGTCGTCTCCGGAGCGGCGGTGTCCACCGCGAACGCGAAGGTCGCCGGGGTCGGGTCGGTGTTGCCGGCCAGGTCGACGGCCTGCACCCCGAAGGTGTGGTCCCCGTCGGGGAGACCGTTGACGGTGTGGGTCCCCGAGCCCGAGCAGGGCACGTACGGCGCGCCGTCCACCGAGCACTGGAACGTGCCGGCTTCGTTGGACGTGAAGTTGAACGTCGCCGAGGTGCTGTTGCTGACCGCGTTCGGCGTCGACGTGATCGTCGTGTCCGGCGGGGTGACATCGGTCGGTTGGTCGTCGTACGCGTAGGTGTCGATGCCGATGTAGTCGCTGTTGGCGCCTGTGGGGCCGCCGTTGGTGACGAAGTAGCGGAACGCGAAGCACCCGGACTTGGCGCCGGTGATGCCGGAGAGCGTGGCGGTGATCTGGGTCCAAGTCTGGGGGTAGCCGCCGACGACGAGCGTGGGGTTGACGGAGGTCAGCACGGTGGTGAAGGCACCGACGCTCGTGGCTCCGGTGCCGGGGCTGCAGCTGCCGTTGGTCGACATCCGGACCTCGAGGCGATCGGGGTAGTCGGTCATGCCTGGGCCGATGGTCGGCTTGCGCGTGTAGAACGACAGCACGTCGCCGTTGCTGAGACTGGTGTACTGCGGGGTGACCAGCCAGGTGCTGATCGTCCCGGTGCCGGACGTCGAGTTGAAGTTCATGCCGACATAGCTGTTGTCCGCACCCGCCTGCGCGTTGAACGGCCCCGGCGTCGGAGTGGCCGACGTCGGCGTGCCCTGGAACACGCCTATGAGGCCTACCGGGCTGCTGTTGTTGGCGGTTGTCCAGCCTGCCGGTGGGACGGTGGTGAAGCCTTCGGTCGTGACCGCGGCCGAGGCCGGGCTGGGGAATGCGATGCCGGCCAGCGGCGCGGCGACGACGGCGCTGACGAGCGCGCCGACCAGTGACTTCTTCAAGAGAGAGCTCCCGCTCGGCTAGCCGATGCGCTGCAAAGGCCCGAGTAGCGCAATCGCAATCTAGCCGCTCGATGCCGCGCAGATCGGCAAAGCGCTCAGATCGCGTGACCTGCTGGCTAGGAGGCGCGGGCCGCGCGCTTGGCCTGGAGCTTGCGCTGCCTGGCCACGAACCGGATCGACGACCAGGCGACGAACGACGGCGAGATCCGGCCGATCCGCCAGGCGATCCGGGCGGTGCGGGGCGTGACCAGGAGCGGCCTGTTCTCCATCGTGGCGTGCAGGATCTGGTCGGCGAGTACCGCCGGGTCGACCGGGCGACGTACGCCCTGGCCCTTGAGGAAGAAGTCGCGGCCGTGGAACCGACCCACCGCGCCCTTGTCGAGGATCGGAGTGTCCACGGCCGACGGGCAGACCGCGGTCACGCCAACCCCGTGTGCGGCGGCCTCCGAGCGCAGCGCCAGTGACAGCCCGACCACGGCGTGCTTGGTCATGACGTACGACGTCAGCAGCCCGGCCGCCATCAGGCCGCCCATCGAGGCGGTGTTGACGATGTGGCCGCTGCCCTGGCGGACCATCACCGGGTACGCCGCGTGCACGCCGTGCACCACGCCGCGGATGTTGACGTCGATGATCGAGTTCCAGTGGTCGAGCGTGAGCTCTTCGGTGTCCCCGCCGATGCTGATGCCCGCGTTGTTGAACATGACGTCCAGCGCACCGGCAGCCGAAGCCACCGAGGTCACCAGTGACGAGACGGCGGCCGCGTCGGTGACGTCCAGCGCCACCGCCCGCGCCGAGCCCGGGCCGTCGCACGACGAGGCGACGGCGGAGGCAGCGTCCAGGTCGAGGTCCGCGCACACCACGTGGGCGCCGGAGTGGACCAGCGCCCGCGACAGGGCCGCACCGATCCCCGAACCGGCGCCGGTGACGATTGCGGTCCGGCCGACGAACCAGTCCGCCGGCTCGGCTACTGGGCCCACTCCGCGTTCCAGCCGTCGACCTCGTCGGCCTTGCGCGCCGCCGGGCCGGCGTAGATCGCCGAAGGCCGGATCAGCCGGCCAGTCTTCTTCTGCTCGAGGATGTGCGCCGACCAGCCGCCGGTGCGGGCGCAGGTGAACATCGAGGTGAACAAGTTCGCGGGCACCTCGGCGTAGTCGAGGACGATCGCTGCCCAGAACTCGACGTTCGTCTCGAGCACCCGATCGGGACGCCGTGCCCTCAGCTCGGCCAGGGCTGCCTTCTCGAGCGCCTCGGCCACCTCGTAGCGCGGGGCGTCGAGCTCCCTCGCCGTACGGCGGAGCACCCGCGCCCGTGGGTCCTCGGCCCGGTAGACGCGGTGGCCGAATCCCATCAGCCGCTCCCCGGCGTCGAGCAGCCCCTTGACGTAGGCATCCGCGTCGCCGGACTTCTCGACCTCTTCGATCATGGTGAGGACCCGCGCGGGCGCGCCCCCGTGCAGCGGGCCGCTCATGGCGCCGATCGCCCCGGAGAACGCCGCAGCGACGTCGGCCCCGGTGGACGTGATGACCCGGGCGGTGAACGTGGAGGCGTTCATGCCGTGCTCGGCCGCCGAGGACCAGTAGGCGTCGATCGCCTTGACGTGCTTGGGGTCGGGTTCGCCCTTCCAGCGGATCAGGAACCGCTCCGCCAGCGAGTTGCCCTTGTCGACCTCCCGTTGCGGCACGATCGGGAGCCCGAGGCCTCGGGCCGACTGGGCGGCGTACGACAGGACCATGACCGCCACCCGGGACAGGTCCAAACGGGCCTGCTCGTCGGAGATGTCGTAGGTCTGCTGCATCCCGAGTGTGGGCGCCAGCATCGCGACAGCCGCCTGGACGTCGGCCCGGACGTCACCGGTGTGGATCGGGATGTTGTAGGGCTCGGCCGGCGGGAGGCCGGGCTGGTAGGTGCCGTCGATCAGCAGCCCCCACACGTTCTCGAACGGCACGCGTCCGACGATCTCCTCGATGTCGACGCCGCGGTAACGCAGCGCCGAGCCCTCCTTGTCGGGCTCGGCGATCTCGGTCCGGAACGCGATGACGCCCTCGAGACCCTCGTGTACCTCCACCGCAGCGCCGTCATCAGCCATGTCGCGCATTGTGCCGGTAGGCCGTTTCGAGCGCGAGGGTGCCCGTATGTTGTGCGTCCATGGACCTCGGCAACCCTGATCCGCTCGACGCCGTCGTCGCGGCTCGCGAGGAGTACACCCGCGGCGGGCTCGTCGAGTCCGACCTGCTGCCCGACCCGATCGCCATGTTTCGCCGTTG
Source organism: uncultured Actinomycetota bacterium (assembly GCA_963800715.1). Taxonomy (GTDB): domain Bacteria; phylum Actinomycetota; class Actinomycetes; order Propionibacteriales; family Nocardioidaceae; genus Nocardioides. The sequence goes on along the minus strand of CAWDBZ010000002.1, from coordinate 252,431 downwards.
GTACGACGACGCCCACGCGGCCGGGCTGCACGAGCCCAACGCCATGGTCGTCGCGACCGTCTCCGCAGACTTCGCGCCGGCGGCCCGGCTGGTGCTGCTCAAGGGCGTGTCCGACGAGGGCTTCGCCTTCTACACCAACACCGGCTCCCGCAAGGGCAGCGAGCTGGCGGGCAACCCGCGGGTCGCGCTGCTCTTCCCGTGGCACCCACTCGAGCGCCAGGTCCGCGTCGACGGCACCGCCACCCTCCTCCCGCGGGCCGACGTCGACGCCTACTTCGCGGTCCGGCCGCGCGGCTCCCAGCTCGGCGCCTGGGCGTCGCACCAGTCGACCGTCGTGTCCGGCCGCGAGGAGCTGCTCGCGGCGTACGACGACGCGGAGCGGCGCTACGCCGACGGCGACGTGCCGACGCCGACGGAGTGGGGCGGCTACCTGGTGCACCCGGAGTCGGTGGAGTTCTGGCAGGGGCGGCCGGGCCGGATGCACGACCGGCTGGTCTACCGGCGTACGACGGACGGCTGGCGCACCGAGCGGCTGGCCCCCTAGCCACGCGCCCCATATGGCCCACACGGACCATGTGCGCCGCGGCCGAGGCGACATAACGTCTTCCCTTGTGATCAAGCACATGTACCGGGGGAGCCCGCGGCTGCTCATCGGCGCGCTGCCATGGGCGCTGGCCGTGGTCACCCTCAAGCTGCTCATCCACGAGGCCGGCTGGGAAGTCTTCGAGGTGAACCCGCTGCTGGCCGGCGCGGTCGCTGCCGAAGTCTTCATCGTGGGCTTCCTCCTCGCCGGCACCGCCGGCGACTTCAAGGAGGCCGAGCGGTTGCCCGGTGAGGTCGCCTCGAGCCTCGAGACGATCGCCGACGAGTGCCTCATCACCTACGACGAGCTGCGGCTGCCCGAGGCCAAGACCGCGCTGGCGCAGCTGATCGAGATCAGCAAGTCCATCCGGATGTGGCTGATGCAGGACCGCGGCTTCGACGACGTCATGTCCGACATCCGTGCGCTCAACGGCCCGTTCAGGGTGTTCGCCCCGGCCATCCAGGCTGGTTTCACCACCCGGCTCAAGACCGAGCAGGCCGCGATCCGCAAGATCGTGATCCGGATGGACACCATGCGTCGCACGTCGTACGTCTCGGCCGGCTACCTGATCGCGGAAGTCACTGCGACGGCCCTCATGATCGTGCTGATCATCACCGACCTCGGCAAGCCGGGGCCGTCGCTGTTCCTGGTCGGGCTGTTGAGCTACCTGCTCTTCTACCTGGTTGGTCTGATCCGGGATCTCGACAACCCGTTCGAGTACCTGAACGGCAAGCCCGGCGCCGCCGACGTCAACCTCGACGTCCTCGAGCGCAACGAGGATCGGCTCAGGGCCCTGCTCGGAGCGCTCGATCCCGCACCCACCGAGCCCACACGCACCGAGCCCGCACCGCCGGCCGCACCCATGGAGCCGTCGCTCTGACCGGGACGTCACACGATCGTGGTCCGTGGCGATCGGTGAATGGGGACCCTGGGGAGGGAGCCGATCGTCGCGGATCATCACTGGCTCCCCTTGCCGCGCTGCTGCTCGCCGCAGCCGTCGTCCTGGGCGGATGCGGTGGTGACGACGAGTCCGGCGCCATCGACGAGCCCACCGCCTCCGTCGAGGCGTCGACCGGCGCCAGCGTGGCGGGGGAGTACGACACGTCGGTCGAGCTCCTGGACAGCACCTGCGACGGCATCGAAGTGGCCGACAACGAGACCTCTGTCGAGCAGGACGGCGACTCCGTCACCCTCATCCACGCAGGGATCAGCTACGTCGGCCCGCTGCGGGACGACGGCACCTTCGCCACCGCCGCGGCCCAGGTGACGGTCGGCGCGGACACCCACGCGCTCGCGGTCACCGGGACCTTCGACGACGACGGCTTCGAGGCCGAGGTGGTGGCCGCGGTGACCGGAGGCCAGACCTGCGGCTACACCGTGGCCTGGACGGGCACGCGCAGGTAATAATCAGCTTGTGAGTGAGTACTCACTCACTTACGATGTCAGACATGCCTGACATCAGCCTCCGCCGCGAGCGCGCCCGGCCGATGTCGCCCGAGGAGCGGCGGGCCGCGATCGTCGAGGCCACCGTGGCGCTGGTGATCGAGCACGGCGCGACGGTGACCAGCAGGCTGGTCGCCGAGGCCGCGGGCGTCGCGGAGGGCACGATCTTCCGGGTCTTCCCCGACATGCGGGCGCTCTTCCACGCGGTCGGCGAGCACGTCATGAACCCGCCCGGCGCCGGCGACGACATGGCCGACCAGCTCGCCGACCTCGACGACCTCCGCGACAAGGTCGTCCGGGTCGCCACCCGGATGGAGGAGCGCTCCGCCCGGGTGATGCTCGTGTTGATGGCCCTGCGCCAGGTCTGGATGGACGAGGGCCGGCCGGCCAAGCAGCAGGGCCCGCCGTCGTTCGTCATCGAGGCCCACCAGACGCTGCTCGACAACCTCACCAACGTCCTCTTCGCCCCACACGCCGACGAGCTCCGGACCACTCCCGAGGAGGCCGCGATCGCGCTGCGCGCGCTGGTCCTCGGCAGCCGGCACCCCGGCATGCAGGGCGCCGAACGCCGCCTCACCCCTGAGCAGGTCGCCGACGTGGTCCTGCGCGGGGTCGAGAAGGGAGCCCACTGATGCTGCTGCGCCTCCTGCGCACGCACCTCACGCCGTACAAGCCGTGGCTGGCCGCCATCGTGGTGCTGCAGTTCACCGCGACCGTCGCGATGCTCTACCTGCCCAGCCTCAACGCCGACATCATCGACAGAGGCGTGGCGGTCGGCGACACCGACTACATCCTCCACACCGGCGCGGTCATGCTCGGGGTCTCGCTGGTCCAGATCCTCTGCTCGGTCGTCGCGGTCGCCTGCGCGTCCCGCACCGCGATGTCGTTCGGCCGGGACGTGCGGGCCGCGGTGTTCCACCGCGTGGGCGCCTTCTCCGGCCGTGAGGTCGCGCAGTTCGGGGCTCCCTCGCTGATCACCCGCAACACCAACGACGTCCAGCAGGTCCAGATGCTCGCGCTGCTCACCTGCTCGCTGGCCGTGCAGGTGCCGATCATGATGGTCGGCGGCATCGTGATGGCGATGCGCGAGGACCTCGGCCTGTCCTGGCTGCTCGCGGTCGTGGTGCCCGCGCTGTTCGTCTCCGTCGGCCTCGTGGTCTCCCAGATGGTCCCGAGCTTCCGGCTGGTGCAGAGCCGCATCGACGACGTGAACCGGATCCTGCGCGAGCAGATCAGCGGCATCCGGGTGGTGCGCGCGTTCGTCCGCGAGCCGCGCGAGACCCAGCGGTTCGCGGAGGCGAACGACGGTCTCACCGAGGTCTCGATCCGGGCCGGCCGCTGGATGGCGACCATGTTCCCGCTGGTGATGCTCGTGGTGAACATCTCCAGCGTCGCGGTCATCTGGTACGGCGGCCACCGGGTCGACGACGGACAGATGCAGGTCGGGGCGCTGACCGCGTTCCTCAGCTACCTGATGCAGATCCTCATGAGCGTGATGATGGGGACGTTCATGCTGATGCAGATCCCGCGCTCGGCGGTGTGCGCGGACCGCATCAGCGAGGTGCTGGACACCGTGCCGAGCGTCGTACCTCCCCGCGACGGCGTCGTCGAGCTGACCCGCCACGGCGAGCTCGACCTGGCCGACGTCTCGTTCACCTACCCGGGCGCCGAGCAGCCAGTGCTCTGCGACGTCAGCTTCCGCGCCCGCCCCGGCCAGACCGTCGCGATCATCGGCTCGACCGGCGCCGGCAAGTCCACGCTGGTCAACCTGGTGCCGAGGCTGTTCGACGCGACCTCCGGCTCGGTGCGCGTCGACGGCGTCGACGTCCGCGACCTGGACCCCGAGCTGCTGTGGTCGCGGATCGGGCTGGTGCCGCAGCAGGCGTTCCTGTTCACCGGGACCGTCCGCAGCAACCTGCTGCACGGCAAGCAGGACGCCACCGACGACGAGCTCTGGCGGGCGCTGGAGATCGCGCAGGGCCGGGACTTCGTCGAGCGGATGCCGGAGGGGCTGGATGCCCCGATCGTCCAGGGCGGCACCAACGTCTCGGGCGGCCAGCGGCAGCGGCTCGCGATCGCCCGGGCGCTCGTACGCCGTCCGGAGATCTACCTGTTCGACGACGCGTTCTCCGCGCTGGACCTCGCGACCGATGCCCGGCTGCGCGCGGCGCTGCGTCCGGAGACCCGGGACGCCACCGTCGTCGTGGTCGCGCAGCGGGTCTCCACGATCCGCGACGCCGACCTGATCCTGGTGCTCGAGGACGGTCGGGTGGTCGGCCGGGGCACCCACACCGAGCTGCTCGAGAGCAACGAGACCTACCAGGAGATCGTCGCCTCGCAGCTGACCGCCGAGGAGGCCGCATGAGCACCCCACGAAAGCGCCCGGAGGGAGCGCTCCGCGCGGAGGCCGACCGCTTCTGCGGGGACCCCGCAAAGACATGACGACCACTGCGCCCGCACCCAAGGGCGGCGCCGCCATGAAGCAGACCGAGCGGATCGAGGCGCCCATGGCCGGCCCCGGCCGCGGCGGCCCGATGGGCGGCGGCATGGTCGGCCAGAAGGCGATGACCTTCGGTCCCTCGGCCAAGCGGCTGATCCGCCGGCTCGCGCCCGAGCGCAACCGCGCGTGCGCCGTCATCGGCCTCGCGTTGGTCAGCGTCTTCATGCTCGCCTACGGTCCCCGTCTCCTCGGCCACGCGACGGACCTGATCTTCGACGCGTTCCTGGCGCAGCGGCCGGTCGACTTCGACGCCGTCCGCACCACGCTGCTCCAGGTCGTGGGGATCTACGTCGGCGGTTCGGTCCTGGCCTGGGGCCAGGGCTACCTGCTCAACGACGTGGTGCAGGGCACCGTCCGCCGGATGCGCTCCGATGTCGAGGACAAGGTCAACACGCTGCCGCTGGAGTACTTCGACAAGCAGCCGCGAGGCGAGCTCATGAGTCGGGTCACCAACGACATCGACAACATCAGCACCACCCTGCAGCAGACGATGAGCCAGTTGCTGACCTCCCTGCTCACCGTGGTCGCGGTGCTGGCGATGATGGTCTGGATCTCGCCGGTACTGGCGCTGATCGCGCTGGTCTCGGTGCCGCTGTCGATGTTCGTGACTCAGCGGATCATGAAGCGGTCGCAGGGCCAGTTCATCGCCCAGTGGCGCCGCACCGGCAAGCTCAACGCGCACATCGAGGAGTCCTTCTCCGGCCACGCGCTGGTCACCGTCTTCGGCCGGCGCGCCGAGGTCGAGCGGGCCTTCGCCGCGGAGAACGACGAGCTCTACGAGGCGTCGTTCAAGGCGCAGTTCGTGAGCGGGCTGATCATGCCGGTGCTGATGTTCATCGGGAACCTCAACTACGTCGTGGTCGCGGTGATCGGCGGCATCCGGGTCGCGCACGGGACGCTCACGCTGGGCGAGGTGCAGGCGTTCATCCAGTACTCGCGCCAGTTCATGCAGCCGCTCACCCAGGTCGCCTCGATGATGAACCTCCTGCAGTCCGGCGTCGCCTCGGCGGAGCGGGTCTTCGAGCTGCTGGACGCCGACGGGCAGGTGCCCGACAGCACGCCGGTGGTGCCACCGGCCGGCCCCGGAGAGGTGCGCTTCGAGCACGTGTCCTTCAGCTACGACCCGGCGGAGCCGCTCATCGAGGACCTCTCGCTGGTCGCCAGCCCCGGCCAGACCGTTGCGATCGTCGGTCCGACCGGCGCCGGCAAGACCACGCTGGTCAACCTGGTGATGCGCTTCTACGAGCTCGACGGCGGACGGATCACCCTGGACGGCACCGACATCACCGAGATGCCCCGCGCCGCGCTGCGCGGCCGGATCGGGATGGTGCTCCAGGACACCTGGCTGTTCAAGGGCACCATCCGCGACAACATCCTCTACGGGCGCCCGGACGCGACCGAGGACGAGCTGCTGGAGGCCTCGCGCGCGACGTTCGTGGACAGGTTCGTGCACTCGCTGCCCGACGGCTACGACACCCCGGTCGACGAGGACGGCGGCAACCTGTCCGCCGGCGAGCGGCAGCTGCTCACGATCGCGCGGGCCTTCCTCGCCGATCCGGCGCTGCTGATCCTCGACGAGGCCACCTCCTCGGTCGACACCCGCACCGAGCTGCTGCTCCAGCACGCGATGGCGGCGCTGCGCACGGACCGGACGTCGTTCGTGATCGCGCACCGGCTCTCCACGATCCGCGACGCCGACCTCATCCTGGTGATGGAGGACGGCAAGATCGTCGAGCAGGGCAACCACGACTCGCTGCTGGCGAGCGGTGGCGCCTACGCGCGGCTCTACCAGTCGCAGTTCGCCGCCGCCGTTGCCTGACTCCCCATAACCTGACGGAGTGCAGGACGCGCAGGATCTCTGGGGCGAGCGCGCCCGGCCGAGGCCGCGGCAGCTGCTGTTCGACGTCCTTGTTGCCGGGGTCTTCACGCTGCTCGCGCTCACCACGGCCATCCAGCAGTCCGTGCCGGCGATCGTCGGCACCCTGGCGATGGGACTGGCCCTCGCCGTACGCCGCCTGTCGTGGCCGGCCATGGTGGTGCTGGCGACTGCCACCGGGATCTGCCAGATCGTGGGCGGGGAGCTGGTCCTGCTCGCGGACGTGGGCTACGCGGGCGTGTTCTTCGTACTCGGCGCGCACCCGCGGTCCGCGGTCCGTCGCTTCGGCCTGGTGGCCGCGCTCGGATCCGCGGCGGTGCTGGCCACCATGGTCGGCCTCGACAGCGTCGATGCGGTGACCGGCGTCTCGAGCGCCTTCGCCGTCGCCGGCTCGGCCGCCTTGGCGGCCCTGGTCGCTGGTGGCGGTTGGGCGGCCGGCTACGCGCGCTGGCAGACCCGGGCCCGCATCACCGCCCAGGTGCAAGCCGGGCTGGAGCAGGAGCGGACCCGGATCGCTGCTGACATGCACGACCTGGTCGCCCACACCTGGGCCGTAGTGGCCGCCCAGGCAGACGGCGCCCGCTACGCCCTCGGGAGCGGCTCCGCGGACCGCAAGGCGGAGGAGGCCCTCGAGGTCATCGCCGAGACCGCGCGGGGCTCCATCGCCGACCTGCGCGACCTGCTCGCCGAGCTGCGCTACGAGGAGCCCGCGACCCCGCCCGGCCAGGCCTCGCGGGACGCCCTGGTCGAGCGGCTGCGGGCGTCGGGGATGGAGGTCCGGCTCGTGGAGCACGGCGACCCTTCGGCGTCCGGGCAGCTCGCGGTCGCCGCCCAGCGGCTGCTGGCCGAGTCGCTCACCAACGCCCTCAAGCACGGCGACCTGGCCCACCCGGTCGACGTGGAGGAGGACTGGCGCGACGGCTACCGTCTCGAGGTGCGCAACCGGGTCCGGGCCTCATCAGGTGCGCTCGGGACCGGGCACGGCCTGGCCGGGATGCGGGACCGCGTGACCACGGCCGGCGGCGCCTTCGAGGCCGGCGCGTCCGACGGCACCTGGACCGTGCGCGCCGAGCTGCCGGAGCCGGTCGCATGACGGTCCGGGTCGCCCTGGTCGACGACCAGGCCATGTTCCGCGCCGGCATCGCCATGGTGGTGGACAGCCAGCCCGACCTCGAGCTGGTCGCTCAGGCCGAGGACGGCGACCAGGTGCCGGGCCTGGTCGCGCAGTCCCGGCCGGACGTCGTCGTCATGGACGTCCGGATGGCCCGGGTGGACGGCGTGACCGCGACCCGCCTGCTGCACGACAAGCTCGGCGAGGCGGCGCCGCGCGTGCTGGTGCTCACCACCTTCGACTTCGACGAGGCCGCGGTGTCGGCGATCGAGGCTGGCGCCAGCGGGTTCGTCCTCAAGGACGCCCGCCCCGAGCTGCTGCTGGCCGCGATCCGGGCCGTCGCCGACGGCTCCCAGGTGGTCGCCGCCGGGGCGACCCGGTCGATGCTGGAGAGGTTCCGCTCGGCGCGCAGCAGTCCCGGCCCGGAGTACGACCAGCTCACCCCACGCGAGCGGGAGATCCTGCTGCGCGCGGCGGGTGGGCTGTCGAACGCCGAGATCGCCGCCGCCGAGCACCTCGCCGAGGCGACGGTGAAGACCCACGTCTCCCGGATCCTGACCAAGCTCGCGCTCCGCGACCGGGTCCAGCTCGTCGTCTACGCCTACGAGCACGGCCTGCTCTGATACATCCTGCGATGTAGGCAGCACCCCGCTCGCGGCCGATGTGTGAGCCCCTTCTGGCTCCTAGCGTCGAGGGCATGGAATCCCTCCCGGACGCTGTCGTCTCCTTCCACTCGGTCAGCAAGGTCTACGGCCACGGTGCCGGCGAGGTGCGCGCCCTCGACGACGTGACCGTCGTCGTGCCGCGCGGAGGCTTCACCGCGGTGATGGGCCCGTCCGGCTCCGGCAAGTCGACGTTCATGAATGTCGCGGCGGGGCTGGACGACGTCACCGCGGGGGAGGTCCACTTCGCGGACCGGCCGTTGCACCTCATGGACGACCGGGCCAGGACGCTGCTGCGCCGCGTGCAGGTGGGGTTCGTCTTCCAGTCCTACAACTTGGTGCCGACCCTCGACGTCCTGGAGAACGTGCTGCTCCCGTTCGAGCTGGCCGACCGCCGGCTCTCGGCCGAGGAGCGGGCGTGGGTCGACCACATCATCGACGTGCTCGGCCTCGCCAACCGGGTGGACCACCGGCCCGGCGAGCTCTCCGGCGGGCAGCAGCAGCGGGTGGCGATCGCGCGGGCGCTGGCCCCGCGGCCGGCGGTCGTGCTGGCCGACGAGCCGACCGGCAACCTCGACACCCGCAGCTCCCGCGAGGTGCTCGGGCTGCTGCGCACCGCCGTTCGCGAGTACGGCCAGACCATCGTCATGGTCAGTCACGACCCGGTCGCGGCGTCGTACGCCGACCGCGTGCTGGTGCTCGCCGACGGACGGCTGGTCGGCGACCACGCCGCGATGTCGCCGCAGCAGATCGCCGAGCTGCTCATCGGCTTCGAGGCCGGCGTCGCATGAGCGCTCGGAGCGACCTCGTCCTCGGTGCCCGGCGCGAGCTCGGCACCATCGCGCTGGTGGCCGCGATGTGCGGCTTCTACGCCGGCGCGCTGCTGGTCGGCAGCGACGCCCTGCGGGTCAACTCCGAGCAGGTGGGTGACGTCACCGCGATCGGCGTCGTGCTCGGTGTGGTCGCCTCGGTGTTCATCGCCGTGGCCGTCTACGTCTCCGCCGTCGTCATCGTCAACGGCGTGGACACCGTGATCGCGGGGCGGCTGCGCCAGATCGCGCTGCTGCGGCTGCTGGGTGCGGATGCGGTGTCGCTGCGGCGCGCTGTGGTCCGCGGCACCACCGGCGTCGCCCTGGTCGGCGTCATCGTCGGTGTGCTGCTCGGCGTCCTGGCCGGGAACATCACCCGAGCCGTGCTGGTATCGGTCGGCCGCCTGCCCGAGGGGGACTACTCGCTGTTCCCGGTGCTCGCGGCGCCGGCCGCGGTGGTGGTGACGCTCGCGGCGGCGGGCGCCGCCTGGGTGGGTTCACGCGCGGTGCTGCGCGCCACTCCGGCACAGGCGTTGGCCGGTGCCTCGGTGCCGTCGCCGGAGACCCGGCGCGCGAGCTGGTTCCGGCGGCTGGTCACGGCCGTTCTCATCGTGTCGGGCGCCGGGGTGCTCGCCGTTGCGGCCGCCGTGGGCGAGTCCGGGAACACCTTCGGCTTCCTGTTGGCCGCGCTGGGGGCGATGACCTCCGGCACCGGCCTGCTGGTCGGCTCCCGGCTGGTGGTGCCCCGCCTGGTCGCAGCGGCCAGCCTGCTGCTCGGCACGGACCCACCGAGCAAGGTCGCGGCGCGCAACGCAGTTCGGGACCCCGGGCGCACCACCCGCTCGACGATGGGTCTCGTCATCGGGGTGACGCTGGTGACGACGTTCGCCGCCGGCTTCGCGGCACTGCGCACCTCGGCCCGGTCGTGGGACCAGACGGCGGCCCAGGCCGCGCAGACCGACGACATCCTCCGCACCGTCTCGGCGATCATGATCTGCATGGTGATCGTCTCGATCGCGATCGCGGCCGTGGGCTTCGTGAGCACCATGTCGCTCGGCGTCATCCAGCGCACCCGCGAGATCGGGCTGCTCCGCGCCCTCGGCTTCACCGCCGGCCAGGTGCGCACGATGATCACGAAGGAGTCCGTCGCGCTCTCCGCCACCGCGGTGACCTTCGGGATGGCGCTCGGGCTGACGTACGGCGCGCTGGGCGCCCAGTCGATGGTCGGCTTCCAGACCGACGGCTTCGTGTGGGGTGTCCCGGGCGTCGTCCTGGTCGCGATCGCGGTGGCCGGCGTGCTGCTCGTCCTCGCCGCCTCGTGGGTGCCGTCCTCCCGCGCGGTCGCGGTCGCGCCGGTCGAGGCGCTGCGGGCCGCGGGATGAGAGCTGGCTCATGTGGGCGGGGGAGCGGTCAGTAGGCAACCTGGGTTGGGGTCTGGGGTGGGGGTTGGGGTTGCTGGCTGACCGCTGTCCGGACCACGCGCCAGTCCCCGACGGTCCGCAGGCAACCCCGGTCCGGATGTGAAACTCCGTTGCTCCTCTTGATGGCCGGACCTACGCTCGTCGTACACGGGAAAGGAGGTGGTCCGAAGAATGAATTCTTTTAGGACGCGTGAGGTGGCTGCCCGCTAGCAGCCCCAGCAACACGGCAAGTGGAATCACGTGCCGAGCTGCTGGCGAATCTCAAGCAGCTATCCGACCCGCAGGCGAACCGGGAACGTCCCCCGGTGCGGCCCCTCCAGAGGGGCCACGCCTGCGGGTTGCTGCATTTCCACCTAACGCTAGGCGGTCCGGCCCAGCGCGTTCTCGGCGCGGACGAAGTCCACGACCCGCTCGACGACGGCAGGGTCGCGCAGGATCTTGCGATGCCCCAGCCCTTCGGTCGTGACCAGCGGCGCCTGGATCGACTCCGCGAAGTCGACCACGTCGGCGTACGCCGTCTGCCGGTCGCCGCGGTCGGTGATCACCAGCGTGGGCAGTGCATCGACATGGCGAGCCTGGACGCGGGCGTCGAACTCGCTCACCCCCACACCGACGAACTCGTCGACGGCCTGGTCGAACGCTGCCCGGACGCGAGGACCGAAGCCGAGCGCCCGCTGGAACTGGTCGAACAGCGACTCGGACTCGACCATCGGCGCGATGAACACGAGGCGCTGGGCCCCGAGCCAGCCGTAGCGCATCGCCAGGTACGTCGAGATGGTGCCCATCGAGTGCGCGACGACGGCCTCGGCCGGGCCGAAGCGACAGAAGACGGCGTCCAGGGCCTTGGCGAACTCCACCCCGTTGGTCTGCCGCGTCCCGGCCGGTCCGTGGTCGGACTCACCGTGCGCCGGTGCGTCGAACATGACGACACGGTGGCCCGCCTCGACGAGCGGTGGCACCATCGCGGCGAACTGCGAGCCGCGGCCTCCCCACCCGTGCACCAGATAGATGGTCCCGGCGGCACCGTCGCCCCAGACCAGGCCGCGGACCGCGTGACCCTGCGCCTCGACCTCGAACGGCCTGCTCCCGTCCGGAACCGGGAAGTCGGCCATCCGCGGAGGGGCCGTGAACCACAGGTCGCGGGCGGCCCGACCGGCTTGGCCGGGCGCCATCAGGCCGAGGTAGCGGTAGTAGCCGCGCAGTCCGGCGTTCCTGAGACGAACGATCGTGCTTTTATTGAGAGCTGACATGGCGCGTGGATCTCCTTCGGAGGATGGGGGTGGCTGCTAGGCGGCGCTGGCCGCGAGGATCTGGTCGAGGGCTAGCCGAGTGTGTTCGCGTGCCTTGGGGTCACGCATCAACCGGGCGGCGTGGTGGTAGCCGAGCATCAGGCCCTGGAGCGTGAACGCCAGCTGCTCGGTGTCGAGATCGGCCCTGAAGTCACCGTCGGTCACGGCCGTGCCGGCCACGGTGGCGACGAACTCCAACCAGTCCCGCTGGCTGCGCACCACGGCGTCCCGCATCGGGCCTGGCTGGTCGTCGAACTCCGACGACGCGGTGACGAAGATGCAGCCGCCCTGGAGGGCCTGGGTCTCCCAGTCGAGCCACCGGTCGAAGAGCGCCCGGACCCGCGCCTCTCCCCGCGGCGCCGCGAGCGTCGGCCGGACGACGAGGTCGGTGAACCGCTCGCGTGCCCACTCCAGCGTCTCGAGCTGCATGGCTTCCTTGGACTTGAAGTGCGCGAAGAGCCCGCTCTTGCTCATGCCCGTGTGCTCGGCGAGCTGGCCGATGGTCAGGCCGGTGAAGCCCACCTCGGACGCGATCGCGACGGCAGCGTCGAGGATGGCCGCCTTCGTCTCCTCGCCCTTCGTCACTCCCACATAATCGCACGGTCGTGCTATTTGTTCAACCGCGAGCCGAGTCTCACTGGTTGACGCACGTCAACCGCCGGGAATACGGTTGACGTCGGCAACCTTATGCTCTCGTGACCAGCATTGACCGACAGGACTCCGTGACCCGGACCAGCCCCGCCCCCGCTCCCATCGCGACGCTCGACGAGTCCCCGGTCGAGGCGTCCGGTCAGATGTCGCACCGCGAGGTGCTCGAGGCACTCTCCGGGATGCTGCTCGCGATGTTCGTCGCGATGCTGTCGAGCACCGTGGTGACCAACGCGCTGCCGCGGATCGTCACCGACCTGCACGGCAGCCAGACCGGCTACACCTGGGTCGTCGTGGCCACGCTGCTCGCCATGACCGCGACCACCCCGATCTGGGGCAAGCTCGCCGACCTGTTCAGCAAGAAGCTGCTCGTCCAGTCCGCGCTGGTGATCTACACGGTCGGGTCGCTGATCGCGGCGCTCGCACCGAACATGGAGGTCCTGATCGGCGCTCGCGTCGTCCAGGGCCTCGGCGTCGGCGGTCTCACCGCCCTGGTGCAGGTCGTGATCGCCTCGATGGTGAGCCCGCGCGAGCGCGGCCGCTACTCCGGCTACATCGGAGCGACGTTCGCTCTGGCCACCGTCTCCGGCCCGCTCATCGGAGGCCTGATCGTCGACTCGCCCCTGGGCTGGCGCGGCACCTTCTTCGTGGGGCTTCCGATCGCGGTCGCGGCGTTCCTGGTGCTCCAGGCCAAGCTGCACCTGCCGGTCGTGACGCGCCCGGTCCAGATCGACTACCTCGGTGCCACCCTCATCGTCGGTGGCGTCAGCATCCTGCTCGTGTGGGTGTCCCTGGCCGGACAGCAGTTCGGCTGGGTCTCGGCCACGAGCGCCGCGATGGTGGCCGTCGGCCTCGCGGTCATCGCCGCCGCGCTGTACGTCGAGGCGAAGGTCGCGGCCGAGCCGATCATCCCGCTGCGCCTGTTCAAGGACCGCACCACGACGCTGGCCACCGTGGCGTCAGTGCTCATCGGCTTCGCGATGTTCGGTGCGACCGTCTACCTCAGCGAGTACTTCCAGAACGCCCGCGGCATGAGCCCGACCGAGGCCGGCCTGATGTCGGTCTCCATGGTCGGCGGCCTGCTCGTCTCGAGCATCGTGACCGGCCGGATCATCAGTGACACCGGCCTGTGGAAGCGCTACCTGGTCGGGGGCATGGCGCTGGTGGTCGTCGGGATCACCCTGCTCGGCACCATCGACGCCACCACCCCGTTGATCGAGGTCGGCGCGTTCATGGCGCTGCTCGGCCTCGGGCTCGGCGCCACGATGCAGAACCTCGTCCTCGCCGTCCAGAACAACACCGCCCAGTCCGACATGGGTGCCGCGAGCTCGGTCGTCTCGTTCTTCCGCTCGATGGGCGGCTCGATCGGTGTCTCCGCGCTGGGGGCCCTGCTCAGCCACCAGGTCACCCAGAAGGTCACCGACGGTCTCGCCGCGCTCGGCATCGAGGGCGGCCACAGCGCCGGCACGATCCCGGACCTGGCCACGCTGCCGGCGCCGGTCCGCTCGCTCTATGAGGGCGCGTTCGGCGAGGCCACCGGCCACCTGTTCCTGGTCGCGGCGCCGTTCGCCGTGCTCGCGTTCGTCTGCATCCTGTTCATCCGCGAGGTGCCGCTGCGCACGACGCTGGACCACGAGGAGGCCGCGATCGGCAACAATGACCCCGTGCAGGCCGAGGGCAGGACCGAAGCGGACGCCCGATGACGAGCCGCGCGGACTCCCTGCGCCACCTCGAGCGCGAGGTCGGCGTCCTGATCCGCCGGATCAGGCGGGTCATCGGTGAGCGTGCCCGGTCGGTCCACGAGGACCTCCAGCCGGCGTCGTACCTCATGCTGTCCTGGCTCGTCGACGAGGGCCCGGTCCGGGCGTCGGAGATGGTGGAGCAGTTCGGCATCGACAAGGGTGCGGTCAGCCGTCAGCTCCAGCACCTCGACGACCTCGGCCTGGTGGAACGTACGCCGGACCCGGCCGACGGCCGCGCCATGCTCATCGTCGCGAGCGAGGACGCCCGGCGCCGGCTCGCCGACGTCAAAGCGCACCGACGCAAGTGGTTCGACGAGCAGCTGGGCGACTGGACCACCGACGAGCTGGCGAACTTCGCCGCCACGCTCGAGAGGTACAACCTCTCGCTCAACGACTAGTGTCCCGAGTCAGAAGTCCGCACGCGCTACGCGCACACATAGCACGCACCTCGCGGGACCGGAGTCACTCGAAAGACGCCCAGTCTGCTTCGCGCCTCCGGCACCCCGATGCACGCACTCTGAGCACGCCTACCGAGCACGGACTTCTGACTCGGAGAACTAGCCAGAGATCGTCATCTGGGCGACCTTGTCGCCGCTGATCTCGAACGTGAAGTCCGACGGGCCGTTGAAGCCGTTGCCGCCCACCTGCGCGCTGACCACCGTGGTGGATCCGTCTGTGCGGACGCCGGTGACCTCGAGAGTGACCTGCTTGCCGATGAACTCGCTGTCGCTCCAGCCGCGGATCGCCTCGCGGCCTCGGAAGACCCGGCCCCAGTCGTCGACCGCGCCTTCGTCGTCGACGAAGGCGTCGAGGAACGCCTCGGCGTCACCCGCGTTGGCGGCGTCGAGGGCGGACTGCACGGCAGCGGGGACTTCGGCCATGCGGCCAGCCTAGGAGGGATTGACGAGCCACACCGAGGTGTCGGCCGGCAGCAGCCTGCCCTCGAGCTCCCCGCTTGCGACGACCACGTCGCCGGCCGGCAGCTCGACGGCGTCCGTGCCAGCGTTGAGCACCACCGTCAGCTCGCCCCTCGTGAAGGCGAGCAGGTCGGCGCCCGCGTCGAGGAGCTCGACGTTCTCGGTGGTGTCGATCGTGTGCTTACGACGGGCGGCCAGCGCGGCCTTGTAGAACGCCAGCGTCGAGTCGGGGTCCTGCTCCTGGGCGGCGACCGATCGGTCGGCCCAGTCGAGCGGCTGGGGGAGCCAGGGCTGGCCGGTGCCCGGACCGAAGGCGTACGGCGGCGCGTCGCCCGACCACGGGATCGGCACCCGGCAGCCGTCACGCCAGTCGCGGTGGGTGCGCAGCCAGGCGGGGTCCTGTCGCAGCCCCTCGGGGACCTCGACGTTCTCGAGGCCGAGCTCCTCGCCCTGGTAGAGGTACGCCGAGCCGGGCAGCGCCAGCATCGCGAGCGTCGCCGCGCGGGCGCGGGCGAGGCCGACCGGCCCGCCGCCGTACCGCGTGGGGTGCCGGACGACGTCGTGGTTGCTCAGCACCCAGGTCGGCGCGGCGGCGACCTCGGCGAGTTCAGCGAGGGTGCTGCGCACGACGTGCGCGAAGGCGCGCGCCGACCACGGCGCGAGCAGCCACGAGAAGTTGAACGCCTGGCTCATCTCGTCCGCGCGGACGTACCGCGCCATGGACTCGGGCGACTGGGTCCAGGCCTCGGCGACGGTCATCCGGTCACCGGGATAGTCCGCCAGCACCCTGTGCCAGCGTCGGTAGACGTCGTGCACCTCGGGCTGGTCCCACATCGGCTCGTCGCGCATCGTGCGCTCCACCATGGCGTGCTCGCCACTGAGGTCCACGCCGCTGGAGGGCTCCTCGCCCTCCTCGACGACCTGGTCCCGCAGGCTGGCTTCCTTCACCAGCCCGTGTGCCACGTCGACCCGGAAGCCGTCGACGCCGCGGTCCAGCCAGAACCTGAGCACCGCCTCGAACATGTCGCCGACCTCGGGGTTGCGCCAGTCGAGGTCGGGCTGGGAGCTGTCGAAGAGGTGGAGGTACCACTCGCCCTCTTCGTCGGGGCCGTCCGGCACCCGCGTCCACGCGTCGCCGCCGAAGACCGAGCGCCAGTTGTTGGGCGGCTGCTGTCCGTGCGGTCCCTTGCCCGGGCGGAACAGGTAGCGCGCCCGCTCCGGCGAGCCGGGCTCGCTGGCGAGCGCCGCCTGGAACCACTCGTGATCGCTAGACGTGTGGTTGGGCACGAGGTCGACGACCACCCGCAGCCCCAGCTCGTGCGCGGTGGCGACCAACGTGTCCGCGTCGGCGAGCGTGCCGAACAGCGGGTCGACGTCCTCGTAGTCGGCCACGTCGTAGCCGTGGTCGTGCTGCGGCGAGGTGTAGAACGGCGTGATCCAGAGCGCGTCGACCCCGAGGTCGCGCAGATAGGGCAGTCGCGACGTGATCCCGGGCAGGTCGCCGATGCCGTCGCCGTCGCTGTCCGCGAAGCTGCGGACGTAGACCTGGTAGGTCACGGCGTGACGCCACCAGGGGTCGCTCACTTGCCCTGCCACTAGTTGAAGGCCTTCGGGTCGACGGCGATCCAGACGTGCTCTGCGGTGCCGACGAGTCCGCCGGCGGCGTCGTACAGCGACACGGCGCTCATCCGCTTCCGGCCCGACTCGCCGCGAGCCGCGCCCACGACGACATGTTCCTCGCCGACCTTCGGAAGTGAGTGGAGCCGCGCCGTCATGGTGCCCAGCACCATCAGCCGCTCGCCGATGTCGGCCGCCCAGGCGCCCGCGCAGTCGAGCGCGGCCCAGGTGACGGCGTGACCGACCTCGCGGGCGGCGTCGCGGTACTCGTGCCAGTCGGCAGCCACGCTCGGGTCCGGCGTCCAGGTCGCGGCCACCCGCCCTTCCGTCAGCGGACCGGGGAAGATCCGCAGCCCGTCGCCGGGCTCGCGCCCGGTGCCGCACGAGAAGCAGGTCGGGAACGGGTGCGCGGTGAGGCCGGGGTACGTCGCCGCGGCGGCGCGCGCGGTCGCGGCGTCGACCGCCGGGACCGGCTCTGGATCGTGATCGGCCTGCTGGGCGCGGGCGACCTCAGCGCCGTCGTACGACGCCACGAGGAGCACCTCGGACCGGGTGACCGTCATCGCGACGTCGAGGGGCGGCGGCTGGCTGAGCCGGACCGTGGTCGCGACCCAGTCGGCGGGCGCCAGCGCGGCGAGGGCTCCGGAGGAGTAGCCGCCGTTGCCGGACCTGACCGGACCCCGGAACCGGCCGGAGATGACGAGCTCGGTGTCGACGCTGGTGTCGACGCTGGTGTCGGTGCTGGTGTCGGTGCTGGTGTCGGTGCTGGTGTCGGCGGTGTTGACGGAGTGGCTGTCCTGGCTCACGCCGCAACGCTAACGCGCGCCGCGCGACTCTCGCCCCGGCGTACCGCGAGAACGCCGACGAGGGTGACGAGGACGAGCAGGCCGATGTTGTGGCCGAGCTTCTCCGCGTCGGTGGCCTTGCCGATCGGGTCGGTCCAGAAGGCCCCGATCGCGAACGCGCTCAGCGCCCCGAGCGCGAGCGCGGCGGCGTGCGCGCGGTCCCAGCCGGGCCGGCCGGAGAGCCACCAGATCGCGGTGGCCGCCGAGCCGTAGACCAGCACCAGGGCATCGGTGCCCAGCGGCGAGGGCGACAGCAGCGGCGAGCCCAGCCCGATGACGAAGGCGGCCAGCGCGACCAGCCACGGACTCGGGGCTGTGCCCGCGCGCTGGGTGGGGGTCCGGCGGCCCATCTGGAGGGCACCCACCACCAGCAGCGCGGCGGCAGCGCCGGCACCTGCCAGCTGGCCGGCCGAGGCGTGCTCGGGCACGTTGGCCAGGTGGTCGCCGAGCACCAGGGCCGAGGCCGCCAGGTAGACCAGCGTCGCGACCACGATCATCGGCCGGCCCAGCCAGGGCTCCCGGCCGCGCGCCCCGGCCAGCCCCTCGACCAGCGCGATCGGCCCGGCGATGCTCGCCACGACATGGTTCGACACGAAGGTGACGGCCAGGAAGATGCTGAGACCGATCGGCGCGACGTACGTCGGGTCGGCCATGTCCGACCAGTACGGGATGTCGCGGTACTCGCGGGCGAACATCGACTGGTCCACCAGACCCGCCTGCACCACACCGAACGCGGCGGCCAGCAGCACGATGCCCGGCCAGCCGAGGCCCCGGCGTCGCGCGACCTCGCGGATCAGCAGCGCCGGGCAGCCGTAGAGCGGCGTGAAGATGATGAGGTTGCCGACCAGCGTGCCGGGGTGGCCGGTGGAGTCGTCGTAGCCCCAGAGGTACTCCGCGCAGACCGGCGCCAGGACGGCCAGGGCGAGCACTGGGAGCCAGCGGGTGCGCATGTCGTTGACGCTAGGTAGAGCCGGGCGCTGCGGTAACCGACCAGGGTCGTCGGCCCGGTCAGACTTTGGTCAGCGCCCTCGATCAACGGATCGCCTCCCACCGGTGCAGGGCCTCCTGCCGCTCCCGCCGGTGGTCGACGATCGGTGCCGGGTAGCCGACCAGCTCGCGAGTGTCTGCGTCGGGGTCGTGGGGGTCGGGCACCCGGTCCGGGTCTCGCAGCTCCTCAACCCACCGCCGGACGTAGCGGCCGTCGGGGTCGAACTTCTTGCCCTGGGTGGTCGGGTTGAAGACCCGGAAGTACGGCGCCGCGTCGGTGCCGCAGCCAGCGGTCCACTGCCAGCCGTGCTGGTTGGAGGCGAGGTCGCCGTCGACGAGCCACCGCATGAAGTGCCGAGCGCCGTGCTGCCACTCCACGTGCAGGTCCTTGACCAGGAAGCTGGCAGCGATCATCCGGACCCTGTTGTGCATCCAGCCGGTCGCGCGGAGCTGGCGCATGCCGGCGTCCACGACCGGGAAGCCGGTCCGGCCCTCCTGCCACGCCTCGACCTGTGCGCCCGGCCGGTCGTAGGCCATCCGCGCGAACTCGGGCCGGAGGTAGTCGCGCGCGGTGCGCGGCTGGTGGAACAGCACGTCGGCGTAGAACTCCCGCCATGCGAGCTCCTTGCGGTAGACAGCCGCGCCCGCGCTCCGCCTGCGGGCCAGCGCCGCGAGCATCGTGCGCGGGTGGATCTCACCCCACTTGAGGTGCACGGACATGCGAGAGGTGCCGTCGACGCCGGGCTTGTCCCGTTCCTCGTCGTAGGCATCTACCCGCTCGAGGAACTCCTCCCAGCGCCGCCATGCAGCGGCCTCCCCGGCCTCGGGCAGCTCGAGTCCCCGCGGCAACGGCGGGTCCGGGACGTTGGTCGTGTCCTCGTCGAGCCCGAGCCAGCTCGCGCCGGTGGGCGGGTCGACCGGGCTGCGCCAGCCGTGGTCAGCCCACGCCTTGCTGTACGGCGTGAAGACCTTGTAGGGCTCACCGGAGCCGCTCTCGACCCGGCCGGGAGCGACGGCGTACGCCGAGCCGGTGCGCACCAGCTCGATGCCGGCGTCCGCGAGCGCCTGCTCGACGTCCCGATCACGGCGGCGACCGTAGGGGCCGTGGTCGGCGGCGACGTGCACCCGCTCGGCGCCGACCTCCTTCGCGGCGAGGACCACCCGGCGTACCGGGTCGCCGCGCACGACGCTCAGCTGCGTCTTCCGCTGCCGGAGCCGGCCGTCGAGCGCACGGAGCGAGGCGGCGAGGTACGCGCGACGGGACGGCCCGGCCGGCCCCCAGAGTGCCGGGTCGAGGACGAACAGCGGGAGGATCGGGCCGTCGGCGGCGGCCTCGAGCAGGGCCGGGTTGTCCCCGAGGCGCAGGTCGCGACGGAACCACATCACGCTCGTTGGCATGTCGTCCGTCTCCCTCCGGCCTCCGTGCCGGACGTCGGTACCCCCTCGTAGGACAGAATGGACAGGTGAGCGACCTCATCGACACCACGGAGATGTACCTCCGGACCGTCTACGAGCTGGTCGAGGAGGGCATCGTCCCGCTGCGGGCGCGGATCGCCGAGCGGCTGCACCAGAGCGGCCCCACCGTCTCCCAGACCGTGGCGCGCATGGAACGCGACGGGTTGCTCACCGTCGAGGGGGACCGACACCTCGAGCTGACCGAGGAGGGAATGCGGCTCGCCACCCGGGTCATGCGCAAGCACCGGCTCGCGGAGCGGCTGCTGACCGACGTGATCGGCCTGGACTGGGAGCTCGTCCACGACGAGGCGTGCCGCTGGGAGCACGTCATGTCCGAGACCGTCGAGCGCCGCCTGGTGGAGCTCCTCAACCACCCGACCGAGTCGCCGTACGGCAACCCGATCCCGGGGCTCGCCGAGCTCGGCGAGTCCACGGTCGGCGAGCAGTTCATGACCGGTGTCGAGGCACTGTCCGACGCGGCCTCCAGCGAGGAGGGCCGGGTGCTGGTCCGACGCATCTCGGAGGAGATGCAGAAGGACGAGACGCTGATGAGCGCCCTGCGCCGGGTGGGTGCGCTGCCCGACAAGACCATCACCGTCATCACGACGGCCGAGGGTGTGCTGGTCGGCTCCGGCGGCGAGACGGCCGAGATCGTGCCCGAGGCGGCAGAGCACATCTTCGTCCGAAAGCTCTGACGACGGAATTCGAAGGTGGCGTAGACCAGCACGACGAATTCCCGCAGTGCGCGTGTCAGTGGTCGGGCAGTCGCTTACATTTTTCGCGGGAAGGTGCCGTGGGGGCAGCTTCGGGGGAATGGGGAACAGATGTCCGACTTCGCAACCGTCGACCGATCGGCCGACCAGGACGCGATGCAGAGTCCGAACGTCGTGGACGTCGGGACCTGGCTCGCGACTGCCAAGTCGCTGCGCCAAGAGTTCGCGACCTACGTTCCGAGGCACCGGGCCCCGGGCCTGGCGGTCTGAGCCCTAGCCTCCGCGCCGCGCCTCGAGCGCGGTGAAGAACTCCGACGTGCCCAGATCCAGGCGGTACGTCGCGAGCTCGTCGCCCCGGGTCTCTCCCCGGTTGACGATCACCACCGGGATGCAGGCCTTGGCGGCCCTGCGCACGAACCGGAAGCCACTCATCACGGTCAGGCTGGAGCCGGCGACCAGCAGCGCGCCGCCGTTGCCGGCGAGCGCGTCCACCGCCAGATAGCAGCGCTCGACCCGGTCGACCGGGACGTTCTCGCCGAAGAAGACCACGTGTGGCTTGAGCAGCCCTCCACAACCACCGCAGCCGGCGACCACGAAGTCATCGGTCTCGTCGAGCTCGACGTCACCGTCCGGCCGGACCTCCGACCCCAGGTGCCGCTCGGCGAACCCGGGGTTGAGCTCGGCGAGCCGCTCGTGCAGCGCGCTCCGTGCCGTCACCGCCCGACAGGCCAGGCAGACGACCTCGGCGATCCGGCCGTGCAGCGCCACCACCCTGCGCGACCCGGCCCGCTCGTGCAGCCCGTCGACGTTCTGAGTGATCAGCAGCTCGGGATCGATCCGGGCCAGTGCCTGGTGGCCGGCGTTCGGCTCGGCCTGCCTCATCCGGCCCCAGCCGAGGTGGCTGCGACCCCAGTAGCGCTGCTGCGCCTGCGGGCCGGACACGAACTCCTGGTAGGTCATCGGCGTCCGAGCCGGGCTGCCAGGGCCGCGATAGTCGGGGATGCCGGAGTCGGTCGAGCACCCTGCGCCCGTGAGCACCACGAGCGGCCGGCCGGCCAGGAACTCGAGGACCTCGCCTGTCCGGGTGTCGACGGCGCCGTCGACGAGCTGCGTCACTGCGCGTAGCGGAGCGCCGCCCGCTCGCGGGCCTTGGCGGCCTCGACCTCACGGTCCTTGGGCGGCGCGGTCGTGACCAGGTCGTCGATCAGATGCCGCACGATGTGAGCGATGTCGTGGACGGCCTCGTCGAAGATCCCCTGGTTGGCCGCCGACGGCTTGGTCGTGCCGCTCACCTTGCGGACGAACTGCAGGGACGCGGCGGTGACCTCGTCATCGGTCGCCGGGGGCTGGAAGTTGTTGAGCGGTCGGATGTTGCGGCACATGCGGCCAGCCTACGTCCGAGCTGGCGGTCCTCAGAGCGGGAAGAACGACGCGTCGTCGCCGGTGACCAGCACCACCCGGCCGTCGGCGAGCGGGACCAGGCGGACGGCGGTCACCTCGTCGCCGTACTCCACCGGGACCATCCGGCTGGACAGCTCGCCCTCGCCGATGGTGAGCACCGAGACGTAGCCGACGTTGCCGCTCTTGCCGTAGTCCGCGATCACGGTGAGCACCGTGCGGCCGTCGGGCAGCCAGGTGAGCTGCCGCGGGTCCTGGGCGGCCAGGGCCTGGCTGTCGGGGCCGAACTCCACGACGTCGAGCTGCTGCGGGTTGGTGAGGTCGGTGACGTTGAACAGCCCGGCCTGGGCGCCCCACCGGCCGTTGCTGCCCTCCAGCTGGCCCAGGCCGAGGAGGCGGTGCTGGCCGAGCGGGTGGAGGTACGCCGAGTAGCCCGGGATCTTGAGCGAGCCCATCAGCACCGGCTGGTCGGGGTCGGTGAGGTCGATGGCGTAGAGCGGGTCGACCTGGCGGAAGGTCACGACGATCACGAGCGTGTCGAACCAGCGGACCGACTCGATCTGCTCGCCGATGCCGAGCTCGTCGAGACGCCCGGACTCGACGAGGTCATTGCCCTCCTGGCGGAAGGTGACGATCGAGTTGAAGTTGCCGGTGCTGCCGTTGGGGCCGACCGCGACACGAAGCACTGCGTCATCACCCTGCCCGACGGCGTCCATCGACCAGCGGTCCCGGATCACGCCGTCCACCTGCCCGGACGCGGCGAAGGTCGTGTCGATGCCGTCCAGGTCGAACGCGTAGAGATGGCTCGCGTCGTCGTAGACGTCGCGGGGGGACGGGATCGGGGCGCAGCAGTCGACACCGTCATCGTCACCGTCACCGTCATCGCCATCGCCGGTCAGCCAGCCCGGAAGCAGGCCGCCGCGTGAGTCAGGCACCGGGAAGGACTCCATGCAGTCGAAGCAGCCGTCGACGATCCCGCCGAACGCCGGGCTGGTGGCCAGGTAGAGCTGGTCGGCCGACGCGTAGGCCAGGTCGGTGTCGACGGCGAGGCCGCTGACCGAGGGCGCTTGAGGGGCGGACGCGTCGAAGCCGACGACGGCAATGGTGCCGAGCGACGTGCCGTCGTCGGGGATTGCGACCTGTTCGCAGCCGAGCAGCGGCTGCTCGTCAGCGCCGTCGAGCGATGCGCTCGGGAGCCAGTCCTCGATGGTGCTGTTGCGGACGGCGTCACGGTTCTCCTGGGTGGCCTCGAACTCGGTGGTGTTGTTGTCGGGCTCGGAGAAGTTGAGGTCGGGCAGCCCGGCCTGGAGAACCAGGCGCACCACGCCGTCGTGCAGCCGCGCAGTGACAAGCGCGCTGTCGTACTCCACCGTGTGGGTCGCCGTCGGAGCGGCGGGGTCCGAGAAGTCGACGGTCACCAGCTCGGTGACCGACCGGCCGTCCAGGCCGTCGGCGCCCCGGTGCGAGAGCGCGACCACGGTGTCGCCGGACAGCAGGATCTCGGTGCTGTCCGCGCCGGTGGCCCCGGGCAGGTCGAGCGAGGCCAGCCGCGCGACCTCGGCACCGCTCAGGTCGTAGGTGACCAGGTCGCCGTCCTGGACCCGGAACAGCGTGTCGCCGTCGGTCTTGACGACGTCCGGCTCGTCGACGCCGGCCTCCTGCACGTTGGTGCCGGTCTCGCCGCTCGTGGAGCGGACCGGGGCGGGTGCCTTGGTCGACGGAGCGGCGCTGGCGGCATCGCCACTGCCCGAGCTCTCGGAGAAGTCGTAGACGATGTTGGGATTGCCGCCCCATCCGTAGGGGCCGACCAGGTCCAGACCGCGCTCGACGTACCACGCCAGCAAGTCGTCGCAGGACTCCGCAAGGCTCAGGTCCGAGCCGGAGTACGCCGCCGGCGAGACGTCGGACCCCGCGCCCCCCAGACGGCCGGTCCCGGCGTGGTCGGAGCCGCCGTACGACGTGCCGGCGACGAAGGCAGCGCCGAGGCCGACCACTGCGGCCAGCGAGACGAGGGTGCGGGTGACGGTGCGGGTGACGGCTGGACGCATGGGCATGGCTGACCTTCGCGTTGATCTGGAAGTAGCGGGAGCGTCCGCCCTGATCAGCGGAGTCCGCTGATCGGACGGCCGGATCGAGGGTGTGGTTCCGTGAGTGGGAGAGTCGGCACATGTCGGCCTCCCGGGAACCTGCACAGCGAGATCTGGACGTCGTCCTGCTCGGCGCCACCGGCTTCACCGGCGCGCTCACCGCGGAGTACCTCGCCGAGCACGCGCCCTCCGGACTCCGCTGGGCGCTGGCCGGCCGCAATCGGAGCAAGCTCGAAGCGGTGCGCGACAAGCTCGCGACCCTCGACGCCACGCTCGCCGACCTCGAGCTGATCGAGGCCGACAGCTCGGACCGTGACTCCCTCGACGCGATGGTCGCGCGCACCAAGGTCGTGATCTCGACGGTCGGGCCCTACGTGCAGTTCGGCGAGCCGCTGGTCGCTGCCTGCGCAGAGGCCGGCACCGACTACGTCGACCTCACCGGCGAGCCGTTGTTCGTCGACCAGATGTACGTCGCCCACCACGCGACCGCGGAGAAGTCCGGCGCCCGGATCGTGCACTCCTGCGGCTTCGACTCGATCCCGCACGACCTCGGCGCCTACTACACGGTCAAGGAGCTGGCCGCGAAGGGGCCGGTCGCCGTGCGCGGAGTGGTCCGGGCCGGGGCCATCGCCTCGGGCGGCACCTTCCACTCGGCGATGGGCATCATGTCCCGGGCCCGGGAGATGCGTGAGGCGGCCAAGGCCCGGCGGGCGGTCGCGCCCAGGCCCGAGGGTCGCTCGTCGAAGGCCGTGGCCGGCAAGCCGCACCGCGACAAGCTGCTCGGCTGGTGGCTACTGCCGCTGCCCACGATCGACCCGAGCGTCGTGGCACGGAGCGGTGCCGCACTCGCGGTGTACGGTCCCCGGTTCACCTACTCCCACTACGCGGGCGCCAAGAAGCCGTGGAACGCCGCCGCCTTCGCGCTGGGTGCCGGCGCCGTCATCGCCTCGGCCCAGGTGCCTCCGCTGCGCAACTTCTTGATGGGCCGGATCAAGCAGGGCGACGGTCCCGACGAGGCCCGCCGTGCCAAGTCGTGGTTCAGCGTCGACTTCGTCGGGGAGGGCGACGGGCGGACCATCCACACCCGGGTCCGTGGCGGCGACCCGGGCTACGGCGAGACCTCGAAGATGCTGGCCGAGGCCGCGCTCTGCCTGGCCTTCGACGACAACCCGAAGACCTCCGGCAGCGTCACCACCGCCCAGGCGATGGGCGACAGCCTGATGGCCCGCCTGGTGGCGGCGGGCATCACGTTCGAGACGTTGTAGTGCGGCCTCACTGAGCCAGCAGCTCAGCCGGCTCACCCAGCGTCACCAGGCCGAGCTGCACCAGGCCGGCGACCGCGGGCCAGTAGTGCCGCTCGGCGGTCACCCGTCCGGTCGCGTGCTCGAGGACGACGACGCCGACGACGTCCATCACCCGACCGGTGGGTGGCAGCGCATCCACGTCGGTGTGCAGGATCAGCCGGTCCGCCGTACTCGGGTGCAGGGGACCGGTGTTCGTGCCCGCCATCCGGACCTCAGCCATCGTCACGCCGGCGCCGGACGTGGCGGATTCGCGGCGCAGGGTGAGGTCGGGGAAGCTCTGGCGCAGCGCATCCATGACCACGGTCCAGGTCGGTACGTCGACCGGCTCGACCCAGCCGTCCATGTGGAGGGTGGCGCCCGGTGCGTAGCACGCGGCCAAGGCCTCGGTGTCGTGTCTGTTGTGGGCGGCGATCAGCGCGTCCATCAGGTCCGTGTCGTTCATCGCCGGCTCTCCGGACGGGTGTACCGGCTGGAACGGTACGGCGGCGTGAAGTGCAAGTGGATGAACTGCCAGCCCGGGTGTAGGAGCAGGCGTTCGATCTTCTCTACGATCGGTGTCGATGTCCGCATCGGGACCACCTCCAGGTGATTTGGCTTCCGGCAACACTCCCGTCGGGACGCCCCCGCCCGCGTCGGGTGAAACCCCCAAGTCCGGGGTGGAGGTGGTCGGTCGCGAACGGGAACTCGACGCCATCCGCCGCCTGCTCGACGACGCCCGCGCGGCGCGATCGGGTGCCCTGCTTCTGGTGGGCGAGGCGGGCATCGGGAAGTCCACGCTGCTCGATTCGGCGCGCGAGATGGCGAGGGACTTCACGTGCCTGACCGCCCGAGGGGTCGAGTCGGAGTCCGTGCTCGCTTACGCCGGCCTGCTCGAGCTGCTGCACCCCGTCCGCCAGCTACTCGACGAGGTTCCCGAGGGCCAGGCCGGCGCTCTGTGCGCGGCGCTGGGTTGGGCCGCCGCCGATGCTCCGGCGGACCGGTTCCTGGTGGGCGCGGCGACGCTCTCGCTGCTGGCGGTGGCAGCCGTGGCCCGACCCGTGCTGGTGCTCGTGGACGACCTGCACTGGCTCGACCGCGAGTCTGCCTCCGCGATCGCCTTCGCGGCCCGGCGGCTGAGTGCGGACGCCGTCGCCTTCGTGGTCAATGCCCGGGCCGACTTCGCCGGCGAGCTGGTACACGGCTTGCCGGTCCTCGAAATTAGCGGCCTGTCTCTCGAGGCCGCCGCGCGGCTGGTCACCCCCGGCATCGCCGCCCCGGTGACCGAGCGGCTGGCCATCGCGACCCAGGGCAACCCCCTGGCCCTGCTCGAGGTGTCGCGCCAGCTCACCCCTGCCCAGCGTCTAGGGGCCGCCCCACTGGCAGATCCGCTCCCCGTGGGGAACCGGCTCCAGGTCGTCTACGAGCCGCTGCTGACCAGCCTCTCGCCCGCGGCGTGGCGGGCGGTCCTGCTGCTTGCACTCGACCGCACCGGCACCGCCGCGAACCAGGTCGCGGCGCTCGACGAGGCCGTCGACCGTGGCGTGCTGGCCGTCGACGAGCATGGCTACCACTTGCGGCACCCACTCCTGCGTGCGGCCGCGCTGCGCCTGGCCACTCCCGCCCAGCGACGCGAGGCCCACCGCACCTTGGCGGCAGCGCTCCCCACCGACGCACCGGCCCGGGCCTGGCACCTGGCCGGGGCGAACGTCGGACCCGACGACGAGCTCGCCGACGTGCTGGCCCGGGTGGCCGACGGCGACCGGCTACGGCTGGGCTACGCGGCCGCATCGGCGGCGCTCGAACGCTCCGCCCTCCTCACCCGGGATCCGGCGAAGGGTGCCGAGCGGCTGGCCGCCGCCGCAGAGGACGCCTTCGTCGCCGGAGACCTCGACCGGACCCGGGCGCTCGTCGACCGGGTTCTGTCCGGCTCGTCGTCCGGCTCCGCCCGCGGCCGGGCGCTGTTCACTCTGGGGATGGTGGAGCACTACGCCGGCTCGATCCCGCTCGCCGCCGACCACCTCTCCGCCGCGTGCGCGGTTCTCGATGGCGAGCCGTTGGTGCGGGCGCTGACCGAGCTGGCGCTGGCGAGGTTCCGGCTCAATGACTTCGGCGGTCTCGCGGAGTGCGCCGAACGGATCGAGGCGGCCGCCGACCCGACCGACCCAGAGCAGCGGCTGCCGGCGCTGTTTGTCGGCGGGGTGGCGCGCGCCCTGGTCGGGGACTTCGAGACGGCAATGCCGATGTTGACCGAGGTCACCACCTTGGCCCTCTCGGAGGAGCTCCGCCACAATCCCCGCGCCCTCCTGCTGATGGCGCTGGCAGCCGGGTTCAGCGGCACCGTCGCCGAGGTGATAGCTCGGGGCGCTTCGCGTGTGGACGATCTACGACGTCGCGGCGCCGTCGGCGTACTGGTGCCGATCCTCGCGATCGTCGCGGCCGGGCGCTCCTGGGTTGGCGACCACGCTGGTGCCTACGCCGATGCCGGTGAGGCCGCCGACCTCGCCGAACACCTCGGCTACGCCGCCGACGCCTCGGTGGCGGTGGAGATGCTGGCGTGGCAGTCGGCGGCCCGCGGCCTCCACGACCAGGCCGGCGAAGCCCTCGACCGAGCCCGCACCCTGATCGACCGGGCCGGCACGACGAGCGTCGCCGCCCACCACGCGCTCACCGCCGCGTTCTGCGCCCTGTGCCGCGGCGACCTAGCCGCGGTCGTCACGCTGCTCGAGGCGCGGACCCTCGCCGACGGCGGGCTGGGCGAGATGGGTGAGCCCCTCGGCGTGGCACCGCTGCTGGTCGAGGCCTACGTCGGCCTCGGCCGCGCCGACGACGCGGTCGAGCTGACCCGTCAGTACGCCGAGGTCACTCCGTCCTCAGCCCCCGCACAGACGACCGCCCTCGTGCTCCGCTGCCAGGGCCTCACCGCCACCGAAACCGTTGCCGCTCAGGAGTCGTTCGAGAAGGCGCGCTTGGCCCACGCGGAGACTGCCGACCCGTTCGAAGGGGCACGAACCCGCCTGCTGCATGGCGCCCGACTCCGCCGCGACGGCCAGCGCGTCGCCGCGCGCGAGCAGCTACGCATCGCCCACGACGCCTTCACCCAGATGGAGCTCACCCACTGGGCGGACCTGGCCGCCGCCGAGCTCGCCGCCACGGGCGCAACCGTCCGCCCGCGCGGCGTCGGCACCGAGGAGCCCCTGACGTCTCAGGAGACCCGCGTCGCCCTCCTGGTCGCCGCGGGCAAGTCCAACAAGGAGGTCGCCGCGGCCCTGTTCCTCAGCCCGAAGACCATCGAACGCCACCTCGGCAACGTCTACCGCAAGCGGGGGTTCAAGTCGCGCATCGAGCTCGCTCGCGCGTACGCGCACCTCGCAGAACCGAGCCAGCCGACTTCGGGAACCTCAGTGCCCTGACGTGTCCTCGATCCCGGTCACCCAGTACGGCGTGTCCGGCATCGGCGGCGTGGTGAACCGTGCGTTCGGCAGGTAGAGGTCGCCGCCGGACCGTGCGATCGTGGTCGGCACGTCGAAGTCGGGCGAGGTGAGCGTGTCCCGCAGCTCGCCGCTGGTGCCGCTCTTGTCGAGCTTGAAGACCGCGACCTGGTTGAGCCGGTTCTGCACGGCGTACAGCGTCCGGCCCTCGCGGAGCAGCCCGTCTCCGTTGGTCACGACGTACCCGCCGAGGTCGACCGCCGTGGCGATGCCGTGCTCGTCGACGCGGTAGAGCACCCCGTTGCTGGAGTTGATCACGAGCAGGGCGCGTCCGTCGGGCGTGGTGGTGATGCCGTTGGCGTTGTTGCCGGCGTTCTGGACCCAGGCGCCGGTGAGGTCGACCTTGGTCACGTCGTCCTGGCTGGGCAGCGAGCGGTGGCCGTGATGGCCGAGCCGGTGTCCGCGATCTCCGTGATCTCCGTGGTGTCCGTGGCGCAGGGCGAGCCGGTAGACGGCGTTGTCGAGCGAGTCGGTGAACCACGCCGCCTTGTCGGTGACGATCACGTCGTTGATGAACGCCGGCGTGCCGGTGGGCGCAAGCGTGTAGGAGGCCAGCAGCTCTCCACTGCGGGCGTCGACGATCCTGGCGTCGCCGGCGGAGCCACCGGAGACGAACAGCCAGTCGTGCGCGAGCTTGAGCCCGACTGACGGCGTCCCGGGACCTTGGCTGATCACCTTGCCCTTGCCGGTCCGGAGGTCGAGCCGGTAGATGTCCCCGTCGGCACGCGAGCCCAGGTAGGCGGTGTGACCCGGCCCGGTGGTGATGCCCTCGGGAAGGAACGCGTTCGGCAGCGGGATGTGGGTCGCGGGGTCGCCGTGCTGCCCGTGGTCGTGGCCACCGCCGTGACCACCGTCATGGGCAAGGGCCACCGGTGCGGCCAGGGCCAGGCCGGCGGCGAAGCTGGCGGCGGTGAGGCCGCCCAGAATCATGGTGAGGGGGGTATGCCGAGTCATACCGGGACGCTAGATCCAAAGGATGAGGAACTTCTCATGCCCTTCTCATCTGGAGTGAGGTCGTCCGCCCGAGTGACCGCTCCGGTCTGCACCGGCGTTTGTCGCACGCGTGATCCGGTCACCTTGAGGTGCGGACCGTGGCCTTCTGGCCGCGGCCGGAGGTGAGGAGATTCTCATGGGCTACGGTTTTGGCGGGTTCCTGCTGGTGGTCGGCCTGGTGTTGGCTCTGGCCGTGACCGATCGGGTGAGCGATGTCGACCTGACGATGGTCGGCTGGATCATGGCGATCGTCGGCGCGCTGCTGATCGTCCTGACTGCCACGACCGCGGGCCGCCGCGGCACTCGGTCGGTGGCCACCACGACCCACAGCGACGGCACCGAGACCGTCAGCGAGCGGCGTACCGAGATCTGAGCCTGGCACCACGGTCCAGCCTCATTTAGCATGTCTGTGCTATAAAGCCGCGTGCCCAAGCGCCTGGACGCGGAGAAGCGCAGAGCCGAGCTCGCTCAAGCGGTCTGGCGGCTCGTGCTCCGGGTTGGCGTGGCGGGCGCGTCTGTTCGCGCGGTGGCCGACGAGGCCGGGCTGTCCATGGGGTCGGTCCGGTACTTCTTCGGCACCCAGGACGAGCTCCTGCGGTTCGCCATGAGCCAGGTGATCGAGCAGGCCGGCGCGCGGGTGGCTGCGAAGGAAGGGGAGAGGAAGGCTGCGGTAGAGGCGGGCGAGCCGCTCGTCGGGATTGCATCTCTTCTGGAGGAGGTGCTTCCCCTGGATGACAGCAGGCTGGTTGAGGGGCGCATCTACGCGGCGTTCACGGCTGCTGCGGCGACCGACCCCGGCATGAATGAGCTGCGCAGGGCGGCCGATGAGGGCGTGCGTGCCCTCTGCCGCTCGGCGGTGGCGGCCATGACGGAGCTCGGGTTGTTGTCGCCGGGCCGAGACCCGGCACTCGAGGTCCACGCCCTGTGGGGCCTCCTGGACGGACTGACCATGCACCTCGTGGTCGAGCCTCCCTGCATCACCCCAAAGGACGCGCGGTCGGTGCTCGCGGAGCACCTGAAGCACCTGACGTCCGACGGCTGATCCGCCTTCTCTTGGGAACTCGTTTGAACCGGCCGCAGGAGCGAGCCATACTGGCACAACTGTATTAGTACGACTGTGTCAGGAACTCTCATGATCCGCTCACTTCTCATCGCAGCTCTCGCAGCGACGGTCGCTGGTCTGCCGTCGCCGTCTCCCGGAGCCGGTCCGCCGAAGGGCCCCGAACTCACCGGGCCGGGCGCCGTTCGCCATTTCCACGAGATCGACACCGGTGCGGCCCCTTACGCCGTCACTGCGACGGAATATCCGGGGCTCGGCACGCCGGGCGTCCATCCCTTCCTCGTGGCCGAGTCCGAGGTGCGCGCGACGGTCGACGCCGTACGGGCGGCACATCAGATCAGTGGAGGCCTGTCGAAGAAGTGGTTCGCGGTGGGGCACTCCCAGGGTGGCCAGGCCGCGCTGGCGAGTGCCGAGCTGGCCGACGACTACGACGGTCGGCTGGAGTTCCAGGGCGCCGTTGCGTTCGCACCTGCTGCCAACATGTCCGGCTGGGCAAGTGACATCGCATCGGCCAACCCGGTGGAGCAGGAGTTCTACGCCATGATGCTGGTCGGACAGAGGACTCAACACCCTGGACTGCGGTGGGGCGACTACCTCGGTCGCAACGCCCGCGCACTGCTTCCCGCCGTCCGCACCGTGTGCTTCGACGATCTGACGTCGGTGTTCGTGTCCGCCCAGCTGCCGGTCTCGGAGTACGAACCCCGAGATGCCGCAGCCACCGACCGGCTCTTTCACTGGTTCCTGGCCAATGAGGTCGGTCACCAGCGAGCCGACGGACCGCTGCTGGTGATCCAGGGTTCGGCCGATGTCATCGTCCCGGAGCCGGCGACTCGCGAGATGGTGTCGTTGGCTCGCAGCAACGGGTCCGACGTCGAGTACCGGGTGTACGAGGGCGCAGACCATGCCGTCTACACGGACGGGGAATCGGCGCTCTTCGCCTGGCTGGCCGGCTCTCTCGCGACCCGAAACAGCGGGGGTGGGTCATGATCTACGGCGCCATCCTCGCGTGTGAGGTCAGCTTCTGGCTGTTCCTCGGGGCCGGCCTGTTCGCTCGTTACGCCCTGGGGCGTCGTCGCTTGGGGATCCTGCTCCTGATGGGATCGCCGTTCGCCGACGTGGTCCTGCTGGTCCTGACCGCGCTGCACCTGCACGGCGGTGCGGCGCCAACACAGGCGCATGCCTTGGCGGCCGGATACCTGGGTGTCACGCTCGCGTTCGGGCACAGCCTGGTGCAATGGGCAGATCGGCACGCGGCCTTCCGACTCGCGGGGGGACCCAAGCCCGCCAAGCAGTCGAGGACCGGCTCCGAGAAGCTCCGCTACGAGTGGCGCGAGTTCCGCAAGGCGACGATCGCCTGGCTGGTCACCTGCCTGATCCTGTTAGTCCTCGGCGTGTTCGCCGGCGGTGCCGACGACGCTCGGATCCTGCTGGGGAGCGCCGGGATGTTCACGATGGTCCTGATCATCTGGTTCGCGACCGGGCCAGTACCCGCCGTCCTTGGTGCCCGAAGGCAGGGCCAGCTGGCCGATTGCAACGCACCTGGCACGTGCACGACGATGTGATCAGGACCGGCGAAGGGGCTACTCGGGAGTCGCGTCGATGATCGGTGACGTACTGCACGTACTCCGCTGCCCGCACTGCGCGAAACCATTGCGCGAGAAGGGCGCTTCGTTGCGATGCCGTCGCGGTCACACGTTCGACCTGGCGCAATCGGGCTATGCCAACCTTGCCGGACACCAGCGGAATCCCGGCACCGGAGACTCCGCGGTCATGGTTCGCGCCCGCGCTGAGTTCCTGGCCAACGGCTGGTTCGCACCGCTGACCTCGGCGCTCGCCGACGTCGTGGCAGGTGTCACGGAGCCCGGGCTGGTGCTCGACGCCGGGGCCGGTCCAGGCCACTACCTGGCCGCCTGCCTCGACCAGGATGCCGCCCGCCACAGTCGCCACCGCGCCGGGCTGGCGTGTGACCTCTCCCCGCACGCAGCTCGACGCGCCGCCCAGTCACATCCTCGGGTCGAAGCTGTGGTCACCGACATCTGGCAGCAGATGCCGATCGCGGATGCGGCGGTCGCTGTGGTCCTGAACGTCTTCGCGCCCCGCAACCCGAGCGAGTTCCGGCGCGTGCTCAGGCCGGGCGGGCGGCTGTGCCTGGTCACGCCGCAGCCCCACCATCTGCGCGAGCTGGTCAAACCCCTGCGCTTGATGACGGTCGATTCTCGCAAGCCCGACCGGGTGCGCCGCTCGTTGGCGACGACGTTCACCCGAGTCGAACACAGGTCCTTGGAGTGGCACATGCGGCTGCCACTTCCAGCCGCTCAGCAGCTCGTCGACTCGGGCCCGAACGCTCACCGACGCGGAGACGTGGCCGCGTTGGCGGTGAGCGACCAAGCACCACGCGGAGACCTCCGGGTCACAGCGGCCGTCAACCTGTCCATGTACCAGCCCTTGACCTGAACGGAGAGTGCTCGTGACCGACCTGCGTTTCTGCGCCTACCAGTACCCCAACCTCGAGCTCGACGCGCTTCAACGGCGCTGGCAGGACGCCGAACAGCTCGGGTTCGACGTGCTCTGGAACGCCGACACCGTCGTGGACCCCGACCATGATCGGCACACACTCTTCGATGGGCCAGCGACGCTGACGATGATGGCCTCGGAGACGAGGTCCATTCGGGTCGGCACGCTCGTCTCAAGCCTGTACTTCCGGCACCCGGTCACCTTGGCGAAAGCGACCATGACGCTCGACCATCTCAGCGGTGGCCGGATCGAGGTCGCGCTCGGTGTCGGTGATCCGTCGGCGGGCGCCGCTGCCGTCGGCGTGGATTGGACCGCAGCCGAGCAGGTGGCCCGGTTCGCCGAGTTCGCCGAGCTGGTGGACCTGCTGCTGCGCCAGGAGGTCACGACGTACCAGGGCAGGTTCTACCGCTGCACAAATGCCGAGACGGTTCCGCTGCCGATGCAGCGTCCACGTCCACCGATCACCATTGCAGCGCACGGCCCGAAGATGCTGCGCATCGCCGCGGAGCGCGCTGACGCGTGGAGCTCCTGGGGCGGCTACGGGGTTGAGACTGAGGAGGACTTCTATGCGATCACCACCGACCGCAGCCACCGGTTCGACGACCTGTGCGTCACCGTCGGGCGCGATCCGTCCACGATCCGACACTCACTGGCCTGCTTCCCGCCGCTGACCCCCTGGGCGTCGGTCGAGTACTTCCGCGACATGGTCGGGCGCCTGCAGGAGATCGGTATCGACGAGTTCGTCCTCTACTGGCCGCAGGCCTGGCAGGACGCACCCGGCGAGGACGCGGTCTTCGAAGAGGTCGTGCACACGGTGATCCCCGAGCTGCGAACCGACACAGGTTTCCGCTGAACACGACTCAACGACGGGCGCCGTCGCTCGCCGTGACGCGTAGGCGCACTAGTGGCCCTACAGATTCGCCGCAGGTGCCACCGCAGCACTGTTGGTCGCAACCCCGGACCCTCCGAATGGCCCGCGCCGAAGCAAGGAGAAGGACCCATGAACGCAATCGCCACCGAGACTCGGATGCGGGTCCACCTTGACCAGAGCCTGCGTGCCTCAAGCCGCGGATCCGCTGCCCAGTGCGCGGAGCTGGACATTCTTCTTGAGGAGATCACTCCCGGCCGATGCGTCTTCACCACCAACCGATCGGCGGCCACCGGCCCGGAGGGATCGCCGTTCGACGGCGACGTCTATGCGACCCTGACCCAGTTCGCCCTGGCAGCTGCCGTGCAGTCGACGCTGACGCCGGCGACGGGCTATCTGGTCGTCCGTCAGACACTTCGTACCAGTCCCGCCGACATGCCCCCGAGGGGACGGCTTGAAGCGAGGGCCGAGGCCACGGCATGTGGTGGCTCGAGGATCGAGGCCCGCGGGGTCGTGGTCGACGAGGCCGGACGGATTCGAGCCGAGGCCACCATGCTCGCGCTTTTGGAGGCGTAGCCCTGTGCTGGTGCGACGGCGGGTCCCAGAGGACTACCTGGACGTGTTTCGCCTCTCGGCCGAGGCCTTCGGACTGCCCGAGGACAACCGGCCGGCCGAACCGTCCGAGTCGCCGCCAGGGCGCGACGCCTGGCTGGCGCTCAATGACGACACGGTGGTCGGTTCACTCACGGGGTACTCATTCGAGTCGTGGTGGCACGGCGCCCCGATCCCGACATGCGGCCTCGCCGCAATCGCGATTGCGCCCGAGCAACGCGGTACGGGCCTCCTCCGCCCACTGGCCCAAGCCGCCCTCAACGCGGCAGCCGAAAGAGGGGAAGCCATCTCTACCCTGTTCCCCACGGCGAACGGGGTCTACCGCTCGCTCGGCTACGAGATCGTCGGATCGCTCGACAGCGTCACGGTCCCCATTCACGAGCTGAACGCCGTCAGGCAGCCGGACACAACCACGACGCGCCGCGCCGACATCAGCGACATGAGCGCCGTAAGAGCGATCTATCGGGCCTGGGCGTCCAAGCAAAACGGGCCTCTCACACGAACGGGTCCGTGTTTCACAAGATCTGACCGGGCCTCGCTCGACGCAGTCACTGCCATCACCCTGGCTGTCGACACGGCCCGAGACGAAGGCGAACAGATCGTGGGCTTCGCCAGCTGGGACCGAGGTGATGGTTACGACCCGGCCAGCGCAACCATGCAGGTCCACGACCTCATCGCCGTCACCGCAGACGGCTACCGCGCGCTGTGGCGGATGCTCGGCACGTTCGCGACAGTCGTCGGGACCATCCGCCTTCGCACATCCGGCGACGACCTTGCCCGGCTCGTCCTACCGTCATCATCGTGGGAGATACGAAGTCGCCAGCCGTACATGCTTCGGGTCAGCGATCCGGCGGCAGCATTCAGCGCAGCGAAGTTGACCGTGGGTGACCTTGACCTGGAGATCCCCTTTGCCGTCAGCGGCGATGCGCTAGGCACGGCGGACGGCGGATACGCACTGACACTCGCCGATGGTTCGGGAGTCTGTGAGCGAACGCCCACATCCAACGCCCCGACGTTCACCACGTCAGGTCTTAGTCTGCTTTTCAGCGGCACGCAG
This sequence comes from uncultured Actinomycetota bacterium, assembly GCA_963800715.1. Lineage (GTDB taxonomy): Bacteria > Actinomycetota > Actinomycetes > Propionibacteriales > Nocardioidaceae > Nocardioides. The sequence continues at coordinate 216,453 of CAWDBZ010000002.1, read as the reverse complement.
TCCTGCGGGAATCTTCGGCTGAGTGGGCACTTGGCAGGGCCGGCTGCACACGACGCGGTGCTCGACGCGACCTTCGGATCACGACCGATGCACATCAGGAACTACTTCTGAGTTCAGGTGCACGCGCATGCGGCCTGGCCCGTCGTCGATGTGCTCCACCCCTCGAACGCATGGTGAGGACGCGAGCAAATACCGCCCGAAGTGACTAGACCTTCCCGGCCCATGACGGGACTAAGTTCTGGCCAAAGGTCTAGCTAATCCGGGGAACGTCCGCTTGGGAGGAACGATGCCCCCTCGTCCACGCCGCAGGGTCCTGCGCGAACTCGGTCCGACCCGGTTCCTGTCCGGGTTGCAGCTGGTCCAGCTTTCGCCGCTCGACGACACCCCGTGGTGGTGGGGCGGTGCCCGCCCCGATGTCGAGGGCATCAAGGTCGACGTCGTCCGCCCCGACGACCTGGTGCACCTCTCGTGCACGTTCGTCGGCTGCGAGCTCATTGGCGGTGGCGCGGGCGCCCCGACGATCAGGCCGACCGAGGGCAGGGACGGGCTGCTCGTCGCCGACCTCGCGTTTCAGCACGCGCACGAGGAGGCGATCTACGAGACGGTCCCCACGACGAACTACGTGGCCGACAAGGACGGCAAGCCCGCGCCGGACCCGCACCAGGCCACGCTCGCGACGGCCGGCGGCACCAGCGCACCGATCGCGCAGTTCCGCCCAGCGCGGGGGTCGCGGCTGGTGTTCCGGATGCTCGGCGAGCCGGTCGAGTTCTCGACCGAGGGCATCCTCGCGGCGATGAAGCGGCTCCCGCTGAACCTGCATCCCAAGGGCGAGCCGCCAGGGATGGCGCCGTCGGTCAGTGGCGACCGACCCTTGAAGATCATCCCGGTCCTGGTCGGCGGCAGCCCGGTCCTGCACCTCGGAGAGGGGCTGGTGGCCGAGCTGCGAGACACCGGCCCGGTCATCATGAATGCGCCCAAGGGCTGGCTGCGCTCGAACCGCGCACCGGACCTGGGCACCGTCGCCGGGATCGCAGAGGTCAACCGCAACCTGGCCCGGCTGCGTGCAGCCGCCCGTGGCGCGACGCCGGTGGTCGTCGCCGGCACGGAGATCTCAGCGGAGTCGCTCCTCTCGCCCGGGAACGGCCTGACCCGGTACCAGATCGAGGTCGAACCCATCCGCTTCCGTTTCGACGACCTCAGCGAGCGGCCCGCCGTCGACCAGACCTCGATCGAGGCGCCGTTCCGGCTCGTGCTCTCGCCGACCAGCGAGGCCCGCTTCAGCCACGCGACCGGTCCGGTGCGCGCCGAGGACGCCGAGGGTCACGTCGAGCTGTGGCACACCCGGCTGGCCAACGCGCCCAAGGCCGACGGCGGTGAGCCCGACGAGGACGACGCCGCCCACCGCGTGGTCCGCGCGGTGTGGGCCCGCGACCGCGACCGCGCCGCCGGCTGGAAGTCGCACGACGAGTACGCCGCGCAGTACCCGCTGAACCACCCGGCCGACCCCGGCTCCGCCGAGCCGTTCCTCGGCTCGCTCGACGGGCTCGACCGCCACATGCTGGTGCGCCAGACCTCGGAGTCCTGGGTGGTCGACCGCAAGCGCGTCGAGCCGCGCCCGGTCGGCGCCGAGGCCCTCTGGATGTCGTCGCTCGGGGCCTGGCTCCGCCTGCACGGCGAGTGGGACTCCAAGCCGTACTCGGCCGGCCAGCTCCAGTCGATCCTCGCGTGGGACCACGTCGCACCGATGGGTCGCGACCAGTACGTCCGCGTCGTGTACCCCGGCTACCTCTACCCCTTCGGTCACCAGTGCGCGCTGGTCAAGGTGACCGAGCGCAAAATGAAGACGACATCGCCGTCGTACGCCGGCCTCTACCAGCGGATGTTCCTCGTCGTCGGGCAGCGCACGCGCACGTACGGCGAGCGCCGGCTGCCGTACGCCCAGGTCAGCGTCCGTCCGCTGGTCACGCCCCCGATCGACTTCCCGACCGGCACCCCGTTCCCGGGCACGAGCATCACCTCGGGCATCTCCACCCTGTTCTGGCCGCAGGTCGGCGGCACCGACTTCGTGTGGACCCTCGAGACCGGCGACAAGGACGCGCAGCCCGGCAAGCTGCACACACCGCTGCTCTGGGTCAACGAGGCCTACAACGGCCCCACGAAGGACCCGGCCGTCGACGGGATCTACCTGGCCGACCCCCGCCGGGTCGTCGACGCCTTCGGCCAGAACATCGCCTTCGTGCCCAAGACCAAGGATCTGCCCGACGCCCGGCTCGAGACCCAGCGCATCTACCTGCGCGGAGCCGCGCGGCTCGGTGGCAGCGACCCGACCCTGACCGCCGCCCAGGTCGTGCTGCCCGCGGTGCAGCGGCTCTCCCCGACCGACCCCCTCGCGATCCGTTACCGCGACCCGTACGTCAGCGGCGGCCTCGGCGGCGCCGGCGACGTCTGGGCCGAGGTGATCGAGGGCCCCGGCGGCCAGGCCGGGGCGGCCGACCCGACATCCCAGCCGACGGCGCTCGCTTTCGGCGGCGGCGGCGGCGGCAAGGGCAGCGACAAGGCCGGCGGCTTCCTGGCCCCGAACCTGCCCATCCGGGCGCTGTCGGTGCACACCGGCCCGGTGGGCGACGTCGCCAGCGCCGTCTCGGGCAACCTGGACCCCGAGCAGTTCCTCACCGGGGCGTTCCCCAAGCTCTTCGGGCTGATCGACCTGATCGACCTGCTCGAGGACGCCGGCGTCATCCCCGACGTCGTCAGTGACACCCTCGGTCGCGCCGCCCAGTTCGTGAAGGACGTCGAGCGGCTGGCCCGCACCGTCGAGGACGCCGTCCGCGAGGCCGAGCAGCTGGTGCAGCGGGCGCAGGACAAGAGCGCCGCGCTGAGCGCCCAGGCGGCGGACGCGCTGGCCAAGGCCGAGCTCGCCGCCGACCGGATCGGCGACCTGGTCGATGCGGCCCAAGCCCTGGTGGCGGGCGGGCCGGACGGGGACGCGGACCTGCTCGCGCGGGCCGACGCTGTCGCCGCGGCCGCTGCTCCCGCCCTGGCCGCCATCATCGACGCCGCCGACCTGCTGCCGCCGCTGGTCCGCGACACGCTGCGTCGGTACGCCGACACGGTCGGGACGCTCGCTCGCGACGCGGCCGGGCTGCTCGCGGTGCTCCAGCAGGTCCGCGACCTGGTCGAGTCGCAGGAGCTGACCTTCCACTTCGACTGGAAGCCCCGACTGCAGCAGTGGCCCGAGGACTTCCCGATCTTCACCCTCGACCCGTCGGACTCCGACCACCTCGTGCTCTCGGTCGACGGCCGGGTCAGCGCAGCGGGTGACTCCAAGGTCTCGGTGGCGGCCGAGCTTCGCGACTTCTCGCTGACTCTGTTCGGCACCGACCCGCTGATGCGCGTGCCGTTCGACCACATGTCGTTCAAGGCCGGCTCGAGCGGCAAGCCCGAGATCGACGTCGTGCTCGGCGACATCGAGTTCCTCGGGCTGCTGTCGTTCGTCGAGACCATCAAGGAGCTGATCCCGTTCGACGGGTTCAGCGACCCGCCGTACATGGAGGTCTCGCCCGAGGGCGCGAAGGCCGGCTTCACGCTCGCGCTCCCGTCGGTGGCGATCGGCGTCTTCAACCTCTCCAACATGTCGCTCGGGGCCGACGTCTCGATCCCGTTCCTCGGCAAGTCGGTCACCGTCGGGTTCAACTTCTGCACCCGCGAGCGGCCGTTCACCCTCACGGTGATGTGCCTCGGCGGGGGTGGCTGGTTCCTGATCCGCGTCGCTCCCGACGGCCTCGACATCCTCGAGGTCGGGCTCGAGGCGACGGCGTGCCTGTCGGTCGATCTGGGCGTCGCCTCGGGCTCGATCTCGGCGGCGATCGGCCTCTACATCCGGCTCGAGGGCGAGAAGGGCTCGCTCACCGGCTACTTCCGGCTGCGCGGCGAGGTCGACGTGCTCGGCCTGATCAGCGCGTCGATCGAGCTCTACATGGAGCTGATCTACCACTTCGACACCGGCAAGATGATCGGCCGGGCGACGATCACCGTCGAGGTCGAGGTGTTCATCTTCTCCGGCACGGTGAAGATCAGCGCCGAGCGGCAGTTCGCCGGCTCGAACGGCGACCCGTCCTTCCGCGAGATCCTCGGCGCGGAGAGCGGTACGTCGCCGCACTGGACCGACTACGCCTCGGCCTTCGCCGCCGAGACGGTGTGAGGAGCAGGCGATGCCCGAGTCCTTCATCGTGCTGGCACTGCCGCACTCGACGCGACCCGACGACGTACACGTGTCGCTGTTCCTGGCGCCGCGGCTGACCACGACCGACCCCACTGCGACCCTCCGCGACTTCCCCATGTTCGCCGACTGGGAGTCGTCGCTGGCGCAGGCGAAGGTCACGCTCCGGGACCAGGACGGGGTGATCGAGAGCCGGGTCGACCCACGCGTGGAGGCCGGGCTCTGGGGTCGGTTCTTCGACCCGGCCACGCCGGTGGGCGCCGAGCCGCTGCCGGACTGGAGCAACCGGCGGGTGCACTCGTTCGACGTCCGCAACGTCACCACGCTGGCGAAGGTGCTGCAGGCGGCGACCGTGCTCGCCTCGCCCACCAAGCCGCCCAGCGTCGACGAGCACCCGCTCGGCGCCGGGATGCTGCGGTTCGCCGAGCGGTTCACGCGCTATGACCCCCGTTTCCCCGAGTCGAGGCACAACCCGCAGGTGCGCCTGGTCTACGACGAGTCGCTCGGCACCGAGCTGATGGACGACTGGCTGGCCAAGGGCGGCCCCGACGGCCGCCCGAAGGCCGGCCCCGTCGCCGGGGCTGACCTGGTCGCGCGAGCGGCGTACGAGCTGCACCTTGCCCGGCGCTTCTACGAGCGGCCGGAGTCGCTGGAGCAGCAGGAGTACCGCGAGCGACCCGACCCGGATTCGCGGCCGGTGCCGTTGCCCGAGCGCAAGGGCGAGTTCCACGAGCGGGTCACCGTGCTCGGCGACCACCCGGAGCTGCTGCGCCGGCTCGGGCTGGTGATCGACCTGGTGGTCGACGACGTCGAGCGGCTCGGCCGGGCCCGGTGGCTGCAGGGCGTGGTCGAGGTAGACGGGGCCACGTGCAAGCGGACCCGAGTGCGCTGCCGGCGCATCACCGATGGCGCCCTCGTGACTGTGCCGGGCACCTCCGACTGGCACGACGGCGCCCTCGCGCTCGGCGACGACAAGCGGTTCACCGTGGTCGACGTCGACGCCGACGGCAGCGCGCTCAAGGCTGACCGGTTCCTCTGGTCGATCCCGCGGATCAAGCACGTCGAGGAGAACGGCGACGACATCGACGCCGCCAACCCCGCCCTCCGTTCCCCCGGCCTGACGATAGCCCGCACCGGCCAGGGCGCCACCAGCAAGGAAAGGGTCTCGACCCAGAACGGATACGACGCCACGTTCCTCAGCAGCGACGAGCTCACCGACGAGCTCGCCACCGAGGACGTCACGCGCGGGATGCGCGTCGAGGTGTGGGACGACCACTCCGGGACCTGGCACTCGCTGCACACGCGGCGCACCCTCTTCACCGACGACCACGACCAGGAGATCGTCGAGCTGGAGAACGATGGCTTCATCCAGGGCACCTCCGCCACGACCACGCCCGGCGCCGACGACACCAAGCCCGTCTATGTGCACGAGGCGATGTTCGGCTGGGAGGGCTGGAGCCTCTCGGCGCCGCGGCCGGGCCGGCGGATCCGGGGGGCGACGCCGGACGAGTATGCCGCGATGCCGGCCGACGACAAGCGCACCGAGATCGTCGAGGACGCCGACACCCCCGACCCGCACGCGCGCACCTCGCCCCACCCCTTCCGGTTCCGCCACCGAGTCAAGACCGGCACCTTGCCCAGGCTGCGGTTCGGCCGCTCGTACGCGTTCCGCGCCTGGCAGGTCGACCTCGCCGGCAACGTCCGCCCTGCACCCGGCCCGGCCCTGCCCGTCGCGCCCGACGACCTCACCGCGACCCTCGAGCAACTCGGGCAGGTGACGCCCACGACCGTGCCCGCCGACGGCGCGCCGCTCTGGAGTGCGGCGCTGCGCGAGACCACCGCGACCCTGCTCACCACCCGTGCACTGGGCGCCGCAGCCGAGGTCGAGCCCGAGCTCGTGCTGGACGACGGGCTGCGCGACGTCCTCGTGAGCCGGATGCCCGACCTGACCCGGCTGCGCCAGGTCGCACCCGGACGCGGGGTGGACGTGTCTCGGCGCGCCCTGGTCGACTCGCTCGCTGCGCAGGCCGTCAGCGACACCACCCGTCCGCTCTTCGCCGACACCACCCGCGCCGACGCCGCGAGCCTGTCGCCGTTGGTCGCGGCGCATCTGGCGCACGTCGGCCTCGCCGGCAGCCTCTCGGAGGTCGCGGTCGAGGCACTCAAGACCGTCACCAGACCCGTGCCGTTCCTGCGGTGGGACCCGGTGCAGCCGCCCGCCGCAGTTGCCCGCTGGCCGTACGGCGAGGGCGAATCGCTGCAGGTCATGGTGGTCCGCAGCGGCGTCACCCAGGACCTCGCCACCGGCGTGATCACGGTGACCGACCCGGCGACGTACGCCGCCGAGCACGGCCAGTACCACCCGACCGCCGAGCGGCACCTCGCGCCGCCGAAGACGACGCAATTCACCGCCGAGCTGCACGGCAAGTTCGACGAGGGCATCGGCGACGGCGCCACGGAGCTCTCGCGCGCGGACGCCATGCTCGCGATCGCACTTGCCGAGGACGGCTCCTTGCTGGACGTCGACCGCGCCGATCTCGACTCTCCCGGTGGCCCCCGTCTCGCGCAGGCCGGCGTCTCCCTCGTGACCTCGGCCGCCGTACCGCAGGCCGAGCTCAAGACGCTGCCCCTGAAGGCCGGCGAGGCACCAGCGCCCGGGCAGTACGTCGTCCACGACACCGACGAGCTGGTCCTGCCCTACCTCCCCGACCCGCTGGCCGAGGGCGTCTCGTTCCGGTTCCCGGAGGCCGGGCTCGACCGGGCGTTGCCCCAACCTTTCGGCGTCGAGGGCTTCACCGCGGCGTACGGCGGCGCGTGGCCGCAAGTCGAGCCCTTCCGGCTGGTCCTCGGCGGCAGCACGGACGGCGAGACGCACGGCGTTGTCGACGGCCGGGAGGTCCACGTCGAGCTGCCTCCGGGCGACCAGCAGAAGGTGACCGTGTCGTCGTCGCTGCCGCGCGACGGCCTCGACCTGCTCGGGCCGTGGTGCACCGTGAGCAGCGCGTTCACCACCAAGCCCGAGGTCCGCGAGGCCGCGGTCGACGGCTGGCTGTGGGCGCTGACGCCGTCGGAGCGGTGGTCGCTCGTGCACGCCGTGCCCCGGCCGCTGGAGGCGCCGCGGCCGGTCAACATGACGGTCCGCCGGAGCGAGGGCGAGACCGCGGCGACGCTGATGGGCAGCCTCGACCTGCACGGGCCGTCGACCGACTCGGTGAGCGGCGAGGCCGCCTGGGTGGAGGTCAGCGACGACCTCACCCTCGACCGGTACACCGAGACCCCACTGACCGAGACGCCGTTCAGCTCGATGGTCCGCCCGTTCGAGGACATCGCGGTGCTGGCCGGCTCCGAGGTCGTCCTGCCGGTCCCCGATGTGGGGCTCGTCGGCCTGCACGACCTCACCCACCGGTTCAACGACACCAAGCACCGGCGGGTGACCTACCGGTTCCGGGCGTCGACCCGCTTCCGCGAGTACTTCGACCCGGCCCTGCTCGCCGGTGATCCCGACCAGCCGCTGGACGACGGGCGCTCGGTCCTGTCGGCGCCGCTCACGCTCGACGTGCCGTCGTCGGCGCGGCCGGCGCCGCCGGTCGTGCACTCGGTGGTGCCGCTGTTCCGGTGGGACAAGCGCGGTGAACCTGAGCAGCCGATGGCGCGGCGCCACGTGCGCCGGAGCGGCGTACGGATCTATCTCGAGCGGCCCTGGTTCTCCTCGGGCGAGGGCGAGCTGCTCGCCGTACTGCTGGCCCCTCCGGGCGCCCGGCCCGAGCCCGGTGCCTACCCCTGGGTGCCCGGGACCGACACGTTCGGGCCGGCCCAGGAGGACGAGTCGGGCTTCCCGTTCGTCTCGAAGGTCGGCGGCGACCCGATCTGGTTGTCGGCCGAGGTGAAGAACCGCGCGCTGCAGCCGCTGCAGCTCGACGACATCCTCGATCTCGCCGGGTACGACGACCGCGACGAGCCCGCCCGGCCGGTCGCCGCGCCCGCCGAGTCACTCGACCTGCCCGCGCTCGGCTCCAGCTACCCGGTGCGCGTGCTGGGCTACCAGCCGCGCTACAACGAGGCCCGCGGCCTCTGGTACGTCGACGTGGCGCTCAACCCCGCCACCACCCTGTGGTCGTTCGTCCGGCTCGCCGTCGCGCGCTACCAGCCCTGGTCGGTCGACGACTGCCACCTCTCGGCCCCGGTCCGCTGCGACTTCGTGCAGCTCCCGCCGGAGCGCACCACGTCCGTCTCGCGCACCGACAGCTCCCATGTGCGCGTGGTCGTGTCGGGCCCGGTCGGCGCCCGCGAGTACTGGAGCGACACCCCGGGGCGCGGCAAGCCGTTCGCCGAGGTGGTCGGCGCGAGCCGCAAGGTGGTGGCCCGTCTGCAGCAGCGCGATCCGCTGCTCAACAGCGACCTCGGCTGGACGACGGTGACGACCCAGGAGCTCGCGATCCGCTCGGCCGACCCCACGACGTTCACCGCCGCGTGGGTGGGCGAGCTCGCCGCCGGGGCCGACGTGATCCTGCGACAGCCCGCCGACGGCGGCCCCGACGCACCCTCCGACTGGCGGGTGACCGTCGAGGAGTGGGAGTCGTTCCCCGGAGACCCGCCCGCCCCCGAGGACGCCGGCCCGTTGGGCGCCCAGTTCCCGGTCTGGGAGCAGCGACTCGTCTACGCGGACGAGGTCCCGCTCTGACCCAATCGCTCGATCGAACGTTCCGCGGGGATCGCAGGCAACGCGTCGATGGTTCTCCAAGCCCGTCTGACCTGACCCTCCAGCACCATGGCGGCGAGGACGGCCACCGTGCCGCTCGAGCGGATCGCGAAGCGAGCCTCAGCCCGGGTTGGCGCATCGAAACCCGACGTTCGCGGCGGTCGAGTCCGGCGTGACGGCCGAGCGCGCCGCGACCCGGTAGCGGTGACAGTACGACTCGTGGCAGAGGTACGAGCCCCCACGGGTCACCCGCGTGGTGCCGGTGGATGGCCCCGGGGGGTCGTGTCTGGGGGAGCCGGCGTAGTAGTCGGCGGAGAACCAGTCCTGGCACCACTCCCAGACATTGCCAGAAGTCTGGTAGAGACCCAGGCCGTTGGGCATGAACGTCCGGACCGGAGCGGTGGTGAGGTAGCCATCCTCGCCCGTGTTGTGGTCGGGGAATCGTCCCTGCCAGATGTTGCAGCGCCAGCGTCCGCGCGGTGCCAGCGCGTCGCCCCAGGGGAACCTCGCACCGTCGAGCCCGCCGCGAGCGGCGTACTCCCACTGCGCCTCCGTGGGGAGTGACGTGCCGGCCCACGCGCAGTACGCCTGGGCGTCGTACCAGGACACGTGAACCACCGGGTGCTGCGGGTGCTGTTTGGTGTCGGACCCAGGGCCGTGAGGGTGCCGCCAGTCGGCACCGCGGACGGCCAGCCACCACGGCGTGCCGGCCACGGTCCGCACGACGTCTTGACGGCGGCCGCGGAATGCCAGGTGGAACACGGCGGAGACGCCCAGCTCCTCGGCGTCGGTCACCCATCCGGTCTCCCGGACGAACGCCGAGAACTGGGCGTTGGTCACCGGCGTCGCGTCGATGTGAAACGGGCTGAGCGCCACCTCGTGCACGGGCCCCTCGCCGTCGGCGGGGTACCCCTCCCCATGCTGGTCTCCCATCGTGAACAAGGCGCCCGCCACTGCGATCTGACCCTTCGTGCTGCGCGGGCGGCGGACCGCCTCGGGGCGGGTGCGCGCAGTGTCTCCCGCGCCCGCCGGTGCACAGCACGCGTGCTCAGAGTCACTCATCGCGAGACGGGGTCGTCGGTCGCCGTGCTGTGAAGCTGTCCAGCCAGGGGTGCTCCCTCCCAGTCGCCGGCGTTGGTGCAGGCGATGGACCCGGCGAACACCGCAGCCGAGAGGCGAGCCTCGACCGGTCGACCGCTCAGCCGCTCGACGAGGTAGGCCGCGACGAACGCGTCGCCCGCGCCAACCGTGTCGACGACTGTCACCTGCTCTGCGGCCTGGGTGTAGAACCTGTCGTCGACCCACGCGACGGCGCCCTGGGCGCCCAGAGTGACGACGACCTCCGTAGGGCCGAGGTCGGCGAGGGCCTCGCACAGCTGTCGAGGCGACCCGCCGACCCCGGACACGAGCTCACCCTCGGCCTGCCCGGCGAAGAGGACGTCGGCGCGGGCAGCGAGCTGCCTATAGACGGGGACCGCCGTGGCGGAGGGCCACAACGACTCGCGGTGGTTGACGTCGACCGACACCAGCGTGTCGGCAGCGGCAGCGATGTCGACGGCGTGGAACAGGGCGTCACGGGCAGTCTCGGACAAGGCAGCGGTGATCCCGGTGACGTGCAGGACGTCCTCAGGGCCCGGGTCGACCCGACCCAGGAGCACGTCGACGTCCTCAACGGTGAGCCCGGCCGCAGCGCTGCCCCGGCGGACGTAGCTGACCGAGGTTCGTCCGGGAGCCGGACTTTCCTTGAGGAGAAGCCCCGTACTCCTCGTGGGGTCGATGATCACCTCGCTTGCCACGTTCTCGGCCCGCAGGTCGCGCACGATCCGCTGCCCCAGCGGGTCCGCGCCGACCCGGCCGAGCCAGGTGGCAACACGACCGAGCCGCGCGAAGCCGATGGCGACGTTCAGCTCGGCTCCGCAGGTGGACAGCGCGGCCGTGTGCGCCCGGCTGAACGTGTCGCCGGTCGGGACGCGGAAGACCGCCATCGCCTCACCCATGGTGAGCAGCCGTCCAGGGCCAGTGGGCATCATTCCCGCGCCTTGTCGGCCTGCGCAGTGGTGGACCGCGCGTTGTCCAGGATCTGATCGAAGTCTCCGCAGGCAACGACCGCCCGAGGCGCGACCCAGCCCCCCGCCACTGCGAAGACGTTGGGGTGAGCCAGGTAGTCCGAGACTTCTGTTGCGCGGACGCCACCGCTGGGCATCAGCCTGACGTTGCCGAACGGTGCCGCCAGGGCGTCCACGGCCGCGAGGCCGCCGAGCTGGCTCACCGGGAACAGCTTGAGCCGCTCCAGCCCAAGCCGCTGCGCGCGCATCAGCTCGGTCGCGGTGGCGACTCCAGGGAGGAAGGGGATGCCGATCTCGGCACAGCGTGCGGCCACCTCGTCGTCGAGCCCGGGCGAGACGACGAACGCGGCTCCGGTAGCCACAGCTTCGTCGACCTGGTCGGCCGAGACGACGGTTCCGACGCCCACAGTGACTCCCTCGACAGCGCTTGCGCGGCGGATCGCCTTGAACGCGTCTGGCGTACGCAGCGTGATCTCGCAGCACGGCAAACCGCCCGCATGGAGCGCCTCGACGAGTGGCGCCGCAGCCGCCGGGTCGTCGACCACGACCACCGGCACCACTCCTGCGTCGTCGATCGCGGCCCAGACCTCCAGGGCTGGGCGGCGGGCCGAGGGACTGTCACTCATGGGGCTGACATCATCTCCAGAGCGCGCACGACGTGCTGCTGGGTGCCGAGCCCAACACCGTCCAGGCGTACCTCGTCGCCGGCCTTGAGGTACTGGGGTGGGTGCTGGGCCATGCCCACTCCGGCGGGGGTCCCTGTGTTGATGAGGTCGCCGGGCTCGAGGAGCATGAACTGGCTGATGTACCAGATCAGGTGAGCGACCGGGAAGATCATGTCGGACGTGTTCCCCGACTGACGCAGCTGCCCGTTGACGCTCAGCCGGAGCTCCAGAGACTGGACATCAGGAATCTCGTCGGGCGTGACCAGCCACGGACCGAGCGGGTTGAAGGTCTCGCATGACTTGCCCTTGGACCACTGACCGCCACGCTCGAGCTGGAAGTGGCGTTCGGACACATCGTGCGAGAGCGCATAGCCTCCGATCACCTCCGCGGCGCTCTCGGGACCTTCGAGGTAGTGGGCAGTTCGTCCGATGACCACGCCCAGCTCTATCTCCCAGTCCGTCTTGAGGCTGCCCTGGGGAAGGGTCACACCGTCGTCAGGCCCGACCACGGTCTGCGGTGCCTTGAGGAAGAGGATCGGCTCCTCTGGCGCTGGTAGACCCGTCTCCGCTGCATGTGCCGCGTAGTTGAGCCCGACGCAGACGACCTTGCCGGGTCGGGACACGCATGACCCCACCCGTTCGGCCTGGTCGAGCACCGGCCACCGCGCGTACCCCGACGCAGAGAGTGCGGAGTGCACCCGGTCGAGGCCCCCCGCTGCGAAGAAGTCCGGACCGATGTCCGTCACCTCGCCGGAGAGGTCATGGAGCCCGCCCCCGGGTGCCAGCACCGCAGGACGCTCGGCCCCGCGTGGCCCGACTCGCAGGAGTCTCACGGGAGGACCGCCATGGCGTCGATCTCGATGAGCCACGGGGGCGGCAGGTGCACCGGGAGGGTGGTCCGCGCTGGTGGGTCGGCGCCCCAGAACTGGGCGTACGCCTGGTTCATCTCGGCGAAGTCGCCGGCGTCCCTGAGGTAGACGCCAACCCGCACCACGTCCTCCGGGCCGGCACCAGCGCTCTCCAGGGCGGCCTTCAGATTTGCCAGGGCCCGCCGGGTCTGCTCGCCGATTCCCTCCACGGGAGCGCCAGTGGTCGGATCAGCGCCGACCTGGCCGGACGCCCACACCACGCCTTCGATCTGGGCCGCGTGCGGGTAGTGGCCGGCCGGTGCAGGTGCAGCGGCGGTGTTCGACGTACGGCGGGGCATGTCAATCTCCTTTGCTCAATGGTCGATCCGCCCCGGAGAGCGCGACACGCACCCGGTCGACTTCCTCGAGGCGGGCCATCCCGTAGTTGTAGAAGTCGACCCCTGAGGCTCCGGCCGCGAGCGCGGCCTCGACCTTGAGGGTCAGGTTTGCGGTCTCGTGGCAGTCCGGGTGGCCCGGCCTGAGCACCGCCCGCAGCAGGCAGGCGCCGTCGAGCACGCTTCGATAGCCGCGCACGTCCTGGGCAACGGCATCAGCGTCCCGGGCGTAGGCGAGCACCTGGTACGCCGAGCAGATCCGTGAGATCGCGGCCGGGTCGAGCCCCAGCAGCCAGGCGTCGTCGGTGACGGCCCCGGACGGCGGCCGGCCGTCGCTGAAGCCGCGGAGAGCGCCGGTCTGGTCGAGCACGACGAGGTCGGTGCCAGTGCCGGCAAGGGCATCGGCCACCGAGGCGTGGGCCCGCGTGACATCGGCGCGCTGAGAGGCCAGGTAGGCGGCCAACTCGCCGTCCCAGAGGCCCGCAACGGACTCGGTCGTGATCGGGTCGTGGTCGACATGCCGTGCGGACGCGAAGGAGCGGTCCAGGTGCTGGCCCACGGCCTTCGTCAGCGACCCGGAGTCCACCCCTGCTGTCCGTGCCGACGCCCGACAGGCTCCACAGAAGCACAGGCCGAGCAGGAACCGGTCCAGTGGGCCCAGGTCGATGAGGTAGCGCTCGTGGTGGTGGCCGTGCTCCAGCGGGTGGAAATGCAACGACTCGACGACCACCTCGTCGACCTCGTGGCGGGCGACGTCGCCTGCCAGGGCGATGGCGTAGCGGACGACCTCGGGGTTTGCCGGGCACACGGTGTCGACCATGGGGTCCTCGAACACGTTGGTGACCGCGACATCGGGATGCGCATGGCCCAGGTAGTCGTCGTGCCCGATCGTCAGCCACGCACCCAACCGCATCGAGCGGCGCGCCGTCTCGACCCGCAGCCGATCCAGAAGGTCAGCGGGCAGCCCGGCCGGCGTGGGCCGCGGGCGAAGCCGGCCGTAGCGAGCCGGCTCGGGCGTGAAGGACGGTGAAGCCGCCCTGGATGAACCCCACTCGACGACGTGGATTGTGGGGGAAGATGTCTCGTGCCGCGTGGTAGAGGGCGGCGAGGGTCAGTCCGCTGACGCCCGCCCGGTTGCGGATGCGATCGAGGGCCACGTCGTAGCCCTCGTCCACGATGTCGCTCGGGAACGCGAACATTGATGTCGGGACCTGGGGTGGTGACTGCGTGCGTGGGGCTGGGCTCAACCGACCGGCTCCAGACGGCCGTCGACACGGCGAGGAAGGCCTGAGGGGTTCCCGTGGCGCAGCGCGGGAGGAAGCACGACATCGGGCGCGTCCTGGTAGCAGACGGGCCGCAGGAACCGCTGGACGGCCTGGGCACCGACGGAGGAGAACGACGCGGACGTCGCCGCCGGGAACGGCCCACCGTGATGGGTGGCCCAACCGACGCGAACTCCGGTCGGCATACCGTTCCACACCAGCCGTCCGCACCTGGACTCCAGGGCTCTGACCAGTGGGAGGACATCGTCCAGCTCGTCGTCCTCGGCATGGAGTGTGCAGGTGAGCTGTCCCGGCAGCGTCCCCACCAGGTCGAGCAGCTCCGCCGCGTCGTCGTAGTCGGCGACCAGCGACACCGGGCCGAAGACTTCGTCGAGCAACGCCGGGGATGAACGCAGGGTCTGCAGGGGGACCCGGAGGAGCACGGCGCCGCTCTGGTCCGGCTCGGTCAAGGGCTCGGCGCCCCCGTCGACCAGGGCCGCCACACCGGTGGCGAACTGGGCTCGACCGCGCTCATTGAGCATGGCCTGCGCGCGGGATCGTGCCGGCTTGCGCGACCAGGTCTGCCGTCAGGCCGTGCCCGCGCGGCGAGGAGGAGCAGGCCCGGCTTGGTGCACAGTTGTCCGGCACTGGCGCTGACCGAAGCCAGGAAGTCGGTGACCAGCGTGGCACCGCGGCGTCGGCCGGCGCCGGTGGTGACGATGACGGGGTTCAGACTTCCCAGCTCGCCGTAGAAGGGAATCGGTGTGGAGCGACGGGCCGCAAGGTCCGCGAGGAGGAGGCCCGCGCGGGTGGACCCGGTGAACGCGACGGCCGCAACTCGGTGGTCCTGCACCGCTGCGCGCCCGGCGGCGTCGCCGTGAACCAGGCCGACAAGACCCGCGGGCGCACCCCGCGACGTCAACGCCTCTCGAGCCACGTCGAGCGTCGCCCGGGCGGTCTTCGGATATCCGGGGTGCTCCTTGAGCAGGACGGAGCAGCCCGCCGCCAGCGCGGCGGCGGTGTCGGTGCCGAGGGCTCCGAAGGCGAACGGGAAGTTGCCCGCGGCGAAAACGACGACGGGGCCGACGGGCACCGACATCCGGCGCAGCTCGGGAGCGGTCGGTCCAGCACGGTCGATGCACACGTCGAGGAACGCGCCCTCGCGCACCACTTCGCCGAAGAGCCGTAGCTGGTGGGACGTCCGTGCCACCTCGCCGCGCAGCCTGTCGGCCGCGAGCGAGGTCTCGCGCCCGGCCTCCGACACCAGGTCTTCGACGGCGTCGTCGAGCGCGTCGGCGACGGTGTCCAGCAGCTGTGCCCGCTCGTCGAGCGGTGCCGAGGACAGCCACCGGCCAGCTTCGACCGCGGCGTCGAGCACGCGAATCCAGGCCGCCGAAGCCGACCTGCACCGAGCCCCGTGACAGTGCTCGTTCAGTCACGCTGGGCGGCCGGACCGGTCGAGTTCCGGATCACCAGCCGGGTCTCGAGCTCGACGAGCGATGGAGCGAGATCCGGATCCGAGAAGTGCTGGAGCAAGAGGTCGACAGCCACGTGACCCGCCTTGCTCCCGGGCATGTGGATCGACGTGAGCGTCGGGTAGGAGACCTCCGACATGGAGCTGTCGTCGATCCCGATGACGCTGATGTCGCGACCGACGCGCAGCCCACGCTCGGCCAGCCGCGCCATCAGGCCCAGTGCAATCAGGTCGTCGTAGGCGATGACAGCGGTGGTGCCGCTGGCGGCCACCAGGTCCGCGGCGCGCACGCCTGCCTCCATCTGCGGTTCGAACGGGCCGAACTCCGTGAGCTCCACGGACCGCTCGTCACATGCGGTCCTGAGGGTCTCGGCGCGACGTTGGTTGGACCACGAACGGCGCGGTCCGCCCAGGTAGGCGACCTTCCGATGGCCCAGAGAGACGAGGTGCTCGAGTGCCTGTCGAATGCCTTCGGGGTTCTCGGTCACCACGCTCGGCGCGCCAGGGACGGGTCGGTTGATGAAGACGATCGGGCCCAAGGCCACGAGCTCGCCGAGCCGGTCCTCAGGTGTCCTGGGAGAGACCACGACCAACCCGTCGACCTGCTGGCGCATCGTCCTCGCGCGCTCGAGCTCGTCGGAGACGTTCTCGTCCGTGTCGGCCACCAGCACGCTGTGGTCCCGTCGGGACGCGCGCGCCTGGACGGCCTTGATGATGGGCGGGAAGTAGGGGTTGGCGATGTCTGGCACGACGAGGCCGATCAACCCGGTCCGGCCGATGGACAAGGAGCGCGCCACCCGGTTGGGAACGTAGTTGAGATCGCGAGCAGAGCGTTGGATCCGCTCCCTCGTGATCGGGCTGACCTTCTCGGGGTCAGACAGCGCCCGCGAGACTGTCGACACCGAGAGTCCACATGCCTCCGCGACGTCGGCCAACGTGACCATCACGGCCTCCCTTCGTGCAGCACGATCTCTGGGATGTTAGTGTAGCAATCGCTTGCAGCAAATTGTGAACTGCGCATCGAAAGTCACGACACTTCGTGACTCCGAGGGCAGCTGCAACCGTTCCTGTGATCGTAGTCGAAGGGTGATGAAGAAGTGGCAGACATGCCGGGCTCCCCCCGCCGGTACGCGCTGTGCGGACTGAGCTCGCGCGGCCTGAGGCTGTTCGCCGTACCCCTGCTGGGCCCGCGCGGCCCGAACGACGCCGGGGTTGACCTTTCCGCACACGGGAGCCTCGTCGGTGTCCTCGACGTCGATGCGGAGCGGTTGCGCCGATTCGCCGAACGGGTGGACGGCGACCTCCCCGTCTTCGGCGCGGCCGAGTTCGACCGCATGGTGGACGAGACCCGGCCGGACGCCGTACTGGTGGCATCTCCCGACCACACACACGCCGAATACATCACGAAGGCGCTCACGCATGGCCTCGACGTCATAAGCGAGAAGCCGCTGGCGTCGACAGCTGCCCAGGCCCGGGCCATCCTCGACGCCGAGCGAGAGAGCAGTGGCAGCGTGCTGGTGACCCACAACGTCAGGTACGCCGCCCGGAGCCGGCTGCTCAAGAGGCTGCTGTTGGACGGCGTCGTCGGCCGCGTGACCTCCATCGAGCTCGTGTGGAACGTCGACACGCTGCACGGCAGCAGCTACTTCACTCGGTGGAACCGGGTCCGAGCCGCGTCGGGTGGTCTCACTGTTCACAAGTCCTGTCACCACATCGACCTGATCAACTGGCTGGTCGACGACCAACCCGAGCAGGTCTTCTCCTACGGCGCTCTGAACTTCTTCGGACCTGAGAGTCCCCACCGGCCCCAGGGCTCGACTGGCGACGAGCTCCAGGCCTGCGCCTACTTCCAGGAATGGCAACGCCGGGGGGAGCCCGTCGTGACCGGCTTCGCGCGACCCAGGCCTGCGGCCTACGACCTGCCCTATGACATCCAGTACCCGCCGGAGAAGTCCCGCTACATCTACGACGCGGAGATCGACGTCGAGGACACCTACTCGGCGGTCATCCGCTACCGCGGCGGGGCGAGCATGACCTACGCGATCACTTTCTCCGCACCGTGGGAGGGCTTCCGCCTCGGCATCAACGGCACCCATGGCCGCATCGAGGCGAACGTGACCAGCTCTGGAGTCGCCGGCCCGCACGAGTCCGGCGACACCATCGTCGTGACTCCTCTGTTCGGTGAGCGCCGGGAGATCGACGTGCCTCGAGTCGAAGGGTCGCACGACGGCGCGGACCCGCTGCTGCAGAACGATGTCTTCATCGGCCAGTCCATGGAGTCCGAGGAGCTCGGCCTCATGGCCACCAGCCAGCAGGCCGCAGTCGCGGTCGCGACGGGGGAGGCCATGTGGCGATCTGTGCTCGACAACCGGCCCTACGACGTCGCGGAGCTCCTCGGTGACCAGGCCTAGCGCGGCGGTCGTCCGCCGGTGACCACCGGCCCGTCGCTGGCGGTCGGGCCGGGGCCGGAGCCCGAGTTGGAGGACGCCCTTCGCGCCTCCGGTGCGCAGGTGGTCGATCTGGCGTCCGCAGACGGACTGGTGTGGACCGACTCGGACCCCAGCTCCTTCCCCGATTCTCTACCGGAGCGGATCACCTGGGTGCAGCTGCCCGCCGCAGGCGTGGAGCGCTGGCTCAGCGCGGGCGTCATCGACCACGAGCGTGAATGGACGAGTGCGGCCGGCGCATATGCAGACAGCGTCGCGGAGCACGCGGTGGCGATGCTGTTGGCCGGCGTGCGCGGACTCGTCCGCCAGTCGCGGACGCAGACGTGGGACCGGCCGGTCGCTGGTGAGTGGGTCGGCAACGTGTCCGGCGCCCGGGTCGCCGTCGTTGGTGCCGGAGGCGTGGGAGCCGCGGTGATTGCGAGGTTGGCCAGTCTCGGGGCGTCCTGCGTAGCGGTTACTCGCAGGGGGCAACCGGTGCCCGGCGCCGAGACGACCTTGCCGGCCAGTGACCTCGCCAGGGCGTGGACCGCGTGCGACCACGCCGTCCTTGCGATGCCCTCGACGCCTCAGACCAGGGGAGTGGTCGCCGGTCGCGCGCTGCGGGAGCTTGGGTCGCGAGCGTGGCTGGTCAACGTGGGCCGGGGAGACGTGGTCGACACCGACGCCCTTGTCGACACGCTCCGCGAGGGTCAGCTCGGCGGGGCCTGCCTGGACGTCACCGATCCGGAACCCCTCCCCGACGGTCACCCGCTGTGGATGTTTCCGACCGTGCTGATCACACCCCATGTCGCCAACCCACCGCACCACCTCCGGGCGGCCTACCGCGAGTTCGTCGCCGAGAACGTCCGGCGACGCACGACCGGCCGACCACTCCTGGGACTGCTGAACATCTCGGCCGGCTACTGACCGACCGCCCTAGCCCGGACGTCGTCAGGACGTACCCGACAGAGAGGAAGCCTGTGCCCGCACTGACCGTGTTCTCGTCCTCGAGCCACGAGCTCGTCGACGCCGAGGAGCTTGCCTGGGCATGTGACCTGTTCGACCAGGACCTGACGTCGAGGGGACAGCAACTCGGGATCGAGGTGCTTGTTCCCGGAGACCCGGTCGCGCACCAGGCCCTCGTCGTGGCTGGCCTCGGCGTCCCGGACAGCCCGGAGGCGTTCGTCCTGCTGCCCCCGGACAGCACCAGGGCACATGTCAGGGTCATCGCCGCGGATCCGGTGGGAGCCATGTACGCCGTGCTCGAGCTGGTCGACGTGTTGCGGACCAGCGAGCGGGGCGTGGAGGCCGTCAAGGCGCTCGCACCTTCTGAGCAGCGACCTGCCGCCAGGGTTCGCAGCATCATGCGCACGTTCGTGAGCGACGTCGAAGACCTCCCGTGGTTCCTGGATCGCGACTTCTGGACCGACTACCTCACCGAGCTCGCGCTGGCTCGCGTAAACCGGTTCCACCTGTGTCTGGGCATCCAGTACAACTTCCCGTTCAACGCGGTGACAGAGAACTACTTCTGCTTCGCCTACCCGTTCCTCGTCGAGGTGCCCGGCTACGACGTGACCACGTCCGGTGTCTCAAGCGCGGAGCGTCAGCGCAACCTCGATGCCTTGAGGTTCGCCAGCGACGAGGCGCGGCGCCGGGGCATCACCTTCGTGCTGGGACTCTGGAGCCACGGCTACGACGAGGCCAGGGCCGAGGGATCCGAACCCGTGCACCGGGTCGCGGGTCTGACCGACGCAGACCATGCGCCGTACTGTCGCGATGCTCTGACCCAGGTCCTGAACGCCTGCCCGGGCATCGGCGGGCTCACCCTGCGCGCGCACTTCGAGGCCGGTATCCCAGACCTGGACCGCGAAGGGTTCTGGCGCACGGTGCTCGCCGGCGTTACGCGTGAGCACGTCGGCCGCACCATCGAGATCGACCTGCACTCCAAGGGTGTGGATGCGCCACTGCTCGACGTCGTGAAGGGAACGGCGCAGCCGGTGATGGTCTCGGCGAAGTACCTCGGCGAGCACTGGGGGCTGCCGTATCACCAGGCGAGCATCCGGGACAAGGAGTTCCGCCGGCCCGACGACGTCCCTGACGTGTGGGCGATCACGGGCGACGCGCGTCGCTTCACGCGGTACGGCTACGGGGACTTCCTCGACGAGGACCGCGACCACGACGTGATTTTCCGGATGTGGGCCGGTGGCCAACGGCTGCTGCTCTGGGGCGATCCGGCCCTCGCCTCGGGTTACGGCCGCCTCAGCACGCTGGGAGGTGCCTTGGGTGCCGAGCTCTGCGAACCGCTCTCGTTCAAGGGCCGCAAGGGCACCGGTCGGGAGGGTGGTCGCGAGGTGTACGCCGATCCCAGCCTGGCGCTCGGTCGCGCGGACTGGTCGAAGTTCCGCTACACGTACCGGCTGTGGGGTCGGCTTGCTGTACGACCCGGACGCGGAGCCTGAGTGCTGGCGACGCTTGCTGCGGGCCCAGTACGGTCAGTCGGCCGCATCGGTCGAAGCGGCCCTCGCCGCGGCGAGCCGGATCATCCCGCTGGTCACAATGGCGCACGGCGTGGGGGCGTCCTACAGCAACTACTGGCCGGAGATGTACGTCGACATGCCGATCGTCGACGGCCCGAACGTCGATCACTACGAAGGTGACTCGGCGTCCCCAGCCACGTTCGCCGGTGCCAGCTCGTTCGATCCGCAGCTCTTCTACCGGGTCGTCGAGTTCGCCGATGACCTGGTCGCCGGGCGGCGAGATGGCCGGTACACGCCCCTGGACGTGGTGGGCTGGCTCGAGGACCTGGTGGCGACCGCCGAGACGCACCTTGCCGAGTTCGGTCAGCCGGCTGACGACGATCTGGAGCTCGCGCCGAGTCGCGATCGACGTCGCCGCCCTTGCCGGCATCGGCCGCTTCTTCGCCGGCAAGTTCTCCGCGGCCCTGGCTCATGCGCTCTATGAACGCACCGGTCAGCTTGCCCACCTCGACCGCGCTCTCGCCCAGCTGCGCGGTGCGCGGGATGCGCTGGCGGGTGTCGCCGAGGTCACCGGTGTCTACCACCACGACCTTGCGTTCGGTCACCGTCTCTCCGAGCACGGGCACTGGGCGGACCGGATCCCAGCGGTCGACGCAGATCTCGAGGCCATGGTCTCGCTGCGGGCTGGCGCTTCAGCCGATCCGGATCTCACGAAGGGCCGCGCTGCTGGATCGCAACCGGACCAGCCGCTGGCCGCGAGCAGGTGTGACCGAGTGCTCAGCCACGAGCCCTCGCGGGGGTTCGACCGTGGCAGCGACGTTGTCGTGCGAGCCCGCGTGGAGGGTGCGGGCATCGCCGAAGTGGTCCTCCAGTACCGCCACCTGCACCAGGGCGAGAGCTTCGAGAGCACACCGATGACCGACGCCGGACGGTGGTGGGAGGCCACGATCCCGGCGGCGTACACGACCGCGCCGTTCCCGCTCCTCTACTACTTCACAGTGCGCGACCAGGACGGCCACGCCTGGATCGAGCCGGGTCTCGATCGAGACCTGGCCAACCAGCCGTATCACGTGGTCGGCTCGCACCAGGCGCGAGTCGGCGCGGCCTCAGCCTGAGCGCACAGCCGAGTGGGCCCGGGTCGTCGGCAGGGCGGCCCGGCCCGCAGGACCAGCTGGGCCAGTCGGTCCTCGTGCTCGGGGGTGGGGTCGACCAGTGGCGGGCGGACTCGTCCCACGCGCAGTCCCGTCTGGCGCACGCCCGCCTTGACGAGCGCGACCGCATAGCCCGGGTCCTGGTCGCGCAGCTCGGCGAAGGGCGCGAAGAACGAGTGGGTGAGGGCCGTGGTGACGAAGTCGTCGTCGTCGCGCAGTGCTCGGTGAAATGCCACGGCGAGATCAGGTGCGTAGCAGTGGGTCGCGGACGAGTATGCGGCGATCCCGGCGGCCCGGAACTCGGCCGCGTGCAGCTCCGCAGTCGGCATGCCGTTGACGAAGGCGAACCGCTCCGAGCGCGGGTCGTCGCTGTCGCGGACGGCGGCGACCAGGCCGGCCAGCCGGGCCATGTCGCCGGTCCCGTCCTTGACCCCGACCACCCGCCGGTCGGCGAGCAGAGCGCGCGCGGTCGGCGGGATCCAGGAGGGCGTTCGCGCGCTGATAGACGATCGCGCGCGGCGGGGCCACGTCGAGGACGGCGCGGATGTGCTCGAGGAGCCCGGTCGGCGATGATCTGGACGAGGTACGGCGGCAGGAGGAGGACGCCGTCGACGCGAGCCTCCGACGGCGGCGGCTGCGAAGTCGCGTGCCATCATCACGCCGCCGCCGACGCCGGCGTAGAGAGGCACCCGGCCGGCCACCGTGGTCGACCGCGACGCGCAGCAGGTCGGCGTACTCCCGCATGCCAAGTGAGGTGAACTCACCGGTCCCGCATGCCACGAAGAGTGCGGCGGGGTGGTGCTCGAGCTGCTGCTCGAGGTGCTGGGCGAAAACGTCGAGGTCCACGACGCCGAAAGCGCCCTCGTCGCGGAACGGGGTGACCGGGAAGGACAGGACCCCCTGGTCGAAGGTGTCCGTCATGAGCTTCTCCACTCTGTGTAGGGGACTGGCTGGCCGGCGTCGCGGCAGGTCCGGAAGTAGCCGATGTCGTCGCGCGTCCGGATCCCGCAGCTGAGGTAGGCCTCGTGCATCCGGCCCAGGGCGTCGCGGTCGAGCTCGACGCCCAGGCCCGGTCCCTGGGGCACCGCGACGGCCCCATCCTTCAGCGCCAGCGGGGTCGAGACGACGTCGTGCCCGGACAGCCACGGCGTGTGCGTGTCGAGTGCGTACGGCAGCGTGGGCACGGCGGCCGCCAGGTGCACCATCGCGGCCAGACTGATCCCGAGATGGCTGTTGGAGTGCATCGAGACGGAGACCCCCCACCACGCACAGGCATCGGAGACCGTGCGCGAAGCCCGCAGGCCACCCCAGTAGTGATGGTCGAGCAACACGATCGCCACCGAGCCCCGGGAGAACGCCTCGGGCAGGTCGCCGGTCTCGACCACGCACATGTTGGTCGCCAGCGGAGTAGCGCGTCGCCCGTGCGACGGCTGCCATGGCTCCGAGCCCGGCCACGGGGTCCTCGAGATACTCGAGCACGCCCTCGGTCTTCCGGGCAACATCGAGGGCCGTGGCAGGAGACCAGCACGCGTTGGGATCGAGTCGCAGGGGTGCGGCGGGGAAGCGGTCCCGCAGCGCCATGACGGTCTCGACCTCCTGCTCCGGTGGCAGCACGCCGCCCTTGACCTTGAAGGAACCGAACCCGAAGCGGCCGGCCATCTCCTCGGCCTGCCGGACGAGTCCCGCCGCGTCGGTTGCCGCTCCCCACTGGTCCGGCGCGTGACCGGGATGGCCCGCCCACTTGTAGAACAGGTAGCCGGCGAACGGCACCGAGGTGCGGTGGGCGCCGCCCAGCAGGGCATGCACCGGACGTCCGAGGGCGCGGGCACAGACGTCGAGGTAGGCGACCTCGAACGCGGCGAACACGCGCATGGTGCTCTTGTGCGTGGTCGACGGCCCGGTCAGGCCGTGCGTGTCCTCGGCGTTCGCCGCGCCGACGAGCCGTGCGACCAGCAGGCTCAGGGCGGCCACGTCGAAGGCGTCCATCCCGATGACCTCGGCGGCGACCGTCCGCAGCAGCTCCAGGTGGGACGCGTCGGCGTAGGTCTCGCCCAGTCCGGTGATGCCGTCGGCCGTGTGCACCTCCACGATCGTGCGGATCGCCCACGGCTCGTGCACGCCGACGGCGTTCAGCAGCGGCGGGTCGGGGAAGGCGACGGGTGTGAGGACGACCGACGAGATGGTCAGCGCGTCCCCCGGATGGTGCGCATGAGGTTGCATGTCAGGCTCCGCGCGTGATCGGTCCGTAGGTGTCTGGCCGCCGGTTGGTGGCCAGGCCGAAGACGTTCTCCCGATAGACCCGGCACTCGTCCAGGTCGCAGGCCGCCAGGACGATCTCGTCGCCGGTCGTCGTGGCGCTCGCGACGACCTCTCCCGACGGTGCCACGATCGACGTCCCGGCGATCTGCTCGACGCCCGCCTCCACTCCTGCCTTGGCCACGCCCACGACCCACATCCCGTTGTGGTAGGCGCCGGCCCGCAGGCGAGAGCAGGTTCTGCGCCTCGGCGTGCCGGTCGGTGGATGGCTCAGCCGGATTGTGCGCGGGCGTGTTGTAGCCGACGAGCACGAGCTCGGCTCCGAGCAGCCCGAGCACCCGGAACGACTCCGGCCAGCGCCGGTCGTTGCAGATGCACATCCCGACCCGGCCGGAGAACGCCTCCCAGACCGGGAAGCCCCCGTCGCCGGGCGAGAAGTAGCGCTTCTCGAGGTTCTGGAACGGGTGGCCGGGCTGGACGTCGGTCGTCCCGGGGAGGTGCACCTTGCGGTAGCGGCCGACCACCCCGCCCTCGGGGTCGACGAGGATCGAGCTGTTGAATCGCCTGGTCACGCCCTGCGATCGGTCCAGCTCGCAGTATCCGAAGCTCACCCCTGACCCCGAGTTCCGCGGCGCGGGCCAGGAACGGGGCGACGAGGGGGTTGGGCATCTCCGGCTCGAAGTAGCGCGTCCAGCTCAGCAGGGTCGTCGATCGACCAGTGCGGGAAGAACGGCGTCAGCGCCGCCTCGGGATAGGCCACGAGCTCCGCCCCGAGCTGCGCGGCCTCCTCGAGCAGTGCGGTCATCCGGCCCAAGGTGTGCTCCCGGGTGTCGTCCGGCTGCACCGGCCCCATCTGGGCGGCGGCGACGGTGACGACTCTGCCTGCGCCGTCCGCTGGTCTCGCCGTCATCGCGGCGCCGCCGCCCACGGCACGCCGATCTCGCTGAAGGTCCGGAGGGAGCGGCTCGCCTTCGCCGCCAGCCCCGAGACTCCCCGGACGACGTGGTGGCGGCCGGCGCCGGATGCCGACGACTTCGGCGTGCGGCGCGACGATCCGGACCGGCTCCGGTGCGACCCTGATCGCCTCCAGCACCTGCATGAAGCCACCGACGTGCTCGAGGTCCGCGACCAGTGGGACGGACGGGTCGCGTCGGTGTGCCACGAGGTTGTCGAGCAGGTCGACACGAGGGAGCGTGCGCTCAGCGCTCTGGGTGGGCGTCCGGATCAGCAGTCGGTCCTCGTTGTACGCCAGCCGGAGGCTTCCGCGGGAACCGAACACGCTCACCGTCGGCTCGTGGTCCCGATCCGCGCACAGGCTCACAGCGGCAAGCACCGTGGGTCCCCCGTGACAGGTGACCCGCACGCAGGAGGTGTCGTCGGTGTCGATGTCGTTGGCGCGGAACAGCTCGGTCTGCACTGCGGCGACCTGGCCCATCCGGGTGGCGCCGGCGAGACGGAGTGCCGCCGCCAACCCGTGCGCGAACGGGTTGGTCAGCGCACCATCCATGACCGGTCGCCCGTCCAGTCGCCGACGGCCGGCCCATGGAGCGCGCTGCCAGTACTCCTCGTCGCGCAGCCAGGCGCCGAAGACGCCTACGCCTCGGACCTTGCCGATCGCTCCGGCCGCGACCAGGGTCCTGGCCCTGCTGACGGCGGCCGAGCCGAGCACCTGGAACCCGACCTGACAGGAGCCGCCCGTGCGGCGTACGACGTCGCGCGAGGCGGACGTAGGCCGCCAGCGAGGGTGTGGGTGGCTTCTCCACGAGGACGTCGGCTCCCGCCGCGAGCGCGGCCGACGCGATCCGCTCGTGGGTGTGGATCGGAGTCGCGACGACGACCAGGTCGGGAGTCTCGACGTGGAAGAGCTCGGTCGGATCTCGCGTACCACGGGACGCCGATCAGGCGTGGCCAGCTCCGTCGTGGGCGGTCGGACGTCACTCGACGCCGGTCAGCTCCACCAGCGCCGCGCGCCTGCAGCGGGAGGATTCGGTCGAGGTGGCTCGTCGGCCATACCCGTGGGCCCCGACCAGGGCCACGCGCGGTGGACCCGTCACCGCTGCCCGTCCGAGGCCGACGACGTGGGGCCGCCTGCTGCGCGACGGTGGCGGCCACTGCGTCGCCGACCACGTCGATGGTGTGGGACACGTCCTCGGCGCTGTGGAGACCGAGAGGTACCAGCGGCCACCGGGAAGGGTGAACACACCGCGCCGGAGCAGCTCCACGGTCAGCGCGTCGTACCACGACCAGTCAGCGGCCAGGAAGCGCGTCGAACGTCGGCGACGCCGGCCGCACCCGGGAGACACTGGACGACCGGTCCGACGTGGTGGGCGGTGCCCACTGCGCCGTGTCGCGCCAAGGCCTCGCGCAGCCCTTGGGCGAGCTCGCCGCCGCGCTGCTCGAACGCCGCGTAGATGCCCGGCCGCGCCAGTACCTCGAGAACCGCAGCGGCGGCCGCGAGCACGGTGGGGTTCCCGTTGTAGGTCCCGGCATGCACCACGCCTCGGCTGGCCAGGTCCAGGAGCTCGCGCCTTGCCGGCGACGGCGGCCAACGGGAGCCCGCCGGCGATCGCCTTCGCGAGGAGCACCAGGTCGGGGGTGACGGCGTACCGCTCGGCCCCGCCGCCCCGGGCCACCCGGAAGCCGGTGATGACCTCGTCGAAAACCAGCACGATGCCGGCGGCGTCGCACACCTCGCGGACCCGGTCGAGGAAGCCGGGCGCCGGGCTCGAGGACGCCCGAGTTGCACAGCACCGGCTCCAGGAAGACAGCCGCGATGTCGTCGCCCTGCTCCCGGACGGTCTCGGCGAGGGCATCGGCGTCGTTCCACGCAAGCAGCACCACGTCGTCTGCCGGCGGTCGCCAGCTGGCCTGCCGAGGCGGGACCCGTCAGTGGCGGCCGGTAGCCGTGCAGCATCGTGTCAGTCCAGCCGTGATAGTGACCGCCGAACTTCACGTACCTCCGCCGCCCCGTGGCGGCCCGTGCGAGTCGGAGGGCGATCACGGCTGCTTCCGAGCCGGTGTTGGTCCAGAGCACCCGTTCGGCACCCGGGACGCGGGCACAGACCGACTCGGCGACTTCGTACTCGAGGGCATGTCCGGCGCCGAAGGTCTGCCCTCGATGCAGCTGGCGGGTCACCGCGTCCACGAGCTCCGGGTGAGAGTGCCCGAGGATCACCGGACCCCAGCCCAGGACGTAGTCGACGTAGCTGTTCCCGTCGATGTCTCGCAGCCGGCTCCCGTCGCCGCGGTCGAAGGATAGTGGGAACGGCTTCATGCTGGCGCGCAGGCCGGTGCTGACACCGCTCGGCAGCGACTTGCTCGCTCGGGCGTACGCCGCCGTCGACTTGGGCCAGTCGGTCAGGGGTGTGCGTGGATCCGGCGATCCGGGTGCGTTCGCAGCAGCCACTGGACGGCGGTCCGCGATGCCTGACATGGTGTGCACTGTGCCAGATGCAAGCGCATGCTGCAATTGCGGAAATCACCCATCTGGCTGGCCGGCTCGTGGGGCGGGTCGCCCTCATCACGGGCGCGGCTCGAGGGATCGGGCGCCGGTGTCGCGGAGGCGTTCGTGGCCGAAGGCGCGGCCGTCGCCGTTGCCCACGAGCCGACGCCGCGCGATGGCCGCGCTGGCCGGCCGGCTGGTCGAGCGCTTGGTGGCGGCGGGCGGACGTGCGGTCTCCTCTGCCGGCAGACCTGGCGATCCCAGCGGACGCAGCGGGGCTGGTCGGACGCCGCGCGGACCGCACTCGGTCCGGTCGACATCCTTGTCTGCAACGCTGCCGCGTCGGCGCCGGCGCCCTGGCGCGAGATCGGGCTGGAGCAGTGGGACCACACGATGGCGGTCAACCTCAGGGCGCCGTGGCTGCTGGCCAAGGCCGCTCGAGCAGGACCTGGTCCGGGGTCGGGGCTCGGTGATCACGGTGTCCAGCGTGATGGTGGACACCGGCCAGCCCGGGCAGCTCGACTACACCGCGAGCAAGGCGGGCCTGGTCGGCCTGACCCGAGCGCTGGCCCGCGAGCTGGGCCCGGACGGGGTCCGGGTGAACTGCGTGGTGCCCGGAGCGATCCGCACCGAGCACGAAGTCGAGCGCGAGCCCGACGCCGACGCGGTGGCGCGAGCCGTGCTGCCCCTCCAGGCCCTGCAGAGGCGAGGGCTGTCGGATGACGTGGCGGGCACCTTCGTCTACCTTGCCGTCGGAGGAGAGCTCGTTCGTCACCGGCCAGGCCCTGCGGGTCGACGGTGGCTGGGTGGTCGCCTGAGCCAGTCGGCGTTCCATGCTCGATGATATTGCTGCAACCGATTGTGATAGCGTGCCGCCGTGACCATTGCTGGGGCTCGGGCCTGGGCGCTGACCGGCGGCCGCGTCCTGACCCAGGACGGCGTCCACGACGGACTCGCGGTCGTCGTGGCAGGCTCGTCCATCACCGACGTCGTGGTGGACTCCGACCTCCCACGGGACATGCCACGCGAACCCTGCCCGTGGCGCGCTGGTCGTCCCGGGCCTCATCGACCTGCACGCCCACGGCGCGCTTGGCCGGGCCTTTGACGAACCGTCCGAAGCCGGTCACCTCGAGGTGCTGCGCCACCATGCACGGCACGGCGTCACCGCGATGCAGGCGTCCCTGGTCTCGGCCTCTACGGAGGAGCTGGACGAGCGGATCGAGGCTCTCGGCAAGACCCGCGCCTCATGGACGCCAGAACATGGGCGCTCGGATCCTCGGCGTCCACCTCGAAGGGCCGTTCCTGGCGGCCGCGCAGCGTGGCGCCCACGACCTGGACGCGCTGCGCGAGCCGCGACCCTCCGACGCCGCCTGGCTGCTGCGACATCGAGGGCTGGTGACCATGGTGACGCTGGCCCCTGAGCTCACCGGTGGCCTCGACCTCGTGACGGACGTCGTGGCGTCCGGAGCGATCCCCGCCGTCGGGCACAGTGAGGCGGGCGAGGACGTGCTGGCCCAGCGCGGTCGACCGCGGACTCACACACGTCACGCACCTGTGGAGCGGACAGACCTCTCTGAGCCGAAACGGACTGTGGCGCGTTCCCGGCCTCGTCGAGCTGTGCCTGGCATCCGACCACCTCACCGGTGAGGTCGTCGCCGACGGCAGGCACCTGCCGCCCGCCCTGCTCGAGATCGCTCGCCGCTGTCTGGGCCGTCGGCTCGTCATCGTCTCGGACGCGACGCCGGGGGCCGGCCTGCCCGAGGGGGCCGGCTATCGGCTGGGAGTCGTCGACTGCCGGGTGCGTGACGGCGTCGGGATCGTGGCCGATGGGAGCTCGTTCGGCGGGAGTACGACGACCCTCGGTGAGATGGTCGCCTACCTGCACCGTGACCTGGGGTGGCCGATCCTCGACGTGATCCGGGCGGCCACCGAGACTCCGGCACGAGTGCTCGGACTGGGCCGCCGGGGGGCGGTCATCGCAGGGAACGACGCCGACCTCGCCGTGTTCGACGCCGACCTCGCCGTGACGGCGACCCTGATCGCCGGCGTCTGGGCGCACCGCGCGGACGGGTCCACCGAGTCATGAGCGGTCGGCTCCGCCTTGCCGCTCTCGGGCTCTACCACGAGGCGAACACCTTCGTCGGCTCGCGCGCGGACCTGAAGACCTTCCGCGAGGCCGGGGTCTTCGAGAGCGCCGAGATCGTCGCGGCGCACGGGTCTGCGTCCTCGGGCATGAGCGGCTTGCTGCGCGTCGCAACCGAGGTCGAGGACGTGGACGTGGTGCCGCTCGTCTACTCGCACCTGGTTCCCACCGGGCCGAGCACCACCGAGGCCTTCGGCCATGTGGTCGACCGGATCGTCGCCGCGCTGCGCCGGGAGGGGCCGTTCGACGGGGTGCTCTGCGCACTGCATGGCAGCGCCGTATGCGAGAGCGTGCCGGACGCCGATGGTGAGCTGTTGCGGCGCGTGCGTGAGGTGGTCGGCCCGTCCACGCCGGTCGGAGCAGTGCTCGACATGCATGCCAACGTCTCGGCACAGATGGTCGCCCACGCCGACGTGATCACGGCGTACCAGACCAACCCGCACATCGACGCCTCGGATCGCGGCCTCCAGTGCGCCGCCCTCGTCGCCGCGGCGGCGCGGGGTGAGATCCGTCCCCAGGTCGTCGTCGTTGCGATCCCCGCGGCGATCGACATCCTGCGGCAGGGGACCGACGACGAGCCGCTGGCCACGATCCTGAGGCTCGCGGCCGAGACGCGGGTTCGTCACGGACTGCTGGTCTTGGACGTCTGCTTGGGATTCCCCTATGCCGACGTACCCGAGATGGGCATGTCCGTGCTAGCCGTGGCCGATGCGGACGTGGCGGTGGCGGCATCCGGAGCGGAGGCCGTCGCGGAGCAGATCTGGCGACGTCGCAACCGACATGGTCGGCGTGGCCTTGGGCGTCGAGGAAGCCGTCGATCGCGCCGCGGGCGCCACCGGTGGCGGCCCCACGGTGCTCCTCGACACCGGTGACAACGTCCCTGGTGGGAGCCCGGGCGACTCGACGGTGCTGCTCCACGCTGCGCGCGCCGCCAAGCTCTCGGGGGTCGTCTCGCTCATCTGCGACCCCGTTGCGGTCCGTGCCTGCGCACGAGAAGGCATCGGTGGTCGGGTCGATCTCGACGTCGGAGGACGCGGTGACCCTGCGTGGTCGCCGCTGCGTGTGCAGGGCGTGGTCCAGGCGGTGTCCGATGGACGCTTCGAGGATCCGACACCGACACACGGCGGCGTCCGGTTCTTCGACATGGGCGAGACCGTGCGACTCACCACCGACGACGGCCTGGACCTGGTCATCACCAGCCGTCCGGAGGGCACCGTCAGCCTCGAGCAGTTTCGTCTCGTCGGTCTGGAGCCGAAGGAGCAGTCCGTCATCGTTGCAAAGGGCGTCCACTCGCCACGTGCCGCCTTCGGCCCGATCGCCGGAGCCATGCTTGCGGTCGCGACACCCGGCCCCACGAGTGCCGACCTGACGTCGTTCGACTTCCGCTCTCGCCGTCGACCCATGGTCCCGTTCGAGGCGGGCACCAGGTGGTCGGCGGACGGTGATCTGGCCAGCGCACTCGCCTCGTCGGCTCCGTTCCCCATCGAGGAGGCTCAGTGACGGTCATGTCGAAGTCCGCGCTCGAGGCTGCGACCGCAGTCCCGAGCATCGACAGCGACGAACAGCTCGACGAGCTGCTGTCTCGACCCACGGACGGGGTCCGCCAGGCCTTGGCTGCGGTCGACGGCGACGTCGTGGTGCTCGGCGCCGCAGGCAAGATGGGACCCAGCCTGGCCAGGATGGCTCGAAGGGCTCTGGACGAGCTGGGATCGAGCAGCCGAGTCGTGGCGGTGTCGCGGTTCAGTTGGCAGCCGACGCGGGTGTTCACCGACCACGGCATCGACGTGGTCAGCGCCGACCTGCTGGACCGGGACGCCGTCCAGCGGCTTCCGGACGCCCCCAACGTGGTGTTCATGGCCGGGATGAAGTTCGGGAGCAGCGACAGTCAGCCGCTGACCTGGGCGGTCAACACCTACCTGCCGACCCTGGTGTGCGAACGCTATGCGAGGTCGCGGGTCGTGGCCTTTTCGACCGGCAACGTCTACCCGCTCTCTCCGCTCGCCCTGGGCGGCTCGGACGAGCTGGACCAGCCCCAACCGGTGGGGGAGTACGCCATGAGCTGCCTTGGTCGCGAGCGCATGTTCGAGCACTTCAGCAGCACGCTGGGCACCCCTACGACGATCCTGCGCCTCAACTACGCCAACGAGTTGCGCTACGGCATCGTGGCCGACCTCGCCGCACAGATCCTCCGTGACGAGCCGATCAGCCTCGCCATGGGAGCGGTCAACGTGCTCTGGCAGGGTGATGCGAACGCCGCCGCGCTCAAGGCACTCTCTGTCGCGAGCAGCCCGGCGCGGGTCGTGAACCTGGCGGGGCCGGAGCAGCTGTCTGTCCGGCGGCTGGCCACCGACCTGGCGAGACTGCTGCAACGCGAGGTGACTTTCTGCGACGAGCCGGCTGACACTGCGCTGCTGGCCTCCGGCCAGCTCGGTCAGGAGCTGTTCGGCTATCCGACGGTCGGGCCCCGGCGCCTGGTGCAGTGGGTGGCCGCGTGGGCGGCTGCCGGCGGGACCAGGCTGGACAAGCCGACCCGTTTCCAGACTCGGGACGGACGGTTCTAGTGTCCGGCGCGGGGCACTAGGTGGACGAGGCACGGCGTCGCGCGTTGGGTCGCGGACTGGTGCTCCCGGCTTGCCCCCTCGCGATCGACGAACGCCGGAAGCTCGACGAGCGGCGACAGCGCGCGCTCGTGCGCTACTACCTTGCGGCTGGGGCCGGGGGGATCGCCGTCGGCGTGCACACGACTCAGTTCGCCGTGCACGATCCCGCCGTAGGCATTCTCGAACCCCTGCTCGGCCTGGTCTCCGAGGAGTTCCGCCGGAGCGGGCGTCCTGACCTGGTCGGGGTCGCCGGTGTCATGGGCGACACCCGGACGGCGTGCCGGGAGGCCGGCACGGCTCGCGAGCTCGGGTATGACGCGGCACTGGTGATGCTGTCCGGCTTCCCAGGCACCACCGAGGACGACGTGTTCCGCCACTGCGCGGCTGTCGCTGAGGAGCTCCCGATCATCGGGTTCTACCTGCAGAAGAGCGTGGGAGGCCGTCCGTTGGGACATGCGTTCTGGCGCCGGCTTTTCGACCTCGACGGATTGGTGGCGGTGAAGATCGCTCCGTTCAACCGTTATGCGACGCTCGACGTGGTGCGGGCGCTGTGTGACAGCGGCCGTGAGGATGTCGCGCTCTACACCGGCAACGACGACAACATCGTGGCCGACCTGCTCACACCGTTCCGCTTCCGCGGCCCGCATGGAGACCTGGTCGAGCACCGGATGGTGGGCGGGTTGCTGGGTCACTGGTCCGTGTGGACGCGCAGTGCGGTCCTTCTGCTCGAGCAGTGCCACGCCGCCGCCGGGAGCGAGGGCGTCGTGCCGGCAGACCTGCTCGCCGTCGGCGCCCAGGTGACCGACGCCAACGCGGCCGTCTTCGACGCGACCAACGGCTTCGGCGGGTGCATCGCCGGCGTTCACGAGGTGCTGCGGCGCCAGGGACTGCTGCGCGGCCGGTGGTGCCTCGATCCCACGGAGGACCTCGGCTCCGGCCAGGCCGAACAGCTGAGTCGAGTCACTGCCGCCTACCCGCACCTCGTCGACGACGACTTTGTCCACGAACACCTGGACGACTGGCTCTCTGGCTGAGCCGACCCATCCATCCCTGACCACCAAGCACGAGGAGCAGACAGTCCATGAACGCAGACCGGGTCGAGACCGTTGAGGTCCACGATGTCCGTTTCCCGACCTCACGCACCCTGGCCGGGTCCGACGCACTCAACCTGGATCCCGACTACTCGGCGACGTACGTCGTGGTCCGGACCAAGGACGGGTCCGAGGGATACGGACTCGCCTTCACCCAGGGTCGCGGAAACGAGCTGTGCTGCGCAGCGGTGGAGTCGTTGAAACACCATCTCGTCGGACGCACGCTGGCCGAGTTCCAGGAGTCCTCCGCCGCCGTCGCCCGAGCAATCGTGCACGACACCCAGATCCGGTGGCTCGGGCCCGAGAAGGGCGTGGTGCACATGGCGGCCGGGGCCATGCTCAATGCGATGTGGGACCTCTGGGCGCGGTCCGCCGAGAAGCCGTTGTGGCGATTGCTCGTCGACATGGAGCCGGAGCAGCTGGTCGGCGCGGTCGACTTCACGTACCTGACCGATGCCATCACGCCCGACCAGGCCCTCGAGCTGGCAACCCGGCATCGGGCCGACCTCGAGGTCCGCGACCGCTGCCATGCGGGCTGAGGGGCTGCCGGCCTACACGACCTCGGCGGGCTGGCTGGGATACAGCGACGAGCAGATGGTCGAGCTGGCCCAGAAGGCCCTTGTTGACGGCTTCGACGCGATCAAGATGAAGGTGGGCGGCGCGCCCGACAGTGACGTACGACGAGCGGTGCTGCTCCGGGAGACGATCGGCGACGACTGCGCGCTGATGATGGATGCCAACCAGGCCTGGTCGGTTCCCGAGGCGATCGAGCGGATGCGAGCACTGGCGGAGGTGCGTCCCTGGTGGATCGAAGAGCCCACCAGCTGCGACGACGTCCTCGGGCACGCGCGGATCGCCGAGAGCGTCCGCCCGGTCCTGGTGGCTACGGGTGAGAACGCCGCCAACAAGGTGATCTTCAAGCAGCTGCTGCAGGCCGATGCAGTCGGTGTGGTCCAGGCCGACGCCTGCCGCGTCGCCGGCGTCAACGAAGTGCTCGCCGTCCTCCTCCTCGCCGCGCAGTTCGGGAAGCCGGTCTGCCCGCATGCCGGCGGGGTCGGGCTGTGCGAGTACGTGCAGCATCTCGCTGCCTTCGACTATCTGGTGTTGGCGGGCACCACCGAAGGGCGGGTCGTCGAGTGGGTCGACCACCTGCACGAGATGTTCACCGATCCTGCACGAGTTGTGGCCGGTCGATACCGCCTTCCAGAGCAACCGGGCTACAGCGTCCAGTTCACCGAAACGGCCGTCCGCGACCACGAGTTCCCGCATGGTCGGTACTGGCGAGACGCTCGGTGACGCGAGCGCTCAACCTGAGGTCGCTGGCGCTGGCCCCGCCGGCGGTGCGACCGCCGTACGACCCTCGCTCCCTTAGGCCTGGGGTCGTCCACCTCGGAGCTGGGGCGTTCTTCCGGGCGCACGTCGCGGTCTACGCCGATCGGGTCGCAGCAGCCGGAGAACCGGGCTGGGGTGTGGTCGCCGTCGGCCAGCGGTCCCCTCGAGTAGTGACCGACCTCGCTCCGTCAGGACGGTCTCTATTGCGTGGTCTCCAGATCCGGGGAGCGAGTCACCGGGCACATCGTGGGTGCGGTGCGGAGTGGCCTCCTGGCCGCCGCCGACCCCGCGGGCGTCGTGGCTGCGATGGCCGATCCGGGGATCTCCATGGTCACCATGACAGTGACCGAGAAGGGATACCCCACCAACGCATCCCGACGGCTGGACCCGGGTCTGGTGGCAGACGAGCTCGAGGGCGGCCCGCCCCGGACGGCCGTCGGCCAGCTGGCGGCGGGGATCCTCGCCCGGGCGCGAGTGGACGCGGG
Organism: uncultured Actinomycetota bacterium; assembly: GCA_963800715.1. Classification (GTDB taxonomy): domain Bacteria; phylum Actinomycetota; class Actinomycetes; order Propionibacteriales; family Nocardioidaceae; genus Nocardioides. The sequence continues at coordinate 181,422 of CAWDBZ010000002.1, read as the reverse complement.
TCCGCTCACGGTGCTGTCGTGCGACAACCTCCAGCGCAACGGCTCACTGGTGGAATCATTGGTGCGCGACCATCTCGAGCTGCGCCGCGAGACGGTCGCCCTGGACTGGATGGGCTCACACGCCAGTTTTCCGAACTCGATGGTGGACCGGATCGTGCCGGCCCCCACGGAGGCGGACGTGGACGATGCGGCCGTCTTGACCGGGCTGGTGGACCATCTCGCTGTCGGCACCGAGCCCTCCATGCAGTGGGTGGTTGACGGGAACTTCCCGGGCGCGCAGGTGTGGCGTCGCGCCGGCCTGTCAGTCGTCGAGGACATCGACCCCTATGAGCGCCTCAAGCTCCGGGTGCTCAACGCCACGCACAGCTTTCTTGCTGCACTAGGCGTGCTGAGTGGCCGATGCACCATCGCGGACGCGATGGCGGATCCGGCGATCGAACGAGCCGCGCGCAAGTTCGCACTCGAGGACCAGCTGCCGACCCTGTCGCTGCCGCGAGATATCGATGCCAGGCACTACGCCGAGACCGTACTTGAACGGTTCCGGAATCCGGGGATCAGGCACCTCGCGACCCAGGTTGCCACCGACGGGAGCCTCAAGCTGCGCGAGCGAGTGCTGCCAGCCATCGCGGATGCCGGTGCGCGGGGCGTCGTGCCCGCCTACGCATGTCTTTGCCTGGCGGCCTGGCTACGGATGGCCGAGGGCATGGATGACGACGGTCGAACCTTCGAGGTCCACGATCCGGCGCGCCGGGTGGTCGTGTCGCTGATGCGCTCCGCACGGTCGACCCGTGCCGGCGTCGGCGCCGTACTTGGCGCGGTCTTCGGAGAAGAAGCGGCCAGCCGAGCGGAACTGGTCGCGCGCGTCACCGAGTGGTACGAGTGCCTGAGCGCACACGGGGTCCAAGGAACGCTCGGCACGAGATCGGTCGGCCAGGACTGACGTCCCGGCAGCTCCGAGGCTGGTCGCCGACGTCGTTCAGACGTCGATGAGGGCGGCTGCCTCGGGGTCCAGGAACAGCACCGCGTCGCCATGCGTGCGCAGCGCCGTCGCCGGGCAGTCGGACGAAACGGGCTGGGTGAGGGCAGACCGCACCGCCTCTGCCTTCCGCCGCTCGGGCACGACGACGTGCAGCCGCTTGGCAGCGAGGAGCGCCGGCACGGTCAGCGTGATCGCGCGGGGGGCCGTCTCCGCCACACTGGGGAAGTGGCCTTCGTTGACCTGCTGCTGTCGTGACCGGTCGTCGAGCTCGATCGCCCGGGCCCACGCGGTGTCGTCGAGGTCGGCGCCCGGGTCGTTGAAGGCGATGTGCCCGTTCTCGCCGATGCCCAGGCAGATCAGGTCGAGCGGCGCCTCCCGGAGTAGCGCTTCGTAGCGACGGCACTCGCCCTCGATATCGCCGGAGTCACCCTGGATGTAGTGCATCCGCTCGGGTCCGAGCGGGAGCTCGATCCGCTCCCGGATCCAGCGGCGGAAGCTGGCGGGGTGGCCGTCGTCGATGTCGATGTACTCGTCGAGGTGGAAGACGGTGACCCGATCCCACGGCACGTCGACGATGTCTCCCAGGGCCGTGACCATCTCGATCTGGGAGTTTCCGGTCGCCATCGCGATGCGCGCGCGCCCTTGTGCGGCCACGGCCGCTCGCACCACGTCGGCGGTCTGCTCGGCCGCCGACCTCGCCATCGCAGCGGTGTCCTCGAAGCAGCGCACGACGAGGTGGTCGACACGCCGCTCTGGGACGAGCACGGAGTCGTGGGTCATGGGTTTCTCCCGTCTCTGTGGGGGTGTCAGGCGATCGTAGCGATTGCAGCAAATATTGCAAGAGATTGCACAAATTGAAATCACCGATCCAGTGGGAGCACGGCAAGATCGCCGATTGCACGCTCAGCTTGGGCCAGGCAACACCTTGACAACGAGCAGCGAACGCTTGCACAATCGGTCAAACATCGCCTCGGGAACAGCGGGGCTGTCTCGAGGAGAACCGCCAAAGCCATGTCGCAGCCGAGAGCCACATCGCGATGACTGACGCATCGGGCGCCAAGCCACACGTGCTGCTGATCGTCGCCGACCAGCTCCGCTGGGACGCGTTGGGCTGCTACGGCAACGAGGTCGTCGAGACACCGAACATCGACTGGCTGGCGGCGCAGGGGACCGTGCTCGACCGCGCCTACTCCCCGGTGCCGGCGTGCATCCCCGCGCGGGCGTCACTGATGCTGGGCAAAGAGCCCTGGGACGCGGGGATCATCGGGACCGGAGCCGGCAACCCTCGCTGTGCGAATCTCGACGGCAGCCTTCCGGAGACCCTCGCGGCCGCCGGATATCACACCCAGGGCGTCGGCAAGATGCACTTCTCGCCGCAGCGATCCCTCCAAGGCTTCCACCACACCGTCCTCGACGAGGAGGGCCGCGCACAGGACCCCGGGTTCGTCTCGGACTATCGGGCCTGGTTCATGCAACAGAGTGGGGGTCAGTTCGGGCCCTACGACCATGGGGTCGACCAGAACTCGTGGGTGGCCAGGCCTTGGCACGCACCCGAATACATGCACGCCACGAACTGGACGGCAGCCGAGGGGATCGCCTTCCTCGAGAGACGAGACCCCGAGCGGCCGTTCTTCCTGAAGCTCTCCTTCTCGCGGCCGCACTCGCCCTACGACCCGCCCCAGGTCTACTTCGACCGCTATCTGGGCTCGCGCTTGACCGAGCCGGTCACCGGCGACTGGTCCAGACGCGGCCGCTGGGCGACCGGCGAGACGACCGACCCCAATGCGTGGTCCGGCACCCTGAGTGCCGACGACGCCCACCGCGCTCGCGCCGGCTACTTCGGTGCGGTCAACCACGTCGACCACCAGATCGGTCTGGTGCTCCGGCACCTGCGGGACTCGAAGCTCGATGACGACACCTTGGTCGTCCTCGTCAGTGACCACGGCGACATGCTGGGTGACCACGGCTTGTGGCGGAAGACGAGGCCGTTCGAAGGCGCGGTCCACATCCCCACGATCGTCCGGCTGCCGCGCAGGATGCGCGGTGCCGTGGTCGATCGGGTGCCCACTCCGGTCTGCCTCGCGGACGTGATGCCGACCATCCTCGACGTCGCGGGCGTGCCGAGTCCCAAGGGCGTCACCGGCCTCAGCATGATGCCGGCCATCCGGGGCGAGCGGACCGGTCTGCGCGACGTGGTCCACGGTGAATACACCCGGCACCCAGTGACCGACGCGATGCACTTCATCACCGACGGGCTGACCAAGTACGTCTGGTTCCCCGACCACGACGAAGAGCTCCTCTTCGATCTCGAGGCCGATCCGTACGAGACGACGGACCTGGCGGGCGATGCCGCCAGCCAGGACCGACTCCAGGCGTGGCGGCACCGCCTCTCCGACGTGCTCGCAGACCGCGACAGCGGGATGACGAGGGACGGCCGGCTCGTGCCTCAGGCCGGCTTGCCCATCGTGCTTTCACCCAACGCAGACGAGCGGCGGATCCCCGCCGCTGCACCAAGACAGGAGCAGCAAAGATGACCGCAACCAACGTGTCACGCCGCGGCGTTCTGCAGCTCGGCCTCGGCGGACTGGCCGTGGTCGGGTTCGCCGGATGCGCAGGGCTGGGCGGCGACGACGACCCGAAGAACGGCGGTCGGGCCGGAGCAGTCACGATCTCGATCCTGGACCGCCCACGCACGACGGACGCCGGCCGTCTCGCCGCCTACGACGCCCTGGTGGCCGACTTCCAAGAGGCGCATCCAGACATCGTGCTCGACGTCCGTGACCAGCTCGACGGCGGCGCGATGGCCAAGACCATGCCGGCCAAGCTGGCCAACGACACGATGGAGACGTTGTTCTTGATGGCTCCGGAGGCCGCTCTGGCCTTCGCCGCCAAGAACCAGCTGGGGCTCATCGACAAGGCTGTCTCGTCCTGGGACGGGCTCGAGCTGATCCGGCCAGATGTGCTCGACGCGGCCCGCGACATTGACGGGCACCTGTTCGGGCTGCCGAGCCGAAGCAACATCCGGGGGATCTACCTCAGCCGGACGCGGTTCGAGGAGGTCGGGCTCGACCCCGATGCTCCGCCCACGTCCTGGGATGGCCTGCGCGATGCTGCCATGCGGCTCACCGATGCCGACAACAACCAGTACGGCTTCGGAGACCTGTCGGGGCCAGACGCCGCCATCTCGTTCCTCAACTGGCTCTACGCCGCCGGCGGGGTCATCCACGAGGACGTCGACGGGGCAGCCGTCGCACGGCTCGACAGCACCGAGGCGCGCAGCGCGCTCGAGTTGATCTACAACATGCGGTGGGTGGACAAGTCCATGTCCCCCGTCCTCTACAAGTCGGTCAGCGACGACCTGATGGGTGAGATGGCCACCGGGCGCGTCGCCATGGCGATCCATGCGCCCACCGGGACAGCCGACATCCGCGTCTTCGGCGCGAACCTCGACGACTTCTGCTTCGGCCCGACACCTCAGAACGGCGGCAACGCCGCCTACGAGTCGCGGGAGGTCTTCTGCTTCGCGCCCAACGCGAGCGAGAAGGAGCTCGAAGCTGCGGTCACCTACGGGGTCTACAAGCAGTTCGACCCGGGTGCCCTGGAGTCCCGCTTGAAGGCACAGGTCGCCGAGGATGCCTACGTCCCACTCCAGTCGGACTCCGTGGGTGTCCTGCAGGGTGGCTCCGAGCTGCGCGAGGAGCTGGACGCGATCCAGGCCAAGTACGCCACGGTCACTGCCGCGAGCTCCGAGGCCTACTACGACGCGACCAACGAGTTCGTGGGCCGGGGGATCCCGGCGTACCAGCCGGAGATCGTGATGGGCTACGTCGGTTCGGCGGTGGAGGCGGCGCGCACCGACGAGAACGCCGACCTCGACGCCATCCTGGCCGACCTCAACGCCAAGACCCAGCAAGTCATCGACGCCGGCTGACCGCGAGCCGGAGCCAGGGAAGGAAGGCCGAGCAGACTCCATGACCAACCTAGGCGAGCGCGCCGCAACGGAGCGGGCGGTGGTCGTGGGGTCTCGCATCCACAGCGCCGAGTCGGTGTCTTCACGCGTCCTGCTGTGGTGGCGTCGCCGCGGGCGGGCCGCTGCGACGGCTCTGGCCTACCTCGTTCCGTCGATGCTCGGGTTCGTGGTCTTCGTCTACTACCCCATCGTCCGAGGCATCGTTGCGTCGTTCCAGGACGTCGACCTGGTCGGTGACTCGTCCTGGGTGGGACTCGAGAACTTCCGCACGGTGTTCGCGGACCCGCTGTTCGCCAAGGCGTGGGCAAACACGCTGCTCTTCACCGTCATCAGCGTCATCCTCGGCTACTTCGCACCGGTGCTCCTGGCACTGGTGGTCAACGAGATCAAGCGAGGTCGGTGGTTCTTCCAGTTCGCGGTCTACCTGCCCGCCATGATGCCGCCGATCGTCGCGGTGCTGCTGTGGCGCTTCATGTTCGACCCGACCGAGGTGGGGATCGTCAACTCCTTCCTCGGCCTGTTCGGCATTGGCCCCCAACCGTTCCTTCAGTCACCGCATCAGGCCCTCCTGACGATGGTGCTCATCAGCACGTGGGCGAGCTTCGGCTTCTGGGTCCTGGTCTATGTGGCCGCGCTGCGCGGCATACCGGGTGACCTCTACGACGCGGCCGAGCTCGACGGCGCGAGCATCTTCAACCGGGCCCGCTACGTCACGCTGCCGCACATTCGGCACATCCTTCTCGCCGGGATGCTGCTCGGAATCATCGGTGAGATGCAGGTCTTCACAGCTCCCTTCGCCCTGACCGGGGGTGGGCCCAACAACGCCACGGTCACAGTGGTGTTGCTGCTGTACCAGTACGCCTTCAAGCTCAACGACTTCGGTGCGGCGTCCGCGCTGGCCGTTCTCCTGATGCTCTTCCTCGGCGCACTCTCCGCCGTCTACGCCCTGTTCACGCGCCGGTTCACGCGCATCTGACTCCGCCGAAAGGACACCGATGAGCACGCTCCGGACCGTCATCGGTCCCGCCCGACGGCGCCGCCCGCCGGCTCCGCAGGAGCGCGGCCTGATGTCTGCGGTCGAGTCGCGACTGGTGCCTGCAAAGCTGTTGCGCGGCGGCGGCCTGACGGTGCTGCTGGCCGTCTCTGCGCTCACGATCTTCCCTCTGTATTGGCTCATCGTCGGCTCGATGAAGAGCCCGCTCGAGGCGTTGTCCATCCCGCCCACGCTCTGGCCGCAGCACCTCGACCTGTCGTCCTACTCCACCGCGTGGAACGAGCTGGAGTACGTCCGCTACTTCAGCAACACCGTGGCGATCGTGTGTGGGAGCGTGCTCTTCAGCGTCTCGGCCTCCACGCTCGCGGCCTACTCGCTGGCGAAGCTGGCCGTTCCCCTCAAGCGGTTCTTCGTCGGGAGTGTGCTGCTCGTCCTGATGGTTCCCGGGATGGTCTATTTCGTTCCCAAGTTCCTGGTCATCAACGACCTCCCGATCATCCACGTGTCGCTCTACAACACGTGGTGGGCGATCTGGCTCGCGGAGCTGGCGGCCCCGATCCCGATCTACCTGATGATGCAGTTCTTCGCCCGTATCCCGGACGAGATCACAGACGCGGCGAAGCTCGACGGCTGCAGCTCCTGGGGCGTGTTCGTCCACGTCATCCTGCCGATGTCTCGGCCGGTGCTCGCCGTTGTCGTGGTGATCACGGTGGTCTCGAGCTGGAAGGAGTTCCTCTGGCCGCTGCTGGTGCTCCAGAACCAGGACATCTTCCCGATCGAGGTCGCCTTGCTCACCTTCAGCGGCAACCACGACACCCCTGTCAATGTCCAGATGGCCGCGATGACGATCGCGACCCTTCCGATGATCGCGGTCTTCTTCGCGTTCCAACGTCAGCTGCTCAAGGGCGTCGTGCTGACCGGCGGCCGCTAGCGCGCCACCTTCCTCGACTCACACCCCATCTCGCAAGGAGTTCAGCATGTCCGTGTCACCCGTGCGCCTCGGCGCGATCACGGCGGCGCTGTGCGCAGTCCCGTCCCTGCTGGTGTCCATGACGACCGGCGCCGCCGGTGACGCGGGCGGCAGCCCGTCCCTCGTGGACCCACCCTGGGACCGGCACGCCATCGTCGCCGGCACCGCCGGTTCCACGAACTTCAGCGGCTCCGACGGCGTCGACCTCGCGGACATCAACGCGGACGGAAGGCTCGACGCGGTGAGTGGCTACGAGCAGGGCCACCAGGTGTCGCTGTCGCTGCACCCCAACGGCGCCTTTCCCGTCGAGAACGAGTGGGCCAGCAGGACCGTCAAGCTGGCGTCGCCGCAGGTCTCTGACGGAGCCCTGAACGGGCCCGAGGACGCCACGTTCGCCGACGTCGACGAGGACGGTCGTCTCGACATCGTGGTGTCTGCAGAGGCGGACAAGCAGGTGACAGTCCTGTTCGCGCCCGCGTCCAACGCGGACCTTCTCGACAAGACCACGTGGGTCAGGACCGATCTACTCGCCTCCGAGGGTCTCGTTGCGATGCGAGCCGAGCTGGCGGACATGGACGGCGACGGCACACCCGACCTGCTCGTGGGGGCCAAGGAATTCGACAACCCGACGCTCGGGTTCGCGAGCCTTGGCTACTACACCTCGTCGAACCCCCGTTCGGAGTCGAGCTGGACTTACCACGAGATCCTCCGCACCGGCTGGACGATGCAGATGCTTCCATCCGACGTCGACGACGACGGCGACATGGATGTCGTCTACTCCGACCGCGATCCCATCGACGTTCCTGCCCTGGACAGGTCGGGGATGGGCGTGCGCTGGCTGGAGAACCCCGGCGATGGGACGACCAACTTCGAGGAGCACACGATCACGCCGCCTACCGGTGGAGGCGAGGGGGAGCGCTACCACAAGTGGTTCTCGCTGACCGACTGGGACGGCGACTCCGACATTGACGTCGTCGACTGCCGCTCCGACGCGGGCGCCACCCCCGAGGAGCTGTCGATCTGGCGCAACAGTGGCGACTGGATCACCTGGACCGAGATGTCCGTGCCCTACCCCGCCGACGTCGGCATGTGTGTGCACGCGACGGTGGCCGACATCGACGGTGACGGCAACGAGGATGATTTGGGCATCACGTTCGCCATGGCGGGCGACGGCGACCCGTCGACGCCCGACTCGCTGTCCGGCCTGGTCTGGCTCGAGAACTCGGGCACGCCGACGTCCCCGACCTGGACGACGCACGAGATCGGCGGGACCGCCGCAGGCATCAAGTACGACAACCTCGTTTGGGCCGACATCGACGGTGACACCGACCTCGACGCCGTCACGAGCGAACAGCATGAGGACCCGACGCCGCCCTTCGGCCTCAACACCGGACTGGGCGTCATCTGGTACGAGAACCCGCGCCTTCAGCCGCGGGCCAACTGAGGAGTCTCGGAAATGACAACCACGTCCACCCGCACAGCTGTCGCGGTTGCTGCGACTGCTGCGATCGTCGCGAGCGCGCTCGCGGTGGTTGCCGCCCCACACTCAGCGGCGGGTCTCTCGACGGCGACATGGCCTGGGACCTCCGCTCACGCGCAGGGAGCAGCAGACAGCGACCAGCCCCCCTCGGGCACGCATTGCGACACCCAGCCCGTCACGCGGGTGCGCGGTACGGTCCCCGATCAGTTCCAGGTCCTGAGCCCCTCTGACAACCACACCTACGACCTCACCCGCCTGCGCGCCACCGGCATGCCGTTCCGTTCCACGCAGCCCCTGCTCTTCGGTGACAGCCTCCACGCGAACCGGACCTCGGCGCGCTATCTCTGCGTCCTCGGCGGTGACGTCAGGTCTGACGCTCGGGTTCGAGACATGCCTCGCAACCTCGTGAAGGGCCGCTTCCAGGGCCACACGATGCACATCGAGGGGAAGGCCGGGCACCCCTACGTCGTCGACGGCCTGCGGGTGGACCTCGGCGAGGACGGTCTCGGGCTCCAGGGCGACAATTTCGTCGTCCGCAACTCCTACGTCAGCAACGCCCGCGACGACTGCGTCGAGAACGATCTCGTCTCGGCCGGCCTGTTCGAGGACACGCTCTTCGACGGCTGCTACGTGGGCCTGTCCAGCGAGCCCGCCAGCTACATCCGGCCCACGCTGCAGCGCGAGAGCCTGGCGCCGGTCGTTCTCGACGATGTCCTGATGCGCCTCAAGCCGCTTCCAGACCCGGTGACCGCCGACGTCCCGACCGGCGTGACCCACAACCGGCTCTGGAAGTTCGCCCTGCAACCCCCGACTCCCTACGTCGCGCGCAACTCGGTGTTCCTTGTGGAGGAGCGCGGCGTCGCGCGCACCCATCCGTTCCCGGCCGGCTTCCAGGCAGAGAACGTCACCTTGGTCTGGCTGGGCGCCGGCGCCTTCCCCTCCCCCGTCCCACCCGGTGTCACCGTGACGACCGACCTGAGCGTCTGGGAGCAGGCCCGCGAGGCCTGGCTGGTCGACCACGGATACAACCCGCTGCCCGACTTCGGATCACTGGACCGGACACCGGCCACCTCCTCGGGCCGGGTCGACCTCACCTGGCGGCTCGGCAGCGGAGCCACCTCATATCGCGTGCTGCGCTCGGTCAGCAGCGGGGGTCCCTATGAGCTGGTCGCGGAGGTGCCTGGGACCAGCAGGTCCTACAGCGACCTCGGTGTCGAGGACGGCACGCGCTACTACTACGTCGTTGTCTCGGTCAACGAGCACGGCCAGAGCCCACCCTCCAACGAGGTGGTAGCCGTGCCGCCCGCTGACATCCCCGCGCTGCCCACCACACCGACCGAGTTCGAGGGTCACCCGGACAGCGCAGTGTTCGGCCAGAGCGGGACCGCCGAGGGACGCGTCGTGCTGGCCTGGAACCACATCGCAGGTGCCGAGGACTACCTCCTCCGTCGCGGCACGCAGCCGGGGGTCTACACCGGTCAGGTCCCGATCCGGCAAAACACGTTCATCGACCTGGGACGACCCGTCGGTGCACCCACCTACTACCAGCTGGTCGCCCGCAACCGCCAGGGAGAGAGCCAGCCGACCCAGGAGATCCGGGTGGATGTACCGGCGCCGAGCGGCACCGTGCTCCCCACACCGCAGTATCGGCCGGCCCACGCCGGGGACGGCGAGATCTCGCTGACCTGGACCCCGGACCCGTTGGCGCCCAACTCCGTCTACATGGTGCAGCGGTCCGAGTCGCCCGGTGGCCCCTACGAGCTCGTCGCCGAGGTGGTCACCAACGTCACCTACGTCGACGATGACGTGGAGAACGGCACCACCTACTACTACGTCCTTCAGATGCGCGATGCCAGCGGCCTGAGCCCGGTGTCGGACGAGATCTCCGAAACACCACAGGCAGCACCACATCCGCCAGCTGTGGTGACCAAGGGCAACGCCCGGGTGCGGGGCAGTGAGGTTCGCCTCCGCTGGAAGCCGGCGGCGCTGGCCGCGTCGTACACCCTCTCGAGGGCCACGTCGCCGCACGGACCGTTCGAGCCGACGTACAGCGGCCTCCGAGGGACGACGTACGTCGACCAGGCGGTGGCGCCCCACACGCGCTACTGGTACCGCTTCGACGCGGTCAACTCGTTCGGTTGGACACCCGGTCGGACGGTGGACGTGCGCACTCGCCGGGTCGACCACCAGCCCCCGGAGGTCACGCTGCGCAGGGTCGCGGACGGTGCGACCTACCTCCTCGGCGACGTTCCGCACCCGGACTACCGCGTCCACGACGATTCCGGCAAGGTCCACAAGGAGGCAGTCCTGACACAGCCGGACACCGACACGGGAGCCGGAACGTACACCTTCCGCGCGACCGGCGAGGACCGGGCCGGGAACGCCACCGTCGTCTATGCCACCTACGACGTGCGCTACGACTTCGACGGCTTCGCCGGAGACCTCGGTCAGCCCGACCCGGTGCTCGCCCGGTCCGAGCCCGTCGAGGTCGACTTCGACCTGCTCGACGACCGGGGTGACTCCGTCAGCGGAGCCGCGGTCGACGTCGTGGTCGACGACCGACCCGTCACCCCCACCTCGTCGACGCACGACGAGAGCGGCTATCACCTCGAGCTCGACGCGAGCTCGTGGTCGACGGAGCTACACACCCTCGAGCTACAGCTCGACGACGGCACCGTTCAGCAAGTGACGTTCCGGCTGGTCTAGCCGGCTGAGCTCCGCTCCGGCCGCGAGGGTTTCCCGCGGCGGGAGCGGCCACCACCCATCACGCCCAGTCCCATGAGCCCCCGTCCCCACGAAAGGGATCCGTATGTCCGCCACAACACTCGCCAGGTCATCGCGACTGATTCCGGCAGCCGCTGGAATCGTCGCGGCCGCATTGCTCACCGTGTCGCCGTCCCCGGCGTCGGCGATTGACGCCGTCTTCGACGTGACCGACTACGGCGCGACTCCTAACGACGCGACCGACGACGCCCCCGCGTTTCGCAGCGCCATCGCCGCCGCGGACGCGGTGGCGGGCAGCACCGTCTACGTGCCGGCGGGCACTTACCTCATGGACCGACCTAGCGACTCGGTCATCGGCATCGTCCGGATGCAGAACGTCACCGACGTCGACGTCGTGGGCGATGGCGTGACCTCGGTGGTCAAGTTCAAGGCCCGCAACTGGTCCACCGGTGGAGACCCGCACCTCTTCTGGTGCTCCGGGTGCTCCCTGGTGAACTTCTCCGACTTCACCATCGACGGATCGAAGTCCGATGCGGGCTTCGCCGGTCAGGAGCAGATGCACGGCATCTTCTGGCTGAACTCGCACGACGTCACCGTCCAGAGGATGCGATTCGACGACAACTTCGGAGACGGAGTCATGACGATCGGTGACGGTGGGACGACCCAGGACGTCCTGGTCGCGGACAACGAGTTCCTCAACGGCGGCCGGAGCGGGATCGGTGTCCAGGGCGGAACGACCCAGATGCAGTTCCTGGGCAATTACTTCGAGGGGACCCGGGACCAGGACATCGACTTCGAGCCGACCGGTTCAAGCGAGGTGCCCCCGCGCCCTGGTCCGACCGACATCCTCATCCAGGACAACACGATGGTGCGGGGGATCGGCACGTGCGTCACCAAGCCGGCGGGTCAGGAGTGCACCCAGTCGGTAACGATCGGGGGGCAGGAGCCCACCAACAAGGCGAAGCGCATTCAGCTGGTCGACAACCAGATCACCGGTGGCGGAGTGCGGGTCTTCCAGACCGAGGACGTGACGATCGAGGGCAACACCGTGAGCAGCGATCTCGAACAGATTTCCCCGGTGCTGAACGTCGTCGGCTCCACGACCGGCCTCGTGGTTCGCGACAACGTCCTGGAGAGCGACAACCCGGGAAAGCCGGTGGTCGAGGTCGGTGCCGCCAACGCGGCCAAGCCCGTCGACGTGCTCTTCGAGGCCAACACGATCCGTCAGCTCGCGGACGGTGACGGGATTCGGATCCTTCAGGCGATCGGGCCGGTCACGGTGCGGGACAACCCTGAGATCTCGGGCACCGGCACCGGGACGGGCATCAAGTACAACCTCGAGGCGAGCGACGGGATCACCCGGGGCGCGGTCGACGTCTCCGGCAACACCATCGAGGGCTTCCCTCTGGGAGCACTGTTCCACGCAGTCGGGACCTCGAAGTTCGACACCGTCACGTTCTGCGACAACGACGTCTCAGGTGGCACCGCGGGAGTCCGCTTCGAGCTGATCAACCCGGCGTCGCTCGCCGAGGCGATCGTCTGCAACAACGTCTACGGCGCCGGGGTGACGACCAAGGTGTTCAGTGACCAGGTGACGTCGTTCACGGGGACGGGTTCGCCCGAAGGCGTCGTGCGCGCTCCGGCGACCAGTGAGTTCGTGCGTACGGACGAGTCGAACCGCCTGTACATCAAGCAGACCCCCGGGTCAGTGTCGACCGGGTGGCTTGGCACTTGACCGAGAGGGGCTGCCTCGCTTCGGTCAGGACGGCGCTGGCGCTCATGGCTTGAGCGGTGGCGCTGCACCAGGGGTGTCACCAATCAGCCGAAGTAGCTGTCACCCATCACCCGAAGCCATGGAACCCATCAGCCGAAGGCCGAACGTCACCAATCAGGCGAAGTAGTGCAGCACAGTTGGTGCCCCAGGCAGGAGTCGAACCTGCGACCTTTCGCTTAGGAGGCGGCTGCTCTATCCGCTGAGCTACTGGGGCGGGTGTGGTGAAACCGGCGGCCATCCTGCCACGGGGGCGGCTGCGGATACTTGGCGTTACCGGCCGGTCATGGCCATCATTTGCCGTACACCCGTAATCTGGCGCGAACGAGCGCGTACCCACGTGCGCACTCGCCCTCCCTCGTCAGTCAGCCACCGATCCATGTGAAGGTGACGATGCCCGACGCTGCGCAGCACTCTGCCCAGCCCGAGCTGCCGTCCCCATATCAGCCCGGGAAGCGCCGCGGACGTGCCCGCCGGTCGCACACGGTAGCGAAGGTTCTGCTGGCGACGCTGCTGACGCTGGGCATGGTGAGTGGCCTCTCGGTGGCCTTCCTCTACCGCCACCTCAACGGCAACCTCAACGTGGTCAACGTCGACGACCAGCTCTACGACCGGCCCAAGAAGGTCCATATCGACGCGCCGAAGCAGCCGGTCAACATCCTGGTGATGGGCTCGGACTCCCGGGACTGCGACGGCTGCGGCCTCGACCAGGAGACCGGCGGTGGCTCGGACACCACGCTCCTGTTCCACCTCTCGGCCGACCGGGAGTCGGCGTACGGCGTCTCGATCCCGCGCGACTCCCTGGTCGACCGTCCCGACTGCAAGGCAGAGGACGGCGACACGATCCCCGGCGGCTCCAACGTGATGTGGAACATCGCCTACTCCTACGGCGGCCCCGCCTGCACCATCCAGCAGTTCGAGCAGACCACCGGGGTGCCGATCGACAACTACATCGTGGTCGACTTCGGCAGCTTCCAGGACATGGTCGACGCCGTGGACGGCGTCGAGGTCTGCGTGCCGGAGGACATCGACAGCTCGGAGTACGGCATCACCATCCCCGCCGGCACCCGGACCCTGAACGGCAAGGAGGCGCTCGCCTACGTGCGGGTGCGCCACGGCGTCGGCGACGGCAGCGACATCGGCCGGATCAAGCGGCAGCAGGCGTTCATCGCCGCGCTGACCGAGAAGGTGATCTCCGCCGACCTGCTGACCCGGTTCGACCGGCTGGTCCGGTTCCTCAACGCCGCCACCGCCTCGCTGACCACCGATATCCCGAACATCAAGGAGATGGCGAAGGTCGGCCTGCAGTTCAAGAACATCGGCCTCAAGCGGATCCGGTTCATCACCGTTCCGTTCGTCTACAGCACTGAGCAGCCCGGCCGGGTCGAGTGGACCGAGGACGCCGCCACACTCTGGGAGCGGATCGCCAACGACCAGCCGCTCGGCAAGCTGCGCGACGGATCCATCGGCGCCAACCAGGTGCCGAGCGGCAGCACGTCGTCGGACTCGGCCAGCGGCTCGAGCAGCGAGAGCCCCAGCGACGACGAGAGCTCGTCGGGCACCACCTCGCCCGACTCCGAGTCGTCGTCCACCGAGTCGCCGTCCGACACCTCGTCACCGAGCGACGAGGCGACCGACGACAGTGACGACGGCGTCGACGCGAGCTCGGAAGACCTCGAGTTCGCCGGGCTCTGCGCGTGACCGATCAGGAACCCGAGACCCAACCCGAGACGGACTGGCAGCGCAAGCGCCGGCTCGCCGAGGTCTTCGGCGACGTGCTCCCGGACACCACGTCCGACGAGCGGGACCCGGCCGAGCGGTCGGATCCGGCCACCGACCGCGGCGACACCTGGCTCAAGGAGCAGGTGCCGCCGCACCACGGCGGCTAGCTCGACCCAAGGTCAGGCGCTGGGTGGCGCGGGCCGACCAGACTGCGCGGCCAGCAGGTCGCGGATCTCCTGGAGCAGCTGGATGTCCTCGGGCGTGCCGGGCTCGGGGCTCGGGAAGAACTTCTCCTTGGCGGTCGTGTACGGGACCACCACGAAGAAGTAGACGACGGCCGCCAGGATCACGAACGCGAGGACCGCGTTGAGGAACGCGCCGAACGAGTTGGGCACGTTGGAGAACACGTCATCGGCCGAGTCGGGCATCAGGCTGGTCAGCCAGGCAGTGAACGTCGTGACCACGGTGCCGAAGGCGACACCGATGATGACGGCGACGGCCAGGTCCACCAGGTTGCCGCGGAGGATGAAGTTTCGGAAGCCGGTCATGCGCGTGTCCCCCTCGAGACTTGAGCTGCAAACGCAGCGGAACACTCAGCACGCTAGCGGGACCACGCGACGGTCAGGAAGTGCGTGACCGTCGAGGATGAGACGGCCATGACGTCCCCCTCCCGCACGCCGAGCACCACCAGCCGACCGGGCAGCCCGTCCGCGGCGGCGTCCGGCGGAGGTGGCGGCAGCCCGAGCACCAGCGCCTCGCGGGCCACCGTGGCCGCAGGCCCGCCCTGCGGGTCGGCGGAGATCACGTCGACCTCGTCGCCGACGCGGAGCAGCTCGGCCATCGCGGTGTCGGGCAGCCGGACCGGCAGCGCGACCAGGTCGGGGCGGTCGCGCACCAAGGAGGCCCCGAGCAGCGCGGTGTCGGTGATCGGCTGGCCGCGCCGGAGCGGCCCGGCCAGCTGTCGGCCCACCGGATCGCGAATGTGTCCGGACGGCACCGTGCCCGGCGCGAAGCCCACCGTGGTCAGGTCGCCGGGCCGCAGCACCGCACCGGCACCGAGGTCGTGGGCGGCAACCGTGACCGGCACCCGCTCGGGCGCGGGCGCCGCCGTCGCGCGAAGCCCGGCCCACACCGCGACCAGGGCGCACAGCGCGGCCAGCAGCCGGCGGCGGCGCAGCACGGCGCGTCGTACGCGGCGCGCCGCGGCGCGCAGTCGGAGCAGGAGGGTGGGCATGGCGGCGACGCTACGAGCGCGCGCCGACCCGCCTCAGCCGTTAGCGGCCGGGCTGTGGAGAACCGTCAGCTGGCGGTCGGCTGGGGAGACTTGGTGGACGTCTTGGACGAGCCCGATGAGCTCGATGAGCCCGAGTCACCCGACGAGGAACCCGAGGAAGACGCGGCCGGCGTGGCCGGCGTGGCCGGCGCAGAGTCGGCCTTGGCCGGGGATGCGGCCGTCTCTGAGGACGACTCCTTCTTGCGGCTGTCGGTGCGGTAGAACCCCGACCCCTTGAACACCACGCCGACGGCGTTGAACACCTTGCGCAGCCGTCCCTGGCACTCCGGGCAGTCGGTCAGCGTGTCGTCGCTGAAGCTCTGGACCTGCTCGAAGGCGTGCCCGCACTCGCGGCAGGCGTACTGATAGGTGGGCACGGGACTCCTCGTCAGGGGCTGGCACGCTGGCACTCGGCCGGGGTGACTGCCAAATACTACGGTGATCAGAACGTCGGGGCGAACCGTGTGATTCCCGCGGGATGCGCGGCCGCGGTCACCGGGCGGTCGTGTGCCTCCACCGGCACCTCCACGCCCACCTCGTCGTCGTAGAGCACCACGCAGGTGAACGTCCCGACCGGCACCCGGCCCAGCGCCCGGTCGTAGGAGCCGCCACCGCGCCCGAGCCGCTCGCCGCGGGCCGAGACCGCCAGCCCCGGCACCAGCACCACGTCGGCGGTGGCCACGGCGTCCGGGCCCAGCCGACGGCCCACCGGCTCGAGCAGGCCGAACCGCGCGGGCGCGAGGTCCTGGTCGCCGGCGTACGCCGCCCAGTCCAGGTCGCCGTCCGGGAGCAGCACCGGCAGCACGACCCGCTTCCCGGCGGTCACCAGCGCGTGCAGCAGGGGAGCGGTGCCCGGCTCCGAACCGACCGCGATGTAAACCGCCACTGTGGCCGCCCGACGCACCTCGGGCGCCGCGGTGAGGTGCAGCGCGATCTCCCGCGCCGCCTCGGACCGCTCCAGCAGCGGCCGCCGGTTGCGGGTCGTCAGCAACTGATCCCGCATCGCCGTCTTCGCCCCGACCACGTTGCAAGCCTACGATCGCAGCATGGGCAGCACTGGGCTCAACAAGGCCCGCGACAAGATGGTCGCCGCCGGGGTGGACGAAGTCGCCATCGAGACCTTCGCGCACTACTTCCGGCTGCTGGAGCACGGCGAGACCGGGATGATCCCCGAGTCCGCCATCGAGCCGGTCGACATGGAGGCGCTCCGCGACGTCGTAGTCAGTGACGACGACGCTGCAGCCGCAATCCGCACGACCGCCGTGATCAAGCTGAACGGCGGCCTCGGCACCTCGATGGGCATGGAGCGCGCGAAGTCGTTGCTGTGCGTGCGGAGCGGTCTCTCGTTCCTCGACATCATCGCCCGGCAGGTGCTCCACCTCCGCAAGGAGTACGACGCGCCGCTGCCGCTGCTGTTCATGAACAGCTTCCACACCTCGGGCGACACGATGGCCGCCATCGCGCGCTACGAGGACCTTCCCGTCGAGGGCCTGCCGCTGGAGTTCCTGCAGAACAAGGAGCCCAAGCTCCTGCCCAAGGACCTCGCGCCGGTCAGCTGGCCGAGGGACCCCGACCTGGAGTGGTGCCCGCCGGGCCACGGCGACCTCTACACCGCGCTGCGCGGCTCCGGCCTGCTCGAACGCCTCATCGACGCCGGCTACGAGCGGGCCTTCGTGTCGAACTCCGACAACCTCGGCGCCGTACCCGACGCCCGGGTCGCGGGCTGGTTCGCCACCAGTGGCGCCCCGTTCGCGATCGAGGCGGTCCGCCGTACGGCGAGCGACCGCAAGGGCGGCCACTTCGCCCGCCGCAAGTCCGACGGCCGGATCGTGCTCCGCGAGACCGCGCAGACGCCGCCCAAGGACCAGGACGCCCTGGCCGACCTGGAGCGGCACCGGTTCTGCTCGACCAACAACCTCTGGTTCGACCTGCGCGCGATGAAGCAGGCGCTCGATGTCCGCGACGGCATCCTGGGCCTGCCGCTGATCCGCAACGAGAAGACCGTCGACCCGAGCGACCCGACCACCCCGAAGGTGATCCAGGTCGAGACCGCGATGGGCGCCGCCGTCGAGGTGTTCCCGGACTCCCGGCTGATCGAGGTCGGCCGAGACCGGTTCGTCCCGGTCAAGACCACCAACGACCTGCTGGTGCTCCGCTCCGACGTCTACGACATCGGCTCCGACTTCGTGCTCGACCAGGTCGCGGCCGACATCCCGTTCGTCGACCTGGACGGCGACGTCTACAAGGTGGTCGCCGAGTTCGACAAGCGCTTCCCCGAGGGCACACCTTCGATGAAAAAGGCGACGAAGCTCACCGTGGACGGCGACTTCACCTTCGGCGCCCACGTGCAGGTGGTCGGCGACGTCGAGCTCTCGACCGACAGCGCCGAGCGCATCCCCGCCGACACCGTCCTCACGGCAGACTCGGGGTCGTGACCGGTCCCCATGACTGACGACCAGCCCTGCTCGGTCGAGGAGCACCTCGAGCGGGTGCTCTCCGGCGTCCGGCCGCTGGTGCCGGTCGACGTTCCCCTCCTCGACGCACTGGGCCTCGTGTGCGCCGAGGACGTCGTCGCGACCATGCCGCTGCCGAGCTTCGACAACTCCGCGATGGACGGCTACGCCGTACGCCGCGCGGACGTCGCCACCGCCAGCGCCGAGCGACCGGTGCTGCTGCCGGTCCTGGGCGAGATCGGCGCCGGCCGGGCCGGCCCGCGCACCCTGGTGACCGGCACGGCCACCAAGATCATGACCGGCGCGCCGGTGCCCGAGGGCGCCGACGCGATCGTCCCCTACGAGTGGACCGACCGCGGCACGGCTGAGGTCCGCATCGACCAGGCGCCCGAGCCGGGTCAGCACGTCCGGCCGGCCGGCGACGACGTCGCGGTCGGCGACCTGCTGGTGAAGGAAGGTACGACGCTCAACGCCCGGCACGTCGGGCTGCTCGCGTCGGTGGGCCGGCCGACGGTCCTGGCCCGGCCCCGGCCGCGGGTCGTCGTGCTCTCGACCGGCACCGAGCTGCGCGACCCCGGCGAGGAGCTCGGCGACGACTCGATCTACGACGGCAACTCCTACATGCTCGCGGCGGCGGTCACCCAGGCCGGGGGCGTCCCGCAGCGGGTCGGCATCGTCCGCGACGAGCCGGAGGCGTTCCTCGAGACGCTGCGCGCCACGCTGGCCGGCGCCGACCTCGTGGTCACCTCCGGTGGTGTCTCCCAGGGCGACTTCGACGTCGTGAAGGAGACCCTGCGCGGCGAGGGCGTCTGGTTCGGACCGGTCGCCATGCAGCCCGGCAAGCCGCAGGGGTTCGGCCTCCTCGGCGACGGCCCGCCAGAGACACGGGTCCCGATCGTCACGCTGCCCGGCAACTCGGTGTCGGCGTACATCTCCTTCGAGGTGTTCGTGCTCCCCGTGATCCGCACCTGCCTGGGACTGGCTCCGGTCTCCCGGCCGCTGGTCGAGGCCCGGCTCACCCGCGCCATGACGTCGCCCGAGGGGCGCCGCCAGTTCATGCGGGGCCAGGTCGGGGTGGACGCCGAGGGTCGGTACGTCGAGCCGGTGGGTGGCCCCGGCTCGCACCTGATCGGCCACCTCGCGGAGAGCAACAGCCTGATCGTGGTGCCCGAAGACACCACCGCCCTCGACGCGGGCGACGCGGTCCAGGTGCTGGTCCTGGACGCCGAGATCTAGGGGGCGCGATGGCCACCGAGGACCGGCTCACCCACGTCGACGAGACCGGCGCGGCGCGGATGGTCGACGTCTCCGACAAGGACGTCACCGCGCGCACCGCGACCGCGACCGGCCGGGTCCTCGTCTCCGCACGGGTGGTCGAGCTGCTCAGGGGCGAGGGAGTGCCCAAGGGTGACGCGCTGGCCGTGGCGCGGCTGGCCGGGATCATGGGGGCCAAGCAGACGCCCTCGCTGATCCCGCTCTGCCACCCCCTCGCGATCTCGGGCGTCACCGTCGACCTCGCCGTCACCGACGAGTCGGTCGACATCACCGCGACCGTGAAGACGACCGACCGCACCGGCGTGGAGATGGAGGCGCTCACCGCGGTCTCGGTCGCCGCGCTCACCGTCATCGACATGGTCAAGGCCGTCGACAAGGCCGCGGTCATCACCGACGTGCGGGTCGAGTCGAAGTCCGGTGGCCGGTCGGGGGACTGGTCGCGATGACCACGGGGCCCCTGCTCGGCGCCGTCGTCGTGGCCTCGAACCGCGCCGCCGCCGGGGTCTACGAGGACGCCACCGGCCCGCTGCTGGTCGAGTTCCTCACCCGCCTCGGCTTCGAGACCGGGGCACCGGCCGTCGTGCCCGACGGCGAACCGGTCGGCGACGCGATCCGGGCCGCGGTCGAGGCCGGAGCCCGCGTCGTACTCACCACCGGAGGCACCGGACTGACCCCGACCGACCTCACACCGGAGGCGACCCGGCCGCTGCTGGACGCCGAGATCCCCGGGCTGGCCGAGGCGATCCGCGCGTACGGCGTGAGCAAGGGCGTGCCGACCGCCGTACTGTCGCGCGGCCTGGCCGGTCGGGTCGGCAGCTGTCTCGTCGTCAACCTGCCCGGCTCCCGCGGTGGGGTGTCGGACGCCCTCGCTGTGCTCGAGCCGGTGCTGCCCCACGCGGTCGAGCAGGTGGTGGGCAGTGACCACTGACTGGCCGGTGCGGCTGGTCGACCGCGAGGTGACCCTGCGGCCGCTGGCCGCCACCGACCACGACGCGTGGCGCCGGGCCCGGCAGCGGAACGCCGCGTGGCTGGTGCCGTGGGATGCGACGGTGCCGCCCGGCGGCGAGGCCCGCCCGACCAGCTTCAAGCAGCTCGTGCGGCGGCTGTCGAAGCAGGCGCGCCAGGGTGTGACTTTCCCGTTCGCGGTCGAGGTGGACGAGCAGTTCGTCGGCCAGATCACGGTCAACAACATCGTCAGGGGCTCGGCGCAGTTCGCCTCGGTCGGCTACTGGCTCGACAAGGACTACGCCGGTCGCGGCGTGATGCCCCGCGCGGTCGCCATGGTGATCGACCACTGCTTCTTCACCGCCGGGCTGCACCGCGTCGAGATCGCCATCCGGCCGGAGAACTCGAACTCGTTGCGCGTGGTCGAGAAGCTGGAGATCCGCGAAGTCGGCTACGCGCCGAAGTACCTCCACATCGACGGGGCCTGGCGCGACCACCGGATCTACGCGATCACCAAGGAAGAAGTGCCGGACGGGATGCTGACCCGGTTGCGCGCCTCGGACGTTGCCACCCGCAATCCCGAACCTCAGTAGTCACACGAGACTTTTTGCGACACACGGGTTGACATGCGACCCGGGATGCGCTGCGGCTTCTAGCCTCAGGATCGTGGATCCCAGCGCACTGATCTTCGTGGCCCTTGCCGTGGCCTGGGCCGTCTACCTGATCCCCAAGGCGCTCGAACACCACGAGGAGGGTGCTCGCACCCGCACCGTCGAGCGGTTCTCGGCCACCCTGCGGGTCCTCGGGCGTCGGGAGCCGATCAACCGCCGCAAGGCCCGGCTCGTCCCTGCCTCTGGTTCGCCGTCGAGTGACGCCAAAGTGCTGTCAGAACGCCGGAAGCGCAGCACGTCCACGTCACTCGACGACAAACCGGCGCTCACCCCTGCCCAGCTCCGGGCCCACCGCCGGGCCTCGGCTCGCGCTGCCAAGCGCCGGTTGCGCGTGGTGAGTCTGATCCTGGTCGCCAACGCCGCCGTGGCGGGGCTCGCCTACTTCAAGATCGTCGAGTGGGTCTGGTGCGCCGTCCCGGGCGGCGTCCTGGTCGTCTGGCTGGTGGCCTGCCGGGTCATGGTCAAGCGCGAGCGCGCCGTGCTGCCGAGCGCGCGGATCCCGGCCGAGCCGGCGTCCGAGCAGCCCAAGGACCAGACGGGGGAGATCGACCGCGTCGACGGTCCGCAGTCCGGCGACGAGCCCGCGCCGCGCGACCCCGACAGCTGGGACCCGGTCTCCGTGCCCCTGCCCACCTACGTCTCCAAGCCGGTCGCCACCCGCACCGTCAGCACGATCGACCTCGACTCGACCGGCGTCTGGAGCTCTGGCCACAACGCGTCCGACAGCAAGCTGGCCCGCGAGGCCGAGGCCGCCGAGCGGCCCGACTCCTCGGGGTCTGCGGAGCGGCGCGCGTCCGGCGCCTAGTCTGAGAGGCGTGCCCCGCCCGCTCGCGATCCTCATGCTCGGCGGCCTGGTTGCCGCGCTGCTCACGCCCGTGCCGTCGTACGCCCAGCCGTCGAATGCCGAGCCGGGCGCCCCGCACCGCGCGGCCACCCAACGCGTGATCGGGCACGGCAGCCCGGCGAGCTGCACCGCCGCGGCGTTCCGGAAGGCGGTCGCGAAGGGCGGCGTCATCACCTTCGACTGCGGACCCGACCCCGTCACGATCGTCATGGACAAGCAGGCCGAGGTCCACAACGACGCCGCGCCCAAGGTCGTGATCGACGGCGGCGGCCTGGTCACCCTCAGCGGCGGCGGCAAGCACCGGATCCTCTACCAGAACACCTGCGACAAGCGGCTCGTGTGGACCACGTCGCACTGCAATGACCAGGCGACTCCCAAGCTGGTGCTCCGGAACCTCACCTTCACCCGCGGCAACTCCACCGGGTCCCTGACCGACGGCGGCGGGGGCGGCGCGGTGTTCGTGCGGGGCGGCCGGCTCTCGGTGGTGAACTCGACGTTCACCCGCAACCGGTGCGACAAGACCGGACCCGACCTCGGCGGCGCCGCGATCCGGGTGCTCGACCAGTTCCGCGACAAGCCGGTGAAGATCACCGGCAGCACGTTCACCGGTGGCCGCTGCTCCAACGGCGCCGCGCTGTCGAGCATCGGCGTCTCGTGGCTGGTCACCGACAGCGAGTTCCGAAACAACAAGGCGATCGGCCGCGGCGCCAACCCGGCCAGCGCCGGCACTCCCGGCGGCGGCAGCGGCGGCGCCATCTACCTCGACGGCAACCTGTTCACGCTGGAGCTCCTGCGCACCACCATCGAGGGCAACGTCGCACGCGAGGGCGGCGGCGCGGTGTTCTTCGTCAGCAACGACCGCACCGGCACGCTGTCCATCAAGGACTCGACGCTGCGTGACAACCCCAGCCTGGGCTTCGAGAACTACCCGGGCATCTTCTTCCTGGGCCAGGGCGAGCCCAAGATCACGGGCTCGACCGTGGAGCGCCTCCACTAGAGGGCGCCAACAGCCACCAACAGCCGCCACCAGCAGGGTGTACGCCGGGCCCTGACACGCGCCACCATGAACGCGAGATGAGCCGTGGTGGCCGGGTGGCCCTGATCGTGGCGGCCTGGGTGGGGCCGCTGGCCTGGCTCGCGTTCTGGGCGACCACCGCGACCTCGGACGGCACGGTGGTCACCCGCCCCGCCGCCGTCCTCGGCGACGGCCGCTGGGATGACTCACTGGTGGTGCTCGAGACGTACGGCGGCACCCCGCTGCAGGTCGGTGACGAGATCCGCCAGGTCGAGGGGACCACGATCTCCGAGCTGGTCAGCGGTGCCGAGGTCCCGAGCGCCGACCGAGGCGACGTCCTGCGCTATCAGGTGCGGCGCCAGGTGGGCGAGCTGGCCGTGAACCAGCAGGTCGAGGTGCCGCTCACGCGCTACGCCGTGGGCGACGCGGTTCTGGAGGAGCCTCAGGTCGCGGTCGCGTCCCTCACGCTCCTCATCGCTGGCACCTTCCTCCTGCTCCGGAACGCCAGCCCGGTTGCGGCGGGGGCCACCCTGGTGGCGGGCGCGGCCGCGGGGGTGGCGCTGACCGCGCAGCCGTTCGGTGTGCAGGCCCTCGAGGTCGCGGGTGCCGGCCGGCTCTGGCCGCACGTCGTCGGCGAGCTGGCGGTCGGTCTCGCTCTCGGCGCCGTGCTCGTCGCCGCGTGGGTCTTCCCGCGGCCACCGGGGGTGCTGGCCGCAGCGCGAAGCTGGCTCCCCGTCGTCGTTCCGTTTGCCGCGTGGGCCGGCTGGCTGGCCGGGTACGCCGCCCGGCAACCTGCGCCGGCCCGGCTCCAGGCACAGCTGGACCTCACCGTGCCGGCGGCTGTCGCCGTC
Organism: uncultured Actinomycetota bacterium; assembly: GCA_963800715.1. Classification (GTDB taxonomy): domain Bacteria; phylum Actinomycetota; class Actinomycetes; order Propionibacteriales; family Nocardioidaceae; genus Nocardioides. Next base: position 157,485 of record CAWDBZ010000002.1, on the reverse strand, counting down.
GCTGTCCTCGGTGCGCTGGCCGTGTGGACCGGAGGCCGCCGCGCAGACTCCGTCGACCAGCGGGTGGCCCACCGGCTGCTGGTCTCGGCGCTGCTCGCGGCCGCCGTGATCCTGCTGGTCCTGGACGTGGTCCCGATCGCGCTACAGGGCAGTCCCCTCGTCGCCCGCGAGGTGCTGGCCCTCGTGCTCGTCCCGGTGGTCCTCGCCTGCTGGGTCGCGGCGGTGCTCGGCTACCGGCTCGTCGAAATCGACACGACGCTGAGACGATCGTTGGTCCAGCTGGTGCTTGCCGCGCTGGTGGGTGCGGTGTTCCTGGCCGCTGCCAACGCCGTCAACATGGCTGCCGGGACGTCGGTCCGTTCGATGGTCACCGGAGGAGTCGTCGCGCTGGTCCTCCTGCCGGCGGCGCTGCTGCTGCGCCGTACCGCCAGCCGCCTCGTTTACGGCGACCGCGCGTTCCCCTACCGAGTGGTCTCCGAGCTGCGGCGCTTGGAGCCGACGACGGCCCCCGAGAACGTGCTGGACGAGATGCTGACCACGCTCAGCCGCAGCCTCGACCTCGACTACGCGCGCATCGAGTCGATCGGGTCTGGGCCGGAGGACGGGTTCGCCGTCGAGCGCGGTGAGCTCCGCGGTCAGCCGACCGTCGTTGACCTCGAGGTGGCAGGTACGGCAGTGGGCCGGCTCGAGATGGAGGTGAGCCCGCTGCGCGAGCCCTTCGGGCCGCGCGACCGACGGCTGCTCGAGGACGTCGGCACCCAGGTCGGCGCACTCGTGCAGGCGCTGGCGGCCGGGCGCGAGCTGCAGCGGACCCGGGAGAGGTTGGTGGCGACGCGCGAGGAGGAGCGGCGCCGGCTCAGGCGCGACCTGCACGACGGTCTCGGCCCCTCGCTCGCGACCACGTTGATGAGGCTCGAGGTGGCCCGCGACCTGGTGGACCGCGATCCGGTCGCGGCTCGCGACCTCGTGGGGAGGCTGGTCGACCAGACCGAGGCCGACATCGGCGAGGTACGCCGCCTCGTCGACGGCCTGCGTCCTCCTGCTCTCGACCAGCTGGGGCTGGTGTCGGCGCTGCGACAGCGGGCCGACCAGGACAACCAGGCGGTGACGCTCGGGTCGACGGCCTTGCGCTGGACCGTCACCTCGAACGAGGTCGGAGTGCTGTCGGCTGCGGTGGAGGTGGCGGCCTATCGGATCGCGGTCGAGGCGGTGAACAACGCGGTCCGGCACAGCGGCGGCACGCAGGTCGAGGTGACGCTGCGGCGTAGACCGGATGCGTTGGAGCTCGTCATCCGCGACGATGGTGCCGGCATCACCGACGCGCGCGGCATAGGCGTCGGGATCGGCTCGATGCGAGATCGGGCCGAGGAGCTGGGCGGGACCTGCATCGTCGGGGCGGCGCCCGGCGGCGGGACCCAGGTAGTAGCCCACCTGCCGCTGGCCGACCGGTCCAGTGCCGTCGGGGAGGAGGACTGATGAGTGAGCAGCACCGCATCCTGGTGGTCGACGACCACGACGAGTTCCGCCGCGGGCTGGAGGCGCTCATCGGCAGCACCGACGGTATGGAGCTGGTCGGCTCGGCCGCCGACGGTGCCGAGGCGGTCCGGCTGGCCCTCGACCTGCAGCCCGACGTCGTACTCATGGACGTGCACATGCCCCGGCTCAACGGCATCGAGGCCACCGAGCGGATCGTCGCCACCTCGCCGCACATCGGCGTCGTGGTCGTCACCATGCTCGAGGACGACGAGTCGGTGTTCGCGTCCCTGCGGGCGGGGGCGCGTGGCTACCTGCTCAAGGGCGCCCGGCGGGCCGAGATCGTCAGGGCGATCGAGGCGGTCGGCTCCGGCGAGGTGATCTTCGGGCCCCGGATCGCCGAGCGGATGACGGGCTACTTCCGCCAGGTCCACGCCGGGCCGGCCCCGGAGGTGTTCCCCGAGCTCACCGATCGCGAGCGCGAGGTGCTCGGCCTCATCGCGGCGGGCCGGGAGAACGCCGAGATCGCCAAGGAGCTCGGCGTCTCGACCAAGACCGTGCGCAACCACTCGAGCAACATCTTCATGAAGCTGCAGGTCGCCCATCGTGCGCAGGCCATCGTCCTGGCTCGGGAGGCCGGGCTCGGCTGAGTCAGCAGCCCCCGTCGAGGTGACCGTTGTCGGCGGCGTCCGCGGCGACCCGCGCGGCGTACGCCGCGTCGAGGTTGACGAGGTCGCCCAGGACGTCGTCGTTCTCGGTGGGGCCGGTGAGCACACACGTCGTCGTCTGGGCGGGATCCACCTGGCTGATCGACTGGGCGAAGCGGTACAGCTCGCTGGGGGAGAGCCCGGTGTCGAGGTGCTCCAGAGCCGCCAGGGCCCCTGTTTCGATGAACCCCTCGGTGCCCTCCTCGGCCCGGAGCTTGTCGAGGATGGCCTCGAGCAGGTGCTGCTGGTTGGCCATCCGGCCGAAGTCGTCGCCCGGGACCGTACGGGTGCCGGCGAAGCCGGTTGCCTGGAGCCCGTTCATCGAGTGGACGCCGGGCGGGATGTCGAGGTCGTAGTCCGGCTCCACGATCTTGAAGTCGGACGTGACCCGGAGCTCACCGACGCTGTCCACGAGCGCCTGGAACCCGGCGGAGCCAGTGGTGACGACGTACTGCGGCTGGACCCCGGTGAGCTCGGCCACCTTGTCGGCCATGAGCTGTGGACCACCTCGGCGAAGACCGGCGTTGATCTTCGAGCGCTCGCCGTCGAACTCGACCACGGTGTCCCTCGGAATCCCGACGGCAGCCGCCTGGCCGGTCTCGAAGTTCAACACGATCAGCTCGATGGCATCGGCATTGCCCTCCGAGTCGGAGCCCAGGGCCAGCACGACCACTACGTCCTCGTCCCCGAAATCAACCCCTGTCGACTCCTCGACCTCCACGAGGCTGAACAGGGTCGGGGCGGTCTGTGAGTCCGGCACGAGGAGCAGAGCGCCCCCGACCGCCAGCGCCGCGATGCCGCGTCGAAGCCTCCTCATGACACCGCCCCCGACGCAGGGTCGTCGGTCTTGAGGTCGAAGCCGAAGATCTTCCACTGCCCGTCGACAGGCGTCAGCATCAGCCGCCCCGTCACCGTCACCTCCCGGGTGCTGCCGTCCTCCGTGACGCCGAAGGCGAAGTCGACGTGGGCGCTCACGCCCTCGGGGTTCCGATCGGGCGCGAACGTGGAGATGCTGGCCTGGAGGCGGGTCGCCACGACCTCATCGACGGTCTCGAATCCCGCTCCGGTGATCTTCTCGATGTCCAGGGCTGCATCTCTCGCCCCGCCGCTGGTGAACGCGTCGAGGACTTCGACGAAGTCGTCTCGCGGGTAGTCGCCCAGGAATCCCTCGACGACGTACGTCGTCAGCACCGCGCCCACGTCGTTCTGGAGGTCGTCGCGCGCCTCGGTGGTGAGATCGTCGGCGCCGGGACCGAGCGAGAGCTCAAGGGCGACGCTCTCAGGCCCGTCACTCGGCGGGGGCGGATCGTCGGAGTCATCGGTGCACGCGGCGAGCGGCACCAGGCACGCCACCACCGCCGCCGCGAGGACGCGGCGAGCTCCGGTGGTGCCGGGGGTGGGAGCCATGGGAGCCATGATGGCCGAATCAGGCACCGACGCACCGGATCAGCTCGCCTCGACCGTGTTGACGAGCGGCAGGTCGAAGTCCGCGACGTTGTCCTGTGCCGGGTGTCGCAGCCCGACCGGACCGGTTGCGAAACCCTGGAACAGGTTGTCCGTCACCTGGCGGGCGAAGTCCCTCGTCCGGGGTCCGAGCGGACGCTCGCAGAGGTCGACCAGCGCGCAACCCCAGCGCAGCGTGCCGGCGGTGAACACCCCGGCTCCGGAAGACGCGGTGTAGTAGACGGACTGGCTGGTCGTCGTCACACCCCGGCAGGAGAACGACGTATGGCTGAGCAGCTGCAGCGGCCGTGGCGCGAACCGGTCGGGGTAGACCCGGTCCGACTCGCCGCCGACCAGCCCGGGGATGGCGGTGCCGTTGCGCACGCCGGTCCCCGCGAACCCCCACCACTTCGGCGAGACGACGACGTAGTCGGCGTCCACCGGGTAGCACTCGTACAGCATCCCGGTCAGCGAGTTCTCGGGATCGGCGGCCGGCTCGCCTCGGAACAGGGACGTCGCCTCGGCCGGCCTCTCGTCGCGGAGCGGGTCCTGTGCGGCGTCGTGCCGGTAGCCCGTCATCAGCCTGCGTGGCCCGGTCGGCCGGTCGTCGAGGCGGACTCGCCAGTACGCCGTGTTGGCACCGAGGAACGCCAGGTTGGTGCCGGCGTCCCGTGCGGTTTCCACGGTGATGCGCATGCTGGGCGTCCAGTACTCGTCGTGGCCGGTCGAGACGTAGCCGAGGGCCCCGGCCAGCAGGTCGTGGTCGTCGTGCAGGTCGGCGTTCGCGAAGTAGGACAGCGGCTCGCCGCTCATCTCGGCCCGGATCACGATCGGGACGACCGCGATGTGGAAGTCGTTCATGCCACCGACGCCGTGGTAGGGCCGGTCGAAGCTGACCGCCCAGCTGCGCCGGTCGCCGCTCGGACCGTCGTAGAGGCTGTAGCCGCCCCAGAGGTTGTAGGCCTGCCAGGTCGTCACCGGTAAAACAACGGCGATGGTGCCGGCCGCCGAGGGCGAGGAGACGATGTAGGGGACCTGGTGCTCCCAGCCCGAGGTGGTCCGGAGCCGGAGCACGTAGAACCCCGGCTCCCAGCCGGTCGTGTCCGCGGTCAGGCTCACGTGCCACGGCGCCACGATGGTGCGGGTCTCGGCCGGCTGGAACACCGGGTCGGCCTGCCGCTCGCCTCGGACGACCTCGGACCGGTGCACGAGAAGGCCGCTCCCGCCGTCGTAGTGACCGAGCCGGTACGCGCTCATCCGGAACGCTCGTTCGGAGGTCGACACCTTGAGCTCCAGCAGGGCTCCAGGTACGGCGCTGACACGGGTCGTGTAGGCCTCGATCTGGCCGTCCTCGGCGCGGCGCGTCATCCGCCAGTCGTCAGAGCCCTTGAGCGGCTCGGCCGGAGCGCCGGTCCCGGGAGAAGCCAGGTCATCCCGAGTCGAGCCGGAGCCCCCGTGGCTCTCCGGCTCCGCGTGCGTCTCCGGCTGCGCGTCCGGGTCCGCAGGGACCTGTGCCTGGCATGCCGTCGCCAGGACGACCACTCCGACTCCGATCACGGTCTTCCACCTCATCGCGCCACCACCTGGGTCCGCGCCGCCGGACGGCTCGGCGGCTGGTGGTGCGAGGCTCCGACCGGGGCCGACCCAGGGGCATGGGGCTGCAGACCCGTCCGGCAGGGGAACTCCGGGACCGCTCCCGGGACCGATTAGCGATTCCTTCGCTGCCGCGCTCGGCTGCTAGCGTTTCCCCTCGCGTCCATTGGGCGCATTGGGGCTGTGGCGCAGCTGGTAGCGCACCTCGTTCGCAACGAGGGGGTCAGGGGTTCGAATCCCCTCAGCTCCACACGAAGCGCAACTGCAAGCGCGATACCCGGCCGGCTCACCTCCTGTCTCGCGTCGCAGACCAGGCCAAGCCCGGGATCCGACCAATTTCGACGCCCCTCTTGACAATCGCCTTGCTCTCTTCGAAACTCCTAACTGTGTTAGGAACACAGAAGCGCAATAGGATCGCCGAACGACGTGAGGCTGCCAGCCAGGAAATCCTCGACGCCGCCTGGGCGGTGGCGCGCGAGAAGGGCCTGGCCGAGCTGACGCTGCGCGACGTGGCGGAGCGGGTCGGCATGCAACCCCCCTCGCTCTACTCCTACTTCTCCTCGAAGCACGACATCTGCGACGCGATGTTCGGCCAGGCCTGGCTCGACGCCGAGCGAGTGAATGCCCAGGCGCTCGCCACGGCACCGGAAGCCCCGCGCGCCCGGGTCCAGCACGTTGCTCGGTCCTTCTTCGACTTCGCCTCCGCCGACCTGGCGCGACACCAGCTGATGAACCAGCGCACGATCCCCGGCTTCGATCCCTCGCCCGAGGCGTTCGCTCCCTCTCAGCGGGCCGTGCAGGCCACCATCGAGGCGCTGGCCGCCCTCGGCGTGAAGGACCGCGGCGACGTCGAGATCCTCTTCGCGATCCTCTCCGGCCTGGTCGACCAGCAGCTGGCCAACGACCCGGGCGGCACCAGCCGCCGCGCCCTCCTCGAGCGTGCCGTCGACATGTGGGCCGACGGCGTCGGCCTCCCTGCGGCCCCGGCGGGCCGCCGTACGAAAGGAACCCGCCGATGATCACCACTGCCACACCGGCCACGCTGTCGCGCCGCTCCGCACTGCCACGCGAGGCCGCCATGCGGCTCGCCGCCACCGAGTACGCCCGGTTCTCGACCGCCATCGCCGAGCTGGAGCCAGCGGACTGGGCGCTCTCGACCGACTGCCCGGACTGGAAGGTCCAGCAGCTCGTCGGGCACGTGGTCGGCATGGCCCGGATGGTGGCCTCGCCTCTCGAGCAGCTCCGCCAGGAGCGCGCCGCCAAAGCGCGCCGTCCGGCCGGAACGCCGATGGTCGACTCACTGACGGCCGTGCAGGTCGACCGCTACGCCTCCCTCGGGCCGGAAGGCCTGGTCCGGCTGATGGAACGGACCGGACCGCGGGCCGCCAAGGGCCGTCGGCGGCTGCCGGGCTTCCTCCGCCGCAGGACGATGCCCGAGCCCGAGATCGTCGACGGAGTCCCGGAGGACTGGACGCTCGGTTTCGTCGTCGAAACGATCCTGACCCGCGACACCTGGATGCACCGCGTCGACCTGGCCCGCGCGACCGGCCGTCCGATGAAGCTCACCGCCGACCACGACGGCGTGATCGTCGCCGACGTCGTGGCCGAGTGGGCCGGTCGCCACGGCCACCCGTGCCGGCTCACCCTCACCGGCCCGGCCGGCGGATCGTGGTCGTACGGCGCCGACGGCGAGTGGCTCGATCTCGACGCAGTCGAGTTCTGCCGGCTCGTCTCCGGCCGCGGCGCTGCCGACGGCCTGCTCTCCGCCCACGTGCCCTTCTGACATCGAGGTTCGAGCCGGTCGGCTGACGCGAGCAGGCGGCATCGCGCAACGGTATGGACCACCGATCGACCGATCGGGGCCCTCCGTCCGTTTCCGCTACAGCCGCCGGGGCCGCGTGCCAACCTGAGCAGGCAGCGCACCGCTCGTTGACGCGCCGAGCCGGATCCCCCGCCGGCCTGGCTGACCCCCGTTTCCCGTCGGCGACGCTCGCAACCCCACACCCTGCCGAGCGAGAACCTCCATGACACCTGTCTCGACGCTGCCCCCTGCATCCGTGCAGGGCCGCCGCGCCGTCGGCCGTGCCTTCGTGGGCGGCCTCGCGGCGCTCGCGGTCGCGCCGGCGCTGTCCGGGGCTGCTGGAGCCGCCGAGGGGGAGAAGCGGAAGCCGAAGCCGAAGCGGAAGTGGCACCGCTGCAAGGTCCACAAGAAGCACACCTGCTGGCGCGCGCGCACCTGCCGGCACCGCAAGCACAAGCCGGACGTGCCGTCCGACCCACCCGACCCGCCGACGCCGCCGACGCCGCCCGGTGCGTACGGCGAGCCGGCCGTCGTCAACGGGCTGGCGACCGGCCTCGCCCTGCACCTGGCCAGCCGGTTCACCTACGGGATGACACCGGCGCTGCTCCAGGAGATGGCCGGGTATCCCACCCTCCAGGCCTGGCTCGACGCCCAGCTGGCGCCGGCCACGATCAGCGACCAGGCGGGCGACGCCCTCGAGGGCTGGTGGCCGCGGCTCGCCTGGGACGCGCCGACGATGTGGGCGCACGACCAGGCGATGGCCGGCGAGGCCTGGACGGCGATGGCCGACTACCAGCGCTGGTGCCTGCTGCGCCGGATGCGCTCGAGGCGGCAGCTGCTGGAGTCGGTGACCGAGTTCTTCGAGAACCACCTGCACGTTCCGGTCCACGACGACGGCGTGTTCGGCTTCCGCGCCGACTACGGCCGCACCATCCGCTCGCACGCTCTGGGTCGCTTCGACCAGATGCTGGTCGCCGCCATCCCACACCCGGCCATGAGCATCAGCCTCGACAACGCGAACTCGACGAAGGTGGCGCCCAACGAGAACCTCGGCCGCGAGCTGCTCGAGCTGCACACCGTCGGCCGCGGCAACTACACCGAGGACGACGTCAAGGCGTCCGCGCGGATCCTGACGGGCTACAAGGTCGTCATGTGGTCGACGTGGGCCACGTCGTACAACCCGGCGGCGCACTGGACCGGCCCGGTCCAGGTCATGGGCTTCAGCCACCCGAACGCCGACCCCGACGGCCGCCCGGTCGTCGCGGCGTACCTGACCTACCTGGCCCACCACCCGGCCACCGCGCACCGCCTCGCCCGCAAGCTGGCGGTCCGCTACGTGTCCGACGCGCCGTCGGAAGCGCTCGTCGACCACCTCGCGCAGGTCTACCTCGCCAACAACACCGCCATCCTCCCGGTGCTCCGGGCACTGGTGGCCCACCCGGAGTTCATCTCGTCCAAGGGGCTCAAGGTCCGCAACCCCGCGGACGATGTCGTGGCCACCTGGCGGGCGCTCGACGTCCAGGCCGCGCCGCCCACCGGCGACGGCTCCGGAGCCAACTCCGTGCTGTGGCAGACGGTCGGGCTGGGCCAGGCGCCGTTCGACTGGGCCCGCCCGGACGGGCAGCCCGAGGACGGTGCCTCCTGGTCGTCGGTGTCGAGGGTGCTGGCGTCGTTCGAGACCCACTACACGCTGTGCGGCGGCTGGTGGCCGACGGCGCAGACGACCTACCACCCCCTCGTGTCGTGGGTGCCCCTCCAGTCCGGCCAGTCGATGACCTTCGGCGCCCTCGTGGAGCACCTGTCGCGGACCCTCCTCGGCCGGACCGCGCCGACCCGGCTGGTCGAGGCCTGCTGCCTGGCCACCGGGCTCACCGCGGCGACCTCGATCACGCTCAACCACAACCTCGTGAAGTGGGGCATGCCGGTCCTGCTGACGACCGTGCTGGACAGCCCCGAGCACATGACCCGCTGACGGCCAGATTATGTCGACGAGAGGGCACTGATGAGCACGACCCCGACCGAACCCGGCTGCTGCGAGGAGTTCGCCCGCGCCGCCCGGGTCGGCCGGCGAGGCTTCCTCCGCGGCCTGGCCGCGGTGGGTGGTGCGGCCACCGTGACGGCGGTGCACGGCACGGCCTTCACGTCCACGGCGTACGCCGCCGCGCCCGTCGACCGCGTCATGGTGCTGGTGTCGATGCGCGGGGCCTGCGACGGGCTCAACCTCGTCGTCCCGCACGGCGACCCCGCCTACTTCGCCGCGCGGCCCTCCATCCAGGTCCCGTCCTCGAGGCTGCTGGCCAAGGACGGCTTCTTCGGCCTGCACCCCGCGCTGGCGCCGCTGCTGCCGTGGTGGACCGCCGGCTCGATGGCCGCCGTGCACGCCACCGGGCTGCCCGCGCCGAACCGCTCGCACTTCTCGGCGATGGAGGACCTCGAGGACGCCGACCCGGGCTCCTCGGCCCGCGTGGGATGGCTCAACCGGCTGATCGGGCAGAACGCCTCCGTCACCCCGGTCGAGGCCATCCAGTTCGGCGGCGGCGTGCCGATCACCGCACTGGCGGGCCCCGAGCCCGCGCTGGTCACCACCGACGTGGACTCGGTCAGCCTGTCGGGCTACTGGGACGACGCGTCGGAGGCGAAGCGTCGCGCCTCGCTGGCCAAGCTGTGGGACGGCGTGGCCGGTCCGCTCGCGGCCGGTGCCCACAACGCGTTCGAGGTGGTCGACGAGTTCCAGCCGGTCCGCGACGGCTCCGCCACGCCGGCCAACGGGGCGGCGTACCCGGCCGACTCGGACCTGGGCAAAGCCCTGGCGGCCACCGCGCGCACCATCCGGGCCGACGTCGGGGCCGAGGTGATCGCCGTCGACCACGGGTCGTGGGACCACCACACGTGGATCGGGTCACCCGACTCCGGGAACCTGCGCCAGATGGCCGATGAGTTCGCGCTCAGCCTCGCGGCGTTCCTCACCGACCTGGGACCGCTGGCCGCGAAGGTCACCGTGGTCACGGTCAGCGAGTTCGGCCGCCGGGTCAAGGAGAACGCCAACCAGGGGCTCGACCACGGCTACGGCAACGTGATGTTCCTCCTCGGTGGCGGCGTGAAGGGTGGCTACTACGGCACCTGGCCCGGGCTGGCCAACACCGTCGACGCCGACCTGCTGGTCACCACCGACTACCGCAGCGTGCTCAGCGAGGTGGTCACCAAGCGGCTCGGGGCGTCGTCCGCGGCCGTCTTCCCCGCCTTCACCCCGCACGAGGTCGGTGCGCTGCTGTCGACCTAGCCGTCGACCCAGCCAGTCTTGCGGGCACGTGGCGACATCCCGACGTGGCGTGAGTCGGCCACCCGGGAACGACCCACGCGGCCGGCAACCGACTTAGGTTGCCCGGCATGACGCTCCCTCTCGGGCGGAGCCGCGCCGCCTCGTGCGGCGTACTCGCCACGCTGACCCTCCTGCTGGCTCTCCTCGCCCTGACGGTGCCACCGCGACCGGCAGCGGACGCGATCGGCGCCGAGCCCGATGCCGGTTCGCCGTACCTGATCCTCCTCGACGAGCCCGCCGCCCTCACCGGGCTGCCGGCCGGGTCGATCGACGGGTCCGGCCAGCTGACCGTGGACGCGCTGCGCACCGTGGCGGTACGCCGGTCCGCGGTGGCCGCGGCCCAGGAAACCGCCCGGCAGCAGATCCGGGCCTCGGGCGTGACGGTGACGGAGCGGCGGTCGCTCACCGACCTGGTCGACGCCCTCGCGGTGTCGATGCAGGCGGGTGACGTGGAGCGGGTCAGCCGGCTCCCGGGCGTCCGTGCCGTGCTGCCGGACGAGCAGGTGCGCACCACGACGGACGTCAGCGTGCCGCTGGTCGGCGCACCGGAGGTGTGGAAGCGCACCGCGCCCGACGGGACCCCGGTGCGCGGCACCGGCATCACGGTCGCCGTGATCGACAGCGGCGTCGACTACGACAACCCGAGCCTGGGGCCCGGGTTCGGACCCAGTCACAAGGTGGTCGACGGCTACGACCTCGTCGACAACGACCCGGACCCGATGGACACCGACGGCCACGGCACGCACGTGGCCGGCATCATCGCCGGGGCCGGGGCGGTCACCGGGATGGCGCCCGGAGCCGAGCTGACGGCCTACCGGGTCACTTCCAACGACGCCGGTGAGGTCTCGGACGCCATCGCGGCCCTGGAGCTGGCCGCCGACCCCGCGGCACCGCACCGGGCCGACGTGATCAACCTCAGCCTGGCGGCACCGGGCGACGGCACCGACCCGTTCTCCGAGGCGGCCGCGGCGGTCGTGGACCTCGGCATCGTGGTCGTGGCGGCAGCCGGCAACGCCGGCCCGGGCCCGATGACGGTGTCGGCCCCCGCGCTGGGCCGCGGCGTGATCTCCGTCGGTGCGTCCGTCAGCGGCGTCTCGTTTCCGGTCGCGAAGCAGGTCGCTCCGCAGAGCCGCGACATCCAGGCGTTCCGGGCGCCGTACTCCGCGAACGCGCCGTCGCAGGCGGTCACCGGCGAGCTGGTCGACGTCGGCCAGGGCAAGCCGGCCGACTACGCGCGGGTCGGCGACGTGACCGGCAAGGTGGTCGCCTTCCGTGCGTCGATCCCGCCGGCCCTCGAGTACGTCTCGCCGGGCCTGATCGACCAGGCCAGGGAGGCCGAGGACCGTGGCGCCATCGCCGCCCTCGGCTACACGTCCTCCGGCGGCCCGGTGCTGCAGGGCGACGAGACCGACGCCGGCGGGAACGACGCGGCAGATTCGCTGCGCAGCGGTGAGAGCTTCCGCATGGACCGGCTGGTCGTGCTCGGACTGCACGACCTCCAGTGGGAGGCGCTCCGGTCCGACCTGTCCGCCGGGCCGGTGCGGGTGCAGATCAGCGGGACCGATGCCACCGACGAGATGCCAGGGTTCAGCTCACGCGGGCCCGCGCCGGACTTCGGTGTCGAACCCGACCTCGTCGCCCCGGGCGTCGAGATCCGCTCCACCTGGCCGCTGGCCCAGTGGGCCCCCGGCGTCTACCGCATCTCCGGCACCTCGATGGCGAGCCCCCACGTCGCCGGTGCCGCGGCCCTGCTGACGCAGCTGGATCCCAGTGCCGGAGGTCAGGCGATCGCCGGACGCCTGACCGGCTCCGCGACGATCCTCGAGGATGCCGACCCGTCCGCCCAGGGCGCCGGCCGCCTCGACGTGGCGGCGGCCGCCAGGGCCACGCTGACCGCGAGCCCGACCTCGGTCGACCTCGGGCTGGCCGACCTCGGTGCATCCCAGGTCCGGGCGACCGGGGAGGTCACGATCCACAACGATGCCGCCGAGCCGGCCCTGCTCGGTCTCGAGGTGCGGCCGGGACCGTCGTCGGTGGGCGAGGTGACCATTCCGGTCCGCACCCTCACCGTGCCGCCGCACGGGCAGGCCACGGTGCAGCTCAGCGCCAGCGCATCGCGGTCCTGGGAGGACTCCGACGTCACCGGGTGGCTGGTTGCGCACCCCAAGGGCGGCGGGCAGGCGCTGTCGGTTCCCTACCTGCTGGCGCTTCGACCCATGCTCATTCGCACCTCCCCAGATCCCAGCGACGGTCGCTCAGAGGCGTTCGTCTACGCCCCGACGGAGCTGTCCGAGCCGCCGGAGCTGGTGGTCGAGGGACCACAAGGTGAGCGGTGGCGGGTGTCGACGACTCTCGACCACGGCACCTGGTATCGCGCGCCGCTCGATGCGGACTCGCCCGGCACCTACCGACTCACCGTCGCAGCCACGACCACCAGCCGGGTGGAGCTGGTCGGACGCGGCTCCTGGGAGGTGGTCCACCAGGGTGGGCCCGGCTGGGAGCCGGTGGGTCCGAACAGCGAGGGCGGCCGGCTGTCGGTGTCCCTCGACGAGACCCAGGCCGCGATGTCTCAGCCGACCGCGCTCGGGCCGTGGCTGACCGACGACCACGGCGACACGTGGCGACGTACGCCGGCCTGGCCGGTCGCAGCGGGTCGGGGCCAGGGCGTGGTGTCGGCCACCGAGCCCGGCACGGCCTGGTACGCCGTCAACGGCCGCACGGGTGGCCTCTTCGACGACGTGCTCGACCCGACGTACCAGGGCCGGCTCCTGCGCACCACCGACGCGGGCGACACCTGGCAGGTCCTGGACTTCCCGAACGTCCACATCGAGGCGCTGGTGCGCGAGCCGACCAGCGACGCGCTGCTCGCGGTCACCCAGGACTCGGTGTGGACCAGCGGGGACGGCGGCGACACCTGGCGGCAGTGGGCCCGGAGCGGGGCCGGCGACCTCGTCGGGGCGGCGCTGGTCGGTGCCGATGCGCTGCTGGCGACGACGGCCGAGGTGGTGCGCATCCCGGGGCTGCTGACCGGCACGCCGGGGCCGGCCGAGGTGCTGCACACGGTCCCGGCCGGCGACCGGATCGCCGGGCTGGTTGCGGACGCCGACCTGGTGGCGGTGCTGCAGGGCGCGAGCAACACCGTGTGGGGCTCCCGCGGCGGCGGCCCCTGGTCGCAGATCTTCGATGCCGGGCTCGGCACCCAGTGGATCTCCCTGGACCGCGGGCTGCTCGTCGTGAGCACCTACCGCGGCTACGAGTGGATGAGCCACGACCGCGGATGACGTGGACCAAGGTGACCAACCCGCAGCCCGGGTCGATCCCGATCGACGCGCACCGGTGGGGCGACGGCGTGCTGTGGTCGGCCCCCGGCGGCGGTCTCTACCGCACCACGGCCGAGGGCGCGCAGCCGCAGCGGATCGCCGTGCAGGGTTCGACGGCGTACGACGTCGCGGTGGCCGAGCGCCCCGGGGCCGGAGCGATGCTCCTGGCCGGCACCGACCGCGACGTCTACGACACGCCACTGCCGACCGGGCCGATCACGCCCGACACGGCCGAGTGGGGGCTGAGCGGCAAGGAGGCCACGTTCGGCGCCGTCGTCGGCCAGATAGAGGTCAGCGCACACCACCCGGAGGTCGTGTGGAGGGTGCGCAAGGCGGCCACCGGCCAGTTCTACGTCTACCGCAGCAACGACGGCGGTGCCACGTGGACCCAGCGGGGACTCACGGGCGAGGTGCCGTTCGCGCTCTACGTCCACCCGGACGACCCGAACCAGGTCGTCGTGGCCTTCGGCAGCCTGAGAGGCAGTGGGCTCTACGTGACCCGCGACGGCGGAACGACGTGGCGCAAGGTGATCCGGCCCGGCGTCGTCCACGACCTGGCCGGGGACCCCGAGCACCCGGGACGACTGTGGATCGCGTCGAGCGAGGGCACCTTCAGCAGCGACGACCTCGGTGAGACGTGGACGCTCCGGCTGAACGGCCCGGCGGCGGCGGTGGCGGTCTCGGGCGACCGGGTCGTGGTCGGCGACCGGAGCATCCGGGTCAGCGACGACGGCGGCAGACGTTCAGCACCGCCGACGTCGGCGGACTGCCGCTGCAGGTGGCGGATCTCGCCATCGCGCCGGGGAGCCAGGCAGCGGTCTACGCCGCGACCCGCAGCTACACCGCCAACGGGCTCGTCCAGGGCGGCCGCGGGGTGCTCCGGAGCACGGACGGCGGGAGGAGCTGGAGCAACATCTCCGAGGGCCTCCAGACCCTCTCGGTCCAGAGCGTGCTGGTCACCGCCGACGGCCAGTGGCTGTTCGCCGGGACCACCCAGGGAGGTGTGCACCGGCTCGACCTGCGCTGACGGGGAGCAGGCCGGGTCGCGCCGGTCGAGACAAGCCGGGCGTGACTTGGACCGCGGGATGGTCGTTGTGTGAACATCGACCCGTGAGGGCCGATGGACCCGTCCGTCGCGATACTGGAGGAATGCCGGTGTCCGAGCTGCTTGCTCGGGTGCGCACGCACCCGGTGCTCGGCCGCATCTTCCGGTTCCGTCCGCTCGCCCCGCTGATCGCCGGCATCCTCGTCCTCGCGACCGCCACGGCCACTGCCGAGGCACCCACCGGCTCGGTGATCTACGGCCGGATCAAGGCCCAGGACGTCCGGCTCTCGATGCCGCCGACGGAGCATCCCAAGGGCATCGCGATCTACTTCCACGGCCAGAACGGCGGCGTCGACAACCGCATGGACGAGCCGTGGCTGCAGGCCCTGGTCCGCTCGGGCTGGATCGTCGCCTCGTCCGACTTCCATACCGACTCGTGGGGCAACGAGGCGTCCACCGACGACACCCTCAACCTGGTCGCCTGGGCCGAGGAGCAGACGGGCAACCAGCCGATCAAGCTCTACGTCTCGGGGTCGATGGGCGGCACCGTCTCGCTCAACGCGATGGCCCACGCCGGCCTGGTCCCACCCTGCTGGTACGGCGTCAAGCCGGCCGTCGACCTCACCAAGATGGACAACGTCCCCGGCGGCCCGCGGATCATCCGCGAGGCCTTCGGCGGCGAAGTCCCCTTCGACCGCAACCCGGTCAACACCATCGACCAGCTGCCGACCGAGACCCGCTACCGGATGGTCACCTCGCCCGAGGACACCTGGGTCCGCGAGTCGGAGAACGCCGGCAGGCTCGCGGACGGTCTCGAGGCCCGGGGCGCGGACGCCAGCGTGTTCCTGGTGCACGGCACCCACGACGACCCTTCGCACTTCGACGTCGACGACCTGCTCGAGTTCGCGGCCAGCTGCGAGGACGAGAAGGGCGAGGCGGTGCCCGGCGGCGGCATCGCGAACGCCGCAGCCACCGGCTGAACCGTCAGATCCAGCGCTGGAACCAGATCCGGTCCACCCACTCCGAGTGGGTGAGCAGCTGATCGGTGAAGATCGGCCAGAACCACGCGAAGTTGAGCAGGGTGAGCACCACGAACGACCCGCCCACCACCACGCCGGCCGTACGTCGCGCGCTGGGCGCCCGCGAGCTGCCGATCAGCTTCCCGATGGCCAGGGTCAGCGCGAGCACCACGAATGGCAGGGTCGCGACGGCGTAGAACAGGAAGATCGGACGGCTGTCGTACAGCAGCCACGGCAGCCAGGTGGACGCGGTGCCGACCACGGCCACGCCGAACCGCCAGTCGCGGCCACCGACCCACATCGCCACGGCGAACAGCAGCGCCAGGATGCCGCCCCACCAGATCGTCGGTGTGCCGATCAGCAGCACCTGTTTGAGGCAGGTGCTGCCCTCGGCCGCGTCGCAGCCGCGGGTCCCCGGCTCGATGCCGGTGTCGGCCGCGACGCCGACCGGCTTGTTGAGGAGCAGCCAGCCCGACGGCTTGGAGGCGTAGGTGTGCGTCGAGCAGTTCAGGAAGTGCGTGTGGAACGTGTAGACGTCGCGGTGGTAGTAGTACAGCGACCGCAGTGACTGGACGAGCTCACCGACGCCGTGGGCGTCGGGCTCGCTCGCCGTCGGCCAGCGCTTCCCGCTGTTGTCGAGATTGTTCTCGGCCGTCTCGGTCTTGCCCTCGTCATTGGTGGTCACCTTGCAGGGCTGTTCCTTGATGAACTGGGTGTACTGCGTCGACGACAGCGACTTCTCGTACTCGTCGGCGTGCACCAGCCAGCCGGTCCACGTCGCGGTGTAGACGATCCCGCCGATGACGACGAGGTGGACGAACGCCGGGAGTGCGTCTGTGGCGATCGAGCGCACCGTCGCCCAGCGCACGCCGAACGACCGCCGCGCCCCGGCGCTCCACAGCCAGACCATGACGCCGAACGCCGCCAAGGGGTAGATCGCGGTCCACTTGGTGCCGATCGCGAGCCCCCAGCAGATGCCGCTGGCCAGCAGCCAGGGCCGGAACAGCAGCCCGCGCACCGGGCCGTACGACGCCGGGTCGGCCACCTGGTCGGGCACCAGCCGCGCCATCTTGGCGCGATACCAGTCCCGGTCGGCGACCACGCACGAGACCGCGCAGAGGATGAAGAACGCCAGGAAGATGTCGAGCAGCGCCAGCCGGGACAGCACGAACTGCAGGCCGTCGAGGCTGAGCAGCAGCCCGGCGACCAGGCCGAGGGCGGTCGAGCCGGTCATCCGGCGGGCCAGCCGGCACATCACCAGCACCATCAGCGAGCCGACCACTGCCGCGGCGATCCGCCAGCCGAACGGGTCCATCCCGAACGCCTTCTCGCCCAGCGCGATCAGCCACTTGCCGGCCTCGGGGTGGACGATCATCGACGGGCCGTCGGTCCACAGACCCGACGTCTTGCCGTCGAGGATCTTCTCGTTGGCGCCGTCGACGTAGCCGCGCGTGTAGCCGTTGTGCAGCAGCGACCACGCGTCCTTGGCGTAGTAGGTCTCGTCGAACTCGAAGACCTTGGGCGACCCGAGCTTCCAGAGCCGCAGGAACAGCGACAGCAGCATCAGGCCGATGCTGGCCGTCCAGCCGACGACCGGGTCCTCCAGGTCGACCCGCCGCCGGGCCCGCTCCCACGCCGTCGGCACCCGCCGCCCCGACGCGTCGGACGAGAGGCCGGCTTGCTCGCGCGTGGGGAGCGTCGGCGTGCTCGTCACGACGGGAACTGTACGGGCCGGTCCTGCCATGATCGGGTCATGGCCGAGATCCCGGGGACGCTGGTGCTCGCGGCCACGCCGATCGGCCGGGTCGAGGATGCCTCACCCAGGCTGGCCAGGGAGCTCGCGGAGGCGGACGTGGTCGCGGCCGAGGACACCCGGCGACTCAAGCGGCTCACCAGCGAGCTGGGCGTGACGATCGGCGGCCGGATCGTCTCCTACTTCGAGGGCAACGAGGCCCAGCGGACGCCGGCCCTGCTGGAGGAGCTCGAGGCCGGGCACCGCGTGCTGTTGGTGACCGACGCCGGGATGCCGAGCGTCTCCGACCCGGGCTACCGGCTGGTCGCCGCTGCGGTGGCCGCCGACGTCCCTGTCACCGCCGTGCCCGGCCCCTCGGCCGTGCTCACCGCGCTGGCCGTGTCGGGGCTGCCGGTGGACCGGTTCTGCTTCGAGGGGTTCCTGCCCCGCAAGCAGGGCGAGCGGGCGCGCCGGCTGGCCGCGCTCGCCGACGAGGAGCGCACGATGGTCTTCTTCGAGGCGCCGCACCGGACCGAGGCGGCGCTGGCGGCGATGGCGGAGGCGTGGGGCGAGGAGCGCGCCGCGGCGATCTGCCGGGAGCTCACCAAGACCCACGAGGAGGTACGCCGTGGCTCGGTCGCCGAGCTCGCGGCGTGGGCCGGGGACGGCGTCCGCGGCGAGGTGACGATCGTGGTGGCCGGGGCGAGCCCGGGCGCCGGCGTACCGACCGACGACGAGAGTCTCCGCGCGGCCGTGACCGACCGCGAGGCCACCGGGATGAGCCGCAAGGACGCGATCGTGGACGTGGCACGGACGGCCGGGGTGCCCAAGAGGCAGGTCTACAACGTCGTCCTTTCCCGGATCGGCTCGGTGGCATGACCGACCGCCCGCCCGCGCCGGAGCCGCTGCCGCACCCGGTCGTCGACAACCACTGCCACCTCGACATTGCTCGCGGCGACGAGGCGGCCCTGCCGGTCGAGGAGGCGCTGGCGGCGGCGGCCGCGGTCGGCGTACCCCGGATCGTGCAGATCGGCTGCGACCTGCGCCGCGCGCGCTGGGCGGTCGAGGCCGCGGCGACCCACGACGCGCTGGTGGCCGGCGTCGCGCTGCACCCCAACGAGGCGCCCCGGCTGCCGGACCTCGACGCGGCACTCGCCGAGATCGAGCAGCTGGCCCAGGCGCACGACAAGGTGCGCGCGGTGGGGGAGACCGGGCTCGACTCGTTCCGCACCGGCGAGGAGGGGCGGGCGGTCCAGGAGGAGTCCTTCCGGCGCCACATCGACCTGGCCAAGCGGCTCGACAAGACGCTGGTCATCCACGACCGCGACGCCCACGACGACGTGCTGCGGGTGATCGACGACGAGGGGGCGCCGGAGCGCTGGGTGATGCACTGCTTCTCCGGCGACGCGGCGTTCGCTCGGGCCTGTCTCGACCGCGGCGCGCACCTGAGCTTCGCCGGGACGGTGACCTTCAAGAACGCCGAACCGGTCCGCGAGGCCGCCCGGATCGCGCCGATCGACAAGATTCTCGTCGAGACCGACGCGCCCTACCTCACGCCGATGCCGCATCGCGGCCGCACCAACGCGTCGTACCTCGTGCCACTGACCGTGCGCACCCTCGCTGACCTGCGCAAAGACGACCTCGAGGCGCTCTGCGCGGCCATCGACACCAACACCGAAACCGCCTTCGGAGGCCCCTGGTAGCCCCTGCCCGGGGCCTCTTGACGGCGCGGGAGAGCCTCGTCACAACCGGGGGTACGGGGATTTGATTTCTGTAGTGAAACGCTGGTCTATTCGTGCCCCATGCATTCGTTGAAAAGCAAGACCACGAGCCGTGCCTGGGTGCGTGCAGCGGTCCTCGGGACCCTCACCGCCGTGCTCCTCGCAGGCACCTCGGCCGCCGTCTCGGACCCCGCGCACGCAGTCGACGCACGGCGGCGACGCCGCCGAGCGGACTTCGCCGCGTCAAGTCGTCAAGAAGAGTACGTGCGCACGAGAAGTTCGCCGCGCCGGTGGTCGAGAAGAAGGACAGCACGATGAACGCCGGGGAGACCAAGGTCGTGCGACTGGGTCGCCCGGGCATCCGCAACGTGACGTACCTGTTCGTCTTCGAGAACGGCAAGCTCACGCACAAGCGGATCAAGAACCAGGAAGTGCTGAAGAAGCCGCGGCCCAAGGTCGTCCGCGTCGGCACCAAGATCCCGGACGGGGTCTGGGACCGGCTCGCGGACTGCGAGTCCGGCGGCAACTGGCACATCAACACCGGCAACGGCTACTACGGCGGGCTGCAGTTCAGCCTCGGCACCTGGCACGCCTACGGCGGCACCGGGCTGCCGAGCCAGCACAGCCGCGAGACGCAGATCGCCATCGCCACCAAGCTCCGCAACGCCTCCGGCGGCTACGGCGCCTGGCCGGGTTGTGCAGCCAAGCTCGGTCTCCCTACCTGATCGGGCAACTAACCTGCCCAACGTGACCGAGGGCGCCGTTCGACTGCTCGGGCCGGCCGAGGTCCGGCGGCTGGCCGCCGAGCTCGACCTGCGGCCGACCAAGCAGCGCGGTCAGAACTTCGTGATCGACGCCAACACCGTGCGTCGCATCGTCCGTGAGTCCGGGGTCGGCCCCGACGACATCGTCGTCGAGGTCGGCCCCGGACTCGGTTCGCTCACCCTCGCGCTGCTCGAGGTGGCCGACCGGGTCGTCGCCATCGAGATCGACGGCTCGCTCGCGGCCCGGCTGCCCGCCACGATCGCCGAGCACGCCGGCGACCGCGCCGACCGCTGCGAGGTCGTCCACGCCGACGCCCTCCGCGTCGACGGCGTCCCGGGGCCGCCACCGACCGCGCTGGTCGCCAACCTGCCCTACAACGTCTCGGTGCCGGTGCTCATCCACCTGCTCACCGTGCTGCCCTCGCTCGAGAAGGGGCTGGTCATGGTCCAGGCCGAGGTGGCCGACCGGCTCGCGGCGCCGCCCGGCTCGCGCACCTACGGCGTCCCGTCGGTCAAGGCCGCGTGGTTCGCCGACGTACGCCGCGCGGGGACGGTCGGCCGCAACGTCTTCTGGCCGGCTCCCAACGTCGACTCCGGCCTGGTCGCCTGGACCCGCCGCGACCCGCCCGCGACGACCGCGACCCGGGAGCAGGTCTTCGCGGTCGTGGACGCCGCCTTCGCCCAGCGTCGCAAGACCCTGCGCGGCGCCCTCTCCCGGCTCGCCGGCTCGCCCGCGGCCGCCGAGGCCGCCCTGCGCGCCGCCGGCGTCGACCCGACCGCGCGCGGCGAGGTGCTCGACGTGACGGCGTACGCCCGGATCGCGGAAGCCCTGTCGCGGGAGGCGCTGGCATGACCGCCGGCGTCACCGTCCGCGCGCCGGCCAAGATCAACCTCCACCTCGGCGTCGGCGCGCCGCGGGAGGACGGCTTCCACCCGCTGGTGACCGTCTACCAGGCCGTCGGGCTGTGTGACGACGTCACCGTCGCGCCCTCGCCCGGCTGGACGCTCGGCGTCACCGTGCCCGACTGGATCGACCTCGACGCCGTACCCGTCACCGGCGACAACATCGTCGACCGCGCCGCGCGGCTGCTGGCCGACCACCACGGCATCGCCTCGCAGGCCTCGGTCTCCATCACCAAGGCGATCCCGGTCGCGGGCGGCATGGCCGGTGGCTCGGCCGACGCGGCCGCCGCGCTGGTCGCCCTCGACCGGCTCTGGCAGCTCCAGACCTCCGACGACGACCTGCTCGCGCTGGCGGCCCGGCTCGGGAGCGACGTGCCGTTCGCGCTGGTGGGCGGTACGGCGCTCGGCACCGGCCGCGGTGAGCTGGTCGAGCCGGTGCCCGACCCGGCCACGTGGTGGTGGGTCGCGGTGCCGTCGGCGCGGGGGCTGTCGACGCCGGAGGTCTACCGGCGCTTCGACGAGCTCGCTCCCGACGCCCCGGCCGAACCGCTCGGAGCCCGCGCCGTCCTCCTCGCGCTCTCGACCGGCGACCCCGAGATCCTGGCGGGCGCGCTCCACAACGACCTCGAGACGGCCGCCCTCGACCTGCGTCCCGACCTCGGCGACCTGCTGGAGCTGGGCGAGCGCAGCGGCGCGCTGCGCGGCCTGGTGTCCGGCTCGGGACCCACCTGCGTGTTCCTCACCGAGGACGCCGACGCGGCGCGCGGGGTCGCCGGCCGGCTGTCGGAGCACCACGACGTCGTCCTGGTCACCAACGGCCCGGTCGCCGGCGCGCACGTGGTCACCTATGCCTAGCGCCCGGCACCAACCTGCTCAACCTCGAGCGGGTCTCCAAGGCGTACGGCGTCCGGCCGCTGCTCACCGAGGTCTCGCTGGGTGTCGGCGCGGGCGAGCGGATCGGGGTGGTGGGCCGCAACGGCGACGGCAAGACCACGCTGCTCAACGTGATGACGGGGGCCGCGGAGCCCGACTCCGGCCGGGTGTCCCGCCAGCGGGGGCTGCTCATCGGCTACCTGCGCCAGACCGACGAGCTCGTCGACACCCACACCGTCCGCGAGGCGGTGCTGGCCGGCCGGTCCGACCACGAGTGGGCCGCGGACGCCGGCACCCGCGAGGTGGTCGAGGTCCTGCTGGCCGGGGTGACCCTCGACCGGGCCGTGGCCGGGCTGTCCGGCGGCGAGCGGCGCCGCTGCTCGCTGGCCGCGCTGCTGCTGGGCGAGCACGACCTGGTCGTCCTCGACGAGCCGACCAACCACCTCGACGTGGAGGCGGTGGCCTGGCTGGCCGACCACCTCGCCCGGCGCACGTCGGCGCTGGTCGTGGTCACCCACGACCGCTGGTTCCTCGACGCGGTCTGCCAGTGGACCTGGGAGGTGCACGACGGCGCGGTCGACGTCTACGAGGGCGGCTACGCGTCGTACGTCCTCGCCCAGGCCGAACGCCAGCGGCAGAGCGCCGCCACCGAGGTGCGCCGCCGCAACCTGGTCCGCAAGGAGCTCGCCTGGCTGCGCCGCGGGCCGCCGGCCCGGACCTCGAAGCCGAAGTTCCGCATCGACGCGGCCAACGCGCTCATCGAGGACGTGCCCGAGCCGCGGGACCGGCTCGAGCTGCAGCGGTTCGCGACCCAGCGGCTCGGCAAGGACGTGATCGACGTCGAGGACGTCGACCTGCGCCGCGGGCCGCCCAACCAGCGCAGCCTGCTCTCGCACGCGACCTGGCGGCTCGGCCCGGGCGACCGGGTCGGCCTCGTCGGCGTGAACGGCGCCGGCAAGACCTCGGTGCTCGGCCTGCTCTCCGGCGAGCTGGCGCCGTCCGCCGGCCGGGTGCGGCTCGGCCGCACGGTCGCGCTCCAGCACCTGACCCAGCACGTCGACGAGCTCGATCCCGAGGCGCGGGTGCTGGCCACGGTCGAGTCGATCCGCCGGGTGACCAAGACCGTGGACGGCGAGATCACGGCGACCGCGATGCTGGAGCGGTTCGGGTTCACCGGCGACCGGCTCACCGCGCGGCTCGGCGACCTGTCCGGTGGCGAGCGGCGCCGGTTCCAGCTGCTCCGGCTGCTGCTCACCGAGCCCAACGTGCTGCTCCTCGACGAGCCCACCAACGACCTCGACATCGAGACGCTGACCGTCCTCGAGGACTTCCTCGACGGCTGGCCCGGGACCCTGGTGGTGGTCTCGCACGACCGCTACTTCCTCGAGCGCACCGTCGACACCGTCTGGGCGCTGCTCGACGACGGCCAGATCTCGATGCTGCCGCGCGGCGTGGAGGAGTACCTCGAGCGCCGTGCCCAGTCCCTCCACCTCGCCGAGTCGGCGTTACTGCCGCAGCGGTGACGTCCCGACTCGCGCGGCCGCGGCAGGTCCGGAAGGCGGCGCCGGGCGCGGCCGAGGAGCGCGAGGCCCGCAAGGCGCTGGCGCGCATCGACCGGCAGCTCGCGCGGGTCGGCGTACGCGAGGCGGAGCTGAACGCCGCGATCCTCGACGCCGGCCAGGACTACGAGCGGCTCGCCGAGCTGAGCGCCGAGCTCCAGGAGGTCGCCGCCGAGCGCGACGCGCTCGAGCTGGAGTGGCTCGAGGCGGCCGAGGTCGCTGGAGTAGGACTATCCGAGCCGAACGGCGCCAGCAGCCGGCGCAGCAGCCCGGCCAGCTCCTTCTGGTCGGTGGCGGGCAGGTCGGCGAGCAGCGCCTTCTCGGCGTCGATGAGCGCGGTGAACGCGCCGTCGACGGCGGCCTTGCCCTCGCGGGTCAGCCGGACGATCACGCCGCGCCGGTCGTCGGGGTCGGGGTGCCGCTCCACGAAGCCGCGGTCGGCGAGCCGGTCGACCCGGTTGGTCATGGTGCCGCTGGTGACCAGGGTCGCGCGGAGCAGGCGGCCCGGCGAGAGCTCGTACGGCGCGCCGGCGCGACGCAGCGCGGCGAGCACGTCGAACTCCCACGACTCGATCTCGTGCGCGGTGAACGCCGCGCCGGCGGGCCCGGTCGAGGTGGCGCGCCAGCCGGGAGATCCGGCTGAAGACGGCGACCGCGCCCAGGTCGAGGTCGGGGCGCTCGCGTGCCCACGCCTCGGTGAGCTCGTCGACCTCGTCCCGCATGGCGCCAGCGTAACCGGACCGTCGAGAATCTTGACATCAAGAAAGTAGTGCGGAGAGGATCGGAACTATCTTGACGTCAAGATATTAGGGAGTTCGCCGCATGCCGCACACCTGGGACCCGGACCGCTACCTGACCTACGCCGACGAGCGCGGCCGCCCGTTCGTCGAGCTGGTCGCCCGGATCGGCGCGGCCGCGCCCGCGCGAGGTCGTCGACCTCGGCTGCGGGCCCGGCAACCTCACCGGCCTGCTCGCCGAGCGCTGGCCCGACGCCCACGTGGTCGGCCTCGACTCCAGCCCGGAGATGATCGCCGCGGCCGCAGGCGCTCGGCCAGCCGCGTCGACTACGCCGTCGCCGACCTGCGCGACTGGCGCCCGAGCGGCCGGTCGACGTGCTGGTCTGCAACGCGACCCTCCAGTGGGTGCCCGGCCACCTCGACCTGCTGCCGCGCCTGGTCGCCGCGGTCGCGCCCGGCGGCTGGTTCGCCTTCCAGGTGCCCGGCAACTTCGACGAGCCGAGCCACACGATCCGCGCCGAGCTGGCCGCCGAGGCGCCGTACGCCGAGCACACCGCCGGCGTCGCCGTCCCGTCCTCGCACGACCCGGCCGCCTACTACGACGCGCTGGCCGCGGCCGGCTGCTCGGTCGACGTCTGGGAGACGACGTACACTGCACGTGCTCCGCGGCGCCGACCCGGTCTTCACCTGGGTCTCCGGCACCGGCGCCCGCCCGACCCTCCAGGCGCTGCCGGACGACCTGCGGCCGGCTTCGAGGCGGAGTTCAAGCGCCGGCTGGCCGCGGCCTACCCGGCCCGCGCCGACGGCACCGTGCTGCTGCCGTTCCGCCGGGTCTTCGCGGTGGCCGCAGGTCGACGCCTCATGACCGATGAGGCTGCACCACGTCCAGGTCTGCTGCCCGCGCGGCGGCGAGGACGACGCCCGCCGGTTCTACGGCGAGGGGCTCGGGCTGACCGAGGTCGACAAGCCGGCCGAGCTCGCCGGCCGGGGCGGGCGCCTGGTTCCGGGCCGTCGACGAGGCCGGCCGGGTCACCGCGGAGCTGCACGTCGGCGTCGAGGAGCCGTTCGCGCCGGCCCGCAAGGCGCACCCGGCGTTCCTGCTGCCCTCGCGCGAGGTGCTGGAGGAGGTCGTGGCGCGGCTGGGGCGGCTGGGCTATCGACGTCGACCGCAGTGAGTGGGACACCTTCCCGGGGTACCGGAGGGTGCATGTGAAGGACGCACCCGGCAATCGGGTCGAACTGCTGGCCTGACCTGCAGCGACGGCGTTCGAAACCGTAACCGTCAGGTTGACAGCGACGTTGATCCGGGCGAGGAACGTCCTCACAGCCAGACGTCTTTCTCGGGGGGAGTGATGCTGGCGTGACGCAGGCAGACACACCGACGTCCACCGGCACGACCCAGGTCGTGAACCGGATCAAGCGCGCGCAGGGGCAGCTCTCGGGCGTGCTCCGCATGCTCGAGGAGGGTCGCGACCTCCAGGAGATCGTCAACCAGCTCAAGGCGGTCTCTCGCGCGCTCGACCGCGCCGGCTTCGCGATCATCGCGACCGAGCTGCGCGAGTCGGCGCGCAAGGGCGCGGTGACCGAGGAGGAGCTCGACCAGCTGGAGCGGTTCTTCCTGTCCCTGCGCCTGAGGGCCATCGCCGTACCCGAGTGGTGTACCGACATGCGGCTCATGCCGTCGGGTCGCGTCGCGCCATGCGGCAGCAAGACCTGGCGCGAGCTCGTTCCGCGCTCGTGCCGGTGCAGCACGCGCTGTCCTCGCTGTCGGCGTTGAGCGGTCCTAGAATGGCGCTGGGCGCACTCGCTTCCGATGCCGGTGGCCGACGCCTCGCGCTTCACCGTCATCGAGCCCAACCACGCCGAGCTGGTCATCCCCGACCGCCGGCGCGTGCACAACCACCTCGGCACCGTGCACGCGATCGCGCTGTGCAACGGCCTCGAGGCCGCGATGGGTGCGCTCGCCGAGGCGACCATCCCGGCGACCAAGCGCTGGATCCCCAAGGGGATGACGGTCTCCTACACCGCCAAGGCGGTCGGCGACATCACCTGCATCGCCGAGACCGACGCCGACCAGTGGACCTCCGACCGACCCCGACCTGCCGGTCCGGGTCCGCGGCGTCATGGCCGACGGCACCGTCGTCATCGAGGGCGTGATCAACCTCTGGGTGACCGAGAAGACGGCCGGCAGCACGAGCAAGGCCAGGGCTCAAGCGGTCGGCTGAGGATCAGCCGCACGGTGGAGTCATGACCACCATCGATCCCGACACCCTTCCCGTCAGCGACCCGATCCGGCACACGACGAAGATCCGCGCCGGCTCACCGACCTCGCCGAGCACCTGCGCGGCGACGTCGAGAAGGTCGAGGAACCGCGAGCCCAGGCCCTCTTCGAGACAGCGGCCGAGGTGCTGCTCGGCCTCGAGCACGCCTTCGCCGACTACGAGAAGGGCGACGAGCCGGCCTGGCGGCGGTGACGCCAGAACCACAGGTGCCCAGCCACCGCCACCGCCGACAGGGCGCCGATCGCGACCGTGGAGCCTGGCGGCAGCTTGCCGTCCGTACGCCGTCCGAGGAGCGCCCGCGTCGCCTGGCTCGACAGGACCGACCCGCTGCTCTGGTGCGACAGCACGCGAGCCGCCGGACTGGTGCGACAGCCACGAGCCGACGCTCTGCGACGACCCGATCGAGAACGCCGACGCGAACGACCCGACGCTGCCGACACTGGCGAACGAGCCCACCGACCCGATCGAGAGCACCGACCCGCTCCGACCACAGCGAGAGCACCGAGCCGCGCGACCCGATCGACCAGCGGCTGTTCACGAGGCCAGCACGGTGGCCGTGCCGACCTGCTGGTCGCCCTCGAGGACGCCGAGCACCAGTCCGGTGCTGACGTTGGCCCACGCCGCGAGGTCGACCGGGCGTCAGTCGACGTCGAGCGTCGTCCCGGGCACCAGCATCGGGTTGTCGGGGAAGGCCACCTTCGCCTGACCCAGCGACACGTCACCGTGGCCGTCGGTGCTGGCCCGGAAGTCCGGGCGGTAGCCGTCGAAGGCCGGCGTGTGCCGGCCGCCCTGCTCCTTGGTCAGCATCTCCAGTCGCACGCGCACGCGACGAGTATGGCGCGGCGCCGCGACCCCGCCTACCCTTGACCGGTCATGCGTACCTACGAGGTCCGCACCTACGGGTGCCAGATGAACGTCCACGACTCCGAGCGGCTCAGCGGCCTGCTCGAGGAGGCGGGGTACGTCGCTGCGCCCGACGGGCGAGGACGCGGACGTCGTGGTCTTCAACACCTGCGCGGTGCGGGAGAACGCCGACAACAAGCTCTACGGCAACCTCGGCCACCTGGCGCCCAAGAAGGCGCAGCGGCCGGGCATGCAGATCGCGGTCGGCGGCTGCCTGGCGCAGAAGGACCGCGCGACCATCACCCAGAAGGCGCCGTGGGTCGACGTCGTGTTCGGGACCCACAACATCGGTCGCCTGCCGGCGCTGCTCGAGCGCGCGCGGGTCAACGACGAGGCCCAGGTCGAGATCCTCGAGTCGCTCGAGGTCTTCCCGAGCACGCTCCCGACCAAGCGCGAGTCGGCGTACGCCGCCTGGGTGTCGGTGAGCGTCGGCTGCAACAACACCTGCACGTTCTGCATCGTCCCGGCGCTGCGCGGCAAGGAGAAGGACCGCCGGCCCGGCGAGATCCTCAGCGAGGTCGAGGCGCTGGTGGCCGAGGGCGTCAGCGAGATCACCCTGCTCGGCCAGAACGTCAACGCCTACGGCGTCGAGTTCGGCGACCGGCAGGCGTTCAGCAAGCTGCTGCGCGCCTGCGGTGACGTCGAGGGGCTCGAGCGGGTCCGGTTCACCAGCCCGCACCCGGCGGAGTTCACCGACGACGTCATCGAGGCGATGGCCGAGACGCCACAACGTGATGCCGAGCCTGCACATGCCGCTGCAGTCCGGCTCCGACCGCGTGCTGAAGGCGATGCGGCGCTCCTACCGCTCCGAGAAGTACCTCGGCATCATCGACCGGGTCCGCGCCGCGATCCCCGACGCCGCGATCACCACCGACATCATCGTCGGCTTCCCCGGCGAGACCGAGGACGACTTCCGGCAGACCCTGGCGGTCGTCGAGCAGGCGCGGTTCAGCGGCGCCTTCACCTTCCAGTACTCCAAGCGCCCCGGCACCCCGGCCGCGACGCTCCCCGACCAGATCGACCCGGCGGTCGTGAAGGACCGCTACCAGCGGCTCGTCGCCGTCGCCGACGAGGTCGCCTGGACCGAGAACAAGACGCAGGTCGGCCGCCGCCTCGACGTGATGGTCGCCGAGGGCGAGGGCCGCAAGGACGCCGCCACCCACCGGCTCTCCGGCCGCGCGCCCGACAACCGGCTGGTCCACTTCCAGGCGCCCGAGGTCGAGGTCCGGCCCGGCGACGTCGCCACCGTCGAGGTCACCTACGCCGCGCCGCACCACCTCGTGGCCGACGGCCCGGTCGCCGTACGCCGCACCCGCAGCGGCGACGCCTGGGAGGCGCGCACGAAGGAGCCGACGCCCGCAGGCGTCGGGCTGGGCATGCCGACCGTCGGCGTGCCCGCCGCGGCCCCTGTGGATAGCGTCTGCGGCTGACCGCTCCGGCGTCGCAGGATGGACGCCGTGTCGGTCGTGGAGTCGCTGGAGCGCCTGGGCGGCGTCGCGACCCGTGGCGCGCTGATCGCGGCCACCGACCGCATCCGGGTCGACCGAGCGCTCGAGGTCGGCGACATCGTCGTGCTCGCGCGAGGTCGATACGCGCTCCCGGAAGTCGACGCCTCTCGGGCGGCCGCCCACCGGCTCACCGGAGCCGTGTCCTGGCGTTCGGCCGCTCAGCTCCACCATTGGGAGCTCCTGCGGGTGCCGGACCGACCGGAGATCACGGTGCCCGCGAATCGCAAGCTCACCGTCGCGCAGCGAGCCGGGTGTCGTGATCCACCGCGGCGACCTGCACGCGTCCGAGGTCGACGAGGGCGTGACCACCAAGGCGCGCACGCTGGTCGACTGCCTGCGCGGCCTGCCGTTCGGAGAGGCGCTGGCCGTGGCCGACTCGGCGCTGCGGCACGGGTTCTCGGCGCGGCTGCTCTCGGCCTTGCCTCTGGTGCGCGTGGTCCGGGTTCGGCGCAGATGCGGCGGGTGGCCAGCCTGGCGTCGGCGGACAAGGCGAACCCGTTCGAGTCCGGGTCTGCATGCGATCGCCGCGGAGGTTCCGGGACTGCACGTGCGGCCCCAGGTCTCGATCTACGACCCGGGCTTCCTCGGCCGCCCGACTTCGTCGACGAGCGGCTCAAGATCGTCCTCGAGGCCGACTCGTTCGAGTGGCACGGCAGTCGTGCGGCTCTGCGTCGCGACGCAGCGCGCTACGACGAGTTCGGGGTGCGAGGGTGGCTGGTGCTGCGGTTCGCCTGGGAGGACGTCATGTTCGAGCCCGCCTGGGTGCGGTCGATCCTGGCGGCCGCCGTAGCCGAACGTAGTGATCGGCGCTGCCCGACGTGCCGCGCCGCCTGACGGCGTCGCACCGGGACGCCGATCACTACGTCTGGCTACGGCTACGCGTCCTTGTACGGCTTGTCCGCCGACCGCGGGTCGAGGCTGGGGTAGCCCGCAGCGGGGGCCACGCCGTCGGGCTGCACCTCCTCGCCGCCGGCCGACTGCTCCGGCGGGGTGTCGCCCTCGACGGGAGCGGGGAGGTGTCCTTGACGCCGTCGGTCGCCTCCTGGCCGGGGCCGGTCGGGCCGACCCGCTCGCTGCTCACGCCCATGCCGCCGGCGGCGCGCGTCGGGCCCGGTGGAGTTCGGCGTCGAGTCGCGGATGTCGGTGTCCTGCTCGTGACCGCTCATGGCGGAGCGGTACCCAGCGTCAGGCGGGCGACTCCTCGTGCGGCTCGACGTCCTCGTCGCGTGCCGTCGTCGGACTTGGTGGCCTCGGTGTCGGTGTCCTCGCCCTCCTCGAGCACCTTCTTGAGCGGGTCGGGCGACTCCTCGACGGCGGGGTTGGTCTCCGGCCCGAGGTCGGCCGGGACGTTGTCGTCCTCCTCGGGCAGGGCGTCCGACGCCGCCCGGGTTGGGCTCGCCCGGCTCGATCTGCGGCTCGGGCTGCTCGCCGAGGTCGCCGGTCTGGGTGGGGTTGTCGTCACTCATCGATCTCTCCCGTGGTCGGAAAGCCGAAGGTCGTGTACGCCGGCAGCTCGCCGTCGATGATGCCCGTGCAGCACCTGCAGCTCGTGCGGCACCACCGGATCGGGCAGCGCGGACAGCGGGAACCACCCCAGGTCGGCGCACTTCGCGGGCTCGACGATCCGCGGGCTCGCCCGACCACGACCGCGCGGTGAAGAAGAAGTCGATCCGCTCGTCGATCGGCTCGCCGCCGCGGGTGCGCTGCATCGACGTCACGAACGCCAGGTCCAGGTCGTCGACGCCGATCTCCTCGCGGGCCTCGCGCCGGGCGGCGTCGTACGCCGTCTCGCCCTTCTCGACGTGCCCGGCCGCCGCGGCCGCCCAGTGGTCGTCCATGTAGCCGGTGCCCTGGCGCAGCTGCAGCAGCACCTCGGTGCCCGCGACGCCGTCTCGCAGCAGGAAGACGTACGACGCGGGGACGACGACGAACCGCTGGTCGACCTGTCACGAGGACGGCTGGTCCAGCGAGGTCTCGGCGTTCTCCTCCTGGCGGTCCGCGTCGTCGTCGGACTGCTCGGGCTCGTGGCTGACGGGGCAGCCGGTCGCGGTCGTCGGACCGTGCTCGCGACTCGGCCGGCGTCGCCGGGTCAGGTCGCGGTCACGACGGGCGGACGCGGCCGAGTCGACAGGCGGCGCGGCCGGCGGGTCGGCGCGGGGCGGGGAGCCGGTGGCGCCGAGGAGCGCGGGCGGCGTCGTCGACGCCCAGGCGTCCTTGGCCGCTCGGCGCCGGCGTCGATCTGGTCGTCGTACTTGCCACCGGTCTTGTCGTCGGCGATGTCGGCGCCCTTGTCGATGCCGTCCTCGACCTTGTCCTCGTTGCCGTCGACGAGATCCTCCAGCTTGTCCTTGGCCTGGCTCAGCTTTTCCTTGGCGTCATCAAGGAAGCCCATGTCTGCTCCTAAGTGGTGCGAGGCCCGAATGACCCCGTGCGTTGCCACACTAGCCACATGTCCGCACCCCCGACCACGGTCCCGATCGTGGCCGTCGTCGGGGCCACCGCGTCGGGCAAGACCGGCCTCTCGCTCGACCTCGCCGAGCGCCTCGGACGGCGAGGTGGTCAACACCGACGCGATGCAGGTCTACCGCGGCATGGACGTCGGCACCGCGAAGCTGCCCGAGGCCGCGCGGCGCGGCATCCCGCACCACCTCCTCGACACGCTCACCGTCCGCGAGCCGGCCACCGTCGCGGAGTTCCAGGGCTGGGCGCGCGAGGTGATCGACCGGCTCCGGGCGCGTCGTACGACGCCGGTGCTCGTCGGCGGCTCGGCGCTCTACACCCGCGCGATCCTCGACCGGTTCGAGTTCCCGGGCACCGACGAGGCGGTCCGCACCAGGCTCGAGCAGGAGCTCGCCGAGCGGGGACCGCAGGCCCTCCACGACGTGCTCGAGGAGCGCGACCCCGACGCCGCCGCGCTGATCCTTCCCGAGAACGGCCGCCGGATCGTCCGCGCCCTCGAGGTGGTCGAGCTGACCGGCGGCCGTTCAGCGCCAGCCTCCCGGTCCTCGAGTACGCCGACCCGCACACGGTCCAGATCGGCGTCGACATCGACCGCGAGACCCTCGACGAGCGCATCGCCGAGCGGGTCGACGCGATGTTCACCAGCGGCTTCGTCGAGGAGGTGCGCCACCTCCTCGACCACGGCCTGGCCGAGGGCCGCACCGCGCCCCGCGCGATCGGCTACCGCGAGGTGGTCGCCCACCTGCGCGGCGAGCTCACCGAGCAGGAGGCCCGCGACCAGACCGCGCAGGCCACCCGGCGGTTCGCGCGCCGGCAGGACTCCTGGTTCCGCAAGGACCCGCGCATCGTCTGGATCCGGTACGACGACCCGCAGCTGGTCGACAAGGCGGTCGCCGCCGTCGGCAGCCGCGGTCGCTGAGCAAGATCGGTCGGGCGCGACGTCCGCGGTCGGGCCAGACTGATGCCATGAGCGAGGAGCAGCCAGCGGCCGCGACCGGCTGCGCGAGCTGCTGGACGCGGTGCTCGACGAGGACAACCACACCCTCGACGACATGGCGGGCGACGCCTACTCCTCGCCCTACCACTTCAACCGCCAGCTCTCCCGCGGCGCCGGCGAGCCGCCGGTGGCGATGAAGCGCCGGGTGCTGCTGGAGCGGGCGGCGTGGCAGCTGCGCCAGGGCGCCTCGGTCACCGACACCGCCTTCGAGGCCGGCTACGAGTCGGTCGAGGGGTTCAGCCGCGCCTTCGCCCGGGCCTACGGCCACCCGCCGAGCGCGCTCAAGGGCGGCGGCACCGCGCACTGGCTCCCCGCGCCCAACGGCATCCACTTCCACCCGCCGTTCTCGCTGTGGGTGGAGGCCGAGCCCAGCCGCGGCAGCGCCGGGGGCGGCGTCACCACGCTGCTGCTCCAGCACGACGTCGACGACACCCGGCTGCTGCTCGAGGCGGCCAAGCAGCTCTCCGAGGAGCGGTTCCGTGAGCTCCGGCTGCCGCCGCGCCAGGTGACGGTCTTCGAGGAGCCCGAGCGAGTCGGTCGCCCAGCTGCTCGAGCGGCTCGTCTTCACCAAGGAGGTCTGGGTCGCCTCGATCACCGGCGCCGACTTCCCCGGACCGCGCCAGGACGACGTCGCCGGGCTCGTCGAGCGGCACGACGAGGCCGCGCCGCGCGTGGCTGGCGGTGGTCCGCGACATCGAGCGCCGCGACGCCTGGGCGGACCGGGTCGTCGACGCGCTCTGCGACCCGCCGGAGAGCTTCGTGCTCGGCGGCATCGTCGCGCACGTGATCACCCACTCGGCCGGCCGGCGGCTGCTGGTCCGCCAGCTGCTCACCGAGGACGGCGTCTTCGCCGGCGAGCCGCTCGACTCGCCCGGCCTGTCCGGCGACCCGCTCAACTGGATGAAGAGGCACCCATGACGCGCACGACCTTCTACACCGCGATGACCCTCGACGGCTTCATCGCCGACGAGCACGACTCGCTCGACTGGCTCTTCGTCCAGGACC
Organism: uncultured Actinomycetota bacterium; assembly: GCA_963800715.1. Classification (GTDB taxonomy): domain Bacteria; phylum Actinomycetota; class Actinomycetes; order Propionibacteriales; family Nocardioidaceae; genus Nocardioides. The sequence continues at coordinate 124,321 of CAWDBZ010000002.1, read as the reverse complement.
AGGACGAGAAGGGGCCGCTCAACTACGACGAGTTCATCAAGGACATCGGCGCGATGGTGATGGGCGCGACGACGTACGAGTGGATCCTGCGCCACAACGCCGAGACCGGCGAGGCGTGGCCCTACGACATGCCGGTCTGGGTGGTGACCCACCGCGAGCTGGCCGGCGTCGAGGGCGCCGACATCCGGTTCGCCCAGGGCGACGTCGCGCCGCTGCACGACGAGCTGGTGGCGGCCGCCGACGGCAAGGACGTCTGGGTCGTGCGGCGGCGGCGACCTCGCCGCCCAGTTCGCCGAGGCGGGCAGGCTCGACCAGCTGATCTGCTACATCGCGCCGGTCACCCTCGGCGCGGGCCGGCCGCTGTTCCCGCGCCGCTTCGACTTCCGGCTCGTCGAGGTGCACCAGAACAAGGCGTTCATCGCCGCGCGCTACGACGTGGTCGGCCCCCGCACCTGAGCAGGCCGAGCCACTACGTTGCGTCCATGACGCCTCCCGCTCCCGGCCCCGGACCGGGCCGCGCTCGTCACCGGCGCCTCGCAGGGCATCGGGGCCGAGATCGCCCGCGAGCTCGCCCGCCGCGGCCACCGGCTCGTGCTCGTCGCCCGCAGCGAGGACAAGCTGCGCGCCCTCGCCGACGAGATCACCGCGGACGGCGGCCAGGCCGACGTGCTGGCCGCCGACCTCGCCGACCGGTCGGCGCGCGCCGTCCTGCCGTCCCGGCTGATCAAGCTCGGCGTGACCGTCGACATCCTGGTCAACAACGCCGGCTTCTCCACGATGGGCCGGGTCTCCGAGGCCGACCCCGAGACCGAGATGCAGATGGTCGAGGTCGACGTCGTCGCGGTCGTCGACCTCTGCACCCGCTTCCTCCACGGCATGGTCGAGCGCGGCCGCGGCGCGATCCTCAACGTCGCCAGCACGGCGGCGTTCCAGCCGCTGCCCGGCCAGGCGGGGTACGGCGCCGGCAAGGCCTTCGTCCTCTCCTACACCCAGTCGCTGGTCGGCGAGCTCAAGGGCAGCGGCGTCACCGCGACCGCGCTCTGCCCCGGACCGGTGCACACCGGCTTCGGCGAGCGCGCCGGGTTCAGCAAGGAGGAGGCCGAGAAGGCGCTGCCCGTCGGTGATGTGGATCGACGCGGCCGCGGTCGCCAAGGCCGCCGTCGAGGGGCTCGACAAGGGCCGGATGGTGGTCATCCCGGGCGTCGCGAACCGGGTCGCCGCCGCGATGGCCCAGGTCACCCCGCGCACGCTGCTGCTCCCGGTGCTGCAGGACGCACCCCGGCTTGAAGTGACGCCGGCGCGGGTACCGCGACGGCATGTTCTCGGGTCCCCTCGTCGCCCTGACCACCGCCGCCCTCGCCGTCACCACGCTCCAGGCCCCCGCCGCCGACGCCGCCAGCCGCCGAGGCAGCCGCGCACGAACGGCGCGCGCCGCAGCCGCCGCGCCACGCCACGGCGGTCGGCAAGGGCGGCGCGGTCACCTCGGTCGACCCCTACGCCTCCCGGATCGGCCTCCAGGTCCTCAAGAAGGGCGGCAACGCGGTCGACGCCGCGATCGCCACCGCGGCCGCGCTCGGCGTCACCGAGCCCTACAGCTCCGGCCTCGGCGGCGGCGGCTACTTCGTCTACTACGACGCGAAGACGCAAGAAGGTGAAGACGCTCGACGGCCGCGAGACCGCGCCGGCGGCCATGAAGCACGACGCCTTCATCGACCCGGCCACCGGCAAGCCCTACACCTTCACCCCCGACCTGGTGACCAGCGGCGTCTCGGTCGGCGTCCCCGGCACCCCGGCCACGTGGCAGGCGCGCCCTCGACCGGTGGGGCTCGATGTCCCTCGCCGACGTGCTCGCGCCGGCGACGGCCCTGGCCCGCCGGGGCTTCAAGGTCGACAAGACCTTCAACCAGCAGACCGACGACAACGCCGAGCGGTTCAACACCTTCACCTCGACCCGCAAGCTGTTCCTGCGGCACGGCAAGGCGCCCAAGGTCGGCAGCGTGCTCCGCAACCCCGACCTCGCCGACACCTACGACCTGCTCGCCGAGCGCGGCATGGCGGCGTTCTACCGCGGCGACCTGGCCCGCGAGCTGGCCAAGACCGTGCGCAAGCCCCCGAAGAGCGGCCGCACCGACCTGCCGGTGCCCAAGGGCAAGATGCGGGCCAAGGACCTCGCGAAGTACGACGTCATCCAGCACCGGCCCACCCACGTCGGCTACCGCGGGCTCGACGTCTACGGCATGCCGCCGTCCTCCAGCGGCGGCACCACCGTCGGCGAGGCGCTCAACATCCTCGAGCGCTACGACCTGAAGTCGCTGACGCCGGCGCAGGTGCAGCACCTCGTGATCGAGGCCGCCCACCTCGCCTTCGCCGACCGCGCCAAGTACGTCGGCGACCAGAGCGGCGTACCGGTCAGACACCCTGCTCTCCGACACGTACGCCGCGGAGCGGGCCTGCAAGATCGACCCGCTGCACGCGTTCACGCCGCCGGTCGCGGCGGGCAACGTCGCGGCGTCCGACGGCAGCTGCGCCACGCCCGAACAGCAAGGGCGAGGTCGCGCCGGACACCGAGGGCGTCAACACCACCAACCTCACCGTGGCCGACAAGGACGGCAACGTCGTCGAGTACACGCTCACCATCGAGCAGACCGGCGGCTCGGGGATCGTGCTGCCCGGCCGCGGCTTCCTGCTCAACAACGAGCTGACCGACTTCAGCGCCGTCTACGACCCGGCCGACCCCAACCGGATCGAGCCCGGCAAGCGGCCGCGCAGCTCGATGTCGCCGACGATCGTGCTCCAGGACAAGAAGCCGGTGCTCGCGCTCGGGTCGCCCGGCGGCTCGACGATCATCACCACGGTGCTCGGGATCCTGGTCAACCGGCTCGACCTCGGGATGTCGCTGGAGCGAGGCGATCGCGGCACCGCGCGCGGCGCCGCAACAACACGACGCCGGTGAAGGCCGAGCAGGCCTACCTCGACCTCTACGGCGCCGCGCTGACCGCTGCTCGGCCACACGCTCACGCCGGTCGGCGCCCCGGGCACGTCCGCCGCCGAGATCGGCGCCGCCACCGCGATCGAGTTCGGCCCGGGCGGGCTGCTCACCGCGGCCGCCGAACCCACCCGCCGCGGCGGGGGAGCGGCGGCGGTGGTCAAGCCGCAAGTAGAGATGCGGCGGGCTCTACCCTGGAGGGGTGAGCACCGCCGAGCGCGCACGACGACCTGGACACGATCGACTCCGTCGAGGAGCTGGTCGCGCTCCTCGGGACGCCGCACGAGCGGGCCGCCAACAAGGGCCGGCCGGCGCTGCTCGACGTGGACCGCGACTGGCTCGCCGCGTCGCCGTTCTGCGTGATGGCGACCTCCGACGCCGACGGCAACTGCGACGCCTCGCCCAAGGGCGACCCGCCCGGCCAGCTGGTGCACGTCATCGACGACCGCACCATCGCGATCGCCGAGCGACCCGGCAACAAGCGGGCCGACGGCTACAAGAACATCCTGGTCAACCCGCACGTCGGGCTGAACTTCCTGATCCCCGGCCGCGGCGACACGCTGCGGATCAACGGCCGGGCCCGGCTGGTCAGCGACGCGCCGTTCTTCGACGAGATGGTCGTCAAGGGCCACCGGCCGCTGCTGGCGGTGGTGGTCGAGATCGACGACATCTTCTTCCACTGCGCGAAGGCGTTCCTGCGCTCCGGGATCTGGAAGCCGGAGACCTGGGACCCGGAGGCCAAGGTCCCGCGCCGCGCGGTGATCGCCAAGGAGGTCGAGCCGTCCGGCATGACCGTCGAGCAGCTCGACGACTACTACAAGCCGGAGAACTACGCCAAGGGCCTCTACGGCTGATGGCCTACGAGTTCCTCAAGGGGCACGGCACCGAGAACGACTTCGTCCTCCTGCCCGACCTCGACGGCACCGTCCACGGCGAGCTCGCTGCCGAGCAGATGGCCGAGCGGGTCCGCGCGCTCTGCGACCGCCGCGCCGGCATCGGCGGCGACGGCGTGCTGCGCGTGGTCCGCTCCGACCGACGCCGGACGCCGAGTGGTTCATGGACTACCGCAACGCCGACGGCTCGGTCGCGGAGATGTGCGGCAACGGCATCCGGCTGTTCGTCCGCTACCTGGTCGACGAGGGCCTGGCCGACGGCTCGGCACCGATCCGCGGTCGACACCCGCGACGGCGTCAAGACGCTCACCGTCGACGGCGACCTGATCACCGTCGACATGGGCACGCCCGAAGGTGCTCGGCGACACCACGGTCGGGGTCGGCGGCATCACCTGGGCGGCCCGCCACGTCGACATGGGCAACCCCCACGCGGTCGCCTTCGTGTCCTCCCTCGACGAGGCCGGCCGGCTGCTCGACCCGCCCGACCCACGACCCGGCGATCTACCCGGACGGCGTCAACGTCGAGTTCGTCGTACGCCGCGGCGACCGGCACGTCGCGATGCGCGTCCACGAGCGCGGCTCCGGCGAGACCCGCTCCTGCGGCACCGGCGCCTGCGCGGTGATGGTGGCCGCCGCGGTCGCCGACGACAACCGGCCCGGCCGGCGACGGACGTCGCCTACCGCGTCGACGTGCCCGGCGGCACGCTCACCGTCACCTGGACCGCCGACGACCGGGTGCTGCTCACCGGCCCCGCGGTCATCGTGGCGCGGGGCGAGACCGACCTCTGACTCGCCCACCTCTGACGACCAGCACCACGGCGACCACGAGCATCACCAGCAGCGGCCACGACCCGGGCAGCACCAGCACGTCCTTGACGCCGTCCCACGCCGACTTCGTGACCACGACGGAGTCGTCGACGTCCCGCGAGCTCCACCAGGCGGTGATCCCGAGCGCGAGCTGGGTGGCGACGCCGGCCGCGGTGAGGTACTGCAGCCAGGCGGGCGCCGACGAGCGACAGCAGCGCGACCATGCCGAGGACCAGCAGCAGGGCGGTCATCAGCCCGGCACCGGCGGCGACCCGGTAGTCGCTGCGGTCGGCGGTCTCGCCGAAGAACTGGACGTCCACGCGTGACCATCCGGACCAGGATCCCGTTGAGCCACGCCAGCACCACCGCGACGAGCATGCCGGCGGTGAGCGGCGGGCGCGGCGACCCGAGTCGCTCATGGACCTACCTTGCGTCAGGCCACTCAGCCCGAGCGTCCTAGCTCCCGGGCCATGGACATCAGTGGATCGACCGCCATCGTCACCGGCGCCGCGTCGGGCATCGGTGCGGCCTGCGCCCGCCAGCTCGCCGCCAGGGGCGCCACCGTCGTGGTCGCGGACCTCCAGGCCGACAAGGGCGAGGCGCTCGCCGCCGAGATCAAGGGTGTCTTCGCCCAGGTCGACGTCACCAACACCGAGCAGATCACCGCCGCCGTCAACGCCGCCGCCGAGATCGCCCCGCTCCGCGCGGTGGTCAACTCGGCCGGCATCGGCTGGGCGCAGCGGACCATCGGCCGCGACGGCGAGATCGAGTCCGCGCACGACCTCGACGCGTTCAAGAAGGTGATCGCGATCAACCTGATCGGCACCTTCGACATGGTCCGCCAGGCCGCGACCGTGATGAGCCGCAACGAGCCCGACGACGACGGCCAGCGCGGCGCGATCGTCAACCTCGCCAGCGTGGCCGCCTTCGACGGCCAGATCGGCCAGGCGTCGTACAGCGCCTCCAAGGGCGGCGTGGTCGGCATGACCCTGCCCGGTCGCGCGCGACCTCTCGGCGTCCGGCATCCGGCTCAACACGATCGCGCCGGGCCTGATCGACACCCCGATCTACGGCGAGGGCCCGGACTCCGAGGCGTTCAAGGCCAAGCTCGGCGAGAGCGTGCTGTTCCCCAAGCGGCTCGGCGTCCCCGACGAGCTGGCCAGCATGGTCGTCGAGTGCCTCACCAACTCCTACATGAACGCCGAGGTGATCCGCGTCGACGGCGGCATCCGGATGCCGCCCAAGTAGCGCTCACTCGGCCAGCGAGGCCCGCTCCTCGTCGGTGAACGCCTCCATCGGCGCGGCGGGCGCGGCGATCCGGGCCGCGCGCAGCTTGGCGATCTTGCCCGCCGGCCACGCCCATCGCCTCCGCGCTTGCCGCGCGACGTAGGTCACGGACAGGCTCGCGGTCGATGCCGAGCGAGGCGCCCACCTCGACGGCGTCCTGGTCGGCGCCCATGTACATGAACGTCCAGTTGTAGTGCCGCTCTGCTGGCTCACCAGTGCCTTGATCGCGGCGCCGGTCCACTCCTTGCTGGCGTTCTCCAGGCCGTCGGTCATGATCGCGACGATCACGGTGCCGGGCCGCTGCGCCCTCGGGCAGCGCGGCGAGCTTGGCACCGGCGTCGGTGATCAGCCGGCCCATCGCGTCGTGCAGCGCGGTCATGTTGCGCGGCTGCAGGTCGAGCGGCGGCACGTCGGCGATCGGCCGGTCGGCGTAGACGACCTCGTAGACGTCGTCGAACTGCGCCAGCGTCGCGCGGCACTCGCCCGGCGCCCTTGCGCTGCTCGTCGACGAACGCCGCGAAGCCGCCCTCGATGTCGGACTTGATGGACTGCATCGAGCCGCTGCGGTCGAGCAGGAAGTAGAGGTGGGTCAGGTCGGAGCGGGTCATCGCCGTCTCTCATTGTTGGGCCTCCTCGGTTTGAACCGCATCGGTGCTGCGGCGGGAGCGGGCGCCGGCTTGGGTGTGCCGGACTCGTGGTCGTACTTGGCACGCTCGACGCCGGCGGCGGTCACCCGGCCGTCCTCGTTGGCGTAGGCGCCGAGGGTCTGGGTGCGGGCCAGCCGAGGGGGTACGGCGTTCTCGGTGAGCCCGGCCGCCGCACCGGCGGACCGCAGCGACACCTTCCCCGCGAGCAGCGCCTCGGCCATCGACTCGTCGATGAGCGCGGTGAGCTTGTCCGCGGCCTCCCGCAGGTGCGGGAGCGCCTCGCCGGCGTCCTTGTCGGCGGCGGCCTCGAGGGCCTCGCGCACGGCGTCGAGCTGGGTCGGATCGGGTGTCATGGAGGAAGTGTGCCGCATAAACTGCGGATACGCAAATAATGCGCTTCCGCAGTCAGTGCGAACCCCTGCTCGGCCGGGTCGTGTGCCTGAGGACGCGCTATGCCGCGGCGTGGGGCACACGACCCGACCACTCGGTCAGGTCGAGCACCTCGTCGGCGGAGCCGGCGGCGGCTTCGACGAGGTCGGCGTTGGCCTGGTCGACGCTGGCCACCCAGGCCCTGGCGTCGTCGAGCGACCGACCGGCCTCGACGTGCCGCGCGACCAGCCGCTCGACCGCGTCGGCTCGTCGGTGACCAGGTGCCAGACCGCGTCGCACTCGCGGGCCGCGGTGCGCCAGCGCGGCTCGTCCAGCAGCAGGTAGTTGCCCTCGGTGACCACCAGCCCGGCCTCGGCACGGGATCTCGATCGTGTCCGGCACGGGTCCGGCTGTCCGTGCTCGAACGACGGCGCCAGCACGTCGCCGCCGCACTGGAGCCGGCGCAGCAGGGCGGCGTACGCCTCCGCGTCGAAGGTGTCCGGCGCGCCCTTCGCGTCCAGTCGGCCCATGGCCACCAGCTCGGCGTTCGGCCGGTGGAAGCCGTCCATGGCACCACCGGGCAGCCGTACGCCGCGGCGAGGGCCGCGGCCAGCGTGGACTTGCCGGCGCCGGGGGAGCCGCTGAGCCCGAGCACGAACCGGCCCGCCGGGAGCGCGTCGACCAGGGCCGCGATCTCGTGACCGTCGGGAGAGACGAGCACCCTCGGGCTCACTGGACGGAGGGCAGGGGTGGTTGCGCACACTCGAGCGCGGCCGACCGCTCGCTCGCAGGGACCTCCGCGGTGGCCGCCGCCGCGGCGGAGGTGGCGGCCCGCAGGGCCTTGACCTTCGCGGCCTTGGCCTTCTTCGCCTTCGCGACCTTCTTGCGCGCCTCGACCGCCTGGGCGGAGCTCGGCCCGTGCTGGGCCACCGCCTTCTTCAGGGCGCTGCGGGCCTTGCGGAGCCTGCCGACGGCCTTGGTCTTGGCCTCCTGCGCCTTCGCGAGGTCGGCCGTCGCGTGCGCGAGCGCCGCCGCGGCAGCCGTGACGGACGCCTCGGCGTCGAGGCAGTCGACGGCCTTGCCCACGGCGTAGAGGATGTGGCTCTGCATGGGCCAGCCGACGGCCGTGAACGGCGTCGGCTGCGTCCATCCGCAGACGTCGGCACGGAAGTAGTCATCGGCGAGCTCGGGTGCCGTGTTCGCCCCGACCCTGAACAGCTCGGAGTCGGTGCCTGCCTGCACCACGGCCTCGACGACGAGGTCCTTGCCCGCCGGCACCACGGCCGTGACCGGGACCGTGAACAGGGCCCCGTCGGCCACGGACTCGTAGTCCACGGGGACCGACGCCAAGGGTTCGAGGTTGGCCAACAGCAGAGGATCGCCGTCGTCGATGGCCGAGACCGCCACGTGGCCCGGGAGGGTGCCATCCAGGCTGAACGCCTTCTCGACCGCGACGACGAGCTGGGAGACCGCGAATCCCTTGGACACGCCGTAGTGGCCGCTGAGATCGAACCGCCGATACCAGTGGTTCTCGGCCAGCACACCGTTGAAGTGACAGGCCACGCCTCCGCCCGCGAAGAACGCCTCGGAGCTGTTCTGGGAGATCTTGACCGGAGGCGCCGGCGCGGTGGCCCGGTCCGCCTGCCGGGTCGATCCGGTCGTCACGGACGACGTCGCCCCCAGGGACGGATCGGCCAGCAGGGTCGCGCCCAGGACGAGGCAGGTGCCGACGGCCGAGACGGTGACGCCAACGGCTCGGTGAGCAGTGCGAGGCGGACGGGCCATGGAGATTCCCTCTGAGGTGCCGGTCGAGGGAGATTAGCAGCGGACCCCGGGCAGGAAAGTGTTTCGCCCGCGGTGGGGCCGCCCGTACGCTTGACAGCACATGACGAACGCACCTGACCTCACCCGACGGACTCGAGCCGGTCGACTCGACCATCGAGCTCGACGACTTCGATCTCGACGACGAGCTCGCAGCCACCACCGGCTGGGAGCCCGAGGACGACCCCGAAGCCGTCCCGACCGTCGGCGCGATGGAGCTCGCCGAGCGGCACGCGCTGCGCCGCGTGGCCGGCCTGTCGACCGAGCTGGAGGACATCAGCGAGGTCGAGTACCGCCAGCTCCGCCTCGAGCGCGTGGTGCTGGTCGGCGTCTGGACCGACGGCTCCGTCGAGGACGCCGAGAACTCGATGGCCGAGCTGGCCCTGCTCGCCGAGACGGCCGGTTCCGAGGTGCTCGAGGCGATCTACCAGCGCCGGCAGTCGCCCGACCCCGCGACGTACGTCGGCCGCGGCAAGGTCGACGCGATCCGCGAGATCGTCCAGGCCACCGGCGCCGACACCGTGATCTGCGACGGCGAGCTCGCGCCGAGCCAGCTGCGCAACCTGGAGGACCGGCTCAAGGTCAAGGTCGTCGACCGGACCGCGCTGATCCTCGACATCTTCGCCCAGCACGCGAAGTCCAGGGAGGGCCAGGCCCAGGTCGAGCTGGCCCAGCTCAACTACATGAAGCAGCGGCTCCGCGGCTGGGGCGGCAACCTCTCCCGCCAGGTCGGCGGCCGGGTCGCCGGCGGCGCCGGCATCGGCGGCCGCGGCCCCGGTGAGACCAAGATCGAGACCGACCGGCGCCGGATCAACACCAAGATCGCCAAGCTCCGCCGCGAGCTCAAGGAGATGAAGAGCACCCGCGACACCAAGCGGCAGGAGCGCCGCCGCCACGAGATCCCGGCGGTCGCGATCGCCGGCTACACCAACGCCGGCAAGTCCTCGCTGCTCAACCGGCTCACCGATGCCGGCGTACTGGTCGAGGACTCGCTGTTCGCGACGCTCGACCCGACCACGCGGCGTACGACCACGTCGGACGGCCGCGTCTACACGATGAGCGACACCGTCGGCTTCGTCCGCCACCTGCCGCACCAGCTCGTCGAGGCGTTCCGCTCGACGCTGGAGGAGGTCGCCGACGCCGACCTGATCCTGCACGTCGTCGACGGCTCGCACCCCGACCCTGAGGGCCAGCTCGCGGCGGTCCGTGAGGTGTTCGCCGAGATCGGCGCCACCCAGGTCCCCGAGCTCGTGGTGATCAACAAGGCCGACGCCGCCGACCCGCTCGTGCTCGCCCGGCTGCAGCGCGAGGAGCCGCACTCGGTCGTGGTCAGCGCCAAGACCGGCGAGGGCATCGCCGACGCGCTGGCGCTGGTCGAGGGCGAGCTGCCCCGACCCGGCGTGGAGTTCAAGGCGCTGCTGCCCTACGAGCGCGGCGACCTGATCAACCGGCTCCACCAGCACGGCGAGATCGACTCGATGGAGCACACCGCCGACGGCACCATCGTGGCCGGGCGGGCCAACGAGGACCTCGCCGGCGAGCTCGCGTCGTACGCCGTCTGACCCGCCGGATCCTGCGTCCCGGACGGCCCAGACGTCTGACGGTCCTTGTGAGGGTCTGCCCTGACTAGTCAGGCAGGCCCTCAGGGGCCTCCCGGAATGGTCCCTGAATGACCCGGTCGGACCATGGGTTGAGGGCGATCTGGTCCGCACACTTGCCCTCGTGCTCCCTCGGGTCCATCTGCTGCGCCGTCGCACGGTCGTCATGACCGCGATGGCGCTGGTCACTGCCCTGGTGGCGACCGGCGTCATCGCGGCGCGCGCCAGCGCGCACCAGTCGAAGTGCGAGCGTTTCGCCGCGGCCTCGGTCAAGCGTGGCGCGATGGTCACCGGCTCGGGCGAGCGGGTCGTCGTGGTCGGCGACTCGTGGTCGGCCGGGCTCGGCCTCGACGAGCCGGTGCAGTCGTGGCCGTCGCGGCTGCCGGGCCGGATCCACGTGGCCGGCTTCTCCGGCACCGGCTTCAGCGCGCACGCCTCACCCTGCGGCCGCGTCTCCTTCGCCGACCGGGCGCCGGCCGCGCTGAAGGGTGGCGCGGACCTGGTGATCGTCGAGGGCGGGCTCAACGACTACGACCGCAGCCGGGCCGAGATCAAGGCCGGCTTCACGCGGGTCATGCGCGCGGCGGCGCCGTACCGCACCATCGTCATCGGCCCGGCGACCGCACCGGCGAGGGCGGCGAAGGTGGCGCGCGTGGACCGGCTGCTCGCGCACCTGTCTCACAAGTACGCCGTGGCGTACGTCTCGGTGGCGACCTGGAGCTGCCCTACCTCGACGACCGGCTGCACCTCACGCCGAAGGGCCACCGCATCTTCGGGGACGCCGTCGCCGCTCGGATCGCCCTGCTCCCCGACGCCGGCTAGAGACCGGCGAGCCGCTTCAGGTCGGCGAGGATCCCGGGCAGCCCGTTGGTCATCGGCGTCAGGTGCCCGTCGTCGTCGGTGAGGTGCACCTCGGCGCCGGGCACGTGCGCGGCCAGCCACTCGCCGTGCGCGAACGGCACCATCGCGTCCTGGCGCCCCTGGTAGATCAGCACCGGCACCGTGATCGCACCGACGTCGAACCCCCACGGCCGCACCGCCGCTTGCCCGTCGTCGAGCACGCCGGCGGTCCGCTGGGCCCCGGCCCGGTGGAACGTCTCGGTCAGCCACTCGGTGAACCCGCGGTCCATCGCAGCCTTGTCGGCGGGCGGCAGCAACCCGCCCAGGCTGTCGGCGAGGTCGTCCGCGTCGGCGAGCAGCACCGGCAGGAACTCCTCCTCGAGGAACGCTGCGTAGGCGTCCCGGCCGGTCTCGGCGGCGGTGTACTCGGCGACGTTCTCGTCGGCCATCCCGGCCTTCCAGTCGAGGCCCTCGCCGTCGTGCGGCCCTACCCCGGCGATCGAGGCGGCGGCCAGGCAGCGGTCGGGCAGCAGGGCGGCGCAGCCAAGTGCCCGCGGGCCGCCGCCGGACCAGCCCGCGGTGACGAAGCGGTCGACGCCCAGCGCGTCGAGCACCGCCAGGGAGTCGGCCACGTCGTCGACCATCCGTGGCTCGGTCCGCGAGCGGACCGTCGAGCCGCCGTAGCCGGGCCGGGAGTAGGTGATCAACCGCAGCCCGGCCTCGCGGGCGGCACGGTCGAACGGCTCGTAGCGGACCGCGGCGGACGGCGAGCCGCCGTGGAAGAGCAGCGGGAACCCGTCCGGGTCGCCCCCGGTCAGCACCTCCAGCGTGCGGTCGTCGCTGGTGCTGACCTCGCGATATCCCTCGTTCACGGCCCGACCCTAGTCCTGAGACCTCAGCGCCCCTCGACCAGCCGCAGCGCCGACTTCGGACAGGTCCGCACCGCCTCGCGGGCGTCGGCCAGCAGGTCGTCGGTGACCGGGCCGCGGACGACCGGGTAGCCCCACGGGTCGAGCTCGACCAGGTCCGGCAGCACCTCGTGGCAGAGCCCCCGCGCCTTGCAGTTGGGCCAGTCGACCCGCAGCTGCGTGCTCACGACGCCCGCCGTACGCCGGTCCTGTCGAGCCGGTCCGGCACCAGGTGCAGCCGCCGCTCGGAGCACCCGCTCGAGGCGTGCAGCGAGACCTCGTCGGCGAACGTGGTGAGCATCGACCGGACCAGCCGGATCGTGCCGTCGGGGTGGGCACACGCTCCGCGTCGCTCGACCAGCGTGGCGAGCTGCTCCACGCGAGGACGGCCCGCCGGCGCCGTCGACGACCGCGGTGACCGCACCCGCGAGGGCCGGCAGCCCGTTGAAGCACGGCCCGCAGCGGCCGGCGCTCTGGCCGGCCAGGTAGGCGACGATCTCGCCGGTCAGCGTCACGGGGCACGTCCCGCGCGGGGCGCCCAACACGACGCCCGCACCCAGCGGCGACCCGAGCAGCCGCATGCCGGCCACCGAGACCCGCGCGCTGGCGAGGGTCTCCCACGTGGTCCAGGACCCGTGGAAGCCTCCGACCAGGGCGGGCCGGCCGCTGAGCTCGTCGGGCAGCAGGTGGCGCAGGCGGGTGCCGTACTCCGCCTCGCGCACCACGGGGTCCCGGTCCGGAGCGCTCAGGGTCAGCAGGGTGGCACCCGGCTCGTCGCGGCGTCCCCAGGGAGGAGTACGCCGCCACGCCGCGCAGCACGAGCAGCCCGACCCGGGCCCAGGTCTCGGCGTTGCTGAGCAGCGTGGGTCGGCCGCGGTGGCCGGAGACGGCCTCGGGCTGCCACGACGTCACCGGGAGGTTGGGGCGACCGGACAGCAGCTCCACGACGGCCTTGGCCTGGCCGGCGACGAACCGCGACTCGGCGACGTGCGAGACGATGCGGATGCCGTCGGAGCGTTCCCCCAGCGCGGTGCGCATCGCTGTGGCGGTCGCGGCCCGCTCGCCGGGGAGGACCACGTGCACCTCCCGGGCCCGCAGCGACCGCGCGGTGGCGACCACCCCGTCCAGGATGAGGTGCGGACGGGTCAGGGCCAGCGCGGTGTCCTTGCTGCTGGCCGGCTCACCCTCGCTCATGTTGACCACGAGCACCGGGCGCGCAGCGCTGCTGGAGCACCGCGTCGAGCTTGGTGGCGAACGGGAAGCCCGCACCCCCACGGCCCCTCAGGCTGATCCGGCGCAGGGCCTCGTGCAGCTCCTCGGGGGAGACCTCGGGCGGCTCGCCGTACTGCTGGCGGTGGGCGGCCAGCGACGGGCCGCGCTCGATGCCGGCGAGCAGGGCGGGGCCGGGCTCCACACTCACGTGGTCGGGGAACGGCACCGGCGAGGGAGGGCTGTCGAGGGTGGACACGGTCATCGGAGGACCTTCAGCTCGGGGACGGACGGGGATACGGGCTGCGACGGGGATGGCGGCTGGGGTTGGGTGCGGTCGGGGCCCAGGTGGCCGACCACGAGGCGCACCAGGCGGTAGACGAGGGCGACCGCCACCGCGGCTCCGCAGGCCAGGCTCACGAGCCACCACCCGTCGCGCAGGTCGGTGCCCATGCCGATGCCGTGCGTGAGCGAGAGCCCCCACATCGGCCAGGCCAGCTGGTGCAGCAGCCGCCAGGTCCGGTCCGCTGAGCCGGCGCCGCAGGATGCTGGTCGCCGCGATCACGAGCATCAGGTCGACCGCCACCGCGCCCAGGCCCAGCCACAGCGGCTCGTACGTCGCGCCGACCGGCACGAACGCCTGCCACCAGCGGATGTCGACGTACTGGTCGACCACGGACGAGGCGATGTGCACGGCCAGCAGCACGAACGCGAGCAGGGCGGCGTTGCGGTGCAGCGACTGGAGCACGAAGCGCGGCACCCGCCGGGCGGGGAGGCCGCCCAGGGACAGCACGCCGAGGACCACGGTGAGCGTCAGCAGCACCATGGTCACCGCGCCGCTGCCGCGGTTGAGGTACCAGAGGACCGGCCCCTCCATCATCAGACTCGCCATCACGCGGCCCGCCCTTCGGTCTCGGCCGGCCACCGGCCGATGGCGTGCACCCGCCCGTCCGACGCGACGAGGCGGGCGGTGACGTCGAGGCCCTCGAGCCACGGCAGGGCGGCGTCGCCGAGCACGACGGAGGCCGTGGTGGCGATGTTGGCGGCCACGCAGGACGGACCGGTGGCGGTCACCGTGCGCCACACCTCCGCGGCGGGCTCACCCGTGCGCGGGTCGAGCAGGTGGTGGCGGACCGTGCCCCGGCGCGTCCAGCGTCGAACGCGCGTGCTCGACGTCGCCAGACCGCCCGCGGTGAGGTCGACCAGGCAGTCGGGCCGCTCGCGGAGGTCGCCCGGGTGCTCCGCCACCGCCACCCGCCACGGATCGCCGTCCGAGGCGGAGACGGCGATGTCGCCGCCGAGGCTCACCAGTGCCGGCTGGCCGAGCTCCAGCTCGAGGCCGGACGCGACCAGGTCGGCGGCCCAGGCCTTCGCGGTCGAGCCGAGGTCGAGAGCGGTACCGGCGGGGATGCGCACGCGCGCCTCGCCGAGCTCGATCCCTCGCCACGCATCCAGCGCGGGGGCGGGGGAGTACGCCGGCTCGGTCTCGACCTCGCGGAGCTCCCGGAAGTCCCGGTCGTAGCCGAGCGTCACCAGGGATCGGCCCAGCAGCGGGTGCACCAGGCCGTCGGTGACGGCGGCGGCCCGGACCGCGACCCGGACGGCCTCGACCAGCAGTGGGTCGACCTCGACCCATCGGCCCGGCTCGCGGTTGACCCGGGCGAGGTCGGAGTCCGGCCGGAACCGGCTGCAGGTGGCGTCGACGTCCCTCACCACGGCCCGCGTGATCTCGAGGGCGCGCGGGAGCGCCTCCGCGCGGCGTACGGCGAGGTGGCCGTAGGTCCCGAAGGCCTGGAAGTCGACGTGGGTGGACATCAGGACCCGCTGCTCGGCGCCGGCTCGGGGGCGGGCTCGGGTGCGGGCGCCGGCTCCGGGGCCGGTGCGGGCACCGAGCCCGAGCTGCCGCTGCTGCCGCTGCTGCTCGACACCGCGCCACCGGGACCCGGGTCACTGCTGCTGGCCGAGCCGTCGGTCACGTAGCGGGTGGTCACCCGGGTCACGTGGGGCCGCTCGCGCAGCTGGGGCTGCTGGGCGGCCTCCCGGCGTTCGGCGCGGCGCTGTGCCTTGACCTGGGTCTTCAGGGCGGCCTCCTGGGCTGCGAGGTCGGCAGCCGCCTGCTGCTCCTGCTCCTTGGCGGCCTCGCCGGCGGCCATGCCCATCAGCCCGCCCGTGAGGGTCAGGGCGCCGACGCCGGCGAGGCCGGTCACGCCGGTGACGACCTGCCGGTAGCGGTCGCGGGTTCTCCTGTCATAGGTGCTCACGGGCAGCTACGTTCCGCGACGCGGCCACAAGCGCGAGTCATCGCGACGTCAAATGAACATCAAGGCGTTTCTTGACGAGCCCTTGATACAGCGACAACCCGGGCATAGCGCGGGGCCCCGCACGCTGCGGGACATGATCATGAGCCCCAAGTCGCTGGTGTTCCTCGCAGTCATCCTCGTCGCCGGAGTGCTCGGCGGGACCGCCGCCTACCGGGTCGGTGGCCTGGTCGGCGGCCCCGACCCGGCGCCGCGCGAGTCGCTCGTCGTCGACGCATCGGAGGTCCCGACCGAGACCGCGAGGGCCGGCCGGCAGCCCGGTTTCGCACCCTGCCGCAAGCCGGCCCGTCTCGAGGGCGGCAAGTGCGTCACCAACGAGGTGCGCACCGTCACGATCCCGGGAGTGAGTGCGGTGGCTGCCGCACGGCGGCCGGCGCCCGCCGCGCCGGCACCGGCCCCCGCAGCGCCCTCCGGTGGCGACGACCACGGGCACCACAGTGGTGAGGGCGAGGACGGCCACCACCACGGCGGTGACGATGATGACGACGATGACGACGATGACGACGACCACAGCGGTCACGGCCACGGCGGGGACGACGACCGCGACGACGACGACGACCGCAGCGGCCACGGCCACGGCGACGACGACTGAGTCGTGGGGTTGCCCAGCGAGTCAGCCGCGCAGGAGCGGCAGGACCAGCTCCACGGTCGTCCCGCCCTGGGGGCTGCGTCCGAACGTCAGCGAGCCGCCGGCCGCCGCGGCCGCCCGCCGGGCGATGTCCAGGCCGAGCCCGGTGCTGCCCTCGCGCTCGCGTCGTACGGCGCTGGGCCCGGTCCCGGCGTCCGACACCTCGAGCCGCACCTTGTCGCCCGACCGGACCAGCCGGACCTCGAAGCCCACCGGCTCCGGCGTGTGCGCGAACACGTTGTCCACCAGGACGTCGATGACGTCGGCGAGGTCGTCGGCCGCCAGGGGCACGACCGCCGGACTCTCGGGTACGTCGACCTGCACCGGGCGACCCTGGTCCTCGGCCAGGGGCAGCCAGTACGCCACCCGCTCGCTCACCACCGCGGAGGCGTTGCAGACCTCGCGCAGGTTCTCGCGCACCGGACGTCGGGCGTCGCGCACGATCGCGTCGATGCTGCGCTGGAGGACGCCGATGTGCTCGTCCAGCCGGCGCGCGACCTCGGGGTCGGTGACCGTCTCGGCGTCCAGCCTGAGGGCGGTCACGGGAGTGCGCAGCCGGTGGCTCAGGTCGGCGACCGCGCCGCGCTCGGCCACCAGGAGCTCACGGGTGCGTTCCGCGAGGCCGTTGAGCGCCCGCGCGAGCTCCTCGGTCTCCTCGGTGCCCTCGACCTCCGCGCGCGCGGACAGGTCACCCTCGCGGAGCCGGTGCGCGACCTCGGCGACCGCGTGCAGCGGTTCGCTGATCCGTCGCCCCAGCTGCGATGCGATCAGGGCCGCGATCGCCATCAACGCGATGCCGAGGCCGATGATCGCCACCCACGCCCGGGTCACCCCGGAGCGCAGCACCTCCTCCGTGACGCTCGCGCGGACGACGGACGTGCCGTCCGGGGTCACCACGGGGACCAGCACCCTGCCGCCGCTGCCGTCGACCACCGTGACTCCTTCGCCGCCCAGCGCCCGGCGTACCTCGGCGTCGGAGCGGGGGGTGGAGTCGTCGCCGATGACCTGGCGGTCCGCGGTGTAGACCGTCACCACGACCTCGCCGCCGCCGTTGACGTTGTCGACGAAGGTGGTGAGGTTCGCGGCGTCGAGGCGGCCCGCCACGAGGGCGGCCATGTTGCCGGCCTCCTGGTCCGCGCTGGCCATCGCCCGGTCCTCGGCCAGCGTGCGGACCAGCAGGCAGAGCGGCACCACGAACGACACGACGATCGTCGACGTCGTGGCGAGCACCAGCCATGAGATGCGGCGGCGCATCACTCGTCCTGGGTCGGGGACTGGGTCGGGGACTGGGTCGGGGACTCGGTCGGGTCGACCAGCCGGATGCCCACCCCACGCACCACGTGCAGGTAGCGCGGCTCGGCCGCAGTCTCACCCAGCTTGCGGCGCAGCCACGAGACGTGGACGTCGACCGAGCGCTCCGATCCGCCGTACGCCTGCTGCCACACGTCGGCCAGCAGCTCTCGCTTGGTGACCACCTCCCCGGCCCGCGAGGCCAGTGCGAGCAGGAGGTCGAACTCCTTGCGCGCCAGCTCGAGCGGACGACCGTCGAGGGTGGCGGTGCGGGTGCGTTCCTCCACGACCAGGCCGCCGACCCGGAGCGGCTCGGCCGGTGCGCTCCCGCCGCCGCCGCGGCGCAGCACCGCCCGGATCCGCGCGGCGAGCTGCTCGGTGCCGAACGGCTTGATCACGTAGTCGTCGGCGCCGCTGTCCAGCGCGGTGACCATCGCCGGGTCCCCGTCGCGGGCCGTGATCACGATGATCGGCACCTGCGACGCGGCGCGGATCATCGAGATGAGGGTCAGCCCGTCGATGTCGGGCAGTCCGAGGTCGAGCAGCACCAGCTCGGGTGGGCGAGACAGCACCTGCTCGAGGCCTGCCATCCCGGTGGCCGCGGTGGCCACGGCGTGGCCACGCTCCGTCAGCCCCCGGAGGACCGCCTTGCGGATCGCCTCGTCGTCCTCGACGACGAGGATGCTGGTCATGGCCGCACGCTACGTGAGGGACGATGAATCGGTGACGCACTACCGCAGAGTCGTCCTCGGCGCCCTGGCCTGGGTGGCGATCGTCTCGGTCGGCGCGTTCCTGGTGTGGACCGTCATCTCCGAGGCCGGCGCGGGCGTCGCGGGCAACCTGCCCGTGACGACCACGACGACCACGACGACGGACTCTGGCGGGCAGACCACGTCCGCGCCGCCCTCGGCGACGCAGCCGGCGTCACCGTCGACGTCCGCGCCCCAGCAGCCGGCGGGTCCGGTACGCCGCTCGTGGCAGGGCGCGGCGGGCGCCGTGGTCGCATCGTGCGACGGCAGCGCGATCGCCCTGGTCAGCGCCCGGCCCAACAGCGGCTGGTCCATCGAGGTCGACCACACCGGCCCGGACGACCTCCGGGTGGAGTTCGAGAGCGGCGGCGACGGGCGGGTCCGGGTCGAGGCGGCCTGCGCCGGCGGCACCCCGTCGTTCGTGGTCGACGCCGACTGACGGCTCAGATCCTGGCGGCTCAGGTCGACCGCAGCGCCTCGGTCGGTGGCACCGACGCGGCCCGCAGCTCGGGATACAACCCGACGGGCTCGCCGTCGAGCTGGTGCTGCCCGTGGCGGCTGTGGAGAGTCACGGGAAGGTCGGTCCCGGCAACTAGGGTTCTCGGGTGACCGCGCCGACCGCCTCCGAGACCCAGCAGGAGACAGAGCACGCGTCGGTCGCGACGGTGCTGGCCGCTGCGGTGGAGGCGCTCGGCGGCGAGGAGCGCGTCGGCCAGATCGAGATGGCCGAGGCGGTCGCCGATGCGATGGTCGGGGGCACCCACCTGCTCACCCAGGCCGGCACCGGCACCGGCAAGTCGCTGGCCTACCTCGTGCCGGCGCTCCTGCACGACAGCCGGGTCGTGGTCGCCACCGCGACCCTGGCCCTCCAGCACCAGCTGGTCGAGCGCGACCTCCCGCGGCTGGTGGAGGCGGTCGGTGACCTCCCGGGCGTGGATGCTTCCTACGCCGTGCTCAAGGGCCGCTCCAACTACGCCTGCCTGCATCGCATCCGCGCCGGCGTCCCCGACGACCAGGGCGCGCTGATCGAGGTGCCGCAGGGCTCGATGGCCACCAAGGTGCTGGAGCTGCGAGCCTGGGCCGAGGAGGAGTCCGGCGACGGCGGCACCGGCGAGCGCGACAACGCACCACGGCACACCGACCGCGAGTGGCGCCAGGTCTCGGTCAACCACCGCGAGTGCCTCAGCGCCGCGAAGTGCCCCTACGGCCAGGAGTGCTTCGCCGAGCTGGCCCGCGAGAAGGCGCAGCGCTCCCACCTGATCGTCACCAACCACTCGCTGCTCGCGATCGACGCGATCGAGGGCGTGCCGATGATCCCCGACTACGACGTCGTGGTCGTCGACGAGGCGCACGAGCTGGTCTCCCGCATCACCCAGGCCGCCACCGACGAGCTGTTCGCGGCCGACGTCGACCGGGCGGCCAAGCGGTCGCAGCGGCACGTCGACGGCAGCGAGGCCGACGACCTCGCCGACGCGGGTGACGCGCTGCGCGCCGCCATCAACGACCTCGAGCCCGGCCGGATCGACACGCTGCCCGACACGCTCGCCGACGCCCTGGTCACGGTGCGCACGAGCGCACGGGCCTGCCTCTCGGCCTACCCCAAGGGCGAGCAGGGGCAGGACGGCGACGCCGGGCTCAACCAGGCCAAGGGCGCCGTCCAGGAGGTGTTCGCCACGGCCGAGCGGATGGCGGCCAACCTGGAGACCGACGTGCTCTGGGTGACCGAGGGAGCCGAGCACCGGCCCCCGCACCTCTGTGTGGCCCCGCTGCAGGTCTGGGGCCCGATGCGCGACAAGCTGCTCACCGACAAGCTCGCGGTGTTCACCAGTGCGACCCTGCGGCTGGGCGGCGACTTCAACGCCGTGGCGTCGAGCTTCGGGCTCAAGCCGTCCGAGAACGTCGACGCCAGCGAGGTCGAGCGCTCCGAAGAGGTCCTGCCCTGGCGCGGCCTCGACGTCGGCAGCCCGTTCGACTACGGCCAGCAGGCGATCCTCTACATCGCCCGCCATCTGCCGCCACCCGGTCGGGACGGGCTCGGGGTCGCCCAGCTCGACGAGATCGTGGAGCTGGTCGACGCCTGCGAGGGCCGAGCGCTGGGGCTCTTCTCCAGCCGCCGGGCCGCCGAGACCGCGGCGATCGCGGTCCGCGAGCGGCTGCCGCACCTGACCACGCTGGCCCAGGGGGATGCCCAGCTGCCCGAGCTGGCGCGACAGTTCGTCGACGACCCGCACACCGCGCTGTTCGGCACCCTCTCGCTCTGGCAGGGCCTCGACGTGCCCGGCGACACCTGCCAGCTGGTGCTCATCGACAGGATCCCGTTCCCGCGCCCCGACGACCCGCTGATGAGCGCCCGGCAGCGGGCGGCCGACAAGGCGGGAGGCAACGGCTTCATGCAGGTCGCCGCGACCCACGCCGCACTGCTCCTGGCCCAGGGCACCGGCCG
Source organism: uncultured Actinomycetota bacterium (assembly GCA_963800715.1). Taxonomy (GTDB): domain Bacteria; phylum Actinomycetota; class Actinomycetes; order Propionibacteriales; family Nocardioidaceae; genus Nocardioides. The sequence continues at coordinate 103,528 of CAWDBZ010000002.1, read as the reverse complement.
GCTGATCCGCACCACGACCGACCGCGGTGTGGTCGCCGTGCTCGACCCGCGGCTGGCCACGGCCCGCTACGGCGGCTTCCTCAGGGCCAGCCTGGCGCCCATGTGGGCCACCTCCGACCCGGCGGTCGCCCGCAAGGCACTGGCCCGGTTGGCTGCCGCGGCGGAGTCGGCCGCCCGGTAGTGGCCCGCGGGCAACCGCCGGATGAGACGCTGGGAGGCATGCGAACGCGCCTCGGAACGTCCGCCGCCCTTCTCGCCCTCGTCCTCGTGGCCGCCACCGCGTGCGCCTCGAGCGACAGCGAGCATCCGCAGGCCTCCAGCACGACGGGCTCCAAGGCGTCGGCGGTCTCGGCGAACGACACGGGATCGGGGACCGCCACCCCCGTCGAGACGTTCGCCAAGACCAAGACCAGCGGCTGCAACACCGCGGGCACCTACGAAGTCTGCTTCTCCTCGCCGGCGACCCACGGCGGCAGCGACCCGTTCGTGGTCAAGCACTTCATCGACATCTTCAAGTCCGCCGGCGCGGGCGACTCGCTGCGGATCGCGATGTTCCGCTGGGACATCCCGGCGACGACCAAGGCGATCGTGGCCGCGCAGAAGCGTGGCGCCCATGTCGAGATCGTGGCCGACGCGGACATGACCACCAAGCCGGCCGGCCAGCAGGTGATCTCCCAGATCGAGGGCGGCGACCCGATGGCCGCCAACGTCGTGGTCTGCAAGGGCGCGTGCCTCCCGTGGGAGGGCAGCGGCCCGGCGCCGCCGTCGCAGGACGTCAACCACCTGAAGTACCTGCTCGCCGACATCGGCGGCCAGAAGTCGCTGGTCACCTCGTCGAGCAACTTCGAGGGGCGGCAGTACTCCCAGGTCAACAGCCTGACCCGCGTCTACGACGACGGCCTCTACGCCTATGGGCTGCAGTACTTCCAGCGGCTGCGCGCCCAGAGCTGGACCGTCGGCGGCGTGACCTGGTCCAACAAGCAGCGGTCGTTCGCCGGCAAGCCCGACGCGATGGTCTACCCGCGGCACGGTGACCTCGTCGTCGACACCCTCAAGTCTGTCCACTGCGCGAAGGGCATGAACACCGTCAACATCATGATCGCGGTGGTCCAGCGCTACGACGTACGCACCCAGATCGGCCGGCTGGCCAAGGAGGGCTGCAAGCTGCGGATCGTCACCACGCGCGACCTGATCGAGAACTGGCTCCAGTCGCCGTTCAAGCTCCCCGACGGCCGCACCGTGGACCTCGACAACGACAAGGTCCGCACGATCATCACCCACGACAAGGTCTACGCGATCCACGCCAAGATCGGTGGCAAGGAGCGGTACGTCGTGGTGACGGGCACCAGCAACACCACCTGCGGCGGCCTGCTCTACAACGACGAGATGATGCTGCGCCTCGACGGCAAGTGGGCGTTCAAGACCTACTCCGCCCACGTGGCCGACGCCTTCAAGCACGCCCACCAGAGCCGCGTGTCCGGGGTCCCGGTCCAGGCCCGCTGCCACTAGACGAAACACCGACCCCGGTCGACCGAGGTCGACCGGGGTCAGTGAACAGCGGAGCGTCAGCTCAGGATCAGGATCAGGAGGCCTTCGCCTGGACCTGGGCCTTCAGGTTGTCGTCCATCGGAACACCCGAGCAGCTGTAGCGGGTGTCCCTCCGGTAGCAGTCGCGGTAGCGGATGCTGGAGTTGACCAGCGTCACCTCGACGGCGAACACGGAGGCGTCGAACGGAACCTTTGCCTTGCCGATGCCGCGCGCGTTGATCTTGACGTTCTTGAACGAGTACTGGCCGGCCAGACCGTAGACCGCCACGACCGCCCGCGAACCCGCGGACTTCTTGGCCATCTTGAACGTCAGCTTCAGCTTCGAGGTCCCGCCGCCGGGCAGCACCTGGAAGGTGTCGCTCGTCAGGTGGTCGAGCTTGGCCTTGAACGTCTTCTTCTTGCCGCCGGCGAGGCTGGCCGCGCCGCCGAGCGGCTTGGCCGGGTAGCCCAGCGACGCACCCTCGGTGAAGGTCAGGGCCGGGATCCGGGTCGCCGCCGAGTAGGTGGCGAACTGCTCGGCCATCGAGGTGCGGCCCGCCTTCTTCAGCGCCTTGTTGATGGCCTGGGTGGAGTACATGTCCTTGCGCGGACCCTTGGAGCTGTCGGCGTTCTTCCACATCTGCAGCAGCAGTCCCGGCATCGCCCCGACCTTGGCGGGATAGTGCTCGGTGAGGTAGCGGAAGAAGTTCCAGACGCCGTAGTGGAAGACGCCACCGAACTTGTCGATCGGCTTGCCCGGGTGGGTGACCGGGCTGTCCTTGAGGTACTGGTAGTTGTCGTTGATCGACGTGTAGAGCTCGTCCTCGGCCCACGTCGCCGTGGCCTCGAGGAACCAGCCGTCGTCGGCGATGTCGTAGGCGAACTGGGTCGCGTGGTAGTACTCGTGGGCCGCGGTGACCTGGAAGTTCTCGATCGGCGTCCGCGGGAAGCCGGCGTAGTCGGCGTCGAGCACGCAGTAGGCCCAGACGTCGAAGTGGCCCGGCTTGGTGAGCCTCTTCTGGTCTGTGGTGCAGTAGCCGTAGAGACCCGGCTCGAGCTGGTCGATGTAGATGTCAACCCGGGAGTCGCCACCCTTGGTGCCGTCGGCCTTGGGGCGCCGGTAGCCGGAGCCGGCGTAGGTGTTGGAGACGTAGGCCATCGAAGCGAACGCGGCATTGACGTCGTAGCCCAGCTCGGCCGGGTCGTAGTGCATCAGGATGTTGGCGTCACCGATCACGGCGGGCTTGCTGGGCCGCTGGGCGAGCTTGTCGGCGGCGGCGCGGTCGACCGGCGAGAGCGAGTTCTTCAGCAGCCACAGGTTGCGCAGCGCCAGGGTGGCGTCGGGGCGGTCGGCCGCCGGGGTGTCGGCCGCGAGGGCCTTCGTGGCGCGCGCGAGAGCGTGCTTGGCGCGAACGGCGCGGCTCCAGTGAGCGGCGGGCGCCTTCTTGGAGTGGGTCACGCCCACCCGGGAGGAGTGGGTTGCTGCGACGGCCGGCGTGCTGAGCGTCGTGGCGACCAGCGCCACGACGCTGGTCACGACAGCGGCGAGCAGCAGCGCGCGAAATTCGGCGCGCGCTACGAGGGTTGGGCATGAGATCTCCGTGTCTCTTTCAGGGATTCGACGAGGTCCTGTGGACCTTACCGTGAGAGACGGACGCTCAAACGAGTCGGTTGTGTCGTCGCGGGTCAGAGCTTGCGCAGGACGGCTGTGACCTTGCCCAGAATCGTGGCGTGGGTGCCGTCGATCGGCTCGAACGCCGGGTTGTGGGGCAGCAGCCAGACCTGGCCGCCCTTGCGCTGGAAGGTCTTGACCGTGGCCTCGCCGTCGATCAGCGCAGCCACGATCTCGCCGTTCTCCGCGGTCTGCGCCTGCTTGATCACGACGTAGTCGCCGTCGCAGATGGCGGCGTCGATCATCGACTCGCCCTTGACCTCCAGCATGAACAGCTCCCCGCCACCGACCAGCTCCTGGGGGAGCGGGAACACGGTCTCGAGGTTCTCCTCGGCGAGGATCGGTCCACCAGCCGCGATCCGTCCCAGCATCCGCACGTAGGTGGCGGTGGGCAGCGCGTCGCCCATCCCGGTCTCGTCGTACGACGTCTCATCGGCCGAGGAGACCGAGCGGCGCGCGGCCATCACCTCGGGCAGGAACACCTCGAGTGCGCGCGGGCGATTGGGGTCACGGCGCACGAACCCCTTCTCCTCGAGGACCTTGAGCTGGTGGGCGACGCTCGAAGAGCTGGTCAGCCCCACCGCCTCGCCGATCTCGCGCATGCTCGGCGGGTAGCCGCGGCGCTCCATGAAGTCGCGGAGGTGCTCGAGGATCCGCTGCTGCCGGGCGGTCAGGCCCGTCGCGTCAGGAGGCCCGTCGGGAAGCTCGGAGACCGTGCCTGACTTGTTCGAGTCGCTCGCCATGCCGCGAACGGTAGCGGCGCGAGCGCCCTGAATTCAAACATCTGTTCGAACGGGCGTGTCGCCGTGGGTCGCTCAAGGGCTCGACACGCCGTTCGAACAGGTGTTTGAAATCGTTCGAACAGGTGCTCTACTCTCGTACACATGTTCGATCGAACGTCTGATCGAAGCGCCGCATGAAGGTCACTGTCGGTGGCCACCTCTACAACTTGGATCAGTAAGCAAGCAGCACTCCACTTCCCCAGGAGATCCCGATGACCACGATGACGCTCGACACCCTGTTCGACAGCCAGCGATTCGATGGCCAGCGCCTGCCCCGCGTGTCCCGCTCGGCAGTGCGGCTCACTCGCCGCGGCCGCGTCGTGGTGGTCATCGCAGCGCTGCTCGTGGCCTTCGCCATCGGCGTCTTCGTGACCGCGGCGGGCTCCGTCGCCACCCAGCAGCCGGGCACCGCCGAGCCGACCAAGATCGTCCAGGTCGGCGCCGGCGACACGCTCTGGGACATCGCCGCCGACCTCGCCGCCGACGGCGACGTCCGGTCGGTCATGGAGGAGATCAAGCAGCTCAACGCGCTCGACTCCGGCGTCCTCCAGGCCGGTCAGCGTCTGGTAGTTCCTGCGTCATAACGCTGGTTGAGAAGGTCGCTCTGCGACCGTCTCGAAACCAACAAGACTTCGACAGCCGACTCGACCCCGGCTGTCGGGCCGGGGAAGAACAGGGGCGGGGCAGGTCCATCGACCCGGACCGTGCTCCGCCCCTGCGGCTATTTCCAGGGCGGCGCGTGGCGCCGCTCAGGGTCTACCAACGCGGCCTGGGGCACGATGTCGCCCGTGGCTGGCTACTCCGGCACCCCGCTCGTGCGCAAGCTCGGCATCAGGGACGAGCACGTCGTCCTGCTCGACGGCGCGCCCGACGAGCTGGACCTCGATGAGCTGGGCGCGGGTGGCGCCCAGCTGGTGCGCCGACTGCCGCACACCGCGGACGTGACGCTGACCTTCCACACGTCGTACGCCGCCCTCGCGAAGCGGCTGCCGACGCTCTTCGAGCGCACCTCGACCGCCGGCATGGTCTGGGTCTGCTGGCCCAAGCTGGCCGCGCAGAAGGCGCTCGGTCTGGCCAGCGACCTCGACGAGAACAAGGTCCGCGACCTCGGCCTCGAGCTCGGGTTCGTCGACGTGAAGGTCGCCGCGATCGACGGCACCTGGTCCGGTCTGAAGTTCGTACGTCGCCTGGTCGACCGCTAGTGCCGACCGCTAGTGCCGATGGTGGGTCTCGACCGTGGGCCGGTTGTCCTCGAGGATCCCGACGCGGCGCAGCAGCGTGGTGACGAGCCACAGGCACAGGAACAGGCACACGACGGCGCCGACGGACGCCGCGGCCAGGTAGACCCACTTGCCCGAGTCGCCGCCGCGCGCGGAGCGGCCGGAGTCGACGGCCAACCAGACCAGCAGGCCCCAGGCCACCAGGGCAGCGACGGCCGCCAGGCCCAGGGCGACCAGCTTCGGCTGCAACGAGCGCTTGGGCTTGTCGGCCCGACGCGCGCCGCGACGCGGCGTACCGGCCGGCGTGCCTTCGCTTGCTGCCACCGCGCCATTGTGACTTCCTCCGCATAGCCCACGCTGGAGGGCGCGCGAGCACCTATCGTGAGTGAGTGCCTGACGGTGGGTCAGCGGGAGTGTCAGTGGGGGAGCCGGTGGGGGAGTCGGCGGTGCCGCGCGCGCCGCTCGGACACCTCTCCAGGCTGGGCCTCGCCCTGGTCGGCGCCTCCGCGATCGACGACGTCGCCCGGAGCCTGCTCACCGACCTCGCGGCGCTGCCGGGCGTGGGTCGGGTCGGGTTCGCGCTGACGGAGGGTGGCGGCCGACGGCTGCGGTTCACCGCGAGCGACCGGGCCGACGAGGATCGCGTCGACTGGTGCCACATCGACGCATACGACGACGTGCCGCTGACCTCCGTCGTGCGTACCGGCGAGCCGGTCCTCGGCGACCGTGGCTCCCTCGACCCGAGGTACGACGACTTCGTGGCCGCCCAGCCCGCCGAGGTCAGGGCCTTCGCCGCCATCCCGCTGCCCGGGATCGGCTCGCCGATCGGTGGACTGATCGTCTTCCTCGAGGAGGAGTGGCTTTTCGACGAGGCACAGCGAGGGCTGCTCGACGCCACGGCCCGCCGCGCCGCGGACGCCGTACGCCGGATCCGCGTCGGCAGCCACGACCTGAACGACGACGAGCCCGAGCTCGACGACGACAGGGTGCTGAGCGCCCGGGTGGTGCTCGATGCGGACCCGCGGGCCGCCGCCGACGCTCGACAGTTCGTGCGCGAGTTCCTGTCGTGGGCAGAGGCGTCCGAGGAGCTCGCCGCCACGGCTCAGCTGTGCCTGTCCGAGCTGGTCACCAATGCGATCGTCCACGCCGGCGGCCTGATCGAGCTCCGCGCCACCCTCGACACCGCGCTCACCGTCTCGGTCCGAGACCACGGCGGCGCGGCACCCGACGCGGCCCCGCACGCCGACCCCGACCCGCTGCGGGTGCACGGTCGCGGCCTCCAGCTCGTCGAAGCTCTGGCCGACCGCTGGGGCTCCGAGCGGGACGCCGAGGGCACCCGCGTGTGGTTCTCGATGGAGCTCGACGCGAGCTGACCGGCCGCTGAGGCGCGCAGTGAGTCCGAAGGGGGCTCGCATCGGATCCGCATCGGATCCGTAGGGGAGCGCGCGAGGCTCCGCCGGTACCGCCACATCTCGGGAGGTGGGTCCTTGTCGACCACGGTCGCCGTCAACCAGACGACGCCGCACAGCCGCGCGTCGAGCGTGCTGTCCGCCGTGGAGGCGTGGGCGCTGGCCGCTCCTGATCGGCCGGCCGTCGTCGGGGCCGAGGGCTCGATCGGGTACGCCGAGCTGTGGGCGCGGGTTCAGGAGCACGCGGCGGCGCTGGGGGACCGGCCGGGAGTCGTTCCCGTCGCGGCGGTCCACGATCCCGCCACCGTGGTGGCGCTGCTCGGGTCCTGGGCCGCGGGCGGCACCTACTGCCCGATCGACCCGCGGTATCCGTCCGGCCACACCGAGGCGATGCTGGACGCGCTGCGCGGGCATCCCCTCGACGATGCCGCCTACGTGCTCTTCACGTCCGGTTCCACCGGCCTCCCCAAGCCGGTCGCCGTGCCGCACCGTGCTGTCGACGCCGTGGTCCCGGCCCTGGTCGACCTGTTCGGGATCCGACCCGACGACCGGGTCCTGCAGTACGCCTCGCTCAGCTGGGACACCTCGCTCGAGGAGCTGCTCCCGACGCTGACCGCGGGTGCCTCGGTGGTCTTCGACGACGACGCCCACTCCGGCCTGCTGCCGCGCTTCCTCCGAGCGGTCGAACGCCGAGCGCGTCACCGTCCTCGATCTTCCGACCGCGGTCTGGCACGAGCTGGTTCTGCACCTCGAGCGAGGCCGGTGAGCGGATGCCCGAGTCGGTCCGGCTGGTCGTGATCGGTGGCGAGGCCGTCGACCCGACCCGGCTGGCGGCCTGGCGCGCCGTGCCGGGCGCCGAGCGGATCCGGCTGCTCAACACCTACGGCTCCACCGAGACCGCGCTGATCACCCACGCCGTCGACCTGCACGGCCCACGCGCGGCTGCGACCGCCGGAGCGCCCATCGGTCGACCCCTCGCCCATGTCCGTCAGCACGTCAGCGAGGACGGCGAGCTCCTCGTGGCCGGTCCCAACCTCGCCCAGGGCTATCCCGGCGTGCCCGAGGCGACCCTGGCCCGGTTCGTCCGAGGTGGCCGGCGTCCGGTGGTTCCGCACCGGCGATGTCGTCCGGTCCGGCCCGGACGGGCTGCTGCACCACGCCGGTCGGCTCGACGACCAGGTCAAGGTGCGCGGTGTCCGGGTCGACCCGGGCGAGGTGGAGGCGCACCTCCGGCGGCACCCGGACGTCGCCGCGGCCGCGGTCACCGGCGCCATCGTCTCGGGGCGCACGATCCTGGCGGCGTACGTCGTCCCCGCCGGCCCGCGGCCCGCCAACGGGACCGACCTGGTCGCCGACCTCCGGGAGTTCCTCAGGGCTCGAGCCCCCGGCCACCTCTGGCCGTCCCGGATCACCGTCGTCCCCGAGCTCGCCCGCACCCGCAGCGGCAAGGTCGACCGCCGGGCCACCCACGACCGCTACCACTCCCCGACCCCGAAACCCCGACACCCAGCCGGCCAGGAGGCCACTCGATGAGCTCCACCACGATCCAGACCGGTGCGCCGGCGATCCGCGACATCTTCTGCCGCGTGCTCGAGGTCGACGACGTCACCGACGACACCAGCTTCTTCGACGCCGGCGGCGACTCGCTGCTCGCCACGCGCGTGCTGAGCGCGATCGCCCGCGAGCTCGACGTCGAGCTCACCTTCGACGACTTCGTCATCGCCCCGACCCCGGCCGGTCTCACGAGCCAGGTCGACGGCCGGCGATCATGAGCTCTCCCGTGCGTGTCGTCGTCGTCGGTGCCGGCCTGGCCGGGCTGACGGCGGCCGAGCAGCTCGTCGCCGGCGGCGTCGAGGTCGTCGTCCTGGAGGCGCGCCAGCGCGTCGGCGGCCGGACCCACGGCATCGAGGTGGCGCCCGGCGAATGGGTCGACGCCGGGGCTGCCTACCTCGGCGAGCGGCACACCGAGCTCGCCGACCTGCTCGCCCGGCTGGGTCTGAAGACGGCGCCGACCGAGATGGAGGGCGACAGCCGGTTCATGTTCGGCTCCGGTGGCAGCACCCGGCACGGCCGCTTCCCGCCGCTCAACGCCGTCGCGCTGGGCGACATGTTCGAGCTCCTCGACGAGCTGGTCCGGGAGGTCGACCCGCACGCCCCGTGGCTCACTCCCGGGGCCGAGCGGCTCGACCAGCTGACCGCTGCCGAATGGGCCGAGCAGCGCCTGAGCCACGAGGACGCACGGCTGTTCTTCCCGCTGTTCCTCGGCGAGATGATGGCCGCCGACCCGGCCGACGTGTCCATGCTGCACGTGGCCTTCTACCTGCGCTCCGGCGGCGGGATCAGCTACCTCAACGACTTCGAGGGCGGCGCGCAGGACAGCCGGGTGGACGGCGGCGCGCACCGCATCTGCGAGCTGCTGGCCGAGCGGCTGCCCGCCGGCACCGTCCGGCTGGGCGAACCCGTCGTCGCGGTGCACGACGACGCCCACGTCGTGACCGTCCACACCGAGCGGGCGGCGTACGACGCCGACGCGGTCGTCGTGGCGGTGCCTCCCCGCCTCGCTCACGCGCTCGAGCTCGTCCCGGGGGTCCCGCAACCGCGCGCCACCTCGCGCACCGGACGCGGCTGCGCGGTGAAGGTCCACCTGGTCTACCCCGAGCCGGCCTGGCGCCGCGACGGGCTGTCGGGCTGGTCGGTCAACGCCGAGGGGCCGCTGCTGTCCACGGTGGACGACTCGCCGCACTACGGCACCGTCGGCGTGCTGACTGGCTTCGTCACCGGCGCGGCCGCGCATGCCTACGCCACCCTCGCCCGCGACGAGCAGGTGGAGACCGCCACTCTCCAGGCCGCGCAGATCTTCCCCGACCTGCCACCACCGATCGCCGTCCATGTCACCGACTGGCTCGGCGAGGAGTGGTCCCGCGGCTGCTACGCCGCCCTGTTCGGGCCGGGGGACTGGACCCGGCTCGGACCGCACCTCACCCAGCCGCACGGCCGCATCCACTGGGCCGGCACCGAGACGAGTACCGAGTTCTTCGGGCTCATGGAGGGCGCCGTCCGGTCCGGCCGCCGCGCCTCCGCCGACATCCTCCGCACCACCCAGGCAGCACAGCAGGAAGCAGGAGCACGCCGATGACCGATCTGTTGACCGACGCCGTCACCACTACCGCCACCACCACCTCGATCGCTCCACTCGAGGTTCGCGAGGGGTTCATGACCGACCCCGACCTCGGGGCGGGCAACTTCCTCGACAAGGCGGTCGCCGCCAACCCGAACCGGTCGGTGCCCTACGCGTTCAGCCACCATCTCGACCACCGCGGCGAGGTCGTCCTCAAGGGCCACAGCCTCGAGGACCTGGTCCGCCTGCGCGATCGCTATGCCCGCTGGTACTGGGCGAACGGCGTCCGCGCCGGCGAGCCGGTCGGCGTGGTCACCGCCGAAGGCCTGCCGCCGCTGATCCACTTCCTCGCGCTGTCCGCGCTGGGGGCGATCCCCGCCCTGGTCAACGACGCGATGGCGCCGGACATCATGGTGCGCTACCTCGACCGGGTCGGGGTGGTCGGCGTGGTGGCCGACGACACGACCCGCCTCTCCATCGCCTACCGCGCGGGCGAGGCGCAGCGGCCGCGTTTTGTCGCACTGGCCTCCGAGGTCGACGCGGGCCACCCCGACGTCGACCTGCCCGAGGTCTACCCCTACCGGCACCAGGCCGACGACATCGTGGCGCTGATCCACTCCTCGGGCACGACGGGGATCCCGAAGTCGACGATGCTCGGGCACCGGCAGTTCTGGGAGCTCAAGCAGCCCCGGATGACGCGCTTCCCCGCCCAGCCCGACGACCGGCTGATGTGCCTGATGCCGCACACCCACGCCGGCGGACTCAGCTACTTCCTCACCGCCACCCTGCTCGGGCTGCCGGTCCTGGTGATGGGCGACTGGCGCCGCGCGGTCGTCGAGCCGGTCATGGAGGCGTTCCGGCCCACGATGCTGGCGTCGTTCCCGCGGACCTTCGTGCAGCTAGCGACCGGCGACCTGCCCGTCGCCGGGGCGGCCAAGGTGCACTCGTGGTTCAACACCGGTGACTCGGCCCACTACGGCCACATCCGGCGGCTCGTCTCGTTGGGCGAGCGCCCGGCCGGCCTGATCAAGCCCTGGCTGCTCCCTCGCGAGGCGGCCGAGGAGGGCGCACTCCCCGGCTCGCAGTTCATCGACGGGCTCGGCTCGTCCGAGATGGGCATGGCCAACTTCGGACAGGTCACCACTCCCGAGACCGAGCGCAACGACCGCTGTGTCGGCAAGCCGCTCGAGGGCGTGACGGCCGGCGTCGTCGACGAGCGCGGCGACGAGGTGCCGGACGGCACCGTCGGCCTGCTCGGCGTGAAGACCGCGTCGCGGACCCCCGGCTACTGGAACGACCCGCGGCTCACGGCGTCGTTCGAGCTCAACGGCTGGTGGCTCACCGGCGACGTCGCGCTCCGCGACGCGGATGGCCGGTTCTACCACCTAGACCGGACCGTCGACGTCATCGACACCGCGACCGGACCCGTCTACAGCCTTCCCATCGAGGAGGTGCTGCTCGCCGACTGTGCCGACCTCGTCATGGACTGCTCGGTGCTCGGCGTCCCTGCCGAGGACGGCGCCAGGCCGATCGCCGTCGTACAGCTGCAGGCCGACGCCCAGGACGCCACGGCGGACCTCGTGCTCGACCGGGCCAACAAGGAGCTGGCGAACGCAGGTCGGGAGCAGCTCGCTGCCGTCCTCATCGCGCGTACGCCGGAGGACTTCCCCCTCGGTCCCACCGGCAAGGTGCTCAAGCGCGAGCTGCGCACCCGGCACGCAGGTCTGCTGCGGCACGTGTGATGACCAGTCTCGAACGCATGGTCTGGGTGTTCCCCGACCGGGAGTCCACGCGCGCCCAGGCCATGTGGCACCCCTTCTTCTGGGACCTCTACGCCGAGGTGGCGGCCGAGCTGGGCCTGCAGTGGTCGCGGTGCGCCCCCGACGCGATCACCGTCGACGGGCTCGACGCCGGCAAGCCGCGGGTCTTCGTCGACGAGCAGGAGGTGACCCCCGACGACACCCTGTTCATCACCGCGCTCTACTCGCTGCCCTACCAGGCGATGGACATCTGGAACCAGCTGTCGGTCTATGCCGTGCTGGAGCAGCTCGGCTTCTACCTGCCGTTCCCGCCCTCGCTGTCGCCGATCGCCAACGACAAGGGCGCGACGATGCTCTACTTCGCGGACTCGCCGGTGCCTCCGATCCCGACGATCCGCATCGGGTCGGGCCGCGACGTCAGCAAGCACCACTACGAGATCGCGACCACCGGCCTGACCTATCCGGCGATCGTCAAGCCCGCCGGCTGGTGCGGCGGCGGTGGCGTCAACATCGCGCACAGCTCCGAGGACGTGCGCGGTGTGGTCAGCCTGGCGCAGGGCGGCGACACCACGATGGTCGCGCAGCCCTACCTGGGCGACGGCACGATCGACTACCGCGTCTACGTCGTCGACGGCGAGCCGTACGCCACGATGCAGCGGACGCCCGAGCCGGGTTCGCCGGTCTCCAACGCGAGCCGCGGCGGCGACATGGCGTTCCCGCCGACCCCGCCCGAGCTCGTCGAGGCCACGGCGTACTTCGCCAAGAAGCTGCCCGACGTCCCGTTCTTCTGCGTCGACTTCCTCCACGACGGCGAGCGCTACTGGTTCTCCGAGCTGGAGCCCGACGGCGTCATCGCACCCGACTGGTCCGATCCCGACCGCACTCTCCAGCGCGACATCACGCGAGCCCGCTGGACCGCCTACCGCAACGCCCACGCCCGATCCCTGGAGACCCGCCGATGAGCGCCACAGACTTCACTCTCTCCGACGACGCAGCCCGTCCGGCCCTGCACGTGGCCCAGGGCAACCTCAAGCGCCTCGCGTCCGTGCCCGCGTTCGCCGGCAGGTACGACGACCACGACACCGTCGCGGACCTCGACGACGTAGCCGCCCTGCCGGTGATGGACAAGGACGACCTCAACCTCGCCCTGTCCGCCCTGGAGCCCAAGGCTGAGACCGGCGCCACCTGGATGTTCCAGAGCGGCGGCAGCACCGGCGCGCCCAAGGTCGGCTACGCCCCGACCGGCTTCTACATGACCGGGGTCTTCGCGCACTGGCAGCCCCTCACGCGAGACGATGTCTTCGTCAACGCCTGGGGGGCGGGCCGGATGTGGGGCGCACACTTCCTGGCCGCGTCCTTCGCCGACCTCTCGGGTTGCCGGGTGATCAGCGTCGGTGCGGTGACCCAGGACGAGTACGCCGACTGGCTGGGCTTCTTCGCCGCCCGCGAGGTCACCGCCATCGGCGGCACCCCCAGCGTGCTGCGGCTCTGGTTCGCCCGCGCCCGCGCCGAAGGGATCCGGCTGCCCGCGCTGCGCAAGGTCCTCTGGCTCGGCGAGGCGTGGCACCCGCAGCTCGACGACGACATCGCCGCCGTGGCACCCCAGGCCCAGCGGTGGGGGATGTTCGGCAGCACCGAGACCTGGGTGGTCGGCACCAACACCCCAGAGTGCGCCGTCGACACCTTCCACACGCTGCCGGAGCAGCTCGTGCACGTCGGCGACGACGCCGTGCTCGACTTCACCACCCTGAACCCGGACATGCTCAACCCGGTGCTCCGCTACCAGACCGGCGACGCGGGCGAGCTCGTCGCGTGCCCGTGCGGCCGGCCCGACCCGGCGATGCGGATCCTGGGTCGGCGCGACTCCGTCGTCCAGGTCCGCGGCCTGGGGCTGCACGTGGACGACATCGTGGCCCGCGTCGAGAGCGACCCCGGCGTGGCGCGGGCCCAGGTCCTGATCACCGAGCAGCGCGGCCGCGTGTCGGGCGTCGAGGTCCGGCTGCTGCCGACCGCCGAGGCGACCCCTGACCTCGAGGGCCGGCTGCGCGAGGAGCTGTTCCGGTCGACGTTCACCCTCAGCACGGCGTTCGTGCACGACCCCGAGTCGTTCCAGGTGCGGGTCGCCGCTGCCCTCGTCACCAACGAGCGCACCGGCAAGACCGCCAACTTCCTGGTGCGGGAGGACGCGTGACCGACCCTGGCCCGGGCGAGGCGAACCGCTCCCTGGGCCGATCCTTCAACCTGATCTGGACGGGCCAGTCGGTCAGCATGGTCGGGGACAAGATCACGATCTTCGTGGTCCCCACCCTGATGATCTTCGCCCTCGACGCGTCGGCGCTCGAGGTCGGCATCGTCGCCATGGCGCAGTACCTCGGCATCCCGCTGCTCGGGCCGGTCGCCGGAGTGCTCGTCGACCGATGGGACAAGCGGCGGACCCTGATCGGCTGCGACCTGGTGCGGCTGGTGGCCGTGCTCGTCATCCCGATCGCCTACTGGCTGGACGTGCTGACGACTCCGTTGCTGTTCGTCTGCGTCGCCGCGATCAGCGGCGCGACGATCTTCTTCACCGTCGGCTACCTCGTGGCGGTACCCGCGGCCGTCGAAGAGGGCGGCCTGGTCCGCGGCTACTCGCGCCTGGAGGGCAGCCGGACGGTCGCCGAGGTCGCCGGACCGTCCATCGCGGCCGGTCTCTACCGCGCCCTCGGCGCGTTCTCGCTGATCGTCGACGCGGCGAGCTACCTCGTCTCCGCGTGGTGCTTCCGCCAGATGCCGTCGTGGGGTGTCCGGTCCGAGCAGCACGGACCGATCTGGCACCGCCTGTCGCTCGGGTTCCGGCTCAACTGGGCCGATCCCGTGCTGCGCCGCGTCGTCATCGCGGCCGTCACCCTCAACAGCGGAGGCCCGATCTTCGTCACCGTGCTGCCGATCCTGGCCTACCGCGGTCTCGGGCTCTCGGCCGGCGCGTTCGGCCTCGCCATGTCGGCGGCCGCCCTGGGTGGCGTGCTCGGCGCGGTCTTCGCACCCCGGATCGGCAACCGCATCGGGCTGGGCCGCACCCTCGCCTTCGGCCTGCTGTTCCACAACCTCGTCGCGCTCGGCATCCTGGCCGCGCCGACCCTGCCGTCCGCACCGGTCATCGGCGTGACCATGGGCTTCTACGGCTTCTTCATGGCCTGCATCAACGTGTGCAGCGCCCCCATCCGGCAGTCGCGGATGTCCGCGGCCAACCAGGGCGTCATGCACGCGGCGTTCCGCACGGCCACCTGGGGCGTGATCCCGCTCGCGGCGCTCGTCGGCGGCCTCATGGTCAGCGCGCTCAGCCCGAGCCTCGGCGTGCTCGACGCGGCCCGGTGGACGATGGTCGCCGGCACCCTGCTCGCGGCGTTCTCCTTCGTGTCCGCGGTCCGCGTCCAGCCGCTGCTGGACCGCGCCGCCGCCGAGCAGGCCGAGCTCGCGGGGGCCTCCGCATGAAGAAGGTCGTGCTCGTGACCGGCACGTCGACCGGCATCGGCCACGCCACCGCGGTCCGCGCGGCCGCGGCCGGCTGGCAGGTGGTGGCGACGATGCGCGACCCGTCCCGCGACCCGGGCCTGCGCGACGACGGCGTCGACGTACGCCGCATGGACGTCACCGACGCCGGGTCCGTCGCGGCCTGCCTCGAGCACGTCGGCACGACGTACGGACGGCTCGACGCCGTGGTCAACAACGCCGGCATCTCCAACTTCGACCCGACCATGGAGATGTCCACGCTCGACAACCTGCGCCGCGCGCTGGAGGTCAACTTCGTCGGCGCGGTCGCGGTCAGCCGGCTCGCGATGCCGATGCTGCGGGCCAGCCGAGGCCGGCTGGTCAGCATCGGCAGCGTGCACGGCGTCGTCGGCCAGCCGTTCAACGAGGCGTACGCCGCCGCGAAGTTCGCCGTCGAGGGCTTCATGGAGAGCCTCGCCCCCGTCGCCGCCGTCCACGGGGTGGCCGTCTCGATCGTGGTGCCGGGCTACGTGTCCGACACCGAGTTCGGCCGGTTCCCCGACATCAACCGGCGGACCATCCAGGCCGACTCGGGCCCGTACGCCGACACGTTCGGCGACTACCTCCGCTGGGTGGTCGAGGAGGGCTGGGAGGGCGCCGCCCAGTCGCGCTGGGAGGTCGCCGACGTGGTCGTCGCGACGCTCGCGGCCGACCAGCCGCCGTTCCGGGTGCCCACCAGCCCCTGGGTGCGTGCCTACCTCGCCGACAAGCTCGCCGACGTCGACGGCACCGCCGTCCAGACCCTGGCCCGGACCTGGGTCGGCGCCGGCGTCCCGACCGCCCTGACACGAGAAGACCCGATGCCCGCCAAGCCGCTGCGCGAGCTCATCGCCTTCGCCCGCCGGAGCTCGCCGTTCTACGCCGACCTCTACGCGAGCTCCCCGACGGCGTCGACGAGCTGACCGACCTGCCCGTCATCGACCAGGCGGACTTCTGGACCGCCAACCGGTGGCCCGACAACCGGCTGCTGACCGGGCCGCTTCTCGACGCGGGCGTCTACACCTCCGGTGGCACCACCGGCACGCCCAAGGTCTCGCCGTGGTCGCGCACCGAGCACTTCGACTCCACGTCGGCCTTCGGCGCCGGGATGGTCCGCGCCGGCCTCAAGCCCGGGCACCGGGTCGCCAACCTCTTCTACGCGGGCCACCTCTACGGCGGCTTCCTCTACATCGAGGCGTCCCTTCACAACGCGCCGGTCGACAACGTCCGGCTCCCGGTCGGCGGGCACGTCCCCGACGCCGAGGTGGCCGAGCTGATCGACAGCTTCGGCGTCAACGTGCTCGCCGGTACGCCGATGAAGCTGGCGGGCGTGGCCGAGGCCGTGCTCGATGCGGGGTCGGAGGCCGACTCGGTCGAGCTGCTGCTGTTCGCCGGAGACCTGCTGTTCGACGACGTACGCCCGCTGCTGCACAAGGCGTTCCCCCAGGCCACGATCGCGTCCCTCGGCTACGCATCCGTCGACGCCGGGCTCGTCGCCTGGCCGGTGCCGGGCGACGACGTCCGCGTGCACGAGGCGGTCCCCGACCGGACCGTCGTGGAGATCCTCGACGAGGTCACCGAGGAGCCGATCACCGTGCCGGGGGTTCGCGGTCGGGTGGTCGTCACCAACCTCTTCCGCACCCTGATGCCGATCATCCGCTACCCCGTGGGCGACCTCGCCGAGTGGGTCGACGACGAGTGCCGGGCGTTCCGGCTGGTCGGCCGCACCCACGAGGGGGCCCGGGTGGCCAACGTGGCCATGGCCTACGTCGACGTCCATGCCGCGCTGCTGGGCGCGGACCGCGAAGGCGTGATCTCCGGCATGCAGATGGTCGAGCGTCGCTGGGACGGCAAGGACGGTCTGCTGCTCCGCGTCGCCACGCTCGCCGAGCTGCCCGAGGAAGGCTTGGCCGAGCTGGCCGACCGGCTCGTCGACGCGGCGTACCGCGCTCGGCCGCTCTACCCGGCCACCGTGGCCGACGGCCACATCCACCCGCTCCAGGTCGAGTGGGTCCGCCCCGGCGACCTGGTCACCCACGCCCGCACCGGCAAGCTCGTCCAGGTCGTGGACGAGCGGCCGCACGACTAAGGACATGGCGATGACGCACGAAGCGGACACGACGGCCTTGATCTGGTCGCGAGCGATGGCGCTGTACGCCGAGGACCGCGCCTGCCAGTCCCTGGGCATCGTCGTGTCCGACATCGCGTCGGGCTGGGCCCGGCTGCAGATGCGCGTCGACGAGACCATGCTCAACATGCACGGGACCGTGCACGGCGGCTACCTGTTCCTGCTGGCCGACGCCGCCTTCGCCTACGCCGCCAACACCCACGGTCCGATGGCGGTGGCGCAGAGCGCCCAGGCGGCCTTCCTGCGGCCGGCGCTCTCGGGCGACCTCCTGGTGGCGGAGGCCGAGGAGCGCACGCGAGCGGGTCTCAACGGCATCTACGACGTGACCGTCCGGCGGCCCGCCGACGAGACGGTGGTCGCCGAGTTCCGCGGACACAGCGTGGTCCTGCCGGGGCGGACGGCAGCGACAGGCTGACCTGACGGAACGTTCCCGCACGCCCTTCGCGCCGGGCTCTTGCCCGCTCGGCGCCGCAACCTGAGGATGAGGAGTCCCCGGCGCAACCCGCCGGGCGACGGACCACTCACTCGGGAGTAAAAATGAGTCCGCACGCCATCACCGCCTGTCCGGCGGCGCCGGTCGGGACCACGGACAGGGGGACGCTGCGCATCGACCTGCTCGGCCCTGTCGTGGTCACCTCCGCCGGCAACCCCGTCACGCTGTCCCCGCTGGAGCTGAACCTGCTCGTGATCCTCGCCCTCACCCCGGGCGTGGCCGTTTCGACCGAGCGCCTCGTCGACGACCTCTGGGGCAGTCGCATGCCCGCCGCACCCCGCACCCGGGTCCAGGCGCTCGTCTCCAGCCTGCGCCGCAAGGTCGGCGACGCCATCGAGACCCGCTATCCGGGCTACGTCATCGACCCGGCCCGGCTCGAGCGCGACCTCGACGAGTGCGAGTGCCTGGTGGCCGCTGCCCGCCGGTCTGACTCGCCGGAGGAGCGGTTGCACCTGCTCACCGCGGCGCAGGACGTCTGGCGCGGTGACCCCCTCGACGGCGTCACCAGCCCGGGCGTCGACCCGGAGCGCACCCGGCTCTGCGAGCAGCGCCTGGGGCTGCTCGTGGCCAGGGGCGAGGCCGAGCTGGCGGCCGGCCGGCACCGTGAGGTCGTGGGCCTGCTCGCCCCGGCCGTGGCCGAGCACCCGCTCGCCGAGCAGCTGGCCGGTCTGCACATCACCGCGCTCTACCGGAGCAACCGCCAGGCCGATGCGCTGGCGGCGTACCAGCTGTTGAGGGAGCGGCTGGCCGACGAGCTCGGCGCCGACGTCTGTCCCGAGCTGCGGGAGCTGCACGGCCAGATCCTCCGCGGTGACCAGCCGACGGACCAGCCGACGGACCACCGACGGAGCCGACGACGCAACGCCGATGGCGACGCGGCCGGCGCAGCTGCCCGCGCCGGACGGGTTGTTCCTCGGCCGCGACGCGGAGCTGCGTGAGCTGGACGCGGCGGTGACGGATGGCCTCGTCGGCGTCGTCTCCGGCCCCGGCGGGCTGGGGAAGACGGCCCTGGTCGTCGACTGGGCGCACCGAACGGCGGCGGCGTTCCCCGACGGGCAGCTGTTCCTCGACCTGAAGGGCGGTCGCCGGTCGCCCAAGGAGGTGGTCGCGGCTGCGCTGGTGTCCCTGGGTGTCGCACCGGCGGACGTGCCGGCCCGGCTCGGCGACCGGATCGCGCTCTACCGCACCGTCGGGCACGATCGCCGGCTGCTCGTGGTGGCCGACGACGCGGGCACGGTGGCGCAGGTGCTCGCCGTCGTACCGTCCGGGCCGGGGAGCCGGCTGGTGGTCACCACCCGCCGGCGGCCGATCACGCTCTCGGCGCACCATGCCGTCCACGAGCTCGTCCTGCGGCCGCTCGGCTCGCAGGCTTCGCGCGACCTGCTGAACCGGGTGGTCGGCGGCCACCGCCTCGACGGCCAGGACGTCGGCCCGCTGGTGACCTGGTGCGGCGGCTGGCCGCTGCTGCTCCGGCAGGTCGCCGCGACGCTGGCCCTGCGGCCGAGCCAGTCGGTCGCGGGCTTCGTCGGCGAGCTGGCCGCCGGGTGCGCCGCGAGCCCGGAGTGGGTCGGTCTCGACGGCGACCTGAGGTCCGTGGACCGCGCCCTCACCGCGGCGTACGACCTGCTGAGCCCGGACGCCGCCCGGTTGTTCGAGCGGCTGAGCCTCGTCGCGGGCGAGTTCTGCCTGCACCGCGCGGCGCTCACCGCGGGCACCAGCGACAGCCGGGCTCGGGCCCTGCTCGACGAGCTGGTGGGCCTGCACCTGGTCGTCGAGGGCGCCCTCGACGGGTTCCGCTTCGACAGCGTGGTGGCCCGGTTCGCCCGGGGACTCGCGGCCGCGAACGAGTGGACGCTCGCCGGGTGGGGCGTCGACGCGCTGGCCGGCTGCCAGGCCTGTACGCCGGTGCCGAGCCTGCCGCTGTCGGCGGTCCCGGTGCTGGAAGGGTGTCCGTCTAGATGCTGGCTCGGCGCAGCTCGACGCGGGCCGGGCCGTCGACGGCCACCGCCGCCGCGATCGGTCCCGTCGCGCCGAGCTCGGTCACGTCCAGGTCGACCACCCGCAGCTGCCCGGGTGGCGCCGCGAGATCCACCGACGCCAACGGCCGCGACAGCCCCTCGCGGGTCGCCTTCACCACCGCCTCCTTGCGGACCCAGGTGCGGAGGAATCCCGCCTCGTCCGCCGGGGCGGCCTCGCCGGGCGCCAGGACGTCGGACAGCAGCGTGTCCCAGTCCGGCGGGCAGGTCGTCTCGAGGTCGACGCCGACGGTCGTGGCGTCGTCCGCGGCCAGCACGGCAGCAACCGCGAACGGGCCGGAGTGGGACACCGAGCAGTGCCACGGCCGACCCGGTGTCGTCACCGGCCCGTGCTGGGCACCGCACCGCGGGCAGGTCCGGTCGAGGGCCACCAGCCGTGGGTCCGTCTGCTCCAGCCCGGCGACGAGGCCGCGCAACACGGCAGCTCCCAGCACGAAGCGGTCCCGGTCGCCAGGCTGTCGCAGCCGCGTCAGGCGGTCCTTCTCGTGGTCGTCGAGGAGGTCGACGTGACGGTCGGTCAGGTCGTCGGTGTGGGCCCACCGCACGTGCACCACGACCGACGGCCTCACGGCGTCACCCTAGGATCCCGGGCGAGTGTCACGCGGTCAGTGGCTGTAGACCGTCAGACAGCGATCAAGGGCGGACGCGCTGACCTGCCACCCGACGACGACGGCCAGAGCGGCCAGCACCCACACCTGCTGCTGGTCCAGGGCCGTGGCGGGCCACGCCCACACGAGGGTGCCGGCGACGGCGAAGCGCGGGTCGAACCAGCCGACGGCCAGCAGGGCGACAGGCACGATGGCGGCCAGTGCGATGAGGACAGTCGTCATGGTCATCGTCGTCACGGTCGCCATCGGCAGCGTGGCCTCGAGGACACCGATGCCCACGAGCGTGACCGCTGTGACGGCGGCGCCGAGGGGGCAGTGGCGGGCGTCGAAGCGGTGGCCGGCGACCACCGCTGCCAGCACGATGACAGCCAACGGCAGGTGACCTCCGGCGCCGCCTGCGACGAGGGCGACCTGGCCGGCGGCCAGGGCCACCGCACCCAGGCGCGAGCCACCCGCGACCGCGACGGCGACGGCGGTGGCGACGAGCGCCATGGCCACGCCGCGCGGCTCGCTGGCCCCCGTCCAGGTCAGGAGCGCACCGGTGATCGCCAGCACCAGCGCACCGACCCGCAGTCCCTGGCGGATCAGCTCACTGCGGCTGTCGGACGCCCCGCGACGGCTGGCGGACCGGAGGGCGAAGCCGACGAGGCTGCCGACCTCGGCCATCCGGTCGACGCGGTTGCGTCGCTCGACGAGCTGCTCCACCGACGCGAGGAGGTCCTCGCGCAGGGCGGGGTCGATGCCCGGCAGTCGCCGCGCCGTCCAGCGCACGACGTCGCCGCGCATCAGGTCGCCAGCCCGAGGCGCAGGTTGGCGCGGCCGATCTCGGCGTTCGCCTGCAGCCGGTCGACCTCGGCGCTCAGCAGCTCGCGGCCCGCGCCCGTGAGGCTGAAGGAGCGGCGCGGCGGCCCGCCGTCGGAGTCGGTGCCGACCAGGGCGATGTAGCCGTCGCGTTCGAGCCGGTCGAGTGCCGCATAGAGCGTGCCGGCGCGCATCCGCACCCGGCCGTCGGACAGGTCCTCGACCGTCTGCAGGATGCGGTAGCCGTGCGCCGGCCCCGCGGCGAGGGCGGTGAGGATGAAGTACGTCGGCTCGTGCAACGGGGGTGCACCCATGGTGGACTTCCTCACTAGTCAATTGGCCGGTATACTCCTCACCAGTCTACTCATCCGGAGTGCCGACATGCCAGGTGGCCGCCTCAAGGCCCAGCAGGTCAACCTGCTGCTCGCCGTACTCGTGGGTGCGGCCCTGCTCACCGGCCTCACGTCGTGGGCGGTGGGCGATCGCTGGAGCGGCTGGTTCGCCGTCGCCCACGGGGTGATCGGATTCCTGTTGCTGCTGCTCGTCCCGGCGAAGCTGCGCGGCTCGGTGCGCGCGGGGTTCCGCCGCGGGCGGTGGTCACGGTGGCTCTCGGCGGCCTTCGGTGTGCTCGTGCTCGCCACCATGACCCTCGGCGTCCTGCACGCGACCGGGCTGTGGTTCGGCGTCGGGTACTGGTCGGCGCTGTGGACCCACTCGCTGTTCGGCTTCGCCCTGATCCCGCTGCTGGTGTGGCACCTCGTCACTCGGCCGGTCCGGCTCCGGGTCGCCAACCTCGACCGCCGCGCCGTGCTGCGCACGGGGCTGTTCGTCGGCGCCGCCGCCGGCGTGTACGTCGGGCAGGAGGTCCTGACGCGGCTCACCGGTCTCCCGGGCGGCAGCCGCCGGGCGACCGGCTCCCACGAGGTGTCGTCGCACGACCCGGCAGGGTTGCCCACGGTCATCTGGCTCAACGATCGCCGACCGGCAGTGGTCGACGAGGCCACCTGGCCGCTCATCATCGGCGGCGCCGCCGTCAGCATCTCGTCGCTGCGCGCCCAGGCCCGGCCGTTGCTCGCGACGCTGGACTGCACGGGTGGGTGGTGGAGCGAGCAGTCGTGGGATGCCGTGCCGCTGTCGGAGCTCCTCCCCGAGATCCGCAGCCGGAGCGTGCGGGTGGTGTCGCAGACCGGCTACGACCGGTACTTCGCCACCGACGTCCTGGACCAGGTCCACCTTGCGGTCGGCTACGGCGGCGAGCCGCTTCGGCGAGGCCACGGCGCACCCGCGCGTCTGGTCGTCCCCGGCCACCGCGGGCCGTGGTGGGTGAAGTGGGTCGTCGGCATCGAGCCCCACGACCGTCCCGCGCTGTTGCAACCGCCCCTCCCGCTCACCTAGGCCGCTGGTCGGGTACTCCTCGGAAATGGAGGTCCTCCCCGACATCGTGGGCACTGACCCGGTCATCGTGTTCTGCGGCATGGCCGGGGCGGAGAGCACCAAGACCCGCGACCACTACTACGCCTCGCCCGGCAACAACTTCTGGGAGTGCGTGCACCTGAGCGGGCTGACGCCGCGGCGGCTGCGGCCGGAGGAGGACCACACCGTGGTCGACCACGGACTCGGGCTGACCGATCTCGTCGGTCACTGGGACCACGAGTCGAACCGCGGCTGGGTCGAGATCGACCTGCTGGTGGCGGCCGTCGAACGCTGGGAGCCGGCCTTCCTGGCCTTCACCGCGAAGGGCACGGCGGCGTACGCCGCGAAGGCGCTGGGGCACCGTGCACCTGGTCTCGGGGTGGCCCCGTGGGGCATCGGGCGGTCCGAGGTCTTCGTGCTTCCGGGCACCAGCGGGGCCAACCAGCGCAAGGACTACGACGGCCGCCCGAACCGCCTCGCCTGGTGGTCGGAGCTTGCCGGGATGGCTGCTCCCGAGCTCAGCAGCCGCTGATCCTCCCGGTCACGGCGCAACGGTGACCTGGGCGGTCTTGAAGGCCGTCAGGCTCGCCGAGGCCGTCATGGTCTGGGCCGCCGCTGCCTTGTTGCACTCGACCCACACGGTGCCGGCGGCCGCCAGCTGGTACGCCGCATCCAGCGAGAAGAACCCGCGGTTGTTGTTGGTCCCGGCGTTGGGCTGCATCGGCACGTACAGCCCGGAGATCCCGGTCACGAGGACGTCGCCGGACGAGCGGAGGTTGCACCGGAGCTCGCCCTGGAGCGCGGCGTGCTGGTTGATGCCCACCACGTTCGCCCGGACGTAGTAGGTGCCGGCCGGGAGCGCCATCGACTGGATCACCGTCTCGGCGCCAACACCGAGGACCGCCGTGACCGTGGGCCCGCCGCCGCCCGAGTTCTTGACGAGGACCTCACTGGGCGGAAGCTCGCCGGGCCGGATGTCCTTCGCCCTCAGGGAGTAATTCTTCACGGCCTTGGACCGGACGGCGTTCTTCTTCAGCTGGGCAGAACCCACGCTGTGCTTGGGCAGCGCGGTGACGGCGTACGTCGTGCCACCGAGCGCCACGAGCAGGGCGAGGACAGCGACGACGAGGGCCGGTGAGGGTCGGATGGCCATCTCCCCACGATGCCCGCGCCATCGCTCGCGCGCCTGACCTCAACGGGGCATTGACAGGCAATGGCCAGGCACTGGGCGACACGCCGGTTCTCGTGGGCCCGGACGGTCGTCGTACCGCCTCTGACCTGCGGAAACGTGCGAAGTGTGACCCAGATCAAAATGATCCCGATGGGCTCTTGCATGCCTAGTGGCCGCGACGTAGTCTCACCACTACATCTAGTACTTACACCGATGTAGTTATCCACATCTAGTCCCCAACTGAATGCGGATGACCCACAGCCCATCGGTTGTTGTACACAGCAGTAGCCGAGATATCCACACCCCTCGCCGGGGTCTGTGAAGCGCGCCCGACCTTGGAGAGGAGGACTGCGATGTACTGCCCGTTCTGCCGGCAACACGACACCAAGGTCCTCGACTCCCGCGTCGCCGAGGACGGCTCCTCGATCCGCCGCCGGCGCTGCTGCCAGGCGTGCGAGCAGCGGTTCACCACCCTCGAGCTGATGCAGCTGACCGTCGTCAAGCGGTCCGGAGCCACCGAGGCCTTCGACCGCGACAAGGCGATCGCCGGCGTCCGCAAGGCCTGCAAGGGCAGGCCGCTGACCGAGGACGACCTGGCCCGCCTCGGCCACGTGGTCGAGGACACGCTGCGCGGCTCGGGCCAGGCGGAGTTCGCCTCCCACGAGATCGGGATGGCCATCCTGGAGCCGCTGCGCGAGCTCGACGCGGTCGCCTACCTCCGCTTCGCCGCGGTCTACAAGCAGTTCGAGTCCGCCGAGGACTTCGAGATCGAGATCGCCAGCCTGCGCAAGCACCGCGCGGAGCAGCTCGCAGCCATGCTCGACTCGGAGAGCGACCTCACCTCAGCCCCGAGCGGCTGACCACAGACCGCCCGGTACGTCGTGGGGAAGCGGCGTACCGGGCGACCCACCTTCGGTGCCCCTCTGTCCCTGTGCAGTGTCGGTGCCAGAACACAGCGCAAGACTGATCAGCAGGGACCACCGATGGATCAACGGGACCAAGGAGACGGTATGACCGAGACGGTGAGCGGAGCGGCCAAGAAGGGCGCGACGCCGGGGCCTAGCAACGGGCTCAGCATCAATCGGGTCTTCAGCACTGAGGGCGTGCACCCCTACGACGAGATCACCTGGGAGCGGCGCGACGTCGTCCAGACCAACTGGAAGACCGGCGAGACCGTCTTCGAGCAGCGCGGCGTCGAGTTCCCCGACTTCTGGTCGGTCAACGCCTCGACCATCGTCACGACGAAGTACTTCCGCGGCGCCCTCAACACCGACGTCCGCGAGACCAGCCTGCGCGAGCTCGTCGACCGCGTCGTCAAGTCCTACCGCAAGGGCGGCGAGGACCACGGCTACTTCGCGACGCCGGCCGACGCCGAGCTGTTCGAGCACGAGCTGACCTGGCTGCTGGTCCACCAGTACTTCTCGTTCAACAGCCCCGTCTGGTTCAACGTCGGCACCGCAGTCGCCCCAGCAGGTCTCGGCCTGCTTCATCCTGAGCGTCGACGACTCGATGGACTCGATCCTCAACTGGTACAAGGAGGAGGGGTTCATCTTCAAGGGCGGCTCCGGCGCCGGCCTCAACCTCTCCCGCATCCGCTCCTCCAAGGAGCTGCTCTCCTCCGGCGGCACGGCGTCCGGCCCGGTCTCCTTCATGCGCGGCGCCGACGCGTCCGCCGGCACCATCAAGTCCGGCGGCGCGACGCGCCGCGCGGCCAAGATGGTCGTGCTCGATGTCAACCACCCCGACATCGAAGAGTTCGTGATGACCAAGGCGAAGGAGGAGAACAAGATCCGCGCGCTGCGCGACGCCGGCTTCGACATGGACCTCGGCGGCGCCGACATCACGTCGGTCCAATACCAAAACGCCAACAACTCGGTCCGCGTCAGCGACGAGTTCATGCGCGCCGTCGAGGACGGCACCGAGTTCGGGCTCCGCGGCCGCAAGACCGGTGAGGTCATCGAGACGGTCGACGCCCGCGAGCTGTTCCGCAAGATCAGCAAGGCCGCGTGGGAGTGCGCCGACCCGGGGCTTCAGTACGACGACACGATCAACGACTGGCACACCAACCCCGAGACCGGCCGGATCACGGCGTCCAACCCGTGCTCCGAATACATGTCGCTCGACAACTCCTCGTGCAACCTCGCGTCGCTCAACCTCCTCAAGTTCCTGCGCGACGACGACACCTTCGACGCCGAGCGGTTCGCCCAGGCGGTCGAGCTGATCATCACCGCGATGGACATCTCGATCTGCTTCGCGGACTTCCCGACCGAGGCGATCGGCGACACCACCCGTGACTACCGCCAGCTCGGCATCGGCTACGCCAACCTCGGCGCCCTGCTGATGGCGATGGGCCTCGGCTACGACAGCGACGGCGGCCGCGCGATGGCGGCGGCGCTCACCTCGCTCATGACCGGCACGTCCTACCGCCGTTCCGCCGAGCTCGCCGCGGTCGTCGGCCCCTACGCCGGCTACGCCCGCAACGCCGAGGCGCACCAGCGCGTCATGCGCAAGCACCAGGCCGCCAACGACACCGTCCGCGCCCTCGCCATCGAGGACGACCTGGTCCACAAGCTGGCCACCAAGGAGTGGGCGCAGGTCGTCGAGCTCGGCAAGACCAACGGCTTCCGCAACGCCCAGGCCTCGGTGCTCGCCCCGACCGGGACCATCGGCTTCATGATGGACTGCGACACCACCGGCATCGAGCCCGACTTCTCGCTGGTCAAGTTCAAGAAGCTGGTCGGCGGCGGCTCGATGCAGATCGTCAACCAGACCATCCCGCGCGCGCTCCGCAAGATGGGCTACCAGCCCGAGTCGGTCGAGGCGATCGTCGCCTTCATCGCCGAGCACGGCCACGTGATCGACGCCCCCGGCCTGCGCCAGGAGCACTACGAGGTCTTCGACACCGCGATGGGTGCCCGCTCCCTCAAGCCGATGGGCCACGTCCGGATGATGGCGGCCTGCCAGCCGTTCCTCTCCGGCGCGATCTCCAAGACGGTCAACCTCCCCGAGACCGCCACGGTCGAGGAGATCGAGGACGTCTTCCTCCAGTCGTGGAAGCTCGGCCTCAAGGCCACCGCCATCTACCGCGACAACTGCAAGGTCGGCCAGCCCCTCTCCGACGGCAAGTCCGACTCGTCCAAGAAGGACCAGGGCATGGCCGCCGCGCACCAGGCCGGCAACGCCCCGGTGACCGAGCTCGAGCCCAAGGTCGTCGAGAAGGTCGTCTACGCCCCGACCCGCAAGCGCCTCCCGAAGTCCCGCACCTCCCGCACCACCTCCTTCACGGTCGGCGGCGCCGAGGGCTACATGACCTCGGGCGCCCACGACGACGGCGAGCTCGGCGAGGTCTTCCTCAAGCTCGGCAAGCAGGGCTCCACCCTGGCCGGCGTGATGGACGCCTTCTCGATCGCTGTCTCCATCGGGCTCCAGTACGGCGTCCCCCTCGAGACCTACGTCTCGAAGTTCACCAACCTCTCCTTCGAGCCCGCCGGCCTCACCGACGACGCCGACGTCCGGATGGCGAAGTCGATCATGGACTACATCTTCCGCAGGCTCGCCCTCGACTACCTCGACTTCGAGACCCGCCAGGGCCTCGGCGTCTTCTCCGCCGACGAGCGCCAGCGCTACCTCGAGACCGGCTCCTACGAGCCCCTCGAAGAGCTCGGCTCGCCGCTCGCGAGGTCATCGCCAACCCGACCCCTCCGGTGGTTGAGACCTGTCGACGGCCGTCTCGAAACCCGGCGGACGCCGAAGTCGTCGACGCCGAGGTCGTCGAGACCAAGGACACCCACGGCTCGAGCAGCGCGAGGTCCCGGCCGAGCCCGCCAAGCAGGCCCACACGAGCACCGAGCTCCTCGAGCAGATCACCGGCACCGCAGTCGACTCCCCCCTCTGCATGACCTGCGGCACCAAGATGCGCCCCGCCGGCTCCTGCTACGTCTGCGAGGGCTGCGGCAGCACCAGCGGCTGTAGCTGACGGTCGGCTGTGTAGGGCGTCCTCTCGATCATCGCTGAACGTTTGTCCAACTCCGGGTAGTGCGGGTGTAGCGCGGGTCCGCCGATCGGTCATCCAGGTAGCCCCAGAAGGGTCAACTGGGGATCAGGTTGAAGCGAACTGGCACGCAGTGTCGGTCTGTGCAGAAGGATTCCTCGGTGCACGCGACCGCCAGCAGGGCGGTCGCGTGCACCCCTGTCTTTCTTGGAGACCCCACTGTGAAGAAACTCAGTTCTAGTTCCGCTCGCCCTTTGCGCCGTGCTGGCGTTGACAGGTTGCGAGGCCAGCGAGGACAAGCCCGCCGCCGTCAAGGAGAAGGCTGACACCTCTGTGGCCGAGACCCCGGCTGGTGACACTGCAGACGATGCTGCAGATGATGACGCTTCGGTCGCCCCGGTGGTCGTCGAGGAAGAGCCCGAGCAGGAGGCTGCAGGTACCGCCGCGCTGGGCGATCTCGTCACGGTCGGGGACTGGGACGTCAAAGTCACCGAGGTGGTCATGGACGCCGCCGCCCCCATCCACAAGGCCAACCAGTTCAACGAGAAGGCCAAGGGCAAGTATGTGCTGGTCACCTACGAGGCCACCTACAACGGCGCGGAGCGGACGGCTGATGCGCTCTGGGACCTGACCTGGACCTTCACCGGCACCGACTCGCAGGTCAACGAAACGGCTTCCGTGGTTACCCCGGCAGACGACCAGTCGTGGCCGACCGAGGCGCGCAAGGGTGGCACCGTTAAGGGGCAGGTCGCATTCGACCTCGACCCGGCGATCACCAGCGGCGGGCTGCTCACCGTCGAGGGCTACGACGCCAACTATGACACCGTCTACGCCGACTTCATGGTCGCCTAGCCGCTAGCCGGCAGCGACTGTCCCCGCAGCGAAGAAGTCTGCCGGCATCGCGCGTGCAAGCTCCCAAGTGATGGCGATGGGACGCTCGCCCTCGTGCGCCACGTGCCTTGCCTCACCCAGGAACAGATAGGCGGACGTGCCGGACTCGACCTTGGGTTCTTCGCGGGCGAACAACAGCACTGTGCTTGAGCCAGACACGTATCGGTGGCCTGTTTCGGAGGCCAGGGACGTAGTCGACTGGCTCTCCCAGTGGAACAGCGTCGGGCTGATCGGGTAGTCGCGGTACATCGTGGTGGGCGAGTAGTCGGCCTCCGATTTCTTGAGCGTGATCAGGAGGACGTCGATGTTCTTCTCGCGGGAATACCAAACGCCTTCACGCATGCTGTTGGGATTCCTGGGATAGTCCAGCGCGGCCAGGAGCTCTTCGCGTTGATACCGTGCGTGGAGCTTGAGCGGAATGCTCGCCAAGGGCCCGGCCAGGTCAACGGTCTCGTGACGCGCCCCTTCGAACGAAATGTCGACGACGCTGCGGATTTCGTCCCTGGTCGCAGCCTCGGCCCGAAGCGCCTCAAGGCCCTGCTCGATCGAGTCGAAGCCGCCACCATCGGGCCATAGAGAGAACAGCAGCATGCGGGCGATGCGCCGTTCGGCCGGCGTCAGCTGGTCGTACTCAGGAGCGTCGTCGCGAAGCAGCGCCGAGTACTGCGACGCACGTTCGCGGTCATCCACGTGTGAGAAGGCGCGTCCGCGTCTCAGCAGCTTGACCTCCCGATCGGAGCCGGTCCGGGTGGGCAGATTGGCCTCACGGCGGAGTCGCGTCCATGAGCGATCGCCCTCACGCACAACGTCGGACAGCTCGAGACCCGATTCGTTGAGGAAGGTCGCGAGGTCTTGATCGCCGTACGACTTGAGCTCGGCCACGATTTGGGGCCAGCGGTTGGCGAGCTGCGACTTCACGTTGTCGAGGACGATCGCTTGGGCTTGCTTGTCGAGGACGATCTGGCATCCGGAAGGCAAGAACGGGAAGCCCTTCTCGATGTCGCGTTCGAGTCCTCGGCGCGTGGAGCCGGTCAGTGCGCGCAGCTTGTGGTCCCAGCGGAACTGCTTGTTCTGGTGGCCCACGAAGTCGAGCACCGTGAGCACGGCCTTGTCGCGCGTGCGACGAAGGCCTCGACCCAGCTGCTGAAGGAATACGGTCGCGCTTTCTGTTGGCCGCAGGAAGAGCACCGTGTCGACGTCTGGAAGATCCAGTCCTTCATTGAAGAGGTCCGCGGCGAACAGTGCGTTCACACGACGGTGTCGAAGATCGTCCAATGCCTGGTCTCGTGCGGCCTGCGGTGTTTGGCCGCTGACCGCACGAGCTGGAATGCCGGCCTCCGTGAAGACGCGAGCCATGAACTCGGCGTGGGCGACGCTGACGCAGAAGCCCAGAGCGCGCATCGCGCCTGGATTCAAGAGCTTGTCGCGCAGCTGGGACAGGACGATCGCGGCGCGGGCGTTGTTGCCGGTGTAAACGTTGGACAGTTCCGCTTCGTCGTAGCGACCACGCGCCCAGCCGACGCCGCGTAGATCCGTCCCGTCGGCGACGGCGAAGTAGTGGAAGGGGCACAACAGATCCGCCCCGAGGGCGTCCCAGAGCCGGAGCTCGGCTGCGGTCCGATTGTCGAAGAACGATCGCACGTCGACGCCATCGGCCCGTTCCGGTGTGGCTGTCAGCCCCAAGAGCTCCACCGGCTCGAGGTGTTCGATGATTCGCCGATACGAAGCCGCCTCCGCATGGTGGAACTCATCGATCACGACGATCTCGTATGCGACGGCAGGGATGTTGGTGATGCCGTACGAGCTGAGCGATTGAACGCTTGCGAACACGTGGCGCCACCGCTCAGGCCGCGCACCGCCGACGTATAACTCGCCGAAAGAGGCGTCGGCCAGGACTTCTCGGTAGGTGCGCAGCGACTGCTCGAGGATCTCGCGCCTGTGGGCGACAAAGAGCAGAGACGGTCGCTCGTCCCGGTCAGCGCAAAGGTTTCTGTAGTCCAGCGCGGCAATGACGGTCTTGCCGGTACCCGTAGCCGCAACGACGAGATTCCGATGGCGGTCGTGGACCGAGCGCTCGGCTGCGATGGCTTCGAGCATCTCCTGCTGGTACGGGAACGGCCGCACCTCCAACCCTGCGAGGGAAATGGTGACCCGGTCGTGCGTTGTCCGCCCGGACGCTTCGCCCAACGCATCGTCGAGCCTGTCTCGATCGCGATCTGGGTCGTAGGACTCAAAGGATGAGTCGTTCCAGTACGTGTCGAACGTGGCTCGAAACTTCTCTAGAAGTGCCGAGGTGCCGACCCGAGACAGTCGGACATTCCATTCGACGCCATCGAGCAAGGCAGCACGCGACAGGTTGGAGGAACCGACGTACGCCGTGTCAAACGACGTGTCTCGACGAAACATCCAGGCCTTCGCGTGAAGGCGTGTGCGATGGGCGTCGTACTGGATCTTCACCTTCGCACCGAACATGCGGATCAGCCGGTCCAACGCCTCACGCTCTGTCGCACCCATGTACGTCGTGGTGATGACACGCAGCGGTACACCGCGTTCGCGTGCTCGCTCGAGCTCGGGTTCAAGTAGCCGCAGCCCGTACCACTTCACAAACGCACAGAGGAGGTCCACCTCGTCGGCGCTGTCGATCTCCGCTCTGAGTTCGGCCCCAAGGCTGGGCTCGTCGCTGGAGTTAGTGAGAAGGGCAGCATCTGACAGTGGCGTTCGCGGCCGCGACGAGACTGAGACCTTGCCTGGACCTGCAGGTCCCGCGACGCTCAGCAGCTGTCGCGCTGGTGCAGCGATGGCATCGGTTACTCCGGCGAGTTGCGTGACCAGCTCATTGACGATGCGTAGCCGGTCATCGGGGTCGCGGATTGCGCGCAGCCGGGCCTCGAGCAGCTCCGCGACGTATCTCGCGAGGACATGTGGCGCGTCTGCGTCATCCACTGCGCCAATACTGGCCTTGAGATCGGTAAGTCGATCCAGCTCGTCTTCGAGCCTGCCGTTGAGCAATGACTCGTACAGTCCCTCGCGCACGCGTTCCTCCCGTTGAACGCACAGAGTGTCACCCAGACGCGTCGGGGCGCGGCGTTCTTGGTAAGTGTCGCCTTGTCAGCGGTGTCGGGACGGAGCATCGTCGTCGCCAACCCCACCGAGCCCGATGGCAAGGAGACGGACTGTGGCGGCTGACTGGAGCGCCCTCACGAGTTACCTGCGCGGGAAGCCAGAGACCGTCACTGTTTCTTGGCGGGAGCTCGAGGACGTTGTTGGTGGCATGCCGGCGTCGGCGATCGATCACGCTGCTTGGTGGGGTGGAGATCGGCCGCACACTCGCGCCTGGAAGGCGGCGGGGTTCGAAGTGCTGCGCAAGGTGCCCGGGGTATCAGTCACCTTCCGTCGAGTCGCAGCCGCACCGCCTCGCCCAGCCGTACTGCCGTCGGCGCATCGGCCTCAGCCTGAACGGCTCGTGCGCGCCGCCCTTTCGCATGGACGCGTTGTTCTCGTGGCCTGCGCCAAGAGCAAACTTTCGCGGCCGGCGGCTGCGAAGGATCTCTACAGTTCGGCGCGATTCCGCAAGGCACGCGCCTACGCCGAGAGATCGGGCGCTCCGTGGTTCATCCTGTCGGCTGAGCACGGACTCGTTGCGCCGGATGAGTGGCTGGCGCCGTACGAGCGATATCTGCCGGACACGCCGCGCGAATATCGCCGGGCTTGGGGCGAGTGGGTCGTCGTCCGTCTCGAACTGCTATTGGAGAGGCTCGCCGGAACAGTGGTTGAGCTGCATGCCGGCGAGAACTACTGCAACCGATAGTGGCCGCTTCGAGCGGCGCGGAGCTGTGGTCGAGCGACCATTGCAGGGACTGACGAGCGGGCGCTGGCAGGGCTGGTACGACGCGCAGAACGCTGTCGAAACTCCAGTGGAAGCGCCAGGCGAGCCAGTTTTCGCCGGCGATCCGGGACCCGTGATTGCGACGCTCGCCGATGCCACCAAGTCCTACAGCCCTGGCGAGCTGGCGGCGCTGGAGCGACTCCAGCTGGACGGCTGTGGTCTCTACAGCTGGTTTGTGGACGGAGAGGGCGCCGCCACGCTGTCGAAGGGACTGGGCCACCTTGTCGAGCCCGGACTCGTTTACGTCGGACAGACCGGCGCCACCCGCTGGCCCTCCGGTTTGCCGAGCGGCGCCACCCTCTTGAGCCGGATCAAGAGCCAGCATCTACGCGGTCGGAGGAGTGCCTCCACGTTGCGCCGCACGTTCGGCTCGGTGCTCGACGTCGCCTGCGAGAGGCCCGTGCTCCGCGAGGAGCTCAGCCAGTGGATGGCCGACCATCTCCGCGTCGTACCGCTGCTCGTCGAGGACGCGGACTCGCTCGGCGACCTAGAACGGATGGTCGTCCAGTCGCTCGAGCCTCCACTCAATCTCGATCACGTGGGACTGACACCCGTGCGGAGCGCCTTGAAACGCCTCCGCAAGGAATCGGACGAGCTCCCGATCGACTGAGAACCGACTGGCGCACCAAACGGGCGGTTCTTGTCAGTTGTCAGGACAACACGGCATTCCTTCTCTTAGGTTTCCGGCGGGAGAACGGATGGCCGGTGTGTCCACGTCAGAGATCACTGAGGCGCTGAGAAGGCGGCGCGGCTGCGCGGGGAAGTCGAGCAGCTGGAACGTGCAGGCCCCCGGCGCCGCAGTTTGGCAGGTCGGGTCTTCTCGTTCGTCACCCGAGCCTTGGCCTGCGTCGTGATCATCGTGCTCGCCGTTGATGGTTGGTTCGCATATGACGCGTTCCGCGATGAGGCGCCCGGATCGGGAACCACTGCCGAGGCGACAGCAGGCGGTCCGACGTACTCGGACCTCGTGATTTTCGAGGACTTCGACCAATTCGGCGGGCGGGTGGCGATCACCAACCCGTTCCCTCGCGACATCGAGGTGTTGGTGGACGTGGACCTGTACGACGGAGACCAGGCGGTCGGCGAGATCAGCGGGATGGTGACTCTGAGGCCGGACTCAACGTCCGTCGTCGAGCTGCAGGGGTACGACGAGTTCGTCGCCTTCACGGAGAGCCGTGTGCACCTCGGCGGCTGGGTTGCCTCTACACCTCAGGAAGACAGCTCCACGACGTAGGCGTCGTGGTCGGACAGACCCGATGCATCGACCTGACTGGCTGACGCTTCGACGCCCGCCGGAACGGCGATGTGATCGATGCTCATAGCCACCGACGCGGTGCGGGAGGTCCGCTGTCGGCACTGCTGAGATCGAGGCTCAGACAGTGCCGCCAGCAGCGAAGTGCGGCCGCCGATGCTGCCGGCGTACTCGCGACCAGAGAGCGGCGTGGTTCCAGTCGCCGCCCCAGATGAGGCGCTCTCGAGGCAGGCGATCTAGCAAGGCGTCGAGAGTGCGAGTGGTCTTGTCGACGTGGCGGCCCTCGCCCCATAGCTCGGTGCCGCAGCCCCGCCACGGCAGGATCGAGCTTGCGAAGGTCCAGCCCGGCAGAGGTCACGAGGGCCGTGGCTGGGTGCGGATCCGGGCAGGCGTGCGAGCGGTGCGCGAGTGGCGACCGCTGCCCAGGTGCGCTTCGAGAGCCATCGGCCGCTGAGGTGCGGTGGATCGAGGAGTCGGCCAGCTCCAGCCGGTCGCTGACCTCGGTGAGGAGCAGGACGTCGGCGTCGAGTGAGGCGATGAGCTCGGCGTGGGCATCGGACCAGCGGCCTGCGAGGTTCCACGTCGCGACCCGCACTCGCGGATGGTGTCACGGCGCTGCCGAACAGGTCTGGAGACAGAGCCAGGAGAGGTCTCCAGCCAGACGCGGCCGACCCGGTGTCGCAGCGACTGTTGAGACATGAACACAACCCGCACACCACTCCGCGAGATCGTCGCCTACTTGGGGATCGCCTACTCGCTCGCCCTGACCGTTGCTCTGGCGCTGCCGGACGCGAACATCAACAAGTTGCTGAGCGTCATGGTCCCGACCGTGACCGTCGGCATCCTGACCTTCACGCTCACGCCGCGAGGCTCCCGCAAGAAGCTGTGGCGGAGGTTCGGGCTCGGACGAGCCGGTCTGAAGACCTGGCCGGCCGCGATCGCGCTGCCGTTCGTGCTGTGCGCCGGGGCATACGGCACCGCGGTTGCGCTGGGGGTCGGACGACTGGACATCGACATCGCCAACGCGACGCCCAGCTGGGCGATCGACCTGGTCCTTGCGGCCATCATCGGCACCGTCTTCATCCTCGGTGAGGAGATCGGGTGGCGGGGCTACCTGCTGCCGCGGATGCAGCAGCTCACCAGCAAGAGGCGGGCGGCGGTCGTGACCGGGTTCGTGCACGGCTGTTCCACCTGCCGCTGATCCTGATCGCGTCGACGTACAACACCGAGGGTTCGCGCTGGGTCGCCGCTCCGGTGGCCGTCGCCGTGATCACCGCGGGTGGCGTCTTCTACGCCTGGGTCTGGGACAAGTCCAAGTCGGTCTGGCCCGTTGCGATCGCGCACAACACCGTGAACACCGTCTTCGAGGCCGGTTCGACCGCGGTGGTCGCGACACGGGAGCACGACCGTGGCGTACGTCGCCGGCGAGACCGGGTTCGCGACGCTGGGTGTCTGTGTGATCGCGGCCGTGGTGCTGCTGCGCACTGCTCGGGTGTGGCGCTCGCCCAAGGTCGAGGAGCCCGCACATGAGCTCGTCGCCGTTCCGGCTGCGTAGTCTCCGCACATGAGGGGTCTGGGCAGAGGCGTCACGGCGCCTGTCGCCGTACCTCGATCCCGCCATCGGGATCGTGGCCGCGGCGCTGGCGCTGGGCTCGCTGCTCACCACCGACCTCGGCGTCGATCGACTCGAGGCTCGAGGACCCGAGACATCGTCTCGGCGGTCGCCACTGTGGCGGCCGCCGGGGCGTTGGCCTGGCGGAGGAGCCGGCCGGCGGCGTCGTACGCCGTCATGGTCGTCGGCAGCCTCGTGGTGACCCTGACCGGGCACTACATCGGCCTCCTGTCAGTGCTGATGCTGTTCAGCCTCTACTCGCTGGCCGCTCACGGCCGGCGTCGCGACGCGTTGATCGGGTTGGGCGTCGGGGTCCTGTGCTTCGTGGGCCTGGCGCTGCTCGACGTACCGGACCTCGGTACGTCGGTCCTCCTCCAGTCGCTGGCCCTGCTCGTGGCCGCCTGGGCGCTCGGGGACGCGATCCGGTCGCGACGGCAGGCTCAGCGCGAACAAGTAACAGCCGCCGTCACCGAGGAACGGCTGCGCATCGCCCGCGACCTGCACGACGTCGTGGCGCACAGCATGTCGCTGATCGCGGTGCAGGCCGGGGTGGGCGCGCACGTGATCCGCACCGACCCGAACGCCGCCGAGCACAGCCTCGAGGTCATCGCCGACACCAGCCGCAAGGCGCTCGAGCAGACCCGGTCGATGCTGGGCATGCTGCGCGAGACCACCGAGGACGGCACCCGCCCGCCCACCCAGGGCCTCGACGACATAGAGGCGCTGGTCGACGACGTACGCCGGTCGGGCCTCGACGTCGAGCTCGTCCAGAAAGGGACGGCCAACGAGGCAGATGCGGCCGTGTCCCTGACGGCGTACCGCGTCGTCCAGGAGTCGCTCACCAACGTCATCAAGCACTCGGCCGCAGAGAAGGCCCAGGTCACGGTGACAGCAGGCGACAGCAGCATCGACATCGAGGTGACCGACCCCGGCCCGGCCCGGCCGAGCAACGGCGCGAGCTCGGGGCACGGGCTGCTCGGTCTCGACGAGCGGGTCCGCCTGGTCGGTGGCACCCTGACCTCCGGCCCCAACGGCGACGGTTTCCGGGTACACGCGACACTGCCGACCGGAGTCCCGCAGTGAGTCGGTCGCCGGGTTTCGAGACGGGCGCAGAGCGCCTCCTCAACCACCGGCGGTTGCGATGATCCGGGTCGCGGTCGTCGACGACCAGGACCTGGTGCGGGCCGGGTTCGTGCTGCTGCTGCGCTCGGCGGCAGACATCGAGGTGGTCGGCGAGGCGAGCGACGGGCTGGAGGCGATCGCCCTGTGCCGGCGTACGGCGCCCGACGTGGTGCTCATGGACGTCCGGATGCCGCACCTCGACGGCCTCTCGGCGACCCGGACGATCCTGGCCGACCCGGCCTGCGCGGACACCCGGGTGGTGGTGCTGACGACGTTCGACGAGGACGAGCTCGTGCTCGAGGCGCTGCGGTCGGGGGCGAGCGGGTTCCTGCTCAAGGACACCCGCCCCGACCAGCTCCTCGAGGCGATCAGCGTCGTCGCGGCCGGCGAGGCGCTGCTGCACCCGCGAGTGACAAGGCGCCTGATCGAGCGGTTCGCCGAGCTGCCCCAGCCCCGACGTACGCCGGACGACGACGGCCTCACCGACCGCGAGCGCGACGTACTGCTCACGGTCGCGCAGGGCCTCTCCAACCAGGAGATCGCGGCCCAGCTGCACCTCGGGTACGGCACCGTGAAGACCCACGTGAGCCATCTGCTGACCAAGCTGGACTGCCGCGACCGGGCCCAGCTGGTCATGTATGCCTACGAGTGCGGATACGCGGTGCCCGGGTCGGGAACTATGTAGTAGGGGCTACGTTGAGGCGTTCTCCTGCGAGGCGTAGCCGGGCCGCCGTACCTTCGGAACAGACAGCTTCAGGAGGACCCCATGGCACAGCTCGCACCGACCGAGGTCGATGTGGTGATCGAGCGTGCGCTGGCCGAGCTTCCTTTCGACGACTGGCACGTCATCGACACGCGTCGTGACGACAAGGGCCCGCGCGCGGACTTCGTGGTCGTCGGCCCTCCCGGCGTCTTCGTCATCGGCTGCGGACGCCGGCACGAGAAGGAGCGGGCGCACGCCAAGGAGCTGATGAGGCTGCTGGAGGTCGCGCACCAGGTGGCCGACGTGGCGGGCGTACGCCGCGACGAGGTGCACCCGGTGCTGTGCCTGACCGGCGACCAGCCCGAGGACTCGTGGGCTCGTGGCGTCAGCGTCTGCGGGATCGTGAACCTGGCCGACACGCTGGTCTTCAAGCGGGAGCGGCTGAGCCGGGACGAAGTCACGGCGGCTGCGCTCGAGGTGGGCCGGACGATGCGCAGCGGCGGGTCGCACCGCTCTCACGCCTGACCTCAGCCCCAGGTCGTCCACAGGCCTGTGGAGACGCACCGACGCCCTCTCGTGATTCGGGGCAGGCTCGTCGGCATGGCAATCACCACCGACTTCATCGGGCACATCGGCATCGAGCCGGCACTGAGCAACGAGCAAATCGGCCACCTTGCCGCCCTTCGTGCGGCCGCCCGGGGCGACGGTCGGCCGCCGTACTCCAGCGGGTGGGTGGCGTCCGAGGACGGCCGCAGTCTGACCGTCGAAGGGGACGAGAAGTACGGCGACCCGGCCGACTGGCTGCGGCACATCATCAGGTGCTTCATCAAGCCCAGCGGCCTCCGGGCCGACGGGATGGTGGTCGGCTGCCGACGCGACACCAAGGAACTGTGGGCCATCCAGGTCACCGCCAACCGGGTCAGCCAGAAGGCCCTGCCGGCCGACGGTCGGCGCAGCCCCGGGAAGCCCGGCGACAACCGCCGCCACGCACACGCACGCCCACCGCGCAGGTCATCGACCTCGCCACCCGTCGGGCTGGAGGTCGGTGAGCCATGCCCAAGTCCCGAAACCGCCGACGCTCGTCCACCCCGTCGTCAGCCCCGGCGTGGCGACCGCCGGACCGGCCCTACCGATCGATCGCGAGCCAGATGACGCCGGCGTACAAGCGGGCAGTCCGCGAGACTGCCGACGCCGAGCTGCGTGGAGACGCGGCCGAGGCGTTCCGGTTGCACCGCTCGGTGCCGATGTTCCGTCAGTCGACACACGGAGATCGCCTGCAGCAGCTGGCCGACCTGGGCGCTGCGACCCCCGGGTGGATGATCAACCGCTGGCTGACGCTTCAGGCACGGCGAAGGCTCTGGACCGGCTGCGACGAGGCCGCGATCAACCGGGTGCTTCAGCTCGTGGTGCCACTGGTGTTTCCCGACGGCATCCAGATCGAGCACATCGGGTGCGAGTACGCCGAGCAGGTGATCCCCTACATCAACGAGCGCGACTGGGTCGTCCGGCAGGTCGACGTCTACGACCTCGGGGGTCTGCGACGACTCCTGGCCAGCGATGCCAGCGCGGAGACTCCTCGGCCGGTCCGACCAGATCGAGACCTGGTGTGGCGCGCCCATGCGCGCCTGCCGGATCGAGTACGTCGATCCGTCGCGTCGTGCCCCGATCCGGGTGACCGATCTCGCCTCCGAGGAGCGATTCGAGCTGCTCGACCTCGGCGCGCCGGTCGAGTCGGGCGCAGCACGCCCTCGGACGCATCGTCCCGATAAGCAGCGAACCGGGAGCCATGTTCGACTGGCGGCCGCTGGTCGTCAGTGAGCACGCGGCGAGAGCGGTCGCCGCCGATCCGCGCAGGTGGCTGACCACGCTCCACGCCGAGGCGGTGAACGGGCACCTCGCGCCGGCGTTCTCGTACCAGTCCGAGACGTCACTCACCTCGGACCTGCCCTATCGCGCCTGGTTGGCGCTGCTCGATATCCCCGAGCTGCGCTGGGAGGACCGCGATCCCGTCCACCTCATCCCCAAGGCAGCGCGTACGGCGCTCGATCTCGCCGAGAACGGCGCCGACGCGGTGACCGCTCGACGCCACGAGGTGAGTGAGCTCGTCCTCGACCCGGCGTTCCCCGGCTCCGTGCGGTGGCGGTTCGCGGCCCCTGAGCTCCTGCCGGCGTGGCAGGCCTTGGGCGACCTACTGCCCGACCATGCGAGATCCCGCTGCGAGGAGATGGCGATGTGGTGCTCCGCCGCTCCAGAGCTGCCCGACGAGATTGCCTGAGGAGTCCAGATGCCGAAGTCACGTGGCCGCAAACCGAAGCGGTCGAGCAAGCGCCGCACGCCGCGACGTAGCGCATCGGCTCCGCACGACTGGGGCGAGATGGAGCCGTGGATGCGGGCGATGTTCACGTTGCAGGAGGTCGAGGCGCAAGGCGATGCTGCCGAGGCCGTCGGAATCATCGACACCTTCTTGGTGGGTCCCGACGGCGAGATCTTCTGGAGTGTTGAGCGGATGCGGGAGCTGAGCCAGGTCGCCGACTTCGGCCCGCTCCTGCCCGCGCTGGACCTACTCCCGGTGGATCTGCAACCAGGCGTTTCGCGCGATGCACGAGGACAGCCGCGGTCGCGTGGGCCGTGCCCTCGAGCTGACCGGTCGCCACGCCTGGCCCGACCAGGACTGGGTGTTCCGGCAGCAGCTCCTCTTCGAGCTCGGTGGCCTGGAGTTCTTCATGCGCCGAATGGCGGCGTCCGAGCTGCTGGCCCGGGCCGACCAGATCGACGCCTGGTCCCGGGCACGGATGGGCGGGTTCCGGTTCGTCACATCCACCCCGACCACCGCGACGTGGGAGGAGTTGGCCAGCGGTGAGTCCGTATCGGTGCCCAACATCGGGAGTGGAGTCCTGGTGCAGCCCGGTGAACACGTGATCGGTCGGTTGGTTCCCAGTCGAGGGTGGATCGATGTTCGAGAGCCGGCCCAGTCAGGTCCCCGCGCCGCTGTCCGAGGCCGTGGCCGAGGACCCGTCGCGATGGGGCGAGCTGCTGCGCGCTGCCCGACCAAGCCGGCCCGGCCAGGGCCGGGTGGAGCCGACCGCGCGCGAGTCGGTGGTGAGCGACGTACCGACCTCCGTCTGGCAGAACGCCTTCCTCGATCCGGAGATGTTGTACGCCTATGACGACATGGAGGACGCCCTCACCGCCGAGACCATGGCGCGCACCGTGCTGGACGCTGCCGGCGTCGAGCTCCGGCTCCTGGATGTGCCTCGGACCCCGTACGACGTCGATCCCTGGCCGTGCCTGGGTGCTGCTCTGCTCGAGCCCTACGTGTCGGGCGTCCTGCCTCACGTCGTGGGACCTCGTGACCGGGCGGTCCTCCGAGAGCTCGGCGACGTGATCGCCGAACCCGCTGCCGCAGTGTGTCGACTGGCGGTGACGCAGCTCTTCGACGCCGCCTGAGACCCGGCTGGCCGGGCCTGTGGAGTGTCGCCGACGACTGTCGGCGGGATCCCCTAGAATCGAATGTATGTTCGAATCTGGGAGTGGCGGTGCCGACCGTGGACGATGTCCGCGGGGCCGGTGTCGCGCTGTCCCGGATCGGCTCGGCTTCGGACGACGCGGAGCGCATCGACCTGATCCGGGCGCTCGAGGAGCTGAAGTGCTCGGCCGAGGCGGCGCAGGCGGTGCTGACCGCGGCGTTCGACCGCTCGCAGCGCGAGGCCGAGGCGAGCGCGGGTGTGCCCGAGGAGCGGCGGGGCCGGGCGGTCGCCGCCCAGGTCGCGCTGGCGCGGCGCGAGTCGCCCCATCGGGGTCGCCAGCACGTCGGTCTGGCGCTGGTGCTCGCGACGAGATGCCGGCCACGCGCGCGGCGTTCCGCGCGCGGCCGGATCACCGAGTGGCGGGCGATGCTGCTGGCCCGGGAGACCGCCTGCCTGTCTCGGGCCGACCGCGCCGAGGTGGACAGGCGGGTCGCCGGCGATCCCGACGTCCTCGAAGCGATGGGCGACGGCGAGGTCGTCGCCGCGGCACGCGAGGCGGCCTATGAGCTCGACCCGGTCTCGTTCGTCGAGCGGCGGCGCCGGGCCGAGGCCGACCGCCGAGTCTCGCTGCGTCCGGCGCCCGACGTGATGAGCCAGCTCTCGACACTGCTGCCGGTGAAGGACGGCGTTGCGGTGTGGGCCGTGCTCACCCGCGAGGCCGACCGGGCCAGGGCGGCCGGCGACGGGCGCTCGCGCGGCCAGATCATGGCCGACACGCTCGTGCACCGCGTCCTCAACCCCGGCGAGGGCGACCGGGCCGTGCCGCTGATGATCAACGTCGTCGTCCCCGACTCGGTCCTGCTGGGCGATGACGACGGATTCGGCTGGGTGGAGCACTACGGCCCGGTCCCCGGCGACCTGCTCCGGGAGTGGATCGCCGCGAACGCCGAGCAGGGCGTCGACCAGTGGGTGCGGCGCCTCTACGCCAGCCCCAAGACCGGCGAACTGGTCTCCATGGACTCGAAGTCGCGCCGGTTCGAGGGCGCGCTGGCCGACTACCTGCGGTTGCGCGACCAGAAGTGCCGCACTCTCTACTGCGACGCCCCGGTCCGCCACCTCGACCACGCCGAGGCCTACGCCGACGGCGGTCCGACCAGCGCGGCCAACGGGCAGGGGCTCTGCGAATACTGCAACTACGCCAAGGACGCCCTCGGTTGGTCAGCCAGGCCGCGGCCCGGACCTCGGCACACCATCGAGACCGTGACACCGACCGGTCATCGCTACACCAGTACGGCGCCGCGCTTCACGGTTGCCGAGCGCGGGCTGGTGATCAAGCTTGACGGCTACCTGCGCGTCGGCCTGATCCGGCACCAGCGCCAGGAACGGGCTGTCGATCGTGCCCTTGGTGTTGATGTCGAAGTCCAGGGGTGTCCCGGGTTCGGCGATGCGGCCGGTCGAGTCTGTGGCCGGCCAGTCGAACCACTCCAGGTGGAGGCTGTGCCGACGAGTGATCTCCTCGTACGCCTGTTGGCAGATAGTCGGCGATCTCGTCTTCGGTGAGCCCACGCTTCAGGCCGCGGAGGAACCACGAGAACTGCGTAGAGCGACACCTCGCTCCCAGGTGTCCAAGTCCGTCTCGAGTTCCTCGAGGAGCGCTTCGAGAGGAGTTCACAGCGTCGGATTCCCTTCGAGAGCGATCTTGATGGTGTCGCCGTTCTGGGACACCTCAGCGTAGGGACCCCAAGTGATCGGGTCTGGGCGGCTGCCGGGCGGATAGCCGTCCATGACGCGGATCTGACGCCCGTAGTTCGCCGTGTCGTCATACACGACTCCCTGACCCTCGTCGGGCTGGCCCCACCGGCCAGTCATCCAGCAATCGACTCGATCTGCTTCGCGGCTCAGCCCTCCAAGTCCTTGGGGTCGAACAGGCGGTGGCTTCTCACCAGACCGCGCAGCCTCTCCACGCGAGCCAGCCGCTCGGCGTCGAAGGCCGAGGCGACGGTCAGACGAGCCCGGCGGAAGACCGCGAGCTCGACGCGTATGTCACGCAGCGCGGTGGCGGCGTAGCGAAGAGGAGCGGCGCAGGTCGAGGCCAGACTCCGCAGCGTGGAGATGATCCGGAGCAGGCGGGGAGCGGCGGCGGCGATGCGGGCGGCGTTGAGGGCGGTGGCGCCGGCGGCGGTGGCGCCGGCGGTGATCGTGCCGAGGACGAGGCCGATGCCTTGGATGATCACCGCGTCGCGGATCAGGTCGTGGACCAGGTCGAGGATCGCGGCGCGCTGCTCGTCGACGTGGTCGGCGTACGTGTCGCAGGCCTCGGCCAGGACGGCGCACTGGTCACCGACGGCGCGGCAGCGGTCGGCCAGGCCGGAGGTGACCTCGACGGCGACCGGGACCTCGGGGGAGCGGAGCAGGGAGAACGAGCCGATCGCCGAGGAGCAGTACGCCAGAGAGGCCGGCGACCTGGAACGACGCGGCGCGCCAGGCCGAGGCGGCGGCGCGCAGCCGGTCGGTGTCGGCGTCCGGCCAGACGAAGCCCTCGATCTGGTCGAGGATCCACGATGCCCACGAGGGCAGCCCGGAGAGGTCGCCGCCGAGGGAGGAGGGGAGCGAGCAGGACAGCACGGCGACGTAGCCGGCGACGCAGGGAGTGCCGTTGAAGACGGTGCGGCCGGAGATGAGGGAGCGGTTCTCGGCGTGGCCGTGGTTGGCCAGGCAGGCTTCGGTGAGCCGGCCGCAGGTCGTGAACGCGTCCACCAGGTCGCCGACCGCGGCGAGGCACGAAGCCGCAGCATCGTCGTACGCCGACGCGAACTCCTCGGCGATGGACGCGTCGCCCGCCATCGCACCGGAGTCCGACAGCCGCTTGAGCAGCGTGTCGTAGACCTGCGCCGCGCCCTGGTTGCCGTGCTCGAAGCTCGACGAGGCGTCGACGAGCGACACGGAGTCGACGACGAGCATCACCGCACCGCGTTCCACATCGACGTGTTGTCGCTCGCGGCCTCGGAGTAGTTGGAGGCGGCGGTCCCGATCGCCCGGCGCATGGCCACGAGGGCCTCGTGCATGTCGCGGTACGACGACTCCCAGGAGCCGTGCGCGGCCAGGTGTGCGGCGGCGGCGGTGCCGGCCCACGT
The DNA here is from genome assembly GCA_963800715.1 of uncultured Actinomycetota bacterium. Classification (GTDB taxonomy): domain Bacteria; phylum Actinomycetota; class Actinomycetes; order Propionibacteriales; family Nocardioidaceae; genus Nocardioides. The sequence continues at coordinate 59,825 of CAWDBZ010000002.1, read as the reverse complement.
CTCGTGCAGCCGGGCCACCCGCCAGCGCAGGTCGATGACGACTTCGTCCAGCTCGGACTCGACCGAGGCCAGGGAGGCCACGACGTCGCGGGCGAGGCCGAGGTCGACGGCGTAGGAGAACGAGCTCACGACAGCCGCCCGGCCAACGAGGAGAGCGACGACGCCGAGCCGGCGTCGACCAGCGTGATGTCGGTCTGGAAGAGATGCAGCGAGTCGGCGAGGCCGGACAGCGCCGACTCCACCGTTGCGGAGGATCTCAGCCAGTCCGACCACGCCTCGGCGAACGCCGCCGCGGCGGCGCCGTGCCAGTCGTCGAGCAGGGTGGCCACCTCACCGGCGGCGTGCGAACGCGTCGTGGAGAGGAAGGCCGCGGCGTGGCGCACCTCCGCCACGGAGGCGTGGAACTCGGGAGTCGTGAACTTGATCGTCATGACCCCACGCTGCCCGCCGGCGAGGCCCTCCAACGGGGTCGAAAGCAATCTGTGGATTACGCCGGAGTGGGTACCCGACCCCTATGCTCCGACGCCTCGCGATCCCGCCATCGCCCTCGGGCTGACGGCCGCAGTGCTGGCCGCGCCCACGACGTACGCCGAAGCTCACGGCCCCAGCGCAGGCGAAAGCGCGGGCCGCAACGCGGGCTTCACCGAGGCCGACAAGACCGGCTTCGGGACCGCCCACAGCAGGCAGAGCCGGGTCTGGTTCACCCTCCAGGGCGGCCGGGTCAGCGAGGTGTTCTACCCCGACCTCTCCACGCCGAGCCTGCGCACCCTCGAGCTCCTGGTGATCGACGGCGACCACGCCGACCGCCAGTGCCGCGACATGACCACCGTCGTCACGAGGCCGGACGAGCGCAGCCTGCGGTTCACCCAGGTGAGCACGGACAAGCACGGCCACTACCGGCTCACCGAGGAGATCGTCACCGACCCGGCCCGCAGCGCCGTCGTCATCCACGCGACCGTCGAGTCCCTCGACGGCGCAGAGCACAAGCTCGGCGTCCGCTACGAGCCCGCGCTGGGCAACGGCGCCGCCGACGACCGGACCCGCAGCAACAAGACGCGCTCAAGGCGGTCGACCACAAGGCCCGCGTGGCCAGCACGCTGGTGAGCAGACCCAGGCTGTTCGTCAACGACCAGATGGCACCGAGCGCCCTCATCCACAACGCCACACGCAGTCACCGCCACGATCAGCCTGGGCTTCGGCCGGACGCCGCAGAGGTCGTCGCAGGTCGCCAAGCAGGCGCTGGCCCAGCCGTGGACCACCACGGCGGCGGCGTACGACGCGGGCTGGCACGACTACCTGAGCACCCTCAAGCCGACGCCGGCCAGCGCCGCGGCGATCCAGCGCGAGTATCTCGCCTCCGCCCTCGTGCTCGCGGCCGGCGAGGACAAGGCGAACCCGGGCGCGTTCGTGGCCAGCCCGTCCATGCCCTGGGTGTGGGGTGACGAGGTCAAGGTCGATGACCTCAGCTACCCGTCCGCGTCCTACCACGAGGTCTGGTCGCGCGACCTCTACCAGATCGGCACCGCCCTCTACGCCATGGGCGACGTGGCCGCGGCCCAGCGCGCAGTGCGGTGGCTGTTCCGCACCCAGCAGAAGAAGGACGGGTCGTTCCCACAGAACTCCGACGTGGACGGCACCGAGGAGTGGACCGAGATCCAGCTCGACCAGGTCACCCTGCCGATCGCGCTGGCGCACCTGGTGGGCCAGACCGACAAGCGCACCTACAAGGGCATCAAGAAGGCCGTCCGCTTCCTCATGAAGTTCCGCGACGAGGAGTCGCACAAGAAGGCGCCGTACTCGCCGCAGGAGCGCTGGGAGAACCAGTCCGGCTACTCGCCGGCCACCATCGCCGCCCAGATCGACGGCCTGGTCACCGGCGCGGCGATCGCTCGCCAGTACGGCGACAGCGGCCTGGCCGGCAAGTGGGAGAAGGTGGCCGACCGCTTCGCCCGCAAGGTCAAGAGCTGGACGGTGACGACGAACGGCCCGCTCAGCGCCGCGCCGTACTTCCTGCGGGTGACCAAGGACGGCAAGCCCAACAAGGGCACGACGTACGCCATCGGCGACGGCGGCCCCGCCCGCGCCGACCAGCGGCGGGTGGTCGACCCGAGCTTCCTCGACCTGGTCCGGTTCGGCATCCTCGCGCCCAATGACCCGGTCGTGCTCAACAGCCTGGCCGTGGTCGACCAGGACCTGGCGGCGCCGACCCCCAACGGCACCTTCTGGCACCGCTTCTCCTTCGACGGGTACGGCGAGACGCGCACCGGCGCCCAGTGGGACGTCAGCGAGGACGGCGAACGGAAGACCCTCGGGCGCGCCTGGCCGCTGCTCGCCGGCGAGCGCGGTGAGTACGCCGTCGCGGCCGGCCAGAGCGGAGCGCCCTACCTGGCCAGCATGGCCGCCTCGGCGAGCGGCTCCGACATGCTCGCCGAGCAGGTCTGGGACGGCCGCGCACCCACTGGCAGCGCGTGCTGCCAGGCGGGTGAGGGCACCCGCTCGGCGACGCCGCTGCTGTGGACGCACGCGGTGCTGATCCGGCTCGCGTGGACCATCCAGAACGGCCATCCGGTGGACCTGCAGCAGGTGGTTGCCGACCGCTATCTGGTCTAGGTCGGTCCAGACCGGCTGTTTCGCGAGGCCCCAGACACGGTAGGAGTTGTCCTAGTCGGACCATAGAACTGGGGGGAACCGACGTAATGCAGCTCTCGTGGAGTGATCCGCGCCTGTCCGTGGCGAGCGATTCTCGTCGTACGGCGCGCTATCGCCTGCTCCAGTCGTGGTACCGAGAACAGGTCATCAACGCCGACTACGGCGAGTACCGCGTCAACGGCGGCAACCGCCCGCTCGGCAGCCTGCTCTCCCTGCGCGACGTGGTGGAGAGACCCGATCTCAACTTCCTGACCCGCGGACGCCGCGAGGTATGCCCTCGAGCGCGCCGACCTCGTGCAGGCGTCCGGCGGCACGATCGACAAGGCGCGGCTGGCCCGCAACATGCTCTCGAGCATGCCGATGGCGTTCTCGATCTTCGGTGAGCTGAGGGCGACCAAGGACCGCGGGCTCGACGTCGTCCGCGCCTTCCTCGACCCGCACGCCGTCGCGGTCGACGTGATGGAGTGCGTGTGGCGGCCGGCAGTCGACCTGCTCGGCGACCGCGCGGTCTTCGACGCCGCGGTGATCACGGTCCGCGCGGACGGCAGCAGGCACCTCATCGGGATCGACGTGAAGTACACCGAGCACTTCAACCGGACCATCTACAACAGCGACGGCTACCGGCAGGTGCACGAGTACAGCGGCTGGTTCCACCCCGGTACGGCGCGGCCGCTGCTCGGCCCGGCGACCAACCAGCTGTGGCGCACCAGCCTGCTCGCGGCCGCCTGCGCGCGACACGGCGTCATGGGCGTGAGCTCGGCGTCGGTCGTGGTCATGTGCCTGGGCGAGGACCCCGACGCCACCCGCGCGCTGGCCGGCCTGAGCGCCGCGCTCCGCGAACCGCAGGAGCACTGCCGCATCGTCAGCCTCGAGTCCTTCGTCTCCGGGCGTGCGCGACGGTCTGGGGCCGCAGGAGGGGTGGGGCGACGCGTTCGCCGAGCGCTACCTGCAGCCCCCGGAGATCCACGCCGAGCTGCCCTACGAGGACTCCGAGTCGCTGGAGCTGTGACGCCGTGACGGCGCAGGCGCGGCTCGAGGCGGAGCGGCGGCGTACGACGCAGCGGCTGGAGCGGCTGCGCCAGGACCACGAGGGGTTCGTGGCGGCGTCGCTGAACTCGAACGCCGACGACGAGCACGACCCGGAGGGCGCCACCATCGCCTTCGAGCGCTCGCAGGTGGAGACCCTGGTCCGCCAGCTGCAGCAGCACCTCGCGGACATCGAAGCCGCCGAGCGGCGGCTCGACGACGGCGGCTACGGGATCTGCGAGCGCTGCTTCGGGGCGATCCCCGAGGCTCGGCTCGAGGCCCGGCCCACGGCGCGGACGTGCGTCGGCTGCGCTGCCCTAGGATGGGCGCGACCCCACACCGATCTCGGGAGACCCCATGACCCTCCGCCCCCTCGCCGCGGCGGCCGCCGCCGGCGCCGTTCTCCTCACCCTGCTCGCCACCGCACCCGCCGAGGCGCTGCCGCCCACGACGCGGACGTCAAGGACGCGACCGAGGCCGACAAGGCCTACGACATCACCCTGGTGACGATGCGCAGCGCGCCCAAGAGCACCCGCCCGGCGGTCGTGCTCGTCAAGCACGCCCGCAAGGTCAAGCCCGGCGACTCGATCGACGTGTGGTTCGACTTCGACGGTGACAAGGTCCCCGACCTGCACCTGGGCGGCGACTCGTTCTCCGAGTTCACGGTGCACAAGGCGAAGTCGTTCACCAAGGACGGCAAGGACATCTCCAACAAGGACATCGCCCGGCTCTCGATGGCCGGATCGTCGTCCAAGATCCGGCTGTTCCCGGCCCGCGTCGGCGAGGTGGCGCCGATCAGCTTCGCGGTCGCGGTGAAGTCGTCGAGCCAGGGCATGCCGGACAGCACCGACGACTGGGCGCCGGCGACGGAGAAGTTCACCAAGAAGGTGCTGGCCGCTCCGCTGACCTGAGCCCAGCTCGCGGCCGACCGGACCGGTGACGCGCACTCCTCGAGGAGCGCGGCCGCCCGGGCCAGAGCTCCCTCACGGTCGTCCTCCTGGGCGCAACGCGCCGCGGCTTGCACGCCGTACGCGCGCATCGTCGCGTCGTCGGCGCTGGCGAGCCGGCGGAGTGCATCGACCAGCGACCCGAGGTCGTCCGCGTCACACAGCCAGCCGGAGTGCCCGTCCTGCACCATGACCGCCGAGTCACCGGCCCGGGTGGCCAGCGCGGGCAGGCCGTGGGTCATCCCCTCGACCAGCGCGCCGGACAGCGCCTCCGACGGCGCGTGCGGCGTGAGGGCGACCGCGTCGGCCGCCGCCCACCAGGTGCCCAGGTCGTCGTGGAACGGCGCCAGGAGCACGGTGTCGGTCAGGTCGTGTGCCGCCACGTGCGCGCGGAGCTGGGCGGCGTAGGGGTTCCCGTCGTAGCCCACCAGCGCAACGAGCAGCTCCGGGTGGTCGTGCCGCACGATGCGCGCGGCCTCGGTGAGCAGGCCCTGGCCCTTGACCGGCCAGATCGTGCCCGCGCAGACGACGAGCCGCCGGTCCGTGCGCAGCCCGAGCAGCCGCCTGGCCTCCGTGCGGGAGGGCTGGTCACCGATGGCAGGTCGACCGGTGTGGACCACGGACCAGGCGCCGTCGTAGCCCTGCGCGCGATAGCTCGCCTCGACGGCGTGCGCGTTGGTCCAGATCGCGGCCGCGCCGGTGATCGCGCGGCGGGCGTAGGCCTCGATCTCGGCGTCGAGCGAGCCCACCAGCCAGGCCGCGACGGTCGGGAGTGGGGCCTCCTCGCCGATGCGCTGCACCGCGGGTACGCCGGCGAGGGCCGCCGCGTGCACGAGCGGGAACGACGTGACCGTCGGCGCCACCGCGAGGTCGGCGCCCTCCAGTTCGCCGACGAGCCGGGAGACGGCCGCCCGGTAGCGCGTGACGTCGTCGAACGGCACTGCCTCGACGAGCCTGACCTCGGCACCGGCCGCCTCGAGGCGGGGGCGCAGCGGACCCTCGGCGGGGGACAGCACGGTCGTGGTCCAGCCACGTCGCGCCAGGTGCTCGACGGTCTCGGCCATCCGAAGCTGGGAACCGCCCTGGTCGAGCGAGCGGGCCAGCCAGACGCTGTGGATCGGGCCGCCGTCCATGGCGCGGCCGCGGCGGAGCGACGACCTCGGCCGGCAGCGAAGGTGCGGGCGGCAGGTCGACCTGCACCGGCGTCGTACGCCGCGACGTACCGTCGAGGAACCGCGCCTCGATCGCGACCGTGTGCGGGCCCGGGACGCGCAGCGACGGCGGCAGCGTGACGACCCGCTCGAAGCCGCACAGACCCCGGCGCGGGTCGCCGAGCGCCTCCGCGACATCGGGACGCGGCCAGGTCAGGCCGGCCCGGCCAAGGGGCACGCCGTCGAGCTGGATCGTGACGTCGCGGACCGGGCTGGCCAGGTCGCTGGTCGTATCAGTGGCCCAGCCCTGCACGCGAAGGGCATTCCCGGAGATATGGGCACCGTCGACAGGGTTGTCGAGGCACAGATGCACGGCGGCGATCGTCTCACGTCGGGCGGCGCCGTAGTGTGGGGCGAGTGGCCGAGGAGTACTGCGATCTCTGCGACCTGCCGTTGAGCACCTGTGTCCACGGGATGCCGAAACCGCCGCCCCCGCCTCCGCCGGCTCCGCGGGCGCCTCGGGTCGCGGACGTCGACGACGCGGGCTTCGGCCGTGCGTACGACGAGCGCACCCGCCCGGATGCCGAGCAAGGTGACCGACCAGTCGTCGTTCCGCCCGCACATCGTCCGGATCCTCCGGGCCGAGGGCAGCCTGGAGACCGAGGACATGCTCCTCGAGCTCGAGATGGCGATGGAGGACGAGCTCCGCGAGCGCGACCGCCAGCCCACGCCCGACCGGCGAGGTCCGCTGGCACCAGTCCGCGCGGTCGGAGCGGAAGGCGATGATCGACGCGGGGCTGATGGCCGGCGGCAAGCCGGGGGTCTGGGAGCTCACCGAGGCGGGCGCGCGGTCGCCTACTCAGCGCTCACCAGGGCTGCGGCCGGTCCGGTAGACCTCGATCTCGTCGCCCAGCGTCGCGCCGAGCTCGAGGTCGAGGTCGTCGCCGGACCAGAACTTGCCGGGGTCGTAGTAGTTCGACGGCCGCGAGCCGTCGAGCAGGCCCATCGCGATGTAGGCCTCGGCGACCACCTCGGCGCAGTAGGCCAGCTCGGCGGGCGCCCGTCGGCGCAGCCGCCCGCGGGCGACCCGGCCGAGCAGGCCGACGGTCGAGGGGAACGGCAGCCCGTCCATCCGGGCGATGGTGGTGAGCAGCGCGTCCTCCATCGCCGGGGTGACGTCGACGGAGAGCTGGCGCAGCCACCCGCGCTGCTCGTAGCGGTCCATCCACTGCGTGACCGCGGCCTCCAGGTCGTGGAGCTGGACGCCGCGCTGGTGGTTGCCCGTCCAGACGTCCTGCAGCCCCTTGCCGAGCTCGGCGTGCCACATCAGCGGCGGCAGGTCGTCGAGCACGACGGCCATGCCGACGTGGTTGACCGGCGCGTTGGTCAGCGTGCGGATCGCGTGGTCGGCGACCGAGCCGCCCCGGAACAGCCACAGGTCTCCCGTGCGGGTCAGCTCGGCCGCCTCGTCGAGCGGGATCCGCTCGCTGCGTGACTCTCGGGGGGCCATGACACGATCATCGCGTGAAGCTGTGGAAGTGGCTGGGGCTGGCGGGTCTGGCCGGCGTGGCGGCCACGGGCGTGGTGATCGCGCGCGACCAGCGCCAGCGCACCCAGATGACTCCGGACGACGTACGCGCGCGGCTGCACGAGCGGCTGGAGAAGAGCACGTAGCGTTCTGGCCGTGGACCTGCGAGACGCCTTTGCGATGGCGGAGTACCTCCTCGAGGTGCACGGCCTCGACGACTGGGAGGTGTCCTACGACAACGCCAAGCGGCGGGCCGGGATCTGCCACTTCGCCGAGCGGACGCTGGGGCTGAGCGCGCCGCTGACGGCGGTGCACACCGAGGACGACGTCCGCGACACGATCCTCCACGAGATCGCGCACGCCCTGGTGGGGCCGGCGCACGCCCACGACGCGACGTGGCGGGCGATGGCCCGGCGGATCGGCTCCTCGGGTGAGCGGTGCGTGTCGCCCGACTCGCCGACCCCGCCGGCCGCCTGGCTCGGCACCTGTCCCGGCGGTCACACGCTGGAGCGGCACCGGCGACCGGATCGGGTGCTGACCTGCGGCCTGTGCTCGTCGGTCTTCGACCTCGCCCACGTCTACACCTGGACCCACCACGGCAAGCCGGCGGTGCTGCCTCCCAAGCACGCAGCCGAGCTGGCCCGGCTGGGCGTGACTTCGGCGGCCGGCGTTCGTTGACCAAGACATCGGACGCGGTGTCCCGCGGCTGCGAACCCTGCCATCGGGGAAGTCTGGATCAACGGCCCTCGGCCTTTCCCGGGGAGGCCGAGCACCGATCCGGGCTGGGGCTCGCCGTGCGGGGGCACCGACTCCGTGCGTCTTCTGGCGCAAATCGGGGCACCAATCCACTACGTTGCTCCCGTGACGACGCCGGATGAGCGAGCGGACAACAGCGCCCGCAACGCTGCGATCAAGACGGTCGAGCAGGCCCTGAAGTCGGGGCGCATCGTCCAGGCCGACCACGACATGCGCGTCCAGCAGCTGCGCGGCGCGCAGACGATGCAGGACATCGACCTCGCCGTCCGTGACCTGCGGGCGCCCGGAGCGACCGCGCCGGCCACGATCGCGCCGATGCCGCCGACCCCCACGGGCCAGGCTCCCGCCGCCGGCCAGCCGTGGCCGCTGGTCAACTACGGGCCGGGCGCCGGCAGCGCCGGCGCTCACCGACGTCGCGACCGCGGTGAGCAAGGGCGGCAAGGCGATCGGCGGGATCATCGCGGCTGATCATCGTGGTGTCGGTGGTCGTGCCGATCGCCGGTGCGGTCGATCGCGTTCTTCGCCGCCCGCGACTCCTTCCCCGAGTTCGACGGCATCGGGCCGACCGACGACACGACGTACCTCCCCGGCCAGGCGCCGGGCGAGAGCGGCGTCAACGTGCACACGGTCGACGGCTACACCGAGATGGTCGACGCGCTGCGCGACGAGACCGACGCCACCTACAGCTTCTCGGCGGTGCTCTACCCGCGCTACGCCAGCATCCAGGTGCCGACCGGCACCAACGACCGCTACCAGAACTTCTACTGGAACGGCGAGGTGCTCGAGCTCCAGGACATCAAGGGCACCACCGACGCCGGCCAGGTCGACCTCAGCCTGGTCGACCCCCAGCAGATGGTCGACATGCTCAACACCGTCCGTGACCGGATGGACAATCCCGAGAACTGGTACGTCATCATCAGCGAGACGTTCGGTGGGGAGGTGCTCAGATCAGCGCCTACGCGTCCAACGACTTCAGCGAGTCCACCGTCCTCACCGAGACCCTCGACGGCACCGTCATCTACGACTCCGAGCTGGAAGTGCAGCCCACCGTGCCGTTGCCCACCGGCTGATCTGGGCACTGCCTCGGCATGAGCCCTCCCGGCCATCCCGTCGTGGCGATGGGCGTCTCCGGCTCCGGCAAGTCGACCGTCGGCGCGGCGCTGGCCGGGCGGCTGCGGGTGCCCTTCGAGGACGCCGACGACCTGCACCCGCAGGCCAACATCGACAAGATGACCCGCGGCGAGCCGCTCGACGACAGGGACCGGTGGCCGTGGCTCGAGCGGATCGGTGAGTGGCTGTCGCAGCACGAGCACGGCGGCGTGATCGCCTGCTCGGCGCTGAAGCGGAAGTACCGCGACCAGCTGCGCCACCACTGCCCGACCGTGGAGTTCCTGCACCTCGAGGGCGGGCCCGACCTGATCGAACGACGGCAGGCGTCGCGGCCGGGCCACTTCATGCCGAAGTCGCTGTTGACCTCGCAGTTCGAGACCCTCGAGCCGCTGGCTCCGGATGAGCGCGGGGTCGTCATCAGCGTGGCGGGAAGTGTCGACGAGATCGTCGAGGGGTACCTCGCGGAGAGCCGTCTCGAGGAGGACTGATGTCCCCAATGCTGACCGTCCTGGCCGACGACCTCGTCGAGCCCGTGGCCCCCGGCTGGCAGCTGATCACCGCGACCCTCGTCGCGATCGCGCTGCTGGTCCTGCTGATCACGGTGGTCAAGCTCAACCCGTTCCTGGCCCTGATCCTGGGCGGACTCACGGTGGGGGCGATCGCGGGCGAGAACCTCACCGTCGTCATCACGTCGTTCACCACCGGGTTCGGGACCACCGCCGCCGGCGTCGGCGTGCTGATCGCACTCGGGGCGATCTTCGCCAAGCTGCTGGCCGACTCCGGTGGCGCCGACCAGGTGGTCGACACGATCGTGGGCCGGGCCTCGGGGCGGGCGCTGCCGTGGGCCATGGCCGCTGTCGGGGCGATCATCGGGCTCCCGATGTTCTTCGAGATCGGCCTCGTGCTCCTGATGCCGGTGATCTACCTCGTGGCTCGGCGGGCCCAGGTCTCGCTGATCACCGTCGGCATCCCGGCGCTGGCCGGCCTCTCCGCGATGCACGGCTTCGTGCCGCCGCACCCCGGACCGGTCACCGCGATCGGGCTGCTGAACGCCGACCTCGGGGTCACCCTGGGAATGGGGATCCTGGTCGCGATCCCGACGATCGTCGTCGCCGGTCCGCTCTACGGCAGCATCGCGGGACGCTGGGTGGTGGTCGATCCGCCCGACACGTTCGCGGGTCCCGACGAGCGCCAGCCGGTGGCCGAGGACAGCCGGCCGTCGTTCACCGTCACGATCGCCACCATCCTGCTGCCGGTCGTGCTGATGCTCGCCAAGGCGCTGGCCGACATCGTGATCGACGACCCCGAGGACGGCGTCCAGAAGGTCTTCGACGTGGTCGGCGCCCCCTTCATCGCGCTGCTGATCGGCGTGCTCGTCGCGATGGTGACGTTCGGCGTGCGGGTCGGCATGGACAGGACGACCCTCTCCGAGACGGTGTCCGAGTCGCTGCCGCCGATCGCCGGCATCCTGCTCATCGTCTCGGCCGGAGGCGGCTTCAAGCAGGTCCTGGTCGACAGCGGCATCGGGACCCTGCTGGCCGACTGGGCTCGGGACGCGAACGTGTCCGTGCTGCTGCTGTCGTGGGTGCTCGCCGTACTGATCCGGCTGGCCACCGGCTCGGCCACCATCGCGACGATCACCGCGTCGTCGCTGATCATCGACCTCGTCGCCGGCATGTCCACGGGAGAGGTGTCGCTGGTCGTGCTCGCCGTGGGCGCCGGCTCGCTGTTCTTCTCGCACGTGAACGACGCGGGCTTCTGGCTGGTCCAGCAGTACTTCGGGATGAGCGTCGGTCAGACGATCAAGACCTGGTCGATCATGGAGACCGTCCTGTCGGTCAGCGGCCTGGTGTTCGTGCTCCTGCTGTCTCTGATCATCTAGAGGTCATCTGGAAGTCGTAGACGTAGCGGCTGCCCGGCACCAGGTCGATGTCGCGGTCGAAGCCGATCCGGGCCACGCTCGCCATCAGCTTCGTGAGCCGGTCGTTGAGCTCGGCGTCGTCGCCGCCGCTGCCGTAGAACGCGTGCATGTCCACCATCCCGGCGCTCGGGAACAGCTCCTCGACCAGCGCGTCCACCCGGCGCGGTGACGTGTCGGTGACCTGTCGGGTCACGATGTTCTGGACGTAGCCGAAGCTCGCCTGGGTGGCGATCGCGATCGGGGTGTGGTCGACCAGCCAGCGGTGCAGCCACTCGTCGCGGTCGAGGTCGTCGGGCTTCCTGAGGACGGCGACGTTGGCCAGCGCGTCCATCCGGACGCCGTGCGGCGACTCGGGCGGCGGGATCGGGAGCCGCTCGTCGACCTCCCAGCCGGCCAGCCTTGCTCGTCACCGCTTGCAGCGCCTCGGGTCACGGCGGCGTCGGTGTCGGCCCAGACCGTGACGATCGCCCCGATGTGCTCGGAGCCGGTGGCCAGCCGCATCGCCGGGGCGACGTCCGCGTCGTCGAGGTTGAGCTGGAGGCGTCGTACGCCGGCCGCGGTGAGCCGCTCGTGGAGCTGCGCGTCGCGGAGGCGATGCGTGAGGTCGTCGCCCCACGCGGCGTACATCAGCTTCACGAGGCCTGAAGGTAGCCGGTGACGTCGTCGAGCGGGACAGGGACGATCTCGGTGTCCGTCGCCAGGTGGATGGCGTCATGGCGGATGCCGCGGGACCGGACCGTGTCGTAGAGGGCTCCCGCCCACGCCCGGTCCAGCTCGTCGGTCGGGTGCGCGCCGGGCCGGCTCAGCAGAAGGGCCCACCGGCCCGCCGGGTCGAGCGTGCTGGAGCAGCTCGCTGAGCATGTGACCGAACCCGTCCGTGGCCTCGGTGTCCGGAGCATCCGGGAGATCGGTCACCTCGGTCATGACCGGAGTCGGGCGATCGTCGGCATCGATGAGCAGGAGCCAGACACTGCGCCGGTGGAAGCCCAGTGGCCGGATGAGGTGGCGCCAGGCGTCTGCGAGGTCGGCCTGGGTGCGGATCGTTGGTCGGTAGGGAGTAGTCCATGCGTCCACCGTGCCGTCCCGGCGGGACGCGCGCGAACGCTCATCCACAGGCTCAGAGCACTGAGCGGTAGACCTCCACGGTCCGCTCGGCGATCGCGGCCCAGCTGAAGGCGTCGATGGCCCGCTGGCGGCCGGCCTTCCCCATCTCGGCGGCCCGGCCGGGGTCGGTGACGACCTCGGTGAGCGCGGCCGCGAAGTCGGCGACGTAGCGGTCCGGGTCGAGCGGGGTGCCGGTGCCGTCGCTCGCCTGGTCGATCGGCACCAGCCGGCCGGTGGCCGGGCCGTCGGCGACGCCCAGACCGGAGTGCGGGTCGACGACCACCTCGGGGATGCCGCCGGTCGCGGTGGCGACGACGGCGGTCTCGCAGGCCATCGCCTCGAGGTTGACGATGCCCAGCGGCTCGTAGATCGAGGGGCAGGCGAACACCGTCGCCGCGGTCAGCAGCGCGACCACGTCGGCGCGGGGGAGCATGTCGCGGATCCACACGACGCCGCCGCGCGAGTCGCGCAGCCCGTCGACCAGCCCCATCACCTCGGCCTCGATCTCGGGGGTGTCCGGAGCGCCCGCGCAGAGGACCACCTGGACGTCGGCCGGCAGCTGGGCGACCGCGCGCAGGAAGAGCGGCAGCCCCTTCTGCCGGGTGATCCGACCGACGAAGACGACCGACGGCCGGTCCGGGTCGACGCCCAGCGACCGCACCCGGTCGGGGTCGGGCACGGGCGACCACAGCTCGGTGTCGATGCCGTTGTGGACGACGTGCACCCGGTTGGAGTCGATGGCGGGGTAGGCGTGCAGGATGTCGGTGCGCATCGCGGCCGAGACCGCGATGACGCCGGCCGCGGCCTCGTAGGCCGTGCGCTCGGCCCACGAGGAGACGGCGTACCCGCCGCCGAGCTGCTCGGCCTTCCACGGCCGCATCGGCTCGAGGGAGTGCGCGGTGACCACGTGCGGCACGCCGTGCAGCAGCCCGGCGAGGTGGCCGGCCAGGTTGGCGTACCAGGTGTGGGAGTGCACCAGGTCGGTGCCCGCGCAGTTGTCGGCGATGGCCAGGTCGACGCCGAGGGTCTTGATGGCGCCGTTGGCGTCGGCGAGCTCGGCGAGGTCGGCGTACGACGCCGTGCCCTCCTCGTTGCGCGCCGCCCCGAAGGCGTGCACCTGCGTGGTGAGGTCGTCGCGGGCGCGGAGCGCGCGGACCAGCTCGGCCACGTGCACCCCCGCGCCGCCGTAGACCTCGGGTGGGTACTCCTTGCTCAGCACGTCGACCCGCACGATGGGCGACGCTACTACGAGGGTCGCAAGCATGACCGCCAAGCGACCGAAGGTGCTCGCGATCGTCCTCGCCGGTGGGGAGGGCAAGCGGCTGATGCCGCTGACGGCGGATCGGGCCAAGCCGGCGGTGCCGTTCGCCGGGATCTATCGCCTCATCGACTTCGCGCTGTCCAACGTCGTCAACTCCGGCTACCTGCAGGTGGTCGTGCTGACGCAGTACAAGTCGCACAGCCTGGACCGGCACGTGACCCAGACCTGGCGGATGTCGACGCTGCTCGGCAACTACGTGACGCCGGTGCCGGCGCAGCAGCGGGTCGGCAAGCACTGGTACCTCGGCAGCGGGGACGCGATCTTCCAGTCGCTCAACCTGATGCGCGACGAGCAGCCGGACATCGTGGTCGTGGTCGGGGCCGACCACGTCTACCGGATGGACTTCTCGCAGATGGTCGACCAGCACGTCGAGAGCGGGGCGGCGTGCACGGTGGCCGCGATCCGGCAGCCGATCTCGCTGGCCGACCAGTTCGGCGTGATCGACGTCGAGCCGGACGCGCCGACCCGGATCCGCGAGTTCCTCGAGAAGCCGACCGACCCGCAGGGGCTGCCCGACAACCCCGACGAGGTGCTCGCGTCGATGGGCAACTACGTCTTCGACGCCGACGCGCTGGTCGAGGCGGTCACCCGCGACGCGACGACCGACGGCTCCAAGCACGACATGGGCGGCGACATCGTGCCGGCGTTCGTACGGCGTTCGCAGGCCGGCGTCTACGACTACAAGGACAACGTGGTGCCGGGGTCCACCGACCGGGACCGCGGCTACTGGCGCGACGTCGGGACGCTCGGGTCCTACTTCGCGGCCCACATGGACGTGGTGTCGCCGCTGCCGGTGTTCAACCTCTACAACTTCGAGTGGCCGATCTACACGTCCTACGGCCCGCAGCCGCCGGCCAAGCTGGTGCAGGGCGCGGACGGCAACCCGGCCCGGGCCGACGAGGCGGTGCTGTCACCGGGTGTCGTGGTCAGCGGCGGCACCGTGCTCAAGTCGGTGCTCTCCCCGGCGGTGTCGATCGGGACCGGCGCGCACGTGGAGAGCGCCGTCCTGCTGAACGGCGTCCGGGTCGGCGAGGGCGCGGTGGTCCGCAACGCGATCCTCGACAAGAACGTGATGGTCCCGCCCGGGCGCGGAGATCGGGGTCGACCCGGTGGCCGACGAGAAGCGCGGCTTCCTGGTCGAGGACGGGCTCACCGTGCTGGGCAAGGACCAGCAGTTCCCGGCTGACTCCTAGCGGATCACGCCGGCGGCCCGCGCGGCAGCGGCGTACGCCGTGGCGAGCGAGGAGACCGTCTCGTGGGCGTTGAGGCCGCTCGGGTTGGGGACCACCCACAGCTCGGCGCCGCCGAGCGTCTCCTCCTGCCGGCCGAGGGTGGCCTTCCGTCGGCCGAAGGCGGTGCGGTAGGCGGTGATCCCGGCCAGGGCCACGACCCGGGGCCGGACCCGCGCGACCAGGGCTTCCAGCCGCTCGCCACCCGCGCGGAGCTCGTCCTGGGAGAGCTCGTCGGCGCGGGCGGTGGCCCGGTGCACCACGTTGGTGATCCCGATGCCACGCGAGGTGAGGTGCTCGCGGTCCGCGTCCGTCATCCCGGCGGCCGGGTCGATCGGCCGCTCGATGATCCCGGCCTCGCAGCAGCGCGGGGTAGAACCGGTTGACCGGGTGCGCGAAGTGGGTCTGGGTGGCCGCGGTCCAGAGCCCGGGGTTGATGCCGACGAAGAGGAGCTTGACGTCGCCGGCCGGCAGCAGGTCGGGGACCTCGGCGTCGCGAAACGACTCGAGCTCGGCCCGGGTCCAACCCCGTTTCTGGGCGGGCACCCGCGCAGCCTGCCGGAACCCGGCCACGCGCGCTACCGTCCCATGGTCATGCGACGCCTTCTCGGATCAGTGCTGCCCACCCTCCTGCTGGTCGCCGCCCTCGGTGCCTGTGGCGACGAGGACGGCGGGACCGCCAGTGACGACGCCACGCCGACGGCATCCGATTCGCCGACGGCGTCCGATTCGCCCACGGCGTCCGACTCGCCGACGGCGTCCGACCCGCCCTCCGAGGACACGACCGGTGACGAGGTCGACTTCGAGCTCGTGGAGCTGATCACCGAGACCGCGGCGGGTGGTGCGATGTCCGAGGTCGCCGTACCCCTCGGCGACGACGCCGCCGTCCAGGAGTTCAGCGCGCAGTTCGAGAGGGACGCGTTGTCGGCACGGCTGCAGGCCGCCGTCGCCGAGACCGACGTGCCTGACGGCATGCAGCTCTACGGCGCCGTGGTCGCGATCGGGTGCGACGCGCCCACCGACGTCAGCGTGGTGGTGAGCGACGCCGGCCTCGTGATCACCGGGGACAAGGTGCCGTCGCCGCACATCGAGTGCTTCGCGGCCATGACCACCGTGGCGCTGGTGCTGGTCCCGGCCGCTGCCGTCAGCTGACCGGCACTGCGTCGTAGGTGACCTCGAGCCCGTTCGCGACGGGCCGGGGGTGGCCGTCGGAGGGCGAGTTCAGCACCGCCAGCGACCCGTCGAGCTGCCGGCCGAGCATGATCGACGAGCCGCCTCCGTCGAGGTTCAGCGCGTCCTCGGCGCCGAGCCGCTCGAACAGCTTGGCGAGCTCCTTCATCGTGTACCCGCGGCTGAGGTCCTGGCGGCCGTCGACGACGAGCAGCAGCAGCTGGCCGGTGTCGCGGTCGATGCCGATCGCGGTGCGCGGGTGCAGGTCGACGTCGTCCGTCGCCACGCGGACGCCGTCGCGCACGAGGAACATGTTGCCGGTCAGGGCCATCGCGACGTCCTGGGAGAGCGACACGTCGGCGGTGATCCGCTGGCCGGCCCGGAGCCGGGCCAGCCGCCCGGCGCCGGAGCCCCGGCCCACCAGCACGAGGTCGCGCACCCGGAGCGATCGAGGGAACTGCGACCGGTTCGACACCACCCGGCCGCGGCGCACCACCACCATCCGCACACCATGTCGATCGCCGTCGACCACGCGGTACTTCCTGAGCGTGCCCCAGGCCCCGGTGTAGAGCCCGACCTCGCCGGGCCGGACGGAGGGAGAGTTCACGGTCGTGATGTCGAGGTCCTTGCGCTGCCGGACCACGGCGTCGGCGTAGAGGTCACCGATGTGGGGCACGCCGGCGGCGTCGACCCAGAAGGCGCTGTTCCAGTCGCTCTCGACGCCGTTCAGGATCCCGCGCTGCCGGTCCTTGGCCACACCGAGCGGTGCCTCGGTGTCGCGGATGTCGAAGAAGTCGCCGTTCACGCCGACCACGGCGTTGGGGTCCATCATGTCGGCGACCACGTGCCGCGAGGCGACGTTCTTGCCGGACACCAGATCCAGGCCGACCCCTGGCGTTGCCGGGTCGATCCGCACCAGCTGGCCGCGAGTCACGCCGCGCACGCCGGTGAGCGTGAACTGCTCGAAGCTCACCCCCGGCGCGATCGGGTAGGCCTGCAGGGTCGTCCAGACGTCCGGGACGCGGAACGCCGACGGGATCGGCAGGGCTCGCGCGCCGCGGACGCCGTCCGACGTCTGGCTGTCCGAGGCCTGGCTGTCCGAGTTTGGGCGTCTGGTCTTGGGGGCTGGCGGTCGTGGTCGGCGTACGACGGGGCAACGGTCAGGGTCGCCGCTGAGGTGAGCGCGACCGCTGCGGCCAGAAGTCCTCGCACCTGTCGAGGGTACGGAGGTCAGGACGTGAGTCTGGGGAGGTTAGCCGCACGGCAGGTCGTGCAGCCGCTCGAGTCCGTCGCGGTCGCCGGGGCCGAAGCCGTCCTGGCCGACGTACTCCGCGTTCATCAGCTCGCCCACGTCGTCGACGTGGTCGAGGCCGAGCACGTGACCCAGCTCGTGGGCGAGGATCAGCTCCTCGGCCCGCTGGTCGCCCCGCTGCTCCATCCGGTCGTAGGCCTCGGTGTCGAGCACGACCATGCCGGTGACGAACTCGATGCGCTGGTGCACGCGCGCGGGCGTGCTGCCGCCGATGCCGGCCGTGGAGCCCTCGAGGTCGGGCACCTCGTCGGAGTCGGCCCAGCCGATGAGCACCGGCGGCGGGTCGGCGGTGTCGGCGACGCGCTTGCCGAAGGCGCGCTCGATCGAGGTGCCGTCGTACTGGAACTCGAAGCCACTCGCGTCCGTGATCTTGGCGACGCCGCCCCGGATGATGTCCTCCCACTCGTCGGGCGCGCCGGCCGGGTTGACGACGTAGTGGATCGGCTTGCAGTGGTCCCAGCCGACAGGATCGCCGTCGGTGGTGGTGACGACGAAGGCGTAGGAGCCGCCGCCCTTGCCGGTCAGGTGGTCCGTCAGCTGTCGGAAGCGGTAGCCGGTCATGCCGGGGTCGTGGAGCATCACCAGCCCCGCCAGGATGCCGCTGATCAGCAGGCCGGGCAGGACCGGACCGGTGGTGCGCCGGGGCTTGGCCGCCCTCCGGAGACCGGGCCGCGCGGTTGCCGCCCGGTCGAGGGCGCGGAGCTGCCGCTGCATCCGGCGTTCCCAGCGCAGCTGCTCGCGCCGCTCGCGACGGGACCCCTCCACGCTTTCATTCTTGCTGGTCAGCCCCAAAAGGCATCACTGCGCCTCCCACGCCTCACCATCTGGACTAGCCACCGCGACGACGTACCCGTCGGGGTCCTTGACCCAGATCTCGCGATGGCCGGGGCCGTTGCCCTCTCCCTCGGGAGGGTTGCGGTGCGGTGCCTTCACGACGTCCGCCCCGAGCTGCTCGGCGCGCTCGACCACGCCGTCGAAGTCGCTCACCGCTCCGAACCAGACGAGTACGCCGTTGCCGCGCGCCTGCCCGGCGTCGCCGATCGGGCCGTGGTGGTGGTCGGTGCCCTCGTGGTGGAGCTGCAGGACCAGCTCACCGTCCGCGAGCAGCCGCTCGTAGTCGGGCCCACCGTGGTCGCTGGTGAGGCCGAGCAGCTCTTGGTACCACCGGCTGCTGGCCTCGACGTCGCGGACCATCAGCATGGTCTGCGACCGGGCCGTGGGCGCGGGGGCGACCAGGCCGAGCCGGTTCCCTGACGGGTCCTCGATCTCGACCAGCCAGCGCTCGCCCTGGTCGAGGACCGGGTCGCCGCGGACGGTGCCGCCGCTCTCGGTGACGCGCGTCAGCGTCGGGAAGAGGTCGTCGACGGCGAACCACGGCACCGGCCCCGCCGGGCCCGGCGCCAGCTCGGTGGTCCACTGGCCGATCAGCCCGGGCGCCTCGAAGCTGGCGTGTGCCGACTCGCCGTGCCAGCCGAGCACCGCCTCGTAGAACGCGATCGACGCCGCGACGTCGGTGGTCGGGAGCTGGAGATAGCCGAGGGCTCCACGGGCGGGGTGGTTCATGGGTCGATCTCCTGATTTGCTAGAGAGAGCCCCTAGTCAACATGGGTCAGTCGCAGGGGACGTCGTGCAGCCGCTTCAGGCCGTTGATGTCGCCCTTCCCGAGCCCCTTCTGGCCGACATAGCCCGGGTACATGAGCTCCTGTTGGTCGTCGGTGTGGTCGAGGCCCAGGACATGCCCGAGCTCGTGCTCGAGCACCATCTGGGTCGCGAACGGGTCCCTGAGGTTGGAGTCGAGCGAGACCTTGCCGATGACGTAGCGCTGCCGGCCGTTGACGTCGATGCTGCCGCCGCCACCGCGGCCGACGACGCCGCCGTCGAGAGAGCCGTCCTGGTAGCGGTCGGACCAGATGATCAGGACCGGCTCCCACTCGTTGCCCTGGTACTTCATCCCGATCAGCCTCGTCTTGACCGTGGTGCCGCGGTCGGCGAAGACGAAGCCGCTCGCCTCCTCGACCTCGTCGATGGCGTTGCCGACGATCTCCTCCCAGTTCTCCGGGGCACCCTTCGGGTTGACCTGGTAGCGGATCGCCGCGCAGTGGTTCCAGGTGACCGGCTCGCCGTTCTGCGTCTGCAGGAACTGGTAGCCGCCGCCGGTCAGCGAGCCCAGCCCGCCCGCGACCAGCTTCACGAGGATGAGCGCGCCGACGACGCACGCGCCGATGCCGAGCTGCCACTTCCACCGCTCGGTGGTCGGTAGGGGCCCCGGTGCCGGAGGCTGCCCGGTCGGCAGCATCCCCGTCAGCACCATGTGCCGAAGTATCCGGACCGTCCCGGCGCTTGTCCGCGGAATCCGGTCATCCACAGGGACGCTTTGGTGGGTCGCGGGCGGTCGGCCTACGGCGGTAGGTTCGGGTCAAGGTTCTCTTTTCTCGGGGGTGGACCCGCATGATCCGCACGCGTTGGGCGCTCGCCACTCTGCTGGCGACGTGTCTCCTCGGGGCCTGCTCTGACGACGACCCGGAGCCGGACATCGCGGATCCGACTGCGTCGGCCTCGAGCTCGTCGGCGACGGTGAGTCCGACTCCGACCGTGTCACCACGCCGGCCTTCGCCGGAGGAGACGGTTCAGAGCGTGGGTCGACGCTGAGAATGCAGGCGCTCGCACACGGGATAGTCAACCGATGCGCTGGATCTGCGAGGCATCGAAGTGTCGCGGTTGCGACGACTTTCCAGAGCCAATCGAGAGATCTACGGAGCCGGTGGCTCGTTCCGGAGGGACTGGGAGCGTGGCAGCTGGTCAATCTCGATCGAAGACGCCATCCGACAGCGCTCAAGGTCAACGGCGACCGTTCGGATCGCCGGCGGGATCGACGGTGCCGCAGAGCGGGAGCCGACCCAGTCCACTACGAGCCGCAGCAAGCACCTCTTGTCCTTCGAGCTCGTGATGGAGGGCGGCAACTGGCGAGTCATCGCTCATCGGATCTTTCGTGATCCTAGCCGCTGCCTGCTCGCTCTGCTGCTCGGTCTTCACTCGCTCAGCGCTCCGGGCGTGTGCAGGATGCCGCTGGTCACCACTGGAGACAGTCAGGCGATTTTCGTGAACGGTGTTCTGCAGCTGCATGACGTGCACTGGTTGGATGAGGCCCGTCGTGCCACGGCGTGGATGTCGACGGACCACGCAGATCTCGACGGACACTGGGCCGTCGTGTCTGCATACAGCACAGCGACGGCACTGGCGCTTGGACCCATTCGCGACGTGCTGGCCGACTGATCCGAGAAGACTCCGTTGGAGGTCACGCCCGGCTTGGTCGCCGCTGCCATGCGCTCGTTCCGTTGCCTCCGAGCATCCTGCAGGTCCAACCTGCAAACGGTCGAACTCTGGTCAATTTCGACACCAACTTCTTCACCGGCAGCTCGGGCCGTTCGACCGTGACCCTCACCCTTCTTGGCCAGCGCGTGGACCTGCACATCGTGCCGAGCGAGTTCGGCTGGCAGTTCGGGGACGGCGAGTCGCTGGTGACCAGCGAACCCGGGGCGCCGTACCCCGATCTCGAGGTGACCCACCGCTACCTGAAGAAGGGCAAGGTCGCGCCGAGCGTGGACACGACGTACACCGCGACGTACCAGGTCAACGGCGGGCCGTGGGTCGACGTGGCCGGCGATCGGTGACGATCGCCGGCGCTCCCGTCGACCTGCAGGTGCTCACGGCCACGCCGACGCTCGTGGGGTACGACCGCGGCTAGGGTCGCGGCGTGGCCGACCAGCCGTGGAACACGTTCATCGAGGGCGACAACCTCGAGGTGCTCCCGACGCTGGAGGCGGAGTTCGGGAAGGTCGACCTGGTCTACATCGACCCGCCGTACAACACCGGCAACGAGTTCGCCTACCGCGACGACATCCGCGGCGAGCAGGGCGGCAGCCGGCACGACGCGTGGGTGGCGATGATGCGGCCGCGGCTCGAGGCCGCGCGCGAGCTCCTGGCGGACCGGGGCGCGATCTTCGTGAGCATCGACGACAACGAGGCGGCGTACCTGCGGCTGCTGATGGACGACGTCTTCGGCGAAGCCAACTTCCTGGCCCAGGTCGTGGTGAACCTCAACCCGAAGGGACGGCAGCTGGGGAAGGGGTTCGCGACGAGCCACGAGTACCTGCTGGTCTACGCCCGCGACGCCAAGGAGACCGTGCTCGACGCGAGCAGCACCGACACGGTCGTGGCGACCGACTTCCCACTGGTCGACGGGGACGGACGGCGATTCCGGCACCTGCCGCTGCGCAACACCAACAAGAAGTTCAACCCGGTGACGGCGCGGACCCTGCACTTCCCGGTGTACGGCGACCCGGACAGCGGCCTGGTGCGGACCCGGCCGTTCGAGGGCAGCCATGAGATCGCGCCGGTCTTCGGCGACGGAACGCCGGCGGTGTGGCGGTGGAGTGCGCCGCTGATCGACGAGCGCGGCAGCGATCTGGTCTGCCGGCTGATCAAGGGCAAGAACGGCGAGCGGGTCGACGTGTTCCAGAAGGACTGGCTGCACCCCGACATTCCGGGAGGGCGGCGCAAGAAGCTGCGGACCATCTGGCTGGCCGAGGAGGTCGGGTCGACCGACACCGCGGTCGCCGAGCTGAAGGAGATCGTCGGCCACGTCTTCGAGTCGCCCAAGCCGACCGGGCTGGTCCGGCGGATCCTGTCGACGATGCCCGACGACGTGCTGGTGCTGGACTTCTTCGCGGGGAGCGGTACGACGGGGCACGCGGTCGCGCTCGCCAATGCGGAGGACGGCGGGACGCGGCGCTGCGTGAGCGTCAACTCCGCCGAGCCGACCCGCGAGGGCTCCAACGCCCGCACCGCAGGCCTGCTGACCGTCGCCGACATCACCCGCGCCCGGCTGCGGGCGGTCGCGGCGCGACACGGTGGCGGGCTCGACGAAAGACCGTGATCATCGGCCCATGAGCAACTTCGAAGGCAAGGTCGCGCTGGTCACCGGCGGCTCGAGCGGTATCGGTGAGCAGACGGCCCTGCGGCTGAAGCGGGCCGGCTTCACGACGTACGCCGTTGCTCGCCGCGTCGACAGGATGGCCGGGCTGGAGGCCGAGGGCGTCCACGCGTTCGCGATGGACGTCACCGACGAGGCGTCCATGGTCGGCGGGATCGAGCGGATCATCGCCGAGCAGGGCCGGATCGACGTACTGGTCAACAACGCGGGCTACGGGTCGTACGGCGCGGTCGAGGACGTGCCGCTCGAAGAGGCGAGGCGCCAGTTCGAGGTGAACCTGTTCGGCCTGGCCCGGCTCGTGCAGCTCGTGACGCCGCACATGCGAGACCAGAAGTCGGGCCGGATCATCAACATCTCCTCGATCGGGGCGGTTTTCTACGAGCCGTTCGGCGCGTGGTACCACGCCACGAAGTTCGCGGTGGACGGGTTCAGCGACAGCCTGCGGGTCGAGCTGCGGCCGTTCGGGATCGACGTCGTGCTGATCCACCCCGCCGGGATCATCACCGAGTGGAACGAGATCGCCCGGACCTCGCTCGTCGACCGCAGCAAGGACGGTGTCTACGCCGCCAGCGCGGTCAAGGCCGCGAAAGCGATGGAGAGCGTCGACAACCCCCGGAGGTCCAGCGGTCCGGACGTCGTCGCCAAGGCGATCGTGAAGGCGGCGACCGCGCGGCGTCCGAAGTCCCGCTACGCGACCGGCAAGGGTGCGAGCAGCGTCATGACCGCCCGGCGCGTGCTGCCGGACCGCGCCTTCGACGCGATCCTGACCCGGATGTACATCGAGTGACCCGAGGTCACCGGCTGGTCACGGGCCGGCGGTGTTGGTCTTGTAGTCGAACGACGAGACGACCGGCTGGCCCGACGTACCGTCCGGATTCTGGGTGAAGAGACGCTGGGTGACCTTGGCGAACTTCAGGCGCACCAGGTCGAGCGGCACGCCGTCCCTGGCATCGGGAGTGACGTAGTAGCCGGTGACGAGCACGTCGTCGAACGTGAGCGTCATGAACGTGAAGGGCCGGTTGGCCGGCTTCACGCAGGTCAGCAGCGCGGACTGCAGGTGCCTGCCGGTGTTGACCGCGGCCAGGATCTTCGGCGACTGGATGCCGGTCCGCGCGCGGAGGACGACGTCCTGGGGAGTGGGCTTGCCGGTGCCGGCGCCGCCACCGACGAGCACTGACGCGGAGGAGTCGACCCCCCAGCCCCAGGTGAGCAGCGGGATCTGGCCGGCGAATCCCTTGGCCGTGGCCGATCCGGGGATGGTCGCGAGGTTGAGGAAGAACGTCGGGCCGGGCTGGGCCGGCGTGGTGGGGTCGGCGGCGTTCACCGACGCGGGCCCGGACGCAGTCTCAGTCGGGAGCGGGTCGGGCGCTGTGGTCATGGGGCCTCCTCGTGTCGAACGGCTCAGATGCCGGCGGCCTTCTCCAGCGCCTTCACCTCGTCGTCGAGGTGGCTGAGCATCCGCTGCAGGTGCGGCACCGTGCGGCGGCAGCCGGTGAGACCGAACATCATGCTGCCGTCGTACGACGTGCAGGTGATGTTGAGGGCCATGCCGTTGATCGGGATCGAGACGGGGTAGGTGCCGACCAGCTTGGCGCCGTTCCAGTAGTGCGTCGACCGGGGACCGGGGACGTTGCTGATGATCAGGTTGTACGGCGGCCGGACGATGCCCTGCATCCGCAGCATCGGGGTCAGGATCGCCGGCGCCTGCCCCAGGGCGCTCATCGCGACGATCTGCACCGGGGTCATCGAGGACAGCGCCTCCTTGCCCTCCTTCATGGAGCGGTGGATCGACGAGAGCCGGTCGGCGGCGTCGGCCTTGTCGGTGGCCAGCTGCACCATCACCGCGCCGACGGCGTTGCCGCCCTCGCCGGACGCGACGTGCGACTGCTTGGCGTTGAGGCCCACCGGGACCATCGCCACGAGCGGTGCGTCGGGGAGTGCGTCCAGCTCCATCAGATAGGTGCGCACGGCGCCGGAGCACATGGCCATCACGATGTCGTTCAGCGTGGTGCCGGTGGCCTTGCCGATGCCGCGCAGCCGCTCGATGGGCCAGTCCTGGGCCGCGAACCGGCGCGACCCGGTGATCGTCTGGTTGAACATGGTGCGGGGGGCGTAGAGCGACAGCGACGAGGTCTCGTTGCGCACGCTCTTGGTCAGGGTCCTGATGAGTGCCGCCGGCATGCCCGCGGCCTCGGCGGTGATGCCGAGGGCGGTGCGCAGCGCGCTGATCGGTACGTCGCTCAGGCCGCCGTCGGACGAGTCCTTGGTCGCGCGGCTCGACCTCTCCTGCTTGCCCCACGGGGCCGGCATGTCGCGCTTGTCGGGGTCGGTGGTCATCACGCTCTGCAGCAGCCGCATCGCCGAGACCCCGTCGACGAGGGCGTGGTGGATCTTGTGGTACATCGCCACCCGGCCGTCGCGCAGCCCCTCGATGACGTGCGACTCCCACAGCGGCCGCTCCCAGGCCAGCCGGGTGCCGTGCAGTCGGCTCACCAGCTCGAGCAGCTCGCGGACCCGACCGGGTTTGGGCAGCGCGCTGTGCCGGACGTGGTGCTCGATGTCGAACTGCTCGTCCACCTTCCACACCAGCTGTGCGCCGGTGCGCAACGACCGGTAGGGGTGCTTGAGGAACAGCGGCGAGATCTCCTCCTCACCCTGCATCTGTTCGAACATCTCGCGGGCGTACTGCCGCCCGGCACCCTCGGGCTTCTCGAACAGGTGCAGCCCGGCCACGTGCATCGGCATGTTGCGGTTCTCGGTGAGCAGGAACCCCGCAGAGGTGGGATCGATCGGTGTGGGCACCGGACTCCTTCGGGTCGGGAGGGATGGCTTTCGATCCTTCCTCGCCACGACGGGCGCCACAACCCCAGCCGACGCGATTCCCCGCTCACCCGCCACCAGGTCTCCACAGCCGGCCCCGGTCCCGCCTCTGTCCACAGCCCGTCCTGCTCGCCCAGCGACCGTCGCCCCTCCGTCCTAGCGTCGACCGAATCAGCCCCACGTCTCGGGAGGACCCATGCACCGTCCACTGCCCAGGTCGATGCCCAGGCCATTGCGGAGCCTCGGCCTGCTCGTCACCGGAGTCGCGGCGGCTGTCGCGCTCTGGGCGGCCGCGTCGCCGCCCGCGACCACGACCCTCGCGCCCGGCGCCGCGGGGCTGCCATGACCGGCACCCGCGGCTGCCGGGACGGTGCCTCCTCGGTCTGGCAGCATCGACCGACATGGAGGCCGAGGCGGAGCTGGTCGACCGGCTGTGGGACCGGGGCCGGGTCTCGCTTCGGGCCCGCCTCGACCGGGTCAGTGCCAAGCGCTGGCAGATCCTGCAGTGCGCGGCCGCCGCCGGTGTCGCGTGGCTGATCGCCGCCGACCTGCTGGGCCACCCCAAGCCGTTCTTCGCGCCGGTCGCGGCCGTGGTGAGCCTCGGCACGTCCTACGGCCAGCGGCTGCGGCGCGTCGCCGAGGTCACGACCGGCGTCGCGCTGGGGGTGCTGCTCGCCGACCTGCTCGCGATCCTGATCGGGTCGGGCTGGTGGCAGCTGACGCTGGTGGTGGCGCTCGCGATGACGTCCGCGCTGCTGATCACCAGCGGTCAGATGTTCGTCACCCAGGCCGCGGTGCAGTCGATCATCATCTCGGCGCTGGTGCCGGCGCCGTCGGACGCCCTGGTCCGCTGGAGCGATGCCCTGGTGGGGGGCTGCGTCGCGCTGGTCGCCGCCACCCTGGTGCCGGCTGCAGCGTTGCGCCGCCCGCGCGAGCGGGCCGCGATCGTGGTGCGGAAGATCTCCGCCCTGCTGCGGGCCGCCGGCAAGGTGATGGTCGACGGGGTGGCCGAGCGTGGCTTGGAGCTGCTGGCCGACGCCCGCGCGACGGACAACCTGATCCGAGAGCTGCAGGACGCCGCCGACGAGGGCATGGCGGTGGTGTCGTCCTCGCCGTTCCGGGTCCGGCACCGTCCCGACATCCGCCGGATGGCAGACCTGGTCGAGCCGCTCGACCGGGCGCTGCGCAGCACCCGGGTCCTGGTCCGCCAGACCGCGGTGGCGGCCTACCACGATCGGCACGTCCCGAAGTCGTACTCGCTGCTGGCGCTCGACCTCGCCGACGCCGCCGACATGGTGGCCGACGAGCTCGCCGCCGACCGGATGGCGGTGTCCGCGCGGGACGCGCTGATCCAGATCGGGGAGGCATCGGGGCTGGTCGAGCGGGCCGACGAGATGACCGCGGAGGTGGTGCTGGGCCAGCTGCGCTCGGTCGTGGTCGACCTGCTGCTCCTCACCGGGATGACGCAGATCGAGTCGACCGAGGCGCTGCCGCCGCCACCGCGGTGGGAGTCCACGCCGAGGCCGGACGCGGGCCCGGCCAGCGATGACTGAGGGCGCCGCGGCGGGTCCACCCGTGGTGCACCCGATCGAGCACTGGGTCCTGCACGTGGACCTCGACCAGTTCATCGCTGCGGTCGAAGTGCTGCGCCGCCCCGAGCTCGCCGGCCTGCCGGTGATCGTCGGCGGCGATGGCGACCCGACCAAGCGCGGCGTGGTGTCGACCGCGTCGTACGAAGCCAGGGAGTACGGCGTCGGCTCCGGCATGGCGCTCCGGATCGCCGCCCGCAAGTGCCCGGACGCGGTGTTCCTGCCGGTCGACCGGGAGGCGTACGACGAGGCCTCGGCCGCGGTGATGGGCACGATCCGGTCGCTCGAGTGGGGCGGCCGCCAGGTCGTCGTCGACGTCCTGGGCTGGGACGAGGCGTTCCTCGCCGCCGGCCCCCGACCGGGTGACGAGGACCCGACCACCCGGAGCGGCCAGCTAGGCCGCGGCCGGCCCTGGGCAGGCGCCGCGGACGAGCTCGACGCCGAAGCAGCACCACCGGTGGAGGAGGCGGGGCAGGGGAGCCTCCCACCCGTGCAGCAGGAGGGGCCCGATCCCTCCTTGGGGAAGGGGGCCCCGGGTGGGCCCTCGGACCCCGTGGCGTTTGCGGGGCACATCCGGGCGCGGGTGCTGGAGGAGACGCGGCTGCACTGCTCGGTGGGGATCGGTGACAACAAGCTGCGGGCGAAGATCGCGACCGAGTTCGGGAAGCCGCGGGGGAGCTACGTGCTGACCGCGGAGAACTGGTTCGAGGTGATGGGCGACCGGCCGACGACCGCGCTGTGGGGGATCGGCAAGAAGACGGCGAAGAAGCTCGCGGCGCTCGGGATCGACACGGTCACCCAGCTCGCCCAGTCGGACGCGCGGGTGCTGGCGGCGGAGCTGGGGCCGACGATGGGGCCGTGGTACCACCGCATCGGCCGTGGGGTCAGCGACAGCGTGGTGACGGGGGAGCCGTGGGTGCCGCGGGCGCACGGGCGGGAGACGACGTTCCAGGAGGACCTCGAGGACTGGGACCGGATCGCCGAGGAGGTGCGGACGTTGACCCGGCAGGTGGTCGCCGACATCGACAAGGAGGGCCGGCCGGCGGCGCGGGTGGGGCTCAAGCTGCGCTACCGGCCGTTCATCACGGTCAGCCGCAGCCTCACCCTCGACGAGCCGAGCAACGACCCTGAGCACCTGGCCGAGCAAGCGGTGTCGCTGCTGGAGAGAGTCGAGCAGGAGCGCCCGGTGCGGCTGCTCGGGGTGCGCCTCGAGATGACTCCGCCGAAGGGTGGCTACTGAACGGGCGCGCATCTTCGGCCCCAGGTGATCCGCACCACCGGGACTACGATCGGGCAGGCGTGTAACCACCGGAGCCGGTCATGAGTGTTCCCGACATGGGCCACGACCAGCGGACGTCCGACCGCGAGGCGTTCTCCTGGTTCTTCACGGCCGAGTACCCGCAGGTGGTGCGGCTGCTGACGGTGGTGATGAACGACCGGGCCCTCGCCGAAGATCTCGCCCAGGAGGCGTTCGTCCGGCTCTTCCAGCACTGGGGCAAGGTCTCCCGCTACGAGAGCCCCGAAGCATGGGTACGCCGAGTCGCGCTCAACCGCGCGTTCTCCTGGCGGCGGCGCGAGGGTAAGCGCCGACACCTGGAGCGCATCGCCGACGACACCGAGGACGCGGCGCCCGAGCCGTTGGCCGGACGGGTCGATGTCCTGCGGGCAGTCCGCGCCCTCCCACCACGAGATCGTGCCCTGGTCGCGCTGTACCACCTGGAGGACCGCCCCATGTCCGAGGTTGCTGACGTCCTGGGCCTGCGTGAGGGCGCCGCGAAGGTCGCGCTGCACAGGGCCAGGCGCCGCCTCGCCCACCTGCTCGAGACCGAGGACACGGAGGTGACCGGGTGAACGACGACACCAGGCTGGACGCCCAGGTCCGCAGCGCACTCGCCGAGCTGCCGGTGCCGGACGACGCCCACACGAGCGCGGCGCTCCGCGACGTGCTCCGGCGCGGCCACGCAGAGCGCAGACAGCCCCGATGGCTCGCGCCCACGCTGGTCGCGGCGGCAGTGGTCTCGATCCTGGCTCTCGTAGGCACCCTGGTCCACCTTGGCGCGGGCGAACCGCCCGAGCCCGCTCCCTCGCCCAGTAGCCAGCTCGTCGGAGACTGGCAGCGAGTCGTCGACAGCGACGAACAGCCCGAGTGGAGTGGCAACTGGTTGGTGACGTTCGACTCCGGCGGCGTGCTGGTCATGCGCGGGCCTGCGACGGCCGCCGAATCGAGCGACGGCGCATCGTATGCGGTCACCGGAGGGCAGGTCCGAGTCGACGTCTTCGTCAACAACGCCTGCTCGGAGCAGCCGGCGGGGGTGTACGGCTGGTCGCGGTCCGGCGACGTCTTGACGCTGACGTTGATCGAGGACCCGTGCGCGGCACGGGTCGGGCTCTTCGCCGGCTCGTGGCGACGTGCGTAACCAACGGACCTGTTGACGGGTGTGATGAGCATGAGGACCAGGACGTGGATCGCCGGCACCGTGGGGGCGTTGCTCGTGGCCGTGTCGACCGGGTGCACCGACGACGAGTCGACGCCGCGCTCGGAGTCCGGGCCCCGGTTCGAGGCGACCACCTGCCCGGACGACGTCGAGGTCCTGGTCGTGCCCAGCCACACGTGCGGCTTCGTCACGCGGGATCCTGACTCGGAGGAACGGATGTTCGTGCTCGTCGTGGAGCCGCCAACCCCCTCGGACCGCAGTCCGGTGCTGGAGACCGGCACGGACCTCGGAATGACTCCGGGCTATGGCGGACTGGCGCCCATCGCGCAGCGCACTGGCCGCCGGACCGTCATCGTCGACCTGCCGGGCACCGGACACTCGACGCCGTCCCTGGACTGCACGGAAGTGGAGGCACTCGGTGATCCGGCCGCCGGCCACGACAACGGTGGTCTCGCGGATGCCGTCCAGGCATGCCGTGACCGCGTCGTCGCGGCCGGCGTAGACCCTGCGGACGTCACGCCCGCCCGGCTCGGCCAGGACCTCTACGCCGTCATGCGCGCCTTCGACGAGCCCCGGTGGGTCGTCATGGGTCACGGCACCACCGCCGAGGCTGGACGTCAGGTCGCGCTCGCCCACCCGGAGAACGTCGAGGCGCTGGTCATGGACTCCCCGGTGATGGGAGACGGCGACCTGTCGACCGAGAACGATCGGGTCGTCGCCGACGTCGCCGAGGACTGCCGCGAGGACGCCGCGTGCCGCGCGACGTACGGCGACCTCGAGCGCGTGTGGGACCTGGCTCGTCGTCGGCTCGGCCGGTCGCCGCTGCAGGTCGAGGGCCGTAGCGGCAACGTCACCGTGGACGAGGAGGCACTCGAGAGGGCGGTCAGATGGCTGGTTGCTCCCGCGGCGATCGGGCCCGGCAAGCTTCCGGCACTTCTCGCCGAGGCCGCGTCCGGCCGGCCGGGCACCTACCTGCAGCTGTTCGCCGACACCGTCTCAGCCGCGCCACCCCTGTGCGTCGGCTACCTCCCGAAGTGCGAGAGCGGCCAGCGACTCGTGATCGGCGCTGTGCTGTCGTCCCTCTGCCCGGAGCTGGCCGCGCTCGAGTCGTGGAGCGCCTCCTGCCAGGCCTGGGGCGTGCCAGCGGGGGAGGAAGACGCCAATCCGTTGCACGGCGTGCCGACCCTGGTCCTCTACGGCGCCCTCGACCCGTTCGGCTCCGCAGATGTAGTGCTGGCCGCTGTCACCCAACGCGTGCCCGACGCCTTCGTCGTCGAGCAGGCCGCGGGGGGACACAACGTGCTCGCCTCAGAGTCCGCGAGGACGGTGCGCAACGAGTGGCTCGCCGGCGATGTCACCCAGGCCCCGCCCCAGTCAGCCGACCTGTCCCAACCACCCGACTTCGCCCCCTAGGAGCTGTCATGCACCTTCACCTTCGTTCCATCGGCTGTGGCGCTCTGCTGGTCGCCGCCCTCGTCAGCGGCTGCCAGGGCAGCGACGATCAGGACGGCGCCGCAGACGCAGCCGCCGCGCCTGCCCCGAGTTCGACCGTCGAGCCGTCCACGCCCGCAGCGAGCGCCGAGACGACCGGGTCGGGCTACTCGGGCCCGACCATCCCGCAGGGGTTGTGGACCCGTCACCTCACACCGCAGGAGGCGCGCGCCGACGCCCGCAAGCTCGGACTGTCCCGCGAGGAGCTCGAGACCGCTTTGGAGGGCGCCGTCACCGAGGACCTGGCCTTCTCGTTCAAGTTCGGGGACGGTGTCTGGGCGCAGTACCAGGCGCTGGACCACGGAGAGGCGACGGTGGGTGACTCGGGCACCTACACCTACGACGCCGACGGCAACCTGTCGACGGTCAGCAACAGCACCGGGTGCCCCGGGTGCGTGGGGGTTGTCCGCTGGTCCGTCGATGGTGACGAGCTGACGCTGGACCTCCTCCCCGGGTACGACGAGGACCCGGTCGCCAACTTCGTGACCGAAGGCACTCTTCAGCGGGAGTCGTAGGCGTCCGGTGGGGTCAGCCCCGACTCCATCGCGAAGACGACCAGCTGGGCCCGGTCCCGGGCATGCAGCTTCACCATGGCCCGCGAGACGTGGGTGCGCACGGTGTCCGGGCTGACCACGAGGACTTCGGCGATCTCCTGGTTGGACCGGCCGCTCGCCACCCAGGCGGCCACCTCGCGCTCCCGTTCGGTGAGCTGGTCCAGCTGGGGATGAGGGGTACGCCGCGCCTCGGTCGCCCCGAACTGCTCGATCACTCGCCGGGTCACGCTCGGCGCCAGCAGGGAGCCCCCGTCGGCCACCACCCGTACGGCGTCGAGCAGCGTGCGGGGGTCGGCGTCCTTCAGCAGGAACCCGCTCGCGCCGTTCCGCAGGGCCTCGAAGACGTACTCGTCGAGCTCGAACGTGGTCAGCATGACCACCCGGACCTCGGCGAGGGACGCATCCGCGGTCACCTCACGCAGGAGGGCGAGCCCGTCGACGTCGGGCATCCGGATGTCGCAGAGCACGACCTGGGGCCGCGTCGAGCGGATCAGGCGGAGCCCCGCGCGGCCGTCGGCGGCCTCGCCGACCAGCTCGAGATCCGCCTCGGACCCGATCAGGGTCCGCAGTCCCATCCGGACCAGCTCCTGGTCGTCGATCACGGCGACGGTGATCGATAGGTCGCCCACAGCTGCGTCGTTCATAGGGGCAGCACCGCGCGCACCGCGAACCCGCCCGTCGGACGCGGCCCGGCCGTGAGCTCGCCGCCCAGCGCCTGGACTCGGTCGCGCATCCCCCGCAGCCCCATGCCCTCATCGTGCTCACCGTCGTGCCGGGAGCCCTGCCCGTCGTCCTCGACAGCGACCGTGACGCGGCCGGGTGAGCGATCCAGCCGGACCTCGACCGTCGTCGCCGCGGCGTGCCGGAGCACGTTGGTCAGCCCCTCCTGCACCACGCCGTAGACGACCGCGTCGACCGGGTCGGCGAGCTCGCCGGGCGAGCCCGTCAGCTCCACGGAGAGGCCGGCGGTGCGCACCCGGTCGACCAGCGCGTCGAGGTCGGCCACGCCCTGCCGCGGCCGGCGCGGCGCTGTCGCACCCGACATCAGGGCCAGCTCGGAGCGAAGTGCGTCCAGCGACTCCCGCGCGCTGTCGCGGATGGCTTCGAGCGCGGTGCGCGCTGCCGCCGGGTCACGGTCCAGCACGTGCAGCCCGACCCCGGCCTGCATCGCGATCACGGCGAGCCCGTGTCCGACGCCGTCGTGGAGCTCCTGGGCCATGTGCAGCTGCTCCTGGGTGGCGGCTGCGAGCACGCGTTCGGACGCAGCCTGCGCACGGGACCGGGTGAGGGTCCCGAGGGCCGCCCCGGCCGCGATCACCGCGAGCACCCCGAACAGCTGCCACAGCGAGCGCTCATTGTCGTAGTCGGCGACGGCCCGCACGACGAGCGCCGCGCACACCGCCAGGCCCCCGGCAGCGACCACGCGCAGCCACCGCCGCACCGGCACGCGCGCGGCGACGAGGAACGCGGCCGCGGCGAGGCTCAGGTAGACGGGCCCGTCCCGGACGTCGGCGGCAACGAAGACGGTCACCGCGCCGAACGTGACGGCGGCGCCGCGCAGCGGCCACCGCCGAGCCGCCAGCAGCCCGCAGACGGCCACCAGACCGAGGCCGGCGGCCAGCCACGGCTCGTGGCCGGACGGTGCCGCGCCATCGTCAGGGACGTTGGTGAAGTACGAGCCCACCACCACGACCCAGGCCAGCGGGACCAGCCAGAGCAGGTCGGCACCGCGGCTGCGCGGGGGTGTGTTCACGGCATCGAGCCTAGGCGGGAAACCAGGCCCGGACGTCCCCACGGCGGCGTACCCGGACTACGCAGATCCGCGTAGTGAGGAGCCTCTGTCCGTCGGATGGCACGGCGGCCGGTCATGGCGAAGGTGGTGGACATGAACATCACCCATGAAGACAACGGCGCCGACAACGGCGTTGTCGTGCAGACCAAGGAGCTGACCAAGAAGTACGGCGACCGGCTGGCCGCCGACCAGGTCAGCCTCACGGTCAGGCGCGGCGAGGTGTACGGCTTCCTCGGGCCGAACGGCGCGGGCAAGACCACCACGCTGCGGATGATCCTCGGACTGATCCGGCCCACTTCGGGCTCGGCCACCGTCCTCGGCAAGCGGGCCGGCACCGCGGAGGTCAACGCCCGGGTCGGCGCCCTGGTCGAGGGGCCGGGCTTCTATCCCTACCTCAGCGGGCGCGACAACCTCCGGGTGATGGCGCACTACCGCGGCCTGTCGGAGACCGCCGTCGACCAGGCTCTGGAGCGGGTCGACCTCGGCTCCCGCGGGGGCGACAAGTTCAAGTCGTACTCCCTGGGCATGAAGCAGCGGCTGGGCGTGGCCTCGGCGCTGATGGGCGACCCCGACCTGGTGGTGCTCGACGAGCCGACCAACGGCCTCGACCCGGCCGGGATGGTCGACATGCGGCGCCTCATCGTCGACCTGGCCCGAGGCGGTCAGACCGTGCTGCTCTCCAGCCACCTGCTCGACGAGGTCCAGGAGATCTGCGACCGCGTCGGCGTGATCAACAACGGCGTGCTCCTCAAGGAGTCGACGGTCTCGGACCTGCGCGGCGGTGCGTCGCTGGTGGTCCGCGCAGAGCCTGTCGACCGGGCCCTCGCAGTCGCGATGGGCATGGCCGGCGACGACGGTGTCCACGTGGACGGCGACCGGATGCTGGTCGACCTCGCTGCGGACCGCGCACCCGAGCTGGTCCGCGAGCTGGTGGCCGGCGGCGTGCAGGTGCACGAGGTCGGCAGCGTCGCACGAACCCTGGAGGAGGTCTTCTTCGAGATGACCCGCATCGAGACGAGCAACGAGCTGGAGGCAATCCGATGACTGCCGATGACGGACACCACGACGGACACCATTTCGACCCCGACGAAGACGAGGGTGAGCACGATGACGAGCTCGATCGCGAGCACCAGGGCCGAGCTGCTGCGGCTGCGGAAGTGGCCGGCGGTCTGGATCACGGTGGGGGCCTGGATGGCCATGACCGCGATGTTCGGCTACCTGTTCAACTACCTGTCGTACACGACCGGAGACTCGAGCTTCTCCAACGAGGGCGCGACCGCGGACAGCCTGCTCGCCGAGATCCTCCCTGCGAACGTCGACCACGTGCTGCTCCAGGGCATGCCGATGTTCGGCGGCGCGCTGATGCTGGTGCTCGGTGCGCTCGTCGCCGGCAACGGCTACGGCTGGGGGACCTGGAAGACCGTGTTCACCCAGGGGCCGGCACGGCCCTCGGTGGTCGTCGGCTCGCTCTCGGCGCTGACCGCTTTCGTGGTCGCCACGGTGCTCGCGACCCTCGCGCTGTGCTTCGGCCTCGCCCTGCTGGTCGCGGCCGTCGAGTCGCAGCACGTCGTCTGGCCCGCCGTCAGCGACCTCGGGGTCTCCCTCGGGGCCGGGTTCCTGGTGATGGAGATGTGGGCGCTGATGGGCTTCCTGCTCGGCACCCTCGCGCGTGGTCCGGCGCTGTCGGTCGGGCTCGGCCTGGTCTGGACGCTGGTGGTGGAGAACCTCCTGCGCGGCGTCGGCGAGCTCCTCGGACCGATCGAGGCGTTCACCAAGATCCTGCCCGGCACCGGCGGGGGCTCCCTGGTCGGCTCGATCGTCGGCACCGGTGGCCCCGACCCGACGCCCGGCGTGCTCGACACGCTCGGCGGCGGACAGGCAACCGTGCTGCTGCTCGGCTACCTGGTGCTCACGCCTCTGCTCGCGGGATGGCTGGTCAGCCGCCGGGACGTGGCCTGAGTCAGCCCAGGTCCGGGATCTGCTCACCGGCCTCGACGGCGAACGTCAACGTGTTCGCCGTCGGGGCCACCGGGCAGGTCGCGAACTCGGTGTAGGCGCACGGCATGTTGTACGCCCGGTTGAAGTCGATGCGCACGCTCCCGTCGGACGACGGGGGCGCTACGACGAGCTGACGGAGCGCCGGGTACGTCGTGACGCCCGACGTCGCGTCGCGGAACAGGATCCAGAGGCTCCCGTCGTCCTCGCCCCAGGCGACCAGCCGATGCTCGCTTCCGTCGTGCTCGAAGACGACCTCGCCGACCGCGTCACCGTCGGGCGCGGCGTACGGCTCGAAGCGGCCCGGCAGCACCCACGCGGGGTCGGCGGGGTAGCAGGGCGTGCCGCGGTAGGCCCGCAGGTTCGGGGAGTCGGGATGCCGCGGGCGCACGATCACCCGGCCGTCGCGCTCGGCCACCTGGGCGACGGCGTCGCCGAAGGCCATGCCGCAGGCCGATGTCGTCAAGCGCCTCGAACACGTGCACCCCCTCGGCCAAGGTGGCGCCCTCGACGATCAGGGTCTCGCCCGCAGCGAGCGTGACGGTGGCCCGCCGGTCGGCGCCCGCCCACTCGCCGGGCACGTCGTCGAAGCGCTGCGGAGCCGTCGTCAGCCAGTGGATCGCCGTGATCGCCAGCCACCCGTGCGGGTCCCGGAGCCGCTCCTCTCGCTCGTCGCGCCAGGCCTGCCACTCGGCCTGGAAGTCGTGGACCCAGCGGACCTCGCCGTCCTCGACCACGTCTGTACGCCGCAGGCCGAGCCGCTCCGCGACGCGGGCCGAGGCCGCGTGGTCGGGGTGGACGTGCGCGACCAGCCGACGTACGCCGACGGCAGTCAAGCGATCCACCATCTCGCGGGTGGCCTGGGTGGCCAGCCCGCGGCCCTGGACCGACGGGGAGATCACCCAGGCGACCTCCGCCGAGTCACCGACGACCGTGGCCTGGACGTAGCCGACCGGGGTGGAGTCGAGCAGCACGACCCAGTTCAGCCACTGCTCGGCGCCGTCCGGGGAGCTTCCGACGGCCTGCCGGGCGTACCGGTCGGTGAGCTCCTCGAGCGTGGGCGGCGTACCGCCGGTGAATTCGTAGAGCGACGGGTCCGAGAGCACAGCAACCATGGCAGCGGCGTGGTCCATGGTCAGGGGGGTCAGTTCGACCGTCATCCAAGCTCCGCGCGCAGTTCCTGCACCACCGAGTCCACGACCGCCACCAGGTCACCGTCCGTGGAGGCGGACACCGCCCGCTGTCGCTGGTACGACGCCCCGCGCACGGGGATGTCGAGCACCGACGCGAGCTCGGCCGAGCAGCCGAGCCGCTCGGCCACCGGTGCCAGGCGGGCGACGAGAAGCTTGAGGTCGTCGGTGAGCAGCGCCTCGTTGGAGTCGGCGTCGAGGATGATGATCGCCTCGAGCCCGTAGCGGGCGGCGCGCCACTTGTTCTCCTGTACGTGCCACGGCGGCAGCATCGGCAGCTCCTCGCCGGCGGCCAGCCGGGCGTCGAGGTCGACGACCAGGCAGTGCATCAGGGCGACGAGGGCGGAGAGGTCGGCGAACGTCGAGACGCCGTCGCAGATCCGGTTCTCCAGCGTGCCCAGGTGCGGCGCGGGGCGGACGTCCCAGCGGACCTCGGTGAGCTCGTCGATGACGCCGGTGGTGACCTCGTCGCCGACGTACGCCTCGAACTCCGACCACTCGGTGAACTGGAACGGCAGCCCGGCGGTCGGCAGCTGCTGGAACATCAGCGCGCGATTGGAGGCGTACCCGGTGTCGACGCCGGCCCAGATCGGTGAGGAGGCCGACAGCGCCTGGAGGTGCGGGTACTGGTTCAGCAGCGACGACATCACCGACATCACCCGCGACCGCTCCGGCATCCCGACGTGCACGTGCACGCCCCAGATCAGCATCTGCCGGCCCCACCACTGGGTCCGGTTGATCAGCTCCGCGTAGCGGTGTCCCTCGGTCAGCTGCTGCACCGTCCATGAGGCGAACGGGTGAGTGCCCGCTCCGAACAGGTCGATCCCCAGCTCGTCCCCGACCGGGACGACCACCTCGAGGGTCCGGCGCAGGTCGGCCATCGCCTCGCCGGTCGTCGAGCAGACGCCGGTGACGATCTCGACGGTGTTCTTCAGCAGCTCCTTGTGCAGCCGGCCGGGGTCGGGCAGCCGGGCCTTGGCGCGGGCGAAGAGGTGTGCGGCGTCGTTGCGGAGGTCGCGGGTACGCCGGTCGACCAGAGCGAGCTCCCACTCCACGCCGAGCGTCGGCTCGGCCGAGGCATGGAAGTCGATCCGCACCCGGTCAGGCTGTCACAAGCCACTGGCTACGAGGTCACTGATCTCAGCACGTCGAACCACGGTGCGGAGGACCCGTCGAACGGCGGGAACTTGTCCCGCACCGCGATGAGCACGATGTCGCGCGTCGCCAGGGCCAGGTCGACGACCTCCCGCGGGTAGCTGTGCTCGACCCGGTGCTCGTCGAACTCGTCCTGGTCGTCGACGTACACCTCCCGGTCCAGTCCCTCGATGACGTCGAGGTCCAGGTCGACCGCGCGGACCGTGCGGCCGGCCCACTTCGGGACGGTGGTCATGTCGACGTAGGTCCAGACGTTCCCGCCCGGACCGTGGAACGTCGCCAGCCAGGCGCAGCCCACGGCCGTCCCGGCGGCGGGGACGAGACCCACCTGCTCGTTGGTGGTCGTGACCGACATCCCGGGCCGGGACATGACGGTGCCGACCCGGAAGCCGATCCAGTCACCGGCCGCGTCGGCGCCCAGGTAGACCGCGTCCATCTCCCAGTGCGGCCGGTCACCCCACTTGGTCATCTCGAGGCGGACCTGTTCACCCCGCGCCGGGCGGGCGATCACGCGGGCACCAGCTCGCGGAGCAGGTCCAGCCACATGCGGTGCGAGCCGTCGAAGGGCGGCGACCCTTCACGGACCGCCGTCAGGACTCGCGCACAGGTGGCCTCGGCGTCGCGGACGACGTCGGCCGGATAGCCGTACGCCGCCGCGGTTCCGTGCGAAGTCGTCCTCGTCC
Source organism: uncultured Actinomycetota bacterium (assembly GCA_963800715.1). Taxonomy (GTDB): domain Bacteria; phylum Actinomycetota; class Actinomycetes; order Propionibacteriales; family Nocardioidaceae; genus Nocardioides. The sequence continues at coordinate 21,904 of CAWDBZ010000002.1, read as the reverse complement.
TCGAGCCGGACCTCGCCGCTCACGTCCCGCACCACGTCGAGGTCGAGGTCGACCGACGTCACCGAGTCACCGTCCCAGACCGTCGCCGTGGTGACGTCGACGTACGTCTCGGTGGGCAACGCCGGGTCGTAGAAGCCGGCACACCAGGCACCGTCGCGGGGGAGCAGGGTGACCCAGTCCGAGCGCTGGTCGAAGAACTGCTCGTTTCGCCAGCAGCGCGTCCCGGCCCGCGCGCCGACCCAGTCGCCGTGCTCGTCGGCGCCCAGGTAGACCCCGGTGAACTCCGAGTGTGGTCGGTCGCGGCCACTTCGTCATCTAGACGCGCACGGCGTCACCCGGGGAGAGGGCCACCCGGTGATTCTGGCCCACGGGTTTCGAGACGGGCGCAGAGCGCCCTCCTCAACCACCGCGAGGAGCGTCAGATGACGGTGGACTTGTCCGGCAGCACCCGCTTCGAGGTCCTGGCGACGACGTCCTGGTAGCGCGAGCCGAGCAGCTTGGCGAAGTGGTGCATCGCGTGCGCGTCTATGCCGACGAGGACGCGCGCGCGGTTCTTGAGGACGCCGTTGACGATGATCTCGGCGGCCCGCTCGGGCGTCATCCGGGCGAGCTTCTCGTCGAAGAGCTGGGCGCTCTGCTCCTTGTTCTCCTTGGCCGAGAACCGGGCGTTGCGGGCGATAGCGGTCTTGATGCCGCCGGGGTGTACGGCGGTCACGCCGACCGGGTGGCTGCGCGATGAGCATCTCCTCGCGCAGCGCCTCGGTCATGCCGCGGACGGCGTACTTGGTCGCGTTGTACATCGACTGGCCGGGCATCGAGACCAGCCCGAACAGCGAGGAGAGGTTCACGACGTGGCCGTCGCCGGAGGCGATCAGGTGCGGCAGGAACTCCTTGGTGCCGTGCACCACGCCCCAGAAGTTGACGCCGACGAGCCAGTCGATGTCGTTGTACTCCAGGTCGTTGAAGTCCCCGGCCAGCGCGACGCCGGCGTTGTTGATGATGACGTTGACCCGGCCGAACTCCTGCACGATGTCGAGCGCGTAGCGCGCGAACGCGTCGCGGTCGGCGACGTCCAGCCGGTCGCTCCGCACCCGGATGGCGCCGGCCCTCGTGGCCTGGGCGACGGTCTCGGCCAGCCCGACCTCGTCCACGTCGGACAGCGCGAGCAGCGAGCCGCGGCGGGCCAGGTTGAGGGCCAGCGCCCGGCCGATGCCGGAGCCGGCACCGGTGATCACCACGACCTTGTCTTCGAGGGTCTTCACGCCGGGACCTCCTGGTAGGCGTCGGCGTCGAACGACGCCAGTCGGCGCCGGAAGTCGACGGTGGACCTGGGCCACAGCGTGGTGTTGCGGCCGTGGGAGTCGAGGTACCAGCTCTGGCAGCCGCCGGTGGTCCACACGGTGCGGCCCATCCGCTTCTGCAGGCTGCGGTTCCAGCGGTCGGTGTCCTGCTCGGTCGGCTCCACGCTGGACAGCCCCTCGAGGCGCATCCGGCGCACGGCGTCGCGCAGGTAGGCGACCTGGGACTCGATGATGAAGATCATGCTGGTGTGGCCCTGGCCGGTGTTCGGGCCCGACCAGCATGAACAGGTTCGGGAACCCGGGCACCGTCGTTCCCTTGTACGCCGCCATGCCGGTCTCGCGCCAGCGGTCGGCCAGGGTCTGGCCGTTGCGGCCGGTGACGTGCTCGGTCATCGGCAGCTCGGTCGTGTGGAAGCCGGTGGCCACGACCAGGACGTCGATCTCGCGCTCGACGCCGTCCGCGGTGACGATCGCGTTGCCGGTGACCTTGGCGATCGGGTCGGTGACCAGCTCGGTGTTGTCCGCGGCGAGCGCGGGGTAGTAGGTGTTGGACCGCAGCACCCGCTTGCACCCGAACGCGAAGTGCGGTGTGACCCTCTTGCGCAGCTCGGGGTCCTCGATGCCCTTGCGCGATGTTCTTCAGGGCCGCCTTCCTGGCCGGGCGCCGCGATCCTGGGCTCGATGGTGAACGCCGGCACGTAGGCCTCGTGCGCCCAGTAGAGGCCGGTGCGGTAGAGCTTCCGCAGCCCCGGGATCGCGGCGCAGCGCGGCCCGCTCGAGCCGTCCGTAGGGCCGGTCGTTGCGCGGGATGATCCACGGCGCGGTGCGCTGGTAGACGTCGAGGTGGCCGCCCGTGGCCGCGAGGCTCTCCTGCAGCTCGGGCACGATCTGGATCGCCGAGGCGCCGGTGCCGATCACGGCCACCCGCTTGCCGGCCAGGTCGACGTCGTGGTTCCACCGGGCGGAGTGGAAGACGTCGCCCTGGAAGGTGTCGATCCCCTCGATGTCGGGGAGCTTGGGGGCCGAGAGGCCGCCGGCGGCGACGACGAGGGTTCGGGAGACCCAGGTGCCGTTGCTCGTGCGGACCGTCCAGCGCTGGGTCTCGTCGTCCCAGGCGGCGTCCTCGACGAGGGTGTCGAAGACGAACCGGTCGAGCGTCCCGGACTCGTCGGCAACCTGCTTGATGTAGGCCTGGATGTCCGGCTGCGGCGAGTAGGAGCTGGGCCAGTCGTAGGGAGCGAACGAGTAGGAGTAGAGCTGGCTCGGAACGTCGCACGTCGCGCCCGGATAGGTGTTGTCGCGCCAGGTGCCGCCGACGTCGGCGCCCTTCTCGAGGACCACGAAGTCGGTCTCGCCGTCCTCCTGGAGCTTGATCGCGGCGCAGAGGCCGCCGAAGCCGGCGCCGACGATGAGGTGGTCGACGTGTGGTCGACGGTGCGGTCGAGGGCGTGCTCGGAAGTCATGTCCCGACGGTATTGGCGTTATTGAACAAGTGTCAATAGAGTGGGGTGCGTGACCGCGACCACACGCTCCCGGCTGGCGCCGGACGAGCGCCGCAGCCAGCTGCTCGACCTGGGGGTCCGGCTGCTGGCCACCCGCTCGCTGGACGAGCTCTCGATCGACCTGCTGGCCGAGGAGGCCGGCATCTCCCGCGGCCTGCTCTACCACTACTTCGGCAACAAGCACGCCTTCCACGAGGCGGTCGTACGCCGCGCGGCCGACGACCTGATCGCCCAGACGGCTCCGCCCGCCGAGGGTGACCCCCTGGAGCGGCTCCAGGTCTCGCTGGCGGCGTACGTCGACTACGTGCTGGCCAACTTCGAGGGCTACGTCTCGCTGCTCAAGGGCGCCGCCGGCGGCAACGAGGCGCTGCGCGCGATCTACGACGAGGTCCGCGGGGTGCTCTCCGAGCGCATCTTCGTGGAGGACCCCGACGGCGAGCTGATCGCCGACACCCCGCACAACCGCCTGGTCGTCCGCGGCTGGTCGGCGATGACCGAGGAGCTCGTCATCACCTGGGGCACCGAACCCGCGGGCGTCACCAAGGACGAGCTGCTCGAGATCATCGGCAGCTCGCTGCCTGCGCTCTCATCGGGTGCCCAGCCAGAGTCCGGACCGCTCAGCGCGCTTGACTGGCGACGAGACGACGGCCTCGAGCTGGTCGACGCCCCACATCAGGTCCTCCGGAGAGATGACCAGCGGGGGAGCGAGCCGGATCGTGGAGCCGTGGGTGTCCTTGGCCAGTACGCCGCGGGCCATCAGCGCTTCGCAGACCATCCGGCCGGTGCCGATCCCCGGGTCGACGTCGACCCCGGCCCACAGGCCGCGGGTGCGGACGCCGACCACGCCGTGGCCGAGGAGGGTGTCGAGCCGCTCGCGCAGCAGTACGCCGAGCTCGGTGGCGCGGGCCTGGTACTCGCCGGTGCTGAGCATCTCGACCACGGTGTGGCCGACCGCGCAGGCCAGCGGGTTGCCGCCGAAGGTGCTGCCGTGCTGGCCGGGGCGGAGCACGCCGAGGACGTCCTTGTTGGCGACGATCGCGGAGACCGGGACGATGCCGCCGCCGAGCGCCTTGCCCAGGATGTAGATGTCGGGGACGACGTCCTCGTGGTCGCACGCGAAGGTCTTGCCGGTGCGGCCGAGGCCGGCCTGGATCTCGTCGGCGGCGAACAGCACGTCGTGCTGGGTGCAGAGGTCGCGGACGCCGCGGAGGTAGCCGTCGGGCGGGATGACCACGCCGCCCTCGCCCTGGATCGGCTCGATGAGCACCGCGACGGTGTGGGCGTCGATCGCGGCCTCGAGGGCCACCAGGTCGCCGTAGGGGACGGTGACGAAGCCGGGGGTGAACGGGCCGAAGCCGTCGCGGGCCTCGGGGTCGTCGGAGAAGCCGACGATGGTGGTGGTCCGGCCGTGGAAGTTGCCGGACGCGACGATGATCTTGGCCTGGTCGGCGGGGACGCCCTTGACCTCGTAGCCCCACTTCCGCGACGACCTTGATCGCGGTCTCGACGGCCTCGGCGCCGGTGTTCATCGGCAGCACGAGGTCCTTGCCGCACAGGTCGCCGAGCGCGGCGGTGAAGTCGGCGAACCGGTCGTGCACGAACGCGCGGCTGGTGAGCGTCAGCTGGTCGAGCTGGGCGTGCGCGGAGGCGAGCAGCGCGGGGTGGCCGTGGCCGAAGTTGAGCGCGGAGTAGCCGGCGAGCAGGTCGAGGAAACGTTTGCCGTCGACGTCGGTCATCCAGGCGCCCTCGGCGTGGGCGACCACCACCGGCAGCGGGTGGTAGTTGTGCGCCGTGCGCTTCTCGGCCCGCTCGAACTCGCTCCGTCCAAAGCTGGCCGAGTGGGTCGGCTGCTGCTGGATCGCCGTCATGGTGTCGCCTCCTCCGTGCGTGTGAAGATTGTCAGACAATCTGGGTACGCCGTCAGCGTAGCCGCACCGCGATGGTGGTGCCACTCGGCGCGCTGTCCAGCGTGACCGTGCCGTCGTGGGAGCGCACGATCGCCTCCACGAGGGAGAGCCCGAGCCCGGCCCCGCCCCGCTGACCGGCGCTGCGCTCGCGGGCCTGGTCGACGCGGGCGAACCGCTCGAACGCGTGGTCGACGAAGTCGGCGGGGAACCCCGGCCCGTCGTCGTGCACGTCGAACCCGTCGGCCCGGCCGGTGACCGTGACCGTGGTGCCGGGCGGCGTGTGCTTGCGGGCGTTGGTGAGGAGGTTGGTGACGACCTGGTGCAGCCGCTGCTCGTCGCCGGTGACCTCCAGCGGGGCCTCCGGCAGGTCGAGCCGCCACTGGTGGTCCGGCCCGACCACCCGCGCGTCCGAGACCGCCTCGAGCAGCAGCCGGGTCAGGTCGACCGGCTCCCGCTCGAGCGGGCGGCCGGCGTCGAGCCGGGCCAGCAGGAGCATGTCCTCGACCAGCGAGGTCATCCGCTCCGACTCCTCCTCGACCTTGGTGAGCGCCGTCTGCACGTTGGCGGCGTCCGGCCGGCGTCGGGCCAGCTCGCTGTAGCCCGCGATCGTGGCGAGCGGGGTGCGCAGCTCGTGTGACGCGTCGGCCACGAACTGGCGCACCTGCTGCTCGCTGCGGTGCCGGGCCTCGAGCGAGGTCTCCATGTGGGCGAGGAGGGTGTTGAGCGCGGCTCCGACCTGGCCGACCTCGGTCCGCTCGTCGGTGAGGTGGTCGGGGACCCGCTCGGTGAGGTCGATGTCGCCCTCCGAGAGGGGCAGCTGGGCGACGCTGTGGGCGGTCGCGGCGACCTCGGTGAGCGGCCGGAGCTGGCGGCGTACGAGCAGCAGCCCGCCACCGGCGGCGAGCAGTGCGCCCAGCGCGATCAGGAGGGCCTCCCAGCCGATCAGCGAGGTGATGGCCTCGTCGACCTGCTCGGTGGGCAGTCCGGTCACCTCGGTGCCGAGGGAGCCGTCCACCGCGATCACCCGGTAGGTGCCGAGTCCGGGGAGGTCGACCTCGTGCACCTCCTGGTCGACCGGTACGTCGGCGAGGGCGTCGAGGACGTCGTCCGACAGGTCGGGATAGTCGTTGCGCCCGTTGAACAGGCTGCCCGTGCTGCCCGACGCGGAAATGGTCGCGTGCAGCGGCACGCGGGCCTCCCTGCGGACCGAATCCCTCGCCGTCAGCGCCGGGTGGCGGGCCGCCGGGCCGGTCGCCGATCGGACCGCGCCGGACGCCGGATATGGCGTGCAGGTCGTCGTCGAGCTGGTGGGTGAGCTGCGCGTTGAGGGCAGCGGTGGCGGCGACGCCGATCAGCACCGCCACGAGGACCACCAGCGCGACGGCGGTGAGGACCAGCCGCGAGGTGAGCGAGGCGAGGAGGTTGCGCATCCCGGCCTCAGGTGGCCGGCTTGAGGACGTAGCCGGCGCCCCGCATGGTGTGGATCATCGGCGCCCGGCCGGCGTCGATCTTCTTGCGCAGGTAGGAGATGTAGAGCTCGACGACGTTCGCCTGCCCGCCGAAGTCGTAGTTCCACACCCGGTCCAGGATCTGGGCCTTGCTCAGCACCCGCTTCGGGTTGCGCATCAGGTAGCGCAACAGCTCGAACTCGGTCGCGGTCAGGCCGATCTCCTCTCCCGCGCGGGTGACCTCGTGGCTGTCCTCGTCGAGCTCGAGGTCGCCGACCACGAGCACCGAGGACGTCGCGGCGCGCTGCGCGCCGGAGCGGCGCATCAGGCCACGCAGCCGGGCCACCAGCTCCTCGAGCGAGAACGGCTTGGTCACGTAGTCGTCCCCGCCCGCCGTCAGCCCCGCGATCCGGTCCTCCACCGCGTCGCGGGCGGTGAGGAACACGACCGGTACGTCGGGCAGCGAGGTCCGCATCCGGCGCAGCACCTCGAGGCCGTCGATGTCGGGCAGCATCATGTCGAGCACGACGGCGTCGGGACCCTGCTCGCGGGCGGCGCTGACGGCGGAGCTCCCGGTGTGCGCCATCTGCACCTGCCAGCCCTCGTAGCGCAGCGCCATCGAGATCAGCTCGGCGATGTTCACCTCGTCGTCCACGACGAGGACCCGCAGCGGGGAGCCGTCGGCGCGGGTCAGGTCGGCGGTGGGAGCGGTGCTCATGACACCAGCCTGAGGCCGCTGCCTGTGCGTTTGCTGTGAGGAGGCCTGTCAACGACCTTGAGACTTCAGAAGCCACGCACAGGCCAGGCACAGGTCGCCGGGCGATGGTGGCCGACATGAGACAGCTGCGGGACCGCGTCTTCGGGCTCAGGTCGGTGGTGACAGTGGCCCTGGCCGGCGTGGTCCTGGGTGGCCTGGGCGGCTTCGGCATCCACGCAGCGACCGACGGCGACGGCCGGGACGCGCGGATGGGCCGGTTCGGGCCGGGCGGCGGGTTCCAGGACGGCCCCGGCGGCCGCGGCGGACCGGGTGGCTTCCCCCAGGGTCCCGGCCAACAGGGTCCGGGCCAGGGTCCGGGCCAGACCGCCCCCGGTGGTCCCTGACTTTTCTCCGGTGCCGGCCAACCGAACTGTGTTCCACTCCGTCAGAGGGGTAGAACAGTGGTTCGGCCACCGACAACCTTTTCACTTATTTGGGGAGCGGGCGCTTGGGCGGCACACGGGACGACGGCTTCACGGCGTACGTCGCCGGTCGCCGCGCGCACCTGTTCCGCACCGCCTACCTGCTGTGCGGCGATCCGCACCGCGCCGAGGACATCGTGCAAACCGCGCTCGCGAAGCTCTACGTCGCCTGGCCCCGCGCCTCCCGGGCCGACTCGGTGGACGCCTACGTCCGCCGGGTGATCATCAACAGCCATCTCGACGAGACCCGCCGCCCGTGGCGGCGAGAGTCACCCACCGAGGACGACCGGCTCGACCGGGCCGCGCCGGCGGGCGTCGCCCCCGAGGACGCCGACGCCCTGTGGGCCGCGCTCAAGGATCTCGGCCCCAAGCAGCGCCGCGTGGTCGTGCTCCGCCACTACTGGGGGCTCTCCGTCGAGGAGACCGCCGCCGATCTCGGCGTCAGCCCCGGGACCGTGAAGAGCCAGACCTCCGCGGCCCTGGACAAGCTCCGGACGGCGCTCCTGACCGGCACCACGGCCACCACCACCACCACCAACCACCGAGGAGGACGGCGATGACCGACCCCGCCGACCGCTTCCTCGAAGAGAAGCTGCACGCGCTGGCCAGCGGGGTCAGTGTCCCGCTGGTGCCGACCGAGGACGACGTACGCCGCGGCCGCCGCCGGCTGTTCCGGATGCGCGTGGCGATGGCCGGCGCGACCACTGCTGCCGTGGCCGTCGTGCTCGGGGTCACCAGCCTCACCGCCGGTGACCCGAACGCGAAGGACGCGCCGTTCGTCGACTCGCCGAGCACGCTGCCCGCCAGTCCGAGCAGCACGCCCGCCGCCGAGGGCAGTGACGACGACGAGTCGAGCGATGAGCAGCAGGGCAATGGCAGCACCGACAACGCCGGGCTGGCCGGCCCCCCCAGCAGCCCGGACACGGGTGACGGAGAGGCTCCGGAAAAGAACGCCAGCAACGGCACGACTCCCGAGGGCACCAACACGTACGACGGGACCAGCACCGGGCCCCACCACCAGCCCACCAGCACCCACGGCTCCGACCCGACCGAGGCGCCCAGCTCGACGGTGACCCTGACGACGACGCCGACCGACCCGCCCACGTCGGCTCCGAGCTCGACGCCCAGCTCGACGCCTACGTCGACGCCCACCTCGACCCCCACCTCGACCCCCACGGTCCCGCCGACCCAGACGCCCAAGGTCCGGCTGCACCGGGTGCTGCGCTACTACAACGACGTGCTCGCCGAGACGCTCGACCCCGACCGCCTCCACCTGCTGCCCTACGACCGCAAGATCGACTCCAAGGAGACGACGAAGCTCGGCGGCAGGCTCTACACCCTTGGCTCCACCTACCGCTGGGAGGACGGTCGGGGACGGTCCGGCCTCCAGATCAGGATCGCCAGCGGGTGGGACCAGGCCGGCTGGCTGTGCGGGGCGTCCTTCGCCGAGTGGGACTGCCACTTCGCGACCACCAAGTCAGCGACGCCGCCCGGGGCGGCGTCCGCGGAGGTCGCCACCCACGACGGCGTGACCCAGGTGGCGGTCGAGCACGCCTCTGGACAGGTCGTGGTGGTCACCACCGACCCGACCTACGAACCGCAGGCGCGAACCGCCGCCGACATCGCGAGCACCGAGGCCGACCTGGTCGCCGCAGCCTCCGACGCCCGGCTGATCCTGCCCGGCGTCGCGCCGGTCGCGCCGCCCAGGATCAACGTCGACGCTTTCACCGCCGCGGGGCTGGCCGCGCTGATCAAGCCGGGCGAGACCTTCGAGCAGACCGGGATCAGCAGGTCGCCGTGGGTGCGCGGCGTCCGCAGCGTGGATGGCATCGCGCGAGGCACCGTCGCCTGGACGGTGGAGCCGGTCTACAGCCAAGGGTCACTTCACGTGCGTGACCACCTTCCGCTCGTGCTCCGAGGTCACCATCGACAACCTCGGCACCACGGTGCACCTGGCGTTCCTGAAGAAGAAGGCCGGCGGCGGCTGGCTGGTCCAGTACGACGGTGGCGCCTACGGCGTCCGGGTCTACTCCTCGGACCTGAAGTTCCCGAAGAAGAGGGCCTACGCCTTCGTCACGCAGCCGGCCTGGCAGCCGGGTCGCTAGCGACGGAGATCCTCCACGGCGAGCGCGGCGAAGACCATCGCCGAGCCGAGCGGGGCACCCGGCCCGGGGTAGACCGACCCGAAGACCGAGGCCGCAGTGTTGCCGGCGGCGTACAGCCCGGCGATCGGGGTGCCGTCCGGACGGAGCACGCGACCGGCCGCGTCGGTGACCAGGCCGCCCTTGGTGCCGAGGTCGGACAGGACGAAACGGGCCGCGAAGTAGGGCGGCGCGTCGAGCGGGGACAGCGCCCCATTCAATTGTGCGCTGCCGGGGCCGTGGCCGCCGGCGAAGAACGTGTCGTACTCGTCCTCACCGCGGTGGAAGTCCTCGTCGACGCCGGCTTCGGCGTACTCGTTGAACGTCTCGACCGTCTCGGCCAGCGCGTCCTCCGGCAGACCGGCCGCCGCGGCCAGCTCGGCGATCGTGGCGGCGCTGACCCAGGTGCCGGCCTCGAGGTGGGCCGCCGGGTCGCCCTCGGGCATTGCGATCGCCGGGAGCCGGCCGTCCTCGCGGGAGTCGAAGAGGTACCAGGACGGGATGCGCTCCGGCGCCTGGGCCATCTCGCGGCCGAACCGGTCATAGGGCAGGCACTCGTTGGCGTAGCGGCGCCCGCTCTGGTCGACCATCAGTCCGCTGCGGAAGCCGAGGGTGAACGAGCCGCCACCGTCGGGTTGCTCGAGGCCGGGGCAGAACCAGCCCAGCGGCCGGAAGTCGGTGGCCGCACCAAGCGCAACGGCCGCCTCGATCGGCTCGCCGGTGTTGGTGCCGCGCGGCGCCATCGTCCAGGCGGTGGCGCCGGGCACGTCGTGATCGCGGCGCATCGTCTCGTTGCCCTCGAACCCGCCGGCGGCCAGCAGCACGCCGCGGCCGGCGCCGATCTCGATCGGGCCCTCCGGTGACATCGCCGCGACCCCGACGACGCGTCCCACCGGGTCGTCGGGGTCGGTCACGAGCCCGGTCACCGGCAGGTTGGTCCGGATCGTGCCGCCCTCGCGGACCAGGATCGTGGCGAGCCGGGCGATCAGGGACTGCCCGCCGCTGAGGGTCCTGCGTCCACCCTCACCGGCCCGGTCGCGCTCGACCGGCGGCCGGACCAGCTCCGCGATCTCGGGCCGCAGGTCGGCCCGCTTGATGTTCGTCGGCTGGATCGACCGGCCGAACGGCACCCGGCCCGGAGCGTCGTAGTACTCCGAGAACGGCAGCCACTCGAAGTCGAGGTCGGGGTCGCCCTCGAGCTCGGCGACCAGCCGTGGGGCAGTGGCCAGGAACGCCTCGACCTTGGTCTGGTCGACGTCCTCGAGGATCGCGGCGAGGTAGTCGCGCGCTCCCTCGGTCGAGTCCGGGATGCCTGCGCGCTGTTGCACCTGGCTGCCGGGCAGCCAGCAGGCGCCGCCGGAGTACGCCGACGTGCCGCCGATCAGTGGCGTCTTCTCGACGACGCACACCGAGAGCCCGGCCTTGGCGGCCAGCGCCGCCCCGGTCAGCGCACCGCCGCCCGAGCCCACCACCACGACGTCGTACTGGTCCACCGCGCGATGGTCGCAACTAGAACGTGTTCTAGGCAACTCGGCTGTGGCTCTGGCTTATCGTGGCATACTTGTGGCATGAGTAGGACACGGCTGAGCACCACCGTGGACGCAGATCTGTTGGGCGAGGCTCGCAGACTGACGGAGGGAGCCAACGACGCAACCATGGTTGACGCTGCCTTGACGGCGTTGATCGCGCGGCACCGCCGAGCCGAGGTGGACGCGAGCTACACCGCCTACGACGACCACCCGGTCGACGAGCCGGACGAGTGGGGAGACCTCGCGTCGTTCCGACGCGCCGCGTCAGCCTCATGACCGCACTTCCCGGGCGCGGAGAGGTCTGGTGGTGTGAGCTGCCGGAGATCGGTCGTCGCCCGGTCGTCGTGCTCTCCCGCGATGCCGTCATCCCTAGGCACCGGCGCGCACTCGTGGCGCCGTGCACGACCACGATCCGAGGACTGGTGAGCGAAGTCGTTCTCGAACCGAGTGAGGACCCCGTTCCGCGACAATGCGCAATCAATCTCGACTCGGTGGAGAGCGTTTCGATCGCGGTGCTGGTCGAGCGGTTGGGGCGACTGGCGGACGGGCGGATGCGCGAGGTCTGCGCTGCGCTAGCGATCGCCGTTGACTGCGTCTAGATCCTGGCCAGCGCCTCCCGCATCGGGTCGAGGCCCAGCGAGCCGAGGTCGAGGGCGGCCCGGTGGAACGCCTTGAGATCGAAGTCGGCGCCCTGGCGTGCCTTCACCTCGTCGCGGGCCTGGAGCCAGATGCGTTCGCCGACCTTGTACGACGGGGCCTGGGCCGGCCAGCCGAGGTAGCGGTTGACCTCGAAGACGATGGTGGGGTCGTCCATCCGAGCGTGCTGGCGCATGAACTCCAGGCCCAGCTCGCCGGTCCAGCGCTCGCCCGGGTGGAAGCCGAACGGGTTGTCGCTGCGGGATCTCGAGCTCGAGGTGCATGCCGATGTCGATGATCACGCGGGCCGCACGGAACCCCTGGCCGTCCAGCATGCCGAGCTTGTCGCCCGGGTCCTCGAGGTAGCCGAGCTCGTCCATCAGCCGCTCGGCGTAGAGCGCCCAGCCCTCGCCGTGGCCGGAGACCCAGCACATGCTGCGCTGCCAGCGGTTGAGGACGTCGGAGCGGTAGGCGGCCTGTGCGCACTGGAGGTGATGGCCGGGCACGCCCTCGTGGTAGACGGTCGTCACCTCGCGCCACGGGTAGAAGGTCGTGACGCCGTCGGGGATCGACCACCACATCCGGCCCGGCCGGATGAAGTCCTCCGACGGCGGCGTGTAGTAGATGCCGCCGTCCTGAGTCGGTGCGATCCGGCACTCGATCCGGCGGATCGGCTCCGGGATGTCGAAGTGGGTGTCGGCCATGCCCGCGAGCGTCCGGTCGGCGAGCTCCTGCATCCACCCGCGGAAGTTGTCTGCACCGTCGATGCGCCGCTCGGGGTCGGCCTCGATGACGGCCACGGCGTCGGCGATCGTCGCGCCGTCGCCGGCAAGGGTCGCCGAGATCGCGAGCATCTCGGTCTCGATGCGGTGCAGCTCCTCCCAGCCCCACGCGTAGGTCTCGTCGAGGTCGATCTCGGTGCCGAGGAAGTAGCGGGAGTCGCGCGCGTATTGATCGCGGCCGACCGCCTCCTTGTCGCGGCCACGCGGGGCGAGCTCCTGCTCCAGGAACCTCGCGAACTCGGCGTAGGCCGCGCTCGCCTCGACCGCGTGCTTGCGCGAGGTCGGACTCGAGCGTGGCTGGTACGTCGGCCGCCTGGGCGACCTGCCGGGCGAAGATGTCGCCGGCGCTGCCGGAGCGCCCGGTCCAGCCCCTGATCTGGCCGGCCGCCTCGAGCATCTGGCGGCGCGGGCTGACGTGGCCGTGGTCGGCCTCGTGGAGCAGGGTGGCGCGGTAGTCGGCCAGCGCCTGCGGCACCGCGCCCATCCGGGCCGAGATCGCGGACCAGTCGTCGGCCGTCTCGGTCGCCATCAGGTCGAAGGCGCCGCGGATCCCGTGGACGGCGCTGTCGATGACGTTGATCCGCGACTGGGGCTGGTGCGCCTCGCTCAGCGCGAGCGCGGCGTCGGCCCGCTCGAGGAAGGAGCTCTGCGCCACTCGCTCGCGGTCGTCGGACGGCGTCGTCCGCTGCATCTCGGCGCGGGCGCGGCGCAGCAGCTCCTCGCGGGCGGCGTAGCCGTCGGGGGTGAGGTCGGGCAGCCGGTCCTCGTGGCCGGCGATGCCGGCGAACGTCGCCGTGATCGGGTCGGCCGCAGCCATGTCGACGACGAACCGCTCGGCGACGTCGTCGGCCTCGCGGACGGGTGCGGGAGTCGAGTCCTGGGTCATGGCTGGAACCTAGCCCGGGCGTCCGACACCAGCTGGGCATGGCCCGTCCGGGTCATGCGGGGCCGCCGCGCAGGTCATGGACCGTCGGTCGGGCCCGCACTAGCGTCTTGCGCATGAGCCAGCGACTCTCGAGGGCTCTCGGGGGCTGCATCACCATTGCTGTGGCGACCGCGCTGCTGAGCGCGGCGCCCGCCGCAGGCCCGGGAGGCCGAGGCCGCGGCGGAATCCGCCGGCCCGACGCGCATCGTGCTCGTCACCGCGACGGCCAAGGGTCCGAACCACTTCAACAGCTCGATCACGGTGGACCTCGCGGCCGGCGGAAGCGCGACCGTGACCTCGCCGAGCCTCGGCAACACGATGACCAAGGCCACGGTCGAGTTCGACGCACCCCTGTCGGACAATGCGCCACTGTTCAAGAAGCTCGCCTTCGAGATGTTCACGCAGCCGACTCCCGGCCAGCGGCTCGTGCACTGCATCATGCTCACCGCGAAGGTGCTCGTCTACGACGACGAGCAGGCGACCACGCTGGCGCAGACGCAGGCGCAGGCGCCCGACAAGGCACTGCAGGTCATCTACTTCTGTCTCCGGATGGCCCAGCTGATCACGGCGTACCTCGACGTCCCGAGCCGACCAGCCTCGCCGCGTCGCCGTGCGGCGTGCGGCCACGTGCAGGTCAAGACGAAGACGGAGCAGGTGAACGGGCAGTACGTCCTGTCGCCCGCCGGGCCGGTACCGTGAAGCCGAAGAAGTCGCCGCTCAAGGTGAAGTGTGCGGTCGGAAGGGCGGCAAGCTCGTCTACAGGATCCAGCCCCGCAAGAAGGGGAAGACGCTGAAGAGCGCTGGCCGGCACGAACCTCAAGCGTCGGGCATCGCCAGCCCGAGCAGGGCGACGGATGGCGCCAAGGTGAAGGTCTCCTTCAAGGCCGGGTGACCGCGCGCGACAAATGCGGTCGGCGCCTGACCGGAGCGCGGGCAGAATGGGCCGGTCATGGCCGTGACCCAGCTCGAGATCACCTACCCGCCCGAGCTGCCGGTCAGCCAGCGGCGCGAGGACATCGCCGCCGCGATCCGCGACCACCAGGTGGTCGTGCTGGCCGGCGAGACCGGCTCCGGCAAGACCACCCAGCTGCCGAAGATCTGCCTCGAGCTCGGTCGCGGCAAGGACAAGATGATCGGCCACACCCAGCCGCGCCGGATCGCGGCCCGGTCGGTGGCCGAGCGGATCGCCGAGGAGCTCGGCACCGAGCTCGGGGACCTGGTCGGCTACCAGGTGCGGTTCACCGACCGGACGTCGAAGCGCAGCCGGGTCAAGCTGATGACCGACGGCATCCTGCTCGCCGAGCTGCAGCGCGACCGCGACCTGCGCCGCTACGACACGATCATCATCGACGAGGCGCACGAGCGGTCGCTCAACATCGACTTCCTGCTCGGCTACCTCAAGCGGCTGCTGCCGCGCCGGCCGGACCTCAAGCTGATCATCACCAGCGCGACCATCGACGTGGAGCGGTTCGCCGAGCACTTCGACGCGCCGGTGGTCGAGGTGTCCGGGCGCACCTACCCGGTCGACGTCCGCTACCGGCCGCTGGTCGAGCTGCCCGAGGCAGACGACGAGGGCGAGCCGATCGTCCGCGACCAGACCGAGGCGATCGTCGAGGCGGTCCGCGAGCTGAGCGCCGAGGGGCCGGGCGACATCCTGGTCTTCCTGCCCGGCGAGCGGGAGATCCGCGACACCGCCGACGCGCTGGCCGAGCTAGCCGACGCGCGGACCGAGATCGTGCCGCTCTACTCCCGGCTCTCGGCGGCCGAGCAGCACAAGGTGTTCGCCGCGCACACCGGGCGCCGCGTCGTACTCGCCACCAACGTCGCCGAGACCTCGCTGACCGTCCCGGGCATCAGGTACGTCGTCGACACCGGCGTCGCGCGGATCAGCCGCTACTCGGTGCGCACCAAGGTGCAGCGGCTGCCGGTCGAGGCGATCAGCCAGGCCTCGGCCAACCAGCGCTCCGGCCGCTGCGGCCGGCTCGGCCCGGGCATCGCGATCCGGCTCTACTCCGAGGAGGACTTCGAGGGCCGCCCGGAGTTCACCGACCCCGAGATCCTGCGCACCAACCTGGCCAGCGTCATCCTGCAGATGGCCTCGCTCGGGCTGGGCGACATGGCGCGGTTCCCGTTCGTCGAGCCGCCGGACCGGCGCAACGTCTCCGCCGGCGTCCAGCTGCTCGAGGAGCTGGGCGCGCTGCGACGGGCGACCGGCTGACCAAGGTCGGCCGGCGGCTGGCCCGGCTGCCGATCGACCCGCGGCTGGCGCGGATGGTGCTCGAGGCCGAGCGCCTGCGGCTGCGTGCGCGAGGTGATCGTGATCGCCGCCGCGCTGTCGCTGCAGGACCCGCGCGAGCGGCCCGCCGAGCTGCAGGCCGCAGGCCGACCAGCAGCACGCGCGGTTCAAGGCCGAGGGCAGCGACTTCCTCACCTGGCTCAACCTGTGGCGCTACCTCAAGGAGCAGCAGCGCGAGCTGTCGTCGTCGGCGTTCCGGCGGATGTGCAAGCGCGAGTTCCTCAACTGGCTGCGGGTCCGGGAGTGGCAGGACTTCGAGTCGCAGCTGCGCCAGGTCTGCAAGGAGATGGAGATCAAGGTCGGGCCGGCCCGGCCGACGCTGCCGGACGCCGACGGCATCCACCAGTCGCTGCTGGCCGGGCTGCTGTCGCACATCGGGCTGCTGGAGGAGCGCGACCAGGAAAGACCGGCGGCGGCGCCCGTGCGCGAGTACCTCGGCGCCCGCGGCGCGCGGTTCGCGATCTTCCCGGGCAGCGGGCTGGCCCGGAAGAACCCGCAGTTCCTCATGGCCGGCGAGCTGGTCGAGACCTCGCGGCTCTGGGCCCGGCAGAACGCCGCGATCAAGCCCGAGTGGGCCGAGGAGCTCGGCGCCCACCTGGTGAAGCGGACCTACTCCGAGCCGCACTGGTCGAAGAAGCGGGCCTCGGTCATGGCCCACGAGCGGGTGACGCTCTACGGCGTACCGCTGGTCGCCGACCGGCTCGTGGCCTTCGGCAAGGTCGACGTCGCGCTGTCGCGGGAGCTGTTCATCCGGCACGCGCTCGTCTACGGCGAGTGGAACAGCCGGCACCGCTTCCTCGACACCAACCGGCGGCTGCTCGAGGAGGCCGAGGAGCTCGAGCACCGCGCCCGGCGCCGCGACATCGTGGTCGACGAGCACACGCTCTTCGACTTCTACGACGCGCGGGTCGGGCGCCGAGGTGGTGAGCGGCGCGCACTTCGACCAGTGGTGGAAGCAGGAGCGGCGGGAGCGGCCCGAGCTGCTCACCTTCGACCCGGCGATGCTCACCCACGACACGCGCCGAGGCGGTCACCGAGGCCGACTACCCCGAGCGAGTGGGACAGCGGCGACGAGGGGCTGACCTTCCCGATCAGCTACCACTTCGAGCCCGGCGCGGTCGACGACGGCCTCACCATCGACGTGCCCGTCGCGACCCTCAACCGGGTCGAGGCCGACGACTTCTCCTGGAACGTCCCCGGCCTGCGCGAGGAGCTGGTCACCAGCCTGATCCGGTCGCTGCCGAAGAACCTGCGGGTCTCGTTCGTGCCGGCGCCCAACAAGGCGAAGGAGTTCCTGGCCGCGGTGCCGGCGGGGGAGGAGCCGCTGCTCGACGCGCTGGAGCGATGGCTGCGCTCCACCACCGGGGTCGTGGTGCCGCGCGAGGCGTGGGACTGGTCGAAGATCGCCCCGCACCTGCAGCCGACCTACCGCGTCGTCGACGACGGCGGCGCCGAGCAGGCGCGCGGCAAGGACCTCGAGGCGCTCAAGGCGCCGCTGCGGCCGCAGTTCGAGCAGGCGATGGAGGAGGTCGCCGCCGACGCCGGCCTGGCGCGGAGCGGCGAGACGACGTGGGCGTTCGGCACCCTCGACGAGTCCGCGACCCTGACCCGGGCCGGGCACCGGGTCACGGTCTTCCCGGCGCTGGTCGACGAGGGCGCGACCGTCGGGCTCGGCGTCTTCGGCTCCACCGACGAGGCCGAGGCGCGGCACCGGCTCGGCGTACGGCGGCTGCTGCTGCTCGCGCTCTCGCTCCCCTCGGACGCCGACGCTGCTCGACGGGCTGTCGACCGCGCGAGCGGCTGGGGCTGGCCGGGTCGCCGTACGCCGAGCGTGGCGGAGCTGCTGGCCGACGCCGGGCCGCGGTTGTCGGTGGCCTGGTCGATGGTGGCCCGCAGGTCCGATCCGGAGGCCGACTTCGACGCGCTGGTGGCGCGGGCGCGCGCCGTCCGCCGGAGCCCGCGCTGCGTGACTTCCTCGGCGAGGTGCTGCGGGTGCTCGACGGCTGGCGGACCGTCGACAAGCTGCTCAGCGGGCGCGCCGAGATGGCGCTGCTGCCGGCGCTGGCCGACATGAAGGCGCAGCTCGAGCGGCTGGTGCACCCCGGCTTCCTGTCCGAGGCCGGTCCCGAGCAGCTGCGCCGCTACCCGACCTACCTCCGGGCGCTGACGCTGCGCCGGGAGGCGCTCGACCAGGGCGGCGCGGCGGTCAACCGCGACCGCGCAGCTGATGGACCGGATCGCCGAGCTGCAGGAGTCCTACCTGCACCAGGTGGCCGCGCTGCCCGAGGGGCGGCCGCCCGGGCGAGCGGCTGCGGCAGGTGCGCTGGATGCTCGAGGAGCTGCGGGTCTCGCTGTGGGCGCAGCAGCTCGGCACGGCGTACCCGGTCAGCGAGCGAGCGGATCCGCAAGGCGCTGGCGCGTGACCGTGACGCTCGTGGGCGCGAGGCCGAACGCCCGGCGGCTGGCCCGGCACGGGCTGACCGCGCCGCTCGGCGTCGCTGCCCGAGGCGGCCGCGGCGATGGCCGGCGTCGCACGCCCAGGTGATGTCGGCCGCCGAGGTGTCGCTGGCGCTGCGGGTCGCCGGACACGACCCGGGCCGACGTCGCCGCCGCGCTGTGGGAGGAGCGGTCGCTGGTCAAGACGTTCGGGCCGCGCGGGACCGTGCACCTGCTGCCGGCCGCCGACCTGCCGTGGTGGCTGGCGGCGCTCGGCTCGGTGCCGAAGTCCGGCGGGCACCCCGAGGGCGTCCGGCTGCTGCCCGACGAGACCGACGCGATCGTGGCGGCGCTCGACGCGGCGCTGCGCGAGGAGGACCGCACCACCGAGGAGCTCGACGCGTACGTCGCCGAGGCGTGCGGCCCGTGGGCGGCCGAGGAGTCGATGGCGGCGTTCGGCGGCTTCTGGCCGCGGTGGCGGCTGGCGCTCGGCCCGGCGGCGGTGCGCGGGGTGCTCTGCTTCGGGCCCAACCGCGGCCGCAAGGTCACCTACGCCGAGCCCGAGCCGATGGCTCGCCGGACCTCGCGCTCCCCGACCCGGCCGAGGCGCAGCAGGAGCTGCTCCGCGCCTACCTGACGGCCTACGGCCCGGCGACCCCGGCGCACCTGGCCCGGTGGCTGGCCACGTCGCCGGCCTGGACCGCGGAGCTCTTCGAGCGCGCCGACCTCGAGGAGGTCGAGCTCGACGGGCGAGCCGGCGTGGGTGCTGGCGCGGCGACACCGGCTTCGACGCCCCCGAGCCGCCGGCGGTGCGGCTGCTGCCCTACTTCGACGCCTTCCAGGTCGGCTCGCAGCCGCGCGGCGCTGCTGTTCCCGGGCCGGGCGGCGCGAGCGGGCCCTGGCCGGCGCCCAGGCCGGCAACTACCCGGTGCTGCTCCTCGACGGGGTGGTCGGCGGCGTCTGGCACCAGAAGCGGTCCGGCCGCAGGGTCGCGATCACGGTCGAGCCGCTCGGCCGGCTGACCAAGGCCAGCGCGCCGCGCTCGAGGTCGAGGTCGAGCGGATCGGCGCGATCGTCGAGGCCGCGGCCGCGAGCTGACGCGTCGGGACCGGTGACGGTGGGCGCCGCACGCGTAGCGTGGCCGGCGTGTCCGACCGCCAGCACCACCGCCCGATGAAGCCGGGTGCCGAGTTCTTCGCCGAGATCGTCGGTGGCGAGGACCCGGCCCGGGTCAGCGAGGCGGCCGACCGCGCCGCCAACCTGCTGGTCCGCGGCGCCCGCGACACCGACGACCCGGCCGTCGCCGAGCGGGTGCTGCGCCTGGCCGAGACCGAGGGCATCGAGACGATCGCCGAGGTCTGGGCCGGCTCGCCGGCGGACTCGCTGGCCGGCTGCCTGTGGCGGCTGTTCGTGCTCCGCTCGTGGGTCTACGCCGACCCGGCCGCGGCGGCGCGGGAGTACGACGCGGGGCGGCGTACCGCCCAGGTCGCCCAGGTCGTGGCCGGCGTCGCCGACCCGCCCGGCCCGGACGAGCTGCGGACCATGGTCGACGAGGTGCTGCGCGGGATCGCGGGCAGCGACTTCGCCGACGTGCTGTTCCGGGCGGCGGCGTTCGCGCGCGTCGTGGCCACCGGACGCGCGGCGCTCGACGACGCCACCGAGGACGACGGTCGCAGCGGATGCTGGTGCTGGCCGAGCAGCTCGAGGCGGCCGGCCACGAGGAGCTGGCCCACGGGCTGGCCTGAGGCCGAGCTCGGGCGACCCGAGAGAGGTGCATGCCGGACCGGGAGCGCCTCACGGCGCGTGGCCGCTCGTAGCGGCTGATTTTGGGACCCGGGGCTGCCGCGGCCCGGCATGCACGGTCATTGTAACGAGCCTCCCTGGCGCGCATTCCAGGTTCTCCTCAGAAACAGCCCCTAGTTCGCTCGCGTGACGTCGTACGAGCCCGAGGCAGACGGCCAGCCGGACCCCGGCGAGGTGGTGTGGGGCTGGGTGCCCTACGAGGAGGACCCGAGCCAGGGCAAGGACCGCCCGGTGCTGCTGATCGGCCGCAAGGAGGTCGACGGCGTGGACTACTGGGCCGGGCTGATGCTGACCAGCAAGGACCACGACCGGGACGCCGAGGACGAGGCGCGGCACGGCCGGCACTGGATGGACATCGGCGCCGGCGGCTGGGACCCCGAGCACCGGCCGAGCGAGGTGCGCCTGGACCGGTTGATCGTCCTCGAGGACGACGCGATCCGCCGCGAGGGTGCCGCGGTCAGCCGCGAGGTCTTCGACCGGGTGGTGGCGGAGGCGAAGCGCTTCCACGCCGTCCGGTGAGCCCTGACCGCGAGCGGAGCGGCCGGCTGTCGGTGGCCCATGGGTAGGGTGGCCCGGGCCGAGAGGAGGGCTGGTGAGTGCAGCGCAGGTGGGTCGTGGTGTCCCTCGCGCTCGCGCTGGGCGCCGCCGTCGCCGGGTGCACCGTGACGACGACCGATCCCGGCCCGTCCGCCCGTCGTCGACCGCGGCCGTCCCAAGGTCAACCTGACCTTCGGCGTCTGGGGGACCAAGAAGGAGACCGACGCCTACCAGGCCGTCGTCGACACCTACAACGCCACCAACGACGAAGCCGCCGGTCAAGATCAAGGCCTACCCCACCCACGACGACCTGACGGCGGCGCTCGACAGCGGCGAGGTGCCCGACGTCTTCCTGGTCAGCCGCGGCGACCTCGCCGACCTCCAGGAGCGCGAGCTCAACCAGCCCATCGGCGACCTGCTCGACGACCGCGACGTCGACTTCGGCGACGGCTACTCGCGGCCGGCGCTCGAGGCGTTCGCCAGCGACCGCCAGCTCCAGTGCATGCCCTACGCCATCTCGCCGATGGTCATCTACTACAACACCGAGCTCGTCGACTTCGAGGCGATGGCCGACCGCGGGCCTCGACGTGCCCACCGTCGACGACGAAGACCTCACCAAGAAGCCCACCTGGACCCTCGAGCAGTTCCAGACCGCGGCGGACTACGCCAGCCGCCCGCGCCGCGGCATCGCCGGCTTCTACGTCGCGCCGACGCTGCGGGGCCTGGCGCCGTTCGTCTACTCCGGCGGCGGCAAGATCTTCGACAACGACGACGAGCCGACCTCGCTGGCCTTCTCCTCCGACGACACCAAGTCGGCGCTGGAGAAGGTGCTGCCGCTGCTGCGCGACCCGAAGCTCTCGCTGCCGCCGGAGCATGCTGTCCGAGAAGACGCCCGCTGGAGTGGTTCCGCGAGGGCAGGCTCGGCATGATCGCCGGCTTCCGCGACCTGGTGCCCGAGCTGCGCCCGACCGGCGTCCTCGACTTCGACGTCATGCCGATGCCCGTGGTCGACGACGCGGCCACGATCGGCGACCTGACCGGCATCTGCATCTCCCGGGACACCGCCGACGTCGCCGAGTCGGCCGACTTCCTGGTCAACTTCATCTCGACCGAGTCGGTCAGCGCGGTGGCCGCCGCCGGCTACCTCGCCCCGGCCAACACCAAGGTCGCGCTGTCCGACGCGTTCCTCCAGGTCGGCCGCGCCCCGGTCCACTCCGGCGTGTTCAACAACAGCATCAAGACCATGCGGATCCTGCCGCTCCTCGAGCGACTACGCCGCGCTCGAGGCCGCCGTACCGAGCCGATCAAGCAGCTGCTGGAGGTCGAGGTCCCGACCTCGACCCGCTCACCGAGCAGATCGACGCCGCCTCGCAGACGGTGCTCGCCCCGCCGGAGGACTCGGAGTCCCCGAGCACCGACGACTCCGACGACTCCGACGACAACTAGCCCTCGTCCGGAGGTGGGTCCTCCCGTGGGAGGTCC
>CAWDBZ010000001.1:0-95465 GCA_963800715.1 uncultured Actinomycetota bacterium | reverse complement strand
AACCTGACCTATCTCGTCGCGTTCGGCGAACACGCTCTCGTCGTACGGCGGCCTCCCTTCGGCGTGATCGCGGCCGGTGCCCACGACATGCTCCGGGAGTACACCGTGCTGTCGCGGCTGCACGCGGCGTACCGTCGGGCCCCGCTCGGGGTGCACTACTGCGCGGACACCGCGGTCATCGGCGCCCACTTCCTGGTCTCGGAGTACCGCCCGGGTGTCGTGGTCTGGGACCGGGTGCCGGAGGCGCTGGCGGTAGGCCCGGAGCCCGGGCGCCGGATCGGCTTCGCCGTGGTTGACGCCCTGGCAGACCTGCATCTGGTCGACCCCGCCGGGTGCGACCTCGGCTACCTCGGCCGCCCCGACGGCTACCTCGACCGACAGGTGCGGGGCTGGCAGCGCCGCTGGGACGCAGTCGCCACCAAGGGCCGGGGCACGGTCGACCGGGTCGCCGAGCTCCTCGCCCGCCGGATGCCCGAGTCCGGCCAGCCGGCGCTGGTCCACAACGACTTCAAGGTCGACAACTGCCAGTTCACACCGGGTGACCCTGACCGCGTGACCTCGGTCTTCGACTGGGACATGGCGACACTCGGCGACCCGCTCACCGACCTGGGGACGCTGCTGAACTACTGGCCGGACGGCGCGACCCCTGCCGAGGGAGTCCCAGGCGTGGAGAACGTCGGGCTGCCCAGCCGCGACGAGGTGGTCGAGCGCTACGCCGCGCGGACCCGGCAGCGGCTGACCCGGGCGGACGTCGCGTGGTACGAGGCCTTCGGCTGCTGGAAGACCGCGATCATCATGCAGCAGCTCTACGTCCGGCACCTCCGGGGCGAGACCGCCGACGAACGCATGAACACGCGCGGGCGGCAGGTGGTCCGCATCGCCGAGCGCGCCCTGGGACTTGTCGAGGGGCTGCCCTGATGGCGATCGACCTGATGCCCGACCCGCACGTCGCGGACCTGGCCGCCCGCACCGCGACGTTCGTCCGCTCCGTCGTCGCTCCCGAGGAGGAGCGGCTCGCGGGTGTGGTGGCTGACGGTGGCGAGGAGCTGCGCACCCACCTCCAGGCCGCCGCACGCGAGGCCGGCGTCTTCGCGCCACACGTCGCCGTGGAGTACGGCGGCCAGGGGCTCGGCATGCGCGACCGCGCGGTGGTGTTCGAGGAGGCGGGCTGGTCGCTGTTCGGCCCGCTCGCCCTCAACATCGCCGCACCCGACGAGGGCAACATGCACCTGCTCGAGGCCGTCGCCACCGCCGAGCAGAAGGAGCGCTACCTCCGTCCGCTCGCGGAGGGCGCGGTGCGGTCGTGCTTCGCGATGACCGAGCCCGCGCCGGGTGCCGGCTCCGACCCGGCCGCGCTGTCGACCACGGCGAGGCCGACCGACGGCGGGTGGCTGGTCAACGGACGCAAGTGGTTCATCACCGGCGCGGACGGCGCGGCGTTCACCATCTGCATGGCGCGCACGTCGGGCAGCCCGGGCGACCGGGGTGGCGCCACGATGTTCCTCATCGACGCGGACACGCCCGGCATGAGGATCACCCGACACATCGACACCCTCGACGAGGGGTTCTTCGGCGGTCACTGCGAGCTGGACTTCCATGACGTCTTCGTCGCGGAGGACGCAGTGCTCGGCGCCGTCGACCAGGGCTTTGACTACGCCCAGGTCCGGCTCGCGCCCGCGCGCCTGACCCACTGCATGCGCTGGCTCGGCATC
Organism: uncultured Actinomycetota bacterium; assembly: GCA_963800715.1. GTDB lineage: Bacteria > Actinomycetota > Actinomycetes > Propionibacteriales > Nocardioidaceae > Nocardioides. Next base: position 93,753 of record CAWDBZ010000001.1, on the reverse strand, counting down.
GCCCGGCACGCCCAGGAGATCGCGGTGACCCGGGCCGCGGAGCGCGAGCTCTTCGGCTCCAGGCTGGGTGACCTCGGCATGGTGCAGGCGATGATCGCGGACTCCGAGATCGACCTCGCGGCGTCCCGCCTGCTCATCTGGCAGGCCTGCGCCGAGCTCGACCAGGGCCGCAGCGCCGCGCAGTCGAGCTCGATCGCAAAGACGTTCGTCGCGGAGGCGGTGGGCCGGGTCGTCGACCGCTCGGTGCAGATCTGCGGAGCGCTCGGCATCTCTGGGGACACGTTGCTCTCGCGCTACCTGCGCGAGGTCCGGCCGTTCCGCATCTATGACGGTTCCTCGGAGACCCACCGCTGGGCCATCGCGAAGAGGCGGCTCCGGCAGGCAGGTCCGAGCCCGACCATCAACCCAAAGTCACTTCAGCTCTCATCTTGACATCGAGACGAAGCACACTCAGACTGAAGTGGATTCAGTTCAATTTATCCGGAAGGACGGACCATGGCTCTCACCGACCACGTGACCCTTGAGAAGGACGGCGAGATCGCCCGTGTGTGGCTGAACCGGCCGCACAAGAAGAACGCCGTCACCGTCGAGCTGCTGCACAGGCTCGACGAGATCATCAGCGAGGTGGACAGCGACCCCGACCTGCGGGTGCTGATCCTGCGCGGGCGTGAAGGCACCTTCTGCTCCGGGTTCGACCTCGACGAGCTGCTCGCGGACTACGTCGGGACCACGACCGCGATGGAGGTGGCCGTCCTCTCGGCCAAGGTGTGCGACCGGCTCTACTCGATGAACACCCCGTCGGTGGCCGTGCTCGAGGGCTTCGTCACCGCCGGCGGGTTCGAGCTGATGATCTCCTGCGACTTCGCGGTGTCGGCCGACGACGCCCAGATCGGCGACTTCCACATCCGCCGCGCGCTCTTCGGCGGCGCCGGCCCGATCTACCGGCTGCCGCGGATGATCGGCATCCGCAAGACCAAGGAGCTGATGCTCACCGGCAAGCTGCTGTCGGGCAAGGAGGCGGTCGACTTCGACCTCATCAACGCTTCCGCCCCCGCCGAGGCGCTCGATGAGCTGGTCAAGGACTTCATCGCCCCGCTCATCGACAAGAGCCCGTTCGCGATGCGGCTGACCAAGATGACGATCGACCGCGGCCTGGACGCCGACATCCAGTCGCTGATGGTGATGGAGCACCTCGCCGTCGGCAACGCACTGCAGTCCGAGGACGCCCGCGAGGGCGTCAACGCGTTCCTCGAGAAGCGTGAACCCAAGTGGGTCGGTCGCTGACCGGGAGCCGCTGCCTGCACTGCGGAACGGTCGCCTTCCCTGCGGCCCGTGGCTGCCAGCGCTGCGGCCACCAGTCGACAGAGGTGCTGGAGCTGAGCCCCCGCGGCACGGTGTGGGGCTTCACGGTCCAGCGGTTTGCGCCGAAGTCACCGCCGTACGTCGTGCCGGAGGGCGGGTTCGTCCCGTTCGCGGTCGGCTACGTCGAGCTGCCGGAAGGGGTCAAGGTGGAGGCCGTCCTGGACTGCACCGACTTCTCCGAGCTGGAGGGCGACGCCGAGGTCACGCTGGTCGCCGCAGAGCCGGTGCCGAGGTTCGCCACGGAGCCGGTGCGATGAACGCCGGGCCGGGCACCGGCGTGGCCGATCGTCGGGATCGGCCTGTCCAGGTTCGGCCGGCAGCCGGAGCTCACCGGGCGGGAGCTCGGCCTCCAGGCCATCCATGCCGCGCTGCGCGACGCCGGGCTCGAGTGGACCGATGTCCAGGTGGCCTTCGGTGGCAGCGACGGGTCGGGCCTGGCGGACACGCTGGTCTCGGACCTCGGCCTGACCGGGATCCCCTTCACGAACGTCAAGAACGGCTGCGCGACCGGGGGCAGTGCGCTGATGTCGGCGGTGCACGCGATCCGGTCCGGTGCCGCCGAGGTCGCCCTGGCCGTGGGGTTCGACAAGCACCCGCGCGGCGCCTTCGACCCGCGGCCCGAGGACTGGGGGCTGCCCGCGGCGTACGGCGAGGCGGGCCTGATGGTGACCACCCAGTTCTTCGGCATCAAGATCGCGCGCTACCTGCGCGAGCACCACATCAGCGAGCGGATCCTGGCCCTGGTGGCGGAGAAGGCCTACCGCAACGGCGCGCTGAACCCGAACGCCTGGCGCCGCGAGCCGGTCCCGCGCCGACGAGATCGCCGCCGCGGACATGGTCAACGACCCGCTGACCCGGCTGATGTTCTGCTCCCCGGGCGAAGGTGGCGCGGCGATCATCCTGACCAGCGACGCCGTGGCCGCCCGCATGGGTCGCGCGGTGCACCTGCTCGGCGCGGCCACCCGCACCCGGCGCTTCGGGTCCTTCGAGGTGTTCAGCCCGGCGATCCAGGGAACCGGCCGTCCCTCGAGCGTCAGCGCCGACGCCGCGGCCGCGGCCTTCGCGGCCGCCGGCGTCAGTCCCGACGAGGTCGACGTCGCTCAGCTGCAGGACACCGAGAGCGGCGCCGAGGTCATGCACCTGGCCGAGTGCGGCTTCTGCAAGGACGGTGAGCAGGAGGCGATGGTGGCCGGCGGGGAGACCGAGATCGGCGGGCGGCTGCCGGTGAACACCGACGGCGGCTGCATCGCGAACGGCGAGCCGATCGGAGCCTCCGGCCTGCGCCAGGTGCACGAGATCGTCACCCAGCTCCGCGGCGAGGCCGGCGCCCGCCAGGTCGCCGGCCCGCGGATCGGCTTCACCCACGTCTACGGGGCCCCGGGCATCAGCGCGTGCACGGTGCTGGCGGTCTGAGGAAGACGATGACTTCGCACCCGCTCCCCGACCTCGACGAGTTCGCCGCCGATGCGCGGCTGTGGCTGTCGTCGGTCGCCGAGCCGCGGTCCGACTGCGCAGTGGGGCGAAGGCCCGGACTCGGTCGCCGTCTTCGAGAACTGGACGGCGGAGCAGGAGCGCGCCGAGACAGACCGGATCCGCGCCTACGAGCAGGCCAAGTACGACGCCGGCTGGGGCGCGCTCACCTGGCCCGAGGAGTACGGCGGCCGCAACCTGCCGACGTCGTACGCGCTGAGCTTCCGGCAGGAGGAGGACGCCTTCGACGTCCCGCGCCGCACCGAGATGTTCTCGGTCACCCAGCAGCTCGTCGCCCCGGCCGTCGCGCAGTGGGGGACACCCGAGCAGCGCGAGCGCTACGTGCGGGCGATGCTGCGCACCGACCTGATCGCCTGCCAGCTGTTCTCCGAGACCGAGGCCGGGTCCGACCTCGCCGCCGTCCGCACCCGGGCCGTCGAGCGCGACGGCGACGGGGCGGCACTGGGTCCTCGACGGCCACAAGGTGTGGACCTCCGGCGCACCGGTCGCAGACCTCGGCGTCGCCGTCACGCGCACCGATCCGAGTGCCGCCAAGCACGCCGGGCTCACCGTCTTCCTGGTGCCGATGGACGCCCCGGGCGTCACCGTGCGGCCGATCCGCCAGATGACGGGCGGCGCCTCCTTCAACGAGGTCTACCTCGACGGGGTCGAGCTCTCCGACGACCTCCGGCTGGGTCCGGTCGGCGCCGGGTGGAAGGTCGCGCTGACCGTGCTCGCCGCCGAGCGGCTCGACTCCGGCAACCTGGGGCTGGCCAACGCCGACCGCGCGGTCGAGCTCGCCCGCCACCTCGACCGGCCCCTGACCGAGCTCGAGCGCGACCGGGTCGCCGACCTGGTGGTCCGCAGCTACGTCCAGCGGCTGACCGGCATGCGGGTGGCCGCCGCGGTCGTCTCGGGACGCGACCCGGGACCGGAGGCCTCGGTGGGCAAGCTGCTCGCCACCGACACCATGGCGCGGACGTCCGAGGTCGCGCGGATGCTGCTCGGACCGCAGCTCGCGGCCGACACCGGCGGCTGGGGCACCTGGGCGTGGACCGAGCACCTCCTCGGCGCGCCGGGCTACCGCATCGCCGGAGGCACCGACGAGATCCAGCACAACATCATCGCCGAGCGCGTCCTGGGCCTGCCGCGGGAGCCGCGGGCATGAGCACCGAGGCGTACGAGCGCGGTCTCTGCGAGCGCGTCGCTGCGTCGCTGCGGCGGCAGTGGCCCGACGTGGAGGTGGGACTCTTCGCGCGGATGCCCGGCGGCCACTCGGGACTGACCTATCGAGTGGAGACCGGCGAGGGAGCGCTGGTGGTGAAGTCGGTGCCGCCGGGCCAGCAGCCGATCGGCAGGCACGACATGCTGCGCCAGGCCCGCATCATCGAGGCGCTGGCGCCGACCGGCGTGCCCGTGCCCGCCATCGTCGCCACCGACGAGAGCGAGCCCGCGTGGTTCGCCATGCAGCTCGTCGAGGGGGAGTCCCTGGAGCCGGTGCTCGACGACCCCGAGGTGGCGCCGACGCTGGCCGCGGCCCGGATGCTGCGCGCCGCCGAGATCGCTGCCGGCCCTGCACGACGTCCCCCTCGACAAGGTCCCGGTCGATGCGGAACCGCTGTCCCCGCTCGACGAGCTCGGCCGCTGGGCCCGCACGATGGCGGCGGTGCCCCCGGACCTGGTGCCGGACGCCGAGCGGCTGCGCGAACGCCTGGCGGGCTCGGTGCCGGCGGCGGTCAGCCCCGCCCTCGTCCACGGCGACTACCGCCTCGGCAACCTGATCTGCCTCGGCACCGAGCCGGCCGCGCTCATCGACTGGGAGATCTGGAGCGTCGGTGACCCCCGGGTCGAGCTGGGCTGGTTCCTGGTCTTCGCCGACGGTGCCAACTTCCCCGGTGTGGGTCGCGAGGTGCTCGGGCTGCCCACCGCCGACGAGCTCGTGGCGGCGTACGCCGCGGACGGGCGCCCGGTCGAGGACCTCGCGTGGTTCGACGCGCTGGGCCGCTACAAGATGGCCGCGATCATGGGCCACAACCTGCGCCGGCACCTCGAGGGCCGCCACCACGACCCCGACCAGGAACGCCTCCCGGACACCATCCGCCGGCTCATCGCGACCGGCCTGTCCGCCGCTTCCTGAGCGCCGCTACGACACGAGAGGACTGCCGTGGACTTCGAGCCTTCCGCCAGGACCCGCGACCTGCAGGCCCGCCTGCAGGCGTTCATGGACGAGCACGTCTATCCGGCCGAGGCGGTGTACGACGCGCAGATCGCGCGCGGCGGTCGATCGGCACCGGCAGCCGCAGGTGATGCGCGACCTGCAGGCCGACGGCGCGCGAGCTCAAGGCTGTGGAACCTGTTCATGACCCACGGCTCGTGGGGCGCCGGCCTCACCAACCTGGAGTACGCGCCGCTGATGGAGCTGGCTGGGCGGTCGATCATCGGGCCCGAGGCGCTCAACTGCTCGGCCCCCGACACCGGGAACATGGAGATCCTGGCGATGTACGGCACGCCCGAGCAGCAGGACCAGTGGCTGCGTCCGCTGCTGGAGTGCCGGATCCGTTCGGCGTTCGCGATGACCGAGCCGGCAGTGGCCAGCTCCGACGCGCGCAACATCACCGCGACCATCCGGCGCGACGGTGACGACTACGTCCTCAACGGCCGCAAGTGGTACACCTCCGGCGTCCTCGACCCGGACTGCAGGCTGATCATCTTCATGGGCAAGTCCGACCCGGACGGTCCGACGTACCGCCAGCAGAGCATGATCCTGGTCCCCGCCGATGCCCCGGGCGTCGAGGTGCTGCGCGACCTGACGATGTTCGGCTACGAGGACCGCCTCGGCCACGGCGAGGTGCAGTTCACCGACGTGCGAGTGCCCGCCACCAACATGCTGGGCGCCGAGGGCGACGGCTTCACGATCGCCCAGGGAAGACTGGGCCCGGGCCGGATGCACTACGCGATGCGGGCCATCGGCTTCGCCGAGCGCGCCATGTCGATGATGTGCCGCCGCGCGGTCGACCGGGAGGCGTTCGGCGGCCCGCTCGCCGACCAGGGCGTCGTCCGCGAGTGGATCGCCCGCAGCCGGGTCGAGATCGACCAGGCTCGCCTGCTGACCCTGAACGCGTCGTGGCTGATGGACACCAAGGGCAACGCCGCGGCGCGCTCCGAGGTCGCCGCGATCAAGGTCGTCGCGATGGAGGTCGCGCACGACGTCGTGAACCGCGCCGTCCAGACCTTCGGTGCCGCCGGCGTCAGCGAGGACACGGTGCTGGCCCGGCTCTTCGCGATCACGCGCGCCCTGCAGATCGCCGACGGACCCAACGAGGTGCACCTGCGCACGATCGGCAACCTCGAGCTCGCGGGCTACCGGCCATGAGCGACCTCGACGGCAAGGTCGCCCTGGTCACCGGCGCCACCCGCGGCCTCGGGCTACGCCATCGCGCTCGGACTCGCCGAGGCCGGCGCCACCGTCGTGGTCTCCAGCCGCAAGGCCGACTCCTGCGAGGCGGCCGCCGAGGCGATCACCCAGGCGACCGGCGTCGCCGCCGTGCCGATGGCCCTGCACGTGGGCGAGTGGGACAGCATCGAGCCCGCGGTCGACGCGGTGTACGCCGACCTGGGGCGGCTCGACGTCCTCGTCAACAACGCCGGCATCGCGCCGCTCTCGCCGTCGCTCGAGGCGGTCTCCGAGGGGCTCTTCGACAAGACCATCGAGGTCAACCTCAAGGGCCCGTTCCGGCTGATGGCGGTGGCCGGCGCCCGCATGGCCGCCGCCGGCGGCGGCTCGATCGTCAACATCTCCAGCATCGGCGCGGTGCGGCCGAGCCCTCCCGAGGCGATGTACGCCGCCTCGAAGAACGGCCTCAACGCGCTCACGATGGCCTTCGCCCAGGAGTACGCGCCGCACGTGCGGGTCAACTGCGTGATGCCGGGCGCGTTCGCCACCGACATGGCCGACGGCTGGGACGAGGAGTTCGTCGGCAAGGTCGTCGACCGGCTCCCGGCCGGCCGGCTCGGCCGTCCCGACGAGGTGGTCGGCATGGTCGTGCACCTCGCGGGCGACTCGTCGGGCTACACGACCGGCGCCGTCATCCCCGTCGACGGCGGCCGGACGGCGGTCTACTGATGGTGCGCGAGCTCTTCGACCTGACCGGGAAGGTCGCCATCGTGACCGGAGCGTCCTCGGGGCTCGGCGAGGGTTTCGCCCGCACGCTGGTCGGCGCGGGCGCCACCGTGGTCGCGGGCGCCCGCCGGCTCGACCGGCTGGAGGTGCTGGCCAAGGAGCTCGACGGCACCACACGCGGGGAAGGCCGTCTCGTCCCGGTCGGCTGCGACGTGACCTCGGACGAGGACCGGTCGCACCTGGTCGAGGTGGCCACCGACATCACCGGCCGGGTCGACGTACTGGTCAACAACGCCGGCATGCCCGGGGTGCCGAACGCCGAGGACGAGACCGTCACCGGGTTCGCGGCCCTGCTCGACCTCAACCTCGCCGCCGGCTTCCACCTCGCCACCGCGGTCGCGGCCACCGTGCCGGGCGGTGGGTCCCTGTCGATCGTCAACGTCTCCTCGGTGATCGGCCTGGTCTCCACCGCTCCCATCGGCGGCGCGAGCTACGCCGCCTCCAAGGCAGGGACCATCGGCCTGACCCGGGAGCTGGCCGGTCAGTGGGGCCGGCGCGGGATCCGGGTCAACGCGATCGTCCCGGGCTGGTTCGACACCGAGATGACCGACGGGCTGTTCACCAACGAGAAGTCGGCCGGCTGGGTGCGGCGCAACACGATGCTCGGTCGGGGCGGCGAGACCGGCGAGGTGGACGGCGCCCTGCTCTTCCTCGCGTCCGCCGCGTCGAGCTATGTGACCGGGCAGGCGCTGGTGGTCGACGGCGGCTGGACCGCCCGGTAGACACTGAGACCAGAAGGAGAAGGACACATGCAGCTGCTGGCCAGGGAGTTCGGCGAGCGTGCCGAGCGCACACCCGGCGACGTGGCCGTGATCGACGCGCTCGGCGTGCACACCGTGGGTGAGGTGATGACCGCCGCCCGCGACCTCGCGATCGCGCTCGAGGAGTCCCTGGGCGGCTCGCCGACGGTCCTGGTCCAGGCCGACAACACCTGGCGCACGCTCGCGACCGCGCTCGCCGTGGGTCTGCGCGGCGGCATGGTGGCCGTGCTCAGCAGCCATGCCGTCGCATCCGAGTTCGAGCTGGCGATGGAGGACATCGACCCCGATGCCGTGGTGGCGTCCGACGACGTCCTCGAGCACTGGGAGGTCCGGAGCGAGGCGTTCCCGGACAAGCGGGCCGCTCTCGACGGCTGGGCGCTCGTCACCTCCGGTCGCCCCGCCAGCGAGGTCGCTCGTTGGACCGGTGGCGTCGCCGTCGCGATGACCTCGGGCTCGACCGGCCGCGCCAAGTGCGTGGTGCAGTCCGAGGAGTCGCTGCGCTACGCCGGTCGCTCCACCATCGACGCGATCGGGCTGGAGCCGGGCGACGCCGTCGGTGCCTTCGTCCCGCTCTCGTCCGTGGCGGCGTACTGCTTCGGGATGTACCTGCCGGCGATGTTGGGCGGTCCGATGGTCTGCATCGAGACGTGGCGGCCCGACGACGCCCTGGCGGCGATGGCCGCCCACGACGTCCGCTGGACGATGCTGGTGCCGACGATGGCCCTGCAGCTCTCGGTCCGTCCGACGGCGGAGGGTCGGCTCACGTGCCTCAAGGCGATGACGGTGGGCGGCGGCCCGATGGACGCCGGCGCCCTGGGTCGGGCCGAGCAGGTCCTCGGCACGCGGTTGATCCGGGTCTTCGGAATGTCCGAGTGCCTTGGCCACACGACCACCCGCCCCGACGAGGACGCCGAGACGAGGCTGGCCTGCGACGGCCGGCCGTTCCCCGGCACCGTCGTGCGCGCCGTGGGCGAGGACGGGAGGTCGCTCCCGAGGGGCGAGGTCGGCGCTGCCCAGGTGCGCGGCCCCAGCATGTTCGTCGGCTACGCAAGGAACGGTGAAGCCCAGCCGCCCGGGCTCACCGCTGACGGCTTCCTCCCGACCGGCGACCTCGTCCGCCTCAACCCCGAGGGGACTATCACGGTCCTGGGCAGGCAGAAGCAGATCATCATCCGCGGCGGCCGCAACATCGACGTCAACGAGGTCGAGGCGGCCGTCGCCCGGATCCCCTCCGTCGCGCAGGTCTGCGTCGTGCCGGTGCCCGACGAGATGCTGGGTGAGCGGGTGGCCGCACTCGTGGTGTCCACGGGCGCGACGCTGAGTCTCGCCGAGGTGACCGGCCACCTGGCGGCCGAGGGATTCCCCAAGGCCAAGTGGCCGGAGTTCGTCTTCGACGTCCCCGACCTCCCGCAGAACCGGGTGGGAAAGCTGTCCCGGCCGGACGCCGTACGGCTCGCCGCGGAGCTCCACGGAATGACCTGAGTTCATCTCATGTTGGTAAGATCGACCTGACGATCGGAGAACGCAGTGCCCAGAGCAGTGCCCACAGCTCGCAGAGCAACCTCGGACCGGGTGACGACCGCGGCGCAGCCGGACGCGGAGGGTCCGCGGTCGAAGCGAGCCCTGATCCTGACCGCGGCGATCGAGAAGTTCGGCAAGGACGGCTACGAGCACACCAAGTGGGCCACGATCGCCGACCAGGTCGGCATCGGGCAGACCGCGCTCTACCACTACTTCGAGTCCAAGGCCCACTGCCTGCTCACGATCATGAGCCTCGAGCTCGCCCGATCCCTGCAGGCCGTCCGCGACGAGACCGCCGACGTCGACCGGGCCGACAAGGCGCTGGAGGCGGCGATCGCGGCGGCGTACGCCGTGAGCCCGCGCGAGGTCCTGCAGATGCGGATCCTGCAGAGCCACATGGACCTGTTGGCCACGCCGCGACCCTCTGAGAGGGAGGAAGCCGAGCGGCTCAAGGCCCGCGCGCTCGTGCGGGAGATCGAGGCCGAGTGGACCGGCCTGATCGACCGGGGGATCAAGGCTCGTGCCTTCCGCAAGGGCGACCCCCACGCGCTGGCGACGCTGGTGCTCGCGATGGTGGTGAGCGTGTGGCGCTGGTACCGCCCAGGAGGGCCGATGACCCTGGACGAGGTGCGGGAGATGTACACCGCCGCCTGCCTGCGCGTCGTCGCCCGCTGACGATGTACAACCTCATCGTGCTTGCGGCCCGGCCAGGTGACTGGAGCCACGAGCAGTTCATCGAGTGGTGGCGCGGCGAGCACGCCGAGGTCACCTATCCGCTGCCGGGCCTGCGCCGCTGGCTGCACACCGAGCTGGTCGACGGCCTCGACGACACGTCGGCCGGCTGGGACGGCATGTCGGTGCTGAGCTTCGACTCGCGCGACGCCCTCGACGCTGCCCTCGCCAGCGAGGAGTGGCGGGCCGCCGTCGCGCACGTCGGCTCGATGCGGGGCCGCCGGATGATCTTCTCCGGGGACGAGCGGACCATGGTGGCCGTGCAGGAATGACCCGCTGACCCGTCAGATCCAGCGCTGGAACCAGATCCGGTCCACCCATTCCGAGTGGGTCAGCAGCTGGTCGGTGAAGATCGGCCAGAACCACGCGAAGTTGAGCAGGGTGAGCACCACGAACGACCCGCCCACCACCACGCCGGCGGTACGTCGCGCGCTGGGCGCCCGCGAGCTGCCGATCAGCTTGCCGATGGTCAGGGTCAGCGCGAGCACCACGAACGGCAGGGTCGCGACGGCGTAGAACAGGAAGATCGGACGGCTGTCGTACTGCAGCCACGGCAGCCAGGTCGACGCGGTGCCGACCACGGCCACGCCGAACCGCCAGTCGCGGCCACCGACCCACATCGCGACGGCGTACAGCAGCGCCAGGATGCCGCCCCACCAGATCGTCGGCGTGCCGATCAGCAGCACCTGTTTGAGGCAGGTGCTGCCCTCGGCCGCGTCGCAGCCGCGGGTCCCCGGCTCGATGCCGGTGTCGGCCGCGACGCCGACCGGCTTGTTGAGGAGCAGCCAGCCCGACGGCTTGGAGGCGTAGGTGTGCGTCGAGCAGTTCAGGAAGTGCGTGTGGAACGTGTAGACGTCGCGGTGGTAGTAGTACAGCGACCGCAGTGACTGGACGAGCTCACCGACGCCGTGGGCGTCGGGCTCGCTCGCCGTCGGCCAGCGCTTGCCGCTGTTGTCGAGGTTGTTCTCGGCCGTCTCGGTCTTGCCCTCGTCATTGGTGGTCACCTTGCAGGGCTGTTCCTTGATGAACTGGGTGTACTGCGTCGAGGACAGCGACTTCTCGTACTCGTCGGCGTGCACCAGCCAGCCGGTCCACGTCGCGGTGTAGACGATCCCGCCGATGACGACGAGGTGGACGAACGCCGGGAGTGCCGTCTGTGGCGATCGAGCGCACCGTCGCCCAGCGCACGCCGAACGACCGCCGCGCCCCGGCGCTCCACAGCCAGACCATGACGCCGAACGCCGCCAAGGGGTAGATCGCGGTCCACTTGGTGCCGATCGCCAGCCCCCAGCAGATGCCGCTGGCCAGCAGCCAGGGCCGGAACAGCAGCCCGCGCACCGGGCCGTACGACGCCGGGTCGGCCACCTGGTCGGGCACCAGCCGCGCCATCTTGGCGCGATACCAGTCCCGGTCGGCGACCACGCACGAGACCGCGCAGAGGATGAAGAACGCCAGGAAGATGTCGAGCAGCGCCAGCCGGGACAGCACGAACTGCAGGCCGTCGAGGCTGAGCAGCAGCCCGGCGACCAGGCCGAGGGCGGTCGAGCCGGTCATCCGGCGGGCCAGCCGGCACATCACCAGCACCATCAGCGAGCCGACCACTGCCGCGGCGATCCGCCAGCCGAACGGGTCCATCCCGAACGCCTTCTCGCCCAGCGCGATCAGCCACTTGCCGGCCTCGGGGTGGACGATCATCGACGGGCCGTCGGTCCACAGACCCGACGTCTTGCCGTCGAGGATCTTCTCGTTGGCGCCGTCGACGTAGCCGCGCGTGTAGCCGTTGTGCAGCAGCGACCACGCGTCCTTGGCGTAGTAGGTCTCGTCGAACTCGAAGACCTTGGGCGACCCGAGCTTCCAGAGCCGCAGGAACAGCGACAGCAGCATCAGGCCGATGCTGGCCGTCCAGCCGACGACCGGGTCCTCCAGGTCGACCCGGCGCCGGGCCCGCTCCCACGCCGTCGGCACCCGCCGCCCCGACGCGTCGGACGAGAGGCCGGCTTGCTCGCGCGTGGGGAGCGTCGGCGTGCTCGTCACGACGGGAACTGTACGGGCCGGTCCTGCCATGATCGGGTCATGGCCGAGATCCCGGGGACGCTGGTGCTCGCGGCCACGCCGATCGGCCGGGTCGAGGATGCCTCACCCAGGCTGGCCAGGGAGCTCGCGGAGGCGGACGTGGTCGCGGCCGAGGACACCCGGCGACTCAAGCGGCTCACCAGCGAGCTGGGCGTGACGATCGGCGGCCGGATCGTCTCCTACTTCGAGGGCAACGAGGCCCAGCGGACGCCGGCCCTGCTGGAGGAGCTCGAGGCCGGGCACCGCGTGCTGTTGGTGACCGACGCCGGGATGCCGAGCGTCTCCGACCCGGGCTACCGGCTGGTCGCCGCTGCGGTGGCCGCCGACGTCCCTGTCACCGCCGTGCCCGGCCCCTCGGCCGTGCTCACCGCGCTGGCCGTGTCGGGGCTGCCGGTGGACCGGTTCTGCTTCGAGGGGTTCCTGCCCCGCAAGCAGGGCGAGCGGGCGCGCCGGCTGGCCGCGCTCGCCGACGAGGAGCGCACGATGGTCTTCTTCGAGGCGCCGCACCGGACCGAGGCGGCGCTGGCGGCGATGGCGGAGGCGTGGGGCGAGGAGCGCGCCGCGGCGATCTGCCGGGAGCTCACCAAGACCCACGAGGAGGTACGCCGTGGCTCGGTCGCCGAGCTCGCGGCGTGGGCCGGGGACGGCGTCCGCGGCGAGGTGACGATCGTGGTGGCCGGGGCGAGCCCGGGCGCCGGCGTACCGACCGACGACGAGAGTCTCCGCGCGGCCGTGACCGACCGCGAGGCCACCGGGATGAGCCGCAGGGACGCGATCGTGGACGTGGCACGGACGGCCGGGGTGCCCAAGAGGCAGGTCTACGCGGTCGTTCATCCGGGGCCGCACGAGCGATGACCCGGCTGCTGCGCTACCGCCACGACGGCCTCACCTTCGACGTCCGCGACGACGGGCCGCTCGACGGCGATCCGGTCGTGCTGTTGCACGGGTTCCCGGAGCGCAACACCTGCTGGCGCGACGTGGCGCCGCTGCTGCACGCGCAGGGGCTGCGGACCTACGCGCCCGACCAGCGCGGCTACTCGCCCGGCGCCCGGCCGCCGCGGCGCCGGGACTACACGATGGACAAGCTCGAGGCCGACGCCGTCGCGCTGATCGAGACCATCGGCCAACCGGTGCACCTCGTCGGCCACGACTGGGGCGCCAACTCCGGCTGGCTGGCCTCGGCACACCGCCCCGAGCTGGTCCGCTCCTGGACCGCGGTCTCAGTGCCGCACCCCGCGGCGTTCCGCAGGGCGATCTTCTCCACCCGCCAGGCGTTCTCGTCCTGGTACATGGGTGCCTTCCAGACGCCTCGGCTGCCCGAGCGGCTGGCCGCCCGGCCCGGCGGCCGCTTCGACCGGGGGCTGCTCGACGGCGGCATGACCCAGGAGGACGTCGACCGGTTCCGCTGCGAGATCGTCGAGTACGGCGCGCTGCCGGGCGCGCTTAACTGGTATCGCGCCATGCCCTTCACCCACCAGCGCGAGCTCCAGCACAAGGTCCCGGTGCCGACCACGCTGTTGTGGAGCGACGGCGACATCGCGGTGAAGCGGGTCTCGGTCGACCGATGCGCGGAGCACGTCACCGGCCCCTACGAGCTCCGGGTCCTGGAGGGCGTGAGCCACTGGATCCCGACCCAGGCGCCGGAGGCCGTCGCCGACGCCGTCCTTTCCCGGATCGGCTCGGTGGCATGACGGACCGTCCCCCCGCGCCGGAGCCGCTGCCGCACCCGGTCGTCGACAACCACTGCCACCTCGACATTGCTCGCGGCGACGAGGCCGCCCTGCCGGTCGAGGAGGCGCTGGCGGCGGCAGCCGCGGTCGGCGTACCCCGGATCGTGCAGATCGGCTGCGACCTGCGCCGCGCGCGTTGGGCGGTCGAGGCCGCGGCGACCCACGACGGGCTGGTGGCCGGCGTCGCGCTGCATCCCAACGAGGCACCCCGGTTGCCGGACCTCGACGCGGCACTCGCCGAGATCGAGCAGCTGGCCCAGGCGCACGACAAGGTGCGCGCGGTGGGGGAGACGGGGCTCGACTCGTTCCGCACCGGTGAGGAGGGGCGGGCGGTCCAGGAGGAGTCCTTCCGGCGCCACATCGACCTGGCCAAGCGGCTCGACAAGACGCTGGTCATCCACGACCGCGACGCCCACGAGGACGTGCTGCGGGTGATCGACGACGAGGGGGCTCCGGAGCGCTGGGTGATGCACTGCTTCTCGGGGGACGCGGCGTTCGCTCGGGCCTGTCTCGACCGGGGTGCACACCTGAGCTTCGCCGGGACGGTGACCTTCAGGAACGCCGAACCCGTCCGCGGGGCCGCCCGGATCGCGCCCATCGACAAGATTCTCGTCGAGACCGACGCGCCCTTCCTCACGCCGGTGCCGCATCGCGGCCGCACCAACGCGTCGTACCTCGTGCCACTGACCGTGCGCACCCTCGCTGACCTGCGCAAAGACGACCTCGAGGTGCTCTGCGCAGCCATCGACACCAACACCGAAACCGCCTTCGGAGGCCCCTGGTAGCCCTGCCCGGGGCCTCTTGACGGCGGGGGAGACCCTTGTCACAAACTCTCGCAACCGGGTCGGGAGGAGTTGATTTCTGTAGTGAAACGCTGGTCTATTCGTGCCCCATGCATTCGTTGAAAAGCCAGACCACGAGCCATGCCTGGGTGCGTGCAGCGGTCCTCGGGACCCTCACCGCCGTGCTCCTCGGAGGCACCTCGGTCGCCGTCTCGGACCCTGCGCACGCGGTCGCCAGCACCGAATCCTCCGCGGACTTCGCGCGGATCAAGGTCGTCAAGAAGCGCGTGCCGCACGAGAAGTTCGCAGCGCCGGTGGTCGAGAAGGAAGACAGCTCGATGAACGCCGGAGAGACCAAGGTCGTGCGACTGGGTCGCCCGGGCATCCGCAGCGTGACGTACTTGTTCGTGTTCGAGGACAACAAGCTCTCGCACAAGCGGATCAAGAAGCAGGAAGTGCTGAAGAAGCCGCGGCCCAAGGTCGTCCGCATCGGCACCAAGATCCCGGAAGGGGTCTGGGACCGGCTCGCGGAGTGCGAGTCCGGTGGCAACTGGCACATCAACACCGGCAACGGCTACTACGGCGGGCTGCAGTTCAGCCTCGGCACCTGGCACGCCTACGGCGGCACCGGCCTGCCGAGCCAGCACAGCCGCGAGACGCAGATCGCCATCGCCACCAAGCTCCGCAACGCCTCCGGCGGCTACGGCGCCTGGCCCGGTTGTGCAGCCAAGCTGGGTCTCCCTACTTGAGCGGGAACTAACCTGCCCAACGTGACCGAGGCCGCCGTTCGACTGCTCGGGCCGGCCGAGGTCCGGCGGCTGGCCGCCGAGCTCGACCTTCGGCCGACCAAGCAGCGCGGTCAGAACTTCGTGATCGACGCCAACACCGTGCGTCGCATCGTCCGTGAGTCCGGGGTCGACACCGACGACATCGTCGTCGAGGTCGGCCCCGGTCTCGGTTCGCTCACCCTCGCGCTGCTCGAGGTGGCCGACCGGGTCGTCGCCATCGAGATCGACGGCTCGCTCGCCGCCCGGCTGCCCGCCACGGTCGCCGAGCACGCCGGCGACCGCGCCGACCGCTGCGAGGTCGTCCACGCCGATGCCCTCCGCGTCGACGGGGTCCCAGGACCACCACCGACCGCTCTCGTCGCGAACCTGCCCTACAACGTCTCGGTGCCCGTGCTCATCCACCTGCTCACCGTGCTGCCCTCGCTCGAGAAGGGGCTGGTCATGGTCCAGGCCGAGGTGGCCGACCGGCTCGCGGCGCCACCCGGCTCGCGCACCTACGGCGTCCCGTCGGTCAAGGCGGCGTGGTTCGCCGACGTACGCCGCTCGGGGACGGTCGGCCGCAACGTCTTCTGGCCGGCTCCCAACGTCGACTCCGGCCTGGTCGCCTGGACTCGCCGCGACCCGCCTGCGACGACCGCGACCCGGGAGCAGGTCTTCGCGGTCGTGGACGCCGCCTTCGCCCAGCGCCGCAAGACCCTGCGCGGCGCCCTCTCCCGGCTCGCCGGCTCGCCCTCGGCCGCCGAGGCCGCCCTGCGCGGCGCCGGCGTCGACCCGACCGCGCGCGGCGAGGTGCTCGACGTGACGGCGTACGCCCGGATCGCGGAAGCCCTGTCCGGGGAGGCACTGGCATGACCGCCGGCGTCACCGTCCGCGCGCCGGCGAAGATCAACCTCCACCTCGGCGTCGGCGCGCCGCGGGAGGACGGATTCCATCCGCTGGTGACCGTCTACCAGGCCGTCGGGCTGTGTGACGACGTCACCGTCGCCGCCTCGCCCGGCTGGACGCTCGGCGTCACCGTCCCCGACTGGATCGACCTCGACGCCGTACCCGTCACCGGTGACAACATCGTCGACCGCGCCGCGCGGATGCTGGCCGACTACCACGGCATCGCCTCGCGGGCCTCGGTCTCCATCACCAAGGCGATCCCGGTCGCGGGCGGCATGGCCGGCGGCTCGGCCGACGCGGCCGCCGCGCTGGTCGCCCTCGACCGGCTCTGGAAGCTGCACACTCCCGACGACGACCTGCTCGCGCTGGCGGCCCGGCTCGGGAGTGACGTGCCGTTCGCGCTGCTGGGCGGTACGGCGCTCGGCACCGGCCGCGGTGAGCTGGTAGAGCCGGTGCCGGACACGACGACCTGGTGGTGGGTCGCGGTACCGTCGGCGCGGGGGATGTCCACGCCGGAGGTCTACCGGCGCTTCGACGAGCTCACTCCCGACGCCCCGGCCGAACCGATCGGAGCCCGCGCCGTACTCCTCGCGCTCTCGACCGGCGACCCCGAGATCCTCGCCGGCGCGCTCCACAATGACCTCGAGACGGCCGCGCTCGACCTGCGTCCCGACCTCGGCGACCTGCTGGAACTGGGTGAGCGCAGCGGCGCGCTGCGGGGCCTGGTGTCCGGATCGGGACCCACCTGCCTGTTCCTGACCGAGGACGCCGACGCGGCGCGCGGGGTCGCCGGCCGGCTGTCGGAGCACCACGACGTCGTCCTGGTCACCAACGGTCCGGTCGCCGGCGCGCACGTGGTCACCTATGCCTAGCCCGGGCACCAACCTGCTCAACCTCGAGCGGGTCTCCAAGGCCTACGGCGTCCGTCCCCTGCTCACCGAGGTCTCCCTGGGGGTCGGTGCGGGGGAGCGGATCGGGGTGGTGGGCCGCAACGGCGACGGCAAGACCACGCTGCTCAACGTGATGACAGGAGCCGCAGAGCCCGACTCCGGCCGGGTGTCGCGACAGCGGGGGCTGCTCATCGGCTACCTGCGCCAGACCGACGAGCTCGTCGACACGCACACGGTGCGCGAGGCGGTGCTGGCCGGCCGGTCCGACCACGAGTGGGCCGCGGACGCCGGCACCCGCGAGGTGGTCGAGGTCCTGCTGGCCGGGGTGACGCTCGACCGGGCCGTGGTCGGCCTGTCCGGCGGCGAGCGGCGCCGCTGCTCGCTGGCCGCGCTGCTGCTGGGCGAGCACGACCTGGTCGTCCTCGACGAGCCGACCAACCACCTCGACGTGGAGGCTGTGGCCTGGCTGGCCGACCACCTCGCCCGGCGCGCGTCGGCGCTGGTCGTGGTCACCCACGACCGCTGGTTCCTCGACGCGGTCTGCCAGTGGACCTGGGAGGTGCACGACGGCGACGTCGACGTCTACGAGGGCGGCTACGCGTCGTACGTCCTCGCCCAGGCCGAACGCCAGCGGCAGAGTGCCGCCACCGAGGTCCGCCGCCGCAACCTGGTCCGCAAGGAGCTCGCCTGGCTGCGCCGGGGGCCGCCGGCCCGGACCTCGAAGCCGAAGTTCCGCATCGACGCGGCCAACGCCCTGATCGAGGACGTGCCCGACCCGCGGGACCGGCTCGAGCTGCAGCGGTTCGCCACACAACGGCTCGGCAAGGACGTCATAGACGTGGAGGACGTCGACCTTCGCCGGGGGAGGCCCCCCGACGAACGCAGCCTGCTGTCGCACGCGACCTGGCGGCTCGGGCCGGGCGACCGCGTCGGCCTGGTCGGAGTGAACGGCTCCGGCAAGACCTCGGTCCTCGGTCTGCTGTCCGGCGAGCTGTCGCCGTCCGCCGGCAGGGTGCGGCTCGGTCGCACCGTCGCGCTCCAGCACCTGACTCAGCACGTCGACGAGCTCGATCCAGAGGCCCGGGTGCTGGCCACCGTCGAGTCGATCCGTCGGGTGACCAAGACCGTCGACGGCGAGATCACGGCGACCGCGATGCTGGAGCGGTTCGGCTTCACCGGCGACCGGCTCACCGCGCGGCTGGGCGACCTGTCCGGTGGCGAGCGGCGCCGGTTCCAGCTGCTCCGGCTGCTGCTCACCGAGCCCAACGTGCTCCTCCTCGACGAACCCACCAACGACCTCGACATCGAGACGCTGACCGTCCTCGAGGACTTCCTCGACGGCTGGCCCGGGACGCTGGTGGTGGTCTCGCACGACCGGTACTTCCTCGAGCGCACCGTCGACACCGTCTGGGCGCTGCTCGACGACGGCCAGATCTCGATGCTGCCGCGGGGCGTGGAGGAGTACCTCGAACGCCGTTCCCAGGCCCTCCACCTCGCCGAGTCGGCGTTACTGCCGCGCAGTAACGCCGACTCGGCGACGGACCAGACGCGAAATGTCCAGAAGCCGTCCACAGGGTCGGCGGAGGAGCGTCAGGCGCGCAAGGCGATCACGCGCATCGAGCGCCAGCTCGAGCGGGTCGGCGTACGCGAGGCGAAGCTGAACGCTGCGATCGTCGACGCCGGCCGAGACTACGAACGGCTCGCGCAGCTCAGCGCCGAGCTCCAGGAGGTCGCCGCCGAGCGGGACCAGCTCGAGCTGGAGTGGCTCGAGGCGGCCGAGGCGCTCGGCTAGCCGCTGTCTGGACTATCCCGCCCCGAACGGCGCCAGCAGCCGCCGCAGCAGCCCGGCCAAAGCCTTCTGGTCGGTGGCGGGGAGCTCGGCGAGCAGCGCCTTCTCCGCGTCGATGAGCGCGGTGAACGCGCCGTCCACGGCGGCCTTGCCCTCGCGGGTCAGCCGCACGATCACGCCGCGCCGGTCGTCGGGGTCGGGGTGCCGCTCCACGAAGCCGCGGTCGGCGAGCCGGTCGATCCGGTTGGTCATGGTGCCGCTGGTGACCAGGGTCGCGCGGAGCAGGCGGCCCGGCGAGAGCTCGTACGGAGCCCCGGCGCGACGCAGCGCGGCGAGCACGTCGAACTCCCACGTCTCGATGTCGTGCGCGCTGAACGCCGCCCGGCGGGCCCGGTCGAGGTGGTGCGCCAGCCGGGAGAGCCGGCTGAAGACGGCGACCGCGCCCAGGTCGAGGTCGGGGCGCTCGCGCGCCCAGGCCTCGGTGAGCTCGTCGACCTCGTCCCGCATGCGACCAGCCTAGCCCGGCTGATCGAGATTCTTGACGTCGAGAGACGGTGTCCTGAGTCGGAGGTCCATCAGCACTAGGCGTGCTCAGAGTGGGTGCATCGGCAGGCGGCGGAGTGAAGGCAGACTGGACGTCTTTCTAGCGACGCCAACGCAGCGAGGTGCGTGCTCTGTGTGCGCGTAGCGCACACGGACTTCCGACTCAGGGCACCGGCTACAGGCGCATACCGAGGCGGACCAGGCCGTCGGCGACGCAGCCCGGCTGCTCGAGCCAGGTGAAGTGGCCGGCGTCCGGCACGCCGGTCGCGCTCCCTTGCGGGAACGCCGCAGCGGTCTCCAGGGCGGCCTCGACCGGGAACGGGCCGCCGAGGCCGTAGACGACCTCCACCGGACCGGCGTACGCCGCGGCACGGCTCGGCAGGTCGCCCGTCTTCAACAGGGCGAGCAGGTCCTCGAACGTCTGGCTGTAGCCGGGCACGGTGAGCCGGATGTCATCCGGCATCGGGGGAGCGGATGCCGGGTCGCTGAAGTAGCCCGGCCAGAACAGCCGGAACGACTCGAGCGCGTCGTCCTCGGTGCCTTCGCCGGACATCGCACGCTTGTCGAGCTCGTCCGCCATCGCACGCACGTCCTCCGGCGCCCGGGCCGTGAGCTGCTCCTCGAACCGTCCGTAGCCACCGTCGCCCACGATCCCCAGCGGGTCGACCAGCAACAGGCCGCGGACCCGCTCGGGATGCTCGATCGCGAGCACTGCGGCCAGGAAGCCACCCCAGCTGTGGCCGAGCACGGCGACGTCCTCGTGGCCGAGGTCGTCCAGCACCGCGACCGCGTCCGCGACATGTTGTTCCACTGTGAACGGACCGTCGGTCGTCGACGGCGCGAGCCCGCGCTGGGTGTAGCGGATCCGGCGCCAGCCGTCGGTCTCGTCGCCCAGCAGGTCGAGGTAGTCGGACATCCCCGGCCCGCCGTGCAGACAGAGCAGCGCGGGGCCGTCGCCCTCGAGCGTCGGTGGTAGATCGGTGGTCACGGCCGGAGCCTAGTCCCGGTCGACCAAGTGTCTTGACATCAAGAAAGTTGGTGGGGGAGGATGTGGAAACTATCTTGATGTCAAGATATAAAGGAGTTGTCGAGATGCCGCACACCTGGGACCCGGACCGCTACCTGACCTATGCCGACGAGCGTGGCCGGGCCTTCGTCGAGCTGGTGTCCCGCATCGGCGCGACCGCGCCCGCCGACGTCGTGGATCTCGGTTGTGGACCCGGCAACCTCACCGGGCTGCTCGCCGAGCGGTGGCCGGACGCCCGCGTGGTCGGACTCGACTCGAGTCCAGAGATGATCGCTGCGGCCCAGGGCCTCGGCCAGTCCGTGACCTACGCCGTCGCGGACCTGCGCGACTGGCAGCCCGAGCGGCCGGTCGACGTACTCGTCAGCAACGCGATGCTCCAGTGGCTGCCGGATCACCTCGAACTGCTGCCGTCGCTGGTCGCCGCGGTGGCGCCCGGCGGCTGGCTCGCGTTCCAGGTGCCCGGCAACTTCGACGAGCCGAGCCACACGATCCGGGCCGAGCTGGCCGCCGAGGCGCCGTACGCCGAGCACACCACGGACGTCGCTGTTCCGTCCTCGCACGACCCGGCCGTCTACTACGACGCGCTGGCGGCGGCCGGCTGCTCGGTGGACGTCTGGGAGACGACCTACACGCACGTGCTCTCCGGCGCCGACCCAGTCTTCACGTGGGTGTCCGGCACCGGCGCCCGCCCGACCCTCCAGGCGCTGCCGGTCGACCTGCGTCCGGGCTTCGAGGCCGAGTTCAAGGGCCGGCTGGCCGCGGCCTACCCGGCCCGCGCCGACGGCACGGTGCTGCTGCCGTTCCGTCGGGTGTTCGCGGTGGCCAGGGTCGACGCGTCGTGACCGCGTTGAGGCTCCACCACGTCCAGGTCTGCTGCCCGCGGGGCGGCGAGGCGGACGCGCGCCGCTTCTACGGCGAGGGCCTCGGGATGACGGAGTTCGAGAAGCCGGCCGAGCTCACCGTCCGAGGCGGCGCCTGGTTCCGCGTACCACGACGAAGGCCGGGTCACCGCGGAGCTGCACGTCGGCGTCGAGGAGCCCTTTTCGCCGGCCCGCAAGGCGCACCCGGCGCTCCTGCTGTCTTCGCGAACGGAGCTGGAGGCGGTCGTCGTGCGACTGGCGGGATTGGGGTTTGACGTCGACCGCAGCGAGGGGAACACGTGTCCCGAGTACCGCAGGGTGCACGCGAAAGATGCATCCGGCAATCGGGTCGAGCTTCTGGCCTGACCTGGCAACGTCGTCCGGACCGTAACCGCCCGGTTGACAGCACGTTGTTCGGGCGAGGAACGTCCTTAGAGCCAGACTCTTTCTCGGGGGGAGTGATGCTGGCGTGACGCAGGCAGACACAACGACGTCCACCGGTGCGACGCCGGTCGTGAACCGGATCAAGCGCGCCCAGGGGCAGCTCTCGGGCGTGCTCCGCATGCTGGAGGAAGGTCGCGACCTCCAGGAGATCGTGAACCAGCTCAAGGCGGTCTCCCGCGCGCTCGACCGCGCCGGCTTCGCGATCATTGCCAACGAGCTGCGCGAGTCGGCCCGCCGGGGCGAGGTGACCGACGAAGAGCTCGACCAGCTGGAGCGGTTCTTCCTCTCCCTGGCCTAGGGCGGCCAGTGTGTACCCATGAGTAACATGGCCGCATGAGCCAGGTCCTCTCCCTGTGGCGGAAGTGCACGTCGATCCCGCTGGTGGGTGCCCGCGCCTTCTCGTTCGCGTTCGGCCAGAAGGCGCCGTACTTCTCCTCGATCCGCCCGCGCTTCACCGTCATCGAGCCGAACCATGCCCAGCTCGTCATCTCCGACCGCCGGCGCGTGCACAACCACCTCGGCACCGTGCACGCGATCGCGCTGTGCAACGGCCTCGAGGCCGCGATGGGCGCCCTCGCCGAGGTGACCATCCCGGAGACGAAGCGCTGGATCCCGAAGGGGATGACGGTCGCCTACACCGCCAAGGCGGTCGGCGACATCACCTGCATCGCCGAGACGGACGCCGCCCAGTGGACCTCGGCCGACCCGAACCTGCCGGTGCAGGTGCGCGGTGTCGACGCCGACGGCACCGTCGTCATCGAGGGTGTGATCAACCTCTGGGTGACCGAGAAGCGGGCCGACCTGAAGGCAGCGGCCGCCGGCTGACGCAGCAGCTCACGTCGAGCCGCCCCACCCGCCCTGCTTGTAGAACACGAAGTAGCCGTCGCTGACGAACGTCAGCAGGTAGCCGTCCGACTCGAGCTGGTTGAGCGCCTTCTCGATCCGCTTGATGCCGAGGACTCCTTCGGTGTCGCCCAGGACCATCAGGCTGTCACTGTTCTCGACCAGGTAGGGCATCGATCCACCTCGGGTACGTCGGACTCGGAGGACGCACGTTAGCGCCGACGCCGCCAGAACCACAGGTGGCCGGCCACAGCGGCCACTGACACGACCCCGATCCCGACGCCGTAGGCGGCGGGCAGCTGCCCATCCATGTGTCGCCCGCGCATCGTCCTGGTCGCCTGGCTCGACAACACCGAGCCGTCGCTCTGGTGGGAAAGCACGGAGCCGGTGCTCTGGTGGGACAGCCAGGACGCGAGGCTCTGTGAGGAGCCGATCGAGAACGCCGACGCGAACGACCCGACACTTCCGATGCTCGCGAACGAGCCCACCGACCCGATCGAGAGCACCGAGCCCTCCGACCACAGCGACAGCACCGAGCCGCGGGACCCGATCGACCAGCGCGAGTTCATGCCGGCAGCACCGAGGCGTTCCCGACCTGCTGGTCGCCCTCGAGCACACCGAGCACGAGCCCGACAGTCACGTTGGCCCAGGCGGCGGCGTCGACCGGCTCGAGGTCGACGTCGACCGTGGTCCCGGGCACGAGCACTGGGTTGTCAGCGGGCAACGTCACCTTCGCCGCACCGAGGTCCACATCACCGTGTCCCTCGGTACTGGCCCGGAAGTCGGGGCGATATCCGTCGAAGACCGGCGTGTGCCGGCCGCCCTGCTCCTTGCTCAGCATCTGCAGTCGCGCGCGCACGCGTCGAGTATGGCGTGACGCCGACCTTGGACCGGGGCATGACCAGGTGTGGATGAACCTCGGCGCGCTCTTGGCTCGTACCCTTGACCGGTCATGCGCACCTACGAGGTCCGCACCTACGGGTGCCAGATGAACGTCCACGACTCCGAGCGGCTGAGCGGCCTGCTCGAGGAGGCGGGGTACGTCGCGGCGCCGACCGGCGAGGACGCCGACGTGGTGGTGTTCAACACCTGCGCGGTGCGGGAGAACGCCGACAACAAGCTGTACGGCAACCTCGGCCACCTGGCGCCCAAGAAGGCGCAGCGGCCGGGGATGCAGATCGCGGTCGGCGGCTGCCTGGCGCAGAAGGACCGCGCGACCATCACCCGGAAGGCGCCCTGGGTCGACGTCGTCTTCGGGACCCACAACATCGGCAGCCTGCCGGCGCTGCTCGAGCGGGCGCGAGCCAACGACGAGGCGCAGGTCGAGATCCTCGAGTCGCTCGAGGTGTTCCCGTCGACACTGCCCACGAAGCGCGAGTCGGCGTACGCCGCCTGGGTGTCGGTGAGCGTCGGCTGCAACAACACCTGCACGTTCTGCATCGTCCCGGCGCTGCGCGGCAAGGAGAAGGACCGCCGGCCGGGTGAGATCCTCAGCGAGGTCGAGGCCCTCGTGCAGGAGGGCGTCAGCGAGATCACGCTGCTGGGCCAGAACGTCAACGCGTACGGCGTCGAGTTCGGCGACCGCCAGGCGTTCAGCAAGCTGCTGCGGGCCTGCGGCGACATCGCGGGACTCGAGCGGGTCCGGTTCACCAGCCCGCACCCGGCGGAGTTCACCGACGACGTCATCGAGGCGATGGCCGAGACGCACAACGTGATGCCGAGCCTGCACATGCCGCTGCAGTCCGGCTCGGACCGCGTCCTGAAGGCGATGCGTCGCTCGTACCGCTCCGAGAAGTACCTCGGCATCATCGACCGGGTCCGCACCGCCATCCCCGACGCCGCCATCACCACCGACATCATCGTCGGTTTCCCCGGCGAGACCGAGGAGGACTTCCAGCAGACGCTGGCGGTCGTCGAGCAGGCGCGGTTCAGCGGCGCCTTCACCTTCCAGTACTCCAAGCGGCCCGGCACCCCCGCCGCGACGCTCCCCGACCAGATCGACGCGTCGGTCGTCAAGGACCGCTACCAGCGGCTCGTCGCCGTCGCTGACGAGGTCGCCTGGACGGAGAACAAGACGCAGGTCGGCCGCCGCCTCGACGTGATGGTCGCCGAGGGCGAGGGCCGCAAGGACGCCGCCACCCACCGACTCTCCGGCCGGGCTCCCGACAACCGGCTCGTCCACTTCCAGGCTCCCGACGCCGAGGTCCGACCGGGCGACGTGGCCACGGTCGAGGTCACGTACGCCGCCCCGCACCACTTGGTCGCCGACGGCCCGGTCGCCGTACGCCGCACGCGGAGTGGCGACGCCTGGGAGCTGCGCACGCAGGAGCCGAAGCCACAGGGCGTCGGCCTGGGCATGCCGATGGTCGGCACACCGGCGCCGGTGACGGACACGCCGGCCTGTCGCTGACCTCCGGTGACGGGAGTTGGCGGTGAGCCGGTAGCCACGAATTGGCGCTGGCCTGGCCCCCTGGGTTGCCTGCTGACCGCTGCCTGGCCGTGACTCGGCCCGGCGGTCAGCCTGCAACCTTGAAGGCACGCTGGCCGGGTCCTGAGGGTTGCCTGCTGACCGCTGACTGGCGGTGAATCGGCCTGGCGGTCAGCCAGCAACCTGGATCGGCTCCGGCTGGCCATTCACGACGTCCGGCTACGGCTGGGCGTCCTTGTAGGGCTTGTCGGAGGACCGCGGGTCGAGGCTGGGGTAGCCCGCAGCGGGAGCGATCCCCTCGGGCTGGGCCTCCACAGCGCCGGGCGACTGCTCGGGCGGAACGTCGTCCCCAGAAGGCGCGACAGAAGTGTCCTTGACGCCGTCGGTCGCCTCCTGGCCCGGGCCGGTCGGGCCGACCCGCTCGCTGCTCACGCCCATGCCGCCGGCGGCGCGGGCGGGCCCGGTCGAGCCAGGAGTCGAGTCCTGGATGTCGGTGTCCTGCTCGTGACCGCTCATGGGGGAGCGGTACCCAGCGGTCAGGCGGGGGAGTCCTCGTGCGGCTCGACGTCCTCGTCGGTGCCGTCGCCGGACTTGGTGGCCTCGGTCTCGGTGTCCTCGCCCTCCTGGAGGACGTTCTTGAGCGGGTCGGGCGACTCCTCCACCGCGGGGTTCGTCTCCGGTCCCAGGTCCGCCGACACGTTCTGGTCGTCATCGGGCAGGGCGTCGACGCCACCCGGGTTCGGCTCGCCCGCCTCGATCTCGGCCTCCGGCATCTCGCCGAGGTCACCGGTCTGGGTGGCGTTTTCCTCAGTCATGGGTCTCTCCCGTGTCGAAGCCGAATGTCATGTACGCCGCCGTCTCTCCCTTGATGATGCCCCTCAGCACCTGCAGCTCGTGCGGCACCACCGGCTCGGGCAGCGCCGACAGCGGGAACCACGCCAGGTCAGCGGCCTTGGTCGGCTCGACGATGCGGGGCTGTCCCGACCACGACCTCGCGGTGAAGAAGAAGTCGATCCGCTCGTCGATCGGCTCGCCGCCACGCGTCCGCTGCATCGACGTCGCGAAGACCAGGTCGAGGTCGTCGACGCCGATCTCCTCGCGCGCCTCGCGCCGGGCGGCGTCGCGGGCCGTCTCGCCCTTTTCGACGTGCCCGGCGGCCGCGGCCGCCCAGTGGTCGTCCATGAAGCCGGTGTTCTGGCGCAGCTGCAGCAACACCTCTGTGCCGGCGACGCCGTCTCGCAACAGGAAGACGTACGCCGCCGGAACGACGACGAACCGCGGGTCAGGCAGGAGGCGCGGTCGGGTCGGTGGGGGGAGCCGGAGTCGGCGCGGCAGGCGCGGCAGGCGTGGGAGGAGCGGCAGGAGCGGCGTCGTCGACGCCGAGCGCGTCCTTGGCCTTCTCGGCACCCGTGTCGATGTGCTCGTCGTACTTGCCACCGGTCGCCTCGTCGGCCTTGTCAGCCGCCGTGTCGATGCCGTCCTCGACCTTCTCCTCGTTGCCGTCGACGAGGTCTTCCAGCTTGTCCTTGGCCTGGCTCAGCTTTTCCTTGGCGTCATCAAGGAAACCCATGTCTGCTCCTAAGTGGTCCGAGGCCCGAATGACCCCATGCATTGCCACACTAGTCACATGTCCGCACCCCCGACCACGGTCGCGATCGTGGCCGTTGTCGGGGCTACCGCGTCGGGCAAGACGGGCCTCTCGCTCGACCTCGCCGAGCGCCTCCACGGCGAAGTGGTCAACACCGACGCCATGCAGGTCTACCGAGGCATGGACGTCGGCACCGCGAAGCTGCCCGAGGCCGCGCGGCGCGGCATCCCGCACCATCTCCTCGACACACTCACCGTCCGTGAGCCGGCCACGGTCGCGGAGTTCCAGGGCTGGGCGCGCGACGTGATCGACCGGCTCCGGGCACGTCGTACGACGCCGGTGCTCGTCGGCGGCTCGGCGCTCTACACCCGCGCGATCCTCGACCGGTTCGAGTTCCCGGGCACCGACGAGTCGGTCCGCACCAGGCTCGAGCAGCAGCTCGCCGAGGGCGGAGCGCAGGCGCTTCACGACGTACTGAAGGAGCGCGACCCGGACGCCGCCACGTTGATCCTTCCCGAGAACGGCCGCAGGATCGTCCGAGCTCTGGAGGTGGTCGAGCTGACCGGTGGTCCGTTCAGCGCCAGCCTCCCGGTCCTCGAGTACGCCGATCCGCACACGGTCCAGATCGGGGTCGACATCGATCGCGAGACCCTCGACGAGCGCATCTCCGAACGGGTCGACGCGATGTTCACCAGCGGCTTCGTCGAGGAGGTCCGCCACCTCCTCGACCACGGCCTTGCCGAGGGCCGCACCGCGCCGCGGGCGATCGGCTACCGGGAGGTGGTCGCCCACCTGCACGGCGAGCTCACCGAGCAGGAAGCCCGCGACCAGACCGCGCAGGCCACCCGGCGCTTCGCGCGCCGGCAGGACTCCTGGTTCCGCAAGGACCCACGCATCGTCTGGATCCGGTACGACGACGCTCAGCTCCTCGAGAAGGCTCTGGCCGCCGTGGCCGCCGCTGGTTGAGGAAGGCGCGCTCGCGCCTGTCTCGAAACCTCCGCGGCTCGGAGCAGTCCCAGCCCGGGCATGGGTGGTTTCGAGACGCCACCAACTCGCCCCGTGCCCTCCGCAACGCGGGGCCTCCTCAACCAACGGTTGCAGAGCAAGATCGGTCGGGCCAGACGTCGGTGCGTCGGGCCAGACTGTCGGCATGAGCCAAGAGCAGGCCGGCCGCGACCGGCTGCGCGAGCTGCTGGACGCGGTGCTCGACGAGGACAACCGCACCCTCGACGACATGGCCGGCGACGCCTACTCCTCGCCCTTCCACTTCAGCCGACAGCTCTCCCGCGGCGCCGGCGAACCCCCGGTGGCGATGCGGCGCCGGGTGATGCTGGAGCGCGCGGCCTGGCAGCTGCGACACGGAGCTACGGTCACCGACACCGCGTTCGAGGCCGGCTACGAGTCGGTCGAAGGTTTCAGCCGCGCGTTCGCCCGCGCCTTCGGGAACGCGCCGAGCCTCGCGGCCAAGGCCTCCGGGAGCCACTGGCTCCCCGCCCCGAACGGGATCCACTTCCACCCGCCCACGTCCCTGTGGGTACACGTCAAGGAGCAGTCCATGAACCCGCTCACCGAACAGCTCGTCGCCCACGACCTCGACGACACCCGGGCCCTGCTGGAGGCGGCCAAGCAGCTGTCGGACGAGGACTACCGGCGTCCGCACCTGCCCGGCAACACCGTGCTCGGCTTCGACGGCCCCGACGAGTCCGTCGCACACGTGCTCACCCATCTGGTGTTCACCAAGGAGGTCTGGCTCGCAGCCATCGAGGGCACCGACTTCCCACCGGAGCGTGCGGACGACGTCGGCACGCTGCTCGACCGGCACGAGGACGCGGCCGCGCGCTGGCTCGCCACGGTGCGGGAAATCGACCGCCGCGGCGCATGGGACGACCGGCTCATCGACGCCCTCTGCGACCCGCCCGAGAGCTTCGTCATGAGCAGCGTGATCGCGCACGTGCTCACGTTCTCGGCACACCGTCGCCAGCTGGCCCGCCAGCTGCTCCGCGCGAGTGGGCAGAAGGTCGACAGTGGTGACCCGATCAACTGGCTCCGCGCCCGGCAGGGCGAGGCTGCCGAGGTGGAGGTCCTGTGACCCGTACGACGTTCTACACCGCGATGACCTTGGACGGTTTCATCGCCGACGAGCACGACTCGCTCGACTGGCTCTTCGTCCAGGACCAGGACGAGAAGGGACCGCTCAACTACGACGAGTTCATCAAGGACATCGGCGTGATCGTGATGGGCGCGACGACGTACGAGTGGATCGTCGCCCACCTTGCCGAGACCGGCGAGGGGTGGCCCTACAAGATTCCGGCCTGGGTGGTCAGCCACCGCGAGCTGGCCGGCGTCGAGGGGGCAGACCTCCGGTTCGCCCAGGGCGACGTCGCTCCGCTGCACGACGAGCTCGTGGCCGCCGCCGACGGCAAGGACGTCTGGGTCTGCGGCGGCGGCGACCTCGCCGCCCAGTTCGCCGAGGCCGGAAAGCTCGACCAGGTGATCTGCTACATCGCACCGGTCACCCTGGGCGCGGGGCGGCCGCTGTTCCCGCGCCGCTTCGACTTCCGGCTCGTCGAAGTGCACCAGAACAAGGCGTTCATCGCCGCCCGCTACGACGTGGTCGGCCCGCGCAGCTAGGGCCAAGTACGTTGCGTCCATGACGCTTCCCGCTCCGGCCCCGGACCGGGCCGCTCTGATCACCGGCGCCTCACAGGGCATCGGGGCCGAGATCGCCCGGGAGCTGGCCCGCCGCGGCCACCGGCTCGTGCTCGTCGCTCGCAGCGAGGACAAGCTGCGCGCTCTCGCCGACGAGATCGCCGCGGACGGTGGGCAGGCAGACGTGCTCGCCGTCGACCTCGCCGACCGGTCGGCACGCGCCGTGCTGCCGTCCCGGGTGATCAAGCTAGGCGTCACCGTCGACGTCCTGGTCAACAACGCCGGATTCTCCACGGTGGGCCGGGTCTCCGAGGCCGACCCCGACACCGAGATGCAGATGGTCGAGGTGGACGTCGTCGCGGTCGTCGATCTCTGCACCCGGTTCATCCACGGCATGGTCGAGCGCGGCCGGGGAGCGATCCTCAACGTCGCGAGCACGGCGGCGTTCCAGCCGCTGCCCGGCCAGGCGGGGTACGCCGCCGGCAAGGCCTTCGTCCTCTCGTACACCCAGTCGCTGGTCGGGGAGCTCAAGGACAGCGGCGTCACCGCCACGGCCCTGTGCCCCGGCCCGGTCGACACCGGGTTCGGCGAACGCGCCGGGTTCACGAAGGAGGAGACCGAGAAGGCGCTGCCCTCGGTGATGTGGGTCGATGCGGCCGCGGTCGCCAGGGCAGCGGTCGACGGGCTCGACAAGGGCCGGATGGTCGTCATCCCGGGCGTCGCGAACCGGGTCGCCGCCGCGATGGCCCAGGTCACCCCGCGGACGCTGCTGCTCCCGGTGCTGCGCACGCACCCCGGCTTGAAGTAGCGGCCGCCGGGGTACCGACGACGGCATGTTCTCGGGTTCCCTCGTCGCCCTGACCATCACCGCCCTCGCGGCCACCACCCTGCAGGCCCCCACGGCCGATGCAGCCGCGCCCGAACGGCAGTCGAAACAGCCGCCGCGCCACGCCACGGCGGTCGGGAAGGGGGGCGCGGTCACCTCGGTTGACCCCTACGCCTCCCGGATCGGCCTGCAGGTCCTCAAGGAGGGCGGCAACGCGGTCGACGCCGCCATCGCCACCGCGGCCGCGCTCGGCGTGACCGAGCCCTACAGCGCCGGCCTCGGAGGCGGCGGCTACTTCGTCTACTACGACGCGAAGCGCAAGAAGGTGAAGACGCTCGACGGCCGCGAGACCGCTCCCGCGGGCATGAAGCACGACGCGTTCATCGACCCGGCGACCGGCAAGCCCTACACGTTCACCCCCGACCTCGTGACCAGCGGCGTCTCGGTCGGCGTACCCGGCACCCCCGCCACGTGGCAGGCGGCCCTCGACCGGTGGGGCTCGATGTCCCTTGCCGACGTGCTCGAGCCGGCGGCGGACCTGGCGCGCCGCGGCTTCAAGGTCGACCGGACCTTCAAACAGCAGACCGAGGACAACGCCGAGCGGTTCAACACCTTCACCTCGACCCGCAAGCTGTTCCTGCGACACGGCAAGGCACCCAAGGTCGGCAGCCTGCTCCGCAACCCCGACCTCGCCGACACCTACGACCTCCTCGCGGAGCGCGGCATCGGCGCGTTCTACCGCGGCGACCTGGCCCGCGAGCTGGCCAAGACCGTCCGCAAGCCTCCGCTGAGCGGCCGCACCGACCTGCCGGTGCCCAGGGGCAGGATGCGGGCGAAGGACCTCGCGAAGTACGAGGTCATCCAGCACCGGCCGACGCACGTCAACTACCGGGGACTCGACGTCTACGGCATGCCGCCGTCCTCCAGCGGCGGGACCACGGTCGGTGAGGCCCTCAACATCCTCGAGCGCTACGACCTGAAGTCGATGACGCCGGCGCAGGTGCAGCACCTGGTCATCGAGGCCGCCCACCTCGCCTTCGCCGACCGCGCCAAGTACGTCGGTGACCAGAGCGGTGTGCCGGTCAGCACCCTGCTCTCCGACCTGTACGCCGCGGAGCGGGCGTGCCAGATCAACCCGCTGGCCGCGTTCGTGCCGCCGATCGCTGCGGGCAACGTCGCGGCGTCCGACGGCAGCTGCGCCACGCCCAACAGCAGGGGTGAGGTCGCGCCGGACACCGAGGGCGTCAACACCACCAACCTCACCGTGGCCGACAAGGACGGCAACGTCGTGGAATACACGCTCACCATCGAGCAGACCGGCGGATCCGGGATCGTGCTGCCCGGCCGCGGCTTCCTGCTCAACAACGAGCTGACAGACTTCAGCGCCGTCTACGACCCGGCCGACCCCAACCGGATCGAGCCCGGCAAGCGGCCGCGCAGCTCGATGTCGCCGACGATCGTGCTCCAGGGCAAGAAGCCGCTGCTCGCACTCGGGTCGCCCGGCGGCTCGACGATCATCACCACGGTGCTCCAGATCCTGGTGAACCGACTCGACCGCGGGATGTCACTGGCCGACGCCGTCGCGGCACCGCGGGTGGCGCCCAACAACACGACTCCCGTGCGGGCCGAGCAGGGCTACCTCGACCTCTACGGCGCCGCGCTGACCCTGCTGGGCCACGCGCTGACGCCGGTCGGTGCTCCGGGCACGTCCGCCGCCGAGATCGGCGCCGCCACCGCGATCGAGCTCGGCCCCGGCGGGCTGCTCACCGCGGCCGCGGAACCCACCCGCCGAGGCGGGGGAGCGGCGGCCGTGGTCAAG
Source organism: uncultured Actinomycetota bacterium (assembly GCA_963800715.1). Taxonomy (GTDB): domain Bacteria; phylum Actinomycetota; class Actinomycetes; order Propionibacteriales; family Nocardioidaceae; genus Nocardioides. Next base: position 61,763 of record CAWDBZ010000001.1, on the reverse strand, counting down.
CGCAAATAGAGATGCGGCGGGCTCTACTCTGGACGGGTGAGCACCGCCGATACGCCCATCCCGATCGACATGGTGACGATCGACTCCGTCGAGGGGCTGGTGGAGCTCCTCGGGACGCCCAGCGAGCGCGTGGCCAACAAGGGCCGACCCGCGCTGCTGGACGTGGACCGTGACTGGCTCGCCGCGTCGCCGTTCTGCGTGATGGCGACCTCCGACGCGGACGGCAGCTGCGACGCCTCGCCCAAGGGCGACCCACCCGGGCAGCTGGTGCACGTGATCGACGACCGCACGATCGCGATCGCCGAGCGACCGGGCAACAAGCGCGCCGACGGCTACAAGAACATCCTGGTCAACCCGCACGTCGGGCTGAACTTCCTGATCCCCGGTCGCGGCGACACCCTGCGGATCAACGGCCGGGCCCGGCTGGTCAGCGACGCGCCGTTCTTCGACGAGATGGTGGTGAAGGGGCACCGGCCGCTGCTCGCGGTGGTGGTCGAGATCGACGACATCTTCTTCCACTGCGCGAAGGCGTTCCTGCGCTCCGGGATCTGGAAGCCGGAGACGTGGGAGCCGGAGGCGAAGGTCCCGCGCCGCGCGGTGATCGCCAAGGCGGTCGAGCCGTCCGGCATGTCGGTCGAGCAGCTCGACGACTACTACAAGCCGGACAACTACGCCAAGGGGCTCTACGGCTGATGCCCTACGAGTTCCTCAAGGGGCACGGCACCGAGAACGACTTCGTCCTCCTCCCCGACCTCGACGGCACGGTCCACGGCGAGCTTGCCGAGGACCGCGTCCGAGCGCTCTGCGACCGCCGCGCCGGGATCGGCGGCGACGGCGTGCTGCGGGTGGTGCGCTCGACGAACTCCGACGTCCATCCCGGTTCTGCAGAGTGGTTCATGGACTACCGGAACTCCGACGGCTCCCTCTCGGAGATGTGCGGCAACGGCATCCGGCTCTTCGTCCGCTACCTGGTCGACCACGGCCTGGCCGACGGCTCCGCACCGATCCCGGTCGACACCCGCGACGGCGTCAAGACGCTCACGGTCGACGGCGACCTCATCACCGTCGACATGGGGACGCCGAAGCTGCTCGGCGACACCGCGGTCTCGGTCGGCGAGCGCACCTGGCCGGCTCGCCACGTCGACATGGGCAACCCACACGCGGTCGCGTTCGTCGACTCACTCGACGACGCCGGCCGGCTGTTCGATCCTCCGACCCACGACCCCGCGATCTATCCCGACGGCGTGAACGTCGAGTTCGTGGTACGCCGCGGCGATCGGCACGTCGCGATGCGCGTCCACGAGCGTGGCTCCGGCGAGACCCGCTCCTGCGGCACCGGCGCGTGCGCGGTGATGGTGGCCGCGGCAGCCGCCGACGACAACCGCCCGGCTGCCAGCAATGGATACAGCGATGTGGCCTACCGCGTCGACGTGCCGGGCGGCACGCTCACCGTCACCTGGACCGCGGACGACCGGGTGCTGCTCACCGGTCCGGCGGTCATCGTGGCGTGGGGTGAGACGGACCTCTGAACGCCACCACCACGGCGACCACGAGCATCAGCAACAACGGCCACGATCCGGGAAGCATCAGCACGTCCTTGACCCCGTCCCACGCCGACTTCGTGACCACGACGGAGTCGTCGACCTCCCGCGAGCTCCACCAGGCGGTGATCCCGAGCGCGAGCTGGGTGGCGATGCCAGCCCCGGTGAGGTAGCTCAGCCAGGCCGGCCCACGCAGCGAGAGCACCGCGAACAGGCCGAGGACGAGCAGCAGGGCGGTCATCAGCCCGGCCCCGGCCGCTACCCGGTAGTCGCTGCGGTCGGCGGTCTCGCCGAAGAACTGGACGTCGACGGTGACCGTCCGGACCAGGATCCCGTTGAGCCACGCGAGCACCACGGCGGCGAGCATGCAGGCGGTCACGGCGGCGCGGGGTCTGGGCGTCACGAGCCCCACCCTGCCATCCCGCGGCCGCTCGAAAGCGGCTCGAAAGCCCGCACTAGGCTCCCCGCCCATGGACATCAGTGGATCGACCGCCATCGTCACCGGCGCCGCCTCAGGCATCGGGGCGGCCTGTGCCCGCCAGCTCGCCGCGAGGGGCGCGACCGTGGTGGTCGCCGACCTCCAGGCCGACAAGGGCGAGGCGCTGGCGGCGGAGATCAAGGGTGTCTTCGCCCAGGTCGACGTCACCAACACCGAGCAGATCACCGCCGCCGTCAACGCGGCCGCCGAGATCGCGCCGCTCCGCGCGGCGGTCAACTCCGCCGGGATCGGCTGGGCCCAGCGGACCATCGGCCGCGACGGTCAGATCGATTCGGCGCACGACCTCGACGCGTTCAAGAGGGTCATCGCGATCAACCTGGTCGGCACCTTCGACGTGGTCCGCCAGGCCGCGACGGTCATGAGCCGCAACGAGCCCGACGCCGACGGCCAGCGCGGCGCGATCGTCAACGTTGCCAGCGTGGCCGCCTTCGACGGCCAGATCGGCCAGGCGTCGTACAGCTCGTCCAAGGGCGGCGTGGTCGGCATGACCCTGCCGGTGGCGCGGGACCTCTCGGCGTCCGGCATCCGGCTCAACACGATCGCGCCGGGCCTGATCGACACCCCGATCTACGGCGAGGGGCCGGACTCCGAGGCGTTCAAGGCCAAGCTCGGCGAGAGCGTGCTGTTCCCGAAGCGGCTCGGCGTCCCCGACGAGCTGGCCAGCATGGTCGTCGAGTGCCTCACCAACTCCTACATGAACGCCGAGGTGATCCGCGTCGACGGCGGCATCCGGATGCCGCCCAAATAGCGATTCGTCTGCGGTCTCGCGTGGAGTCTTCCGCTGAGCACCGCAGACGAATCGTCGGCGGCTACTCGGTGAGCGAGCGACGCTCCGCGTCGGTGAACGCCTCCATCGGTGCCGCCGGCGCGGAGATCCGCGCCGCGCGGAGCTTGGAGATCTTGCCCGAGGCCACGCCCATGGCCTGCCGGGACTTGCCGCGCGAGTAGGTCACGGACAGGTCCCTGTCGACGCCGAGCGACGCACCCACCTCGACGGCGTCCTGGTCGGCGCCCATGTACATGAACGTCCAGCCCCAGGTGTCGCTCTGCTGGCTCACCAGCGCCTTGATCGAGGCGCCGGTCCACTCCTTGCTGGCGTTCTCCAGGCCGTCGGTCATGATCGCGACGATGACCGTGCCCGGACGCTGGCTCTCGGGCAGCGCCGCGAGCTTCGCGCCGGCGTCGGTGATGAGCCGGCCCATCGCGTCGTGCAGGGCGGTCATGTTGCGCGGCTGCAGGTCGAGCCGGGGTACGTCGGCGATCGGCCGGTCGGCGTAGACCACCTCGTAGACGTCGTCGAACTGCGCCAGCGTCGCGCGGCACTCGCCGGCACCCTTGCGCTGCTCGTCGACGAACGCCGCGAAGCCGCCCTCGATGTCGGACTTGATCGACTGCATCGAGCCGCTGCGGTCGAGCAGGAAGTAGAGGTGGGTCAGGTCCCCGCGTGTATTGGCACTGTGAGTCATGGCGTTCTCCTCATCTAGGGCGGCGGGATTTGAACCGCATCGGCTGGGCCGCGGGTGCGGGCGCCGGTTTGGGCGTCCCGGACTCGTGGTCGTACTTGGCGCGCTCCACGCCGGCCGCGGTCACCCGGCCGTCCTCGTTGGCGTAGGCGCCGAGGGTCTGGGTGCGGGCCAGCCGGGGCGGTACGGCGTTCTCGGTGAGTCCGGCCGCCGCACCGGCGGACCGCAGTGACACCTTCCCCGCGAGCAGCGCCTCGGCCATCGACTCGTCGATGAGCGCGGTGAGCTTGTCCGCGGCCTCCCGCAGGTGCGGGAGCGCCTCGCCGGCGTCCTTGTCGGCGGCCGCCTCGAGGGCCTCGCGCACGGCGTCGAGCTGGGTCGGATCGGGTGTCATGACCCAAGGATGCCGCATAAACTGCGGATACGCAAATTATGCGCAACCGCATCAAATGCGCAGCCACGCCAACTGCGCATCCCCGCCAACTGCGCAGCCACGCCAACTGCGCAGCCACGCCAACTGCGCAGCCACGCCAACTGCGGAGCCTGACTCGTCCGGGCGGTCTACAGGTCGACCGGCGCGTAGCCCGACCCGCCGCCGAGGCGCTGCACGTCCTCGACACCGATCGAGGTCAGGTAGGCCACCGCCGCCGCGACGAGAGGTGAGGTCAGGTCGCTGGCGTGGATGAACCGGGTTGCGCCGCCCTCCTCGATGGACATCAGCGATGCCTGCTGCGGGGTGTCGCTGTAGCGGCGGGCGAGGATGCGCGCCGGGCCGACGGTGATCCAGATCAGGTCGTACTCGTAGCGGGACGAGCGCAGGGACGAGCGCAGGGACGAGCGCAGGCCGTCCGGCCCCTCCAGCTCGCCAGGCTGGTCGGCATCGACGTGGTGGACGACCTCGACCCGATCCGTCGGGAGACCGGCGGGGGCGACGTGCACCTCGCCACCCCAATGAGTGAGGTCGAGGACCTGGTCGGCCTGGCCGGCAGCGGCTTCGACGAGGTCGGCGTTGGCCTGGTCGACCCGGCGGACCCACTCCCGTGCTTCGGAGTCGTCGCGACCGACCTCGATGTGCCGCCGGACCAGGCGCTCAACGCGCTCGCCCTCATCGGGGATCAGGTGCCAGACCGCGTCGAGCTGCTCGCGGACGGGCCGCCAGCGCGGCTCGTCGAGCAGCAGGTAGTTGCCCTCGGTGATCACCAGCCCGGCCTCGGCCGGGACCTTGATCGCGTCCGGCACCGGGTCGGGCCGCCGGTGGTCGAACGCGGGGGCCAGCACCGTTCGGCCGGTGTGCAGCGACGCCAGCAGAGCGGCATACCCCTCGGCATCGAAGGTGTCCTCGGCGCCCTTCGCGTCCAGCCGGCGCATCGTCTCCAGCTCGGCGTGCGGAAGGTGGAACCCGTCCATCGGCACCACCGGAATGCCGTACGCCGACGCGAGGGCGGTCGCCAGCGTGGTCTTGCCGGCGCCGGGCGAGCCGGACAGCCCGAGCACGAACCGACCGGCCGGGAGCGCGCTGACCAGCGCGGCCACCTCGCGGCCGTCGGAGGAGACGTGGATGCGACTCAGCGCGGCACCTCCTCGTCGCCTTGATGGTGGGGGCCAGGCTGAGAGTATGCCGAGCGCTTAACAGAAGGGCCCGATCGGGCCCTTCTGTTAAGCGCTGGACGAGGTGTCGGTGACGGGTCCTAGCGTCGCACCATGCTGATCAGTGCGAGGCAGGCCGCGACCGAACTGGCCGCCGTCGGAGTGCCACGACGCCACGCGCGACGCCTGATTGCCTGTGGAGCGGCCGGACCGGTGACCCGGACCAAGGGCGCTCTGCTCGTCGATGATCAGCGAGTGGCCGCTTTGGCCGCGCGTGAGCGCCTGGGCGCGCAGGAGATCGAGGCGGTGTGTCCGTGGGGGCTGTTCGTCGCCCGCCGGGACGTGCCCGTCTCCGACGACCCTCAAGAGCCGCTCGCACGGCTCGGTGAGCACTGGACGTTCTCGATCTACACAGCCATCTGGATCAGGTGGCGCATCGAGCGCCATGGATTCCTGCCGATCCTGGCCACCGTGTCGGGCTTCGTCCTGGGCGGTGGCGAGATCCGTGCGGTGACCACACTGCGGCCCAGCGCCGACCTCCACGACCTGACGGTCGAGAAGCCTGGTCCGTGGTTCGACCTGATCAGGGACACGCGCATAGACACCCCGCCAGGTCGGCCGTGGGTGGTGCTCGGCTGGGACCTGAGAGCACGGGTGGGCTGACCGTCGTGGGCGGGACAGGAGGCCGACAGGAGGCCGACAGGAGGCCGACAGGAGGCCGGACAGGAGCCAAACCGTTCGCCCGGTGAGGGGCGCGACCGTACGCTGGAGGTCGTATGACGAACGCATCTGACCTCACCCCTGACATCGAGGACCTCGAGCAGGTCGACTCGACCATCGAGCTCGACCCCGACTTCGACGCTGAATCATTTGATTTGGCAGACGAGCTCGCAGCCACGAGTGGCTGGGAGAACGAGGACGACCCCGAGGACCTACCGACCGCCGGCGCCATGGAGCTCGCGGAACGGCATGCGCTGCGCCGCGTGGCCGGCCTGTCCACCGAGCTGGAGGACATCAGCGAGGTCGAGTACCGCCAGCTCCGCCTGGAGCGGGTGGTCCTGGTCGGCGTCTGGACCGACGGCTCCGTCGAGGACGCCGAGAACTCGATGGCCGAGCTGGCCCTGCTCGCCGAGACCGCGGGGTCCGAGGTGCTCGAGGCGATCTACCAGCGCCGCCAGTCGCCCGACCCCGCGACGTACGTCGGCCGCGGCAAGGTCGACGCGATCCGCGAGATCGTCCAGGCGACCGGTGCCGACACCGTGATCTGCGACGGCGAGCTGGCGCCGAGCCAGCTGCGCAACCTGGAGGACCGGCTCAAGGTCAAGGTCGTCGACCGGACCGCGCTGATCCTCGACATCTTCGCCCAGCACGCGAAGTCCCGCGAGGGCCAGGCCCAGGTCGAGATGGCGCAGCTCAGCTACATGAAGCAGCGGCTGCGCGGCTGGGGCGGCAACCTCTCCCGTCAGGTGGGCGGCCGGGTCGCCGGCGGCGCCGGCATCGGCGGCCGCGGCCCCGGTGAGACGAAGATCGAGACCGACCGGCGCCGGATCAACACCAAGATCGCCAAGCTCAACCGCGAGCTCAAGGAGATGAAGGGCACCCGCGACACCAAGCGCCAGGAGCGTCGGCGCCACAAGATCCCAGCCGTGTCGATCGCCGGCTACACCAACGCCGGCAAGTCGTCTCTGCTCAACCGGCTCACCGATGCCGGCGTGCTGGTCGAGGACTCGCTGTTCGCGACGCTCGACCCGACCACGCGGCGTACGACCACCTCGGACGGCCGCGTCTACACGATGAGCGACACCGTCGGGTTCGTCCGGCACCTGCCGCACCAGCTGGTCGAGGCGTTCCGCTCGACGCTGGAGGAGGTCGCCGACGCCGATCTGATCCTGCACGTCGTCGACGGCTCCCACCCCGACCCCGAGGGCCAGCTCGCCGCGGTCCGCGAGGTCTTCGCCGAGATCGGCGCCAGCCAGGTCCCCGAGCTCGTCGTCATCAACAAGGCCGACGCCGCCGATCCGCTCGTGCTCGCCCGGCTGCTGCGCGAGGAGCCGCACTCGGTCGTGGTCAGCGCGAAGACCGGCGAGGGCATCGACGACGTACTGGCGTTGGTCGAGGGCGAGCTGCCCCGGCCCGGCGTGGAGTTCAAGGCGCTGCTGCCCTACGAGCGCGGCGACCTGATCAACCGGCTGCACCAGCACGGCGAGATCGACTCGATGGAGCACACCGCCGACGGCACCATCGTCGCCGGCCGGGCCAACGAGGACCTCGCCGGCGAGTTGGCCTCGTACGCCGTCTGAACCTCCGGGTCACCCCTGACTAGTCATTCCCGGCGTCAGGGGGTCCCCGGAATGACCCCTGAATGACCCCTGAATGACCCCTGAATGACCCTGTCGGACCATGGGTTGAGGGGGTTTCACTCCGCACACTTGCGACGTGCTCCCTCGGGTCCTGCTGCCGCGCCGTCGTTCCGTCCTCATGACGGTCGTCGCGCTGCTGTGCGCACTGACGGCCACCGGCGTCATCGCTGCCCGAGCCAGCGCGAACCTGTCGACGTGCGAGCGGTTCGCCGCGCAGTCGGTCGAGCGCGGCGCCATGGTCACCGGCTCAGGTGAGCGGGTCGTCGTGGTCGGCGACTCTTGGTCGGCCGGGCTAGGCCTCGACAACCCGGTGCAGTCGTGGCCCTCGCGGTTGGAGGGCCGGATCCACGTGGCCGGCTTCTCCGGCACGGGCTTCAGCAAGCACGCGTCCCCGTGCGGCCGGGTCTCGTTCGCCGACCGCGCGCCGGCCGCGCTGAAGGGTGGCGCGGACCTGGTGGTCGTCGAGGGCGGACTCAACGACTACGACCGCAGCCGGGCCGAGATCAAGGCCGGCTTCGCGAGGGTGATGAAGGCGGCGGCGCCGTACCGCACCGTCGTCGTCGGCCCGGCGACCGCACCGGCACGAGCCGCGAAGGTGCCGCGGGTGGACCGGCTGCTCGCCCACCTCTCGCAGAAGTACGGCGTGCCGTACGTCTCGACCGCCGACCTGAAGCTGCCCTACCTCGACGACCGGCTGCACCTCACGCCGGCCGGCCACCGGACCTTCGGTGACGCAGTGGCAGACCGGATCGCGCTGCTCGACCGCGACGACTAGGAGACGGTGGTCACGGGGTCGGTCACGGGGTCGGTCACGGGGTCGGCAGGGTCACCGTGAACGTGCTGCCCTCACCGAGGCGTGAGCCCACCTCGACCCGCCCCTGGTGGCGTTCGACGATGGTGGCGACGGCCGCCAGCCCCAGGCCGGTGCCGGGTTCGCGGAGTGCGTCGGGGTTGGTGGTGCGGAAGAACGCCCGGAACAAACCCTGCTGGTCCTTCTCGGAGATCCCGAGGCCGGTGTCGGCGACGGCCAACACCACCTCGCCGTTGCGGCGCCTGGCGTTCACCGCGACCGTCCCGCCCGACCCCGTGTACTTCACGGCGTTGCTGACCAGGTTGCCGACCAGCCGGTCGAGCTCGACCGCGTCCCCGGGCACGACGAGCGGCGCTGGATCGAGGTCGACGGTGAGGGTGACTCCCTTCGACCGCGCGGTCGACTCGACCAGGGAGACCACCTCGCGCATGACGGAGCGGAGGTCGACCGGCAGCCGGACGAGCGGATGGCTCGGGTTGCTCACCCGAGCCAACAGCAGCAGGTCGTCGACCACCGTCTGCATCCGCTCGGTGCCCCGACCCATGGCCTCGTGGTAGCGCTTCGCCTGGGGATCGAGATCGGTGTCCCCGAGCAGCTCGAGGTTGCCTGAGATCACGGTGAGCGGCGTACGAAGCTCGTGCGAGAGCATCGCGACCAGCTGACTGCGGTAGTCATCGATCTGCTGCAGCTCCGACACGAGGTTGCGCTGGCTCTCGAGCGCCCGCGAGGTCATCAGAGCCGCCCCGAGGTCGTGGCCGATCTGCTGGGCGGAGGCGATCTCGACCGGCGACCAGCCGGGCTGGTCGGCGTGCCGCCACAGCGCCATGAACCCCACGCACTCCTCGCCGACACCCAAGGCGACGCCCAACACCCACGCGACGTCTGGGTGGGTGAGGTGCCGGCGGATCGCCGGCGCCAGACGCTCCGGGACGTCGTCGCGGGCCAACACGAGCGGGCGCTGCTCCGCCCAGAGGTCCGAGGCGACTGCACCGACGAGGCCGACGGCGTCGGACGCGACCTCGACCTGCTCGCCGGTGTGCGTGCGAACGACGCCGACGCCGGGTCCGTCGGGCTGGAACACGTGGAGCCACGAGCCTCGCGCGTCAAAGCTGGCCACCAGCTGTCCGTGCGTGAGCCGCAGCACGTCCTCGAGCGAGCCGTGGGTGGGCCGCGAAGCGGAGCGGATCAGGTGTCGGGCCGACTCCGCATGGGCGACCTGCTCGAGCAGGGCCTGGCGCTCGAACAGCGTCAGCACCGCGCGCTCGGCCTGGGCGGCGTACTTCTCCAGCAGGCCGAGCTCGCGGGCGTCCGGCCGCCGTCCCGACGTGGCCCGGTCGACGGACAGGATCCCGACGACGGCACCGTCGTCGCTGCTGAGCACGGCGAACAGCTCCTCGTCGGCTCGCCAGGCGTCGGGGTGGTCGCTGGGCACCTGGTCGAAGTGGACCCAGTGGCCCTCGAGCTCCTCGACCGGCGTCGCCTCGAGGAACCGCAGCCGCGGACCCCAGGGCACCGCCTTGGCGAGCAGAGGCTCGATCACCGAGACCGGGTCGGGCTGCTCCATGTACTCCCGGTGCTCCTCCGGCCCGGTGTAGGCCAAGGTCACCAGCTCGTCACCGAGCACCACTGACAGCGCGGCCACCTCGAACCCGACCAGCTCGGCCACCGACTCGACCATCAGCTGCAGCACGGCCCGTGCCGAGGACTCCGACCAGATCGACTGGTCGGACCGCCTCCACGGTGCGTCGCCGCCGTCCACGCGCCGAACCTAGTCGGCAAGGCGGCCGTCGGCCGTGCATTTGAGACAACGGCGCGATGCGGCCGTCCGAATCCGCGTCCGACTAGAGACCGGCAACCCGCTTGAGGTCGGCCAGGATCCCGGGCAGCCCATTGATCATCGGCGTCAGATGGCCGTCGTCCTCGGTCAGGTGCACCTCGGCGCCGGGGACGTGCGCGGCCAGCCACTCGCCGTGCGCGAACGGCACCATCGCGTCCTGGCGCCCCTGGTAGATGAGCACCGGCACCGTGATCGTGCCGACGTCGAACCCCCACGGACGCACGGCCGCCTGGCCGTCGTCGAGTACGCCGGCGGTCCGCTGGGCGCCGGCGCGGTGGAAGCTCTCGACCAGCCACTCGGTGAACCCGCGGTCCATCGCCGCCTTGTCGGCGGGCGGCAGCAGCCCGCCCATGCTCTCGGCGAGGTCGTCGGCGTCGGCGAGGAGCACGGGCAGGAACTCCCCTTCGAGGAAGGCGGCGTAGGCCTCCCGGCCGGCCTCGGCGGCGGTGTACTCGACGACGTTCTCCTCGGCCATCCCGAGCTTCCAGTCCAGCCCCTCGCCGTCGTGCGGCCCGACGCCGGCGATCGAGGCGGCCGCCAAGCACCGGTCCGACAGCAGGGCGGCACAGCCGAGCGCCCGCGGGCCGCCGCCGGACCAGCCCGCCGTGACGAACCGGTCGACTCCGAGCGCGTCGAGGACCACCGCGGAGTCGGCCACGTCGTCGACCATCCGTGGCTCCGGCCGCGGACGGGCCGTCGAGCCGCCGTACCCGGGCCGGGAGTAGGTGATCGACCGCAGCCCGGCCTCGCGGACGGCGCGGTCGAACGGGTCGTAGCGCACCGCCGCGGACGGCGAGCCTCCGTGGAAGAGCAGTGGGAAGCCGTCCGGATCGCCGCCGGTCAGCACCTCGAGCGTGCGGCCATCGGGGGTGCTGACATCGCGGTATCCCTGGGTCACCGGCCGACCATAGCCGTCGCGCGTCAGCGCCCCTCGACCAGCCGCAGCGCTGCCTTCGGACAGGTGCGCACGGCCTCGCGGGCGTCGGCCAGCAGGTCGTCGGTGACCGGCCCCCGCACGAGCGGGTAGCCCCAGATGTCGAGCTCGACGAGGTCGGGCAGCACCTCGTGGCAGAGCCCGCGGGCCTTGCAGTTGGGCCAGTCGACCCGGAGCTGAGTGCTCACGACGCACGCCGCTCGGCAGTGTGGTCGAGCCGGCCGGGCACCAGGTGCAGCCGGCGGGTCTCGGAGCAGCCACTCGTGGCGTGCAGCGAGACCTCGTCGGCGAACGTGGTCAGCATCGACCGCACCAGCCGGATCGTGCCGTCGGGGTGGGCACACGCGCCGCGTCGCTCGACCAGCGTGGCGAGCTGCTCCACGCGGACCGGCCCGCCCTCACCGTCGACGACCGACGTGACCGCACTCGCGAGCGCCGGCAGTCCGTTGAAGCACGGCCCGCAGCGTCCGGCGCTCTGGCCGGCCAGGTAGGCGACGATCTCGCCCGTCAGCGTTACCGGGCAGGTCCCCCGCGGAGCGCTCAGGACGACGCCCGCTCCCAGCGGCGACCCGAGCATCCGCATCCCGGAAACCGAGACGCGAGCGTTGGCGAGGGTCTCCCACGTGGTCCAGGACCCGTGGAACCCGCCGACCAGGGCGGGCCGGCCGGCGTGCCCGGTCGGCAGGAAGTCGCGCAGGCGGGCGCCGTACTCCGCCTCGCGCACCACGGGGTCCCGCCCGGGTGAGCTCAGCGTCAGCAGGGTGGCGCCGGGTTCGTCGCGGGTCCCGAGGGAGGAGTACGCCGTGACGCCACGCAGCACGAGCAGGCCCACCCTCGCCCAGGTCTCGGCATTGCTCAGCAGCGTGGGCTTGCCGCGGTGACCCGACACGGCTTCGGGCTGCCACGACGTCACCGGCAGGTTCGGGCGACCCGACAACAGCTCGACGACGGCCTTGGCCTGACCGGCGACGAAGCGCGATGCGGCGACGTGCGACACGATGCGGACGCCGTCGGAGCGCTCTTCCAGGGCGACGCGCATCGCGGTGGCGGTCGCGGCGCGTTCGCCGGGGAGGACCACGTGCACCTCCCGCGCACGGAGGGACCGCGCCGTGGCGACCGCCCCGTCAAGGATGAGGTGCGGGCGGGTCAGCGCGAGCGCGGTGTCCTTGCTGCTGGCCGGCTCGCCCTCACTCATGTTGACGACCAGCACCGGACGAGCGCGCTGCTGAAGCACCGCGTCGAGCTTGGTGGCGAAGGGGAAGCCCGCGCCCCCGCGGCCCCGCAGCGCGATCCGGCGCAGCGCCTCGTGCAGCTCCTCGGGGGAGACCTTGGGCGGCTCGCCGTACTGCTTCCGGTGCGCGGCCAGCGACGGGCCGCGCTCGATCCCGGCGAGCAGGGCGGGACCGGGCTCCACGTCCACGTGGTCGGGGAATGGCACCGGCGAGGGCGGGCAGTCGGCCAGGGAAGCAGTGATGGTCATCGGAGCACCTTCAGCTCGGGGACGGACGGGGGCTGGGGTTGGGGCTGGGGTTCGGGTTGGGGTTGAGGACGATGGCCGGCGAGACGCTCGCGCACGAAGCGCACCAGGCGCCAGCAGAGGGCGGCAGCCACGGCGACGCCGCAGCCGAGGGTCACCAGCCACCACCCGCCGCGAAGGTCGGTGCCCATGCCGATCCCGTGGGCGAGCGAGAGGCCCCACATCGGCCAGGCCAGCTGGTGCAGCAGTCGCCAGGTCCGATCCGCCAGCCGTCGCCGCATCATGCTGGTCACCGCGATCACCAGCAGGAGGTCGACCGCCACCGCGCCGAGGCCCAGCCACAACGGCTCGTACGTCGCGCCGTACGGCACGAACGCCTGCCACCAGCGGATGTCGACGTACGCGTCGACCACGCACGAGACGATGTGTGCGCCGAGCATCACGAACGCGAGCAGAGCGGCGTTGCGGTGCAGCGACTGGAAGACGAAGCGCGGCACCCGGCCGGCCGGCCGGCCGCCCAGCGACAGCACGCCCAGGACCACGGTGACGGTCAGCAGCACCATGGTCACCGCACCGCTGCCCCGGTTGAGGTACCAGAGGATCGGCCCTTCCATCATCAGACCCGCCATCACGAGGCCCACCGTTCGACTTCGTGCGGCCACTCGCCGGTGGTGTGGACTTGCCCGTCGGCGGCGACCAGGCGAGCGGTGACGTCGCACCGGTCGAGCCACGGCACGGCCGCCTCGCCGAGGACGACCGCGGCGGTGGTCGCGGTGTTGGCCGCCACGCAGGACGGACCGGTGGCGGTGACGGTTCGCCACACCTCCTCAGCCGGCTCGCCCGTTCGCGGGTCGAGCAGGTGGTGGTGGACCGTGCCCCGACGTGTCCAACGTCGGACGCGCGTGCTCGATGTCGCGAGGCCGCCTTCGGTCAGGGTGACGAGGCAGGCGAGCCGCTCGCGGAGGTCGCTCGGCTGCTCCGCGACGGCCACCCGCCACGGGGCGCCGTCGGGCGCGGAGATGGTGATGTCTCCGCCGAGGCTCACCAGGGCCGGCTCCCCGAGCTCCTGCCCCAGGCCGGCCGCGACCACGTCGGCGGCCCAGGCCTTCGCCGTCGACCCCAGGTCGAGCGCGGTGCCGGCCGGGATGCGGATGCGGCCCTCGCCGAGCTCGATCGACCGCCAGGCATCCACCGCCGGGGCCGGTGTGTCCGTCGGCGTGGTCTCGATCTCCCGGAGTTCGCGGAAGTCCCGGTCGTAGCCGAGCGTCACCAGTGGCCGGCCCAGCAACGGGTGCACCAGACCGTCCGTAGCTGCTGCGGCCCTGACCGCGACCCGCACCGCCTCGACCAGCAACGGGTGGACGCCCACCCACCGGCCCGGCTCGCGGTTCACCGCAGCGAGGTCGGAGTCCGCCCGGAACCGGCTGCACGTCGCGTCGACGTCCTTGATCACGGTCCGCGTGATGCGCAGCGCGCGCGGGAGCGCCGCCGCGCGACGTACGGCGAGGTAGCCGTAGGTCCCGAAGCATGCGAACTCGGCGTGATTGGACTGGGCGTGGCTGGGCATCAGGACCCGCTGCTCGGTGCCGGGGGCGGTTCCGGCTCGGGCTCCGGTGCCGGAGCCGGCTCCGGTGCGGGCGCCGGCGGGGGTGCCGAGTCCGAGCTGCCGCTGCTGCCGCTGCTGCCGCTGCTGGACACGCTGCCACCGGGACCAGGGTCGCTGGTGCCACCCGTGCTGCCGGTGACGTACTGGGTGGTCACCCGGGTCACGTAGGGACGCTCGCGAAGCGGGGCCTCGGGTGCGGCCTCGCGGCGTTCGGCGCGGCGTTGCGCCTTGAGCTGTGCCTGCTGGGCAGCCGCCTGGGCCGCGTCCTGCTCCTCCTGCTCGTGGGCAGCCTCGCCGGCCGCCATACCCATCAGCCCGCCGGTGAGGGTCAGGGCGCCGAGGCCCGCCACGCCGGTCACGCCGGTGACGACGTGCCGGTAGCGGTCGCGGGTTCTCCTGTCGTAGCTGGTCACGGGAGACACGTTCCGCGACGCGGGGACAAGCGCGAGTCATCGCGACGTCAAATGAACATCAAGCCATTTCTTGACCAGCCCTTGATGCAGCGACAACCCGGCCATAGCGCGTGCTCCCGCACGCTGCGGGACATGAGCATGAGTCCCAAGTCGCTGATCTTTCTCGCCGTGATCCTCGCGGCCGGAGTGCTCGGCGCGACGGCCGCCTATCGAGTCGTCCAGGCCAGCAGCCCGGAGCCGGCTCCGCGTGACTCGCTCGTCGTCGACTCCGCGGACCCGGCGGCAGAGAAGCAGAAGGCCCGCGACCGCCGGCGGGCGGGCTTCGCTCCGTGCCGCAAGCCGGCCCGTCTCGAGGGCGGGAAGTGCGTCACCGACGTGGTGCGCACCGTCACCGTCCCCGGGGCGAGCGCAGTGGCTGCTGCCCCGCCGCCCGCGCCCGCGCCAGCGCCCGCACCGGCGCCCGCACCCGTGCCCGCACCCGTGTCCCCGTTCGGCGACGACGACAGCGGCCACCACCACGGCGGGGACGACGACAGCGGCCACCACCACGGTGGGGACGGCGAGAGCGGCCACCACGGCGACGACGATGACGACGATGACGACGATGACGACGATGACGACAATGACCACAGCGGCCACGGCCACGGTGGCGACGACGACGACGACGACGATGACGACGACGATGACGACGACGACTGACCCGTGGGGTTGCTGAGCGCGTCAGCCGCGCAGGAGCGGCAGCACCAGCTCGACGGTCGTGCCGCCCTCGGCACCCCTGCCGAAGGTCAGCGACCCGCCGGCCGCTGTGGCAGCGCGCCTGGCGATGTCCAGGCCGAGCCCCGTGCTGCCCTCGCGCTCACGGCGTACGCCGCCGGGCCCGGTCCCCGCGTCGGAGACCTCGAGCCGGACCTTGTCGCCGGAGCGGATCAGCCGGACCGCGAAGCCCACTGGCTCCGGCGTGTGCGCGAAGACGTTGTCCACCAGGACGTCGACGACGTCGGCGAGATCGTCGGCCGCAAGCGGCACCAGCGCGGGGGCTTCGGGAACCTCGACCTCCACCGGGCGACCCTGGTCCTCGGCGAGGGCGCGCCAGAACGCCACGCGCTCAGTCACCACCTCGGAGGCGTTGCAGAACTCGCGCAGGTTCTCACGCACCGGGCGGCGGGCGTCGCGCACGATCGCGTCGATGCTGCGCTGGAGGACGCCGATGTGCTCACCCAGCCGGCGTGCGACCTCGGTGTCGGTGACCGTCTCGGCGTCCAGCCGGAGGGCGGTCACCGGTGTGCGCAGCCGGTGGCTCAGGTCGGCGACCGCGCCGCGCTCGGCCACCAGGAGCTCGCGGGTCCGTTCCGCCAGGCCGTTGAGGGCCTTCGCCAGCTCCTTGGTCTCCTCGGTGCCTTCGATCTCCGCCCGCGCCGACAGGTCGCCCTCGCGGAGCCGGTGCGCGACCGCGGCAACCGCGAGGAGCGGCTCGCTGATGCGTCGCCCCAGCTGCGACGCGATGAGCGCGGCGATCGCCATCAGGGCGATGCCGAGGCCGATGATGCTGCCCCAGGCCCGGTTCACCCCGGCGCGCAGGACGTCCTCGGTGACACTCGCTCGGATGACGGACGTGCCGTCCGGGGTCACCACGGGAAGCAGCACCCGGCCACCGCTGTCGTCGACGGTGTTGACGCCTTCGCCGCCCAGCGCCCGGCGGACCTCGTCGTCATCACGGGTCGTCGAGTCGTCCCCGATGACCTGGCCGTCCGCGGTGAAGACGGTGAGCTGGACGTCACCACTGTCGTTGCGGGTCTCGACGAAGGCGGTCAGGTTCGGGACGTCGAGCCGGCCGGCGACCAGGGCGGCGACGTTCCCGGCCTCCTGGTCCGCGCTGGCCATGGCCCGGTCCTCGGCGAGGGTGCGGACCAGCAGGCACAACGGAACGACGAAGGACACGACGATGGTGGACGTCGTGGCGAGCACCAGCCATGAGATGCGGCGGCGCATCACTCAGGCCCGGGTGGAGGCTGCGTGGGGTCGACGAGCCTGATACCGACCCCACGCACGACGTGCAGGTAGCGCGGCTCGGCCGCCGTCTCCCCGAGCTTGCGGCGCAGCCAGGAGACGTGGACGTCGACGGAGCGCTCCGAACCGCCGTAGGCCTGCTGCCACACATCGGCCAGCAGCTCACGCTTGGTGACCACCTCTCCGGCGCGCGAGGCCAGGGCGAGCAGGAGGTCGAACTCCTTGCGCGCCAGCTCGAGCAGGCGACCATCCAGCGTGGCCACTCGGGTGCGCTCGTCCACCACCAGGTCGCCGACCCTGATCGGCTCGGCCGGCGTGTCTGCGCTGCCCGCGCGTCGCAGCACCGCCCGGATCCGTGCGGCGAGCTGGTCGGTGCCGAACGGCTTGATCACGTAGTCGTCGGCGCCGCTGTCCAGGGCCTTGACCATCGCCGGGTCCTCGTCGCGGGCCGTGATCACGATGATCGGCACCTGCGACGCCGCCCGGATCATCGAGATCAGGGTCAGCCCGTCGATGTCCGGCAGGCCCAGGTCGAGCAGCACCAGCTCGGGCGGTCGCGAGAGCACCTGCTCGAGTCCCGCCACCCCGGTGGCCGCGGTCGCCACGGCGTGGCCACGCTCCGTCAGCCCACGAAGCACCGCCTGGCGGATCGCCTCATCGTCCTCGACGACGAGGATGCTGGTCATGGCCGCACGCTACGTGAGAGAGGATGAATTAATGAGGCGCTACCGCCGGTTCGTCCTCGGCGCCGTGGTCTGGGTGCTGGTGGTCGCTGCGGGCGCGACCCTGGTGTGGACCGTGATCTCCAAGGCAGGTGCGGAGGTCGCGGGCGAGCTGCCCACGAACGACCGAGATATCGACGACCGGGACATCGGCCGGTGGCCAGCGAGCGTCGGACCGGCCGACGCCGACCCCGACGGCGACGACGACGGGACCGGCAGCGACGTCGACGGCTTCGCCCGAGCAGCCCGCGGATCCGACGCGTCGCACCTGGCGCGGTGCTGCCGGTGTCGTGGTCGCCGAGTGCCGGGGCGGTGCGATCGCCCTCGACAGCGCCCGGCCCAACAGCGGCTGGTGGATCGAGGTCGACCACACCGGCCCGGACGAGCTGCGAGTGGAGTTCGAGAACGGCGACGCTCGCGTCCGGGTCGAGGCGACGTGCGTCGACGGGACCCCGTCCTTCGCGGTCGACAGCGACTGACCTCAGATCGACCGCAGCGCCTCCGTCGGTGGCACCGACGCCGCGCGCAGCGCCGGGTACATCCCGACGACCGTGCCCACCAGCAGGGAGCAGCCCAGGCCGGCCAGCACCGGCTGCCACGGCAGCACGACTCCCCAGTCCTGGTGGACGGCGAAGACCGTGGTCACCGCCACCCCCAGCACCCCGCCCACCAGCCCACCCAGCAGCGAGAGCAGCACCGACTCGGTGAGGAACTGGCTCCCGATCCCCGCGCGGGTGGCGCCCAGCGCGCGGCGTACGCCGATCTCGCGGCGCCGCTCGAGGACCGAGATGACCATGACGTTCGCGATGCCGACCGCGCCGACCAGCAGGGCCACGGCGCCCAGCCCGAGGGTCAGCGTGGTGAGCGACGCGTCCGCGGTGGCCTGCGCCTCCAGGGCGTCCGAGGGACGCGACACCGACACCTCGGTCGGTGCCGACGGGTTGGCGGTCCGGCCGAGCAGGGCCCTGGTCGCCGCGACCTGGTCGGTCTCGACGCGGGTGTAGACCTGCGTGGGCGGCAGGCTCTCGCCGTCGCCGTACAGCTGCTCGGCGACCGGTACGCCGATCAAGGCGGTCGCGTCGAGCTCGGGGGCCAGGACGACGGGTTGGAGCACCCCGATCACCGCGAACCACTGGCCGTCGAGCCAGACCCGGACCCCTTCGTCGAGGGAGCCGACCGCGAGGCGCCGGGCCGCGGTCGCCCCGAGCACCACGGCCGGGTAGTCGCCGGTGGCCGCGTCCAGCCAGCGCCCCTCGCGCAGCTCGGCGGAGACGGCGGTGTCCAGGCCGAGGCCGGCGGCCGCGACCACGATGCCGCTGGTCTGCGCGGTCGGCACCAGGTCGGTCTTGCGGACGGTCGCGTCGACGGCGTACGTCGCCGCGGCCGACTCCACGGTGGGCACGCGCGCGATCATCTCGACCGAGCTCTCGGGCAGGGTGGCGTCCTCTCCCATCATGTCCTGGCCCGGCTGGACGACGAGGAGGTTGGTGCCGAGCGCGTCGAGCTGCGCGTTGAGGTCGGCCCGCGACGACTCGGACAGGCCGAGCACCGCGACCATCGCGGTGATGCCGATCGCGACCCCCAGCGCCGACAGGGTGGCGCGCCCCTTGCGCGCGGTCAGGCCGAGCGCGCCGAGCCGCAGCCGGTCGGCCGGTCCCATCGACCAGCTCATGCGGCGACCCGCACGTCGGACTCGACCCGGCCGTCCCGCATCGCGACCACCCGAGGTATCCGCGCCGCGATGGACTCGTCGTGGGTGACCACGATGATCGTCGCCCCCTCGGCGTGCAGGACGTCGAAGAGCTCCAGCACGGCCCGGCCGGAGGCCGAGTCGAGGTTGCCGGTCGGCTCGTCGGCGAGCAGGATCCGCGGCCGATGCACCAGCGCGCGGGCCACCGCCACCCGCTGGCACTCGCCGCCGGACAGCTCGGACGGGGTGTGGTCGAGCCGGCCGGAGAGCCCGACCCGGCGCAGCGCGTCGGCCGCCCGCCGGCGCCGCTCCGGCCGTCGTACGCCCTGGTAGAGCAGCCCGTCGCCGACGTTCTCCAGCGCCGAGCGTCGCTCCAGCAGGAAGAACTGCTGGAAGACGAAGCCCAGGTGGCTGCCGCGCAGCCGGGACAGCCGGGCGTCGGAGTACGTCGTCAGGTCCTCACCACCCAGCAACACCTGGCCGGCGGTCGGTCGGTCCAACGCGCCGATGATGTTGAGCAGCGTCGACTTCCCGGAGCCGGACGGGCCGACGACGGCGAGGTACTCGCCCTCGTCCACGGTCAGGTCGATGCCGTGGAGCACCGTGAGAGCGGCGCTGCCGGTGCCGTAGGTGCGGGTCACGTCGCGGAGCTCCAGTGCTGTCTCTTGGGAGGCGGTCACGGGGTCACCACGACCTCGTCGCCCTCGGCGAGGTCCGGGGACTCGACTTCGACGAGGGTCTCGGAGAAGGAACCGGCGGTGACCGCGACGTACGCCGTCGAGCCGTCGGCACCGACCTTCTCGACGCCGTACCCGCCGTCGACGAGCGCCACCAGCGCGGTCACGGGCACGGCCAGCACGTCCTTGGCGATGTTGTGCGAGAAGCCCACCTGCACCGAGGTGCCGTCGAGCTGCTGGTCCACGTCCTTCCGCTTCGCCTCGGGGCCGACCACCTCGATGGTCACGTCGAGTGACTCGTCGGTCTGCTCGGTCGCCTCGACGTGCTCGACCTCGCGGATCCGGCCGCGCGCGGTGGTGCCGTCCGGGAACTCGAGCTCGACGGCCTTGCGCACCGGCGCCAGCCGCTGCTGGGTCGGGTCGACCGAGACCGTGACCGTCCGCTGGGTGCCACCGACCTGCACCACGACGGTGCCGGGCTGCACCGGCGTCCCGTCCTCGACCGGCACGGACGCCACCCGGACGTCGCCGTCGGTGAACACCACCCGGCCGAGCGGCAGGTCACCGTCGTCGTCGAGGCCGTGGTCGCGCTGCCACCGCTCCACCGCGATGGTGGTGACCCACGTCCAGTCCCCGTCGACCTCCAGGTCGAGGTCGTCGGTGTAGCCGAGGTCGGTGAGCGCTCGCTCGAGCTGCAGCACGTCGCGACCGCTGGTCACGTCGGGGCCGAGGTCGCGCCACGCGGGCACCTTCCCGTCGAGCCGGAGCACCGGGTCGGCGTCGAGCCGGTAGAGCGGCTCGCCGTTCTCGACCACCGTCCCGACCGTGGGCAGCCACGTCGTGGTCCCGGTGAGTCCGGACGTCAGGTCCAGCGGGTCGCCGTACCCGAGCTGGCCGCTCTCGGTCAGCGTCTCGGTGAGGTCGGTGCGCTGCACCGTGGCGGTCTCGGGAGCACTGGTCTCACCGGCCGCGCCGGCCGGATCGTTCGCGCCGGGCACACTGCACCCGCTCAGGGCACCGGCGGCGACGAGACCCAAGGCGACCCACGAGCTGCGGCTCGCCATCAGGAGGACTGCTCGTCGGTCGAGCCGCCACCCTCGCCCGGAGGCTCCAGGCCGGCCTCGGCGCTGCACTCCTTCCTGTCCGTCTCGAAGGCCGGGTCGTCCGGACCCGGAAGGCCCTCCTCGCCCTTCTCGACCTTCTGGGTGACCCGGCCACCGTCGAACACGGGGTCGGGGAAGTTGTAGCCGCGGTCGCGCATGCAGGCCGCCATGTCCAGGAACGACTGCTTCTCCTCCTCGGTGAGCTCGCGACCCCCGTCCTCCGGCTCCGCCATGTCCATCCACTTCTGGCAGGCGTCCTGGGCGGCCTCCATCTGGTCCTCGGAGAGTCCCTCGCCGTTCACGCGGATGCCACCGCCCGGCTCCGGGTCGGGCATGTCGACGCCGTTCTCTCGCATGCACTCGGCGAACTTCAGCATCGCGTCCTCGGGGTCGAGGTCCGCCTCGCTGTCATCACCGTCGCCGGCAGGGGACGCCGACGTGGCTCCGGCCGCATCGGGAAGATCGGAGTCGTCGTCGCCCGAGCCAGTGCCGCAGGCGGCCGACAAACCGAGCAGAAGGGTCAGCGCGGTCGCGGCCAGGATCCGGTTCAGGACGGTTCGGGTGTGGTGGCTGGTGGTCATGCGCCCACTGCAGCCGGTCGGCCGCTCGGAGAACGTTGGCGAACTCAGCAGCTTCTCCGGATTTCCTTATCCAGACTGAAGCCGACGCGTGCGAGCGTGCGTCCATGCGGGTTCTGGTCGTCGAGGACGAGGAAATCATGGCCGACGCCCTCGCGCGCGGGCTGCGACGTTCCGGCTACGCCGTCGACCTGGTCACCGACGGCGCCGCCGCGCTCGACCAGGCCGCGATCAACCACTACGACGTCATCCTGCTCGACCGCGACCTGCCGGTCGTCCACGGCGACGAGGTCTGCCGCACCCTCGTGCGCGAGGGGACCGGCGCTCGGGTCCTCATGCTCACCGCGGCGGGCACCGTCAAGGAGCTGGTCGACGGCTTCGCGCTGGGCGCCGACGACTACCTGGCCAAGCCGTTCGTCTTCGCGGAGCTCCTGGCGCGCGTCGAAGCGCTGGCCCGCCGCACCACGCCCGCCGTACCTCCCCTGCTCCGGGTCGGCGAGGTCGACATCGACACCGCGCGCCGGAGCGTCACCCGCGCCGGGCGCCCGGTCCGGCTGACCCTGAAGGAGTACGGCGTGCTCGCCGAGCTGGCGCGCGCACGAGGGGCGGTGGTGTCCGCGGAGGACCTCATGGAGCGGGTCTGGGACGAGCACGCCGACGCCTTCTCCAACGCCGTGCGGGTGACCATGGTCGGGCTGCGCCGCAAGCTCGGCGACCCACCGGTCATCGAGACGCTGCGCGGCGCGGGCTACCGGCTGGCCACATGAAGCTGTGCTCATGAAGCGGGGGCTCAGCGTCCGGTGGCGACTGACCATCGTCTACTCGTTGATCTCGGTCGTCTCGGCGACGGTGCTGCTCGGCGGGATCTACGCGCTGGTCAGTCATCCGCCGAAGGCGACCTACTTCGTCGGCAGGAGCGAAGCCGCTCCGCCTCCCGCACTGAGCGGTCCGATGCCGGAGCCGGGCACCGTCGGTGACACCGTGTTCCAGGCCCGCATCGACGCCGTCGACAGGACTCTCAACGGGCTGCTGTGGTGGTCGGGCGTCGGCCTGCTGCTCACCGCGGCCGTGTCGGTCGGCGTGGGGTGGGTCTTCGCCGGCCGGGTGCTGGCTCCGGTGCACACGATCACCAGCCGGGCTCGCGCCATCTCCGCGCACGCGATGGACGAGCGGGTGTCGCTGGGCGGCCCGCACGACGAGCTCCGAGAGCTGGCCGACACCTTCGACTCGTTGCTCGACCGGATCCAGACCGCGTTCGAGTCCGAACGCCGGCTGGTTGCGACCATGTCGCACGAGCTGCGAACTCCGCTGGCCAACCAGCGGGCCGCGCTCGACGTGACCCTGGCCGACCCCGACGCCACCGCCCAGGAGCTCCGCAGCGCGGCCGAGGTGGCCCTGGGCCAGACCGACCGGGCGAACCGGTCCGTCGACGCGCTGCTCACCCTGGCCCGGGTCCAGTCGGGGCTCGAACCGGTCCGGCACGAGCCGGTCGACCTGATGACGCTGGTGACCGAGGCCGTCGACCGGGTCCGGGACGAGGAGGGGTCAGCGCGCCCATGGCAGGTCCACCTGGTCCCGGTCACGGTGCCCGGCGACGCCGAGCTGCTCGACCGGGCGGTCGGCAACCTGCTGCAGAACGCCGAGCGCCACAACCTGCCAGGATCGGAGGGCTGGGTCGACGTTCGGCTGCTCACGCGGGCCGGTCTCGCCGTCGTGGTCGTCAGCAGCACCGGCGCGCGGATCGACGCGAGGGACGCGGCCGACCTGACCCTGCCGTTCCGCCGCGGCGTGCGGGACCGCATCGGCTCCGACCGGGGCGTCGGCCTCGGGCTGTCCGTCGTCCAGGCGATCGCCGACCACCACGGCGGCCGCCTGGAGCTCACCCCGCTCGAGCCCGGCGGCCTGGCTGTCGAGCTGGTGCTGCCCCTCGGGCCAGACAGCCTTGTGGAGAGCGACGGAGTGGTCGGTAGCGGCAACTAGGGTTCTCGGGTGACCGCCCCGACCGCACCCGAGACCAAGCAGGAGGCAGAGAGCACCTCGGTCGCTGGTTCCGTCAAGGTGGTGCTCGCCGCGGCCGTCGAGGCGCTCGGTGGCGAGGAGCGGACCGGCCAGATCGAGATGGCAGAGGCGGTCGCCGACGCCATGGTCGACGGCACCCACCTGCTCGTCCAGGCCGGCACCGGCACCGGCAAGTCGCTGGCCTATCTCGTGCCGGCGCTCCTGCACGACAGCCGGGTCGTGGTGGCCACCGCGACCCTGGCGCTCCAGCACCAGCTGGTCGAGCGCGACCTCCCGCGGCTGGTCGAGGCGGTCGGCGACCTGCCCGGCGTCGACGCGTCATACGCCGTCCTCAAGGGCCGCTCCAACTACGCCTGCCTGCACCGCATCCGCGCCGGTGTGCCCGACGACCAGGGCACCCTGATCGAGGCGCCGCAGGGCTCGCTGGCCACCAAGGTGCTCGAGCTGCGGGCCTGGGCAGAGGAGGAGGTCGAGGGCAAGGGCAGCGGCGAGCGCGACAACGCACCGCGGCACACCGACCGCGAGTGGCGCCAGGTCTCGGTCAACCACCGCGAGTGCCTCGGCGCCGCGAAGTGCCCGTTCGGCCAGGAGTGCTTCGCGGAGCTGGCGCGCGAGAAGGCCCAGCGGTCCCACCTGATCGTCACCAACCACTCGCTGCTCGCGATCGACGCGATCGAGGGCGTGCCGATGATTCCCGACTACGACGTCGTGGTCGTCGACGAGGCACACGAGCTGGTCAGCCGGATCACCCAGGCCGCCACCGACGAGCTGTTCGCGGCCGACGTCGACCGGGCGGCGAAGCGGTCGCAGCGACACGTCGACGGCAGCGAGGCAGACGACCTCGCCGACGCGGGTGACGCGCTCCGGGCCGCCATCAACGACCTCGACCCCGGCCGGATCGACACCCTGCCCGACGCGCTGAGAGACGCCCTGGTCTCCGTGCGGACCGCTGCGCGAGCCTGCCTGTCGGCCTATCCGAAGGGCGACAAGAGCGGGTCCTCGGGCGACGGCGACGCCGGGCTCAACCAGGCCAAGGGCGCCGTGCAGGAGGTGTTCGCCACCGCCGAGCGGATGGCCGCGCACGCCGAGAGCGACGTGCTCTGGGTGACCGAGGCAGGCGACCGGCGGCCGGCGTACCTCTGCGTCGCTCCCCTCCAGGTGTGGGGGCCGATGCGCGACAAGCTGCTCACCGACAAGCTGGCGGTCTTCACCAGCGCGACCCTGCGGCTCGGCGGCGACTTCGGTGCCGTGGCGTCGAGCTTCGGGCTCAAGCTCGCCGAGAACGTCGACGTCAGCGAGGGCGAGAGCGCCGACGACGCGCTCCCGTGGCGCGGCCTCGACGTCGGCAGCCCGTTCGACTACGGCCAGCAGGCGATCCTCTACGTCGCCCGCCACCTGCCGCCGCCGGGCCGCGACGGGCTCGGCGCGGCCGTGCTCGACGAGATCGTCGAGCTGGTCGACGCCTGCGAGGGCCGGGCGCTC
This sequence comes from uncultured Actinomycetota bacterium, assembly GCA_963800715.1. Classification (GTDB taxonomy): domain Bacteria; phylum Actinomycetota; class Actinomycetes; order Propionibacteriales; family Nocardioidaceae; genus Nocardioides. The sequence continues at coordinate 36,957 of CAWDBZ010000001.1, read as the reverse complement.
GGGCTCTTCTCGAGCCGGCGTGCCGCCGAGACCGCTGCGGTCGCCGTCCGCGAGCGGCTGCCGCACCTGACCACGCTCGCCCAGGGTGACGCCCAGCTGCCGGAGCTGGCCCGGCAGTTCGTCGACGACCCGCACACCGCGCTGTTCGGCACCCTCTCGCTCTGGCAGGGGCTCGACGTGCCCGGCGACACCTGCCAGCTGGTGCTCATCGACCGGATCCCGTTCCCGCGCCCCGACGACCCGCTGATGAGCGCCCGGCAGCGGGCCGCCGACAAGGCCGGGGGCAATGGCTTCATGCAGGTCGCCGCCACCCACGCTGCGCTGCTCCTCGCGCAGGGCACCGGTCGGCTGATCCGCACGATGACCGACCGCGGCGTGGTCGCGGTGCTCGACCCGCGGCTGGCCACGGCCCGCTACGGCGGCTTCCTCAAGGCCAGCCTGCCGCCGATGTGGACCACCACCGACCCGGCGGTGGTCCGCAAGGCGCTCGCCCGGCTGGCGGCAACAGCGGAGTCCGAAGCCCGTTAGTTGCCCGCGGGCAACCGGATGAGACGCTGGGAGACATGCGCACGCGCCTCGGGACGTCCGTACTCCTCGCCCTCGTCCTCCTGGTCTCCGTGTGCGCGACGAGCGGCGGCGCGACCTCGGCGATCGAGGTGACCGACACCAGGTCCGGGACGGTCACCCCGGTCCAGACGACGGCGAAGACGAAGCTCAGCGGCTGCAACACCAATGCGTCCTACGAAGTCTGCTTCTCCTCGCCCGCCACCCATGGCGGCAGTGATCCCGCGGTGGTCCGGCACTTCATCGAGATCTTCAACTCAGCGGGAGCGGGCGACTCGTTGCGGATCGCGATGTTCCGCTGGGACATCCCGGCGACGACCAAGGCGCTGGTGGCGGCCCAGAAGCGCGGCGCCCACGTCGAGATCTCCGCCGATGCCGACATGACCACGAAGCCGGCCGGTCGGGCGGTGCTGCAGGCGATCGAGGCCGGCGACCCGATGCCCCGCAACGTGGTGGTCTGCAAGGGCTCCTGCCTGCCGTGGCAGGGCAGTGGCCCCGCGCCGCCGTCGCAGAACGTGAACCACCTCAAGTACCTCGTCGCCGACATCGGCGGCCAGAAGTCAGTGATCACCTCCTCGAGCAACTTCGAGGGCCGCCAGTACTCCCAGGTCAACAGCCTGACCCGGGTCTTCGACGACGCGTTCTACGCCTACGGGCTCGCCTACTTCGAACGGCTGATGGCGCAGAAGTGGACCGTGGGCGGCGTCACGTGGAAGGACAAGCAGAAGTCCTTCGGGGGCCCGCCGCCTGCGATGGTCTACCCGCGGCGCGGCGACCTCGTCCTGAACACGCTCAAGTCGGTGCACTGCGCCAAGGGGATGAACACCGTGAACATCATGATCGCGGTGGTCCAGCGCTACGACGTCCGCACCCAGATCGGCCGGCTGGCCAAGGAGGGCTGCAAGCTGCGGATCGTCACGACCCGCGACCTCATCGAGAACTGGCTGCAGTCGCCGTTCAAGCTGCCCGACGGGCGCACCGTGGACATCGACAACAACCGGGTCCGCACGATCATCACCCACGACAAGGTCTACGCGATCCACGCCAAGATCCGCGGCAAGGAGCGCTACGTCGTCGTGACCGGCACCAGCAACACCACCTGCGGTGGCCTGCTCTACAACGACGAGATGATGCTGCGGGTCGACGGCAAGTGGGCCTTCAAGACCTACTCCGCACACGTCGCCGACGCCTTCAAGCACGCACACCAGAGCCGCGAGTCGGCCATCCCGGTTCAAGCACGCTGCCACTAGAAAACACCGACCCCGGCCGACCGAAGTCGACCGGGGTCAGTGAAAGCCGAGCGTCAGCTCAGGTCAGGAAGCCTTCCCCTGGACCTGGGCTCTCTCGTTGTCGTCCAGCGGGATCCCCGAACAGCTGACCCGGGTGTCCCGCCGGTAGCAGTCGCGGTAGCGGATGCTGGAGTTGACCAGGGTCACCTCGACCGAGGAGACGCTGGCATCGAACGGGATCTTCGCCTTCCCGATGCCGCGCGCGTTGATCTTGATCTTCTTGAACTGGAGCTGGCCGGCGAGACCGTAGATCGTCACGACCGCGCGCGAGCCGGTGGACTTCGGGGCCATCTTGAGCTGCAGCTTCAGCTTGGTGGTCCCGCCGCCCGGCACGAACGAGAAGGTCTCGCTGGTCAGGTGGTCGAGCTTGGCCCTGAAGGTCTTGCGCTTCCCGGCGGGGAGGCCGGCCTGGCCGCCGAGCGGCTTGGCCGGGTAGCCCAGGGAAAGACCCTCACTGAAGGTAGACCCAGGGACCCGGGTCGCTGCCGAGTAGTTGGCGAACTGCTCGGCCATCGAGGTGTGGCCATACTTCTTCAGCGCCTTGTTGATGGCCTGCGTGGAGTACATGTCCTTTCGCGGGCCCTTGGAGCTGTCGGCGTTCTTCCACATCTGCAGCAAGATCCCGGGCATGGCACCGGTCGGGGTTGGATAGTGCTCGCTCAGGTAGCGGAAGAAGTTCCAGACCCCGTAGTGGAAGACGCCACCGAACTTGTCGATGGGCTTGCCCGGGTGGGTGATCGGGCTGTCCTTGAGGTACTGGTAGTTGTCGTTGATCGTCGTGTAGAGCTGGTCCTCGGCCCAGGTGGCGGTGGCCTCGAGGAACCAGTTGTCGTCCGCGATGTCGTAGGCGAACTGGGTGGCGTGGTAGTACTCGTGCGCCGCGGTGACCTGGAAGTTCTCGATCGGCGTGCGCGGGAAGCCGGAGTAGTCGTTGTCGAGCACGCAGTAGGCCCACACGTCGTAGTGGCCCGGCTTGGTGAGCTTCCTCTGGTCGGTGGTGCAGAAGCCGTAGAGGCCCGGCTCGAGCTGGTCGATGTAGATGTCGACGCGAGAGTCGCCACCCTTGGTGCCGTCGGGCTTGGGACGGCGGTAACCGGAGCCGGCGTAGGTGTCGGCGACGTAGGCCAGCTGGGCGAACGCGGCGTTGATGTCGTAGCCCAGCTCGGCGGGGTCGTAGTGCATCAGGATGTTGGCGTCGCCGATCACGGCGGGCTTGCTGGGGCGCCCGGCGAGCTTCTCGGCGGCCGCGCGGTCGGCGGGCGAGAGGGAGTCCTTCAGCAGCCACAGGTTGCGCAGGGCCATCGTCGCGTCGGGACGCTCCGCTGCGGGCGTCTCCGGGGCCAGCGCCTTCGTGGCGCGGGCCAGGGCGTGCTTGGCCCGGACGTGGCGGCTCCAGTGGGCGGGCGTCGCCTTCTTGGTATGGGTCACGCCCACCCGAGAGGTTTGGGGTGCTGCGGCGGCCGGCGTGCTGAGCGTCGTCGCGACAAGCGCGACGATGCTGGTGGCCACCGCGGCGAGCAGCAGCGCCGGGGCAGCGCGGCGCGCCAGAGGTGGGTTGGGCATGAGGTCTCCGTGTCTTCGGGGAATCGACGAGGTCTTGTGGACCTTACCGTGATAGACGGATGCCCAAACGAGTCGGTTGTGCGGTGCAGACCAGCGACTCCCGGGTCGTGCCGTGCCGGTCGCAGGTCAGAGCTTGCGCAGGACGGCGGTGACCTTGCCCAGGATGGTGGCGTGGGTGCCGTCAATCGGCTCGTAGGCCGAGTTGTGCGGCAGCAGCCAGACCTGGCCGCCCTTGCGCTGGAACGTCTTGACGGTGGCCTCGCCGTCGATCAGGGCGGCGACGATCTCGCCGTTCTCGGCGGTCTGCGCCTGCTTGATCACGACGTAGTCGCCGTCGCAGATGGCGGCGTCGATCATCGACTCGCCCTTGACCTCCAGCATGAACAGCTCGCCACCGCCGACCAGCTCCTGGGGGAGCGGGAAGACGGTCTCGAGGTTTTCCTCGGCGAGGATCGGTCCACCGGCGGCGATCCGCCCGAGCATTCGGACGTAGGTGGCGGGGGGCATGGCGTCGCCGATCCCGGTCTCGTCGTGCGTCGTCTCGTCGGCAGAGGAGATCGCGCGCCGCGCGGCCATCACCTCGGGCAGGAAGACCTCGAGGGCCCGCGGGCGGTTGGGGTCCCGGCGTACGTAGCCCTTCTCCTCGAGGACCTTGAGCTGGTGGGCCACGCTCGAGGAGCTGGTCAGCCCCACCGCCTCGCCGATCTCGCGCATGCTCGGCGGGTAGCCGCGTCGCTCCATGAAGTCGCGGAGGTGCTCGAGGATCCGCTGCTGCCGGGTGGTCAGCCCGGTCGCGTCAGCGGGTCCGTCGGGAAGCTCGGAAACCGTGCCGCCGTCTTTCGCCATGGGCGCACCGTAGCCCGGGTGTGACGCCGAATTCAAACACCTGTTCGAACCGCGTGTCGCGACACGCCGTTCGAACACCTGTTTGATTTTGTTCGAGCGCGTGCTCTATCTTCGTACACATGTTCGATCGAACGCCTGATCGAAGCACTCGCCGGCAGCGACTGTCGGTGGCGACCTCTACAACTTGATCCAGAGCAGCAAGCAGGACCCCACTTCCCCAGGAGTCGACATGACCACGATGACCCTCGACCGGTCTTTCCACAGCGCAGCGTTCCTCGACAGTGCGTTTCCCAACGCAGTGCAGGCGACCCGCCCGCGCTCGGTCGTGCGGCTCACCCGCCGCGGCCGCGTGGTCGTGGTCGTCGCGGCACTGCTGGTGGCCTTCGCCATCGGCGTCTTCGTCACCGCGGCCGGCTCCGTCGCGACCCAGCGGCCGGGCAGCCCCGAGCCCACCAGGATCGTCCAGGTCGGCACCGGCGACACGCTCTGGGGCATCGCGGCCGACCTCGCCGACGACGGCGACGTGCGGACGGTGATGGAGGAGATCAAGCACCTCAACGCGCTCGACTCCGGCGTCCTGCAGGCCGGTCAGCGGCTGGTCGTCCCAGCGGGCTGAGCGTGCCCGCCGGCTGACGCCGGCGCACAGACTTCGTCAGCCGACTCGACCCCGGCTGACGGGCCGGGGAAGACAGGGGCGGGGCCACTGGCTCCGCCCCTGCGGTCCATTTCGGGGCTAAGTGTCCTGTCAGCACACCAGTCCGGCACGATGTGGCCGTGGCTGGCTACTCCGGGACTCCTCTCGTCCGCAAGCTCGGCATCAAGGACCAGCACGTTGTCCTTCTCGACGGCGCGCCGGACGACCTGGACCTTGGCGACACCGGTGGCGCGCACCTCGTGCGCCGGCTGCCACACACCGCCGATGTGACGCTGACCTTCCACACGTCGTACGACGCGCTGGCCACGCGGCTGCCGACGCTCTTCGAGCACACCTCGACCGCCGGCATGGTCTGGGTCTGCTGGCCCAAGCTGGCCGCCCAGAAGGCGCTGGGACTGGCCAGCGATCTCGACGAGAACATCGTCCGCGACCTGGGCCTCGAGCTCGGCTTCGTCGACGTGAAGGTCGCCGCGATCGACGCCACCTGGTCCGGGCTGAAGTTCGTCCGCCGCCTGGCCGATCGCTAGTTAGTGCTTGTGCGTCTGCACCTTCGGCCGGGGTTCCTCGAGGATCCCGACCCGGCGTAGCAGCAACGTGCAGAGCCACAGGCACAGGAACAGGCAGACCACCGCGCCGACCGACGCTGCGGCAAGGACGACCCACTTGCCCGAGTCGCCCCCGCGCGCTGAGCGGCCGGAGTCGACGGCCAGCCAGACCAGGAGCCCCCAGGCGGCCAGCGCCGCGAGCGATCCGAGGCCCAGGGCCACCACCTTCGGCTGCAGGGTGCGCTTGGGCTTCGCGGCCCGGCGCGCGCCGCCGCGCGGCGTCCCGACCGGTGTGCCCTGGCTCCCTGCCACGGCGCCATTGTGACGTCCTCGGCGCAACCCGCGCTGGAGGGCGCGCTCCCTTATCGTGAGGGCGTGCCAGACGGGGTATCGGCGGGGGAGTCGGCGGCGGAGCCGGCCGAGGGGCCGGTCGAGCCGCGGGCACCACTGGGACATCTCTCCCGGCTGGGTCTCGCCCTGGTGGGCGCTTCAGCGATCGACGACATCGCCCGGAGCCTCCTCACCGACCTGGTCGCCCTGCCGGGCGTGGGCCGAGTCGGGTTCGCGCTGACCGAGGGCGGCGGACGGCGGCTGAGGTTCACCGCGAGTGACCGCTCCGACGACGACCGCGTCGACTGGTGCCACATCGACGCCTACGACGACGTGCCCCTCACCTCCGTGGTGCGCACCGGCGAGCCGGTGCTGGGCGACCGCGGCTCGCTCGACCCGCGGTACGACGGCTTCGTCGCGGGCCAGCCCGCCGAGGTCCGGGCCCTGGCCGCGGTACCGCTGCCGGGCATCGGGTCGCCGATCGGTGGCCTCATCGTCTTCCTCGACGAGAAGTGGGACGTCGACGGCCCGCAGCGCGGGCTGCTCGAGGCGACGGCCCGCCGCGCCGCGGACGCCGTACGCCGGGTCCGGGTCGGCAGCCACGACCTGCACGACGAGGAACCCGTACCGACCGACGACGGCACCCTGACGGCTCGGATCGTGCTGGAGGACGACCCGCGCGCGGCCGCGACCGCCCGCCGGTTCCTGCGCGAGTTCCTCCAGCGCGCCGAGGTCTCCGACGACGTCAGCGCCACCGCCGAGCTGTGCCTCTCCGAGCTGGTCACCAACGCGATCGTCCACGCCGGCGGCCGCTCCGAGCTCCGCGTCACCCTCGACACCTCCCTCACGGTCTCGGTGCGTGACTTTGGCGGCCACGCGCCGGACGCGGCACCCGACGACGACCCGGACCCGCTGCGCGTGCACGGCCGCGGCCTCCAGCTGGTGGAGGCGCTCTCCGACCGCTGGGGCTCCGAACGCGATGCGCTCGGCACCAGTGTCTGGTTCTCGCTCCAGCTCGACGCGGAGGCCCGGACAGCCTCCGGCTAGCGAGCCAGCAGCGGATCCGCATCGGATTCGTAGGGCGGTCGGCAAGTCTCCCCCGGTGCACCGCAGATCAGCCGGTGCACCGAGGACCGGGAGGAGAGCCGATGTCGACCACGGTCGCCCTGGATGACCAGTTGCGGCGTACCCAGGCGTCGGCCGTGCTCGCTGCCGTCCGGGCCCATGCGGACGCGAGCCCCGCACCGCGCGGCGCTCGTCGGAGACGGGGGTGCCATCGGCTACGGCGAGCTGTGGCGGCAGGTGCGGGAGCACGCGGCGGGACTAGGAGACCGACCAGGACTCGTCCCGGTTCCGGCCGTCCACGATCCCGCCACCGTGGTCGCTCTGCTCGGGAGCTGGGCCGCCGGCGGCACCTACTGCCCGATCGACCCGGCCTTCCCGGCCGACCACGCCGATGCGGCGGTGGCCGCGCTGGACGGACAGGCGCTCGACGACGCGGCCTACGTGCTCTTCACCTCCGGCTCCACGGGCCGGCCCAAGCCCGTCGCCGTTCCGCACCGGGCGCTCGACGCGGTCGTCCCCGCCCTCGTCGACCTGTTCGGGATCGGGCCGGAGGACCGGGTTCTGCAATACGCCTCCCTCAGCTGGGACACGTCCTTCGAGGAGCTGCTGCCGACACTGACCGCGGGCGGCGTGGTGGTCTTCGACACCGACGCGCACTCCGGGTCATGGCCGCGCTTCCTCCGTGCGGTCGCACGCGGAGGGGTCACCGTGCTCGACCTGCCGACCGCGGTCTGGCACGAGCTCGTGCTGCATCTCGGCGAGAGCGGTGAGCAGCTGCCTGATTCCGTGCGGCTGGTCGTCATCGGCGGCGAGGCCGTCGACCCGACCCGGCTCGCGGCGTGGCGCACCCTGCCCGGTGCGGAACGGGTCCGGTTGCTCAACACCTACGGTGCCACCGAGACCGCGCTCATCACGCACGCGGCGGACCTGCACGGCCCGCACGCGATCGCGACCGAAGGCGCACCCATCGGCCGCCCGCTCGGCCATGTCCGCCAGCACATCAGCGAGGACGGAGAGCTCCTCGTGGCCGGTCCCAACCTCGCCGACGGCTATCCCGGCGTGCCCGACGCCACCCTGGCCCGGTTCGTCGAGGTGGCCGGCGTCCGGTGGTTCCGCACGGGCGACGTCGTCCGGCCCGGACCGGACGGGCTGCTGCACCACGCGGGTCGGCTCGACGACCAGGTCAAGGTGCGCGGCGTCCGGGTCGACCCTGGCGAGGTGGAGGCGCACCTCCGGCGGCATCCGGGCGTGGCCGCAGCCGTGGCCACCGGCCTATCTGTCTCCGGGCGCACGATCCTGGCGGCGTACGTCGTCCCCGCCGGCCCGCGCCCCGCCAACGGGACCGACCTGGTCGTCGAGATCCGGGAGTTCATGAGGTCTCGAGCTCCCGGCCATCTCTGGCCGTCCCGGATCACCCTCGTCCCCGACGTCGCCCGCACCCGCAGCGGGAAGGTCGACCGCCGGGCCACCCATGACCGCTACCACTCCCCGACCCCGAAGACCCCGAAGACCCAGCACGGCCAGGAGGCCACTCGATGAGCTCCACCACGATCCAGACCGGTGCGCCGGCGATCCGCGCCATCTTCTGCCGCGTGCTCGAGGTCGACGACGTCACCGACGACACCAGCTTCTTCGACGCCGGCGGGGACTCGCTGCTCGCCACACGCGTGCTGAGCGCGATCGCCCGCGAGTTCGGCGTCGAGCTCACCTTCGACGACTTCGTCATCGCCCCGACCCCGGCCGGTCTCACGAGCCAGGTCGACGGCCGGCGATCATGAGCTCTCCCGTGCGTGTCGTGGTCGTCGGTGCCGGCCTGGCCGGGCTGACGGCGGCCGAGCAGCTCGTCGCCGGCGGCGTCGAGGTCGTGGTCCTGGAGGCGCGCCAGCGCGTCGGAGGCCGGACCCACGGCATCGAGGTGGCGCCCGGCGAATGGGTCGACGCCGGGGCTGCCTACCTCGGCGAGCGGCACACGGAGCTCGGCGACCTGCTCGCCCGGCTGGGTCTGAAGACGGCGCCGACCGAGATGGAGGGCGACAGCCGGTTCATGTTCGGCTCCGGTGGCAGCACCCGGCACGGCCGCTTCCCGCCGCTCAACGCCGTCGCGCTGGGCGACATGTTCGAGCTCCTCGACGAGCTGGTCCGGGAGGTCGACCCACACGCCCCGTGGCTCACTCCCGGGGCCGAGCGGCTCGACCAGCTGACCGCTGCCGAATGGGCCGAGCAGCGCCTGAGCCACGAGGACGCACGGCTGTTCTTCCCGCTGTTCCTCGGCGAGATGATGGCCGCCGACCCGGCCGACGTGTCCATGCTGCACGTGGCCTTCTACCTGCGCTCCGGCGGCGGGATCAGCTACCTCAACGACTTCGAGGGGGGCGCCCAGGACAGCCGGGTGGACGGCGGCGCGCACCGCATCTGCGAGCTGCTGGCCGAGCGGCTGCCCGCCGGCACCGTCCGGCTGGGCGAACCCGTCGTCGCGGTGCACGACGACGCCCACGTCGTGACCGTCCACACCGAGCGGGCGGCGTACGACGCCGACGCGGTCGTCGTGGCGGTGCCTCCCCGCCTCGCTCACGCGCTCGAGCTCGTCCCGGGGGTCCCGCAACCGCGCGCCACCTCGCGCACCGGACGCGGCTGCGCGGTGAAGGTCCACCTGGTCTACCCCGAGCCGGCCTGGCGCCGCGACGGGCTGTCGGGCTGGTCGGTCAACGCCGAGGGGCCGCTGCTGTCCACGGTGGACGACTCGCCGCAATACGGCACCGTCGGCGTGCTGACTGGCTTCGTCACCGGCGCGGCCGCGCATGCCTACGCCACCCTCGCCCGCGACGAGCAGGTGGAGACCGCCACTCTCCAGGCCGCGCAGGTCTTCCCCGACCTGCCACCACCGATCGCCGTCCATGTCACCGACTGGCTCGGCGAGGAGTGGTCCCGCGGCTGCTACGCCGCCCTCTTCGGGCCGGGGGACTGGACCCGGCTCGGACCGCACCTCACCCAGCCGCACGGCCGCATCCACTGGGCCGGCACCGAGACGAGTACCGAGTTCTTCGGGCTCATGGAGGGCGCCGTCAGGTCCGGCCGCCGCGCCTCCGCCGACATCCTCCGCACCACCCAGGCAGCACAGCAGGAAGCAGGAGCACGCCGATGACCGATCTGTTGACCGACGCCGTCACCACTACCGCCACCACCACCTCGATCGCTCCACTCGAGGTTCGCGAGGGGTTCATGACCGACCCCGACCTCGGGGCGGGCAACTTCCTCGACAAGGCGGTCGCCGCCAACCCGAACCGGTCGGTGCCCTACGCGTTCAGCCACCATCTCGACCACCGCGGCGAGGTCGTCCTCAAGGGCCACAGCCTCGAGGACCTGGTCCGCCTGCGCGATCGCTATGCCCGCTGGTACTGGGCGAACGGCGTCCGCGCCGGCGAGCCGGTCGGCGTGGTCACCGCCGAAGGCCTGCCGCCGCTGATCCACTTCCTCGCGCTGTCCGCGCTGGGGGCGATCCCCGCCCTGGTCAACGACGCGATGGCGCCGGACATCATGGTGCGCTACCTCGACCGGGTCGGGGTGGTCGGCGTGGTGGCCGACGACACGACCCGCCTCTCCATCGCCTACCGCGCGGGCGAGGCGCAGCGGCCGCGTTTTGTCGCACTGGCCTCCGAGGTCGACGCGGGCCACCCCGACGTCGACCTGCCCGAGGTCTACCCCTACCGGCACCAGGCCGACGACATCGTGGCGCTGATCCACTCCTCGGGCACGACGGGGATCCCGAAGTCGACGATGCTCGGGCACCGGCAGTTCTGGGAGCTCAAGCAGCCCCGGATGACGCGCTTCCCCGCCCAGCCCGACGACCGGCTGATGTGCCTGATGCCGCACACCCACGCCGGCGGACTCAGCTACTTCCTCACCGCCACCCTGCTCGGGCTGCCGGTCCTGGTGATGGGCGACTGGCGCCGCGCGGTCGTCGAGCCGGTCATGGAGGCGTTCCGGCCCACGATGCTGGCGTCGTTCCCGCGGACCTTCGTGCAGCTAGCGACCGGCGACCTGCCCGTCGCCGGGGCGGCCAAGGTGCACTCGTGGTTCAACACCGGTGACTCGGCCCACTACGGCCACATCCGGCGGCTCGTCTCGTTGGGCGAGCGCCCGGCCGGCCTGATCAAGCCCTGGCTGCTCCCTCGCGAGGCGGCCGAGGAGGGCGCACTCCCCGGCTCGCAGTTCATCGACGGGCTCGGCTCGTCCGAGATGGGCATGGCCAACTTCGGACAGGTCACCACTCCCGAGACCGAGCGCAACGACCGCTGTGTCGGCAAGCCGCTCGAGGGCGTGACGGCCGGCGTCGTCGACGAGCGCGGCGACGAGGTGCCGGACGGCACCGTCGGCCTGCTCGGCGTGAAGACCGCGTCGCGGACCCCCGGCTACTGGAACGACCCGCGGCTCACGGCGTCGTTCGAGCTCAACGGCTGGTGGCTCACCGGCGACGTCGCGCTCCGCGACGCGGATGGCCGGTTCTACCACCTAGACCGGACCGTCGACGTCATCGACACCGCGACCGGACCCGTCTACAGCCTTCCCATCGAGGAGGTGCTGCTCGCCGACTGTGCCGACCTCGTCATGGACTGCTCGGTGCTCGGTGTCCCTGCCGAGGACGGCGCCAGGCCGGTCGCCGTCGTACAGCTGCAGGCCGACGCCCAGGACGCCACGGCGGACCTCGTGCTCGACCGGGCCAACAAGGAGCTGGCGAACGCAGGTCGGGAGCAGCTGGCTGCCGTCCTCATCGCGCGTACGCCGGAGGACTTCCCCCTCGGTCCCACCGGCAAGGTGCTCAAGCGCGAGCTGCGCACCCGGCACGCAGGTCTGCTGCGGCACGTGTGATGACCAGTCTCGAACGCATGGTCTGGGTGTTCCCCGACCGGGAGTCCACGCGCGCCCAGGCCATGTGGCACCCCTTCTTCTGGGACCTCTACGCCGAGGTGGCGGCCGAGCTGGGCCTGCAGTGGTCGCGGTGCGCCCCCGACGCGATCACCGTCGACGGGCTCGACGCCGGCAAGCCGCGGGTCTTCGTCGACGAGCAGGAGGTGACCCCCGACGACACCCTGTTCATCACCGCGCTCTACTCGCTGCCCTACCAGGCGATGGACATCTGGAACCAGCTGTCGGTCTATGCCGTGCTGGAGCAGCTCGGCTTCTACCTGCCGTTCCCGCCCTCGCTGTCGCCGATCGCCAACGACAAGGGCGCGACGATGCTCTACTTCGCGGACTCGCCGGTGCCTCCGATCCCGACGATCCGCATCGGGTCGGGCCGCGACGTCAGCAAGCACCACTACGAGATCGCGACCACCGGCCTGACCTATCCGGCGATCGTCAAGCCCGCCGGCTGGTGCGGCGGCGGTGGCGTCAACATCGCGCACAGCTCCGAGGACGTGCGCGGTGTGGTCAGCCTGGCGCAGGGCGGCGACACCACGATGGTCGCGCAGCCCTACCTGGGCGACGGCACGATCGACTACCGCGTCTACGTCGTCGACGGCGAGCCGTACGCCACGATGCAGCGGACGCCCGAGCCGGGTTCGCCGGTCTCCAACGCGAGCCGCGGCGGCGACATGGCGTTCCCGCCGACCCCGCCCGAGCTCGTCGAGGCCACGGCGTACTTCGCCAAGAAGCTGCCCGACGTCCCGTTCTTCTGCGTCGACTTCCTCCACGACGGCGAGCGCTACTGGTTCTCCGAGCTGGAGCCCGACGGCGTCATCGCACCCGACTGGTCCGATCCCGACCGCACTCTCCAGCGCGACATCACGCGAGCCCGCTGGACCGCCTACCGCAACGCCCACGCCCGATCCCTGGAGACCCGCCGATGAGCGCCACAGACTTCACTCTCTCCGACGACGCAGCCCGTCCGGCCCTGCACGTGGCCCAGGGCAACCTCAAGCGCCTCGCGTCCGTGCCCGCGTTCGCCGGCAGGTACGACGACCACGACACCGTCGCGGACCTCGACGACGTAGCCGCCCTGCCGGTGATGGACAAGGACGACCTCAACCTCGCCCTGTCCGCCCTGGAGCCCAAGGCTGAGACCGGCGCCACCTGGATGTTCCAGAGCGGCGGCAGCACCGGCGCGCCCAAGGTCGGCTACGCCCCGACCGGCTTCTACATGACCGGGGTCTTCGCGCACTGGCAGCCCCTCACGCGAGACGATGTCTTCGTCAACGCCTGGGGGGCGGGCCGGATGTGGGGCGCACACTTCCTGGCCGCGTCCTTCGCCGACCTCTCGGGTTGCCGGGTGATCAGCGTCGGTGCGGTGACCCAGGACGAGTACGCCGACTGGCTGGGCTTCTTCGCCGCCCGCGAGGTCACCGCCATCGGCGGCACCCCCAGCGTGCTGCGGCTCTGGTTCGCCCGCGCCCGCGCCGAAGGGATCCGGCTGCCCGCGCTGCGCAAGGTCCTCTGGCTCGGCGAGGCGTGGCACCCGCAGCTCGACGACGACATCGCCGCCGTGGCACCCCAGGCCCAGCGGTGGGGGATGTTCGGCAGCACCGAGACCTGGGTGGTCGGCACCAACACCCCAGAGTGCGCCGTCGACACCTTCCACACGCTGCCGGAGCAGCTCGTGCACGTCGGCGACGACGCCGTGCTCGACTTCACCACCCTGAACCCGGACATGCTCAACCCGGTGCTCCGCTACCAGACCGGCGACGCGGGCGAGCTCGTCGCGTGCCCGTGCGGCCGGCCCGACCCGGCGATGCGGATCCTGGGTCGGCGCGACTCCGTCGTCCAGGTCCGCGGCCTGGGGCTGCACGTGGACGACATCGTGGCCCGCGTCGAGAGCGACCCCGGCGTGGCGCGGGCCCAGGTCCTGATCACCGAACAGCGCGGCCGCGTGTCGGGCGTCGAGGTCCGGCTGCTGCCGACCGCCGAGGCGACCCCTGACCTCGAGGGCCGGCTGCGCGAGGAGCTGTTCCGGTCGACGTTCACCCTCAGCACGGCGTTCGTGCACGACCCCGAGTCGTTCCAGGTGCGGGTCGCCGCTGCCCTCGTCACCAACGAGCGCACCGGCAAGACCGCCAACTTCCTGGTGCGGGAGGACGCGTGACCGACCCTGGCCCGGGCGAGGCGAACCGCTCCCTGGGCCGATCCTTCAACCTGATCTGGACGGGCCAGTCGGTCAGCATGGTCGGGGACAAGATCACGATCTTCGTGGTCCCCACCCTGATGATCTTCGCCCTGGACGCCTCGGCGCTCGAGGTGGGCATCGTCGCCATGGCCCAGTACCTCGGCATCCCGGTGCTCGGGCCGGTCGCCGGAGTGCTCGTCGACCGATGGGACAAGCGGCGGACCCTGATCGGCTGCGACCTGGTGCGGCTGGTGGCCGTGCTGGTCATCCCCATTGCCTACTGGCTGGACGTGCTGACGACTCCGTTGCTGTTCGTGTGCGTCGCCGCGATCAGTGGGGCGACGATCTTCTTCAGCGTCGGCTACCTGGTCGCCGTACCCGCCGCCGTCGAAGAGGGCAACCTGGTCCGCGGCTACTCCCGCCTGGAAGGCAGCCGGACCGTGGCCGAGGTCGCCGGCCCGTCGATCGCGGCCGGGCTCTACCACGCGCTCGGCGCGGTCTCGCTGATCGTCGACGCCGCGAGCTACCTCGTGTCGGCCTGGTGCTTCCGCCAGATGCCCTCGTGGGGAGTCCGGTCCGAGGAGCACGGACCGATCTGGCACCGCCTGGCGCTCGGGTTCCGGCTCAACTGGGCCGATCCCGTGCTGCGCCGCGTGGTCATCGCTGCCGTCACCCTCAACAGCGGAGGCCCGATCTTCGTCACCGTGCTGCCGATCCTGGCCTACCGCGGTCTCGGGCTCACGGCCGGCGCGTTCGGCCTCGCCATGTCGGCGGCTGCCCTGGGTGGCGTGACTCGGCGCGGTCGTCGCACCCCGGATCGGCCACCGCATCGGGCTGGGCCGCACCCTCGCCTACGGCCTGCTGTTCCACAACCTCGTCGCGCTCGGCATCCTGGCCGCGCCGACCCTGCCGTCCGCACCGGTCATCGGTGTGACCATGGGCTTCTACGGCTTCTGCATGGCCTGCATCAACGTGAGCAGCGCCCCCATCCGGCAGTCGCGGATGTCCGCGGCCAACCAGGGCGTCATGCACGCGGCGTTCCGCACGGCCACCTGGGGCGTGATCCCGCTCGCGGCCCTCGTCGGAGGCCTCATGGTCAGCGCGCTCAGCCCGAGCCTCGGCGTGCTCGACGCGGCCCGGTGGACGATGGTCGCCGGCACCCTGCTCGCGGCGTTCTCCTTCGTGTCCGCGGTCCGCGTCCAGCCGTTGCTGGACCGTGCTGCCGCCGAGAAGGCCGAGCTCGCGGGGGCCTCCGCATGAAGAAGGTCGTGCTCGTGACCGGCACGTCGACCGGCATCGGCCACGCCACCGCGGTCCGCGCGGCCGCGGCCGGCTGGCAGGTGGTGGCGACGATGCGCGACCCGTCCCGCGACCCTGACCTGCGCGACGCCGGCGTCGACGTACGGCGCCTGGACGTCACCGACGCCGGCTCCGTCGCTGCGTGCCTCGAGCACGTCGGCACGACGTACGGACGGCTCGACGCCGTCGTCAACAACGCCGGCATCTCCAACTTCGACCCGACGATGGAGATGTCCACGCTCGACAACCTGCGCCGTGCGCTGGAGGTCAACTTCGTCGGCGCGGTCGCGGTCAGCCGGCTCGCGATGCCGATGCTGCGGGCCAGCCGAGGACGGCTGGTCAGCATCGGCAGCGTGCACGGCCTGGTCGGCCAGCCGTTCAACGAGGGCTACGCCGCCGCCAAGTTCGCCCTGGAGGGATTCATGGAGAGCCTGGCCCCGGTCGCGTCCGTGCACGGCGTGGCCGTCTCGGTCGTGGTGCCGGGCTTCGTCTCGGACACCGAGTTCGGCCGGTTCCCCGACATCAACCGGCGGACCATCGAGGCCGACTCCGGCCCGTACGCCGACACGTTCGGCGGCTACCTCCGCTGGGTGGTCGAGGAGGGCTGGGAGGGTGCCGCACAGTCGCGATGGGAAGTCGCGGACGTGGTCGTCGCGACGCTCGAGGCCGACCAGCCGCCGTTCCGGGTGCCCACCAGCCCCTGGGTCCGCGCCTACCTCGCCGACAAGCTCGCCGACGTCGACGGCACCACGATCCAGGCGCTGGCCCGGACCTGGGTCGGCGCCGCCGAGCCCGCACCCGCCCACTGACGACCAGGAGACCCGATGCCCGCCAAGCCGCTGCGCGAGCTCATCGCGTTCGCCCGTCGCAGCTCGCCGTTCTACACCGACCTCTACCGCGGGCTCCCCGACGGCGTCGACGAGCTGACCTACCTGCCGGTCATCGACCAGGCCGACTTCTGGATGGCCAACCGGTGGCCGGACAACCGGCTGCTGACCGGGCCGCTCCTCGACGCGGGTGTCTACACCTCCGGTGGCACCACCGGCACGCCCAAGGTCTCGCCGTGGTCGCGCACCGAGCACTTCGACTCCACGTCGGCCTTCGGCGCCGGGATGGTCCGGGCGGGCCTCAAGCCCGGGCACCGGGTCGCCAACCTCTTCTACGCCGGTCACCTCTACGGCGGCTTCCTCTACATCGAGGCCTCCCTGCACAACGCGCCGGTCGACAATGTCCGGCTCCCGGTCGGCGGGCACGTCCCTGACGCCGAGGTGGCCGAGCTGATCGACAGCTTCGGCGTCAACGTGCTTGCCGGCACGCCGATGAAGCTGGCGGGCGTGGCCGAGGCCGTGCTCGAAGCGGGGTCGGAGGCCGACACGATCGAGCTGCTGCTGTTCGCGGGAGACCTGCTGTTCGACGACGTACGCCCGCTGCTGCACAAGGCGTTTCCCCAGGCCACGATCGCGTCCCTCGGCTATGCGTCCGTCGACGCCGGGCTCGTCGCCTGGCCGGTGCCGGGCGACGACGTCCGCGTGCACGAGGCGGTCCCCGACCGGACCGTCGTGGAGATCATCGACGAGGTCACCGAGGAGCCGATCACCGTGCCGGGGGTGCGCGGTCGCGTCGTCGTCACCAACCTCTTCCGCACCCTGATGCCGATCATCCGCTACCCCGTTGGCGACCTGGCCGAGTGGGTCGACGACGAGTGCCGGGCGTTCCGGCTGGTCGGGCGCACCCACGAAGGGGCCCGGGTGGCCAACGTGGCGATGGCCTACGTCGACGTCCATGCCGCGCTGCTCGGCGCGGACCGCGAAGGCGTGATCTCCGGCATGCAGATGGTCGAGCGTCGCTGGGACGGCAAGGACGGTCTGCTGCTCCGCGTCGCCACCCTCTCCGACCTGCCCGAGCACGGCTTGGCCGACCTGGCTGACCGGCTCGTCGACGCGGCGTACCGGGCTCGGCCGCTCTACCCGGCCACCGTCGCCGACGGTCACATCCACCCGCTACAGGTCGAGTGGGTCCGCCCCGGCGACCTGGTCACCCACGCGCGCACCGGCAAGCTCGTCCAGGTCGTGGACGAGCGGCCGCATGACTAAGGACCTGGCGATGACCCACGACGGGGACACGACGGCCTTGATCTGGTCGCGAGCGATGGCGCTGTACGCCGAGGACCGCGCCTGCCAGTCCCTGGGCATCGTCGTGTCCGACGTCGCGTCCGGCTGGGCGCGGCTGCAGATGCGCGTCGACGAGACCATGCTCAACATGCACGGGACCGTGCACGGCGGCTACCTGTTCCTGCTGGCCGACGCCGCCTTCGCCTACGCCGCCAACACCCACGGTCCGATGGCGGTGGCGCAGAGCGCCCAGGCGGCCTTCCTGCGGCCGGCGCTGGCGGGCGACGTCCTGGTGGCGGAGGCCGAGGAGCGCACGCGAGCGGGTCTCAACGGCATCTACGACGTGACCGTCCGGCGGCCTGCCGACGAGACGGTGGTCGCCGAGTTCCGCGGCCACAGCGTGGTCCTGCCGGGGCGGACGGCACCGACCGGCTGACCTTGACGGAACGTTCCCGCAGGCCCGTGGGGGCTCTTGCCCACTCGGCGTCGCAACCTGAGGATGAGGGGTCCCCGGCGCAACCCGCCTGGGCGACGGACCACTCACTCGGGAGTAAAAATGAGTCCGCATGCCATCACCGCCTGTCCGGCGGCGCCGTTCGGGAGCACGGACAGGGGGACGCTGCGCATCGACCTGCTCGGCCCTGTCGTGGTCACCTCCGCCGGCAACCCAGTCACGCTGTCCCCGCTGGAGCTGAACCTGCTCGTGATCCTCGCCCTCACCCCGGGCGTGGCCGTCTCGACCGAGCGCCTCGTGGACGACCTCTGGGGCAGTCGAATGCCCGCCGCACCCCGGACCAGGGTTCAGTCACTCGTCTCCAGCCTGCGCCGCAAGGTCGGTGACGCCATCGAGACCCGTTATCCGGGCTACGTCATCGACCCGGCCCGGCTCGAGCGCGACCTCGACGAGTGCGACTGCCTGGTGGCAGCGGCCCGCCAGGCCGAGTCGCCGGGGGAGCGGTTGCACCTGCTGACAGCGGCGCAGGACGTCTGGCGCGGTGACCCCCTCGTCGGCGTCACGAGCCCGGGCGTCGCACCGGAGCGCACCCGACTGTGCGAGCAGCGCCTGGAACTGCTCGTGGCCCGGGGCGAGGCCGAGCTGACCGCCGGCCACCACCGTGAGGTGGTCGGCCTGCTCGCGCCGGCCGTGGCCGAGCACCCGCTTGCCGAGCAGCTGGCCGGTCTGCACATCACCGCGCTCTACCGGAGCAACCGCCAGGCCGATGCGCTCTCGGCGTACCAGTCGTTGAGGGAGCGGCTGGCCGACGAGCTCGGCGCCGACGTCTGTCCCCAGCTGCGGGAGCTGCACGGCCAGATCCTCCGCGGTGACCAGCCGACCGACCAGCCTGACGGACCGGCCGACGGACCAGCCCGAGGAGCAGCCGAGTGCGACGCGTCCTGCGCAGCTGCCCGCGCCGGACCGGTTGTTCCTCGGACGCGACGCGGAGCTGCGTGAGCTGGACGCGGCGGTGACGAATGGCCTCGTCGGCGTCGTCTCCGGCCCCGGCGGCCTGGGCAAGACGGCCCTGGTCGTGGACTGGGCACACCGAACGGCGGCCTCGTTCCCCGACGGGCAGCTCTTCCTCGACCTGAAGGGCGGTCGCCGGTCGCCCAAGGAGGTGGTGGCGGCAGCGTTGGTCTCCCTGGGTGTCGCACCGCCGGACGTGCCGGCTCGGCTCGACGACCGGATGTCGCTCTACCGCACCCTCGTGCACGACCGTCGGCTGCTCGTGGTGGCCGACGACGCGGGCACAGTGGCGCAGGTGCTCGCCGTCGTACCGACCGGGCCGGGGAGCCGGCTGGTGGTCACCACCCGCAGGCGGCCGATCACGCTCTCGGCACACCATGCCGTCCACCAGCTCGTCCTGCGGCCGCTCGACTCGCAGGCTTCGCGCGACCTGCTGAGTCGGGTGGTCGGCGACCGTCGCCTCGACGGCCAGGACGTCGGCCCGCTGGTGACCTGGTGCGGCGGCTGGCCGCTGCTGCTCCGGCAGGTCGCCGCGACGCTGGCCCTGCGGCCGAGCCAGCCGGTCGCGGGCTTTGTTGGCGAGCTGGCCGCCGGGTTTGCCGCGAGCCCCGACTGGGTCGGTCTCGACGGCGACCCGAGGTCCGTGGACGGCGCGCTCGCGGCGGCGTACGACCAGCTGAGCCCGGACGCTGCCCGGTTGTTCGAGCGCCTGAGCCTCGTGGCGGGTGAGTTCTGCGTGCACCGGGCGGCGCTGACGGCCGGCACCAGCGACTGCCGGGCTCGGGCCCTGCTCGACGAGCTGGTGGGCCTGCACCTGGTCGTCGAGGGCGCCCTCGACGGGTTCCGCTTCGACAACGTGGTGGCGCGGTTCGCCCGGGGCCTCGCGGCCGCGAAGGAGTGGACGCTCGCCGGGTGGGAGGTCTGCTGCCCGGCGTGTACGACGGCGCTAGATGCTGGCTCGGTGCAGCTCGACACGGGCCGCACCGGCGACGGCCACCGCCGCCGCGACCGGTCCCGCCGCGCCCAGCCGAGTCACGTCCAGGTCGATTGCTCGCAGCTGTCCGGGTAACGCAGCGAGGTCCACCGACGACAGCGGCCGCGACAACCCCTCGCGGGTCGCCTTCACCACCGCCTCCTTGCGGACCCAGATGCGCAGGAATCCGCTCTCGTCCGCCGGCGCTGCCTCGCCGGGCGCCAGGACGTCCGGCAGCAGCGTGTTCCAGTCCGGCGGGCAGGTCGTCTCCAGGTCGACTCCGACGGTGGTGGCGTCCCCCGCGGCCAGCACGGCAGCAACCGCGAACGGGCCGGAGTGTGACACCGAGCAGTGCCAGGACCGGCCCGGTGTCGTCACCGGCCCGTGCTGGGCAGCACAGCTCGGGCAGGTCCGGTCGAGTGCCACCAGCCGTGGGTCCGTCTGCTCCAGCCCGGCAACGAGGCCGCGCAACACCGCAGCTCCCAGCACGAAGCGGTCCCGGTCCGCCTGCTGCCGCAACCGCGTCAGGCGGTCCTGCTCGTGGTCGTCGAGGAGGTCGACATGACGGTCCGTCAGGTCGTCGGTCTGGGCCCACCGCACGTGCACCACGACCGACGGCCTCACGCCGTCACCCTAAGGAACGGCGGTGACCTGAGCGGTCCTGAGGGCCGTCATGCTTGCCGAGGCGTCATGGTCTGGGCCGTCGCCTCCTCGCTGCACCCGACCGATACCGTGCCGGCCGCCGCCAGGCGATACGCCGCATCCAGCGTGAAGAAGCCGCGGTCTGGCGTTGGTCCCGGCGTTGGGCTCCATCGGCACGTACAGCCCGGAGGTCCCGTTCACGAGGATCTCGCCGGACGAGTGGAGGAAGCACCTGAGCTCGCCCTGGAGCGCGGCGTGCTGGTTGATGCCCACCACGTTCGCCCGGACGTAGTAGGTGCCGGCCGGGAGCGACATGGACTGGATCAGCGTGTCGGCGCCGGCACCGAAGAGCGCCGTGATCGTGGTCCCGATGCCGCCCGAGTTCTTGATGAGGACCTCACTGGGCGGCAGCTCGCCGGTCCGGAAGTCCTTCGCTCTCAGCGAGTTGTTCTTCACGGCCTTGGACTTGACGGCGTTCTTCTTCAGCTGGGCAGCCCCCACGCTCTTCTTGGGGAGCGCGGCGAGTGCATACGAGGTCCCGCAGACCGCCACGAGCATGGCGCAGACGGCGACGACGAGGGCCGGGGACGGTAGGCGGGAGGTCAGCCGAGGTGTGTGTTGGGACATGTCCCCATATTCCGAGCCGCAACGCTGGCGCGCCTGACCCCAATGGGGCATTTGCAGGCCGTTGGCAGCCGGTGCCGTCCGGCGGCGACACGCCGGTTCTAGCTGGTCCGGGCTGCCGTCGTACCGCCTCTGACCTGCGGAAACGCGCTGAATGTGATCTGGCTCAAAAATGATCCCGACGGGTCTTGCATGCCTAGTGGTTGCGACGTAGTCTCACCACTACATCTTGTGTTACACCGTTGTAGTTTATCCACATGTAGTCCCCAGTCGGGACGTGGAAGGCTCACAGTTCCCTCGGTGTTCTACACAGCAAGCGCCACGTTATCCACACCCCCACGCGGGGGTCTTCGGAGCGCGCCAGCAAGACGACCAGCAGCACGACCAGCACCAGGAGAGGAGGACCGCGATGTACTGCCCGTTCTGCCGGCACCACGACACCAAGGTCCTCGACTCCCGCGTCGCCGAGGACGGCAGCTCGATCCGCCGCCGGCGCAGCTGCCAGGCGTGCGAGCAGCGGTTCACCACCCTCGAGCTGATGCAGCTCACCGTGGTGAAGCGCTCGGGAGCCACCGAGGCGTTCGACCGCGACAAGGCGATCGCCGGGGTCCGGAAGGCCTGCAAGGGCCGGCCGCTGACCGAGGACGACCTGGCTCGTCTCGGCCACGTCGTCGAGGACACGCTGCGGGGTTCGGGCCAGGCGGAGTTCGCCTCCCACGAGGTCGGGATGGCCATCCTGGAGCCGCTGCGCGAGCTCGACGCGGTTGCCTACCTCCGCTTCGCCGCGGTCTACAAGCAGTTCGAGTCCGCCGAGGACTTCGAGATCGAGATCGCGTCGCTGCGCAAGCACCGCGCCGAGCAGCTCGCAGCCATGCTCGACTCCGAGAGCGACCTCACCTCAGCCCCGAGCGGCTGACCACAGACCGCCCGGTACGTCGTGGGGAAGCGGCGTACCGGGCGACCCACTCAGGCAACTTCGCTGTCCCTGTCCAGTGTCGGTGCCACCAGCAACACTGATGAGCAGGGACCACCATGTATCAACGGGACCAAGGAGACGGTATGACCGAGACGGTGAGCGGAGCGGCCAAGAAGGGCGCGACGCCGGGGCCCAGCAACGGGCTCAGCATCAATCGGGTCTTCAGCACGGAGGGTGTGCACCCCTACGACGAGATCACCTGGGAGCGACGCGACGTCGTCCAGACCAACTGGAAGACCGGCGAGACTGTCTTCGAGCAGCGTGGCGTCGAGTTCCCCGACTTCTGGTCGGTCAACGCCTCGACCATCGTCACGACGAAGTACTTCCGAGGCGCCCTCAACACCGACGTCCGCGAGACCAGCCTGCGCGAGCTCGTCGACCGCGTGGTCAAGACCTACCGCAAGGGCGGCGAGGACCACGGCTACTTCGCGACGCCGGCCGACGCCGAGCTGTTCGAGCACGAGCTGACCTGGCTGCTGGTCCACCAGTACTTCTCGTTCAACTCACCCGTCTGGTTCAACGTCGGCACCGCCTCGCCCCAGCAGGTCTCGGCCTGCTTCATCCTGTCGGTCGACGACTCGATGGACTCGATCCTCAACTGGTACAAGGAGGAGGGGTTCATCTTCAAGGGCGGCTCCGGCGCCGGCCTCAACCTCTCCCGCATCCGCTCCTCCAAGGAGCTGCTCTCCTCCGGCGGCACCGCGTCCGGCCCGGTCTCCTTCATGCGCGGCGCCGACGCGTCCGCCGGCACCATCAAGTCCGGCGGCGCGACGCGTCGTGCGGCCAAGATGGTCGTGCTCGATGTCAACCACCCCGACATCGAGGAGTTCGTGATGACCAAGGCGCGCGAGGAGGACAAGATCCGCGCGCTGCGTGACGCCGGCTTCGACATGGACCTCGGCGGCTCCGACATCACGTCCGTCCAATACCAAAACGCCAACAACTCGGTCCGCGTCAGCGACGAGTTCATGCGCGCCGTCGAGGACGGCACCGAGTTCGGGCTCCGCGGCCGCAAGACCGGTGAGGTCATCGAGACGGTCGACGCCCGCGAGCTGTTCCGCAAGATCAGCAAGGCCGCGTGGGAGTGCGCCGACCCGGGGCTGCAGTACGACGACACGATCAACGACTGGCACACCAACCCCGAGACCGGTCGGATCACGGCGTCCAACCCGTGCTCCGAATACATGTCGCTCGACAACTCGTCATGCAACCTCGCGTCGCTGAACCTCCTCAAGTTCCTTCGGGACGACGACACCTTCGACGCCGAGCGGTTCGCCCAGGCGGTCGAGCTGATCATCACCGCGATGGACATCTCGATCTGCTTCGCGGACTTCCCGACCAAGGCGATCGGCGACACCACCCGTGACTACCGCCAGCTCGGCATCGGCTACGCCAACCTCGGCGCCCTGCTGATGGCGATGGGCCTCGGCTACGACAGCGACGGCGGCCGAGCCATGGCGGCTGCGCTCACCTCGCTGATGACCGGCACGTCGTACCGCCGTTCCGCCGAGCTCGCCTCGGTCGTCGGCCCCTACGCCGGCTACGCCCGCAACGCCGACGCCCACAAGCGGGTGATGCGCAAGCACCAGGCCGCCAACGACACGGTCCGCCCCATCAACTCGATCGACGGTGAGGTGCACAAGCTGGCGACGCGGGAGTGGGCCGAGGTCCAGACGCTCGGCGAGCAGAACGGCTTCCGCAACGCCCAGGCCTCGGTGCTCGCCCCGACCGGGACCATCGGCTTCATGATGGACTGCGACACCACCGGCATCGAGCCCGACTTCTCGCTGGTCAAGTTCAAGAAGCTGGTCGGCGGCGGCTCGATGCAGATCGTCAACCAGACCATCCCGCGCGCGCTCCGCAAGATGGGCTACCAGCCCGAGTCGGTCGAGGCGATCGTCGCCTACATCGCCGAGCACGGCCACGTCATCGACGCCCCCGGCCTGCGCCAGGAGCACTACGAGGTCTTCGACACCGCCATGGGTGCCCGGTCCCTCAAGCCGATGGGCCACGTCCGGATGATGGCGGCCTGCCAGCCGTTCCTCTCCGGCGCGATCTCCAAGACGGTCAACCTCCCCGAGACCGCCACGGTCGAGGAGATCGAGGACGTCTTCCTCCAGTCGTGGAAGCTCGGCCTCAAGGCCACCGCGATCTACCGCGACAACTGCAAGGTCGGCCAGCCGCTCTCCGACGGCAAGTCCGAGTCCTCCAAGAAGGACCAGGGCATGGCCGCCGCTGCCACGGCCGCGGCCGACGCCGCGGTCGAGGTCATCGAGAAGGTCGTCTACGCCCCGACCCGCAAGCGGCTCCCGAAGTCCCGCACCTCCCGCACCACGTCCTTCACGGTCGGCGGCGCCGAGGGCTACATGACCTCGGGCGCCCACGACGACGGCGAGCTCGGCGAGGTCTTCCTCAAGCTCGGCAAGCAGGGCTCCACCCTGGCCGGCGTGATGGACGCCTTCTCCATCGCTGTTTCCATCGGGCTCCAGTACGGCGTCCCCCTCGAGACCTACGTCTCGAAGTTCACCAACCTCTCCTTCGAGCCCGCCGGCCTCACCGACGACGCCGACATCCGGATGTCGAAGTCGATCATGGACTACATCTTCCGCAGGCTCGCCCTGGACTACCTCGACTTCGAGACCCGCCAGGGCCTCGGCGTCTTCTCCGCCGACGAGCGCCAGCGCTACCTCGAGACCGGCTCCTACGAGCCCCTCGAAGAGCTCGGCTCTCCCTCCGAGGTCATCGCCAACCCGACCCCGTCCGGTGGTTGAGGAGCGGTCACGGCCGTCTCGAAACCCCGGAAGCTGACGCCGCGACCGAGGTCGTCGACGCCGAGGTCGTCGAGACCAAGGACACCCACGGCTCCGAGCAACGAGAGGTCCCGGCCGAGCCCGCCAAGCAGGCCCACACGAGCACCGAGCTCCTCGAGCAGATCACCGGCACCGCAGTCGACTCACCCCTCTGCATGACCTGCGGCACCAAGATGCGCCCCGCCGGCTCCTGCTACGTCTGCGAGGGCTGCGGCAGCACCTCCGGCTGCAGTTAGTTCGGGGCACGCCATGGGGGCTCGACATCAGCTACGGGACTTTGCCCTTGAGGCGGGAATGGATCTCGACGAGGCCCTCGTGACTATGTGGGACGCCGGGCTGGAGGAGTTTGAAGACGTCACCGATCTGGTTCCGACCGACAGGATTGGCAGTGTTCGCAGAGCACTGGGACTGACTCACTACAAAGACCTGCAGCGGGTCGAGTTCTGGCAGCGCTCTTGGACCATGGGGCGTGACGACACCCTGGCCCGACTGGAAACTGAGTTCGGCATCAAGTGCAGCCTCAATGCGCGAGTGCTGCCGAAGGGCTCAATCAAGAAGATGCGTGCTCACGCCTCAACGTCATCAGTTGTGGCAGAAGCATTGCCAGTCGAGTCGGATCACGAGTCCACGCTCGAGTTCGAGTGGGTGCCGCCTGGACACATAAGGGACGTGTCGAGCATCTCGTTCGATGAGATCTGTGCTGTGCACCAGGCTCTGGTTAGAGACTTCGCATCGAGTGGGGATCCCATCGAGCCGTCTGGAATCCGCGACGCGAATCTTCTGCACTCGGCAGCAGCGAGACCCACCACATCCCTAGGCCAGACCATGAAGTACGCGACTCTCGAATCATATGCCGCGGCTCTCCTTCACAGCCTTGTGAACAATCATGCTTTCTTCAATGGCAACAAGCGCACCGCTCTCGTCAGCATGATGGTCCTCCTTGACCGAAACAACGTACTACTGACCTGTACAGAGCAGCAGTTGTTCAAACACGTCTTGATGGTCTCCCAGCATCGCCTTGTACCGGCAGGGTCCTCGCAGCGAGCAGACCGTGAGGTAACCGAGATTGCTCATTGGATCTGCGCCAATTCGCGCCCCATTATGAGAGGCGAACGGCATCTGAAGTGGCGTGAGATTCGTGCGAAATTTGTGAAACTTGGATGCGAGGTGGGCCCCCCGTTGCCCGGCAACAAGGTCAAGATCGCGAGAGTCGTGAACGAGAAGGTTCTCGGAATCACGGTCCGCCGCAAGCTCAGGGTCACGGTCGGCCGCCGCAATGACGGCACTGAGGTGGACCCTCCTACTCTTCGCCACATTCGGAAGTCTCTGCGACTCGATGACGCGAGTGGATATGACTCAGGATATTTCGATGGTTCCGACGCGCGTGAGCCGGATGAATTTATAGCCCAATATCGCACCCTTCTTCGCCGCCTCGCGAGGCTGTGAGGGACCTTAGCCGGCCACTACTGTCGCCGAGGTGAAGAAGTCCGTTGGCATGGGGTGCATCAGCTCCCAGGTGATTGCGATTGGCCGCTCGCCTTCGTGAGTCACGTGCCGTCCCTCACCCAGGAACAGATAGGCGGACGTGCCGGACTCGACCTTGGGTTCTTGGCGCGCGAACAGCAGTACATTGCTTGAGCCGGATACGTATCGCCGTCCAGTCTCCGAGGACAAGGATGTCGTGGACTGGCTCTCCCAGTGGAAGAGCGTCGGGCTGATCGGGTAGTCGCGGTACATCGTGGTGGGAGAGTAGTCGGCCTCAGACTTCTTGAGCGTGATCAGGAGGACGTCGATGTTCTTCTCGCGGGAGTACCAGACTCCCTCGCGCATGCTGTTCGGGTTCCGCGGGTAGTCGAGGGCAGCGAGGAGCTCCTCACGCTGGTATCGAGCGTGGACCTTGAGGGGGACGGTGGCCAAAGGCCCGGTCAGGTCCGCAGTTTCATGGCGGGCGGCGTCAAAGGAGATGTCGACGACGCTGCCGATCTCGTCCCTGGTCGCAGCTTCGCCGCGCAGGGCCTCGAGTCCATGGCCGATGGAGTCGAAGCCACCACCATCGGGCCACAGTGAGAACAGCAACATGCGGGCGATCCGCTGCTCGGTCGGCGTGAGCTGGACGTACGCCGGAGCATCGTCGCGTAGGAGGGCCGAGTACTGCACTGCCCGAACGCTGTCGTCAACGTGTGAAAAGGCGCGACCCCGCCTGAGCAACTTGACTTCACGCTCGGAGCCTTCGCGTGTGGGCAGATTGGCTTCACGACGCAGCCGCGTCCACGAGCGATCACCCTCACGCACAACGTCGGACAGCTCGAGGCCCGATTCGTTCAGGAAGGTCGCAAGGTCTTGGTCGCCGTACGACTTGAGCTCGGCCACGATCTGGGGCCAGCGGTTGGCGATCTGCGACTTCACGTTGTCGAGCACGATCGCTTGGGCCTGCTCATCGAGGACGATCTGGCAGCCGGAAGGCAGGAACGGGAAGCCCTTCTCGAGGTCGCGTTCAAGTCCTCGGCGCGTGGAACCGGTAAGTGCGCGCAGTTTGTGGTCCCAACGGAACTGGTTGTTCTGGTGGCCCACGAAGTCGAGCACCGTGAGCACGGCCTTGTCACGGGTGCGACGAAGGCCCCGACCCAGCTGCTGAAGGAAGACGGTCGCGCTTTCTGTTGGCCGCAGGAAGAGCACCGTGTCGACGTCGGGAAGATCCAGTCCTTCATTGAAGAGGTCCGCGGCGAACAGTGCGTTCACACGACGGTGCCGAAGATCGTCCAATGCCTGGTCTCGTGCGGCCTGCGGTGTTTGGCCGCTGACCGCACGAGCTGGAATGCCGGCCTCCGTGAAGACGCGAGCCATGAACTCGGCGTGAGCGACGCTGACGCAGAAGCCCAGAGCGCGCATCGCGCCTGGATTCAAGAGCTTGTCGCGAAGTTGGGACAGGACGATCGCGGCGCGGGCGTTGTTGCCCGTGTAAACGTTGGACAGTTCCGCTTCGTCGTAGCGACCACGCGCCCAGCCGACCCCCCGCAGGTCAGTTCCGTCGGCGACGGCGAAGTAGTGGAACGGACACAACAGATCTGCCCCGAGGGCGTCCCAGAGTCGGAGCTCAGCGGCGGTGCGATTGTCGAAGAAGGCGCGCACGTCAACGCCGTCGGTTCGTTCCGGTGTAGCAGTCAATCCAAGCAGTTCGACCGGCTCGAGGTGGTCAATGATTCGCCGGTACGATGCCGCCTCCGCGTGGTGGAACTCGTCGATCACGACGATCTCGTAAGCGTCAGCCGGGATGTTGGTGATGCCGTACGAGCTGAGCGATTGAACGCTTGCGAACACGTGGCGCCACCGCTCCGGCCGCGCACCGCCGGCGTACAACTCGCCGAACGAGGCGTCAGCCAGGACCTCTCGGTAGGTGCGCAACGACTGCTCGAGGATCTCGCGCCTGTGGGCGATGAAGAGCAGAGACGGTCGCTCGTCCCGGTCAGCGCAAAGGTTCCTGTAGTCAAGCGCGGCAATGACGGTCTTGCCCGTGCCTGTGGCTGCGACCACGAGATTCCGATGGCGGTCGTGGACTGAGCGCTCGGCTGCGATGGCTTCGAGCATCTCCTGCTGGTACGGGAACGCCCGCACCTCCAGCCCTGCGAGGGAGATGGTGACCCGGTCGTGCGTTGTCCGCCCGGATGCCTCGGCCAGCGCATCGTCGAGCCTGTCTCGATCGCGATCTGGATCGTATGACTCAAAGGATGAGTCGTTCCAGTACGTGTCGAACGTGGCTCGAAACTTCTCGAGAAGTGTCGGGGTGCCGACCCGAGACAGTCGGACATTCCATTCGACGCCATCGAGCAATGCGGCGCGTGACAGGTTGGAGGAACCGACATATGCAGTGTCGAACGACGTGTTTCGACGAAACATCCAGGCCTTCGCGTGAAGGCGTGTCCGATGTGCGTCGTACTGGATCTTCACCGTGGCACCGAACATGCGGATCAGCCGGTCCAACGCCGCGCGCTCTGTCGCACCCATGTACGTCGTGGTGATGACACGCAGCGGTACACCGCGCTCGCGCGCGCGTTCGAGCTCGGGTTCAAGCAGCCGCAGTCCGTACCACTTCACAAACGCACAGAGGAGATCCACCTCGTCTGCGGTGTCGATCTCTGCTCGGAGTTCGGCCCCGAGGCTGGGCTCATCGCTGGAGTTGGTGAGAAGCGCAGCATCTGACAATGGAGTTCGCGGCCGTGACGAGACGGAGACCTTCCCTGGACCTGCAGGTCCCGCGACGCTCAGCAGCTGGCGCACTGGTACCGCGATGGCATCTGTGACATCGGCGAGTTGCGTGACCAGCTCATTGACGGTGCGTAGGCGTTCATCGGGGTCGCGGATAGCGCGCAGCCGGGCTTCGAGCAGCTCTCCGACGTACCTCGCCAGGACGTGGGGAGCATCTGCTTCGTCCACTGGGCCAGTACTGGCCGTTAGATCGGTTAGTAGGTCCAGCTCGTCTCCGAGCCTGCCGTTGATCAATGACTCGTACAGTCCCTCGCGCACGCGTTCCTCCCGTTTGAATGCACAGCGTGTCACTCAGACGCGTCGGGGCGCGGCGTTCGTGGTAAGTGTCGCCTTGTCAGCCGTCCCCGGACGGAGCATCGTCGTCGCCAAACACACTGAGTCATGCGGCAAGGAGACGGACCGTGGCGGCTGACTGGAGCGCGCTCACCAGTTACCTGCGCGGGCAGCCGGAGACCGTCACTGTTTCTTGGCGGGAGCTAGAGGACGTTGTTGGTGGCATGCCGGCGTCGGCGATCGACCACGCGGCTTGGTGGGGTGGAGATCGGCCGCACACCCGCGCCTGGAAGGCGGCCGGGTTCGACGTGCTGCGCAAGGTGCCTGGGGTTTCAGTCACCTTCCGTCGCATCGCCATCGCACCGCCTCGGCCGGCCGTACTGCCACCGGCGCGTCGGCCTCAGCCTGACCCTGAGGCGCTCGCCCGCCCCGCCTCTTCGAATGGACGCGTTGTTCTCGTGGCCTGCGCCAAGAGCAAACTTTCGGAGCCGGCGGCCGCCAAGGATCTCTACAGTTCGGTGCGATTCCGTAAGGCGCGCGCGTACGCCGAGAGACTGGGTGACCCGTGGTTCATCCTGTCCGCTGAGCACGGACTCGTGGGGCCGGATGAATGGCTGGCGCCGTACGAGCGGTACCTTCCGGACACGCCTCGCCCGTACCGGGTGGCTTGGGGCGAGTGGGTGGTGGCACGACTCGAACTGCTGCTCGGAGGCGACCTTTCGGGCCGGCGGGTCGAGATGCACGCTGGGCAGGACTACGTTGCGCCCCTTGTTCATCCGCTGGAGCGTCGGGGAGTTGCGATCGCCCGTCCGTTGCAGGGCCTCACCAGTGGCCGCTGGCAAGGCTGGTACGACGCGCAAGCCCGCGCTGAGGAGACGGTCCTGGACCCAAGTGCGGCCACGTTCGATGGCGATGCGGCCGCGGTCGCTGCGAAGCTCTATGACGGCGACGCGGCTTACACCTCAGCCGAACTTGCCGCCCTGGAACGTCTTAGGCTCGATGGTGCCGGCCTCTACAGCTGGTTCGTCGACGGCCAAGGTGCGGAAGACCTATCGCGCGGGCTTGGTCATGCAGTGCGTCCTGGGCTTGTTTATGTGGGGCAGACAGGCGCAACCAAGTGGCCGTCCAGCCAAACGAGCAACAGCACTCTGCTGAAACGGCTGCGTAGACAGCACCTTCGAGGACGGCGTAGCGCATCCACATTGCGCAAGACTCTCGGTGGTGTTCTCGACGCCGCCTTCGGTCAAGTCGTGGTCCGCGACGAGCTCTCCGCGTGGATGGCCGAGCACATGCGCGTTGTTCCGCTACTTGTTGACGACGCGAACTCCCTCGGAGACCTTGAGCGCCAGGTTGTTCACGCGCTCAACCCGCCGCTCAACCTGGAGCACACTTCCTCCGAAGCGCTCCGGGTCGAACTCAGGCGCTCGCGCGCTGCTGGCGAGGCGCACGGCGGAAAGTAGGCGCTGTTGGCGCACCTCGGACCAGATCGCGGCGAGGCGAATGAACACGTTGCTTGAATGCCTCAAGCTCGCCGACCAGCGCCTTCGCCTGTGAAGCATTGGAGGCATTGCCGGTCGCTGTCCACTCTTGAAGCCAAGCCTTGAGGTCGCGGCCCGCCACGACATCGACACCGAGGTGGTGTTGACCGTGAGCATCGCGCTGGTTGCCGCCCCAGACGACCACGAGTGGTGTCACCACTGGGCGCCGTTGATGGACGGAGCGAAGAATGCTCCGGGCACGGCCAGCACACGCAAGGGCCGCTATCGCGTCGGATTCCAGCTTGGCCTCGTTGAGTCCGTGGCTGTGCCATTTGGTGTCAATAGCGAGGACTCCGGCCCGCGTCACTACGAGGTGGTCGACGTCCCCGCTATCAATCTCGAGATTGTCGATCCATCCGTAGACGTACTTCCGACGATAGGCAATGCGCAGCACGTTGGCGGTGTTGCTCTCGCCCATGACGCCTGACACCTGGAACGTAAGTCCCGAAACCAACAGGAAGCCTAGGGCCACCATCGCCACCATCAAGGAGGCGAAAACGCCGGTGAACAATCCTGCGACGTAGCCGTCGAGTAGCCACGCCAGCAGTGCACAGACGGTGACCGTGATCCCTGCGATCGACACCAGCACCCGCGCATTGGCGCTCACAAACTGGCGTGCGGCGCCGCGGATCACACGGTTGGGATAGCTATGTCGACGCGCCAGCACCGGTACAGCGTGAGCGACCAACACGCCAACTGAGGGCGTTTTGCCCAGATCGGAGGATCATCTCCAGACAGAGCCGACAGGGTCTCCAGCCAAGACGCGAGAGACCAAGTCTCGCAGCGACTGTTGAGACATGAACACAAGCTGGACTGCCGCGATCGGGCCCAGCTGGTCATGTATGCCTACGAGTGCGGATACGCGGTGCCCGGGTCGGGAACTAGGTAGTAGGGGCTACGTTGAGGCGTTCTCCTGCGAGGCGTAGCCGGGCCGCCGTACCGTCGGAACAGACAGCTTCAGGAGGACCCCAATGGCACAGCTCGCACCGGCCGAGGTCGATGTGGTGATCGAGCGTGCGCTGGCCGAGCTGCCGTTCGACGACTGGAACGTCATCGACACGCGCCGCGAGGACAAGGGCCCGCGCGCGGACTTCGTGGTCGTGGGCCCACCCGGCGTCTTCGTCATCGGCTGTGGACGCCGGCACGAGAAGGAGCGGGCGCACGCCAAGGAGCTGATGAGGCTGCTGGAGGTCGCGCACCAGGTGGCCGACGTGGCGGGCGTACGCCGCGACGAGGTGCACCCGGTGCTGTGCCTGACCGGCGACCAGCCCGAGGACTCGTGGGCTCGTGGCGTCAGCGTCTGCGGGATCGTGAACCTGGCCGACACGCTGGTCTTCAAGCGGGAGCGGCTCAGCCGGGACGAAGTCGCGGCGGCCGCGCTCGAAGTGGGCCGCACGATGCGCAGCGGCGGGACGCACCGCGCTCACGCCTGACCTCAGCTCCGCGTCTTCCACAGGCCTGTGGAGACGCCCCGACGCCCTGTCGTGTTTCGGGGCAGGCTCGTCGGCATGGCAATCACCACCGACTTCATCGGGCACATCGGCATCGAGCCGGCACTCGACAGCGACCAGATCGAACGACTCGCTGACCTTGTCGCGACCGCAATCGACAAGGGTGAGCCACGGTTCCAATGCGGGTGGTTGGCGTGCGACGACGGTTGCTGCCTGACCCACAGCGGGGACGAGAAGTACGGCGACCCCGCGGGATGGCTGCGCTACCTCATCAGATCCTTCCTCAAGCTGCGCGGGCAGAGCGCCGACGGGATGGTGGTCGGCAGCAGGCACGACACCGACGAACTGTTCGCCGTCCAGGTGCGGGCCAACCGGGTCACCGAGAAGGTTCTGTGGCCGAGCTCGGCGCAAGCCCGGGAGACCCGACCACAACCGCCGCCACGTACGCCGACCGCGCAGGTGATCGACCTCGCCACTCGGCGGGCTGGAGGTCGGTGAGTCATGCCGAAGTCTCGCGGTCGCAAGTCACGTCGCCGCAACGCTCGACGGCGTCGTGCGCCGTCTACCGGACCAGGTCGGGTGCGCGTGGCCACGCTGCGCCCAGGTCAGGACATGACCCACCTGATGACCGACGAGGACATCGAGCACATGGACGCCCACATCGGGGCCGCGGCCCGCGGCGACGCCCATGAGGCACTCTGGCACCTCCAGCAGACGCTGCAGGTCGAAGGGTCGCTGACGCCACACAAGCTGCACGAGCTCGTGATGCTCGGCGACGAGGCGCCCGGATGGATGTACTCGCGGTGGTGCGTGGAGCAGGCGTATCGGTGGATGCTGGTGGAGCAGGACCCTCGCACCGACGATGCGGTGATTCAGACGATGATCGTGGCCCACACCGAGGAGGCAGGAGAGGTCGCGGACGACGCAGTGCGCTTTAGTGAGCTCGGGACCTGCATCGCGGCGAGCGACTGGCTGTGCGAGCAGCTCGCGGTCTTCGAGTACGGCGGGCTGCTGGACTTCCTGGACGTCAAGGCCGACGCATCCCTGGTGGAGCGCTGCGACCAGATTCGTGACTGGGCCGAGACGCGGATGAACGGCTACGTCCTCGGGGATGCGAACGGCTCGGCACTGCGAGTTCGCGATCTCTCGACGGGGGCGCCGCTGGAGGTCATGAACATCGGCGCCCTCACCGACCGCGGATCCGATTGCCCGGTCATCGGTCGAGTGGTGCCTGTCGCAACAGGCCCGGGACTGATGTTCGAGTCGAGACCGGTCACCGTCGACCTTGCGACCGCGCAGGGGGTGGCCGCTGCGAGCACGCACGAGGACCCGGCGTACTGGATCACCTGCATCGGTGACGGTCGACACGACGAACGGCTCGACTACGGCTTCTCCTGCCGCAACGGCACCCTGTTCTCCTCTGACATCGTCCCGATGTCCAGCCTCGGGTCCGTGCCGGAGGAGGAGGTGGGGCCGCCCCCTGGGCGGCTGGTGGACTTGTTGGACCAGGGCCTGAGTGAGAACCAGGCCAACGGCGTGATGGTGGCGGAGGTCGCGTTCATCGCCATCACCGTCAGCGGCGTCGATGGAGCCAGCACGGTGGCCCCGCATGTGGGGGCGGTGATCCTCGACGAGCGTGTCTTCCAGGCCCTGCGCGAGCACTGCACGTCCGCCGAGCACGCGGCTCACTGGTCGGTGCTCGCGGACTGTTCGGTCGAACCCGTCCGATCGAGATGCGACGAGCTGGCCCGGCTGGCCGCCGCCTGAGACGGGGCCGGCCGGGCCTGTGGAGTGTCGCCGACGACTGTCGGCGGGATCACCTACAATCGAATGTATGTTCGAAGTCGGGAGTGGCGCGGCGCCGACCGTGGACGATGTCCGCGGTGCCGGTGCCGTGCTGTCCCGGATCGGCGAGGGCTCGGACGACGCGGAGCGGATCGACCTGATCCGGGCGCTCGAGGAGCTGAAGTGCTCGGCCGAGGCGGCGCAGGCGCTGCTGACCGCGACGTTCGATCGGTCGCAGCGTGAGGCCGAGGCTCGCGCGGGTGTGCCCGAGGAGCGGCAGGGCCGGGCGGTCGCCGCCCAGGTCGCGCTGGCGCGGCGGGAGTCGCCCCATCGGGGTCGCCAGCATGTTGGTCTGGCGCTGGTGCTGCGCGACGAGATGCCGGCCACGCGCGCGGCGTTTCGCGCCGGCCGGATCACCGAGTGGCGGGCGATGCTGCTGGCCCGGGAGACCAGCTGCCTGTCTCGGGCCGACCGCGCCGAGGTGGACAGGCGGGTCGCCGGCGATCCTGACGTCCTCGAATCAATGGGCGACGGAGAGGTCGTCGCCGCCGCACGCGAGGCTGCCTATGAACTCGATCCGGTCTCGTTCGTGGAGCGGCGGCGCCGGGCCGAGGCCGACCGTCGAGTCTCACTGCGGCCGGCGCCCGACGTGATGAGCCAGCTTTCGACGCTGCTGCCGGTGAAGGCCGGCGTTGCGGTGTGGGCCGTGCTCACCCGCGAGGCCGACCGGGCCAGGGCGGCCGGCGACGTGCGCTCGCGCGGCCAGATCATGGCCGACACACTCGTGCACCGCGTCCTCAACCCCGGGGAGGGCGACCGGTCCGTGCCGCTGATGATCAACGTCGTCGTCCCCGACTCGGTCCTGCTGGGCGACGACGACGGATTCGGCTGGGTGGAGCACTACGGCCCGGTCCCCGGCGACCTGCTTCGGGAGTGGATCGCCGCGAACGCCGAGCAGGGCGTCGACCAGTGGGTGCGGCGCCTCTACGCCAGCCCCAAGACCGGCGAACTGGTCTCCATGGACTCGAAGTCGCGCCGGTTCGAGGGCGCGCTGGCCGACTACCTGCGGCTGCGCGACCAGAAGTGCCGCACTCTCTACTGCGATGCCCCGGTTCGCCACCTCGACCACGCCGAGGCCTACGCCGACGGCGGTCCGACCAGCGCGGCCAACGGGCAGGGGCTCTGCGAATACTGCAACTACGCCAAGGACGCCCTCGGTTGGTCAGCAATGCCGCGGCCCGGACCGCGACACACGATCGAGACCGTGACACCGACCGGTCATCGCTACATCAGTACGGCGCCGCGCTTCACGGTTGCCGAGCGCGGGCTGGTGATCAAGCTGAACGGCTACTTGAGCGCGGCCTGATCCGGCACCAAGACCTGCACGGGCACGTCGATCGGACCGTCGGTGTCTAGGTCGAAGTCGAGGGGTGTCCCTGGTTCGCGATCGGCCGGGCGTTCTCGAGCGGAGCCAGTCGAACCACCCAGACGACCTTGGTGCGCGTCGGAGTGAACTCGTCGTATGCCTGCTGGCAGATGTCATGCGCTCTCGTCTTCGCTGCGCCCACGCTTCAGGCCGCGGAGGAACCAGCCGAGAACCGATAGAGCGGATACCTCTGCCAAGCGCTCCGAAGTCTCTCTCCAGTTCTCGAGGAGCGCTGCGAGATGTCGGGTCACAGGACCGGGTTTCCCTTCGAGAGCGATCTTGATGGTCGTCGCCGTTCTGGGACACCACCGCGTAGGGGCCCCAGTGATCGGGTCGGGACGGCTGCCGGGCGGATAGCCGTCCATGATCGCGGATCTGACGTCCCTGTTCGCCGTGTCGACATGCACGATCCCCTCGCCCCGTCGCGCTGGCCCGCACCGGCCAACCCTTGCACAGCAACTCGACGTCGGCCTTCGGCAGAGCCCGCGCAGCTCATTCGGGTCGAAGAGGCGAGGATTTCGGAGCAGACCGCGCAGCCGTTCGACCCGGGCTACGCGCTCGGCCTTGAATGCCGACGCGACCGTGATGCGCGCCGTTGCGGAAGACCGCGAGCTCGAGTCGTAGGTCACGCAGCGCGGTGGCGGCGTACCGAAGAGGCGCGGCGCAGGTCGACGCGAGACTCCGCAGCGTGGAGATGATCCGGAGGAGCCGGGGAGCGGCGGCGGCGATGCGCGCGGCGTTGAGAGCCGTGGCGCCGGCGGCGGTGGCGCCGGCGGTGATCGTGCCGAGGACGAGGCCGATGCCTTGGATGATCACCGCGTCGCGGATCAGGTCCTGGATCAGGTCGAGGATCGCGGCGCGCTGCTCGTCGACGTGGTCGGCGTAGGTGTCGCACGCCTCGGCCAGGACGGCGCACTGGTCACCGACGGCGCGGCATCGGTCGCCCAGGCCGGTGGTCACCTCCACGGCGACCGGGACCTCGGGGGAGCGGAGCTGGGAGAACGAGCCGATCGCCGAGGAGCAGTAGCCAGCGAGGCCGGCGACCTCGAACGACGCGGCGCGCCAGGCCGAGGCGGCGGCGCGCAGCCGGTCGGTGTCGGCGTCCGGCCAGACGAAGCCCTCGATCTGGTCGAGGATCCACGATGCCCACGAGGGCAGCCCGGAGAGGTCGCCTCCGAGGGAGGAGGGGAGCGAGCAGGAAAGCACGGCGACGTAGCCGGCGACGCAGGTGGTGCCGTTGAAGACGGTGCGGCCGGAGATGAGGGAGCGGTTCTCGGCGTGGCCGTGGTTGGCCAGGCAGGCTTCGGTGAGCCGGCCGCAGGTGGTGAACGCGTCCACCAGGTCGCCGACCGCGGCGACGCACAAGTC